>JACKHP010000041.1 GCA_020638905.1 Planctomycetota bacterium | reverse complement strand
ACCACGGTCTCTCGAAATCCGCGTTGCCGGAAGTGCTTGCGCAGATGCCGCTTCTTGATCCTCTGCTTGCTCGTGGGCTCACAGATGAAAGTGACTTCATGGAACCGACCGTTGTCGACGGTCGCAGACTCGGCCAACGCGATGTTGATCGGAAGCTCGAAGTGGGTGGCCTCGGCGAGGCGACCAGGCTCGTCGGGCGTCCGTGCGGTGACATGAAACATCCGATCCCAGTTGGCGGGATCAGTTACCGACACGATGAGATCAGGGAGGCGCCAGCCGCCTGACGGCTTGCGGCGAGGCTTCCTGCGCCGCACGACCGAAAGATGCACCGACGTGTCATGCATGAGGCCGAGAGGTGCTCGATGCCACCATGGCAGCGGCAGGATCGTCTCGTTCTCGAGGTAGACGAGATCACCCAGGACTTGCACTTGACCGCCCTCCTTCCTCTCTCGCATGCACCACGCCCGAACCGGGCGTCCCGCGAGTTGTACAGCATACCGGACCACGCAAGGCCAGGAGTGACCCGGCAGGCCTCAGCAAATGGCGGAACGACGTTTCGCGTGAATCACCATGCAGTCCCGGATGTCGTTCATCGCGACGCCAGGTAGCGGTCGAGCGCCTCGATCGCCGGGACGAGGTCCTGGCGGTCGGCGAGCGCGCCGCGGAACAGGTCGCCGTGCCGCTGCAGCCGCTCGGGCACCGTGCGGATGGTGAACATCGACGGGTGCAGCTCGCCCTCGAGCTCGTCCCACATCAGCGGCGTCGAGACCGTCGCGCCCGGCACGGGACGCACCGAGTACGGCGGCACCACCGTCTGCCCCGCACGGTTCTGGCCGAAGTCGATGTAGACCCGTCCGCCGCGGCTGTCGACCACGCGCTCGCAGGTCGCGATGTCCTTGTGGTCGCGCGCCACGACGCGCGCGATCGACTCGCAGAACATGCGCGCCTGGTCGTACGTGTACGCATCCTCGAGCAGCGGGACGTAGATGTGCAGTCCCGTCTTGCCCGAGGTCTTGAGCAGCGGACGCAGCCCGATGCCGCGCAGGATCTTCCCCAGGCTGCGCGCGATGCGCACCACGTCGGAGAACGGCGCGCCCTTCGGGTCGAGGTCGAGCACGGAGAAGTCGGGATGTCCGAGGTGCTGCGCGCGGCTCAGCCACGGGTGCAGGTCGATGCTGCCCAGGTTCGCGAGCAGCAGCAGCGCGTCGCGCCCGTTGATCAGCATGTGCCGGTGCGGCTCGTCGCGGCTGCCGCTCGGCACCGTGACCGTCGGCACCCAGTCGGGGATGCTCTCGTTCGCCTGGCGCTGGTAGAACGACTTGCCCTCGATGCCGTCCGGGAAGCGGTTCATGTGGCACGGACGGTCGCGCAGGTACGGCAGCAGCACGTCGGCCACGCCGTCGTAGAACGCGACGAGGTCGCCCTTCGTGTAGCCCTCGGCCGGCCAGAAGACCTTGTCGAGGTTCGTGAAGGCCACCTTGCCGCGCCGCGCCCGGGCGCGCGGCGTGCGCGCCTCGAGCGCGTCGGTGACGCGTGGGGTCTCGGGTGACGCGTCGAGGTCGATGCGTCGCCACGCGTCCGATGCCCCGGGCACGTACGGCGCGTCGAGCCGCTTGGCGACCAGTCCCGGCAGGCCCGCGGCGCGCACGGCCTCGGCCAGGCGCAGTCCGTCGCCCGTGACGTGGTCGACGAACAGGACGCAGCCCGGCAGCTCGCGCAGCACGGTGCGCAGCGCGCTCTTGCGCTCGACGAGCGGCAGGCCGCGCAGGTCGAAGCCGTCCGCGAAGAGCAGGTCGAACGCGTAGTAGCAGACCTCGATCGACGCGTCGCCCGCGAGGCGCGCGGCGAGCCGTTCCTCGCTGGGACGCTGGCCCTCGTCGAGCGCGACGAGCACGCCGTCGAGCAGCGCGCTCGTCGCGCGCACCTCGCGCAGGTCGGAGAGGACCTCGTCGGGCGCACCGCGCAACCCGCGCAGGCGCGTGCCGCCCGCATCGACCTGCGCCAGCGCGCGACGTCCCCGGAAGCGCATCTCGAACAGCCAGTCGGGATCGCTGAACGGCGCACCCGCCGCGCCGGCGCGCATCACGCCCTGGCGCGCGGGCGGTGTGGACAGAGGCGCGCGCGCGAGGTCGATGCCGAGGGCCGAGTCGCGCGTCGTCCCCGCGTAGCGATCCTTGCTCTTGAACAGCAGCCAGTGTTCGCCGCCCTCGCCGCCGCGTCGCCGCTCGGGACCTCCCTGCGTGCGGACGAGGTGCCACTCGCCGCGCAGCCGGCGTCCGAAGAGCAGCAGCTTGAGCTCGCCCTCGGCCACCGCCGCGGCGGGCGTGCCGTCGGTCACCAGCGCGTAGTGGCCGCTGTCCCAGATCGTCATCGCGCCCGCGCCGTACTCCCCCGGCGGGATCATGCCGCTGAACGACTCGTACTCGAGCGGATGGTCCTCGGTGCGCACCGCGAGGTGCTTGTCGCGCGGCTCGTAGCTGAACCCCTTGGGCACGGCCCAACTGCGCAGCACGCCCTCCATCTGCAGCCGCAGGTCGTAGTGCAGCCGCCGCGCCTCGTGCCGATGGACGACGAAGGCCCGCCGCTCGCCCCCCGCGTCCTCCGACTCCCCGTCGGCGCCTCCCCGCGGCCTCCCGCGGCGAGACTTCCCGGGCGGCTCGGACGTGCGCGCGAAGTCGCGCTTCTTGCGGTAGTCGTCGAGCGGCCGTCCCATCGGGCCATTGGACGGGCGCGCGCTGCGCCTGACAAGCCACGGCCCCCTCCAACCGCGCCATCTCGACAGATCGCGCCAGATCGGCATGCATTTTCGGCCATCCTGACAGAGGGCTCCCGAAGCCCGAAGCCCGAAGCCCGAGCCCGAGCCCGAGCCCGAGCCCGAGCCCGAGCCCGAAGCCGAAGCCGAAGCCGAAGCCGAAGCCGAAGCCGAACCCGAACCCGAACCCGAACCCGATCCCGATCCCGATCCCGATCCCGATCCCGATCCCCCGCTGCCTTGCCGCCTCGACCCGATTGGCACAGCCGTTGCGATCCGGCCGGTTGCATCACACCCGCATCCGAAAGGAGGCCCCCATGTTGACCCGCTGGATGCCCACGATCCGTACTCAGTCCCTGCCCCCCCGTCGCGAGCCGTTCCTGGCGCTGCATGACCAGATGAACCGTCTGTTCGACGACGTGCTGCGCGGCTTCGGCGGCGAGGTGCTCGCCCCGGACGGCGAGACCGCGCTGGCCGTCGTGCCGCGACTCGACCTGGCCGAGACGCCCGAGGAACTGCGCGTCGTGGTCGAGCTGCCCGGCGTCTCCCCCGACGACGTGAAGGTCACGCTCGAGGACGGCGTGCTCAGCGTCTCGGGCGAGTTCAAGAGCGAGGAGAAGCGCGAGGACGAGTCGTGGCTGCACGTCGAGCGCCGCGCCGGCAGCTTCCTGCGCCGCGTCCCGGTGCACGTGCCTGTCGACGAGGAGCACGTCGACGCGACCTTCGACAAGGGCGTGCTCACCGTGCGCCTGCCCAAGTCGCAGAAGGTCGAGGAGAAGGCGCGCCAGATCCCGGTCAAGTCGCTCTGACGACCGGTCGCCGCCGGGCGGGACGTCCTCGCGCGCCCCGCCCGGCGCTCGTCCCTCCGGCATAACCCGCGCCGCGCTCTCGCGACCCGAGGGCGCGGCGCTCGCATCCTGCGACGCGTCGCGGCCGGACATCGCGCGCCGCGCGCGATGCGTCAGAAGCGCGCGTTCACGAGCGGCAGCCAGCGCGCCCAGGACGGGTTCGACTCGCAGTGGTTGAGCAACCCGATCTGCACGCCCTGCAGGTCGCCGGCCGAGTTGAACACGCCCAGCGCGAGGCCGCGCTGCAGACCGCTCACCGCGTTGAAGCCCGCCACGCTCAGCCCGGTCATGTCGTGCGTGCGATGGATGATGCCGGCCAGCACGAGTCCGTCGCTCGTGTACGCCTGGACCCGGTACAGCGAGGCCGCCACACCGAGCAGGCGCTCCTGCCCCTGGGTCTCGTCCCAGCCGTCGGGCCACCACGAGAAGCTCTCGGGCGATCCGGCGCCCACGGTGAGCAACCCGACGCTCAGGCCGGTGAGCTCGGAGCGCGACCAGACACCGCCCAGGCTCAGGCTGATGCCGGTGACCGACCGGCCGCCGTAGCAGAGCAGGCCGCCGAGGTTGAGGCCGCGCAGGTGCGACATCGAGACGAGCGCGATGCCACCGGCCTGGATGCCCGTGGTCTCGCCGCCGCTCACGCACGCCAGTCCGCCGAGCGAGACGCCCAGCATGCCGTCGTCGCCGACACACGCCAGGCCGCCGGCCTGGATGCCCGCCATCTGTCCCGAGACCACGTTCGCGAGTCCACCCAGCTGGACGCCGTACGCGTCACCGCCGGAGATGTTCGCGAAGCCTCCCGCGCTGACGCCGTAGAGCCCGTCGTCGCCCACGTTCGCCAGCCCCGCGAACTGGATGCCGCGCATGTCTCCGCCGGCGACGTTCGCGATGCCGCCCAGCTGCACGCCGCGCGCGCCACCGTCCGCCACGTTCGACAGGCCTCCGAACTGGATGCCGCGCATGTCGCCGCCCGCGACGTTCGCGAAACCGCCCAGGTGCACGCCGGACATCGTGCCGTCGGACACGCTCGCCGCACCGCCCACGCTCAGGCCCTGCGAGTCGCCACCGGTGACGGACGCGAGTCCGCCCAGCTGGATGCCGTACAGTCCGCCGTTCGAGACCGTCGCGACTCCCCCCACGATCAGTCCCTCGGCGCGTCCGCCGGTGACGTTCGCGAGTCCGCCCAGGCTGATGCCCTGCATGTGTCCCTCGACGACCTGCGCGAGGCCGGCCAGGGCGAGGCCGCGGTAGCGCGCGCCGTGCACGTTCGCCAGGAACGCGGCGCTGATGGCGTCGGTCGCGCCGTCCCCGACCACCGCCAGCCCGGCCAGGTGCATGCCGTGCGACGGACCGGTGCTCACCGTCGCGGCGCCCGAGAGCGCGATGCCGCGCAGGGATCCCGCCACCGTGGCGAAGCCCGAGAACGCGACGCCGTCGAACGTGCCCGGAGCCACGGTGGCGAGACCCGAGAGCGCGATCCCGCCGAACTCCTCGTCGGCGGTGACGCCCGCAAGACCGGCCGCGACCCCGTGCACGCCGTCGGCACGCGGACCCCACAGGCCCAGCGAGAGTCCGTCGAGGCGCGACCCGGGGCTGCACACCGGACGCCAGATCGAGACGGACAGCCCGCGCACGACGCCCAGATCGGCGTCGCGCCAGTTGAGACGCAGACCGTTCCAGTCGCGCGAGTTGCCGATCGAGAGGCCCCAGCCGCCGTACACATCGAGGCCGGCGTGGGACGCGTCGGGCTCGGCCTCGCAGCCTCCCTCGCGCATCCACGCGACACCTTCGTCGAGCCCCTCGCCGATGCCCCAGAGGTCGGGATCGTCGTCGTCGTCGAGACCGTACACGCGACGCTCGTCGTGCGTCGGTCCGCTCGGTGTGTCGACGTCGGCGTCGGAGTCGGCGTCGGCCTCGGCAGCACTGCCGGACGCGTCCTGTGCCGCCGGCGCGCTCGCATCGTCGAGCGCCGCGGCCTCGTCGTCGCTCGGCGCGGCTGGCGCCTTCGGGACCTCCTGCGGGACGAGCAGCGCGAGAGCCAGCAGCAGCGGCGTGATCGGTTCGGACATGCGCGCGAACTCCCGTGCGATGGATGGCCGGGCGACGCCTCGGGCCGGCCGTCCGATCGTGCCCGCGGGCGCGCCGCGCCACCAGTCCCGCGCGCGGGACGTCCCGGGAACGCCACGGTTGCGGCGGGCTCGATCGCGTGCCGCACGCGGCTCGCGTGGATCCCCTGGCGCTCAGGCGGAGAGATCGAGCCGCGCGTGCAGGGAGCGTTCACCGGCGAAGCCGGCGGCCGCGTCGCCGCGCGTCGCAGCGCTCATGCCACGCCGAGCTCGTGCCCGCGCGCGAGCACCTCGGCCACGCGGAACGAGCCGTCGCCCTCGACGAGCAACGCGCGCTCGGCCAGGTTCACCGTGGGACACACGTGACGCGGAACGAGCAGCACCTGGGTGCCGAGCGCGGGCGGTCGCTCGCCGTCGGGCAGCGCGATCGGCAGGTGCTCCTCGCTGGGTCCCAGCGCGCGCCAGCCGGGACGGCCGAGCACGACCGCACACGGATCGCCGGCCTCGGCCGCCAGGGCCTTGCTGCCCGCGTCGAGCGTGATCCTCCCCGGCGCGGGACGACTCACGACGCGGGCCAGCACGAGCGCCGCCGGACGCAGCGGCAGCTCGGGATTCTGCTCCTCGCAGCGCGCGTCGTGGAACACGACCGTCCCCGGCGAGACGCGATGCGCGGTGCCGGGCAGGCGTGCGACGCCGTCGTGCGAGAGCGCGGCGAGGAAGCCGGGCGTCCCCGACGTGCACAGCTCGTCGACGCGCAGTCCCGCCCGCAGCAACCGTGCATGCAGCGCGCAGAGCCGATCGAGGACGGCGTGCACGCGCGCGCGACGCCGCGCGCGATCGGCGTCGTACAGGTGTCCGTCGTAGGCGTGCAGGCCCGTGCCGCGCGCACCGGCCGCGCCGAGCAGCGACACGATGCGCTCCTCGTCGGCCAGCGGGACGCCCGTGCGGTCCATGCCCACGTTCACGTCGATCATGACGCGCAGCGGCTCGGGCACGCTCGCCAGGACGTCGGCGTCCTCGACGAGCACCGCCACGCGCGTGCCGACGTGCATGCGTGCGAGCCGTCCGAGGAGTTCGAGCGCCGGACCCACGAGCGGGTACGCGAGCAGCACCTCGGCGCCCTCGATCCCACGTCGCGTGAGCAGCGCGAGCAGCACGGCCGCCTCGCGCGTGGTGGCGCACTTGAAGCGCCGCACGCCGGCGCGCAGCAGCTCGTCCCAGACCTCGGGCAGCTTGGTGGTCTTGACGTGCGGACGCCAGCGCTCGACGTCCCCCACCGCGGCGATCACCGTGCGCAGGTCGTGGCGCACCGCGTCGAGGAACACGCACAGCGCCGGCGTGTGGACGCGCGCGCGCAACGCGTCCGGCAGGGCGTACGGCGCGAGGTCGAGCGAGGCGAAGGCGTCCAAGGCGGGCTCCACGGATGTGGGACGTCGCCGAGCCTACCGTGCGCCGGGCGCGTGCGTGACGGCGGCGTCCGTCCACTTCGGCGCACGCGCGGCGGCACGCCCGCGACACGCCGCGTCGTGGCGGACGCACGGTCACGCCGGTACGATCCGCTGCCGGACGCGCGGGAACCGTCGACCGCACGCCGATCCGTCCCCGAAGGACCCCCGATGGACACCGGCAACCGCAAGGCCGTGCTGGCCGCCATGGCCGCCAACCTCGGCATCGCCGTGGCCAAGTTCGTCGGATTCGCCGCCACCGGCGCCTCGTCGATGCTGGCCGAGGGCGTGCACTCGGTGGCCGACACCGGCAACCAGGTCCTGCTGCTGTGGGGAGGCAACCAGGCCGCGCGCGCCCCCGATGCCTCGCACCCGTTCGGGTACGGGCGCGAGCGCTACTTCTGGTCGTTCGTGGTCGCGCTCATCCTGTTCTCGCTCGGCGCGGTGTTCGCGGTGTACGAGGGCGTGCACAAGCTCCTGCATCCCGAGCCGCTCGACACTCTGGGGTGGGCCTTCGGCGTCCTGCTGCTCTCGGCCGCGCTCGAGGGACTCTCGTTCCGCACGGCCATCCGCGAGGCGCGCAAGGTGAAGGGTGCCGTGGGCTGGCGCGCCTTCGTGCGCCGCACCAAGAACCCCGAGCTGCCGGTGGTGCTGCTCGAGGACCTGGGCGCGCTCGTCGGCCTCGGCCTGGCGCTGATCGGCGTGGGACTCGCCGCGCTCACCGGCGACGCGCGTTTCGACGCGCTCGGCTCGATCGCCATCGGCGTACTGCTGGGCATCCTCTCGATGCTGCTCGCGGTCGAGATGAAGAGCCTGCTCATCGGCGAGTCGGCCACGCCGGAGGACCAGCGCGCCATCGTCGAGGCGATCGAGCGCTCGCCGCACGTGCGGCGCGTGCTCGGCATGCGCACGCAGCATCTCGGACCCGAGGAACTGCTCGTGGCGGTCAAGGTCGAGTTCGACGGAGGCCTCGTCTCAGACACGCTGGCGGCGGCCATCAACGTGGTCGAGGCCGAGGTGCGCGCGCGCCTGCCCATCGCGCACATCATCTACGTCGAACCCGACGTGCTCGAGACGCGCGCCGCGCACGACGCGGCCGCTCGTCCGCCGGCGCTCGCGGGAGACACCTGAGCTCCGCCTCGTGCATGCTGCCGGCGCCCTCGCAGCCGCGGCCGCTGCCCGACGTGCGCGCCGCCGCATCCCGTCCGGCCGGGACCCGCGCGACCGCCGCACGGGATTGCTATCCTGTGCGACCCCACGCGCCGCCACCGGCCGCGCGGCCTCCCTCGATGCGAGATCCGACCCATGGCGCGCTGCAAGGCCTGCGACAAGAAGGGCCTCTTCCTGAGCGTCTCGAAGCTCGGCCTGTGCAAGACCTGCGAGCCCGCGGTCACCGCCGACATCGAGAAGCACAGCAACGTGATCTACGAGGAGATGCACGTCTTCGAACGGGCCCAGGGCAAGGACGAGAAGCTGCGCGCCTGCGACGCGCTGCTGGCCGCCGCACGCCATCTCGAGACCTACGAGGACAAGGGCCTCGCCACGTGCAGTCCGCCGGCGAAGCTCGTGCTGGCCGAGTACCAGGGTTTCCGCGACGAGATCGCCAAGAGCTGAGCGCCTCGCGTCCGACGCAGGCCGTGACGGCGCGCACACCCGCCCCGCCGTCCCGAACCACCCCATCCGGAGACACGCACCGATGCCCCTCGCCGAAGGCAGCAAGGCCCCGACCTTCACCCTCGAAGACTCCCGCGGCAAGAAGGTCGCACTCAAGGACTTCCTCGGTCGCAACGTCGTGCTGTACTTCTACCCGCGCGACGACACCCCCGGCTGCACGAAGGAGGCCTGCTCCTTCCGCGATCTGAGCAAGGGCTTCGCGAAGCACGACGCGGTCATCCTCGGCGTCTCGCCGGACGGCGGCGAGGCGCACCTGCGCTTCGCCGAGAAGTACAAGCTGCCCTTCGTGCTGCTCTCCGACCCGAAGAAGAAGGTCATGGAGAAGTACGGCGCGTTCGGCGAGAAGATGATGTACGGCAAGAAGACCACCGGCGTCATCCGCTCGACGGTCTGGATCGGCAAGGACGGCAAGATCGTCAAGCACTGGGCCAAGGTGGCCAAGGCCGAGACCCACCCCGAGGCCGTCCTGGCCGCGATGGACGAAGCGGCCGCGAAGTAGAGGGCGCGCTTCGCCTTCGCGCTCGCGAGCGAGATCGGGATCGGGATCGGGATCGGGATCGGGTTCGGGTTCGGGTTCGGGTTCGGGATCGGGTTCGGGTTCGGGTTCGGGATCGGGTTCGGGATCGGGTTCGGGATCGGGTTCGGGATCGGGTTCGGGATCGGGATCGGGTTCGGGTTCGGGTTGGGGTTGCCTACGACGCCGATCGCGACATCGACCGCGACATCGACCGCGACATCGACCGCGACACCGACACCGACACCGACACCGACACCGACACCGACACCGACACCGATCGCGATCGCGATCGGAACACCGAGCGACCGTGCTCGGCTTCGCCGTCGCGTTCTGGGTCGTGCGCGGGTGGCTTCCTGTCCGGGGGCGGGTGTCCGCCGACGGGGCGTACGAACACCCGCCCCCGGACAGGAAGCCACCTCCCATGCGATTCGACTGCCTCGATGCCTCCTACCAGCTCATCTCCGAACTCCGTCGGCCGCTGGCGGCGATCCGTCGTGCCGACGGGCGGCTGGCCGTGCAACTGCGCACGGCGGCTGCGTCCATCGCGCTCAACGTGGCCGAGGGTCGCGCGCGCGAGGGCCGCGATCGTCGCCACCACTGGCGCATCGCGCGCGGGAGCGCCGAAGAAGTGTCGGCGATCCTGAAGGTCGCCGAATCCTTCGGCGACGTCTCGCTCGACGAGTGCCACGCGGCGCACGAGACGCTCACGCGCGTCCACCAGATGCTGTGGCGCATGACGCACTGACCGAACCGGCGCGGCGAACACGTGCTCGCCGCGCCGGGGCTTCCTAGCGGGTCATCTTCCAGAGCATGGCGATCACGCGATCGAGCAACGCGAGGGGACGCACGAGCCGCGCCTCGTCGAGGTCGCCCCACGCGACGGCCGTGCGCAGCGCGACGCGAACTTCGTCGGCGCTGCCGAGCGCGACACGCCAGAGGTGCTTGCGGTCCTTGCCGACGCGGCGACCGCCTTCGGCGATGTTGAGCGGGATCGACGACCCGGCCCGCCGGACCTGGCGGTAGAGATCGCCATCCTTCGTGCGAAGAACCTGCAGCAGGCTTCGCAGCGAAGCGACGACGTCGAGGCTGACTTCCAGTGCATCGAACATGTCCGAGTTCCTTTCTCCGGGTGGGTGTGGGCTTCACACCTGCAAGCCCACACCCACCCGGAGAAAGGAACCGGTGTGCGCCCCGGCAGTCCGCCGCCACGCCTGTGCAGTTGCGAACTCGGCGCTTTCGGGATCGGGATCGGGATCGGGTTCGGGATCGGGATCGGGATCGGGTTCGGTGTCGGCTTCGGGTTCGGTGTCGGCTTCGGGTTCGGTGTCGGGTTCGGGTTCGGGTTCGGGTTCGGGTTCGGTCTTCGGGTTCGGCCTTCGGCGTCGCTTCGCTTCCCCCGCCGCGCCGGCACGACCGCGACCACCTGCTAGACTGAGCCCCATGTCGTCGCGCGTCCGCCGTCCACTCGTGCCCCGCGTGTTCGCCGTGTGTGCGATTGCGCTCTGCGCTCCCGCTGCCCGGGCCCACGCACCGCACGACATCGCCTGGCCGATCGCGGTCTCGCCCGACTTCGTCCACGACCAGACCGTCTTCGCCGCGTTCACCTTCACCGAGCGCAAGCTCTTCGGACGCAGCACCGACGGCGGACGCTCGTGGACCCAGGACGAGGCCTCGATGGCGATCGAGGACGTCTCCGACATCGAGGTCTCGCCCGGGTTCGTCCTCGACGGGACGGTCTTCGTCGCGACGCTCTCGGGCGGCATCCATCGTTCGACCGACGGAGGCAACGCCTTCGGCGCGACGTCCACCGGGCTGTTCACGAACGAGGTGCGCGACGTGGCGATCTCGCCCCACTTCGCCGACGACGGCACGCTCGTCGCGGTCACGCCGCTGGGCTGCTTCCGCTCGACCGATCGGGGCGACACGTGGACGGCCTCGAACTCCGGCCTCTCGGAGTTCGACCTGCGGCACGTGACCTTCGCGTCCGACGGCACGCTCTACGCCGCCGGCGCTCGCGTCCACGCATCGTTCGACGGCGGCCTCACGTGGACGGGCCGCGCCGACCTGCCGCAGCTCGCGGCCTCGCTCTCGGTGGATCCCGACGACGGGCAGCGGCTTGCGGTGGCCTTCGGCGTGGCCGGCGGCGGCGTGCTGCTGAGTGACGACGGGGGTGCCACGTTCGCGCCCGGCAACGACGGCCTGGACGACCTCGACGTGAACGACGTGGTCTTCGTCGGCGGCGGCGCGCTGTTCTGCGCCACGCGCGAGGCCGGCGTGTTCCGCGCCGCGGCGCCGTTCTCGCCCTGGACGCTGCACGCCGACGGACTTGAAGCCCCGTCCGACCTGGTCGCGCAGCACTGGGTCAATCTGGTGCCGTCACCGTCGTTCACGACCGACGGCACGCTGCTGCTGGGCGCGTACGAGGGCCTGTTCGTCTCCACCGACCGCGGACGCAGCTGGACGCAGCGCGACTGCTACCACCAGCGCATCGACCGCCAGCTCGCGCTCTCGCCCGACTTCGTCCACGACGGCGCGCTCTTCGCCGGCAACTACGGCGGCGGAGTCTTCCGCTACGGTCCGCCCGACGGACGTGCATCCGAACCGCCCGGCTGGACGGCGCGCGTCACCGGCATGGACGCGCTGTACTCGGGCGGCCTGGCGCTCTCGCCCGCGTTCGCCGACGACCGCACGCTCTTCGCCGGCTACGGCACGCTCTGGCGCTCGTCCGACGCGGGTCTCTCGTGGACCGAGCTGCCCGTCCCCGAGTCGATCGCGATCGTGCGCGGCATCGGGCTCTCTCCCGCGTTCGCCGACGACCGCACGCTGCTCGTGGGCGGAGGCGGCGCGCAGGGCGTCTACGCGAGCCACGACGCCGGCGACTCGTGGACGCTCGTCCAGGGCGGCCTGCCGAACCTCTCCGTGGGCGCGATCGTCTTCTCGCCCGCCTTCGCCGACGACGACACGCTCTTCGTCGCCAACAAGAACCGCCTCAAGCACGGCGTCTACAAGAGCACCGACGGCGGCAGCACGTGGAAGTCGTCGGGGCTGTTCGAGCTGGGCGTGCGCACGCTCGCGCTGTCGCCCGACTTCGCGCGCGACCAGACGCTCTACGCCGGCACCGTGGGCAGCGGCGTGCGCCGCTCGACCAGCGGCGGCAGCGGCTGGACCTCGATCGACGTCGGCATCGCCCAGGGCGACGAACCCGTGGTGGTCGACTCAATCGCGCTCTCGCCGGGCTTCGCCGACGACGACACGCTGTTCGCGAGCGTCCTCTCCCACGGCGTCTTCCGCTCGACCGACCGCGGCGACACGTGGCAACCCGTGGGAGCGGGACTGCCGGCGCAGCAGGCCACGCGCGGCGTGGTGCTCTCGCCCGGGTTCGCGGAGGACCGCACGCTCTTCGTGGCGACCCACGACGGCCTCTACCGCTCGACCGACGCCGGCGGCTCGTGGACGCCGCTGCCGGGATTCGTCCAGGTCGACGACCGCCACCAGACGGTGACCCATGCCGGCGACTGGAGCGCGCACGAGGGCGACCCCGACGACCTGGGCGGCAGCCGGCACGAGTCCGGCGCGGCGGGCGCGTCGTGCGAGCTCTCGTTCCGCGGGCGCTCCCTGCGCTGGTACGGCCGCAGGGGTCCCGACGGCGGGATGGCGACGATCGTGCTCGACGGCAAGTCCGTCGGCAGCGTGTCGCTCTGGGCGCCCGCCGACGAGCCGCGCGCGCTACTGGCCGAGCGTGCGTTCGCCGACGTCCGGCCGCACACGGTCCGCGTGGTCGTGCGCGGGGTCGGGGCGCCGGGCTCGTCGGGAACCATGGTGCGCAGCGACGGGTTCGCGTACGACTACTGAGACGAGGCGGCGCGCCACCGGTTCCTTGCCCCTCCGTTCGACCGCGGAGTAGGCTGGCCCGTCCTTGCCGTGAGGGTCCCCGCATGAGTGCCACGCCCGAGTCGTCCCACGAGGCCGAGCGCAAGAAGGTCACGACCCACACGCTGCAGCGCATGAAGCGCAAGGGCGTCAAGATCGCGGCGCTCACCGCGTACGACTACCTCATGGCGCGGCTCATCGACGAGGCCGGCATCGACCTCATCCTGGTCGGCGACTCGGCCGCGATGGTGATCCAGGGCAAGGACACGACGGTCGGCGTGACGATGGAGCAGATGCTCTACCACGCGGCGGTGGTCCGCAAGGGCGTCGAGCGCGCCATCGTGGTGGCCGACCTGCCGTTCATGTCCTATCAGGTCAACGCCGACGAGGCGCTGCGCAACTCGGGACGCATGGTCAAGGAGGCCGGCGCCGAGGCCGTCAAGCTCGAGGGCGGCGAGCAGATCTGCGCCACCGTGCGCCGCATCGTCGACGTGGGCATCCCCGTCATGGGACACCTCGGACTGACGCCCCAGTCGATCCACAAGTTCGGCACCTACCGCGTGCGTGCCGAGGACGCCGAGGAGGCCGAGGAGATCCGCCGCGACGCGCGCGCGCTGCAGGATGCCGGCGCGTTCGCGCTGGTGCTCGAGAAGGTGCCCGCCTCGCTCGGCTACGAGATCAGCCAGGCGCTCACGATCCCCGTGATCGGCATCGGCGCGGGACCCGGCTGCGACGGCCAGGTGCTCGTGTCGCACGACATGCTCGGCATCTACACGCGCTTCAAGCCGCGCTTCGTGCGTCGCTACGCCGAACTCGCCGACGCCATGCGCCAGGCCTTCGGCAACTTCGCCGAAGACGTGCGCAGCAACGACTTCCCGCAGGAATCCGAGAGCTACTGAGCCGGCACGCGTCGGCGCAGCAGCGGGAACGCGAGCACGCCCAGGCCGCACACGGCGAGTCCCGTGAGCGCGGGCACGCGCGAGGTCGACGCCAGCGCGCCGGCGGTGATGGCGAACGACGCGAGCACGAACAACCGGGCCACGGCCCGCGTGGGCTCGACGCCGAAGAGTCCGCCGTCGCGCTGGGTCGCGGGGACGTCGCGCTGCCGATGCAGGAGCACGAGCAGCGCCGCACCGCACGCGCCGTAGAAGATCCAGTCGACGAACACGACGCCCTCGAGCAGCACGTCGAGCACCGACCCCGGGTCGTCGCGCCGCAGCAGCCACACGCCGCCCAGCAGCAGCGCGGCCCACAGTCCCTGGACGAGCACCGCGATCACCGGCGCGCCGGTGGTGCTGCTGAGCCGCCCCACGCCGGCCGGCAGCAACCCCTCCTTCGACATGGCGTGCACGACGTACGGCGGCGCGAGCAGGATCGTGTTCAGGATGCCGAGGCACGACACGACCACCGCGCCGGCCAGCAGCCGCGCCGCGAGGTCCCCGTGTCCGGACGGGGCGAGCGCCGCCCGCGCCGCGTCGGCGGCGATGGCCGACGACGCCCGCGCGCCCTCGAAGCCGAGCAGCCGGAGGAAGGCCACGTTCACCGCGAGGTACGTGATCACGATCACGCTCACCCCGCCCAGCATCCCGCGCGGGACGTCGCGTTTCGGGTCGCGCGCGGCGCCGGCCACGAACGAACCCTGCTGCCAGCCGCCGTAGCTGAACATGACCGGCAGGATCGCCGCGCCCAACGCCACGAGCCAGCCCTTCGGGGCTGCGTCGGACGCCGGTGCCGCGAGCGCGGCCTCGCCCCCTCCCGCCGCGCCCCACAGCGCGAGCCCGACGAGTCCGCCCACGGCGGCGATCTTGGCCACGGTGAGCACGTTCTGCGTGCCGGCGCCCACGCGCAGTCCGCGGGCGTTGAGCGCGGTGAAGGCCAGGATGGCCAGCACCGCGACGGCCACCTTCGCACCGGCCGTCGGCTCGGGACGTCCCAGCGCGACGGCCAGGTTGTCGACCAGCACGAGACCGATCACGCCCAGCGCCCCGGCCTGGATCACGAGCGTGTTCGCCCAGCCGTACACGAACGCCGGCAGGTCGCCGAAGGCGCGCCGCACGTAGAGCAGGGTGCCGCCGTGCCCGGGCACGCGTCGCGCGAGCTCGGCGAAGACGAGTCCCCCGAGCAGCGCCACCACGCCGCCGACGACCCACGCCGTGAGCAGCTGCGGGACGTCGTCGACGCGCTGCGCCACGCGCGCCGGCGTGAAGAAGATGCCCACGCCGAGGATCCCGCCCACGACGATGCAGCCGATGTCGAAGGCGCCGAGTCGACGCGTGCCGCGCTCGTCCATGCGTGCCTCTGGATCCCGGGGACGGGCCGGAGCGTAGCACGGGCGATCCGCGCGCCGTGCGCGGGCCCGCGACGCCCGACGGATCACGCGCGCCGCGGACCTCGCGCGACCGACGCGCGCGACTCCTGGCGTCGGGTCAGAGCGCGTCCTCGACCGACGGCTTCGCGACGCGCTCGGCCAGCAGCCGCTCGAGCTCACGCGCGTCGACCGCGGGACGTCCGGCGGAGAGCAGTCCCATCGCGACGTGGCCGAGCACGCCCAGCAGGCACACGTTCGCGAGCTGCACGAGGTGCATGCCGACGCCGGTGGCCAGCGCCAGGTCGCGCGGCACACCGAGGACCTCGCTGAATCCGAAGGCCCAGCCCATCTCGTGCGTCCCGAAGCCGGCCAGCGCGTTGATCGGGAGCAGGTTCGTGACGACCGCCATGCCCGAGCCGAAGACCGCCTCGGGGAAGCCCAGCGTCTCGGGCAGGCCGAGCGCGAAGGCCAGCACCGAGTACATCGAGAACAGTCCCAGCCAGACGCCGCAGGTGAGCAGCGCCACGCCCACGAAGCGGGGGCCGCGTCCGAGCTCGCGCAGCGCGTGTCCGGCCTCGTCGATCTTGTCGAGCAGCTTGCTCCCGAGGCGCAGGCGGTCGACGCGCAGCACGCGCGCGACCTTCGTCGCCACGCGCGTGAGCTTGTCGGCGAAGGCCGCCAGCACGAGCAGGGCGCCGCCGGCCGCCAGCAGGCCCGCGCCGAAGGGCGTCATCCACGCCGGCTGCGTCGGGTCGAACGCGCCGATGGCGAGACACGCGAGGCCGAGCGCGAGCGCCAGCGTGGCGAGATCGAGCAGGCGCGAGACGAGCAGCGCGGCGAGTCCGAGTTCGACCGGCACGCCGCACTGCGCGCGCAGGTAGAGCACGAGCGACGCGTCGCCCGTGCGCGCGGGCAGCACCGACGTCGCGAGGTTGTGCCCGGCCGAGATGGCCAGCACGTTCCAGTGGTCGGGACGGTGCGCGGCGGGGATGAGCAGCCGGTAGCGCACCGCGCGCAGGTTGTAGACCAGCAGGTGCAGACCGAGCGCGGCCAGCCACGCACCGAGCGAGAGGCTCTCCCACGCGCCGCGCAGGTCGGACGCCTCGACGCCGCCCCAGTGGAACAGTCCCACGAGCAGCAGCGCCGCGAACAGCGTCGGCAGGAGGATGCGCAGGGCGGACTTCACGGGGACGAGGCGGCTCTCGGGGGAGGCGCGGACGGACGGCGTCCACGGAGGCAGGTCACTCTAGCAAGCTTCCCTCATCGGCCGGCGGCGGGTCGCGTGTTGACCCCGGACGGACGACGCGCCGAGGATCGGCCGCGAGAAGCGGTCGGTCGCCCCGCGCATGCGAGTATCCTGGGGGACCCGAACGGAGCCCCCCGCCCGATGCCGGACCGCCGCACGTCTCTCGTCCTCCGCCTCGTCCTGGCGTCGATGCCGCTCTGCGCCTGCGGCGACGCGACCGAAGGCGGACGGGCGACGACCGCGGCGACCGACGACGGCGGCGCGCTCCCGACCACCTCCGACCTGGTCCTGCCGCCGCCCGGCAGCCAGGCGCTGCCGGCCACGCGCCTGCTCGACGCCGCACCGCACGGGACCCACCGTCTGCGCCGGCCGCTGCGGGAGCGCATCGTGCTCCTCGACCCGTGCAACGACCCACCCGACACCTGGAGGCCGTACCTCTTCCCCGACCGCGAGGCCACGACCTGGGAGCGCAACGCCTTCGAGGCGCGCTCGCCGCTCTTCCCCGACGGCACCATGGTCATCGGCCGGTACGGCGGCGGACGGGTCGCGCTCCTGCAGGTCGAGCCGGGCAGCGACCTGATCGTGAGCGCCCGCGTGTCGACGCACGCCCTCGTCGACCACACGATGCCCGGCGAGGACTCGTCGGGCGCCATGCTGGGCGTGGTCGAGCTGGCCGGCGATCCGGGAGGGCTGGCGAACGCGGCCTCGCTCGTGACCAAGGTGCACTGGACGACCCCGCTGCTCGGCGATCACGACGAGGACGTGCAGCTCTTCGTCGACCTCAAGGGCTCGACCCGCTGGGTCGGCATCGCGGTCAGCCAGCCCATGCCCCAGGAGGATCCCGCGGCCGAGATGCGCGTCACGGGGCTGACCGTCTCGACGCCCGACCTCGTCGACGTGGCGCGCGAGCTGGCGTACGACGACGCGCTGCTGTCCAATCCGGCGCGCGTGCCACGCGGGCGCTTCTCGATCCGGCACGTCGAACGGCCCTCGCTGCTGCTGCTGCCGGGCAGCGAGATCACGCTCGACGTGCGCGGTCCCGACGCGCCCACGACGTTCGAGACGTCCCTCGGGCTCGTCCCCCACGGGAGCATCGAGGGCGGCAACAAGGTGGTCGTGCGCTGGGAGTTCCGAGACGCGGAGGCCGCTCCCGACGCCGCGCCGCTGCTGGTCGGCGAGCGCACGCTCGTCACGCTCGGACTCTCGAACTCGCGCTGGGGACAGATCGTGGTCCCGCTCCCGTCCGCAGCGCGCGGACGTCCGTTGCGCGTACGCTTCACCGCCGACGCGCAGACGCCGGGCGCTCCGGCGCTGGCCGTGCTGGGGACGCCGAGACTCGTCCCCGGCGACCCGCCGCGCGTCGGGCCGAACCTGGTGCTCGTGTCGATCGACACGCTGCGCAGCGACCGGCTCGGGTGCTACGGCTACGCGCGCCCGACGTCGCCGCGCATCGATGCCTTCTCCCGCACGGCGACGCTCTTCACCGACACGTGGGCCAACGGCCCGTTCACGCTCCCGTCGCACGTGAGCATGCTCTCGGGACAGTTCCCCAGCGTGCACGGCGTGCAGCGCACCGGCGACCGCATCGACCCCGTGCGCACGCACACGCTGGCGCAGATCCTGCGCGCCCACGGCTGGGCGACCGGGGCCTTCACCGCGGGCGGCTACCTCGACTCCGAGTTCGGCTTCGGGAGCGGCTTCCAGCGCTACTCGACCCTCGACCCCGTGGCGAACCTCGGCTCCGAGCGCATCCTCTCGATGCTCGACAAGTACAACGGCATCGACGAGGAGATGCTGGCCGAGTCCGACGTGAACGCCGTCGTGGCCTGGATCCAGCGCAACGCACGCCAGTCGTTCTTCCTGTTCCTGCACACGTACGCGGTGCACCAGTTCGACCCGCCGGCCTGGGCGCTGGCCGCCCTGGGCGACGCGGACGTCCCGCTGCGCGTGCCCGACGACGACGTGGGCGCCGCGCTCGCCACGTGGGAGCTGCCCGAGCCGCGCATGCTGGCCCGGCTCGACGAGCTCTACGACGCCTCGGTGCGCCAGGCCGACGACTTCGTGGGACGGGTGCTCGACGCGCTCGACGCGCTCGACCTCTCCGACGACACGGTCGTGGTCGTCACCGCCGACCACGGCAAGGAGCTCGGCGAACACGGCCTCGTCGCGCACGGGCACTCGCTCTACGAGGAGCTGCTCCAGGTGCCGCTGCTCGTGCGCGTCCCCGGACGGCCGCCCGCGCGCGTCGACGACCCGGCGATGCTGGTCGACGTGCTGCCGACCGTGCTCGCGGCGCTCGGCCTGCCGCGCCCCGACGGCATCCAGGGCCGCGACCTGTTCGACGCCGCGGCGAAGGGCCCGCGTCCGCTGCTCTCGGAGGTCGACGACGTGGCGCGCAAGGTCGCCCTGCGCGAGGGCCGCTTCAAGACGATCTGGGGGCCCGACCTCCCCGGCCTGCCGATCCCCAACCCGCACCTCGAGGAGACCTTCGACCTCGAGGCCGACCCCCACGAACAGCACGCCCTGCCTCCCGACCCGCGCCGCATCGAGCTCGTGCGCGACGTCGAGCAGAGCCTGCGCAACCTGGGCGCCAGCCTCGGCGGCAGGCTCCCCGGCGAGACGCCCCTGAGCGCCGAGACCGAAGCCCAGCTCCGCGAACTCGGCTACCTCGGGGACGAGTAGGAGGGGGCTGCAAGGTCGGCCGATT
>JACKHP010000040.1 GCA_020638905.1 Planctomycetota bacterium | reverse complement strand
CCCGCCTCCGCCACCGTGGACGGCCTCTCGGTCGTGGCCCGGGACGGCACCGGCCTGCTGCTCACGACGCCCGCCTTCGTCGCCGAGGGCGCGCTCCACGTGTTGCCGCCCACGGGCGGCTGGCCCGCGGGCGCGACGCTCGCGCTGCATCCCACGCTCCTCTCCGAGGACGGACGCCCGCTCGTCGGTCCGATCCTCCTGCCGCTCACGCCGCCATGATCCCTCCCCATCGCACCCCGCACGCAAGTTCCCCGCGCCCTCGTCGCTCCGTCGCCCGCTCGTCCGTCGCGCGGCGCGGACGAGCGCTCGCGCCGCTGCTCGCGGTGGTCCTCGCGCTCGTCGCACCCACCTGCGGCGAGCGCGAAGCGGACGCGTCCGGAGACCGACCGGCGCGCGCGGGCGGTCCCTCGCTGCTGCTCGTGTGCATCGACACGCTGCGCGCCGACCGCCTCGGCTGCTACGGCTACGAGAGACACGCGACGACGCCGAACCTCGACGCGCTGGCCGCCGAGGGGCTGCGCTTCGCCGACGTGACCGCCGCCGCCGGCTGGACGAAGCCATCGGTCCCCTCGTTCCTGACCGGTTCGGTTCCGGCCGCCCACGGTGTCTACGCGGGCAGCGCGCGTGGCATCGCCGGGTCGTCGAGCGACGTCCTGCCGTCCGAGGTGGACACGCTGGCCGAGATCCTGCACGACGCGGGCTGGGACACGGCGGCCTTCCTGCGCAACGCGCAGCTGCGCGCCGGTCTCGGCTTCGAGCAGGGCTTCGACGTCTACCACGAGGAGCCGGGGGACGCCTCGGCCCTCGTCGACGCCGCCCTCGCCTGGCTCGATGCCCGCCGGGACGCGCGGCCCTTCTTCCTCTACCTGCACGTGCTCGACGTGCACATGCCGTACGACGTCCCCGACGCGGCAGCCACGCGCTGGGCCGACGCGGCCGCGATCGAGCCCTTCCGCGGCGACGACTGGCGCGCGACGCGCGACGCCCTCGACGACGGACGGGTGATCCTCGACGCCCCCCGGCGCGCGGCGCTCGACGCGCTCTACGACGGGGCGTTGCGCCACGTCGACGAGCAGCTCGGGCGCCTGCTCGCCGACCTCTCGCGCCGTGGACTGCGCGACGAGCTCGTCGTCTCGGTCGTGGCCGACCACGGCGAGGAGTTCCTGGAGCACGGTCGCTTCGGGCACGGCCACGGTCTGTGGCAGAACCTGCTCGCCGTACCCTGGATCCTCAACGCACCAGGGCTCGAGCCGGCGATCGTGCGGGCGCCGGTCGCGCTCTCCGACCTGCTGCCCACCCTGCTCGGCGCCGTGGGACTCGGCGAACGACGCCGTGATCTGGCTCTCGCCCCCGTGCTCGACGTGCTCGGGGCCGTCGACCGCCTGCGCGATCCGTCCGCACCCGCCACGTTGTTCGCCGAGCACCAGGCGCCGGACGCCTACCTCCAGTCGCTGCGTCGGGGACGCTACAAGCTCGTGCGCCGCTTCGCGCCGCCGGAGCGCCCGTCCGAGCCGTGGACGCTGGTCCGGGCGCTCACGAGCGGCGTGCGCTTCGAGGTCGGGCTCGCGCTCGACCGGCACGGCGTGCCGCTGCGGCCCCTCGCGGCACGCTCGATCGAGCCCGGCGACGAGGACGCCGGCGACCCGCTCGCGGTGCGCGGCCGAGTGTTGCGGCGCGAGGGCGATCTCCTCGCGCTGGACGTGCTGGACGTGCTGCTCGCCCCCGACTGCCGGGTGACGGGCGAGGGCAACACCCTCGCCGAGGCCGGACCCGGCCGAGGCGTCAAGGTCGAGGGACGCTTCGAGGGCGACGCCTTCGTGGCCGACAAGATCAAGCTCTACGAGGCGGGCGCGTCCCCCTCGCCCCAGCTGCGGGGGACGATCGCGGCGGCCGAGACCCTCGCGGACGGCGCGCTGCGCGTGCGCCTGGGCGGGTTCGACGTCCTGGTCGACGCGAACACGAAGCTGGACGACCTGCCCGACGCGCCCGCGCACGACGCGATCACGCGCGGCGACGTGCACTTCCTGCTCGAGGGCGGCACGCCCGCTGCCCTGGCCGCCGGCTGGGAACTGCAGCACTCGCTCTTCGACCTCGAGGCCGATCCCGGCGAGCTGTCGCCGCTGCTCGTCCTCACGGGCGACCCGCGGGCGGCCGACGACGCGGACGAGGCGGCGCGCATGCTGGCGCAGCTCTCGGCCCAGCTCGACGCGCTCGGCAGTCGGCTCGTCCGACACGCGCTGTGGGAGGCCGACGGCGCGCTGCTCGACTCGAAGCAACTGGACGACCTGCGCGCGCTGGGATACGTCCGGTAGCCGGCCGGCCCCCCGTCCGTCCGCGGCGTCAGCCCGTCGTCCAGTCGTCGCCCACGGCGGCGAGCTCGGCGCGCAGCTGCTCGTGCATCTGCTTCGCGAGATCGGGCTCGTCGCCGAGCAGATCGTGCATCTGCCAGGGATCCGACTCGCCGTCGAACAGCATCCACGGCCCGTCGGGACGTTCGGCGTACAGGTGTCGTCCGGTGTGCAGGCCGCGCCAGCCGGGCCACGGGACGACGTTCGTCTCGTAGCCGGCGAGCAGCACGCGCTCGCGCCGCGTCGCGTCGGGAGCGTCGAGCAGCAGCGCCGACAGGTCGCGTCCGTGCAGTCCCGCGGGCACCGGGAGTCCGACGAGTCCCAGCAGCGTGGGCAGGATGTCGATCGCGCAGCACGGAGACGTCTCGACCCGACCCTTCGCGAAGCGTCCCTTCCAGCGGGCGAGGAACGGCACGCGCGTCGAGCCGTCGTACGGCATCTCCTTGCCGAGCAGGTCGTGGCTGCCCATCTGGTTGCCGTGGTCGGAGGTGTAGATCACGAGCGTGTCGTCGGACAGGCCGCGTCGGTCGAGCTCGTCGAGCAGTCGTCCGAACGAGTGGTCGAGCGCCTCGACGAGGCCGTAGTAGCCGGGCAGCGCGTCGTGCGCGTACTTGCGCGCCTCGGCCGAGACGACGTTGGGCGGCGGGTCGATGCTGCCCGGCTTGCGCCGGAAGCCCGGCGGCGGTTCGAGCGGGTCGTGCGGAGGTCCCCACGAGAGCACGCAGAAGCACGGCTCGTCGGCGTCGCGGTGCCGCTCGAGCACCGACAGCGCGAGGTCGGCCTCCATGTCCGGACGGAATCGGCCGCCGCCGGTGACCACGTCGTCCTTGCCGGCGCCGGTGCAGTACCGCCAGTGCGCGTAGTCGTGCACGGGCTTGGCGCCCACGGCCCAGTCGGCGTCGAAGCCGAGGCGCATCGGCCCGGGGTCGACGGCCACGTTGCCGAGGTGCCACTTGCCGACGTAGCCGCAGCGGTAACCGCCCGCGTCCAGCAGCGTGGCGAGCGTGGCGATGCCGTCGGGCGGCGTCCACTGGCGTCCGTCGAAGGCGTCGTTGCGCTCGGTGTCGTTCGTCAAGACTCCGTTCACGTGTCCGAGCATGCCGCTCATGAGGCACGCACGGTAGGGACGACAGAGCGGCGTGTTCGAGAGCATCGACGAGAGGCGCAAGCCGTCCTGCGCGAAGGCGTCGAAGCGCGGCGTCTTGACCTGCGCGTCGCCGGAGCAGCCGAGCGTCTCGGCCCGGTGGCTGTCCGAGAGCACGAACAGCACCGAAGGCAGGCGCGGCGCAGCCTCGTCGTCGTCGCGCGCAACGCGTGCCAGCGCGTCGAGCGGGCCGGGCGCGATCCACGGCAGCGCGGCGAACGCGGCGCCGGCGCGGAGCACGTCGCGACGACGCGGCAGATCGGATGGGAGCGGCATGCCGCCCATTGTGCCGCATGCGCGCCCGCGCGTCGTGGGACGCGTCCCGGGACGACGGCCTCCGTCCGGCGCGCCCCCGAGACGACGCACTCCGCCTGCGCGCCCTCCGCGACGGGCCGTCCGCGCGGGATGGTGGGGGCGGTGGGACTCGAACCCACGACCAACGGCTTAAAAGGCCGCTGCTCTACCGACTGAGCTACACCCCCGCGAGGGCGCGTCGTCCGCCCGCGACGCGCGGATCGACGCGCGTCGAGCGCTTCACCGTCCGGGGCGAATCAGACGCCCTGGATCTCGGCGATGCGCTCCTTGCAGATCTTGTCGATCTCGTTCTCGGTATCCTTCGTGAACTTCTGGATCTCGTCGCGCATCGCCTCGAGCTCGTCGTCGGACGCGCCGGACCCGTCAGCCAGCTTGTTCTGGTCGCGGCGGATGTTGCGCACGGTGACCTTGGCCTGCTCGGCGAGGTCCTTCGCGCGATGGGCCATCTTGTCGCGCTGCTCCTGGCTCATCATCGGCACGTTGAGGCGCACGACCTTGCCGTCGGTCTCCGGCGTGATGCCCAGGTCGCTCTTCAGGATGCCCTTCTCGATCGCCGTGCACATCGACGGGTCGAACGGTTTCACGAGCAGCTGACGCGGCTCGGGGACCGAGATGGTCGCGATCTGGTTGAGCGGCATCGGGCTGCCGTAGGCCTCGACGCGCACGCCGTCGACGAGCGCGGGCGTCACGTTGCCGGTGCGCAGGCCCTTGAGGCTCTCGACGAAGAACTCGAGACCCTTCTGCATCTTCGACTTCGTCTCGTTCACGATCGGGTGGCTGGTCATCGGATCGCTCCTGGCGCGGAGATCGGGCGTCGCGGGACGCCTCAGCTCGCGGTGACTGTCGTGCCGATCGGCTCGCCCGTGACGACCTTCAGCAGGTTGCCGGGGGTCATCACGTCGAAGACGCAGATCGGCAGGTGGTTGTCCATGCACATGGTAATCGCGGTCATGTCCATGACGCGCAGGTCCTTGTCGAGGACCTCGCGGTACGTGAGCCGCTCGAACCGCACCGCGTCGTCGTGGCGACGCGGATCCTTGTCGTAGACGCCGTCGACCTTGGTCGCCTTGAGCACGATGTCGCAACCCAGCTCGGAGGCGCGCAACGCCGCCGTCGTGTCGGTGGTGAAGTACGGGTTGCCCGTGCCACCGGCCAGGATCACGACGCGTCCCTTGTCCTGGTGACGGATCGCGCGGCGCCGGATGAACGGCTCGCAGATCTGGTGCGCCGAGACCGCCGACATGAGCCGAGCCTCGACGCCCACGCGCTCGAGGCCGTCCATCAGGGCCAGGCCGTTGATCATCGTGGCGAGCATGCCCATCTGGTCGGCGGTGGCGCGCACGGAGACCGTGTCGCCCAGCTCGGCGCCGCGCAGGATGTTCCCGCCGCCCACGACGATCGCGAGCCGCCGCCCCATGTCCACCACCTGGCGGATCTGGGCGGCGATCACGTCGATCGCCTGGGCGCGCAGGGCGTGCCCGTCACCTCCGCCGAGGGCCTCGCCGCTCAGCTTGAGGAGGACGCTGGCGTAAGGCACGCGTCAGACGCCGATCTCGAACCGCGCGAAGCGACGGATCTGGATGTTCTCACCCAGCTTGCCCACCGTCTCGGCGCGGTACTGCTCGACCGTCTTCTTGTCGTCCTTGACGAAGGCCTGATCGAGCAGGCAGCTCTCGGCGTAGAACTTGGCGAGCCGGCCCTCGATCATCTTGGCCTGGATCTCGGCCGGCTTGCTCGTGTCGACCTGCTGGGCCAGGATCGCGCGCTCGGCCTCGACCGCCTCGGCCGGGACCTCGTCGCGCTTCAGGTACAGCGGCTTCATCGACGCGATGTGCAGTGACACGTCCTTGCAGAAGTCCTTGAAGGCGTCGGTCGCCGCGACGAAGTCGGTCTCGCAGTTCACCTCGAGCAGCACGCCCACCTTGCCGTTGTGGTGGATGTACGCCTGCACGAGCCCCTGGGAGACGTCGCGGTCGGCCTTCTTGGCCGCCTTGGCGATGCCCTTGACCCGCAGTTGCTCGATGGCCTTGTCGATGTCGCCACCCGTCTCCTGGAGCATGCGCTTGCACTCCATGAGGCCGGCACCGGTGCGCTCGCGGAGGTCGCGCACCTGGGTCGCGCTGATGGTGTCGGTCATGGGGCTCAGGCCTCGCTGCTCGGGGTCTCGGTCTCGGTCTCGGTCGCAGGCTCGCTGACCGTCGCCGTCTCGGTGGCTTCGGTCGCGGGCTGCGTCTCGGGCGCGCCGTCGGCCGAGCGACGCATGGCCGCGGCGACCTCGGCGTGGCTGTCCATGCTGTGGACCGCACCGCCCGCATCCCGCACGCCCACGGCGTCCTCGGGCGCCTGGCCCGACTCCTTGAAGCGGCGCAGGCCTTCGGCCACGGCGTCACCGAGCTTGCCGAGCAACAGCGAGATCGAACGCATCGAGTCGTCGTTGCCGGGGATCGCGATGTCGACCGTGGTCGGATCGCAGTCGGTGTCGAGGATGCCCACCACCGGCACACCCACGCGACGCGCCTCGGCCACGGCGATGTGTTCGCGCTTCGGGTCGATCACGAGCATCGCGCCCGGGATGCGGTTCAGCGCGCGCAGGCCGTCCATGTTCTTCTTGATGCGGCGCAGCTGGCGCATGAGCTGCGACTGCTGCTTCTTCTTGAGCGCCGCCATCTCGCCCGACTCCTCCATCGCCTCGAGTTCCTCGAGTCGCGACAGACGGCTGCGGACGGTCTTGAAGTTCGTCAGCGTGCCCCCGAGCCAGCGCTCGGTGACCCACGGCATCTCGGTGCGCTTGGCCTCCGCGAGGAGGATCGTGCGCATCTGCCGCTTCGTGCCCACGAACACGATCTGACGTCCGGTGGCGGCCACCTCCTGAAGGAAGTGGCAGCCCTGCGTCAGGCCGCGCACGGTGTGCACCAGGTTGATGATGTGGATCTTGTTGCGTCGACCGTGGATGTACTTCTTCATCCGCGGGTTCCACGCATACGTCCACGAGCCGAAGTGGACTCCGGCCTCGAGCAGTTCCTCGATCGTGGTCGTCGCCAAGGTTGTCTCCGTCCTCGAACCGGGGCGAGGGGTCGCCGCCCGCGGGAATCGGGGTCGTCTGGGTGGAAAGGAAGAAGGGTTGGCCCCTCGGGGCGGCGCCCGACGTCGGCCGGCGACGGCCTGCGTCGGAGGCGAATCCGCTCCGTGCATACAGAAGGCGGGGACCGTACCAAAGGCCGGGCCGGGCCGTCCACGCCCGGAGATCCGCGGCGGCCCGTCCGGCGGTCTCCAGGGGCCCGATCCTGCCACGAGGGAGGCCGTCCCGACCGGCCCGGCCCGCACCGAGTCCGACCCCGCGCTATGTCACGCAGCCGACTTCGGTCCCCCCGCCGAAGCCGCTCGTCGCGGGTCGACCCCGTTCCAGCGGCCCCTCCCCCCCCGAACCGGGACCTGATGCAGCTCGCCCGATCGCTCCCCCGCCTGCCGAGCGCCGAGTCCCGGCGTTGCGGATCGACCGCTCCCGGGATAGGTTCCATCCGAAGCCGAGATCGCATGGACGCGCTGCACATCCTCCTCGCCCTGCACGACCGCGACCTGCGGCCCGAACTGGCGGCCGAGCTGCGCACCCGCGGCATCCGGCTCGACGTGCGGCACAACATCCTCGAGAGCTTCGCGGCGACCCGCGACCTGCGCCCCGACGCGGTGCTGCTGGCGCCCCTGAGCCGCGACGCCGCCTCGCCCGAGTTCCAGGGCCTGATGGACCTGTCGCAGGACCCCGAGGGGCCGGCCCTGGTGGTGCTCACCGACGCCCCCGCCCTGCTCGAGGAGCAGGGCCACCGCATCGACGACTTCGTCTCGTCGGCCGACGCCCTCGAGCAGGTGGTGCGTCGCCTGCGCTTCGTCGCCGCCCGTCGACACGAGTTGCGCCGCCTGCACCGCGAACGCGTGCGCCTCGAACGCGCCGCCGGCACCGACTTCAAGACCGGCCTCGCGAACGACCGCCTGTTCGACGAACGCTGCCGCGTCGAGACGTCGCGCGCCGAGCGCGACCAGCGTCCGCTCGGCGTGCTCTTCATCGACCTCGACGACTTCAAGCGCGTGAACGACGAGCACGACCACGCCTTCGGCGATCACGTGCTGTCCCAGGTGGCGGCCACGATCCAGGCCGGCCTGCGTCCGTTCGACGTGGCCGCGCGCATCGGCGGCGACGAGTTCGCCGTCCTGCTGCCGGGCACCGAGCTGCGCTACGCGCGCTCGATCGCCGAGCGCCTGCGCTTGGCCGTCATGTCGCTCGACCTCGAGCACGGCGGTCGACGGGCACGCGTGAGCATCACAGTCGGCGCCTCGGCCTGGATGCCCGGCGGCGACGTGGGCTTCGACGCGATCCTGCAGGGCGCCGATCGCGCGCTCCTGCAGGCCAAGCGGCTGGGACGCAACCGCGTCGGCGTCTACGAACCGGATGCGAAACCGTCCGGCTCCGGCGCGGGCGAACCTGAGACGACGACCGAGGCAGCCGGCGACGCCGACCATGCCGATGCGACGCGCCGCGCCCCGCCACGCCTCGTGAGCCGACTGCCGCGCGAGCTGGGCGACCCGCCCGTCCGCGACTGAGGGCGTCGGCGTGCGGGTGGCCGGACGGCGGTCGGCGAGTCACGGGGGATGACTCCACGCGAGTGCTCGCGTGCTGGAGATCCGTGTGTGCGGACTCTCCGGGTGCTCGGGGGCGACCGCCCCGCTCGAGCAGTCCTCGGCGCCTGCGGCGCCTGCGGAACTCGCTGGGCGATCGCCCCCTGCGCTCCTCCGGTCCGCACACTCGATGCCGGGCGCGTGAACGACGCGCCGGCATGCCCCGCCGACTCGCAGCGTATCGAGTGCAGCGCCGTCGGCGATTCACGCGCGACGGCGCGCCGTCCCGAGCCGGCACGCAACTCGAAGCCGTCAGCCTTCGCGATCATGCTCACGCACGAGACTCACCCCGGCGGCGCGCACCACCTGCTTCGAAAGATCCTTTGGCTCGACGCCCTCTCCGAATCGCCGCGAAGCCGCGCCCCAGCGCGCTGAGCTTCCCCCCGCTCCGGAATGCGCGCCCCGAGGCACATGCCCAGCGCGCTGCGAGTTCCGCAGCCGCCGCAGGCGGCGAGGACTGTCCGAAGCTGCGCGCTGCTGCGTGACGATGGTCAGTGGGCGCGCACACCGCGGCCCGAAACGCCGCGCGTGCGGGGTGGGCGCCGCGTCACGTCGCCACTCTGCTCGTGTCCGCCGAGCAGTTCATCCTTCCATCTCGCGAAGGGAGCGCCGCGCGGGCAGCGGCGGGCGATGTGGGACGGAGGCCAGGTGTTCCCCCACCTGGCCGCAGTCCCACGTCGTCCGCCGCGTCGCGCAACAGGCCGACCTTGCAGCCCCTACGCCTTGGTCACCTTCACGCGCAGCGCCGCGCCGTCGACCTCGTACTCGACGGCGCCGTCGAGCGGCTCGTCGCCGTGCAGCTCAAGGCCCTGGCCGAGCACCTCGGCCAGGATGAGCGCCTCGTGGCGCGCGGCCGCGTCGAGCAGCGCCGGGTCGCCGGCGAGCTGCACGAGCACGCGATCGGCGACGTCGAGGCCGGCCGACTTGCGCGTGTTCTGCACGCGGCTCACGACCTCGCGGGCGCGGCCCTCGCCGAGCAGTTGCTCGTCGAGCGCGGTGTCGAGCGCGAGCACGAGGCGTCCGTCGCCCGCGACCGCGTAGCCCTCCTTGCCGGTCTCGACGAGCTCGATCTCGGCGCGGTCGAAGACGTGTTCGGTGCCGTCGAGGAGCAGTCGCAGCTCGCCGCTGCGCTCGTACGCGGCCAGGGTCTCGTCGTCGAGCGCCTTGACCGCGGCCCCCACCGACTTCATCGCCGGACCGAGCTTCGGTCCGAGCAGCTTGAAGTTGGGACGCGCCGAGAGCTGCCGGAAGTCGGCCACGTCGACGACCTCGACCGCCTTCACGTTCAGCTCTTCGGCGACGAGACGTGCCAGGTCGGGCTCGCGCAGGCGCTCGGCGTCGGCCGGGTCGGCCGCCTTGACCAGGACGCGCGACAACGGCTGGCGCGTGCGCAGGTCGTGTGCGGCACGCACGGAGCGCCCCAACATGACCGCGTCGAGGACGACCGACATGCGGCGTTCGAGCTCGGCATCGACGAGGGACGCGTCGGACGCGGGCCACGCGGCGAGGTGCACCGACGCGTCGTCGGGCGCCCCCGTCACCGCGCGCCACATCCAGTCGGACAGGAACGGGACGATCGGCGCGAGCAGCAGCGCGGTGCGCTCGAGCGCCGACGTCAGCGTCGCGAAGGCCGCGCGCTTGTCGTCACCCTGTCCCGACTTCCAGAAGCGCGCGCGGTTGCGGCGCACGTACCAGTTGCTGAGCTCCTCGTCGACGAACGCGTCGAGCAGGCTCGCCGCCTGCTGCAGGTCGAGCGCCTCGTACGCCGTGCGCACCGCGTCGGTGAGCGTCTGCAGGCGTGAGGTGAGCCAGCGGTCGATCGAGGGACGCTGCGCCACCGGAGGGGCCTCGTCGCCCGGCGACCAGCCGTCGAGGTTGGCGTACATCGCCAGGAAGGCGTAGCAGTTGCGCAGCGTGCCGAACGTGCGCCGTGCGCCTTCGTCGACCAGCTTGAGGTCGAAGCGCTTCGGCAGCCAGACCTGTCCCTGGCTCACGAACGACCAGCGCGCGGCGTCGGCGCCGCAGGACGCGAAGACCTCCCACGGGTCGACGACGTTGCCCTTCGACTTGCTCATCTTCTTGCCCTGCCCGTCGAGCAGCAGGTTGTTGACGAGCACCGAGCGGTAGGCGGGCTTGCCGGTCAGGAAGGTGCTGATCACGTGCAGCGTGTAGAACCATCCCCGGGTCTGGTCGAGACCCTCGGAGATGAAGTCGGCGGGATGGAAGGCCGGCCATTCGCCCCCCGTCGCCCGCGGCCAGCCGGCCTGCGCGAACGGCATCGCGCCCGAGTCGAACCAGCAGTCGATCACCTCGGGCGTGCGCCACATCGTCCCCGCGCACTTCGGGCAGGTGAGCGTCACGTCGTCGATGAACGGACGGTGCGGGTCGAACTCGTCGGGCAGCCCCAGCTCCTCGAGCGAGGACGGCGCGCGTTCGTCGCCGCACTCCTCGCAGATCCAGACGTTGAGCGGCGTGCCCCAGTAGCGTTCGCGGCTGATGGCCCAGTCGACGTTGTGCGAGAGCCACTCGCCGAAGCGTCCCTTGCCGATCTCGGGAGGGTGCCAGTCGATCGTGTCGTTCAGGCGCACGAGCTCGTCGCGCAGCTTCGTCGTCGTGAGGTACCACGACGGGCGCGCCATGTAGAGCAGCGGCGAGCGGCAGCGCCAGCAGTGCGGATAGCTGTGGTCGATCGTGGCCTGCCGGTACAGGCTGCCGCGCTCCTTGAGCAGCCGGATGATGTCGCGGTCGGCCTCCTTGACGAAGCGCCCCTCGAAGCCCGCGACCTGCGCGGTGAAACGTCCGGAGTCGTCGACCGGCAGCGGGATGGGCAGGCCGTCGCGCTGGCGGATCGAGAAGTCGTCGGCCCCGAACGCCGGCGCCATGTGCACGAGGCCCGTGCCGTCGTCGGCCGAGACGAAGTCGGCCAGGCGCACGGTGCAGGTCGCCTCGGTCGGCTCGTCGAGCCGCACGTGCTCGAGCGGACGCCGGTAGCGCAGTCCCTCGAGGAACGTCCCCGGGACGCGCGCCACGACCTCGGCGCCCTTGCCGAGCACATCGGCCACGCGCGACTCGGCCAGCAGCAGGCGCTCGTCGCCGAGCTGCGCGACGACGTAGGTGAGCGCCGGCGACGCCGCCAGCGCGACGTTCGAGAAGAGCGTCCAGGGCGTGGTCGTCCAGACGAGCAGCGCCGGGGGGCGGCCGTCGCGCAGCGCGGACGCCGTGTCGGCGTCGAACGCGCCACCGTGGGTGCGCACGTGGTCGTCCCACTCGTCGGCGTCGACGGCGAAGCGCACGAAGACCGACGGGTCTTGCACCACTTCGTAGCCGAGCGAGACCTCGTGGTTGCTGAGTCCCGTCGAGCAGCGCGGGCAGAAGGGCAGGATCTTGAAGTCCTTGACCAGCATGCCGGCCGCGTGGAAGCGCGACAGGATCGCCCAGCAGCTCTGGATGTACCCGCTCTCGCAGGTCACGTAGGGGTGCTCGTAGTCGAGCCAGTACGCCATGCGCCGGCTCAGCTTCTCCCACTCGGACTTGTAGGTGAAGACCGAGTCGCGGCAGCGACGGTTGAACTCCTCGATGCCGAGCGTCTCGATCTCGTCGCGCGTCGTGATGCCGAGCTGCTTCTGGACCTCGATCTCGACCGGCAGCCCCTGGGTGTCCCAGCCCGCCTTGCGCGGGACGTAGCGGCCCGTCATCTGCCGGAAGCGGCAGACCGCGTCCTTCAGCGTGCGCGAGAAGACGTGGTGGATGGCCGGCTTGCCGTTGGCGGTCGGCGGGCCCTCGAAGAACACGAACGGCTCGGCGCCCTCGTTCATGCGCAGCGCGCGGGCGGGGACGTCGTGGGCCGACCAGCGTTCGAGCACGGACTGCTCGAAACGGTCGTCGGACGGGAGCTCGGCGAACGGCATGGATGCGGCTCCGGTCAGGTCCAGCGATGGGCGGCGATCGCGTCGCCGATCTGCAGCGCGACCTCCATCGCGCGCATGCCTTCGGCGGCGGACACCCCGGCGCCCGTCTCGCCGCGCACGGCGCCGACGAACGCGGTGAGCTCGTCGAGCAGCGGGTTCGTGGCGTCCATGTCGATCTCGCGCGCGTCGAGCAGGCCCTGCGCGACGAACTCCTTGAACGAGTCCTTCGGCTGGACGTGAGCCGCGGCCGCCGCGTCGAGGCTGCCGAGGTCGAAGCCCTCGGCCCGCGTGACCACGAACGCGCGCCGCGTGGCGAAGTCGAGACTCACGAAGCCCTCGTCGGAGAAGACGCGCGTGCGCCGCAGCGGCTCGAACGAGACGCGGCTGGCGGTCACGTTCGCCACGCAGCCGTTCTCGAAGTGCAGCCGCGCGTTCGCGATGTCGACCTGCCTGCCGAGCACGCGGCTGCCCACCGCTTCGAGCCGTGCGAGCGGCGAGCCCGCGAGCTGCAGCACGATGTCGATGTCGTGGATCATGAGGTCCATGACCACCGACACGTCGAGCGTGCGGTAGTTGAAGGGCGCGAGCCGGTGCGCCTCGATGAAGCGCGGGACGAGGTCGAGGTCGGAGAGGGCGCGCAGCGCCGGGTTGAAGCGCTCGACGTGCCCGACCTGCAGCACCAGGCCGCGCTCGTCGGCCAGCGCGCGCATCTCGGCGGCCTCTGCGAGCGTGACGGCCATCGGTTTCTCGACCAGCACGTGCACGCCGCGCCGCAGCAGCGGGCAGGTGATCGCGTGGTGCAGACTGGTGGGGACGGCCACCGACGCCACCCGCACGTCGTCGGGGACCTGCTCGACCGACGTGAAGACCTCGACGCCCAGCGGCTCGGCCACCCCCGCCGCCCTTGCGGAATCGGGGTCGACGACCCCCACGAGCTCGACACCCGGCACCTGCTGCATGAGGCGCGCGTGGTGGCGCCCGAGGTGTCCGACGCCGACGACGACGGCGCGCAGGTCAGTGTCCACGGAGCGACTCCCGGAAGCGTCCGAAGCGGCCGGCCTCCTTGCGCAGCAGGAACTCGGCAAGCTCGCGCACCATCGGCGAGCTGTCGTTGATGAGCGCGTGGGCCTCCTCGCTCACGCTGCGTCCCGTGCGGAAGATGGCGCGGTAGACGTGCTTGATCTCGTCGATCTCGGCCTGCGGGATGCCGCTGCGCTGCATGCCGACCTCGTTCACCATGCGCACCTCGGCCGGGTCTCCCGCGACTTTCACGAACGGCGGGACGTCCTGCACGACGCGCGCCTTCGCGCCCACGTAGGCGAGGCGTCCGATCGAGGTGTACTGGCCGACGCCGGCGTAGCCGTTGAGCACGACCCTGTCGCCGATGTGGCAGTGCCCCGCGACGAGCACGCAGTTGGTCATGATGATGTGGCTGCCCAGCACGCAGTCGTGCCCGACGTGGGAGCCCGCCATCAGGAAGTTGCTGTTCCCGATGCGCGTCAGGCACTGCTCCTTCGGCGTGCCGCGGTTGAGCGAGACGAACTCGCGGAAGACGTTGTCGTCGCCGACCTCGATGCGGCTCTCGGCGTTCTTGTGCGTGAGATCCTGGGGGCCCGTGCCGATCGAGACGAACGCGGTGAGCGAGTTGCGCTCGCCGAGCGTCGTGCCCTTCGCGAGATAGCAGTGCGGACCGACGTGCGTGCCCGCGCCGACGCGCACGCCCTCCTCGACGACCGTGAGCGGGCCGACGACCACGTCGTCGGCCAGCTCGGCCCTGGGATGGATGACCGCCGTGGGATGGACGTCCGTCATCCCGCGTCCACCAGCGTGAAGACCATCTTCGCCTCCGCAGCGACGTGCTCGTTGACCTTCGCCAGGCAGCTCACCCGGCCCATCGTGTCCCGCACCTTGGTGGCCTCGACCTCGAGCCGCAGCTGGTCGCCCGGGATCACCGAGCGCCGCAGCTTGACCTTGTCGATGGCCCACAGCACCGGGAGCTTGCCGGTGTATTCCATGCGCCGCAGGAGGAGCGTGCCCGCGAGCTGCGCGAGCGCCTCGAGGATCAGCACGCCCGGCATGATCGGCTGCCCGGGGAAGTGCCCCTGGAAGAACGGTTCGTTGACCGTCACGTTCTTGATGCCCACGGCGCGTCGGTAGCCCTCGAGCTCGAGCACGCGGTCGACCAGCAGGAACGGGTAGCGGTGCGGCAGCAGGCCCGCGATCTCGCGGATGTCCATGGCCGTGCCGCGCACGATGCGTCCGTGGTTCTCCTCGAGCTCCATGGCCTGCTTGAGGACGCGCACGAGCTCGTGGTGCGTGCGGTGGCCCGAACGCACGGCGGCGATCGAGCCCTCGACGTCGGCGCCGAGCAGGAACAGGTCGCCGAGCAGGTCGAGCACCTTGTGCCGCGCGGGTTCGTCGGGGAAGCGCAGCTCGCCCTCGAGCAGCTTCGACCCGTCGAACACGAGCGTGTTCTCGCCCGAGCGCGCACCCGCTCCCAGCCCCTCGCGCTGCAGCGCCTCGGCCTCGTCGGAGAACACGAAGGTGCGCGCCGGAGCGATCTCGGCCGGGACGTCGGTGGCGTCGAGGTCGTACTCGACGAGCTGCGCGGGCATGCCGCGCGAGCGGTAGTCGAGCGTGTACGAGACGCGCGTGCCGCCGCGCGCCGGAACCGCGTGGATCGACGCCGACCCGTCCTGCACGAAGAACGGGCGCTCGACGGTGAAGACCTTGCGCGGGGCCTTCTGGTCGACGGCACCGGCCTTCTTGAGCGCCTCGCACCAGGGCTGGGCGCTGCCGTCGAGCGCCGGCATCTCGGCCGCGTCGAGCTCGACCTCGAGGTTGTCGATGCGGCAGCCCACGAGCGACGCGAGCAGGTGCTCGACCGTGTGCACCTCGGCCTCGCCGACGCGCAGCAGCGTGCGTCGGTCGGCTTCGGCCAGGCTGTCGAGCACCGCCGGGACCGGGTCGGCGTCGGGCAGGTCGGAGCGCACGAAGAGCACGCCCGTGTCGGGCTTCGCCGGACGCACCGAGACCCGCACGGGCCGGCCCTCGTGCAGGCCGACCCCTTCGATCTCGAACGGTGTCTTGATGGTGCGCTGGCTACGCGCCACGGTCGTCCTTCCGCCGGGCCAGGTCGCGGACCGTGGCGATCAGACCAGGAAGCCGGCGCAGGCTCAACACCTGGCGCGTCCAGTGGGCCAGCGGCATCGAGGGGATGCCCTTGAGCACCTCGCCCCCGCCGCGCGTGTCGTCGTCGATCAGGGTGTACGAGCCGATCAGCGTGCCGTCGGCCACCGTCGCCATGCCGTTCACGCCGGACATGCCACCCATCATCACGTGACTGCCCACCGTCGCGCCGCCGGCGAAGGCGCAGTGCCCCGCGATGATGGTGTGCTCGCCGAAGGTGCAGTTGTGGCCGACGTGCACGAGCGCGTCGATCTTCGTGCCGGCGCCGATGCGCGTGGTCTCGAAGCGCGCCCGGTCGACGGTGCTGTGGCTGCCGATCTCGACGTCGTCGCCGAGCACGACCGTGCCGACCTGCGGACTGCGCACGTGGCGGCCCTGCGCGTCCTGGCGGAAGCCGAATCCTTCGCTGCCCACCGCCGACCCGGGGCGCAGCACGACGCGCGCCCCCAGGACGCTGCCCGCCCCGACGTACGCACCGGGGTGCAGCCGCGCGTCGTCGCCGATCGTGGCGCCGTCGCCGACGTAGACCTGGGGCCAGAGCACGCTGCCGCGGCCGATGCGGGCCCCACGTCCCACGTAGGCGAGCGGTCCGACGCGCACGTCGTCTCCGAGACGGGCTCCCGGTTCGACCACGGCCTTCGGGTGCACGCCGGGCTCCGGCAGGGGCAGCGGCGCGCCGCAGGCCGCGGTGATGGCGTCGAGCGCGGCCTCCGGGTCGGGGACGCGGATCAGCGTGCGACCCGCGACGTCGGGCAGCTCGAGCGCGTCGTGGACGAGCAGCGTGCCCGCGCGCGAACTCTCGAGCGCCCGTCGGGCCGAGTCGCGGAAGACCGGCGCGAGGTCGTCGGGCCCGGCCCGCTCCGGCGCACGCAGGCACGCCAGGCTGCGCGCGGACGGTCCGCTCACCCGGCCCTGCACGAGGGCGGCGATCTCGGCGACGGTGCGGTGCAGTTCCATGGACGGACCCCGGCCGGGCATCATCCCCGTTCGCCTTGCGGGACGGAAGGGCCTGTCCCCGCCGGACTCAGAAGCGCCGCGAGAGCTCGAAGCTGAAGCGCCGCTGCTCGTCGCTCGGCTGGTCCCGGAGCACGAACGCGTAGTCGAGCTGCATCGTCAGGCCGCCCAGCGCGGGCAGGCGCAGGCGCAGGCCGGCGCCGGTCGAGAGGCGCACGTCGGTCCCGAGGTCGGACAGCTGCGCGCCCTCGAGCAGGTTGCCGGCGTCGACGAACAGCACGCCCTTCATGAGGATCTCCTCCTGGTCGCGGTACGGGTTGTACTGCGTCACGAGGGGATGCAGGGTCTCGAGCGAGGCCACCGCCGCCATACGTCCGCCGACCGAGTCGCCCCCGTCGGTGAGCAGCACCGGACCGAGGGGCGTGTTCTGGATCTGCTGGTGCGGACCGATGCCGCGGTAGTCGAAGCCACGCACGGCCAGGGGTCCCGAGGCGCCGCCGGCGAACACGCGCTCGTAGAACGGCAGGTCTTCCTCGGCGCCCACCGGACGCACCGCGGCCAGTGCGAAGCGCGGGTGGAACACGACCCAGTTGCCGTCGTCGTCCTGGGTCACGGGGAAGAACCACTCGTTGCTCCACGTGCTGCGCAACGCGTCGACGTCGCCGCCCAGGGGGCCGCCCACCGACTCGATGCTGAGGCGCGTCATGAAGCCGTCGGTCGGCTCGCTCAACGAGTCGACCTTCGTGTAGCGCAGGTTGCCCTCGAGCACCCTGCGCTCGGCCGTGCCCTCGGCCTTGGCGAAGTCGGTCACCTGGCCGGTGACCACGTCGGCGCCGGCCTGGTCGACGTTGCTGATGTCGAGCAGCTCGTAGCGTGGACCGATCGAGATCGACGTCTCGCGGTTGAACCTGTGCGAGAAGAACACCCCCACGCCGGTCTGCGAGCGCGTGTACTCGCGGAAGTAGCGCAGCCGGTTGTAGAGCTCGACCGACAGGCCCCACGGGTCCTCGCGGCTCTCGTCCAGCCAGGGCTCCTCGAAGAGCACGTCGATCAACGACTCGCGCGTGCCCGGCTGCAGCTCGAGGTGCAGCCGCTGGCCGCCGCCGTGGAAGGCGTCGCCGGTGCCGAAGAACTCCTTGAAGAAGCTGGTCCACGAGGACGAGGCGCGGCTGATGTCGAAGTTGCGCTTGTCGAGTTCGACGCCGCCGAAGATGCCGCTGTCGCTGCCCGCTCCCACGAAGAAGCTGTAGAAGCCGCTCGAGGCGTCGTCGACGTCGACCACCACGTCGACCAGCGCGGGGTCGGGGGTCGGCTCGGTCGACACGCGCACGCGCGGGAGTCCGCTGAAGTCGGTGAAGTACTGCAGCGAGACGAGCGCGTCCTCGCTGTAGTCGAGCTCGCGCGTGTCGACGATGTCTCCCGGGTAGAGCGTCAGGTAGCGCCGGACGACCGCGTCGCGCGTGCCCGAGTTGCCGCGCACGAGCACGTCGCGCACGCGCTTCTGGCCGCCCTCGTCGATGCGCCAGACCATGTCGACCACGGGCGAGTCGAGGTCGTAGACCGGCTCGGCGCGCACCTTCGCGTCGATGTAGCCGTGCTGGCCGTAGAGCGACCGGATGGCCCGCTCGGTGAGGATGCGGTCGCGCTCGCGCAGCGGGCCGCCGACGGTGAGCGCGGCGCCCTCCAGCAGCTCGTCCTGGCCGAAGGCGGTGTTGCCCTCGACGCGCATGCTGCGCACCGTGTAGCGCTCGCCCTGGTCGACCACCATGTGCACCACGACCTCCTCGCGGTCGTCGGAGAAGACGAGGCCGTCGAGGCCGACGCGGGCGTCGAGGTAGCCGAGGTTGCGCACCAGCTCCTCGAGCAGCACGAGGTCGCGATCGACGTCGGCGCGCACGAAGTCCTGTCCGACGAGCCACGACCAGAAGCCGGGCGCGCTCTTCATCACGTCCTTGGCGTCGGAGGGATCGATGGCGGTCAGGCCCTCGATGACCACGTCGTCCACCTCGACCTCGGGACCCTCGAACACGAAGATGGTCTGGCCGCGGCTGCCGTCGGCGCGCTGCGACGGACGCAGCGTCACCTCGACGAAGGCGTGACCCTTCTTCAGGTAGTGCTCCTTGATGAGCGAGCGCGCGCGGACCAGTTCGTCCTGGCTGGCGCCGCCGTCCTTCGAGAGGCGCGCCACGCCGAACAGCGTGGCGTCGTTGAAGCGCTCGTTGCCCTCGATCGTCACGAACTCGTACGACGGGACGCGCTTGAGCACGAAGCGCACCACCGGTCCCGGGTCGATCACGACGTCGCCGAGCAGACCGTACTCGTCGGCCAGCCAGCGCACGTCCTCGTCGAGCAGTGCGGGGTCGAGCGGCTTGCCGGGTCGCGTGCGCAGGTTCGCCTGGAGCAGCGAGAGGTCGACCACCAGCGCGCCCTCGACCACGACGTCCTTCACGATCTCGCCGGTCTGGTCGTCCGTCTGCGCGCTCAGGGGCGCGACGAGGACGGTGCCCAGCAGCACGAGGAGCACGACGACGAGGCGGGATCGGGGCGGCACGCGGCGCTCGGACGGGACGGTCAGGATCAGAGGACGGGCGCCATGCTGGGTGCGCCGGGCGACGCGGACTCGGGGAAGGCGTACGGGTTGTCGAAGCGCATCATGTTCGAGTGGAAGTTCAGCTCGACGGTGCCCGTGGGACCGTTCCTGTTCTTCGCCACGATGATCTCGGCCTTGCCCTTGCTGTCGATGCGATCGGGGAAGTAGTAGTCCTCGCGATAGACGAGCATGATCGCGTCGGCGTCCTGCTCGATCGAGCCCGACTCGCGCAGGTCGCCCATCAGCGGACGCTTGTCCGCACGTGCCTCGACGCCGCGGTTGAGCTGCGAGAGGGCGATGACCGGCACGTGCAGCTCGCGCGAGAGCTGCTTGAGCGCGCCCGAGAGGCGGCTGATCTCGATCTGGCGGCTCTCGACCGAGACCCCCAGCGTGAGCAGCTGCAGGTAGTCGACGATGATCAGCCCGAGCCCCTTGCCGTCCTGGCTGTGACGCGCGGCGATGCGACGGGCCTTGGCCCGCAGACGCGTGAGCGAGAGTCCCGGCGTGTCGTCGACGTACAGGGACGCCTGGCTGAGCTGGCTCGCGGCCGCCGGGACGCGGCTGTACTCCTCGTTGTTGAGCTGGCCGCGCATGAGCTTGTGCGCGTCGACGCGGGCCGCCGAGCAGAGCATGTTCTCGGCCACCTGCTCCTTCGTCACCTCGAGCGTGAACAGGATCGCGGGCTGTCCGCCACGCACGCACACGTTGTGCAGCAGGCTGGTGGCGAAGCTGCTCTTCCCCATCGAGGGACGCCCCGCGATGATGTAGAGCGCGCCGGGCGCCAGGCCGTTCAGCAACCGGTCGAGGTCGGTGTAGTGCGTCTTGATGCCGCGCGTGACCTCTTCGCCTTCCTGCAGGCCGTCGATGCGCACGAGGGCGTCGCGCACGAGGTCGCTGAGGTCGCCGCCCGAGTCGTCGGTGTGGTGGTGCGCGATGGCGAAGATGCGCTGCTCCGCCTCGTTGATGAGGTCGGCCGTGGCCACGCCCGCCCCGTAGCAGTCGCGCAGGATGCCGTGCACCGCGTCGACCAGCCGGCGACGGTCGGCCGACTCGCGCACGAGGTCGGCGTACGCCAGCGCGTGCGCGGCGGAGGGCACCGACTCCATCAGCCCGACGAGCATCGGGACGTCACCCACGTGCTCGAGCTTCCCGCGCCGCTTGAGCTCGTTCGTGGCCAGCAGCAGGTCGACCGGCTGGTTCTCGTCGAACAACGCCGAGAGCGCCGCGAACACCTCGGAGTGCGCCGGGACGTAGAAGTCCTCGGCGGTCAGGACCTGCACCACGTCGCCGATGCACTCGCGGTCGAGCAGCATCGAGCCGAGCACGCACTGCTCGGCTTCGATGTTCTGGGGCGGCAGACGGCCAGGCGCGTCGTTGCTGTCCACGCACACCCTCCCAGGCGGGCGGACCGCGCGCCGATGCGCGCAGCCGAGGTCGATCACGTCGGGTGCGCACCCACCGCCGGGTGCGCATCGCGGGGCGCCACTGTAGCAACACCGACGCGCGCCGTGACCACGCCGCCGTTCAGTCTTCGAAGGACGCGTGCAGCAGCCGGAAGGACGCCATCTGGGCGCGTCCCGCGAACTCGGTCACGACCGCGCGCCCCGCCACGAACGCCACCTCGACCGGGGCGTCGCGCGGCAGGCCGGGTGGCACGTCGAAGCGCGCCGTCGTCGGACCGTCGCCCGAGAGCGTGACGCGCCCCACCGGACGACGCGCGACCTCGACGAGCACCTCGAGCCCGTCGAGGTCGGGACGTCCCTCGAGCGCGTCCAGCTCGACCGACAGCACGTCGCCGGCGCGACGCAGCACGAGCAGTCCGTGCGCATCGAACGAGCCGTCGGGGTTCACGCCTCCCAGCACCTGGAACGCGCCTCGTCCCGTGCGCAGGTCGAAGTCGGGGCGCACGCCGCGCGCGGCCGCGGCGCGCGCCTCGTCGGCCAGCGCGCGCCACGCCGCGGCATCGCGCGGCGGCGCCCGGACGGCGTCATGGGAAGCGAGTGTCGGGTCGTCGACGAGCGCGTCGGGGGACAGTCCCGCCACGAGCCCCAGCGACGCCAGCGAGCGCAGCGTCCAGGCGGCCATCACGCGCTGTCCCTCGGCCGACGGGTGCGGATCGGTCGGCTGCTGCAGGTCGACCGGGATGGCCACGAAGAGCGGCAGCACCGGGAGTTCGAGCCCGGCGTCGACGAGGCGCGTCCAGAGGATCCACGTGTAGGGCTCCTCGGCGAACTGCAGCAGGGCCAGGCGGGTGCCCCGGCGCGCGAGGACGTCGTGCAGCAGCACGATCGAGCGCGCGTTCTCGTCGTAGCGGCGGGACGACTCGGGCGTCAGGTCGGCGTTGAGGCAGGCGCTCCCGGCGTCGTCGCGCAGCAGCTCGGCGCCCGAACGGCGCAGCCGGCGCGCGACCTCGACCAGGAAGCGCTCGCTGCGATCGGCGCTGACGCCCAGCCACGGGTCGGCCGCGGCCACGTCGGCGATCTCGCGCCTGAAGCCCGATTCACGCACCGAGTAGCCGTCGACGAGGTCGTTGCCGATCGGCATGTAGAGCACCAGGTCGGCCGGATAGCGATCGAGGTGGTCGAGCAGGAACGACACCGCGTTGCGGTGGTTCCAGCCGGGGACGGCCACCGTGCGGCACTCGACCGCGCGCTCCGGCAGCGCGGCGGCGAGCAGTTCCTCGAGCCGACAGGCCAGCGTCTCGTCGTCGCGCAGTCCGAAGCCGAAGGCCACCGAGTCGCCGAGCACGACGACGCGCAGCGGATCGTCACCCGCCGGCCGGTCCGCGGTCGGCGCGGACCCACGCGCTTCCGGACGCACGCGCATCCCGAGGTCGTCCGTGTGCACCGGCGCGCCGACGATGGTCACCGTCGCGTCCTGCGCGCAGACCATCCCCACCCGCGGATCGACATGGAACGCGTACGGCC
>JACKHP010000004.1 GCA_020638905.1 Planctomycetota bacterium | reverse complement strand
TCCTGCGCCACGACAGCTCGCTCTGCACGGGCCCCGAGACGTCGGCCTGCGTCGAGTGCCTGGCGCCGCACAACTACGGCTACCAGGGCCTGCGCATGTTCAGCAAGCGAGAGGGCTTCGTCGAGACGCACCTTCCCGACGCGTCGCTGATCGACCTGAACCACGCGCACCTGGGCCTGCGCCGGGCGGCGCTGCACGCGCGCCCGTCGTTCGTGCGCAAGGTGCTCGACCGCGCCAACGGACTCATCGCGCCGTCGCGCTTCATCCGCTCGGTGTTCCTCGAGCAGGGCTACTCGGGTGCCAACATGCGCCACCTGCCGTACGGCGTCGACCCGCCCGACGGCCCGGTCAAGCCGCTGCCCGTGAACGGTCCCGGCACGGTGACCTTCGGCTTCTTCGGCAGCGTGAACCCGCAGAAGGGTCTCGAGGTGCTCGTGTCGGCCTTCCGCGAGTGCAAGGGAGACCGGCTGCGGCTCGTGGTGCGCGGCAACATGGCGCACTTCCCCAAGTACGCCAAGCGCGTGCGCGCGTTCGCCGACATCGACGCGCGCATCAACTTCAAGGGTCCGTACGGACACGGCGAGCTCGCCGCGGCGATCTCGTCGATCGACGTGCTCGTGGTGCCGTCGGTCTGGTACGAGAACACGCCCTTCGTGGTGCTCGAGGCGTTCAGTGCCGGACGGCCCGTGATCGCGTCCGACCTGGGCGGGCTGTCCGAGCTCGTCGTCGACGGCAAGAACGGGCGCACGTTCCGGCCCGGCGACCCGGGCTCGCTGCTCAACGTGCTGCAGGAGTTCCAGGACGACCCCGAGCTGCTGCTGCGCCTCGCGGGCGGCATCGAGCGCGTGCGCACGCTGGCCGAGAACGCGGAGGACTTCGTGAACCTGTGGACGGAGGCGCTCGCCAGCGCCGGGAGGAACGCATGAACGGCGCGTCCGATCCCCAGCGCGGCGACGCGCGCGATCCCGAGGAGATCCGGCGGCACGAGGCGCACCTCGTGGGGCAGATCTACCACCTCATCGAGGCCAACCGGCGCCTCGAGGAGCAGCTCGACCGCCTGGCCAAGGTGACCGAGATCGCCGACATCTTCCGCCAGAAGAAGATCAGTCGCGACACGTTCACGATGCACGAGCCGCGCCTGGCCGTGTCCGCGCGCGCCGAGAACGCGTGGATCGCCATCGAGGCGATCCTGTCGGAACTCGGCGACCACCCCCGGCTGGGCGACCTGCGCGAGAACCTCGGCATCATCCGCGCCGAGGGCGTGCACGTCGATCCCGACTGGACGGCCGAGACGCGCCTGCGCCTCGTGGCCGCCGAGCAGGCCATCGCCTTCCTCGACGAGCAGAGCCGCGAGCTCGACCTGCTGCGCGACGAGAAGAACGCGATCATGGACGGCGTCGCCCGCCTCGAGCAGACCATCGAAGACCTGTGGAAGGCGCTCAACGAGAAGACGACGCACATCCAGCGGCTCGAGGCGCAGCTCGCGATCATCTGGCGCAGCCTTCCCTACAAGGTCTACAAGACCCTCATGCGTCCCCTGCGCGGCGGCGGCGGAGGGGACAAGTCCTGAGCATCGGTGTCGTGCTGCCCACGCTCGACGGAGGCGAGCGCCTGCGGCGCTGCCTCGACGCGCTGGGCGCGCAGCGTCCGCGTGCCGACGCGCTCGTCGTCGTCGACAGCTCGTCGTCCGACGGGAGCGATGCGGCCGCGCGGGACGCCGGGGCCGACGTGCTCTCGATCCCGCGCGCATCGTTCGGCCACGGACGCACGCGCAACGACGGCGCGGCGCGCCTGCCCGAGGTCGACGTGATCGTGTTCCTGGTGCAGGACGCCGTGCCCCTGGGCGAGCGTTGGCTCGCGACGCTCTCGTCCGCCGCGTTGCGCGACGGGGTGGGCGCGGCCACGTCGCGCCAGGTCGCGCCGCCCGACGCGCCGCCGCTGGCGCGTGCCACGGTCGAGCGCTCGCCGATGGCGACGTCCGAGCGTCGACGCACCGGGCCGTTCACGGCCGGCGAGCTCGCCGCGCTCGATCCCCGGGGATGGCGCCGGCTGCTGCTCCTGGACGACGTGGCCTGCGCCGTCCGCGGTGCGCTGTTCCGCGCCACGGGCTTCCGCGACGTCGACTTCGGCGAGGACGCGCTGCTGGCCTACGACCTGCTGTGGGGCGGCTGGGCGCTGGAGCACGAGCCCGACGCGGTCGTCGAGCACGGCCACGCGTACGACCCGTCGGACGTCGGACCGCGCTACGAACACGACGCGCGCTTCTTCCGCGAGTCGTTCGGCTTCCGCGCGCGGCCGTCGGTGCTGTCGGCGCTCAAGGGCCTGTGCGCCGAGGTGGTCGCCGACCGCCGCTGGACGGCAGCGCGACGCGACGCATCCGACGCATCCGACGCTGGCGAGGCGGGCTTCGCGGCGTCGGTCGCGCTGCGCTGGGCCCAGGTGCGTGCCCAGCGCCGCGGCAGCCGTGGACCGTGCGCGGGTCCGCCGGCGCCGCGTCCCGTCCCCCGACCCGAGGAGCTCTGAGCGCATGGGAGCGCCCTCGGTCTCGATCGTGATCCCGGCCAAGAACGGACGGCCGACCCTCGCGCCCTGCCTCGACGCCATCGCGCGTCAGGAGTACGCGGGCGAGGTCGACGTGCTCGTGATCGACTCGGGCTCGAGCGACGGTTCGCTCGACGACGTGCGCGCGCGTCCGTGGGTGAGATTGCACACGATCCACCCGGCGGCGTTCGACCACGGCGACACGCGCAACCTGGGCATCGGCATGACCCGCGGCGAGCTCGTCGTGCTGCTGGTGCAGGACGCGGAGCCGGTGGGGACGCACTGGCTCGCGAACCTCGTGCGCAACCTCGACGACCTGGCGGTGGCCGGCGCGTTCAGCCGCATCCTGCCGCGGCCGGACGCGGGGCCGCTGGTCAAGAAGGGCTGCGAGGGCGACCTGTGCTTCTCGTCCGAGCGCGTCGAGGCGCGTGCCACGCCCGACGAGTGGGCCGCGCTCGACCCGCACAGCCGGCGCGTGCGCTGCAACTTCAACGACGTCTCGAGCTGCATCCGCCGCTCGGTCTGGGAGCGCATGCCGCTCGAGCGCGGCATGTTCGGCGAGGACATCAAGTTCGCGCGCTCCGCCGTCGCGGCCGGGTACACGATCGTCTTCGACCCCGAGTCGGCCGTGCTGCACAGCCACGAGTACGAGGCGCGCTCGGTCATGGCGCGCACCGTCGTCGACGCCGAGATGAACCAGCACCTGCTCGGCCGCACGTGCATCGCGTCGTTCCGCGACGCCCTGATCATGACCGGCCGCTCCTGGAAGGCCGACCGCGCGTACCTGAAGCAGCAGGGCCTCCCGCTCGGCGAGCGCCTCAAGTGGAGCGCGCTCTCGCCGGTCTACCACGCCGGCGAGTTCGTCGGCTTCTGGCGCGGCGGACGCTCGGTGCTGCGCCAGAACCCGCCGCTCGCTCCGCCGCCCCTGCCGCGTCCGCTGCCGGTCGAGAAGGCGCGGCGGCTCAAGGTGCTCACCGTGGTGCACGGCTTCCCGCCCGACAGCTGGGCGGGCGTCGAGGTGCTCTCGCTCACGTTGGCGCGCGCCCTGCGCCGCCGCGGGCACGAGATCGTGTTCTTCGTGCGCACGCCCGGCACCCCCGACGAGGACGACCGCTCGCTGCACGAATCCGAGTTCGACGGTTTCAGGGTGCACCGCTACGTGAACCGGCTGCACTTCTCGGGCGTCGACGAGACGTACCGCTTCCGTCCGGCCGAGGAGGCGTTCGCGCGCGTGCTGCAGGCCGAGCGGCCGGACGTCGTGCACGTGCAGCACATGATCCACCTCTCGACGGGGATCGTCGACGTGTGCCGCGCGCACGGCGTGCCGACGGTGGCGACGCTGTCCGACTTCTGGGTGCGCTGCCCGAAGGTGCAGCTCATCCGTCCCGACAAGCGCAACTGCACGATCCCGCCGCCGGGACTGGGCTGCGCCGCGTGCGTCAAGGACAAGCCCGCGCTCGTCGACGGCCTGGCGCGCGTCGACCGCTGGCTGGGCGGTCTGCCGCTGCGCTGGGCGCAGGGCGTGCCGCAGACCGTCCCCGCGTACCCGCCGGGCTGGAAGAAGAGCAAGGAGGACGCCGCGAGCCTGCTGCGGCGCGAGGCCTGGATGCGCGAGGTGCTGCTGCGCGCCGACAGCCTCGTGGTGCCGTCGGCGACGCTCAAGACGAGCGTCGCCGGCCTGGGCGTCCCGAAGGAGCGCATCGCGCTCGCGGCGTACGGCATCGACACGACCTGGGTCGCGGACCGTCCGCCGCGCACGACGCGCGCACCGGGCGAGCCGCTGCGGGTCGGCTTCATCGGAAGCCTCGTCTGGTACAAGGGCCTCGAGGTGCTCGCCGAGGCGATCGCGCTACTGCCGCAGGGCACCGCGGTGCTGCACGTCCACGGCGACCACGAGGGCGGCGCCGATCCGGTGGTGCGGCAGGAGGTCACGGGCGTGGCGGCGCGCGCGCGCGCGCTGGCCGGCGAGCGCATCGTCTTCCACGGACGCTTCGCCCACGACCGGCTGGCTCGGATCCATGCCTCGCTCGACGCGCTCGTGGTGCCGTCCATCTGGCAGGAGGCCTACGGGCTCACGGTGCGCGAGGCGCACCTGACCGGCACGCCGGTGGTGGGCAGCGACATCGCCGGCATCGCCGAGGGCATCGTCCACGACGTCGACGGCCTGCTCTTCCCGGTGGGCGACGCGCGCGCGCTGGCCGCCGTCCTGAAGCGGCTGGCCGACGACCCGGCCCTCGGCGCGCGCCTCGCGGCCGCCGCCCCGCCGGTCAAGACCGACGACGAAGAGGCTGAAGAGATGGAATGGCGCTACAGGCAGGTCGTCTCGGCGCGCGCACCCGCGCTCGGCGCGGTGATTCAGGAGGCCTCCCCGTGACCTTGCCCTCGGTCTCGATCATCCTCGTCAACCTCAACGGGCGGCACCACTTCGAGAAGCTCTTCGAGTCGCTGCGCGCCGTCGACTACCCGGGCGACCTGCTCGAGATCGTGATGGTCGACAACGCCTCCGTCGACGGCTCGGTGCAGTGGCTCGACAAGCACGCGCCCGACGCGCGCACCGTGCAGTGCCGGCAGAACCACGGCTTCGCGGGCGGCGTGAACGTGGGGGTCGAGGCCAGCGCGGGCGAGGTGCTCGTGTTCCTGAACACCGACATGCGTGTCGAGCCCAACTGGCTGCGCGAGCTCGTGGCTCCGATCGTCTCGGGCGAGGCCGACTGCACCTCGTCGCTGACGCTCTCGTGGAACGGCAAGGTCGTCAACTTCGGCGGCTCGGCCATGAACTTCCACGGCATCGGCTGGCAGGTCGGGATGGACGACCCCGACATCGAGAAGTACCGCAAGGGCCCGTGCGAGACGCTCTTCGCCTGCGGGGGCTCGATGGCCATCCGGCGCCACGTCTACGAGGACGCCGGGCGCTTCGACGAGGACTTCTTCGCGTACTACGAGGACGTCGACCTGGGCTTCCGGCTGTGGGTGCTGGGATACCGCGTGCTGTACGTCCCGAGCAGCCTCGCGTACCACCACCACATGAGCACCAGTCGCCGCATCGCGGTGCAGAAGATCCGGCTGCTGCAGATGCGCAACCCGCTCTGGCTGGTCTACAAGAACTACTCCGACGACGTGCTCGCGCGGGTCATGCCGGCGGCCATGCTCGTGCACCACAAGCGCATGGCGTACGTGCTGCACCTCGACGACCGCGGCTACCGCATCGACGCGCGCGACGCGCGCGGCAAGGGCAAGATGCACGAGTCGTTCCTCAAGATGCGCGCCAGCAAGCGCTCGGTGGGCATCCCGCCGCCGGCCAAGGCCGACATGCTGGCGATGAACGACTTCTCGACGCTGCTCGACGGAATGGCCGCCAAGCGCAAGAGCATCCAAGGTCGCCGCCGTCGCCCCGACAGCGAGATCGTGCCCATGTTCCGCATCCCGTTCTGGGCGGTGGAGCACCATCCCGAGTTCGCGAACATGATCCGCGCCATGATGGACGCCTTCCGCCTCGACGAGATCTTCGGCACGCGCGAGATCGTGGTCGACCCGCGCGTGGCGAGCGACCGGTAGGGGGGCGGATCGGCGGGTCCGTGCGGCACGTCCGCCATCCGGCTGGACGGCCACCGTCGGCCGGGACGCCGGCGGTCATCGAAGCCGCCGCGCTGCCCGTGCCACGGCAGGAGACGCCTCAGGCCCCGGTCGCGGGATGCCCCCCTGTCGCCCGCGGGTCCGCCGAGCCGATGACCGGCGCGCATGCATGCCGCGAAGGAGCGGGATCGCTCCGTCAGCTCGGGACTCGTTCGTCTCGCCCCCGAACTCGCCTCAGGCCGGGGCCCCCGTCCTGCCGACCTTGAAGTCCCGGGACCGTTCCCGAACAATGCCCCGACCCCGGTGCGTCTCCGTCGAACCGGCCCGTCCGGAACCGCTCATGAAGCTCTCGGTCGTCATCCCCGTCTACAACGAGCGGACCACGGTCCGGGCCATCCTCGATCGCGTGCTCGACACGCCGTTCGAGAAGGAGGTCATCCTCGTCGACGACGGCTCGACCGACGGCACGCGCGACGTGCTCAAGGAGATCGACGCCGAGGGCAAGCCCGGCGTGCGCATCTTCATGCAGGACGTGAACCAGGGCAAGGGCGCCGCGCTGCGCCGCGGCTTCTCCGAGGTGACCGGCGACGTCGTGCTGATCCAGGACGCCGACCTCGAGTACACGCCCGACGACTATCCCGCGCTGCTCGAGCCCATCGAGAACGGGCTGGCCGACGTGGTCTACGGCAGCCGCTTCCTGGGCGGCGGCGCGCACCGCTGCCACCTCTTCTGGCACTACGTCGTGAACAAGGGCCTGACCCTGTTCTCGAACATGCTCACCAACCTCAACCTGACCGACATGGAGACCTGCTACAAGGTCTTCCGTCGCGAGGTCGCCGACCGGCTCGACATCCAGAGCAACCGCTTCGGCATCGAGCCCGAGGTCACGGCCAAGATCGCCCACATGCGCCTCGCCGGCGGCCGCCGCGTGCGCATCTACGAGGTCCCGATCTCGTACTTCGGCCGCGACAAGGAAGAGGGCAAGAAGATCGGCGTCAAGGACGGCTTCCAGGCCGTCTGGTGCATCCTGAAGTACAACCTGCTCTAGAGGCGAAGCGTCTCTCGAGCAGACCGCGAGGCGCCGACGGCTTCGGGTTCGGCTTCGGCCTTCGGGTTCGGGTTCGGGTTCGGGTTCGGGTTCGGGTTCGGGTTCGGGTTCGGGTTCGGGTTCGGGTTCGGGTTCGGGTTCGGCTTCGGCTTCGCGAAGCCGACCCGACCGCGACACCGACCGCGACACCGACCGCGAAGCCGACACCGACCGCGAAGCCGACACCGACCGCGAAGCCGACACCGACCGCGAAGCCGACACCGAAGCCGAGCCGCCGGGCTCGGCTTCGCCATCGCGTTCGGTGTCGTGCGCGGGTGTCTCCCTGTCTGGGGGCGGGTGTTCGCCGACGGGGCGTACGAACACCCGCCCCCAGACAGGGAGACACCTCCGATGCGATTCGACTGCCTCGAGGCCGCCTACCAGCTCATCGTTGATCTGCGTCAGCCGTTGATCCGTATCCGCCGCTGCGACGGCCGCCTGCACACGCAGCTGCGCACGGCCGCAGCGTCCATCGCGCTCAACCTCGCCGAGGGGCGTGGTCGCGACGGTCGCGACCGTCGCCACCACTGGCGCATCGCACACGGCAGCGCCGAAGAAGTCGGCGCCATCCTGCGCGTGGCCGAGTCCTTCGGTGACCTCTCGCGCGACGAGTGCCTCGCGGCACACGAGACGCTGACGCGCATCCTCCAGATGCTGTGGCGCATGACGCATTGACCGACGCGGGCGCGGCGAGCTCGCGCTCGCCGCGCCCGCTTGCTTCAGCGGGTCATCTTCCAAAGCATCGCCGTCACGCGATCGAGCAGCGCGAGGGGACGCACGAGCCGCGCCTCGTCGAGATCTCCCCAGGCCACCGCAGTGCGCAACGCGACGCGTACTTCCTCGGCGCTGCCCAGCGCGACACGCCACAGGTGCTTGCGATCCTTGCCGACGCGGCGCCCACCTTCGGCGATGTTCAGAGGGATGGAAGACCCTGCGCGCCGCATCTGCCGGTAGAGATCGCCATCGGTCGAACGGATCACCCGCAAAGGCTCGCGAAGAGCCGCAATCGTCTCGAGGCTGATTTCCAAAGCATCGAACATGGAAGGTTCCTTTCTCCAGGAGGTCGTGGGTTCACCCCCGGGGACCCACGACCTCCTGGAGAAAGGAACCGTAGCCTCGCTGCCGACGTCGGCCCTCGTTGCAGTTGCAGTTGCAGTTGCTGTTGCTGTTGCTGTCGGCTTCGGCCTCGGCCTCGGCCTTCGGGTTCGGCTTCGGCCTTCGGGTTCGGCTTCGGCCTTCGGGTTCGGCTTCGGCCTTCGGGTTCGGCTTCGGCCTTCGGGTTCGGGTTCGGGATCGGGATCGGGATCGGGATCGGGATCGGGTTCGGGATCGGGTTCGGGATCGGGTTCGGGATCGGGATCGGCCTCGGCCTCGGCTTCGGCCTTCAGCTTCGGTTCCGGTTCGCCTTCGTCCGTTCGGACCGTCAGCGCGCGCGACCTCGGATCACCGCTCCTCTCGCGTCGGCCGTCGCACCTCGCGCCGCCGGGTCGTGACGACGCTCAGTCCCGGCGCCCGCGCACCAGGAACGCGATCGTCCCCAGCAGCCCCACGAGCGCGGCGATCCACGAGGGCGTCCAGGCCGCCGAGCGGTAGCGCAACGTGACCACGTGCCGACCGGCGCTCACCGGCACCGCTCGCAGCGCGTGGTACGCGGGGACGATCGGCGCCGGCGCGCCGTCGACGTCGGCCGTCCAGCCGGGCAGCCATTCGTCGGCCAGCACCACGAGGCCGGGGACCGGCGCGTCGAGCGAGAGTTCGAGCGACTCGGGCAGCTCGTGCGCGATCGTCACCGGCACGCCCGACGGGACGTCTCCGAACACCGCCGGGTCGAGCAGGTCCTCGGGACGCGTCCCGTCGGGCAGTGGCTCGAGCGGCGCGCGCGCGCGGCTGGCACCGGCGCGCAGGTCGTCGAGCACCTCGTCCGCGTCGGCGCGTGCCCGTCCGCCGGCGAACCACGCGCGCGGGACGGGCGCCTCGCGCTCGAGCAGGCGCGCGTCGCCGATCGTGCCCGCGTCGCGCCAGCCGGGTACGTTCGCGTCGGACGTCACGAGCGCGCGCGAGACGCACAGCAACTCGAGCGTCGGTGACGCGAGCACGGCGGGATCGCGCAGCGCGGCGAGTCCGAGGTCGTACGTGCAGCCCTCCTCGACGGTCTCGAGCACGTCGACGAAGCGCTTCGGCGCCAGCGCGAAGTAGCCGCACAGGTCGCGCACGCCGAACGGCAGTCCCGTGTTCGGCGGCAGCGGCACGTCGATCAGGCCCTCGGCGCCGGCGGCGTGCACGCGCACGAGCCGTCCCGGCGCGGCGCCGTCGTCGGCGAGACGCTCGATCTGGGCCGGCGTGGCGAACACGTCGCGCGCATCGACGGTCACGACCTCGCGCTGGGCGTGCGCCACGAGGTCGAGCGCGGCCACCAGCACGAGCGTCCCGCTCGCCACCCGTCGGGCGCGGGGACGCAGGCGCGTCAGCTCGAACAGCACGGTGGTCGCGCAGGCCAGCAGCGAGAGCCTCAGCAGGGCCGTGATCAGGATCTCGCGGTCGTACTGCAGGGCGTCGCCGCTCTGCAGCACGGTGGCGCGGTCGACGCCGAAGACGGCGGCCAGCGGATCGGCCAGCAGCTCGGGCCAGCGATGGTCGCCCAGCACGAGCGCGTAGGCCGCCGCACCCGCGCCGATGGCGAGGGCGGCCGTGAGCCACGAGAGCCAGCGCGGCGCGCCGAACTCGCGCACGCGTCGCAGGCCGAAGGCGGCGAGCAGCGCGCCGCCCAGACCGAGCAGCACCAGGAAGCGTCGCGGGTCGCCCTGGGAGAGTCCCGGCAGCCGGCACACGACCTCGAGCAGCGGCGTGTCCAGCGGCAGCAGCAGGCCTGCCGCGAAGAGCGCCGTGGCGAGCACCCGCCCGCGGCCGCGCGCGCCCATCCCGCACAGCGCCAGCAGCAGCGGGACGAGTCCGATCCAGCCGGCGGTCTCGACGGCGTTGCCCTGCGTCTTGCACAGGATCGCGCGCAACGCGCCGCCGCGCGCCCCGAGCTGCGTGAGCGGATGGTGCGCCGCCTCGACCGGCGTGAGGAAGGCGTCCGGCGCCAGGAGCAGGAGCTGCGTCGTGGGCCGCATGGCGAGTTCGCTGCGGATCGCCGAGACCTCGGCCGACGCGCGCGCCGACTCTCCGCCGGCCACGTATTCGAGCGAGGGGCCGAGCTGCGGCATGCCGATCGCGAGTCCGAGCAGCGCACCGAGCGCCGCGAGGCGCGCGGCGCGTCGTCCCTGGACGCGCTCGACGCCGCCCGCGCGGTGCGTCGTCCACAGGCGCGCGGCCGCCCAGAGCGCGGCGGCGTAGCACAGGTGCACGGCGCCCTGCAGGAAGCCCGAGAGCAGCGCACCGCCCACGGCCAGCGCGAGCACGCCCGTCCACAGGGCGCGGCCACCGCCGAAGAGGCGCTCGACGGCCAGCAGCGCCAGCGGCAGGTAGAGCGCCGCGCCGGTGATCGGATACCAGTGTCCGCGCACGGAGAGGTAGCCGCAGAGCATGAACGTGAGGCCGGCCAGCCAGCTCGGTGCGCGGTCGAGCCCCAGGGAGCGCGCGAGCAGGCACGCGAAGACGCCGGCCAGCGCCCACTGCAGGAAGGCCGTCCAGCCGAACGCGCGTTCGAGCGGCAGCAGGAGCGCCGTCCAGTTGAGCGGATGGAGCGCGCCCTGGGTGGCCTGGGCCAGCAGCGGCACGCCGAGCAGGTTGTCCGCGTCCCACAGCGGCAGCTCGCCGGAGGCCAGGCGCTCGAGCGAGACCGAGAGCAGCGGCCAGCACGAGAAGGTCTTGTCGCCGGTGAGCGGCAGCGCGGCCTCGCGCACCTCGACCCGCGCCACGGGATCGAGGGCGGCGCGCCAGGGTTCGAGCGCCGTGACCGGCAGTCCCACGAAGGCGCGCGAGCCGAACAGGGCCGGGAACAGGAGCAGCGCCGGCACCGCCACCAGGGCCAGCATCGGCCAGAGCAGGCTCGGCGAGTCCCTCCGAGTGGGCGGCATGCCGGCAGTGTGCCCTCGCCGCAGGCCCGCTGCCACCACGACGGAGGACGAAAGCGCGCCTCAACACGCGCCGGGGGGGCGGTCGATAGGGGCACTCCGTCCGTCCGGAGCCGACGCTTGCCCGTGTCCGTCCGTCGTCACGCCCTGCTGTTCGCGCGCGTCGCCCTGGCGATCGTGGTGCTGGCGGGCGTCGTGCGCATGACGCTGTTCACGGTCTACCGCGTCTCGGGCACCTCGATGCAGGAAGCGCTGCAGGACGGGGACCGGATCTTCGTCTTCGACCCGTCGTGGGTGCGGGAGATGGTCGGCGTGGGCGATACGGTGGTGCTCGAGGTCGACGGCGAGGTGCTGGTGAAGCGCATCGTGGCCGGTCCCGGCGACCACATCGCCATGCAGCGCGGACTCGTGCTGCGCAACGGCCGCGTGGTGCACGAGGAGATCCCGGCGGGCATGAACGCGTCCGACAGCTTCCCCGACACGCCGCTGGCCGACGACGAGTTCTTCGTGCTCGGCGACCACCGGCGCGTCTCGGTGGACAGCCGCGACTTCGGCCCGGTGCCGCGCGAGCACCTGCGCGGGATGGTGCTCATGCGCATGCCGCCGTCGGGCGGCCTGGCCCCCGTGGCCGCGCTCGAACGCAGCTGAGTCGCGTCCGTCCGTCGGACGCCCGGTGGCGCGATCGGGGTCCGAGGTCCGCGGACGGGATGCGCGACGCGTTCGGCTCCGCGGCCCGCCGTGGATATCATGGGCCGCCATGCGCGTCGTCCTCTCCACGCTCCGCCGGACGCTGCTGGTGCCTTCGGCCCTGCCGGTGATCGCCGTGTCCGCGGCGGCCGCCTGGCTGGGCACGCAGCTCGCGCGCGGCGTGCTCGGCGGCGACGAGGGCTTCGTCGAGGAGGTGCGCCACGGCTCGCTGCTCTTCGCGGGCGCGCTCGTGTTGTCCCTGGCCGAGCCGCTCGAGGTGGGCAAGGACGCCCGCAGCGGCCTGCTGCTGCTACGCCGCGCCAAGGACGGCGGCTTCGCCCTCGTGCGCCGCTGGATGGGACTGTTGCTGGCGGTGCTGCCGGTGGCGGCGGTCACCGCGCTGGCGGCGGGCGGACTGCCCGAGGCGCCCCTGCTGCTGCTGGTCGAGCTGGGCCTGCTGTGCGCGGGTGGACTGCTGCTCGGCGCGTGCTTCGACCGCGCGATCCTGGTGCCGGCGCTGTGGGGATTGCTCGTGCTCGGTCACCTGCGACCGTGGCTCGACGGCAGCGGCGTCGGCTCGTTCGTGGCGCTGCTCGTCCCGCGGCTGGGCGACACGGGCGGAGGACTCGGACTGCTGCACGCCGCCCTGTGGTGCTGCGGGGCGCTGCTGCTGGCGGACCGGCGTCTCGTGGCGGTCTCCGCGCACGTGGCGTGAGCGCGCCGGGCGCGCGGTTCATCCGCCGCGCAGGGCGGCTGCGAGCGGCTCGCGCAGGAGGTCGGCCGCGGTCACCGCGAACACGAGCAGCAGCGCCGGCACGCGCCGGCTCTTGAGCAGCAGCAGCAGTGCGACCATCGCCGCGAACGACGCCAGCGCGGCCTCGTCGGCCAGTCTCAGCAGGTGTCCCGCCGTGAGGTGGACCTGCGCCGCGTCGGGTGTCGGGCATCCCCGCGCGAGCAGGCGCTCGACGATCGGCTGCACGAGCGCGGTCTCGGTGTGCGCGCCGGCCTCTGCTGCCGCGGCGCCCAGCGCGCCCGCCAGCAACACCGAGAGGGTGCCCACGAGCAGCGGTGCGCCCGCGCCGCGCCGGTCGTCGTCGCGGCGCAGCAGCGCGGCCAGTCCGAGGCCGGCGAGGGGCGCGAGCAGGGCCACGCCCAGCGGCGGCAGCCAGGGATGGGTCGCCACGCCCGAGAACGCGAGGGCGCCCGCCACGAGCAGCGCCGCGCGCGCCACGCGCGAGGCGCGGGACGACGTCCAGACGAAGGCCAGGAGCGCGAACAGCAGCGGCAGCAGGCCCGTGAACAGGCGTCCGTCCGCGTCGGCCCCGGGCGCGCCGCCGTCCGCGCCGAGCAGCAGCGGCACGAGCAGGTTGCCGTCGCCGGGCAGCGGACTCAGGGCGTCGGGGGCGACGAGCTCGACCAGGCGTCCCGCGCGCAGCGGAGCGTCGGCGAACGGCGCGGCGCGCACGGCAAGCAGCGCGAGCACGAGCGCGGCGTAGGCCAGTCCCCAGGCGGTGGCGGCGCGCGGGGACATGCCGGCGGCGGGGGGAGCCGGGGCGCGCGCGTTCACGAGCTCGCCGGACGGCGGGCGACGCAGAAGAGCGAGTGCCCGAAGGGCGAGGAGACGTGCCGCAGCAGGCGCTGCTCGCCGGAGAAGATCGCGGCCAGCGCGGCGTTCAACGGGGCCGGCGGCGAGACCGAGAGGTTCGTGCGTCCCCCGGCCTCGATGCGGAAGACGTCCTCGACCGTCTTGATCGCCAGCACGGTCGGGACGATGAGCGGCGCGAGCGCCACGTTCACGTAGGTCGCCTTGCGCACCGCGAAGCCGGCCTCGCGCAGCTTGCCGACGATCTCGCCGCGGGTGTAGCGGCGGAAGTGGTGCGCCACGCGGTCGTTGTTCGCGTACAGCCACGGATACGCCGGCAGCGAGAGCGCGAGGTGGCCGCCGGGCCTGAGCGTGGCCAGCAGCTCGCGCAGCACGACGCGGTCGTCCGGAGTGTGCTCCAGCACGTCCCAGAGCGTGAGCAGGTCGACGCTGGACGGCGGCAGCGGCAGCGCGTCGCTGCGCGCGACGAGCGTCTCCCGGTGCCCGCGTTCGCGGCAGTACGCGATCGACGGCTCGTCGAGCTCGAGTCCGAGCACCCGTCCGAATCGCTGCAGCGGCGCGAGGAATCCGCCCACGCCGCAGCCCACGTCGACCACCAGCAGGTCGCGCGGCGCGCGTCCGAGGTCGCGCGCGAGCACGTGCTCGAGCAGCGGGACGTAGCAGCCTCGGCGCCCGCGGAACCACCAGTGGCGCTGCTCGAGATCGGCGAACTGCCGGAACGCCTCGCGGTCCACCGGGCCCTACGCCTTCTTCGCGACGGCCACCATCTCGTCGCGCAGGTTCACGTACAGCGAGGCACCCGAGAACACCTTGAGCGGCGAGGCCAGCACCGAGAGCAGGGGGTGCAGGCGTCCGACGCGCTCGACCAGGAATCCCATGCTGACGTACTTGCCGCCGCGCTTCGGCGTGTTCTCGACGAGCCGGAAGCCCGCCTCGCGCAGCAGCCGCTCGAGGGTCTCCGGGTGGAAGTGGTAGAGGTGCTCCTCGTGCTTGTAGTGCTGCCACTTGGGACCGAGCAGGCGCGCGAAGCGCGAGGCCACGTTCTGCGTCTCGAGCACCAGGATGCCGTCGTCCGCGAGGGCCTGGTGCGCGCGGGCGAGGTGGGCGCCCGGGTCCTCGAGGTGCTCGATCACGTCCCACAGCGTGATCACGTCGTAGGCTCTCTCGGGCAGCTCGACCGTCAGCAGGTCGCCGCGCCGCATGTCGGGCAGGCCGAGCTCGCCGCGCGCGTACTCGACCATCGGCTTGCTGATCTCGATGCCGGTGGTGCGCCAGCCCTTGTCGTGCATGACCTTCAGGAAGAACCCCGCCGCGCAGCCCACGTCGAGCACGGCGCCGGGCCGGGCGACGTAGGCGTCGATCAGCGCGCTGCGCATGGCGTAGGTGCGCAGGTAGAGCGGACGTTCGGCGAGGTATTGCGTGTAGCCGAACTCCTTGGCGCGCTCGGAGGTCCAGTACTCCTCCTGGTACATCTCGTGCAGGCGCTCGGTGGGCAGGCGCGGGTTCACGTAGACGTGTCCGCAGCGCCTGCACTCGACCACGCGGTAGACGCCGTCGTGGAAGCGGATCTTCTCGTCGTGCACCCCGCAGAAGAGGCACGGCACCTCGCGCAGGGCCGAGACCTCCTCTTGCATGCTCACCCGAAGTACTCTTCGGCCGCCGCGATCTGCTCGTGGTCGACGGCCGCGTCCTCGAGGATGCGCTTGGCCACGGCGTGGCCCATGGCGACCGAGTGGTCCATGTTGCCGTAGCGGAACAGGCCCTGGCGGCCGGTCGAGACCAGGTTCTCGAAACCCTTCAGGTACTGGGTCAGCGTGCGCACGTTGCCGCGGTACGTGAGGTCGTAGATCGGGTAGGCGTAGTCGACGCGCCGCACGAAGCCGCCCGGCAGCACGTCGCGCTCGTCGAGCAGTCCGAGCTCGACCAGGTTGCGCTTGGCCAGGTCGAGGATCTGCTCGTCGGTGGACGTCCAGTACGCGTCGCCCTTCGTGGACGTGATCTCGGCGCAGACCATGGTCTTGCCGTCGGGCGCGCAGTCCTTGCTGAAGTTCGTGAACTCGCTGATGCGGTGGACGGCGATGTGCTCTTCGGGGATGTAGATCCAGTGGTCGGGCGTGAGCTGCTCGCGGTCGAGCTTGACGTACGCGAACACGATGCCCTTGTGGACGAGCGCGTCCTTGGCCGCGGTGACCTCGGCCGGCACCACGTCGCCCAGCATCGGGATGAGCAGCGTGAGCGGCATCGTGCTCACGAAGATGTCGCTGCGCTGGACGTGCTCGGTCCCGTCCTTGCGGTAGACCGCACCGGTGATCCGGCCGCCCTCGCTCTCGAGCCGCACGACCTCGGCGCTCGTGACCACCGTGCCGCCGTCGCGCAGGATGAGCCGCTCGTAGCCCCGTCCCAGCGCGCCGATGCCGCCGGTCTTCGGGTACAGGAACTTGCTCACCAGCGAGCGCACCTCGTTCTTCGGCCGGAAGATCGTCTTCTTGACCGTGTCCCACAGGTCGAGCTGCGAGATGCGCTGCGCGGCCCAGTCGGCCGAGATCTGCGTGCACGGGATGCCCCACGCCTTGCGCGTGTAGGTCCCGAAGAACAGCTCGTAGAGCGTGCGCCCGAAGCGCTTGATGATCCACGCCTCGAAGTTGTCGTCGGCGATGGGCTTGATCGCGTTGCGCGTGCGCGCCACGAAGTAGTCGAGGAACGACCGGAACATCGTCCATGCGCCGAGGCTGGTGACGACGTTGCCGACCTTCAGCGGGTAGTCGAAGAACTTCTTGCGCATGTAGATGCGCGAGAGCCGGTCGCGGTAGTCCCAGTTGCCGTCGAGCACCGTCTTGAAGTGCTCGTTGAGCTCGTCGAGGTTGCTGTACAGCCGGTGCGGGCCGTGGTCGTACGTGTACCCGTCCTGCTCGAACGAGCTCGCGAGCCCGCCCACGTGGTCCTCGATCTCGAGCACCGTGACCTTCCAGCCGTTCTCGGCGAACCGCTGGGCGGCCGCGAGGCCCGCGAGTCCTCCGCCGAGGACGGTGACGGTCTGGGGCGATTCGGTCATGGCGGCGTTCGGCTGCGGGGCGACGGCGGGTGGGGGACGGGCCCGGACGGCTCGCCCGCCGCGGGTCCGGGAACTCTACATCATGGCCGATCGGGGCGCTGACGGCCAAGCCGGCGCCGGATGGCGAGCAGTTCACAGAAGGACGACACGACGTCGCGCAGGACCTTCACGCGCGTGTCGTCCACGTGCATCCAGTGCACCGGGATCTGGCGCACGGACAGGCCCATGCGGGCCGCCCTGGCCAGGATCTCGACGTCGAAGCTCCAACGCGGGGTCTCGGTGGCGGCGAAGATGGCGCGCCCCGGGTCGCCGCGGAACAGCTTGAAGCCACAGGTGTAGTCGCTGATGCGCAGGCCCGTGACCGCGTTCGCGAGGCGCGTGAAGCCCAGGCCGAGCCAGGTGCGGATGGGCGGCTGCCAGCGCTCGATGGTGGCCTCGGGGCTCTTGCGGTTTCCGATCACCACGTCGGCGCCGGCCCGCGTCGCCTCGACGAACTCGACCAGCGTCTCGGGCGGCGTGGACATGTCGGCGTCGCAGAAGAGCACGAGGTCGCCGCGCGTGGCGAGCACGCCGGTGCGCACCGCCGCGCCCTTTCCCTGGTTCTGGGCATGGTGCAGCCCGCGCAGGTGGGTGGGATCGGTGGACGCCAGGCGGTCGATGGTCGCCCCGGTCTCGTCGGCCGAGCCGTCGTCGACGAGCACGATCTCCCAATCGTCGCCGGCGAGGCGAACCAGGACCGAGGTCAGTGCCGCCACGCTCTCAGGCAGGCAGCCTGCCTCGTTGTAGACCGGAATGACGGCACTTATCATGCGGCGCCACGTACGGGGGGCCACGCGGGCGCCGGATCGTACTGGGGGCTCATCGTTGCTTTCAACCGAACGCCGGCTGGATGCCTGGGCCCTGGCCGTCTTCGCGGGCCTGGCCCTCTGGCTCGTGCGTGATGCACTGGCCCCTGATCGGGCGCTCCTGTCCCGCGAGTCGCTCCAGAATTGCCTGCCGTGGTCGGCGGTGCTCGAGCCGGTCTCGAAGAACCGCTTCCTGGGCGACCAGGCCCGGATCTACTACCCGTACCTGCTCGAGGCGGCGAGGGTCTACCGGGGACAGGCCGACCCGCTGTGGACCACGCGAGGCGGCGGCGGCCAGCCCTTCCTGGGCAACATCACGAGCTCGCTGCTGCACCCGCTCACGCTGCTGGCCGCGCTCGTCCCCTGGGAGTGGATGCACCTCGTCCCGACGCTCCAGGCACTGGCGGTGCTCGTGCTCTCGGCGTGGTTCACGTGGCTGTTCCTGCGACGCCTGCGGCTCTCGGTGCCGGCGGCGGCCTTCGGAGCGCTGGCCTTCGGCTTCGGCGGGCACCAGGTGCTGTGGTTGCAGTACGCGCTCTCGCACACGCTGCTCGCGCTGCCGTTCACGTTCTGGGCCGTCGAGCGCGTGGTCGAGCTGCGCAGCCGACGACGCACCGTCGTGCTCGCGCTGGGCTTCGCGTTGCTCGTGCTGGGCGGGCATCCCGAGACGGGCCTCGTGGCGGGGCTCGTGGCCGGCCTGTGGGCGCTCTGGCGGCTGTGGGACGCCCACGGGCGTCCGCTCGTGCTGGGCGCGGCCTCGCTGGCCCTGGCGCTCTCCGCGGTGCAGTGGGTGCCGTTCCTCGAGTACGCGTCGCTGAGCCACGGCAAGGCGTTGCGCGACATCCAGGCGCAGGTCCAGGGAGGTCCGTCGTTCGGGGCCTCGGCGGTGCTGGCGTTCTTCGTGCTCGCGGCGCTGGCGCTGCTGCGGGCCTCGCAGTCGAACGGCTTCGGCAAGCGCCTGGCCGCGGTCGCCTGCGCCACCGTGGCGATCGTCATGGCACGCCGGATGGGCACCGCCATGTCGTCCTCGGTGCTCTTCCTGCCCGAGCTGTACGGCGACCCGGTCGTCTCGCACGCGACGCTGGCGGGCCTCGTCCGCGGTGGCGTGTTCACCGGCGCCCAGGACTTCCCCGGGCTGAACGCCGGATACGCGGGCGTGCTGCCGCCGCTGCTGCTCATGCTGGGATTCCTGCGCGGCCTGGGCGGCGGCTTCGTGCGCTTCTTCGCCCTGGTCTCGGTGGCGCTGTGGGGCGCGGCCTTCGGGCTGCCGTGCATCGCGGCCCTGGTCGGACTCGTCCCGGGGCTGGGACACGTGGCGCCGACGCGGTTGCTCGGCCCGGTGGGTTTCCTGACGGCCTGCGGCGGCGCGATGGTGCTCGAGCGCTTCGTGTCGCACGACGCCACGCCGCGCGTGCTGCGTTCGGTGGGACGCATCGCGACCACCGGCCTGCTGGCGCTCGTCGCGAGCTACGTGGTGCTGCGCATGCCGGTCGATCCCCACGGCGGGCGCACGATCGTGAGCAAGCTGCGCAGCCCGCCGCCGAACCAGGTCTTCGACGGTCGGCGTCCGATCACGATCTGCTTCGACGTGCCGGAGGACGCCGACGACCTGCGCATCCAGCTCGACGCGCAGATGCTGTGGCACGGACAGGCGGCCCGGACCGGCCCCGACGATCCCATCACCCAGACGTTCCCCGCCCAGCGCACCGAGGAGGGACGGCACCGCCTCGTCGTCGAGTACGACAAGGACGGACGCACCTACGTCCTGGCCGACCAGCCGCTGGCCATCCGGCGCGAACGCAACCTGGCCACCCGCGATCTCCTCGCGGTGGCCGCGTCGCTCGCGCTCGTGGGCTGGCTGCTGGGGACGCGACGTCGACACGGCGCGTGGTGGGCGGTCGGCATCGTGGCCCTCGACGTGCTCACCTTCGCCGACGGCTACAACGTCGCGACGCCGGTCGACGAGCTGTACCCGCCCACCGCGACGGTCGACTTCCTGCGCGCGCAGCAGCCGCCCTTCCGCATCTTCACCGAGGGCACGATCCTGCCGCCGGACACGCAGTTCGTGGCGGGCGTCGACCACCTCTTCAGCTACGACAACCTCGAGTTCGACCGTACGCGCAAGTGGATCCGCTACGTGCAGATCGACGACGACCAGTTCGCGTCGTTCAGCTTCTCGCGCGAGAACGTCGAGTACGCGAGCCCGCGCTTCGACGCGCTCGACGTCGAGTTCGTGCTCACCGACCGGGCGACCGACCTGTCCGACATCGAAGGCATGCAGCTCGTGCACGAGTCGGAGACGCGCGTCTGGCGCAACACCGGCAACCTCGGGCGCGCGTGGGTCGTGGGCTCGTGGCTCGACCTCGGCAAGGAGTCCGCGTCGCGGCTCATCGCGGCCGATCCCGCCGAGTACGCCCTGCTCGAGGGACCGGGTCCGTCCGATCTCGGCGGACGCGGCAGCGCCCACGTCGTGCGCCACGCCGGCAGCGAGATCGAGGTCGACGTCGAGGCCGACGGCCCCGCGCTGCTCGTGCTGGCCGAGAGCCGCGCCCCGGGTTGGGAGGCCAGCGTCGACGGAGCTCCCTTCGAGGAGACCCTGCGCGCCGACGTGGCCTGGCAGTGCATCCCCGTCCCCGCGGGCAGCAGCCACGTGGTCTTCCGCTACGCCCCCGCGCGGTTCGCCTGGGCCCTGGGCGTCTCGATCGCCGCCGCGCTGCTGGCCCTGCTGATGGTCCTGAGGAGGGGGTGACGAGGGGGACTGCAAGGTCGGCCGATTGCGCGACGCGGCGGACGACGTGGGACTGCGGCCAGGTGAAGAAACACCTGGCCTCCGTCCCACATCGCCCGCCGCTGCTCGCGCGGCGCTCCCTTCGCGAGATGGAAGGATGAACTGCTTGGCGGACGCGAGCAAACCGCCGGCGTGACGCGGCGCCCACCCCGCACGCGCGGCGCTTCACGCGCTGCGTGCGCGCCCACTGACCATCGTCACGCAGCATCGCGCAGCTTCGGACAGTCCTCGCCGCCTGCGGCGGCTGCGGAACTCGCAGCGCGCTGGGCATGTGCCTCGGGGCGCGCATTCCGGAGCGGGAGGAAGCTCAGCGCGCTGGCGCGCGGCTTCGCGGCGATTCGGCGCGCGCGTCGAGTCAAAGGATCTTTCGAGGCAGGTGGTGCGCGCCGCCGGGGTGAGTCTCGTGCGTGAGCATGATCGCGAAGGCTGACGACATCGAGCTGCGTGCCGGCTCTGGACGGCGCGCCGTCGCGCGTGAATCGCCGACGGCGCTGCGGCTGATACGCTGCGAGTCGGCGGGGCATGCCGGCGCGTCGTTCACGCGCCCGGCATCGAGCGTGCGGACCGGAGGAGCGCAGGGGGCGATCGCCCCGCGAGTTCCGCAGGCGCCGTAGGCGCCGAGGACTGCTCGAGCGGGGCGGTCGCCCCCGAGCACCCGGAGTGTCCGCACACACGGCGCCCCAGCACGCGAGCACTCGCGTGGAGTCACCCCCCGCGGACGATCCGACGTCCCGAATCGCCGCCGCCGGTTGCCTTCAAGTCCGCGGCGCCGGCTTCCCGAAGAGTCCCACTCCCCGCCCCGAGTCGGATGGTCTCATGGACGAGCGCATCGAGGATCACGTCCGCACGCCCCGCGAGCTGGCGCTCGACGAGGGGCGGCCCGCCGGCGAGGGGGCGTCGTACATCCAGCTCGCGCGGCGCGCCGAGAGCCGTCGGGCGTGGCACGACCTGCACTGGACGGGATCGCTCGCGGACTACCTCGACCTCGTGCGCGAGAACCCCGCGCTGGCGCGCAACAGCTACCAGCGCATGTACGACATGATCCTGGGCTTCGGCACGGACGCGCCGCCGTCGGCCAGCGAGCGTCCCGTGCACTACCGCTTCTTCGACGATCCGTTCGACGACGGACGCGACGCGATCTTCGGCATCGAACGGCCGCTCGCGCAGCTCGTCGAGCACCTGCGCGCCGCGGCCCACGGTCTCGGGCCCGAGCGCCGCGTGCTGCTCCTGCACGGGCCCGTGGGAAGCAGCAAGAGCACCATCGCGCGCCTGCTCAAGCGCGGGCTCGAGCACGTCTCGAGGCGTCCCGAGGGCGCGGTCTACACCTTCAGGTGGGTGATCGACGGCGAGACGATCGACTGCCCGATGCACGAGGACCCGCTGCACCTGCTGCCGGGCGACGCGCTGGGCTCGGTCTACAAGGACCTCAACGCGCGCTTCGACGGCGACTACCTGCTCAAGCCGTCGGGACGGCTGTGCCCGCTGTGCCGCTGGTACCACGATCGGATCATGCGCGAGTCGGGCGGCGACTTCCAGGCGGTCGAGCGTTCGGTCGACGTCTTCCGGCTGGTGCTCTCGGAGCAGGACCGGGTCGGCATCGGCACGTTCCAGCCCAAGGACGAGAAGAACCAGGACAGCACCGAGCTCACGGGCGACATCAACTACCGCCGCATCGCCGAGTTCGGCAGCGACAGCGATCCGCGCGCGTTCAACTTCGACGGCGAGTTCCACGTCGCGAACCGCGGCATGATCGAGTTCATCGAGCTGCTGAAGCTCGACGTGGCCTTCCTGTACGACCTGCTGGGTGCGACGCAGGAGCACAGCGTCAAGCCCAAGAAGTTCGCGCAGACCGACATCGACGAGGTCATCCTCGGCCACACGAACAGCCCCGAGTACCGGCGCCTGCAGGGCAACGAGCTCATGGAGGCGTTCCGCGACCGCACCTGCAAGATCGACATCCCGTACAACCGGCGGTTGTCCGAGGAGGTCAAGATCTACCGCAAGACGTTCGGCACCACGACCTGCGCCGGACGCCACCTCTCGCCGCACGCGCTCGACGCGGCGGCCATGTGGGCGCTGCTCACGCGCCTCGACGAGCCCAAGAACGCGGCCGTCTCGCTGGTGCAGAAGATGCACCTCTACGACGGACGCTCCGTGCCCGGCTTCAGCTCCGCCACGGCCGACGAGCTGCGCGAGGAGTCGCCCGACGAGGGCATGACCGGCATCTCGCCGCGCTTCGTGCAGGACCGCATCGCGGCGGCGCTGGTGGCCGACGGCGCGCCGCAGTGCCTGCTGCCGTTCGACGTGCTCGCCTCGCTCGAGGAGGGGCTCGCGAGCCATCCGTTGCTGGACGACGACGAGCAGCGCCGGCGCTACGGCGAACTCGTGGGTCTGGTGCGGCTCGAGATCGAGGAGGCCGTCAAGCAGGAGGTGCGGGCCGCGGTGGTGGCCGACACCGAGGGCGTCCGGCGGCTGTGCTGCAACTACGTCGACGCGGTGACCGCGTTCGTCAAGGGCGAGGGCACGTCCGACGAGCGCCTGATGCGGTCGATCGAGGAGAAGATCGGCGTGACCGAGTCGCGCAAGGCCGACTTCCGGCGCGAGATCGTGAACTACATCGACGCCCTGGCCGCGCGTGGCGAGAGCTTCACCTACGCCAGCAACCCGCGCCTGCGCGGCGCGCTCGAGCTCAAGCTGTTCGAGGACAGCCGCGACTCGTTCAAGATCACGGCCGGCGCGAGCACCGTGGTCGACCGCGACGTGCTCGAGAAGATCGAACTGGTCTCCGGACGTCTCGTGCGCGACGCGGGCTACTGCGAGGAGTGCGCGGCGCGCACGCTCGACCACGTGGCGGGGGTCTTCGCGCGCGGCGACACCAAGGCCACGCCGCCCCAGGACGGAGCCGCGTGACCGCCGAAGGCCGCATCGCGCGGGACCGGCGGCGCTTCGCCGACATCGTCCGCGGGCACATCAAGAAGGACCTGCGGCAGTACGTCACGGGCAGCGAGCTCATCGGCCGCAAGGGACGCCAGCTCGTCTCGATCCCCGTGCCGCGCATCGAGCTGCCGCGGCTGAGACACGGCAAGAACGGGCAGGGCCAGGGCCAGGGCGAGGGACAGCCCGGCGGCGACGGCCAGGCGTCCGAGGGGCAGGGCAACGCCGCGGCCGGGGGCGAGCCGGGTCAGCACCTGCTCGAGGTCGAGCTGACGCTCGAGGAGATGGCCGCGATCCTGGGCGAGGAGCTCGAGCTGCCGAACATCCAGCCGCGCGGGAACGCGCGCATGGAGGTCACGAGCCGTCGCTACACTTCGGTCAGCCGGCGCGGCCCGCGCTCGCTGCGCCACATGCGCCGCACGCTCAAGGAGTCGCTCAAGCGCCAGATCTCGAGCGGCACCTACGACCCGCTCGATCCGCGCCTCGTGCCCACCGCCGACGATCTGCGCTACCGCGCGTCGAAGGACGTGGTGCGTCCCGACCACGCCGCGATGATCCTCTACATGATGGACGTCTCGGGTTCGATGGGGCGCGAGCAGAAGGAGATCGTGCGCCTCGTCTCGTTCTGGATCGACACCTGGCTGCGCAGCCAGTACAGGAGCCTCGAGACGCGCTACATGGTGCACGACGCCGCCGCGAAGGAGGTCGACCACGACACCTTCTACCGGCTGCGCGAGTCGGGCGGCACGAAGATCAGCTCGGCCTACGCGCTGGCGGCCGAGCTCGTCGAGGCGCAGTTCCCGCCGGAAGAGTGGAACGTGTACCTGTTCCACTTCTCCGACGGCGACAACTGGAGCGGACGCGACACCGAGAAGTGCCTCGGGCTGCTGCGCGACCAGCTCCTGCCGTCGGCCAACATGTTCTGCTACGGACAGGTCAAGAGCGCCTACGGGTCGGGCCAGTTCATGAAGGACCTGTCGGGGGCGCTGGGGGACGACCCGCGCGTGATCTCGTGCGAGATCCTCGACCGCGACGGCATCCTGCCGGCGATCAAGACCTTCCTCGGCAAGGGACTGTAGCGCGCACGCCGCGCGGAGGAGCCGCCATGGCCGCACCCGGACAGGACCTGCTCGACCTGCAGCTCGCCGTCGAGGAGCGCGCGCGCGCCGCGGGGCTCGACGTGCCCGAGATCGTCTACGAGGTCGTCGACCACCGGCAGCTCAACGAGATCGCCGCCTACGGCGGCTTCCCCGTGCGCTACCCGCACTGGCGCTTCGGCATGGAGTACGACCGGCTCATCAAGGCGCACGCGTACGGGTTGCAGCGCATCTACGAGCTGGTCGTGAACACGCGTCCGGTGGTGGCGTACCTGCTGCGCCAGAACGCGCCGGTCGAGCAGAAGCTCGTCATGGCGCACGTCTGCGGGCACGCCGACTTCTTCGTCCACAACGCGTGGTTCGCGCACACCGACCCGAACATGATGGACGTGCTGGCCAGCCACGGGGCGCGCATCCGCGCGCTCGCCGACGAGCACGGCTTCGAGGTGGTCGAGGATTTCATCGACCGCGTGCTCTCGATCGACAACCTGGTCGATCCCGGGGCGATGGCTCGCGCCGCGGGACGCCCCGGCAACGCGCCGCCGCTCGAGCGCGGCGCGAGCGAACGCGACGTGATGGGGCACCTGCTGCTGCACGCGCCGCTCGACGACTGGCAGCACGAGGTGCTCGCCGTGCTGCGCGACGAGGCCTACTACTTCCTGCCGCAGATGCTGACCAAGATCATGAACGAGGGCTGGGCGTCCTTCTGGCACAGCCGTCTCATGACCTCGTCCCTGCTGCGCGACGCCGAGGTGGTCGACTACGCCGACCAGCACAGCGGCGCGATGGGGGGCGAGGGGCAGATGAACCCCTACAAGCTCGGCATCGAGCTGTTCCGCAGCATCGAGCGCGCGCACGGCGGGGAGCTCCGGCCGCTCTTCGACGCGCGGCGCATCCACAACGACCTGACTTTCGTCGACCAGGTGATGGACCCGGACTTCTGCCGCCGCCACCACCTCGGGCACACGCCCGAGGAATGCGCCGCCGCGAAGGACGGGCTGCTCGAGCAGCTCACGAACGGCGGACAGCCCGTGATCCGCCTGCTGGGCGGTGGCGCGGGCGACGACCTCGAGCTCGAGCACTGCTGGAGCGGGCACGAGCTCAAACTCGACCACGCCGAGCAGACCCTGCGTCACCTGGGCGCGTTCTGGGTCCGTCCCGTGCGGCTGCACACGCGGCTCGAGGGCCGGGCGGTGCTGCTCACGTGCCACGACGGACTCGTCTCGCGCGAGTACGGCGAGATGCTCGACGAGCCGGACGCGCGCACGTCGGGCGCCGCCTGACGACCTCGGGCCGGCGACGGCTCGTCGCGTCCGCCGGCGTGCGCGGCGTCGGCCTACGCGTCGGTCCCGCGCCGGCCGGTCCCACGCCGGCGTCGGCGCGGGTGTCAGCGTGACCCGGGCGCCTCGTCGACGGCGTCCGCGTCGCCGGACGCCTCGCGTGGCGCGCCGCGTTCGAGACGTTCGAGGTACTCGCCCAGGTCGCGCTGGTAGTTCGCCAGGATGCCCTTGCGCCGCCGGACGTGCCCGCGCACGCGCAGCGGCATGAGCACGAGCACGACGACGTAGTAGAGGGCCACGCCGGCCAGGGCGCCGTCCATCGCGATCTGGTTCAGGCCCAGCCCGAGTCGCAGGGCGAGCATGATCAACCCGAAGACCATCACGTTGCGCGCCAGGAACCAGCCGTAGCCGCGCTGCCAGCTGCGCTCGAGGTTCATGTCGCGCAACTGGCGGTGGGCCAGGACGACCCGTCCCACGACCTCGAGCAGCTCGTCGGCGTCGACGCCGCTGCCCTGCAGGTCGGCCATGAGCCGCGTCGGGTCGCCGGGTTCGGGCAACTCGTGGCGCGCGCGCGCGAGCAGCCGCGCGCGCGCCTCGGCGCGACGGCTCACGCCTTGGCGCCGCCGCCCAGCACGCGCTTGAAGCACCAGATCGAGAGGCCGGTCACGAACGTCCAGGCGATGACCAGGAAGAGCGTCGAGCCGGGGGTCATCTCGGGCGTGCGCGTGAGCGCCGAGGGCGCGTCGAGCAGCATCAGGAGCGAGGTCATCAGGAGTCCTCCGCCAGGTCGTCGACGTCCTTGAAGCGGCCGCGCTTCGCCGCCACGGCCACGAGCGCCACGAAGAACGCGGCCAGCACGAGCATGCAGGTGCGTCCGATCCAGGCGCCCTGGGTCGTGTCGGCGTCGTAGGGGTGGCCGTTGGGGTCGGTCTCGAAGAAGAGCGTCGGCGCGGCCGCCGTGATGCCCCAGTAGATCAGCATGCCGATCAGCATGAGCGGCGTGATCCACGTCATGACCCACTTGAACACGCGCGGGATGCGGATGTCGGAGCCGAAGTGGATCTCCCTCCACGCGCGGTCGGAGCCGAAGACCCACATGAGCAGCACGACCTCGAGGGTCGAGAAGAGCACGAGGCCGAAGGTGCCGGCCCAGTAGTCGATCTCGTCGAGCACGCCCGGCTGCAGGATGACCGGGATCACGAAGAGCAGGATGATCGCGCCCACCGCCACGGCGGCCTTGTTGCGCGTCATGCCCAGCGTGTCCTGGAAGAAGGCCATCGCGGGCTGGCTGAGCGCCAGCGACGAGGTGATGCCGGCCACGAACAGCAGGCCGAACCAGATCGTGCCCAGGATCGCCACGCTCGTGGCGCCTCCGTCACCTCCCAGCAGCGGGATGTGGTCGAAGACGCGCGGCATGGTGATGAAGGCCAGGCCCATGCTGCCCGAACTGGCCTCCTGGACCCCGCTCATGCCGAAGTACAGGAACGCCGCGGGGATGGCCAGGGTGCCGCCCAGCACGACCTCGCAGAACTCGTTCGTCGAGACCGTGGCCAGGCCGGTGAGGGCGATGTCGTCGTCGCGGGTCAGGTACGAGGCGTAGGTGTTGATCGCCCCGGATCCCACCGAGAGGGTGAAGAAGATCTGGCCGGCCGCCGCGAGCCAGATGGCCGCCGAACCCTTGCCGAAGAGGGCCAGGGCCTGGTCGTTGTCGAACAGGGCCGTCCACTGGGAGGGGTTCCAGTAGATGTTCAGGCCGTCGACGGCCGTGCGGCCCTCGAACGAGTCGCTCGTGAGCACCCGGGCCACCAGCATGATCGCGCACAGCACGAGCACCGGCATGCCGATCTTGGCCACGATCTCGATGCCCTTGCTGAGGCCGCGCGAGAGCACCCACAGGTTCACCGCGGCGGTCACCACGAAGAAGCCGATGGCGACCCACGAGCCGGTCATGCCGTCGACACCCATGAAGTGGGCGTCGCTGCCGAGGTAGTTGTTGAAGTGCGTCGCCGAGTCCTGGGCGTTGATCGTGCCGGTGGCCGACTGGACCGCGTAGCCGAGGGTCCACGACTCGATGTAGACGTAGTAGATGACGACCAGCAGCGGCATGACCACGCCGAGCGCGCCGGCGTACTTGGCCCAGCGCATCTTGGTCAGGCTCTGGAACATGCCCGGACACGTGCTGTGACCGAAGTGGCCGCCGCGCCGCCCGATGCCCCACTCCATCCACATGAGCGGGATGCCGAGCAGCAGCAGGCTCACGAAGTAGGCCACCATGAAGGCGCCCTGTCCGTTGTTCACGGCCTGGTTCGGGAAGCGCAGGAAGTTGCCCAGGCCGACGGCGTTGCCCGCCATGGCCAGGATGAGTCCCAGCCGCGAACCCCAGCGCTCGCGCTCCTGGGGCGGCGCGTAGTCGGTCGTGCTCATGCGGTTCCTCGTGGAGAGGTGCGGGCGCGCGTCGCCACGGGGAAGTTGCGCGCGTGATCCGGTCCGGTCCCGGGACAGGACACTAGGCGAGCGGACGCGTCCAGGCAAGTCCCTGCCCGTCGGATGCCGCGCGATTCGCGCGCTCCGTCGCGACTGGACGCGTCGCGCGCGGGTCGGGGACCATGGTCGCTCCAGCCCGCGCGGGAGAGTCGCCTTGCTCGACGCCGTGATCTTCGACATGGACGGTGTGCTCGTGGACAGCGAGCCGATGCACTTCGCCACCACGAACGAGGTGCTCGCTCAGCACGGCGCGGCGCTCGACGAGGCCTTCTACGGGAGCTGCATCGGCATGGCCGAGCGCCCGTTCTTCGAGAAGGTCGCGGCGCACTGCGGGTTGTCCGTGCCGATCGAGCGGCTCGTGCGGGACCGGGTGGCGCGCTCGCTCGAGCGCCTGGCGATCGACCCGCTGCCGCCGCGCGAGGGCGTCCTCGAGTGCCTCCTGGGGCTCGTGGCGAGCGGCAGATCGCTCGCCGTGGCGTCGTCGGCGCACCGGGTGCAGGTCGATCTCGTGCTGCGGCGGCTGGGGATCGAGCGCTTGTTCGGGGCGACGGTCAGCATCGACGACGTCGAGCACGGGAAGCCCGAGCCCGACCTGTTCGTCGAGGCGGCGCGCAGGCTCGGCGTGTCGCCCGACGCGTGCCTCGTGGTCGAGGACGCGGTGCTCGGCCTGCGCGCGGCGCGCGCCGCCGGCATGTCGGCGGTGGCCTTCGTGGCGCCGGAGGACGACGGCGCGGCGCACGTCGAGGCGGGTGCGCGGCAAGTCTTCCACGAGTTGTCCACACTCACGGCCGACCTGCTGGACGACTGGTCGCTGCGCGACGCGTCGCCCTGAAACGCCCGACGGGCGCCTCGCACGTTTGCGAGACGCCCGTCAGTGATCGCCGCCGGAGTGTCCGACGACGAACGGCGGCTACTTGCGAGCGGCCTTCTTGCGCGTCGCCTTCTTGCGGGTGGCCTTCTTGCGCGTCGCCTTCTTGCGAGTCGCCTTCTTGCGCGTCGCCTTCTTGGTCGTCTTGCGAGCGGCCTTCTTGCGCGTCGCCTTCTTGCGCGTCGCCTTCTTGCGTGCAGCCTTCTTAGCCATGACTCGGGGTCTCCCTTTGCAAAAGGACCGTCACGCCGAACACTCGTCGTCGTGACTGTTCGGTTTATCGGTGCCGATCGCGTCGGATGAACAGACGAAGCGCGCGACGACGCACGCGATGCGCGTCGTCGCACGTGTTCGCAGCGCACGCCGTGACATGTCGACGTGCACGTCCCGCGCGTCGTCGTGCACGTGTCGTCGCGCACCTCGGGGTGTACGAAAACCCCTATGACTCCCGAGGTTTTCGTACACCCGACCGAAGGACGGCCGCACGCGCGAGGCCTGACGAACGCGCTCTTCGCCCGGCTTCGCACGGGTGTCGGCAGAGGTCGTCGCGAGCCCCGAAAAAAATCTTCGGAAGGGCCAGAATTTCTTCCCCGCGCGGGCGACATCGGGCGCGATCTGCACCGATTCGTGCAAGCGACCGCGTGTCCGTCGCGGTGTCGGGCGTGCGCGGCGCGACGCTCGCCGACGTCCCTTCGAGGTGCAGCCTGTTGACTTGGGACGCGCCGGAAGGTTCCCTGTTCGCGTGTCGGCGACTCGTTCGCCGCGACGTGCACCCGTAGCTCAATTGGATAGAGCGTCGGTCTACGGAACCGAAGGTTAGAGGTTCAAGTCCTCTCGGGTGTACCACCTCCCCCCGCGGCCGCGCGGCGGGGCACACGGCGCAAGCGGAGGCTGCCGCGCTCCGTCGAGGTGACGCATGCGCTGGCGCTGATCCATCTCTCCGGGTTCCGCACCCGGCGTCCCGAGCGCTCTCAATGAAGGATAGGGACGACACCCGACCGGCGAGTCCCGTCATGGCCCAGGCCATGGGCTGGGCCCTCGAGGAGGCCCGGGCGGCCGCGTCCGAGGACGAGGTCCCGGTGGGGGCCGTGCTGGTCGACGCCGCCGGCCGGCTCCTGGCCCGCGACCACAACCGCATCGAGCAGTCCCGCGACCCGACGGCCCACGCCGAGCGCCTGGTCCTGAGCGCGGCCTGCGTCCGGCTGGGGGCCCCGCGCTTGCCGCCGGGCACGCTCCTGGCGGTGTCCCTCGAGCCGTGCGCGATGTGTGCCGGGGCGATCGTGCTGGCGCGCGTCGACCATCTCGTGTTCGGCGCGGCCGATCCCAAGACCGGTGCCTGCGGATCGCTGCGCGACGTGGTGCGCGACCCGCGCCTGAATCACAGGGTCGACCTGCTGCCTCCGGTGATGGCCGACGAGTGCGGCGAGTTGCTGCGCGCGTTCTTCCGCGTCCGGCGGGGGGCGCCCTGACACGCGCCGCGCCGACGGCCCGTGCGCTCCTCGCGGAATGGGTCGCGCCTTGGGTGTTGAGTGGCGAGCGCCGCTGTGGACAATGCCCCGCCGATTCCCCGCCCGTTGCTCACGACCGGCATCGGCCAGGACCGACGACGCGCGGAGAGATGACAGAGTGGCCGATTGTGCTCGCTTGGAAAGCGAGTGAACGGGTCAAACCGTTCCGAGGGTTCGAATCCCTCTCTCTCCGCCAACTCTGCGCGTCCCGGGTCTGGAGTGGTCGGGGAATCGCCGTCAGCGACGGAGTTGCGTCGACGGAGAGGTGACAGAGTGGTCGATTGTGGCGGTCTCGAAAACCGTTGATCCGCAAGGATCCGTGGGTTCGAATCCCACCCTCTCCGCCATCCTTCGCCGGCGTGTCGCGCGGCGCGGGCGCGCCCCCGGTGGGGGCCGGTGGCGAGCGGAACACGTGAACCGGGTCAGGCCCTGACGGGAGCAGCCCTAAGCGAGGCTTCCGTTGTGTTGCCGGCTCCCTCCCGGGGCGCGCCGCGTACGCACGTGCGAGGGAGCGCGCACGCGCGAGCGACGGCGTCGGCTGGTACGCTGCGCGCATGGCCGCCTACACCGTCCTCGCGAACCGCTACCGTCCCCGCACCTTCGACGACGTGGTGGGACAGTCCGACGTGGCGCGCGTGCTGCGCTCGGCCTTCGCCGCCAAGCGCACCGGACACGCCTTCCTGTTCTCGGGCCCGCGCGGCGTCGGCAAGACGTCGATGGCGCGCATCCTGGCCAAGGCCTTCAACTGCCTCGAGAACGACGCGGGCGAACCCTGCGGCACATGCCGGGTGTGCAAGAGCATCGACGGCCACGGCGACGCGCTCGACGTGGTCGAGATCGACGGCGCCTCGCACAACAAGGTCGAGAACGTGCGCGACCTGATCGAGAACCTGCGCTTCCGTCCGGTCGAGGCGCGCTACCGCATCTACATCGTCGACGAGGTGCACATGCTCTCGACGGCGGCCTTCAACGCGCTGCTCAAGACGCTCGAGGAGCCGCCCGAGCACGCCAAGTTCATCCTGGCCACGACCGAGCCGCTGAAGGTCCCGGAGACGATCCGCTCGCGCTGCCAGATGCTCGACTTCCAGCGGCTGCCGACGGGCGTCATCGCCGAGCGCCTGGCGTCGATCTGCGAGAGCGAGCAGGCCAGCGTGCCCGCCGAGGTGACGCGCGCCGTGGCGCGCCATGCCCAGGGCGGACTGCGCGACGCGCTCTCGCTGCTCGACCAGCTGCTGACCTACGCCGACGGCAAGCCGACGCTCGACGACGTCCACCGTCTCACGGGACGGCTGTCGCCGGCGCTCGTGGGCGACCTGGTGGCGGCGGCGCTGGCGGGCGAACTCGCCGACGTGCAGCGACGCACCGACGCGATCCTCGGCGCGGGCGCGCGTCCGGCCGACGTCGTGGCGCAGCTCACCGAGTTCCTCGAGGGACTGCTCGTGGTGTGCGCCGGCGGCGCGGTGGCCGACCGCAGCGACGAGGAGGTCGCGGCCTTCGCCGAACTCGGTGCGCGCACCCACGTCGACCACGTGCTGGCGATGCTCGACGTGCTCGTCGAGGCCGCGCACCGCCTGCGCATGCGCCACGACGGACGGCTCGTGGTCGAGATGGCCGCGCTCACGCTGGCGCGCCTGCCGCACCTGCAGTCGCTCGAGGCGTTGCTCGCCGGGGCCGCCGAGGGCGGTGCGGCCAAGGCTGCGAGCGGCGAGGCTCCGGCGCGGCAGGTCGCGGCCGTGCGCACGCCGCCTCCCGCGTCCCCCGACACGCCGCCGAAGACGGGTCCGTCCGGCGGCGACGCCTGGAGCACCGACGGCGGCGGACCCTCCGGGGGACGTCGTCCCGCACGCGGCGCGGCGGCCTCGCCGCCGAGCAGAGGTCCACGCGCCGAGGCCGACGCACCGCCCCAGGCGCGCGCGCAACCGTCCGCCGCGGGCTCGGCCGCCGGGGCGCAGCCCGAGCCGACGGCGGCGCCTGCTCCCGCCGCTGCGCCGACCGACTTCCGGGGACGGCTGCTGGAAGCCGTCGCGTCGCGCGCGCTGCGCCTCGAGCTGCTGCGCTACCGCGCGCTCGAGGTGCAGGGCGACGTGCTCCTGCTCGTCCCGCCGCCCGAGGGACTGGCGCCCCTGCTCGACCCGAGCCAGGAGCCGCACCGCACGCAACTGCTGGCCGCGGCCGCACAGGTGCACGGTGCTCCGCTCCGGCTCGAGCTGCGCGCCGGAGCGCCGCGCGCCCCGGCACGCGACCCGAACGAGCGCGATCGGGACATCGACGGCAGCGTGCGGCGTCTGTGGCCCGGCGCCGAACGAGTCGACTTCTGAGCCGAGGTCGGGCATCCTGCGGTGCGGGGGACGCCGCGCGCCCCCTTCCGCTCCGCCGCACCGGAGGTCGTTCGCGATGGACATCCGTCATCTCCTCGAGCAGGCCAAGAACCTCGAGAAGGCCGTGGCCGACCTCGACGAGCGCCTGAAGTCGCACGTCACGGAGGGCACCGGCGGCGGTGGTGCGGTGCGCGTCGCGGTCAACGGACAGGGTGACGTGCTCGACCTGCGCATCGATCCCGAGCTGATCGCCACGGGCGACACGGCGCTCGTGCGCGACACGCTGCTGGCGGCGTTGCGCCAGGCCACGAGCGCGTCACGCGCGTATCGCGAGGAGCAGAAGGCGCAGCTCACCGGCGGACTCAAGCTGCCCGAGTTCTGAGCGTCGCGGCGACGCGCGGGTTCCTCGCGAGGTCGACGAGTCGGGGCTGGGGGGCGGAGCCGGGCGCGGGTACGATCAGCGGGTCATGGCGTATCCCGCGTCCGTCACCCGTCTCATCGAAGCGCTCAAGCAGCTGCCGGGCGTCGGTACGCGCACGGCCGAGCGGCTGACGTTCCATCTGCTGCGCGCGCCCGAGACCGAGCTGCGCGAGCTGTCCGACGCGATCCTCGCGCTGGCCGAGTCGGTGCACGCCTGCTCGCGCTGCCACAACCTGGCCGAGTGCGACCCGTGTCCGATCTGCGCCGACACGTCGCGCGAGACGACGCGCATCCTCGTGGTCGAGCAGCCGCGTGACGTGGCGGCCTTCGAGGACGCAGGCTGGCGCGGCCTGTACCACGTGCTGCTCGGGCACGTGAACCCGCTCGAGGGCATCGAGGCGCGCGACCTGACCATCGCCGATCTCGTGGCGCGCGTCACCGAGGGGGGCGTGCGCGAGGTCGTGCTGGCCACCGATCCCGACTACGAGGGCGACGCCACGGCGCTGCACGTGCGCCGCGCGCTCTCGGCGCTCGACGTGAGCGTCACGCGCATCGCGCGCGGCGTGGCGTCGGGGAGCGCCATCGAGTACAGCAACGCCGCCATGCTCGCCGACTCGCTGTCCGGCCGCTCGAAGATGGACGGTCCGTCGTGAGGCTGGGACTCAACCAGTCGCTGCGGACCGACCTGCAGCTGCGGCTCTCGCCGCAGATCCTGCAGCGCATCGAGGTGCTCCAGCTCCCGACGCTCGACCTGGCGCAGATGATCGAGCAGGAGCTGCAGCAGAACGAGGCGCTCGAGGTCGACACCGACCTCGAGCCCGAGGCTCCCACCCAGGACGAGGCCGACGACGAGTTCGACGCGGCCCTCGACGCCTACGAGTCCGACGACGACTGGCGTCCGTCGCGCAACGACGAGGCCTCGTCGCGCACCGAGGTGCTCGAGGCCACCGCCGAGGCGCCCGTCACGCTGCACGACCACCTGCGCGAGCAGCTCGACGAGCTCGAGCTGAGCGAGCGCGAGCGGGCGCTGGCAGGCGCCCTGGTGGCCGCGCTCAACGACCGCGGCTGGCTCGAGTCCGACCTGGGCGATCTCGAGGTGCCGGTCGACCCGCCCGCCGGCGCCGAGGAGCTCGAACACGCGTTGCACCTCGTGCAGGCGCTCGAGCCGGCGGGCGTCGGTTGCCGCGACCTGACCGAGTGCCTCCTGCTGCAGCTCGACCCGGCGGCGGACGACTACCAGCTGCTGGCCACGCTCGCGATCCAGCACCTCGACGACATCGCGCACAACCGCATCCCGCGCATCGTGCGCGAGACGGGGGCGACGGTCGAACAGGTGCTGGCCGCGATCGACGCCATCAGCCACCTCGACCCGGTGCCGGGCCGGCGCTTCGGCTCGACACGCGTGCCGCACGTGCGCCCCGACGTCGTCGTGCGCCGCGTGGGCGAAGACTTCGAGATCTCGCTCGAGAACGACTGGGTGCCGAGCCTGACGATCTCGCGCAGCTACCTGCAGATGGCGCGCGACAGGTCGCTCGATCCCGAGCTGCGCAAGCACCTGCGCGGCAAGATCGAGTCGGCGCGTTCGCTCATCGACGCCGTCGAGCAGCGCAAGAACACGCTCTTCCGGGTGGCGAGCGAGCTCGTGAACCGGCAGCTCGAGTTCCTCGAACACGGCAAGGCGCGCCTGCGTCCGCTGCGCATGCAGGAGGTGGCCGACGTGCTGGGCGTTCACGTCTCGACCGTGAGCCGGGCCATCTCGGGAAAGTACATGCAGACGCCGCGCGGCATCCTGCCCATGAAGGACCTCTTCACGGGAGAGGTGCCGGTGCGTCCAGGGGGCGACCAGCCCGACGCCGAGGCCGAGAGCCGCGCCAGCGTCCAGGAGCGCATCCGCAAGATCATCGGCGAGGAGGACGCGCGCAACCCGCTCAGCGACGAGGCCATCGTGCAGATGCTCAAGGACGAGCACGACCTCGACATCGCGCGGCGCACGGTGACCAAGTACCGCAAGGCCCTCGGGCTCGGCAGTTCGCGCGAGCGGAGGCGCTACGGTCCGACGTGAGCGGTCCGCGATCGCGTCTCGCGTTGCGGTTGGCCTACGACGGCACCGACTTCGCCGGCTGGCAGATGCAGCTCGACCGTCGCACGGTGCAGGGCGTGCTGCAGGACGCGCTCGCCTCGCTGCTCGCGCGCGAGGTGCGCGTGGTCGGCTCGGGGCGCACGGACGCGGGCGTGCACGCCCTGGGCCAGGTGTGCCACCTCGACGACCCGCCCGAGTGGCCCCTGCGCCGCGTCGTCGGCGCGCTGCACGGACGCCTGCCGCCGGACGTGCGCGTGCGCGGGGCCGCGCTCGTGGCGTCGGACTTCCACGCGATGCACTCGGCGCGACGCAAGACCTACTTCTACCAGCTGCACCTGAGCGACGCGCCGGGCGGCCAGGCCGACGTGCTGCGCTCGCTGCCGCCGCACCGCCGACGTACGTTCCACGCGGTGCCGGCGCGGCTCGACCTCGCGGCGATGCGTTCGGCCGCCGCGCATCTCGTGGGGATCCACGACTTCACGACGTTCAGCAAGGTCATGCCCGCCGAGCGCGGGACGGTGCGCCGCGTGCACGCCGTGCGCGTCCTGCGCGTGCCGCGCGGGGTGCGCGTGTTCGTCACCGGCGAGGGGTTCCTGTACGGCATGGTGCGGCTGCTCGCCGGCCTGCTCGTCGACGTCGGCACCGGACGCGTGGCCGCCGCGTCGGTGCCCGGGCGCCTGGCCGCCGCCGACCGCTCCCTGGCGTCCCATTCCCTGCCCGCCCGCGGCCTGTTCCTGTGGTCGGTCGACTACGGCCGGGAGGGCCCGTGGGGTGGGGGCGCGGGCCGCTCCGGCCTGTTATCCTGACCCCGGCGGACGAGTCGCGACCGACAGGGTCGCGGCGAGCACGCCGTGCTTTCCCCGGCCCCCCCAGGATCCGTCATGAGCCTGCGCATCGATCTCACCGATCGTCACGACCACCATCCCGAAGCCGTGCGCACCTACGCACGCGAGAAGGTCGAGAAGCTCTCGCGCTTCTTCGACGGTCTGCAGAGCATCGACATCGTGCTCGACAAGGAGCACGACAACCACTCCGTCGAGGTCATCATCGCCGCCAGCAACCACATGAACTTCGTGGGACGTGACATCGACGCCTCGGTCATGGCCTGCATCGACAAGGTCGTCGACAAGCTCCAGCACCAGATCGTGAAGGCCAAGGAGCGCCTCAAGGACCACCACCGCGGAGGCTCGCCGAACCGCCCGTCATGAGCAGCCCCCCGCCCATCCTCGACGCCTTCAGCCTGGACGCCGTGCTGCTCGAGATGCGGGCCACGACCAAGGTCGAATGCCTCGACGAGCTCGTGACCCACATGGTCGCGAGCAAGCAGCTCCCCAAGCCGCGCAGGCAGCAGGTGTTCGACGCGCTCGTCGAGCGCGAATCGCGCGGCAGCACGGGCTTCGGGCGCGGCGTGGCCGCGCCGCACGCCAAGATCGCGGGTCTGCGCCGTCCCGCGGCGGTCATCGGACGTTCGGCGACGGGCCTCGACTTCAAGGCCGTCGACGGCGAGCCGGTGCACGTCTTCGTGCTGCTCGTGTCGCCCGAGAATCGCGCCGACGAGCACCTCGCCACGCTGCGCTGGATCTCGCACATCGCGCGCGACCCCGATTTCCTGAGCTTCATCCTGCAGGCCTCGACGCCTGCGGCGGTGCTCGAAGTGCTCACGGAGCGCGCGCCCTGAGCGGCCCGGTCTCCGAGGGCGAACCTTCTGCCGGCGGCGACGAGATGCCGCTCTCGGCGGTGGTGCGCATCGTGAATCCCCAGGGGTTGCACGCCCGTCCGATCAGCCAGTTCGTCGAGATCACGCGTCGCTACCGGGCGCGCGTCCAGGTCCGCGGACCGGGGGGCGAGGCCGACGGCGGCAGCGTGCTCGAGATGATGGGCCTGGCCGCCGCCCAGGGCGACGAGCTGCACATCACCGCCCTGGGGGGCGAGGCGGGAGCCGCCCTGGCGGCGCTGTGCGAACTCGTCCAGCGCGGCTTCGGCGAGCGCTGACGGCGCCGCGCGGCTCCGGCCGCGTCCCACCCTCCAGCTCGTCCCGGCCCTCGAAGCCCGACGGGGCCGTGCTTCCGTCGACCGGCCCCCGATCGGGGCCCGGCACGCCTCGTGCTTGTTCGGGCGCGGCCGATGGGGATATCCTGCCGGTGCCGCCCTCCGACCTCCCTCGATCGTCGAGGGCCCTGGGCGGCAACCGCAACACCGGATCACACATGGTCGTCGCCGACGCGCGCCATCCCACGGGACTGTGCCTCTCCAAGGACGGAGACGCACGCTTCCTGGGCCACCTGGACTTCGGCCGGGTGGTCGAGCGCGCCTTGCGTCGGAGCGGCCTGCCGGTGTGCTTGACCGAAGGCTTCAATCCGAGACTCCGTGTGTCCTTCGCCGACGCCTTGCCCGTGGGGCTGGCGTCCCAAGGCGAGTGGATCACGGTCATTCTGTCCGAGGCCCAAAGCCCAGAGCAGGTACGACGGCGGCTCGAGCCCGCGCTCCCCGAGTGCGTGAAGCTCGTCGACGTCTGCCGGGGGGCGCCCGCCGCTGCGAGCGGCGCGACGTCCTTCCGGATCGACGTGCTCTCTGGGGAGCGGGCCGCAGCCGACGCGCTGACCGCACTGCTCGAGCGGACGAGTTTCGCCGTCGAGGACGCACGCCACGGCAGCATCGACGTCCGGAGTCAGCTCCGGACGGGGTGCTCCGAGGGCAGCTCCCTCGTCGTCGAACTCCAGTCCGCGGATGACCGCCCGCCGAGACCGGCCCCGCTGACCCGGGCCCTGGTCCAACTCGCAGGAGATCTGGGGATCGAACCCCCGGTCCTCGGCGTGGTCACGAAGCTGTTGCCGTCCGAGCGTCGCCCTGGAGACCATCCGTGGCACGACGCAGGAAACAGCAAGCTCCCAAGAAGCTCCTCATCAACGCCGCCGAGTGCGAGGAGAGCCGGATCGCCATCATCCAGAATGGCGTCCTAGAGGAGTACTACATCGAGCGGCAGTCCCTCGGCAGCACGCTGGGGAACATCTACAAGGCCAAGATCACCAACGTCGAGAAGTCGATCGGCGCGGCCTTCGTCGACTTCGGATACGACAAGCAGGGCTTCCTGCACGTCTCCGACCTGTGCATGGCGGCCGTCGACGACGAGGCCGCCGAGCTGCTGGCTTCGGTGCAGGCCGCCCGCGAGGTGGCCCACGACGAGGACGTGGTCGAGCCGTTGCCGCGTCCCGCGCCCGCCGCCGAGGTCGCGGAGGGTGCCGAGGGTGCCGCCGAGGCCGAGGCGAGCGAGCCCGCGTCCGGTGACGAGCGGGCCGTGCCCGCCGAGAGCGCCGACGCGTCGGGCGAGCCGGGTGAGGACGGCCTCGTCGAACTCGACGAGATCGACGACATCGACGAGGTCGAGCCGGCCTTCGTGGCCGACCCCTACAGCCCCGACGCGGTGGTCGATCCGCTCACCGGCGAGGAGCTGCACGACGAGTCGGCCGAGCGCGGCCGCGAACTGCGCGACCTCTCCGACGACGAGGAGGAAGAGGACGACGAGGACGGCGCCGAACTCGAGATCTCCGAGATCCACGGCGACGAGGACGAGGACGAGGACGAGGACGAGGAACCTGAAGAGCCGGCCGGCGAGGTCGGCGCGCTCGACGACGACGAACTCGACGACGAGGACGACGACGACGACGCCGAGCAGGACGACGACGAACTCGAGGACGACGATCTCGACGACGAGGACGCGGACGACGAGGACGCGGACGCGGACGACGAGGACGAGACCGTCGTCGACTCCGACGAGCTGCGGGCGTTCGGACCCGCGCGCGAGATCGCCGCGGGCGACGCCGACGCGACCGTCGAGGCGCGGGCTGCGACCGAGGACGGCGACGCAGGCGACGACGACTCGGAGCAGGACGCCGCGGCGAGCGCGCGTCGCTCGCGCCGGCGGGGTGGACGCCGCCGGCGCGGAGGTCGCGGCCGCTCGCGCTCGGGATCCGACGAGGCGCGCGACGACGATGGTCCGCGTCCCGAGGTCGCCGCGGGCGAAGCCTCGCACGACGAGGCGGACGAGGCGGACGACGAGCCCGTGGCCGGTGAAGCCGGCGAGGCGTCCGCGGACGACGGCGGCGAGCGCGGCGGACGTCGCCGACGTCGTGGTCGCGGCAGGCGCCGTCGCGCAGGCGACAAGGACGAGGGCTCCGAAGCCTCCGTGGCCTCGACGTCGAGGGCGTCCACGGGCACGGCGGTGGTCGAGGACGCCGAGGACGACACCGACGGTCGTCACCGCGGCGGTCGTCGCGGACGGCGCGCCAAGCGTCCCGAGCGCGCCCGGCCGCGCAGCCAGCGTCAGATGCCGGCGATCGAGGAGATCCTGCGCAAGGGCCAGGAGATCGTCGTCCAGGTCATCAAGGACGGCATCGGCAGCAAGGGCCCGACGCTGACCACGTTCCTGTCCATCCCCGGACGCTTCGTGGTGCTCATGCCGGGCATCCGCAAGCGCGGCGTGTCGCGCAAGGTGACCGACAACAAGGAGCGCGAGCGCCTCAAGTCGATCGTGCGACAGCTCGACGCACCCGAGAGCCTGGGCTTCATCGTGCGCACCGCCGGCTCGGGCTGCACCCGCGAGGACCTGCAGCGCGACCTCGACTACCTGCTGCGCCTGTGGGAGCAGATGCTCGTGCGCACCCGCGAGTACAGGGCGCCGGTGCTGCTGTACCAGGAGAACGACCTGGTCATCCGCACCCTGCGCGACCTGTACGACGGACAGGGCGAGGTCGTCATCGACGACGCGGCCACCGCCGCCAAGGCGCGCGAGTTCATGACGCAGATCATGCCCGACTGCGTCGACAAGGTGCAGTCGTACTCCGACACCAAGCCGCTCTTCAGCCACTACGGCATCGAGGCCGAGATCACGCGGCTGCTCGAGAACCGCATCGAGCTCAAGTCGGGCGCGTCCCTGATCATCGAGCAGACCGAGGCGCTGGTGGCCATCGACGTGAACTCGGGACGTTTCAAGCCCGAGGGCAACAACATCGACGAGACGGGCTTCCGCGTGAACAGCGAGGCGGCGGTCGAGATCGCCCGGCAGCTGCGCCTGCGCGACATGGGCGGCGTGGTCGTGATCGACTTCATCGACATGCGCGCCGAGAAGCACCGCAAGGGCATCGAGCGTCTCTTCAAGGACGAGCTGCGCAAGGACCGTGCGCGCATCAAGGTCGCGCGCATCTCGCCCTTCGGCATCCTCGAGCTGACGCGCCAGCGGGTGCGCAGCAGCCTCAAGCGCACGGTGCACAAGGCCTGTCCGTACTGCGGCAACACGGGCTTCATTCCGTCCGACGAGACCTCGTGCCTGAACGTGATCCGCAAGATCCGCGAGAACCTCTGGCGGCCGGGCTCGGTGCTGGTGGTGACCGTGCGTCCCGAGGTCGCCGAGGCGGTGCTCAACGAGCAGAAGAAGGTGCTGGCCGAGCTCGAGTCGCAGAGCCGACGGCGCATCTTCGTGCGCGCGGACCACCGGCTCTCGTACGACGACATCGAGGTGCGCGCGATGGTCGCGCTGCCCGACGAGATCGACCACCGGCGCGCCTGACCCCGAGGGCTCGTCTCGACGGCGTGCCTCGCCTGGCGGCGGGGTGCGCCGTCCGCCCGGCGAGCGGGGAGCAGGGGGGGAGCGGCCCGAAGCCGAAGCCCGAAGCCCGAAGCCGAAGCCGAAGCCGAAGCCGAAGCCGAAGCCGAAGCCGAAGCCGAAGGCCGAAGCCGAAGCCGAAGCCGAAGCCGATCCCGATCCCGATCCCGGGCGGTGAGGACCCAGGTGGGATCGAACGATCCGTTCGGGCCGGGTGGCCTTGATCGGGACGGCGGCTTCGGTATCATGCTCCGCTTCCCGCCGGGGTCCCGAGCACACGCTCGCCGGGCCCCGTGGGGCGGCGCCCAGCCGCGTCCGGCCAACGTCGGTCGTCGCGGCGGCCCCGCAAGAGGCCCTCCGGAACCGAGTCATGCAGGCGATCATCGACGACCGCGGACGCCAGTACATCGTCCACGACGGGGACAAGCTGCTCGTCGACTTCATGGACGGCGCCGAGCCCGGCAGCGAGGTCGTCTTCGATCGCGTGCTCTCGGTGGGCGACGCGTTCGGCAAGCCGACCGTCGACGGCGCGGCCGTCAAGGCCACCGTGGTCGACCACGTGCGCGCCAAGAAGATCTACGTCGAGAAGTTCAAGCGCCGCAAGGACTACCGCCGGCGCAACGGCCACCGCCAGACGTACACGCAGGTCCAGATCACCGGCATCACCACCTGAGAGCGATCGCGCCATGGCACACAAGAAAGGTCAGGGCTCGTCCCGCAACGGTCGTGACAGCAACCCGCAGTACCGCGGCTTCAAGCGCTACGGCGGCGAGCTCGTGACGTCGGGCACGATCATCCTGCGTCAGGTCGGCTCGCGCTTCCTGCCCGGCCACAACATGGGCATGGGACGCGACTTCACGATCTTCGCCAAGATCGACGGTCGGGTGCGCTTCGGCACCGGGCGCAAGATCCACATCGACCCGGTCGAGACCGCCGCGGGCTGACGCCTCCGGTCGCGACCCTCTCGCCTCGTGCGCGGGGCGACGTCCCCATGTTCATCGACGAGACGGAGATCACGGTCGTCTCCGGTCGTGGGGGGGACGGGATGTCCTCGTTCCGGCGCGAGAAGTACGTGCCGCGCGGGGGCCCCGACGGTGGAGACGGCGGCAAGGGCGGCGACGTCGTGTTGCGCGCCTCGCGGAACGTCACGACGCTGGCCGGCATCCAGCACAAGCGTCGCTACCGCGCGCCGGGCGGCGGTCCGGGCGGCACCGCGTTGTGTGCCGGACGCGCCGGCGAGGACCTGGTGATCGAGGTGCCCGTGGGCACGCTCGTGCGTGACGCGAAGCACGAGAACGTCCTGCGCGACCTGGCGCACGACGGCGACGAGGTGATCGTCGTGCACGGCGGCGGCGGCGGACGCGGCAACAAGCACTTCGCGCATGCCACGAACCAGGCCCCGAAGCGCGCCACCGAGGGACGCCCCGGCGAGGAGCGCGCGCTCAAGCTCGAGCTGCGTCTCGTGGCCGACGTGGGGCTCGTGGGTCTGCCGAACGCCGGCAAGTCGACCTTCCTGCGTCGTGTCTCGGCGGCGCGGCCCAAGGTGGCCGACTACCCGTTCACGACGTTGACACCGGTGCTCGGCATCGTCCAGCCCGACGACATCGGGCTCGTGGTGGCGGACATCCCGGGTCTGATCGAGGGCGCCCACGCGGGGGCCGGGCTGGGCGACCGCTTCCTGCGCCACGTGGCGCGCACGCGCGTGCTGCTGCACCTGGTCGACGTGCTCGTCGGACCTGAGCAGGCCCTGCGCGACTGGCGCGCCATCCGCGAGGAACTGCGGCTCTCGGGCCTGGGGCTGGACGAGCGTCCGTCCCTGCTGGCGGTCTCGCGCATCGACACCGTCGAGGACGCGTCGCCGGTGGTCGAGGCGCTGGCCGCGGCGTCGGGCGGGCGGGTGCTCGCCTTCTCGTCCCAGACCGGCCAGGGAGTGCCCGAGGTGGTCGCGGCACTGCTCGTGTTGGTGCGCGGGGACGACTGAGGCCCCGCCGGCCGGGCGCCCCGGCGCCGCGTCGATCGGGCCGACTGCCCCCGAAGCCGGAGCGTCGGGAAGATCGCGGCTCTCGCGCGGGTCCAATCCGGCGCCGACGACGCCCGGGACGCTCGTCGTGGCGTGCCTCGTCCCGCACGGGGCCCGGCGACGTCCCGCGCGATCGAGCTCCCGGTTGCAATCGGCACCCGGCCACCGGCACCCTTGGATCCCCGTCCGTCCCGAGTCCTGCTGATGCGCGTCAACATTCGCAAGCTGAAGGGCCTGTTGTGGCTCCTGTGCGTGGTCGTCCTGGCGCTGGGCTGCTGGACCTTCTGGGGCATCTACCAGGACAAGCAGACCGGACGCTACGAGTCGCGCAAGTCGACCGACATCCAGAAGATCTTCGAGAGCGAACAGAGCATCGCCGAGGCACCTCCGCCGACCACGTACTACCCGGCCGACGCCCGCGACTCGCTCTGGTTGGCACGCATCGACGGCACCGTCGAGCCGCCGCCCGCCCAGCCGAAGGACGACTCCAAGACCGACGACACCCCCAAGAAGATCGTCGTGCCGAACCTCGAGACGGTCATCGACGTCTCGCTGATCGTCTCGAGCGACGAGCCGTCGGGGCGCTTCATCGCGGTCGAGTACGACGCCGACCTGACGCCGGGCGGAGCGGCCGCGGTCGCCGCGGCCTCGGCCGCCGGGCGTTCGCCTTCGGTCGCTGCCGCGGGCGCACCGCCGATCTCGAAGGAGCGGCGCATGCACCTCGCCGAGGGCGAGTCGTTGCGCCCGCCGTGGGACGGCGCGCCGTACAACGGCAGGGTCGAGAAGATCTCGCGCCAGGAGGTCACCTTCCACTGGGGTGAAGGCGAAGTCGTCCTGCGTCCGCAGCTCGGCGCCACCGGTGACGCGACGCCGCTGTCCGAGTTCGACATCCCCGAGATCGCCGACGTGCTCGCGAACGTCGAGGTGCAGGACGAGCGCCAGGTGCTGCCGGACGGCAGCATCCTCATGGGGCGGACCGACCTGGCCGCCATCCGCGAGGACGCCGGCAAGCTGCTCGGCGAGGACGTCGTGGCGCAGTCCGTGACGCCCGACGCCAGCAAGGAAGGCGACTCGAACTCGTACATCCTGCTCAAGAACGTGGCCCCCAACTCGCTTGCCGCGAAGTACGGCTTCAAGTCGGGCGACCACGTCATCTCGGTGAACGGCATCCCGATGCCTTCGGTGACCGCGGCCATGAACTGGGCCAAGGCGAACTCCGACCTGCCGACCTACGTCGTGGTCTACGAACGCCTCGGACAGAAGGTCACCGCGACGTTCCACGTCAAGTAGGCGCGGGGGGGCGTCGTTGCTCACCGTCGACGTCGGCAACTCGTCCGTCGGGGTGGGTCGCGTGCGCGAGGCCGTCGTCGACGTGCAGAGGTTCCGCGAACCCGAGGACGCCGCCGACCAGGTGCTCGCGTGGCTGGCCGAGTCGGGGCACCCCGCGCGCACCGTCGCGGGACGTGACGTGCTGCCGCTGCCGCTCACGATCGCCGCCGCGATCTCGGTCGCCCGTCCGCGGCTGCAGCGTCTCCAGGACGCGCTCGGGGCCGCGGGCGGTTCGCCGCTGGTCGTGCTGCGCGAGCCTCCGCTGGCGCTGGCCGACGCGCGTCTCGCGGCCTCGGCCGGGTCCGACCGCATCGCGAACGCCCTCGCACTGCTGCCGGGCCCCGCCGTCGCGGTCGACGCCGGGACCGCCGTGACCGTCGACCTGGTCGACGACTCGGGCACGTACCGCGGGGGCTACATCGCGCCCGGTCCGGCGGCCGCGCTGCTCGGTCTCGCGCGCAGCACCGCCGCGCTGCCCCGGCTCCCGGGACGTCCCGTGTCGCTCGGGCCCGGACTGCACACCGACGACGCCATCGCCGCGGGCGGCTGGGGCCTCGTGGTGGGAGGCGTCGACCGGCTGGTGCTCGAGGCGCGGCGCGCACTCGGAGTCGCCGCGCGCGTCGTCGTCACCGGGGCCTGGGGCCACGCCTGGATGTCGGCCAGCACGCTCGACGGTCTCGTCTGGGACGAGCACCTGGTGCATCGCGGCATCGCGGTCTGGGCGGAGCGCGCGCGCGATGCCGCGCGCTGAGTCCGCCGGCTTCGCACGCCTGACTCCCGCGGGACGGGCCGCGCTGGCCGTCTTCGCGTTGCGCGGCCGCCTGCCGTCGCCGTCGCCGCTGCGTTCGCCGTCGGGAGGCACGCGTTCGTGGCCGGCTCCGGGCGAGGTCGTGCACGCACGTCTCGTCGTCGACGGACGCCCGGTCGACGACCTCGTCGCGCGTGGCACCGCAGAGGGTGTCGAGCTCCACGTGCACGGCGGCGACGGCGTGCTCGATCTGCTGGAGGACGCGCTCAGCTGCCTCGGCGTGTCGCGCGACGATCGCGTGCCGCTCGCGGCGCCGACCAGCCTGCGGCACGCGCGCGCCCTGGCGTCGACGCGCTGGGGGCTGCTCGCCGCCCTCGGGGACGACGCGCGACGGGCGCTCGCCGCCGGCGCGCTGCCACCCGGCCTGCGGACCCGTCTGCGGGCGAGCCGAGAATGCGTCGCGCTCGGACGGCGGCTCGCCCGTCCCCCCGTGGTGCGTCTCGTGGGACGCCCGAACGCGGGCAAGTCGACGCTCTTCAACGCCCTGCTGTCGGACGATCGCGCGCTCGTCTCGCCGCGGGCGGGCACGACGCGTGACACCGTGACCGCCACGCTGCGCCTGTGCGGCGCCGTGGTGCGGCTCGAGGACACCGCGGGTGCCGACGGCGCGCACGACGCGGCCGACGGCGCCGATCTGCTCGTGCACGTGCTCGATCCCTGCGACACGTCGCCCGTTCCCGTCACCGAGCACGCCCAGGACGGGACTCCGGTGCTCGTCGTGCTCGGCAAGGACGACCTGCGCGGCGCCCCGACCTCGCCGACGTCGGCTGCCGGGTTCCCGCGCGTCTCGGGCCTCACGGGAACGGGAGTCGACGAGCTGCTGCGGCGACTCGCGCGAAGGCTCGCGCTCGACGGACCTGGGCATGACGACGTGCTCGCTCCCCTGGACGACGGGATGGTGCGCCTGATCGACGCGGCCCTCGCCCTGCCCGACGGCGAGGCCTCGCCCGCGTGACACGTCGCGACGCGGCGGGTTCGTCGCCGCCTGCGTAACGCCCGCGAGCTCGGGCCGATGACCTGTGCCGGAGGCGTGCTCGGCGCCCGGGCGGCGGTCGTCCGGGACGTGCGCCGCGCGGGCTCCCCCAGGAGCAGCGCATGCATCGCACTTCCGACGCGACGTGTCCCGTCCGCTCGTCGAGGCGCCCGGGAGCGGGTCGGCGTGCCGCGTCGTGCGCGCTGCGGGCGTCGCTCTGCTGCGCGGCGCTGCTCATCGGGTGCGGTGGCGGCTCCGGCGCGGCGCGGCGTCCACCGCCGACGGAACCCGACGACGGTGGCGAGGTCGTCGGGCAGGGCATCTCGTTCGAGGGCTTCTCCTTCCGGCTCGCGCCGGGGCTCCTTGTCGACGACCCTCCGCACGAGGATCCGGGAGCCTGGCCGCCGGCGCTGGGTGCTCCGCTCGACACGGTGATCGTGTTCCACTTCAGCGGTCCGCCGCAGGGCGCGCTCGACGGCAACACGCTGCCGGTGTTCACGACCTCCGACGCCGTGCCCGACTCGGTGTTCGCGCCCGCACTGCCGCTGCTCATCCCCGCCCTGGGCGACTGGGTGGCGGTGGGGGACACGGTCGAGTTCCATCCCCAGGTGCCGCACCCCCCGATGCTCGCGACGGTGTCGGCTCCGGCCGTCCAGAAGCCCGGGTTGTTTCCGGGGTCGACGTACACGGCGCGGGTCTCCGACGCGCCGTTCGCGCGCGTCGCGAACCTCGTCGGGCCCGGTGGCGAGACGAGCTTCGACACGACGTCGCTGCCGGCCTCGTACTACCCGGGCGATGCGTCGGCGTTCCTCCCGCCGCAGGTGACGGCGATCGATCCTCCGGCGGGGTGGTTGCATCCCGGTGTGTTCAGCGACACGGCCCCGGGGGCATCCGTCGCGAGCTTCCCGACGGCGCCGCACAGCGTCGTGCTGACCTACGCCGCACCGCTCGCCACCGGCTCCGAGGTGCTCGAGGGGGATGATCTCGACGGCGACGGCGTGCGCGACGCGACCTGGGCCTTCCGGTCCCGGGCCACGCGGCTGTTCGTTCCGCTCGTCGTGCCGGCGGGCGCACTCGGCGTCGCGCACGACGTGCCCGCCCTGGCGGGCCTCGAGGAAGGCTCCGCGGGGGCGGCCGACGGGAGCGATCTCGTGCTGCACGGAGACCTCCCGCCGTCGCCGTTGCCCGCGCCTGCCGGACTGCTGGGCACTCCGCGCGCCCTGGCCGTCGATCGTGATCCAGGCCTGCTGTGGGTGCTGGCCGACGCGGCCGGCGGAGGCGTCACGCTCTCGGTCGTCGATCACGTGCTCGGCGACCCGAGCGCCGCGCGGCACTCCGTCGACGGCGACGAGCAGCCCGAGGCGTGGCCGATCGCGCTCTCCGATCCGATCGGACTGCTCGTGACGCAGGCGGGTCGCATGCTCGTCTTCGATCGGGCCACGCGACGCGTCCGCGAACTGCGCACGTCCCTGGCGAGACGTCTCTCGGGGCTCGACGCCGAGCCGCCGGACGCACCGCGGCTGCTCGATGTGCGAGTGGCCGACTCCGACGACGGCTTCGTCGGGGATCCGTTCCCGGACCCGACGCTCGAGGTGCTCGATCTGCTGCAGGCGCCGTCCGGATCGTTGTGGGCCCTGGCGCTTCGTGAGGGCGACGCGACTCCGGCGCTGCACCGTCTGAGCGAGGTCGACCCCGATCTCGACGGAGTCTCCTCCGACGGCGAGGGGTTGCCGACGGGAGAGTCCGGGCCTCAGCTGCCGGGCGACTACGTCGCCGCCGTCTTCGAGGACGAGGCGACGCTGCTCGCGCTCGACGCCGGACGCGATGTGATCGAGCGCGTCCACCTCGACTCGGACACGAGCGAACTCGTCGCGTCCGAAGTGGCCGATCGCGGGTGGGGCGGCGTCGCGTCGCCCGCGCGTGACCTGGCGTTCGGCGTGCTCGACGTGCCGGCCCGCATCGAGGTCTGCACGAACGCGGACTCGGGTGCGGTGCTGGTCGTCACTCCGGCGGCGCTGCTGCCCGTGGGGGTGCGCGTCGACCTCGTCCAGCGCCAGGCGTTGGCGAGCCTGCACGGCGTGAGCCTGGTGAACGCGGACGTCGCGCAGCCCCTGTCGCCACTCGGTGTGACGCGGCTCGCGACCTACGCGACGCCGACTCCCACGGCCGGTGCCGCGGCTCGCGTCGACGACGTGTTCCTCGAGACGTTCGACGACGCCGACGCCTACGACGCGGGTGCGAACGACGGGCTGCTGGCCGCCGCGTGGGGCACCCTGGGAGGGCTGCGCGCCTCGGTGGGAGCGCTCGACGGCGTGGCGCTGGGCGACTTCGTTCCCGCGCCACCGGCGGGGGACCCGAAGACGTCGCTCGCGTACCGTCGATCGAACGGACCGGGCGAGCCCGACCTCGACCTCGCGTTCGGCAACCTGCACACGGTGCTGCTCGACACCGATGCCCAGAACTTCCCGCTGTCCGACGGGTCGACGCCGGGAGTGAACGCGCCGATCACCGTGCTCGGCGGCGAGTTCGTGTTCCACGACGTGATCATCCCCGAGGGCGTACGCGTGCTCGCGCGCGGCACGCGTCCGCTGCGGATCACGGCCACGGGCCGCATCGAGGTGCACGGAATGATCGACGTGTCGGGGACGCACGGGTTCAGCGACGACACGTTCGACTCGGGTTTCCTGCCGGTGCCCGGCGGTCCGGGAGGGCCCGGCGCGGGGCGCGGGGGCGACGGGCATCCGACGCGCTTCGATCCGAAGGGACCGGGCACGATCGACCAGTACGTGACGCCCGAGACGGGCGAGGCCGGCATGGCGCCGTTCCCCGATGCGTCCGGCACGCTCGTGATGCAGCCGCGCGGAGGACGAGGTGGTCTCTCGACGGTGGGCTACGACCCCGGGCCCGGCGGATACCCGCGCGTCCCGAACCTGCAGCCGAACGACGAACGGCATCGTCCGCCGGGGGGCGGTGGCGGGAGCTTCCGCCAACTCGGCCGGGCCGCCGAGCAGGGCAGCGGTTCGTACCTCGTACAGAGCGAGAGTTCGTGGTTCCCGTTCTCGCACTGTCCCACCGACGACAAGATCCACGACGCGTTGTACGGCAACGACGAGAACCGTGCGGCGGGCAAGAAGCCCGACACGCCGCTGCAGTGCGTGTACCTGCTCGGCGATCCGGAGCATCCGCAACGACTCGTCCCCGGCGGCGCACCGGGCGATGCGGTCTTCGTCGACGAGGAAGGCGGCAACGACTACATCGGGCCGGGCGGTGAGCTCTCCGACCTGCGCGGCGGCCAGGGCGGTGGCGGAGGGGGCAGCCGCGTGGTGAGCATGCGGCATTCGGTCTGGGCGGCCGGTCCCAAGGGACAACCCGAGGCGTCGGGTCCCCCGTACTTCCCGAAGCTGTTCGGTGGTGTGTTCCTGTCACCCACGCGCTTCGACAGCAAGGGTGCGGGAGGAGGCGGCGGCGGAGGGGCGCTGCGTTTGCGCGCCTTCGGCGACCTCGTCGTCGGACGCACTGGGATCCTCGACGCGAGCGGCGGACACGGCGGGGGCGGAGAGGTCGTGAGCAACAGCAACATGGCCGGCGGCGGAGGAGGAGGAAGCGGAGGCGCCGTGTTGCTCCAGGCCGGCGGCACGATCACGCTGTCCGCCGACGTCGAGCATCGTTCGGCCGGCTACATCGATGTCGACGGCGATCTGGGCGCCGCGGTCGACGTCTCGGGCGGCTTCGGACGGGACGCGCGTACGGCGCATCCCGGTGACGACACCAAGCTCGAGCCGTTCACCTACGAGGTGACGCGAGGCGACGGCGGACAGGGGGGCTTCGGCCTCGTGCAGGTGCAGGCCTCCGGAGTGCACGTCGACCCCGGGGTGTTCTTGTTCGCGCGGCAACGCGCTCCGCTCAAGCTCGGTCCCTGGACGGGCGATCCCGTCGCACTGCGCAAGGACCACCCCGACCTGGGGGCCGGGTCGACGTTGCCGGTCGAGCTGCGCTACGTCGACATGCTCCACGATCGCTACGCGTATCCCGAGGGGCTGCCCGGCGCGCCGGGCGGGCCGAGTGCCTCCCCTCGCGACCGCTACCTCGTGCTCAACGGATCGCGTCCGCCGCTCGTCCCGCGTGGGGCGCCCGTGCTCGAGGGTTCGGCTGTGCTGCCGAACGAGGACCCCGCGGGCTCCGGCGCCGAGTGGGCGGACACGCGCATGCTCGAGCACCCCGAAGGTTCGGGACGCTACGTGGTCGAGGAGCCCGAGCCGTCCAAGGTCATGCGCACCTACAACGGCTACGAGACCGTGCTCGACGCCGACGGCCAGGTCGCCGATCTGGTGGAGATCGACAACCCGCCCGACGACCCCGACTTCCCGTCGATGCCGGGCACGACCTGGGTCGGCGAGCACATCCCGCTGGCCCTCGATCTGGAGCGGCCGGGCGGGACGCCTCAACCGTCGTCGGTCGACGGCCAGGCCTTCGATCCGTCCGACCAGGTCGACCGCCTGCCGGTGGTACCGCTCGGCCTGGCTCCGCCGCCGCTCGGCTCGGTGAGCGTGGCGACGTCGCGCTGGCTGGCCTTCCCCGGCGCGCTGCTGCGCGAGCGGGATGCCGCGGGACTCACCCCTCCCTTCATGCATCCCTTCCATGGCACGCGGCTCGAGCCCGTCCTCGACGAGGGGGCCGTGCTCACGGCCGGCAAGGTGCCCGGATGGCCGGCGCACTACGTGCTCCACTCCGGCCTGCCGCCGTTCGATCCCGGCCTGTTCGGCCATGGATCCCCACCTGATCCTCCCTTCAACGACCTTTCGCTCTCGGCTCCCGAGTTCCTGTTGCCCGACGTCCTGGCCGACGGTGCCGAGGTGCGCGTGCTGTTCCAGGGCGCTCACCCGGTGCGGGCCGGTGCGTTGGTGCCCGATCCGGACACGCTGACCCCGTGGGTGGCCGATCCGTCCCGTCTCGACGGGTTCGGACTCGTGCGCATGCGTGTGCTGTTCGACGTGGCGGCCGGGCCCGGCCTCGTCGTCGATCCCGAATCTCCGCGTCCGCTGGTCGACGACCTGCGCTTGCGGCTGCGATTCTGAGGTCGGCCGGCCGAGAGCGGTGTCAGGTGGGGGAGGTCGACCGCGTCAGCCCCGCATGGCTCCGGGGCGCATCGGGCGTGGCGTTCCGGGAGCCGGTGGACGGCGAAAGCGCGGCCTACGACGGGTATACTCGGGACCCGCTCGTGGCCAGGTTCCGTGCAGGAGCCGCCCCCCCGGCACCACGCGCCTCGACGTCACCGGCTTCTTCCCCGAGGATGCCCGGCGTCGTCCACATCTGCGGAGTCTCCCCATGCCTCGATCGGCTGGTCCTCGCGTCCTCCCGGCGCTTGCCCTCCTGCTGCTCGTCCTCACCTACGGTTGCGGCGGCGGTGGTGGCGGCGGCGGGAGCAGCGATGGCACCTCGAGTTCCGGCTCGGGGACGCAGAGCGACTTCTACATGAAGTCCGCGTCGGTCGCGCGCGCCATCCTCGGCATCGACGGGCAACTCGACCAGGTCGTCAATCCGGCCTCGCTGTACGAGGTCGATCCCCTCACGGGCGTGCCGTTGGCGGGCTTCCCCAAGCCGCTCAACCCGGGTGGGTCGCTCACCAACCTCTCGACCATCAACCTGGGACAGGTCCAGGATCCGCTCACGCCGCAGATCCCGCTCGTGCCGCGCAACTCGGCGATCGTGATCGACTTCACCAAGGCGATCGACGCGGCGACCCTCGGACTCACCTCGGCCGACAACGAGGCGCAGCCGAACATGATCCAGGCGTCGAGCCCCGTCCAGGTGCTGCGCAAGGACGGTCAGCTCGTGCCCGTGCGGGCGTGGGTCGACGGCAAGCGTCTCGTGCTGCTCGGCGTGACGCCGGCCACGCTCGGGTTCGAGGCCAGCCCGCTCGTGTTCGACTCGCAGGGCAAGATCGTCGAAGACGCCAAGGGCTACATGCGCATCGTGCTCGGTGTGATCGGCAAGCTGCCGCTCAAGGCCACCGACGGCACGGTGCTCGGGACGCGCCCCGACGGCCTCGGCGGTCCCGGCGAACCGTTCCCGTTCAACCCGGGCAACAGCGGTCTCGACGCCATCGTGCAACAGACCGACACGGGCATCGTGACGTTCAACGGCTTCCTGCCCGACAAGTCTCCGCCGCGCCTCGTGCGAGCCGTCACCCGCGAGGGCAGCATCTCCGGCATCACGACGGTGTCGGTCGGCGGACAGCTCGCGATCCGGATCGAGGCCGCCGATCTGCTTCCGGCCCCGAACGTCGTGGCGAACGCGGGCCTGGGCGAGTGGGCGAACTCGCGCATGATCGTGACCTCGGCCGGCGGCGCCCAGTCGCAGTACGTGGTCGAGCGCAACCTGTCGGTGGGTGGCGTGCCGACGTTCGAGCTCGAGCCGGGCAGCCTGCTCGACCCGGCCGTGGCGATCGACGACACGTTCGAGCTGACGCGCTCCGAGTTCTTCGAGCCCGTCCCGCCGCCGCTGCCCAGCGACCCGGCGGAGCTGGCGCGGCTCACGGTCGATCCCGAGAACGTGCCGCGTGATCCGCTCGACCCCGAAGACCTGCACAACAGCGACCTGCGCTACTTCGTGCGCGTCTTCGACGAGGGCGGCGTCGAGCGCACCACGCGCTGGAACCCGGCCACGGGGACCTTCCTGCCGGTGCCTCCCAAGAGCATGCTGCAGGTCACGTTCAACGAGCCGATGGACGTCGCCAGCTTCAAGCCCTACGAGACGTTCTACGTCAAGCCCGGTTCGAGCGGCGCGACCGACGCGGCGTACTCCGACATGCGCGTCGGCGACGTGCAGGCGTCCGACCAGGGACGCACGATCCGCTTCCGCCCGTACCTGACCGACCAGACCGATCCCGGCGCGTCCGAGTTCATCGGCTTCGGCGGCACGGCCTCGGCGTTGCGGTTGGTGCTGCGCACGATCCCCGAGGGGTCGGACGTCAGCGCCCTGCAGTCGAGCGCTTCGCCGGCCGTGCTGGCCCAGCTCCAGGACCTGCCCACGCTGGGCATCTCCGGCGTGACCGACCTCGGCGGGCGTGGCCTGGGCCTGCCCGCCGCCCTGCTCGACCAGGGCGACACCGAGAACTTCATCCTCGCGTCGACGAGTGCAGGCGTGAGCCCGTTCCCTCCGGCCGTCGACTTCTCGGTCGAGTTCCAGACCCAGTCGACCAGCGATCCCGACTACGGCGTCCTGGTCCACCGATTCCAGGGACAGGCGAAGACGGCGACCTTCACCTACCCCGAGGGATCGGTCCACGACGAGGTCACCGCGGGCGTCGAGTTCAACGACTTCCCGCCCGTCGTCGAGAACGGTGAGGTCGTCCGGCGCTTCATCTACGGTCCGACGCTCACCGAGGTCGGCCTGAACGTGCCGGGACGCCTCACGGGCGCGCCGGCGAACACGATCGAGCACGTGATCGACAACTTCAACCCGCCCAAGCCCTCCAACTTCGCCTCGCCCAACGGCGAGGACTTCCTGATCTCGGTCGGCTTCGGATTGGGCGTGCCGATCAACTCGCCGTTCGGTGCGCGCTTCCAGCACATCTATCGCGCCGGCGATGCGTCGCCGGCCGTCGCCGACTACCAGGACGTGGTCCTCGACCTCGTCGGCTTGGCGTGGTCGCCGACCCTTCCGCTCAACAACACCAGCCTCGACTCGTTCGAGGTCGTCGTCGGACTGGGCTCGGCCAACAACGGCAAGGGCCCCAACACGAACCAGACGAACGGCATCCCCGACGCCACCGACTCGGGTCTCGTGCGTCAGTTCGACTGCAACACGCTCGACTGGCACGACAACTGCTTCAGTTGCAGCCCCAGCGACGCGATCGCCCCCGCGCTCCAGAAGTACGTGGCCAACCAGCCGCCGATGACCTCGGTGGTCAAGAAGGGCACGCCGTACCCGATCAGCAATGCGAACCTGTTCAAGCCGTCCAGCGCGGGGTCGTCGCTGACGAACTTCAACTTCTACCTCGACTACCCCAAGTTCAACGCCGGCTTCGATCCCTACTTCGGGTCCAACTCGGTCTTCTCGTTCCCGTACGACAGCCGCTTCCCGATGCTGATCGAGTACCGCATCGGTCCGAACAACGCCGTGCCGCTGCGCAACTCGTACCGCTTCTCACCCGGCATCCTGACCTCGGTGCTGCCGCGCTTCCGTGTCTGGAGCCAGGGGCAGGACCCGCTCGCGCACTGCGTACCGAACACGGTCAACGTCGACCTGGCCGACAACGGCACGTTCAAGAACGTCGTCGGAGGCGAGGGCGGCCCGCTGCTCGAGCCGGGGTGCTTCACGCAGACGATCCAGCCGCCCGAGCCCAACAACGGCATGCCGCCGCTCGTGCCGTCGGAGTACGTGCTGCCGCCGCGCGACGAGGCCTGCGAGAGCCTGCAACCGAAGCCCGACTCCGAGAACGGCGAGGTCGACAAGGACATCTTCTGTCTGATCAAGTTCCCGAAGTGCAACACCGACCCGTCGGCCGACTGGTACTTCGCCGACGGCATGCTGGCCTATCCGCTGCCGAACAAGTTCGCCTACCCGGGCCCGACGGGGCAGCCGCCGACGTACTACGTCGGGTACGGTCCGCCGGTCATCTTCTCGTCGCCGGCGCCCGTGTTCGACGGCAACCCGTGCCTCATCCCCAACGGGACGGGGCAGTCGAACCTGATCAACATCGTCTCGAACGAGCCGGGCTACACCGGCCCGCCGGCGAACTTCGGCGACAACTCCCGCTACTACATGCTCTGGAAGTACAAGAAGCGGGTCTCGTTGGTGCAGTCGCCGACGATCGAGGTGGACACGCCCTCCGGAGAGGTGCGCTACCTGCGTCCGATCATCGACCCGCCGCTGTCGACCACCTCGAGTGGCGCGAACCTCAAGGTCGAGGTGAAGGCCGGCACGCTGCTCGACTTCTCGGTGCCGCAGCTCGACTCGGGCTACGTCGACGTCCTGTCGCCGAGCTTCGAGGACGACGTCACGGGCGTGGGCGGTGACCGCATCTACGTGAAGTTCCGCGCCTCGTTCGCCGTGGCGGCGGGCTCCACCCAACCGCCGACGATCGACACGATCATCATTCCCTACGTGAAGGTGAAGCCATGACCAGGGGCTCCCGTCCCGCGCGGTCGGCCGCCGCGCTCGGCGTCCCGATCTGCATCGTCCTGCTGCTCGTGCTGCCGCTCGGCTGCGGGGGCGGGGGAGGCGGCGGCGGGGGCGGCGGCGGGGGCGGATCCGGTTCCGCCGCGAGCGTCACCTTCGAGGGCATCACGTTCCTGACGGCGCTCGGCGACGTGTTGAGCACGCCGCCCGTCGAGGACCTGACGGCGGTGCCCCCGACGCTGGGTGCTCCCCTCAACCTCACGGTCGTGTTCACGTTCAGCGGAGTCCCGGCGGGGCCGTTCAACTCGACCACGCTGCCCGTGTACACCACCTTCGGCGAGGTGACGCCCGAGGCGCAGGCCTCGGCGACGCAGCCGTACATCCAGGCCAAGGGGACGTACGTCGTCGTCGGCAACTCCGTGCAGTTCAGGCCCTTCGTCCCGACCTCGCCGATCCAGATCAAGCTCTCGGCGCCGGCGTCTTCGATCCCGGGTCTGCTGCCGGCCTCGACCTACACGGCGCAGGTCGTCTCGAGCGGTCCGACCACGCTGGGCAACCTCAAGGGCCCGGGCGGCAAGGTGAAGTTCGGCACGACGTCGAACCCGGCCGCGTACTATCCGACGCTGGCCGGCATCGACGACCCGCCGGCCCTGACCCTGAGCGATCCCGCGGCCGGCGCCAGCGACTTCTTTCCGGGGGTGTGGTCGGACGAGCCGCTCGGCGGGGGAGCCCCGCGCTTCCCCGCGGGAGCCGATACGTTCCTGCTCACCTACGACCGCGCCCTGTCGCCCACGACCAAGAACCTCACGGGACGCGACATCGACCAGGACGGCTACGTCGACCCGACGTTCTTCCTGCGCGCGCAGGGCACGCGCATCGCCGTGACGCACACGGTGCTCGCAGGCACGTTCGGTGCACCGGCCGACTTCGCCGCCGTCTCCGGCCTCACGGCGGGCGAGACCGTCGACGCGTCCGGCGCCGACATCTTCCTGCATTCGGATGCCAGCGGCACGTTGCCCGATCCCGACGCGGGCCTGAGCGCGACCCCCTCGGCCATCGCTTTCGCGCGCGATCCCTCCCTGCTCTTCATGGTGCTGCCGGTCGACGGCGGTCCCGACCTGCTCACGTTGGCCGATCACGCCCTCGGCGATCCGCGCTTCGCACTCATGGCGGTCGACGGCGACGACGCCCCGGTCGCGCTCGACACCGGGCTCGACGACATCGGCGCCCTCGCGACGCTGATCGACGGACGGCTCGTCGCGTACGACCACACGACGCGTCGCATCGTCGAGTTGCTTCCGTCCTACGTGCGCCAGCGCCCGACGCTCGACGCGCCGACGCTCGGGCCGCCCGTGTTGCTGGCGCTCACCCAGGGCGACGGGACGTCGGGATTCCTGAGCGCGCCGCTCTCCGACCCGCTGGCCCCCGAAGATCCCGAGATCCTCGATCTCGTCCAGTCGCCCACCGGTGACCTGTTGGCGCTGGCGCACGTCGGCGGGGCGAGCACGACGTCGATCATCCGCCTGGCCCCGATCGACTTCGACTCCGACGGCGACTTCGGTGTCGACGACGGGACGTTCAGCGGCTCGTCCGACGATATGCTGCTCGACGGCCTGCCGTCGGGCTACGCCGACTTGGCGTTGCTCTCCGAGCATGAGCTGCTCGTGCTCGATCGCGATGCCGACTCGATCGTGAGCCTCGATCTCGACAGCGGCAGCGACACCACGGTCGTGTCCGAGGTGGCCGGTTTCAGCGGATCCGTGAGCGAGAGCCCGGCCCTGGCGATCGACGTGGGCTTCCTCGAACTCGACGTCGAGACGACGCTCGTGGAGAACGGTGCGTCGGGAGCCGTGGTGCGCCTCGACCCGTACGGCGTGCTGCCGTTCGGGTCCGACGTCGCGGTCATGCAGCGCCACGACCTGACCTCGCTCTTCGGCACGAGCGACGTGAACGCCGACCTCGACCATCCCCTGGCCCCGCTGGGCAGCAAGACGTTGTTCTCCGTGGCGACGTCGACGCCCACGACGGGCACCGCGCCCTTCGACGACGCGTTCGTCGAGGACTTCGAGGACAAGTCCTTCGAGGACGACTCCTTCACCACCGTGAACCCCGGGGCCGAGTGGGCCAAGTCGCAGTCGGGCAGCGTCTCGGACGGTCTGCGGGCCTCGGTCGGAGTGCCGTCGGTCGTGGCCCTGGGAGACTTCCTGCCGTCGGCCGACAGCAACTTCAAGCCCGACGTGGCGTACACGCGTGCCTCCGGCGATCCGCCCGAGGCCGACCTGACGGTCCAGTTCGCCAACTTCCACGTCGTGCTGCTCGACACCGACGCGCAGAACTTCCCGCTGGCCGACGGTTCGACGCCCGGCATCACGAGCCCGATCACCGTCGTCGGCGGACAGTTCGTGTTCCGCGACTTCATCATCCCGGAGGGCGTGCAGGTGGTCGTGCGTGGCACGCGCCCGCTGGTGATCACCGCGACGCGCACGCTCGAGATCCACGGCCTGCTCGACCTCTCCGGGACCACCGGACTGAGCGACGACACGTTCGACTCGGGCTTCCTGCCCGTGCCGGGTGGTCCGGGCGGCGCGGGCGCCGGTCGTGGTGGCGACGCCCAACCGACGCTGTTCGACCCGACCGGACCGGGCACGATCGACCAGTACGTGACGCCCGAGCACGCCGAGGACGGCTTCGGCCCGGTGGTGACCGCCACCGGTCAGGTGATCTTCGTGCCCGTGGGCGGCGGCGGCGGCCTGTCGACGATCGGCTACGAGCCCAACGCGGCCGGCTACCCCAAGCTCGACAACGCCGACAACAACGAGTACCACCGGCCGCCGGGCGGCGGCGGAGGCGGCTACTTCTTCCGGGGTGACCAGGCCTTCGACGGCTCGGGTGCCTACCTCGTGCAGAGCAGCAGCACGTGGTTCCCGTTCAGCAAGTGCCCGCTGAACGACAAGATCCACGACGCGACGTACGGCAACGACGAGAACTTCTGGTGCGGTGGCCAGCCGATCACGCCGCTGCAGTGCGTGTACCTCGAAGGCACGCCCGAGAACCCGTCGCGCAAGCAGCCGGGCGGCGCGGGCAGCCCCGGGTACTTCACCGACGGCGATCCGTCGAACGACTTCATCGGCGCCGAGGGCGAGGTCAGCGTGCTCTTCGGCGGCCAGGGCGGAGGCGGCGGCGGCACGCGCATCGACAGCATGCGGCATTCGCTGTGGGGCAACGGTCCGACGGGCCTGCCGGTCAACCCGCTCCCGTTCGGCCCTCCGTGCTACCCGGCGCTGTTCGTGGGCGTGTACCTCTCGCCCTGCTCGCTCGACGCCAAGGGCGGCGGCGGCGGCGGCGGTGGGGGTGCCGTGCTGCTGCGCAGCTTCGGCGACATCCTGATCGGCAAGCACGGTCACATCGACTGCAGCGGTGGTCACGGTGGTGGCGGAGAGGTGGTCAAGAACAGCATCTTCGGCGCCGGCGGCGGCGGTGGCAGCGGCGGCGCGATCATCCTGCAGGCCTCCGGAGACGTGATCCTCGAGGCCGACCCGGGACACCGGCAGGCGGGGTTCATCGACCCCGATGGCGACGAGGGCGCCTCGCTCGACGTGGGCGGCGGCATGGGTCGTGACGCCCGCACGATCGCGCTCAACACGACGTCGTTCGACGCGTTCCGTTACGAGCAGACGCGCAGCGACGGTGGGCAGGGCGGCTTCGGAATCATCCAGTTGCAGCCCGGCAGCGACGGCGGCATCCCGATCATCGAACAGGGTGCCTTCGCGTTCGCCCGCAAGCGCGCGATCCTCAAGCTCGGCAAGTGGACCGGCGTGATCGAGACCGGTTCGCAGGCGGAGCACACGGCCTGGGGCGGTCCGAACCCGAACGCATACCCGCCCGACGAGCTGCGCTACATCGACATGCTGCACTACCGGTACTTCGCGCCCGAGGGCAGCAAGGATCGCTACTACGTCGTGAACGGCACCTACCCGCCGATCATCCCCAGCGACGACGGCCTGAACGGCATGGGGCCGGTCAACGAGTACCCCGAGGGTTCCGGCGACCTGTGGTTCGACAGCAAGGTCATGGAGTACCCGCCGGGATCGGGGCAGCACGTGGTCGTCGAACCCACGCCCGAGGCCGTGTTCGACCAGTACTTCGGCTACACCAAGGTGTTCAACTCCTCCGGTCAGTGGACGAAGAGCATCGAGAACAACATGCCGGAGCCCTTCCCCGACGGGCTGCCGGGCACGACGTTCGCGGGTCAGCAGATCCCGTTCAGCATCGACCTCGTCAAGCCCGACGGCACCCCGCCACTCGTCGAGGTCGACGGCGAACTCGTGTTCGACCCGTCCAACCTGATCGACCGCATGCCGGTCGTCCCGCCGGGCATCGCGCCGCCGCCGTTCGGCTACGTGAGCCAGGGAACCTCGCGCTGGATCGACTTCAACGGCGTGGCGACCCGCGCCCGCGACGGCGACGGACTGCTGCCGCCGTTCTTCGAGGCGCTGCACGGCACGTACAACGCGGCGACCGGGCCCGTCCCGTCGGGCAAGTCGGGCCAGGTCGTCACCGGTTCGAAGGTGCCGACGACGCCCGCGCACTTCGTGGCGAACACCGGCGGCCCCGCGTTCGATCCGGGCCTGTACGGTGGCGGCTCGCCGCCCGACCCTTCGTACAACGACATCAAGGTCGACTCGCCCGAGTTCTCGATCGACAACGCGGTCACCGACAACGCGCGCGTGGTGGTGCGCTTCCAGGGCGCCTACGCCATCCGAGCCGGCTCGCACGTGCCCGATCCCGACACGCTCACCGACTGGGTCACCGACCTGACGGCGCTCTCGGGCTACCCGCTCGTGCGCTTCCGCGTGCTGTTCGACCTGGGGGCCGACGTCACCACGTTCCCGTTCGGACTCGACAGCTACCGTCCGCTGGTCGACCAGTTGCGCCTGAGGGCCGTCTACTGAGCCGCGTCGCCGCGCTCTGCGGGCGAGTCGTCGTGCTCGCTCTGCTCGCCGCGTGCGGCGAGCGCTCGCCGGGCGTCGCAGCGACCCGTACCGTCGCGCTCAACGGGGCCTTCGTGCTGCGCCTCGAGCGCGAGCCCGATCCGCTCACGCTCACCGACGATGCGGTGCGCGTGAGCGACGCCCGCGGACGGATCCTCGCCGCGCGGACGCGCCTCGACGGACCTCGCCTCGTGATCCGCCTCGTGGTCGACGCGGCGCTGCTCGCCGATCCGCCGCGGCGCGTCTCGGTCGAGGTCGCCGCCGGCCCGTCGCTCGTGGGGCTCGCCGCCCGTGACGGCGGGGTGATGCCCCCGGCGAGAGCTGCGTTCGAGGTGCGTCCCGTGCTCGAGGATGCTCCCGAGGGCGGACTGCGCCTCGTCGCATGGGAGGCTCGGCCCTCGGCGGGCGGTGCGGTGGCGTCCTCTTCGTCGGTCGTCGAGTTGCCGGACGGCGCCGACCTCGTGCTGCGCTTCGACGGCGTGCTCGATCCGCCGAGCGTCACGGGCGACGGCGTGCCACTCTTCCCGGTGCGCGGGGAGGCCGAGCTGCCGGCCGTGCGACCGGGCGTCAGGTGGAGTGTCGTCGGCACCTCCAGCGAGGTCGTGCTCGACCTCGCGGGACTCGAGCTGCCGGTGCGTCTCAGGACGCGCCGGCTGGCCCTGCGGTCGCTGGCCGGGCGCGCTCCCGAGCCGCGCCTCGAACTCCTGCTGAGCGCCGCCGGAAGCTGATCGTCGGCACCGCGGCGGGCGACGAGGCACAGGCGATCCGCAGCGCCGACGTTGCTACCATCCGCGCCATGGACATGCTCGTGCACGGTTGGCTCGGTCCCGGACTCGCAGTGCTGCTGGGACTCTCGGTGGGCAGCTTCGCCAACGTGGCCATCTATCGGCTGCCGCTCAGCGGGTTGTCGGTCATGAGCCCGGCGCGATCGTTCTGCCCGAGCTGCCGCAAGACGCTGGCCTGGTCGGACAACGTGCCCGTCGCCTCCTGGATCGTGCTGGGACGCCGCTGCCGCTACTGCAGCACGCCCATCCCGTGGCGCTACCCGGCGGTCGAGTTGCTCGTGGGAGCACTGTTCCTGCTCGTCTGGTGGCGCCACCCGCCCGAGGACGGCGCGGCCCTCGGGCGACTCGCCGTGTACCTGGCCGTGACCACGTGCTGCGTCGTGATCTCGGCCATCGACCTCGAGCACACGATCATCCCCGACGCGATCACCCTGCCCGGCATCGCGCTGGGACTGGCCGCGTCGTTCGCGCTGCCCGGTCTGCACATGACCCACGCCGCCTGGCGCGCGTCGTCGCCGCACACGTCCTCGATGATCGCCGGGTTGCTCGGCGCGCTCGCCGGAGGCGGCAGCCTGTGGCTGGTGGGCAAGGTCGGCAACATCTTCCTGCGCAAGCGCATCGAGGCCGCCGGGGTCGACGACGCGATGGGACTCGGCGACGTGAAGTGGATGGCCTTCACCGGCACGGTGCTCGGCGCCGAGTCTGCGTTGCTCGCGATCCTGGCGGCGTGCTTCATCGGCGCGCTGGTCGGCATCGTGCTCAAGATCCTGGCTGCGTTGCGGAAGCGCGACGACGTGGTCGGCATCCCGTTCGGGCCGTTCCTCTCGGCGGGAGTCGTCGTCGAGCTCCTCTGGCCGGGTTCGACGTGGGAGGTCTTCCAAAGAATCCTCCCGGTATCTTGACGGAGCGCTCAGAGGCACCCTAGCCTTCTTGTGCCTCAGCGGCGCTCTACTCACCGCAGCTCGTACGGAGGATCTGGGAACCATGGGCAAGCATGGGCCGGCCGACATCCGCAACGTGGCCTTCGTGGGTGCGGGAGGAACGGGCAAGACGTCTCTCTGCGAGGCGATCCTCTTCAGGGCCGGCGTCATCGGCCGCATGGGCACGGTGCCCGACGGCACGACCGTCTCCGACACCTATCCCGACGAGCACGAGAAGCAGCACTCGATCCGGCTGGCCTGCATGTACGCCGAGCACGGCGGGGTGCGCTATCAGCTGCTCGACGCGCCGGGCTATCCCGACTACGTCGGCGAGGCGTGCGCCGCCCTGGCCGCGAGCGAGACGGCGGTGTTGTGCCTCAACGGGCATCACGGTCTCACGTTCCAGGACGTCAAGCGCTGGCAGCACACGGTCTCGACCGGACGCGCGCATGCCGTGGTCATCACGCACGTCGACCAGGAGTGCGACTTCGACGCCTTCCTGAAGTCGATGCACGACAACATGGGAGCCCGCTTCCTGCCGGTCACGCTGCCCAAGGGCACCGGTCCCGCGTTCGACGGAGTGGCGGCGGTGCCCCTCGACGGCAGCGGCGAAGGCCCGCTCGGAGAGGCTGCGGCGGCGCTCGTCGAGGCCGCCGTCGAGATCGACGAGGAGGCGATGATGCGCTTCCTCGAAGAGGACGTGACCCCTTCGCGCGAGCAGATCGTGACGCTCGTGAGGCGCTCGATGGTGACGGGCGACATCGTCCCCGTGTTCGCGGTCTGCGGCACCGACGCGCGCGGCGTCGACGAGTTCCTCGACTTCGCCCGCGAGGTATTCCCCTCGCCGCTCGACGGACCGGGCGTGGCCGACGTGTCGGGTGCTCCGGTGACCGCCGACGCCGAGGGCAACTCGGCCTTCGTCTTCAAGACGATCATCGACCCGTACGTGGGCAAGCTGTGCCTGCTGCGCGTGGTCTCCGGCGAACTCCACGCGGGACAGAACCTGACCGTGCCGCGCACGGGCAAGTCGGTGCGCCTGTCGAACCTGCAGGTCATGCAGGGCAAGGACCACACGGGCGTCGACAAGGCGGTGGCCGGCGACATCATCGCCGTGGCCAAGCTCGAGGACGTCGAGACCTCCGATACCCTCGCCGAGCACACCGAGCGCGTCTTCGCGCCGGTCGCGGTGCCGCCCACCATGGCGGCGCGTTCGATCGAGCCCGAGAACCACGCCGACGACGTCAAGCTGGCCACGTCCCTGCGACGCGCCGCCTCCGAGGACCCGACCTTCACCTTCGAGCGGCACGAGGCCACCGGCGAACTCGTGGTGCACGGCGTGACGGCGGTGCACATCGAGACGCACCTCAGGCGCATCACCGACCTGACCAAGGTCGCGATCAAGGTGAAGATCCCGCGCGTGCCGCTCAAGGAGACGATCACGAGCGCGGCCGACGGTCACCACCGGCACAAGAAGCAGACCGGTGGACGCGGCCAGTTCGCCGAGGTGTTCCTGACGGTCAAGCCGGGCGAGCGCGGCTCGGGGCTCGTCTTCGTCGACGACACCGTGGGAGGCTCGGTGCCCAAGCAGTACATCCCCGCGGTCGAGAAGGGCATCCACGAGGTCATGAAGCGCGGCATCATCGCCGGCTACCCGGTGGTCGACGTCGCGGTGCACCTGACCGACGGCAAGTTCCACGACGTCGACTCCGACGAGGCCTCGTTCAAGATGGCCGGCGGACGCGCGTTCAAGGACGCCTTCCAGAAGGCGCGGCCGGTGCTGCTCGAGCCGCTGCTCGACGTCGAGGTGGCGGTGCCCTCCGAGTACATGGGGGCGATCACCTCCGACATGACCGGTCGTCGCGGCCACATCAGCGGCATGGACTCGATCGGCAGCGCCCAGATCGTCAAGGCGCGCGTGCCGCAGAAGGAGGTGCTCACGTACCCCACCGTGCTGAACTCGCTCACGCACGGGCAGGGCTCGTTCTCGAGCCACTTCCACGACTACGAGGTCATGCCGCCGAACGTGCAGCAGGAGGTCATGGCCGAGTACAAGCCGGCCGACGAGGAGGACTGACCGGGCCGCCACGGCGCGGCCGTCCTTCAGGACCCGGCGAGGTCGAAGCCGAAGAGCGCGGCTGCGTTGCGTGAACAGCGCTCGGCGAGGCCCTCGAGCTCCTCGCCGCGCACGGTCGCCAGGACCTCGGCCACGTGGGCCACGAAGGCGGGTTCGTTGCGGCGTCCACGGTGGGGCACGGGCGCCAGCCAGGGCGCGTCGGTCTCGAGCAGCAGCCGTTCGCGCGGGACGCGGCGCGCCAGCTCGCGCAGGTCGGCGCGCGGCTTGAAGGTCACGAGTCCGCCCAGTCCCACGTGCAGGCCCGCGGCGAGGACGAACTCGAGGTCGCTCGCGTCGCCGGTGAAACAGTGCAGCACGCCGCGCAGCCCGGCGCCGCGATGGACGTCGAGCACCTCGCGCAACCCGGCGAACGCGTCGCGGCAGTGCAGCACGACCGGCAGGTCGCGCTCGAGGGCCAGCGCCAGCTGCGCCTCGAGCGCCCGGCGCTGATCGCCGAGAGGGGTGCGTTCGTGGAAGGCGTCGAGTCCGGTCTCGCCCACCGCGCAGAAGCGTCCCGAGTCGAGCAGGTCGGCCAGCGCGGCCATCTGCTCGGGATCGGCCAGCGCCCCCTCGCTGGGATGGATGCCCGCCGTGGGGTGGCCCCAGTCAGGGTGGCGCGCGGCCAGCGTGGCGACCTCCTCGGCCGAGGCGGCGTCGACGGCCACCAGCACCGCGGCGACGACCCCGGCGTCCCGGGCCCGGCGCACGACCTCGTCCCGGTCGGCGTCGAAGTCGGGCCACGCCAGGTGGCAGTGGGTGTCGACCAGCAGCGGCGGCATCGGAATCTCGCGGTGGAGGGGGCGCGGGGCGTCGTCACGGCGGAGTCCCGGCCGACTATCAGATCGGCGCCGGACGACCGTCCAACGGGGTTCGGCCAGAGCTGGCCGACCGTCCGCCGCCGCGCCTGGGGTGACCCGGCGACGACGGGATGGCATCCTATACGCGACTCCACCCCGGGCGACCCCGCGTCCTCCCCCGACGGGACGCAGCGACCCCGGATCCCCGGCGAAACCGAACGGCGACCCTGTCCCATGCCCGTGTCCCCCCTCGTCCGCTCGTTGCCGCTCGCCCTGCTGCTCGTGACGTGCCTCGTCGGGTGCGGCGGCGGCGGAGGGGGCGGCGGCTCGGGACAGGTTCAGGCAGGTGGCGGGGGCGACCCGCTGGGCGGCAAGTTCGGAGCCGTCGACGGTCCGACCGGCGCCTTCCTGCCGGGCCTCAACTCGACCGTGGTCGTGGTCTTCAACAAGAAGATCAAGCCCTCGTCGGTGACCGCCGCGACACTCAACGTCGTGACGATCACCGACCCGGCCGGCCAAGCCACCGCACCGGGCGGAGTGCTGGCCTCGTACGACGTCGAGGTCGCCGACAACCGGCTGCTGATCGTGCCCACGGTCGAGTTCAGCCAGGAGGACATCACCTTCGGCTTCGTCGCCCAGGCGCTGTTCGAGATCTCGTTCTCGAGCCCCGACTCGGGCGCCTCGATCGAGTCGGTCGGCGGGCAGCCCATCGCGAATCCGTCGAAGTCGTTCTTCTTCCGCACGCCGAGCGACGCGATCGACAAGAACCCGGGCTTCCCGGAGGTCCGGGCGTGGTTCGTCGACGACACCGACGCGGTCACGCTGCCCGACACGATCGTCGACGAGGGCGAGGACGGCTCGCTCTACGACGACGTGATCGCGTCGTTCACCGGCGTCGAGGAGATCCTCCCGCCGTCGCCGGCCGTCCAGAGCATCGACTCGTCGCCCGTGCGCGACGCGATCTTCGTCTTCAACGACGCGATCCTGCCGCAGACCGTGCTGAATCCCATCGACGGGTCGAGTCCGTCGGTGCGCGTGCTGATCAACACCGTCACGCCGCCCGCGTTCGCGCCGATCATCTCGCCCGCGCAACTGACCTTCCTGCACCAGCAGGACGACCTCACCATCGTGCGTTGGCGCTCGAGCTTCGCGGCCCTGCCTCCCGGCGCGTTCCTGATCTACGAGGTGACCGCGGGCGTCGAGGACCTGGGCGGCAACTCGAAGCTCTCGATCACAGGCGACGGATCGCCCAGCTTCTCGGCGCTCGTGGTGGTCGACGGCACGGTCGATCCGATGCTCTACTCGCTGACCGAGCCGTTCGACGACGACGTGAAGGAGAACGTCACGCAGACGTCGGCGGCGTGGGCCGATCTCTTGTCCGGCTACCTCGTCCCGGTGCGCGGGGGAGGGCGGGGTCTCGACGGCTCGCTGGTGATCGACCCCCTCGCGACCGCGGGCTCACCCGGTGCGACGTCCATCCCGCTGGCGGCGGTGATCGACTACGACGCCCGGCGCGTGTCGCTGCCGACGGTCCGGCAGATCGGGGCCGGCGTGTTCGAGCCCCGCACGTGGGAGCTGACGCGCCTGGTCATCCCCGACGGCTGGACGCTCGCGGTGCTCACCGACCGCGACGGCGACGGCACGCTCGATCCCGACGAGTTCGTGGTCCAGAGCCCAGGGCACCCGCTCGACGGTGACGGCAGCCCGCTCGAGATCCTGTGCACCGAGACGATCGACGTCTCCGGCACGGTCACGGTGGCCGGCGCCGACGCGGACGACGTCACGATCCCCACCGGCGGGTTCGGCACCTTCTTCGGCCGGGGCGGCAACGAGACGGCGTCCGGCGGATCGGGCGGCGCCGGCGGACGCGGCGGCGACTCGCTGCTCTCGGTCGACACGGACGACGACGGCGAGGCCGACACGGTGTCGGTGGCGCTCGTGTCGCCCCCGGTCGACGCGGCGGCGCTGCCCTTCGAGGCCGCTGTGTCGAAGCGGCTCGGCGTGACCGGACGCAGCACCTCGCTCAGCGCCACGCAGCTCGTCGACGAGCTCAAGGACCTCTCGGTGATCAACACGGATCCCGAGCTCGCCGCCATGCTCGCCGCCGGCGAGTTGCGCCTGCAGCCGAACGTGGGCATCGGTTCGACACTCGTGTTCAACTCGGGCACCACGAACCAGGTCATCGACGAGAACCACCCGACCTTCGTGATCGAGAGCGTCTCGGTGAGCGGCGTCGGTGCGACGACGATCACGATCAAGCACGACGACGGCGAGTCGATGGTGGCCGCCTCCGACAACATCGGCAACGGCTACGCGCCCATCGCGGCGGCCGGCGACAGCTACCTCGTGGGACGCTTCGCCGGTGCGGACGGCGGCGACCCCTCGGGCCAGCGGCGCGGCGGCCACGGCGCCGAGCCCTTCCTGGTGGTCAACGAGGGCGCGGGCGTGACGACCACCGGCGGCGGTGGCGGGGGCGGCGGCGGCATCTACGCCGGCTTCGACGGGGGCGACAGCGGACCGGCCTCCGATCCGACGCTGAACCAGCGGGGCGTGGGCAACGGCATCACGAACGGCATGGCTCTCGACGAGTCGGGTGGCGCGTCGGGTGGACTCGGCGCGCTGCGCGGCACGGTGGTCGTGATCGACGACGTCACGCTCGACCTGGTGAGCGCGACGTCCGGCACCGATCCCGCGGAGCTGGCCGGGGCCGCGCTCGTGGGCTCGCGCATCGTGCCCGGTGCGCCCGACGACGGCTGGATCTTCCGCATCGCGTCGTTCGACGGCACGACGTTCGTCGTCGAGCCGGTCGAGGCGTCCGAAGGCGAGATCGTGCTCACCACGGGTCCCGCCGGAGCGGCCGGGCCCGGACTCACGACCACCGAGGTCGTGCCCTTCCTCGTGCTGCCGCCCGCGGGCGTCGGCGGATCGGGTGGCGGCGGCACCGGCGCGTCGATCACCGGGACCCTGAACGTCGCTCCCTCGAAGCTGCCGACGGTCACGCCGGGTGCGGCGGGCGGCGCGGGCGGCGGAGCGCTGCGGCTCGAGAGCGCGCGCGACGTCGTGCTGCGCAACGGCGCGCTTCTCTCGGCGCGTGGCGGGAGCGGCGGCGAGGTGGTCGAACCGTCCCTCACCTACGCCGGGGGTGGAGGAGGAGGCGGTGGCTCCGTGAGCGTGAGCGCGGCCCAGTCGGTGAGCCTGTTCCAGGGCGCGGCGCTCGATGCCGGAGGTGGCAGTGGCGCGGGCTTCGACGCCTTCGGACTCGGCGGCGACGGCGGGGACGGCTGGGTCAGGGTCGAGACCGCCGACGACTCGCTCGCTCCCGACGACCTCGAGGGCTTCACGTTCCCCGCAGCGCGCGGCGAGAACGTCGGACGCTTCGTGGGCCTGCCCCAGGGCGTGGGTGTCAGCCGCTTCTACAACGTCGGCGTGGCCAACCCCGACTACGAGAGCGTGCTCGTCACGTATCGCGCCGACACCGACGGCGACGACGTCCCCGAGGAACCGCTCACGTGGATGTTCGACGCGTCGGGCGCCGACGGCGGCCCCGAAGGCTACACGCATCCGCCGTTCCGGCTGCAGTTCAACCCGACCGGCGTGAACGAGGCCGGCCAGCAGGACGGGACCGGCGCCTCGCCCACGTACTACGAGTCCTACGACCTGGTCTCGGCGCGCACCGGTCTGGCGTACGACGCGGGTGCGGGCGTGCTGCTCTACAGCGTCGGCGAGGACGTGTCGGGCTTCCACCTGGTCGACTCGCTCTGCCTGGGGACGGGCTGCGACCAGCTGCCGCTCTCGACCATCCCCGACGTAGGCGACACGCTCGACATCGTGTCGGTGGCGTTCGGTGGCGTCGACGGCGAGATCTTCATGCTGCAGCGCGGCACCGGACGGGTGATCGTGCTCGACGGCGACAGCGCGGCGTACCTGCGTTCGATCCAGCTCCCGGCGGTGCTCGAGGGCGGCATGACGGTGCTCTCCGACGGCGTCGATCCCGAGGCCGACCGGCTGCTCGTGGCGGCCAACCGCGAGGACCTGCTGGTGACCTTCTCGGTCCGCGATCCCGACGCGATCACCCCCGAGACGACCGACTACCAGCCGGCGACGTTCCTCGACGCGTTCGGCGTGACGCGCGACGGCGATCCGCTCGAGGACATCGAGCTCACGGGGCTGTCCTACGACCCGGCCACCGAGCGCGTGTGGTGCGTCGACGCCCCGACGGGCACCGTGTTCGAGATCGACGTCTCCGACGGCAACGAAGGCACCTCGACCACCGGCGTGCACGCCTTCGCCAAGCTGCTGAACGGCGCGTCCGGGACGGTGCTCTCGTCGATCGCGTACGACGGCGCCACGGTCTGGGTCGTGCGTTCGGTCGACGTCGACCAGACGACGCTCATCGCGCTCGACCCGGCCGACCTCATGGCCGGCGAGTACGCTCTTCCCGGTCTGGGTGCCGTGCTGCCCGAGACGGCCAAGTCGATCGGAGACGGCGACGTCTTCCTGCGCTTCCGGCTGGCGATCGACGGGACGTTCGTCGACGAGACCCACCCGGGCGGGGCGGTGGCGTTCCGGCACCTGGCCGTGGACGAGGTGGAGTTCTCGCTGCGAAACGCGTCGTTCTGATCGGCACTCCGTCGTTCACGTGCCGCGTGCGGGCGGCGCTCGACGCCGACGGGCGGCTGCTCGCGCCCGCCGACTGGACCGTCGCGCGCGGTCGCACGCTGGCGCTGGTCCGCGCGCGTGGCAAGGGCGACGTGACCGAGGCGCTCCTGTTGCCGGGGTTCGTGAACGCGCACGCGCACCTCGACCTGGCGGGCAGCGCGGCGTTGCCCGCTTCAGGCAGCTTCCCCGACTGGCTGCTGGCGGTGGGCGGCGCACGCAAGTCGGCGGTCGACGAGTCCGCGGACGCCGCGCGCCAGGCCGACGACCTGGCCCGCAACGGAGTGGTCGCGGTGGGCGACATCGACGCCCATCTCGGACGGGCCACCCGGGGACGCCGCGCGGCGGGCCTGGGTGGTCGCAGCTACCTCGAGATCGTGGGGGTCGCCGCGGCCTCCTGCCGGCGGCGGCTGCTCGACGCACTCGACGTCGTCGATCGCCTCGGTCGCGGACGCGACGAACTCGGCCTCTCGCCCCACGCGCCGTACTCGGTGAACGAGGCCGTGCTCCCGGAGATCGTACGCGCCGCGCGCGCGCGCCACCTGCCGCTCGCCATGCACCTGGCCGAGAGTCTCGAGGAGACGCGCTACATGCTGCACGGAGACGGCCCGTTCGTCGCCTTCCTCGAGGCGATCGGACGCGGACGCCCGTTCACGCGGGCGCCCGGCCTGCGCCCGATCGCGTACGCCGAGGCGTCGGGACTGCTCGCGGCCGGCGCCGTGGTGATCCACGGCAACGATCTCGACGACGACGACGTGGAGTTGCTGCTGCGCCACGGCAATCCCGTGGTCTACTGCCATGGGACGCACCGTCACTTCGGGCGACCTCCTCATCGCCTGTCCGAGCTGGCCGCCGCGGGGGTCGAGGTCGCGCTCGGCACCGACTCGTCGGCGAGCAACGAGGGCGTCGACCTCTTCGGTGAGGCGTGTCGGCTGGTGGCGGATCGTCCCGACGTCGACCCTGCGCTCGTGCTGCGCGCGGCCACGCACGGTGGACGCGTCGCGCTCGGCCTGGCGAAGGGCCCGGCACGCTTCATGACGGGTTCGAGCGCCGACGGGTTGCTGCTCGCGGCTCCTCCGAACGACGTCGATGCCGACACGCTGCTCCGCTGGGCGTTCTCGGGCGAGTCACGTCCGTCGATCACGCTGGCGGCCGGACGGGCGCGTCCGGGGCCCGGGGCGAGACCCGAGGGTGCATTGCCGTTCCTTGACTCGGAAGGGGCCCACGGCTAGGTTCCGCGAATGGACGCGCTCCGCCCCCGCTTCGATGAGCTCCGGGTCGTGCTCGGGCAGGCGGAGACCGTGGTCATCGCCGGGCACGAGAAGGCCGACGGCGACGCCGTGGGTGCGGTGGCCGCCATGCGCCGCCATCTCGAGATCGAAGGCAAGCGCGTCAAGGCGATCCTCACCGAGCCGCTCAACCCGCGCTACGCCTTCATGGAGTTCGGGCGCAGCTACGAGGTCTACGAGCCGCGTCGGCACGACGCGCTGCTGCAGTCGTGCGACGTGTTCGTGATGTGCGACCTGTCGTCGATGCCGCGCCTCGGTCCGCTGCTCGGCGGTCTCGAGGGGACGTCCGCCACGACCGTCTGCTTCGACCACCACCCGTGCGAGAACGACGGCCCGGCCGCGATCAACGTGCTCGATCCGCGCGCCACCGCGACCGGCGTGCTCGTGTACGACTACATCCAGCATGTCGGGGGCACGATCGACCGCGAGATCGCCGAGTCGGTCTTCGTCTCGCTCTCGACCGACACGGGCTGGTTCCGCTACCCGAACACCAACGACAAGGTCATGGCCCTGGCGGCCGAGCTCGCGCGGCACCGCATCGACTTCCCGGGCATCTACCGCTCGATCTACCAGTCGAACAGCGCTCCCATGCTGCGCCTGCTCGGGCACGTCGCGCGCTCGATGAACGAGGAGTGCGGCGGCGCGCTGGTGTGGGCCCAGGTGAGGCTCGAGCTGCTGCGTTCGTTGGGCGTCGAACGCTACGAGAGCGATCCGATCCTCGACGTGCTGCGCTCGGGCGAGGACGTCCAGGTCGTGGCGCTCTTCACCGAGCTCGACGACGGACGGGTCTCGGTCAGCCTGCGCTCGCGCGGCAAGCCCGACATGAACGTGGTGGCCCGGCGCTTCGGCGGGGGCGGGCACGTCTACGCCGCGGGCACGACGTTGCCCGCCGACGACGCCGAGGAACTGCGCCGCGCCATGGTGGGCGTGCTGCGCCGCGAAGTCGAGGCGCTCTGACGTGCCACGCTTCGGGATCATCTCCGACCTGCACAGCAACATCGAGGCGCTCGGTGCCGTGTTCACGCGCCTCGAGAAGGAGGGCGTCGACCGCATCGTCTGCCTGGGCGACGTGATCGGCTACGGGCCCGATCCCGAACACTGCATCGACATGGTCATGCGGCGCTGCGAGCTCACGATCTGCGGCAACCACGACGAGGCCCTGATGCGTGGTGCGCAGGACTTCAACCCCGTGGCGCGCCAGGTGATCGAATACAACCGACGCATGCTCAAGCCGTCGCTGCTCTCGGGGTCGCTCAAGCGCCAGCGCTGGAAGTTCCTCGAGGGGCTGCCCGTGAGCCACCGTGAAGGCGACTTCCTGCTCGTGCACGGATCGCCGCGCGACCCGGTGCACGAGTACATCATGAAGACCGACGGCATCTTCATCCCCGACAAGATCCGCGACATCTTCGACCACTTCGAAGGCCTGTGCTTCGTGGGACACACGCACTTCCCGGGTGTCTTCACCGAAGACCTGAAGTTCCACGACCCGCCGGCGCTCGACTACCGGTACGAGTTCAAGGGCGAGAAGGCGGTCGTGAACGTGGGCTCCGTCGGACAGCCGCGCGACGGCGACCCGCGGGCGTCGTGCGTCATCGTCGACGACGACGGCGTGACCTTCCTGCGCACCGACTACGACATCGCGACGACGCAGCGCAAGATCTACGACAACCCGAACATCCCCGACCTGTGCGCGGCTCGTCTCGAGATCGGCAAGTAGCCCCATGAGCCTCTTCGATCGGGTCGTGCGTCTCGGGCTGCCGCTCGTGCCGCGTCGCATGGTGTGGATCCTCGCGCGACGCTACGTGGCCGGCGAGACGCTCGAGAGCGCCCTGGACGAGATCCGCGAGCAGGGCGCGCGCGGGTTCGGCACGATCCTCGACGTGCTCGGCGAGGCGGTGAAGAGCAAGGAGCGCGCCGAGGGCGCGGCGGCCGAGTACCACCGCGCGCTGGCCGCGCTGGCGCAGTCGCCGTCGCGTACCTACGTGTCGGTCAAGCCCACGCACCTCGGGCTCACGTTCGACCCCGCTCTGTGCGGACGGCTGCTCGACGACCTGTGCGTGCGCGCCGCCGAGCAGGGGCGCAAGGTGCGCTTCGAGATGGAGGACGCCCCCACGGTCGATCGCACGCTGGAGGTCTTCCTGCGCGTGCGGGCGAAGCGCGAGAACCTCGGCTGCGTCCTCCAGGCGCGCCTGTTCCGCACGCCCGACGACGTGACGCGCCTGCTGCGCGAGCTGGGAGGCGGACTCGACGTGCGGCTCGTGAAGGGCATCTACCTCGAGCCGGCGGAGATCGCGCACACCGAGGCTCCCGACATCTCGCGCGCCTACGTCGACCTCGCGCGCCAGCTCGTCGCGGGCGGAGCGTTCGCCGCCTTCGCCACGCACGACGACGACGTCGCGGCCGCCTGTGCGCAGATCGCCCGTGACGCCGGACTGGGCGACGGACGCGACCCCGACGCGGCCCGCTACGAGTACCAGATGCTCATGGGCGTCAAGGCACCCATGGCCGAGCGGCTGCTCGCCGAGGGGCATCCGGTGCGCATCTACGTCCCGTACGGCAAGGACTGGCACGCCTACTCGATCCGCCGGCTGCGCAAGAACCCCGAGGTGGCGCGGCACATCGCGCGCGCCTTCTTCTCGCGCGGCGGCTGAACGCGCGGCGGCTGCGGGGCTCGGGTGGCGCGTCCCGGGCGCGACGTCAGTCGGCCGGCAGCGGCCAGAAGCGGAAGTCGCCGCGCTCCTGTCCCGGCCCGAGCGCCGAGAGCCAGTCGGGGACGGGCGTCGTACGCGCGAGCACGACCTCGGCCGGGAGGTCGAGGCCGAAGCGCGCGCGGTGCTGCGCCGCCGCGGCTCTCGCCGCCTCCACGTCGTGGGCGGGAAACGGCACAAGGTGCCGCCCGGCCTCGTGCAGGAAGACCAGCGACGCGCCCTCGGGACGCACGTAGAGCGTGCGTTCGTCGCTGACGCGCGCGAAGGCGTCGGCCAGCTCGGCCTCGTGGGTCGTCCCGCGCGCCGACGGGTCGACGCGCTCACGCGCGAGTCCCGCGCCGAGGATCACGAGCAGCGCGGCGAGTCCGAGCGCGGCCGGCGGACGGGCCAGCTCGTCGCGCGGGAAGAGCAGCACCGCCGTGGACAGCGCGACGAAAGGAAGCAGGATCAGGCTGAAGTGCTCGTGCGTCGTGGCGTGCAGCGCGAAGACGCCCACGTTGACCAGTCCGCACAGCAGCAGCGCGACGAGCGTGCGACGCAGGAGCCGCGCGCCGCGCGGGACGAGCAGCAGCGCCAGGCCGGCCGGGACGAGCGCCAGCCCGTAGAGGTCGCCCAGGAATCCGCCCAGCGCGGAGATCCACGTGCGCGCGTCGAACTGCGGCGAGAGGAAGGTCGCGGCCAGTCCCTGGCCCAGCGTCTCGCCCAGGGAGCCGGGCGTGCGCGAGCGGGACAGGACGGAGAACGCCGCCGTGACGACGAGCGCGGCGCCCAGCGCGCGCCACCAGCGCGCGCGGCACACGCGGCGGGAGAGCACGAGCAGCGGCAAGAGCGCGATCCAGTCGCTGGACGCGGCCCAGGCCGCGCCCAGGGCCGCCTTGCCGCGCTCGAGCAGCAGCACGCGGACGAGGTACAGCATCGGCGGCAGGGCCGCCGTCTCGTAGTTCACGAGCAGGCCGTGGCGCAGTCCCGCGGGCAGGGCCAGGGCCAGCACTCCCGCCGCGAGCGCGGCGCGGCGTCCCGCGAGTCGCGCGGCCAGGTCGGCCAGCAGCAGCGCGGTCAGCAGCGTGAGCAGCAGCGCCACGAGGCGCGCCGCGGTCTGCACCGGCAGCGGCAGCAGGCTGGCGAGCATGACCATCCAGGGCAGGCCGGGTGGATGGTGGCTGTACGTCACGCGCGGCAGTCCGTCGGCGGCCGGCAGCGGGTCGAGCACAGGGACGAGGGCCCCGTGCACGAGGCCGAGCGCGGCGGCGTTGCGGGCGAAGATCGCGAACATCGCGCCACAGTTGCCGTCCTGGCCGTCGCGGAAGGGGCCTCCGAGCTGCCCGACGTGCAGCAGCAGTCCCAGCACCACGAGCAGCAGGCCCTGGCCGCGCCGCAGCCCGGGCCGGGGCGACGGACCGGTCGCCGCGTTCGCCGCCGAGAGCGAGGACTCGGGCTGGAAGAGGCTCACCGGCGGGCCCTGCACTCGGGGACGATCGGCGCGCTCGACGTCCCGGCGCGGGCCGCCGTCGCGTCGGGCAGCATGACAGGGACGCGCGCGGGTGCAACAGTCCTTGAATCGCCGCGCGAGGGCCCCACACTCAACGGGGCGGCGACCCGCGCGCCGCCGGTCCGCCGCCCGACGCGGGCCGTCCGACGGAGGCATGACGTGACCACCGAACTCGACGCCGTCCAGGCAGGTCTCGCGGCGCTCGACTTCCCGCCGGAGGTCAAGCAGCGGGCCGCCCGCGCCGTGGCCCGCTGGCTCTCCGAGCCGATCTTCGCCGAGTACCGTCCGCAGCTCGAGGCGCTCGTCGAGAGGCGGGCGTGGAGCCTGGTGCTCGACCACTTCTGGCAGACGATCCCGTTCGGCACCGGCGGTCGTCGCGGACCGGTCGGCATCGGTCCCAACCGCTTCAACACGTTCACGCTGCTGACCTCGGTGCAGGGTCACGCCGAGATGCTGTGCGAGGCCGCTCCCGGCGAGGAGGTCTCGGTCGTGGTCGCCTACGACGTGCGGCGCTTCCTCGACCAGCGCGGCGTGTACGACCCGGCCCGTCCCAACCCGCTGCTGGGCCTGAGTTCGGCCGACTTCGCCAAGGCGGCCGCGGGCGTCTACGCCGCGAACGGCGTGCGGGTGCGCATGCTCGATCCCGACGGCGACGCCTACATGGCCACGCCCGAGCTGAGCCTGGCGATCCGGCGTCACAAGGCGCACGGGGGACTGAACGTCTCGGCCTCGCACAACCACCCCGACGACAACGGCGGCAAGTTCTACAACCGCCACGGCGGCCAGGACGTCCCGCCCGACGACCAGCTGCTGGCCGACAGGGTCGAGGGCATCAGCGACGTGCGCCGTCTCGACTTCGCCGACGCTTGCGCGCGGGGGATGGTCACGTTCCTCGGTCCCGACGAGAACGAGCACTACCTGGCGGTGAACGCGCGCCTGTCGCTCTCGCCCGCGCGCGGCGGTCGAGTCGTCTACACGCCGCTGCACGGCGTCGGCGCGGCCACGGTGGGGCGGCTGTTGCGCGGGCAGGGCTTCGACGTGCATCCCGTGCCCGAGCAGGAGGCCCCCGACGGACGCTTCCCGACGGTGCGCTTCCTGGCGCCGAACCCCGAGGTCCCGACCTGCTACGAGCACGCCGAGCGCGTGGCCGACGAGGTCGACGCCGACATGATCCTGGCCACCGACCCCGACGCCGACCGCATCGGGCTGGAGATCCGCGGCTGCGCCGGCGGCTGGGAGTTCGTGAACGGCAACGAGATCATCCTGCTCGTGGTGCGCTACCTGCTCGAACGCCGCCGCGACGAGGGCACGTTGCCGCGCAACGCCTTCGGGCTCACTACCGCCGTGAGCAGCCGGCGCATCACGACCATCGCGCGCAGCTACGGCGTGACGATGGTCGACGACCTGCTGGTGGGCTTCAAGTACATGGCCGACGTGCTGGCGCGCCTCGAGCGCGACGGCGGATGGCGTCATGTGCACGCGGGCTCCGAGGCGTTCGTGTTCGGCGTCGAGGAGAGCCACGGCCTGCTGCTCACCTCGGCCGTGCGCGACAAGGACGCCGCGGGCCCGGCCCTGCTGCTGGCCGAACTGAACGCGACCCTGCGCGCGCGTGGCAAGACGCTGCGCGACGAGCTCGACGCGATCTGGCGCCGCTTCGGCTACATGGCCAACCTGCTCTTCACCACGGTCATGACCGGCGCCGCGGGACTGGCGCGCATCCGCGCCATCCAGGCCAGCTTGCGCAAGACGCCGCCGACCGAGGTGGCCGGACGCAAGGTGACCGCGTTCGTCGACTTCCTCGACGAGGAGCGTTGCTGGATGGGCCCGCTGCGTTCGGAGACCGACGCCGCCGGACGCAACATCGTGGTGCTCGAGCTCGAGGGCGACGCGCGCATCCTGATCCGTCCCAGCGGCACCGAGCCGAAGAACAAGATCTACGTCGAGGTGCCGGGCGTCACGCCCACGCGCGACCTGACGGCCGCCGAGCTGGCCGACGAACGCGCGCGCTGCGACGCCGAGGCGCGCGAGCTGGGACGCGCCTTCGAGCGCCTCTCGCTGGCGCGCGTCGGCATCGAGCTCGTCCCCGCGGCCTCGCACGTCTCGAACCTGCTCGGCATCGACCAGAAGGTGCACTTCGGCGCCGAGTTCCTGCCGGGGCTGGCGCGTCGGGCGCGCGAACCCGGGCGCGATCTGTGCGCGTGGGTCTCCGAGGCGCTGAAGGTCTACGGCAAGGACGGCCTCGACCTGGTGCGCGGCGGCGTGCTCGCCTGGCTGGCCGACGCCACGCTGCCGTCCGACGCGGCGGAGCGCGTGCGCGCGATCTTCGAACCGTCGACGGCGACCTGACGCGCGCCGGGCGGGCTCGCGCTCAACGCGGCGGCAGCATCGACTCGAGGAACACGAGCCGCTCGGCCAGGGCCGGGTCGTCCAGCGCGCGCAGGCGCAGGTCGTCGAGCAGTGCGCGCGCTCGGGCCTCGTCGCGGTGCGTGTTGCCCGGATGGGGATGGACCGAGAGCGCGACGCGCTGCTCCATCACGGCGGTCACGTCGCCGGCGAAACGCTCGAGCTCGTCGAGGCGCGCGTCGCACGCGTCGAAACGCAGCAGCATGAGGTCGATGCGCGCGTCGAGCAGCAGGGCGCGTGCGAAGCCCCCGTCGACGGCCAGCGCGCGCTCGACGTCCCGCTGTGCCCGGGCCACGTCGTCGGGATCGTGGGCCAGGGCCAGGCGCGCATCGGCCACGCTCGTCCATCCGTTCGCCAACGTGGTGGACCGGTGCGGTCCTGGCCACCACGAGAGCGCCGCGAGCGAGGCCGCGGCGAGCAGTGCGAGCAGCCAGCGTGCCGGCGCCGGACGCTCGGCGAGGCGATCGAGCGGCGCCGCGGCGAGGATCGCGAGCAGAGGCACGACCGGCAGGCGGAAGCGGCTGTAGTGGAAGAACACCAGCGCCGTGAGCGCGACCATGCCGGCCAGCGCCAGCGCCGGCAGCGCGGGCCGCGCGCGCAGCCGCCGTGGCAGCCCGAGCGCGAGCGACGCGCCGGCGAGCGCGAGCAACACGCCGAACGGCAGCACGAGCACCCCGAGCGGCGGCACGAGGCGCATCTCGACCTCGGGGATGGCGACGATGCCGGTCTCGAACGTCTCGAGCAGCGCGCGGGCCCGCAGTCCCACGCGCTGGAGGAAGCGCAGCGGGTCGTCGAGCACGGCCGAGAGCGCGGCCCGTGCGAACCAGTCCGAGACCTCGCCGGCCGACAGGCGGCGCCCCGTCTCGCGTTGCGCCAGGGCGCTGGCCGCCTCGGCCTGCCGCGCGATGTCCCCGAAGGCCTCGTCGTGGGTGGCGAAGGTGCCGCTCAGCGGACCCGTGTTCGCGAGCCAGAGGTTCACGCCGCCGTTGTCGGACACGAGCACGAGTCCGCCGCCGGTCTGCAGGTTGTGCAGCGTGGCCGGCGCCACCGCCAGCGCCGCGCCGAGCAGCAGCGACACGCCCGCCGGGCGCGAGCGTCGGCCGGCCCACAGTGCCAGCACCGGCGCCAGCAGCAGCGCCTGGGGACGCAGCAGCGCGAGTCCTCCGGTCAGCAGCCCCGTGCCGAAGCCGCGCGCCGCGCTCGCGCGGACGGCCAGTGCATCGCCGATCGCGACGAGCAGCACGAAGCCGCAGGCGGCCAGCGAGTCTCCGAGCAGCTTCGTCTCGAAGAACGTCAACGGCGCGTACAGCAGCGTGAGCGCGCACGCCACGAGCGCGGCGTGACGCGACAGACGACGGCGCGCGACGAGCCAGGTGCCCGCCAGCAGGACCACGCCGCCCAGCGCCTGGACGACCATCACGCCCCCGAACGAGCCGTCGAGCGCGCCCGGCACCCGCGCCAGGAACTGCGGGTAGAGCGGCGGCATGTGATACGGCTCGGCCGCGAGCGGGTCGTCGACGCGTCCCGCGAGGCCGGCCGCGCGCTCGAGGTAGTAGCGGCTGTCGCTCGTGGCCAGGCGCGCCAGCGGGTCGTCGGAGAGGGCCGCCGCGACGCACAGCAGCTTGACGAACAGCGCCAGGAAGAGCAGCGCGGCCAGCGGACGTCCGCCGTCGCGCAGCAGGGCGCGGAACGTGCGTGGCGCGTCGTCGTCCTCGGTCATGGGCGGGAGAGGATCGTCTTCTCGGGGGGACGGCCGACGGCGCGGTCGACCGCCCGTGACGGGGGCCGCGCGGGACCGCCGACGCGCGGTGCTTCGGACGGACGCGCGCGGGCGCTACGGTATCATCCGGCGGCGACGCGCTCTCTCGTGCGACGGACGCGTCCCGCGCGAGGCCCACCGGAGACGACGGTCCTGGACGACGCCGGCAGTCCCGATCGCGCTCGGCCTCCCAAGCGCGGGCGCGCGCGGCGGGGGGTGGCCTTGCTGGCCATCTGCCTGCTCGCGTCGGCCGCGCTGTTCCGGGCCCCGCTGTTCGAAGGCCGCAGCACGCTGGCCTTCGACCCGGCGCACGCACTCTATCCGGCGCCGTGGGCGCGGCCGGTGGACGAGCCGCCGCCGATCAACCCGATCACCTCCGACATCGACTTCTTCGTGCTGCCGGGGTTGATGCGCCTGCGCCAGCTCGCGGCCGAGGGTGCCTCGCCCTGGTGGGACGCGGACCAGCTCTGCGGCTACCCGCTCGGCGCGAACCTGCCCTTCCCGTTCCTGCAGCCGCTCACCTGGCTGACCTCGGGCCTCGACCCGGTCACGACCCTCGACGTCCTGCTCTGGCTGCACACGGCGCTCGCCGCGGCACTGGCTTGCTCGGCGCTGCGGCGCTTCGGCGCCGGCCTGACCGCCTCGGCGCTGGGGGCGGTGCTGTTCGCGCTCTCGACCTGGATGGTCACGCGCTGGCACCTGCCGCAGATCGGCTACACGACCGCGTGGTGGCCGGGACTCGTGGGCGCCCTCGTCCCGCTGCGCGACGGACGGCACGCGCGCGCGCTCGGCGAGCTCGCGCTGTTCACCGCGCTCGCGTTCGTCTCGGGCTTCCCCCAGGCGGGCGTGGCGTTCGTCGGTGGACTGGGACTGCTGGCCCTGGCCGAGCGCAGGCTGCGACGTCCGCGGCCTCTGGGGGTGCTCGTCGTCGGGCTCGTGCTGGGCCTGCTGCTGGCGTGGCCGCAGTTCGCGGCGCTGCGCTCGGTGTACGGCCAGTCGTTGCGCAGTTCGCCGCAGACCCAACAGGCCACCGCGGGACTCGGCCTGCGTCCCGGGGCTTTGCTGGGGGCGCTGCTGCCCGAGCTGTTCGGGCGACCGTCCGACTTCGCGGACGTCGATCCGCCGGCGCCGACGCTGTCGGAGTACCTGCCGGTGCGTGAGCTCTTGGGCTCCGACGTCCGGGAGAACCCGGTCGAGAACGCGCTCTATCCGGGGGCGGCCGCGCTGCTCCTGCTGGGACTGCTGCTCGCGCCGCGCACACGCGCTGCTCCCGTCGCGCGCCATCTCGCCGCGCTCGCCGCGCTCTCGATGCTCGCGTCGCTGCTCTTCCCGTGGATGGCGAAGGCACTGCCCGCGCTCTCGGTGCTCGCCGCCGCGCACGTCAAGCGCCTGCTCGTGCTGGTGGCCGGCAGCGTGCCGCTGGCAGCCGCGCTCGTCTTCGACGGACTCGCGCGTGGTCCGGGCGACGTGGCTGCGCCGGGCTCCCGTGCCCAGGACGTCGCGCACACGGGACGCCGGTTGGTCGGCGTGGCCGCGTTGCTCGTGCTCGCGTACCTGGGCGTGCTCGGCTGGTCGAGCACGCTCGACGCGCCGGACGCGGCCGGCTTCGCCGAGCGGCTCGTGCCGCAGGTCACGCGCCAGGTCGCACTGCTGGGACTCGCCACGCTGCTGCTGGCGCTGGTCGTGGCCGGTCGGCGTGCGGCGCGCGTAGCCGGCGTGCTGCTCGTGGCGCTCACGGTCTTCGACCTGGCCGGTCTCGCGTACACCTTCAATCCCTTCCCGCCTCAGCACGAGGTGCCGTTCGCCGAGACGCCCACGCTGCGCTGGTTGTCCGAGCGCGAGGGACGGGTGTGCGTGCTGGGCGACGAGCTCGTGCTGCCGCCCACGCTGGCCGCGACGTTCGGCCTGCGCAGCGTGCACGGCGTGGCGCCGTTGCTCGGGCGTCGCATCGCCGAGCTGCTGGGCTGCGTCGAGGGTCCGCTCGTCGACCCGCGCGACCCGCGCGTGGTGCGTCCGTTCCACGCGGACGCGAGCGTCGACCACCCGTTGCTCGACCTGCTCGACGTGCACACGGTGGTGCACCGTGACCCCGGGCTCGCCGCACGCCTGGGGCGGGCGAACGCGTGGGAGGACGAACTCGACGGACTGGGCGCGCTCGATCGTCCCGGCGCCGGTCCGCGGGCCTTCGTGGCGCACGGGGCGCGACTCGTGCCCGACGCGCACGAGCGCCTGGACTGGTTGGCGCGCACCGACGCGCCGGTGCATCGCACCGTGCTCGTCGAGCGGCCGTTGCCGTTCGAGCTGCCGGACGAGGGCGATCCGGGGGCGGTCGAGGTGCGGCGCGATCGCAGCGGCGACGTGGCTCTCGAGGCCTCCTCCGACGGGCCGGGCGTGCTCGTGTTGAGCGAGTGCTGGGACGCGGGCTGGACGGCTCGCGTCGACGGCGTCGCCACGCGTCCGATCGTCGTCGACCACGCGCTGCTGGGCGTGCCGCTCGCGGCGGGTGCGCACGAGGTCGAGTTGCGCTACGCGTTGCCCGGTTGGGACGGCGCGTGTCTCGTCTCGGCCGGCGCGGCCGTGGTGACGCTGCTGCTCGTCCTGCGCCTCATGCGTCGCGAACGCGCCCTCGCGAGTGGCGGCCCGCACGCGGCCTGATCTCGTCGACGCGGGCCGGGATGCGGACGCGCAGGCCGCGCACCGGGTTCGCGTGCCGCGACGTGCCGCCGTGTGCTCACGACGCGACCTCGCCCGGGCTGGGTGCCGCGAGCAGGCTGTGCAGGCCGAGCCGGAAGGAGAGCGCCTCGTGCAGGTCGTCGTGGGTGGGCGACACGCGTCCGTCGAGCGCCGCGATCGACGCGGCCACGAGCCGTGCGCGGGTGGCGGCTCGGGCCGAGAGCGCGAAGCGTCCCATGGCCCGGGCCAGCAGGGTCGTGGAGGCGTCGTCGAGCGACGGCAGCCCCTCGGGACGCAGTGCGCGCGCGGTGGCCACGCGCGCCGCGACGTCCCGGGTCGACTCTCCGCGTGGGCCACGCAGCAGCAGCTCGGCGTCGGGCACCGGCACGTCGACGTGCAGGTCGAAGCGATCGAGGATCGGCCCCGAGACGCGTCGCCGGTAGGTGAAGATCGCGTGCGGCGTGCACTGGCATCCGCGCCGCGGGTGGCCGAGGTAGCCGCACGGGCACGGGTTCATCGCGGCCACGACCTGCACGCGACACGGGAACTCGGCTGAGCGGCCGACGCGCGCGATGCGCACCACGCCGTCCTCGAGCGGCTGCCTCAGCGCCTCGAGCAGCATGCGGGGGAACTCGGGCAGCTCGTCCAGGAACAGCACGCCCTTGTGCGCCAGGCTCACCTCGCCGGGCACCAGCGGACGGCCGCCGCCGACCAGTCCGGTGCGCGAGATGCTGTGGTGCGGTGCTCGGAACGGCGGGTGGCGCACGATCACGCCGCCTCCCGAGGCCAGCCCGTGCAGGGCCGAGACCGCCAGCACGTCGTCGTCGGCCAGCGGCGGCAGCAGTCCGGGCAGGCGCTGGGCCAGCATCGTCTTGCCGGTTCCGGGCGGCCCGACGAAGAGCAGGTTGTGCCCGCCCGCCGCGGCGATCTCGAGCGCGCGGCGCGCACTCGGCTGGGCCAGCACGTCGGCCAGGTCGGGCGCCGGCACGCGGCGCTCGACCGGCGTCGGCGGTTCGGGCGCCGGTGCGCCGCCCAGCACGAGCAGGGCCTCCTGGATCGAGCGCACCGGCTCGACGCGCAGGCCGTCGACGAGCGAGGCCTCGGCGCCGTTGGCGAACGGCAGCATGAGCGCGCGTTTGCGCAGCCGCCGGGCTTCGAGCGCCAGCGCGAGGGCGCCACGCACCGGGCGCAGCGAGCCGTCGAGCGCCAGCTCGCCCACGAGCACGCGCTCGGCCAGAGACTCGGCCGGCACGAGGCCCGCCAGGGCGAGGATGCCGACCGCGAGCGGCAGGTCGAAGCCGTTGCCCTCCTTGTGCAGGTCGGCAGGGGCGAAGTTGGCCAGGATCGAGCGCTTCGGCACGGGCAGCTCGCCGTGCTCGAGGCAACCGCGGATGCGGTCGCGCGCCTCGCGCACCGCGCCCCCGGGGAGTCCGGTCATGATGATGCGCTGCATGAGTCCGCCGGCGTGCTGCAGCTCGACCACGACCTCGGCCGCGCGCAGGCCGTCGAGGCACAGCGTGTTCACCGTGAAGACCTGGCGCGAACCGCTCATACGCTGCTCCCGTGGTCGGGGCGCGTGCGCCCGAGGGCCAGCAGCGCCGCGAGCACCATCAGGGATCCCAGCAGGCCGGGGATCGGCAGGGGAGGAGGTGTGAGCGGTGGCGGGAGCAGGATCTCGGCCCATTCGAGCAGCAGGCCGAGCCCTCGCGCGGCATGGTCGAGCAGCGGCCCCGTGAGCGGGTCGAGCACGGCCAGGGCCGGTCCCGGAACGATGGCGACGAGGCCCGTGAGCAGCACCACGCCCACGAGCGGCGCCAGCAACGGCGTGAGCAGCACGCCCCAGGGCTGTACCCGTCCGAAGAGCTCGACGCACAGGGGGGCGGTGACGAGGAAGGCCCCGGCCGGAGCGAGCGCCACGGCCACGCGTCGGCCCGGCAGGCGCAGGGCGGCCAGCAGGCCGGCCACCCCCAGGAACGACAGGCGCGTCCCCGCGTCGTCGACCAGGGACGGATCGACGGCGAGCACGATCAGCGCGACGCTGAGCAGGCGCCGGAGGGGCGTGAGCGGACGGGCCGACAGGCGTCCGTAGGTGAGCAGCACCCAGCCCAGCAGGGCGCGCACCAGGGGCGGACGTGCACCGGCCACGAGCACGAAGGCCAGCAACGCCGCACCGTGGACCCGTCCCCGACCCAGGGCGCGCCCGGTGAGGATGCGGCCGAGCCCTGTGGCCACGAGCGAGACGTGCAGGCCGCTCAGCGCCAGCAGGTGCATGACCCCGGTCGCGATGCACGCGCGCCGCAGTGCCCACGGAAGATCGCTGCGATCGCCGAGCACCAGCGCCGCCACGAGTCCCCGGCGTTCGGGATGCACGAGTTCGCCCGTCCGGCGCGCCGCCGCGGCTCCCCAGCGATCGAGCCAGGCCCCCGTGGGCGGTCCGCGCGCGGCGAGGGACACCACCCGCGCCGCGCCCGTGTCGTCGACGCGCGCCAGCAGCGAGACCGGTGTGCCCGGTGGCGGGGGACGGACGTCGTCGGAGCAGCGCACCGAGACCCGTCCCGCGAGCGTGTCGAGATGCGGCTGCTCACCCGGCAACTGCCGCCACGTTCCGTTCAGCCTCGCCGCGCTCGGACCGGACGTGTCGCGTTCGGCGCCGTGGGGGATGGCTTGGTGGGACAGGTTCGACGCGAGCGCGAGTAGCGCCAGCCCCGCCACGCAGGGCGCCGAGGCACGCACCAGGAGGGCCGCCGGAACCACCGCGAAGCCGAGCGGCGAGGGCAGGGCGAGGGCCAGCAGGGACAGCAGCGGCGGCAGGAGGGACGGGGTCCGCATGCCCGCCAGGACGGACGCGCCCGAGGCTCGTCACGGGGTCGGGACGCCCGGGCGCGGACCGTGATCTCGGGCCGGCCTGCGGGGGAAGCTTCATTTTCTCCGGGACCCATCGGCCTTTCGGAGCAGGTGTATACTCCCATCCGCATGAACGAGGAACCTGGACGCGGGCAGCGGCAGGGCTGCTCGGGGTCTTCGTGGCATGCCCAGCCGGAGACACCCATGAAGGCCCGATCACTCACGACGCTGAGTGTCCTCACCCTGGCGGCCGCGACCTCGGCCCAGACCTTCCACGACGGCACCGTGGCCGCGGGGCTGTACCAGCCGTTCCAACCCGTCGTGCAGACCGAGTACTTCGCGATGCAGACGTTCATGAACGCGGACGTCTCGGTGGGCGACTACGACGGCGACGGGTTCGACGACATCTTCACCTTCCAGGGCACGTCGCAGCCCAACCGCCTCTACCACAACCAGGGCGACGGCACCTTCGTCGACGTGGCGAAGACCTTCGGGCTCGACTTCCTGTGCCTGGGTTCGACCGCGGTCTGGGCCGACTACGACGGCAACGGCACGCTCGACCTGTTCATGCAGACCTTCGCCGACCTGCCTCCGGCCTCGATCAATCCCGACACCCCCTCCGGCGTACCGGGCCCGAAGGGCTCCGGGCCGGCGGGAGGCAACGGACCCGCGATGGGGCCGGTGCCGGTCTCGGACCTGCCGCTCACGTCCGACCTGGCTGACTCGGGCCACGAGATGCAGTTCGCGCGTCAGCGCAACTACCTCTATCGCAACGACGGCGGCACGTTCACCGAGGTGGCGAAGGCCGCCGGGCTGATCGCCGCGGGACGCTACGGCGCGGCCTTCGGTGACCTCGACAACGACGGCGACCTCGACCTGTGGGCCGTCAGCCACAACAACGGCACCAACAACATCTACGAGAACAAGGGCGACGGGTCGTTCCGTGACCGCACGCCGAGCGTCGTCGCGAACGTCAGCATCCGCGGCTTCTCGCCGCAGATCTGGGACTACGACGAGGACGGCCTGCAGGACTGTTCGACCTCCGGCGACTGGAAGACCAGCAAGCTGTTCCGCAACCTCGGATCGTTCCAGTTCGCGAACGTGACGACGGCGGCCGGCGTCGGCATCGACCAGAACGGCATGGGGGCGTGCGTCGGCGACTTCGACAACGACGGCGACTTCGACTGGTTCGTGACGGCGATCTGGTCCGACATCGAGCTGCCCGGCAACACCGGTGAGCTGGGGAACCGCCTGTACCAGAACAACGGGGACGGCACGTTCGACGACATCACGGTCGACGCGGGAGTCGACAACGGCGACTGGGGCTGGGGCGCGCACATGGGCGACCTCGACAACGACGGCCTGCAGGACATCGTGCACACCAACGGCTGGATGTTCCCGCCCTTCCACAACGACCGCCTGCGCGTGTTCAAGAACCTCGACGGGACCACGTTCCAGGAGAGCGCCGCGAGCATGGGCGTGACGGACGTGGGCAACGGACGCGGCCTGGCGATGTTCGACTTCGACCACGACGGCGACCTCGACTTCATCTCGTCCAACTACGACCACGGCCTCACGCTTCACGTGAACGACGGTCCGACGGAGAACTGGCTCGAGGTGCGGCTCGTCGGCGGCGCCGGATCGCATCCGCTGGGCGCGGGCGCGATCGTCCGCATGCGGCCGCAGCCGTCGAAGGGACTCCAGCTCCAGACGCGACGGATCGCGTACGAGAGCAACTACTGCTCGCAGTCGCCGGCGCATGCGTGGTTCGGCGCCAAGGCCGCGACGACCGCGACGATCGAGGTCACGTGGCCGAGCGGGCAGGTCGTGCAGTATTCCGGGCTCGCGACCAACCAGCGCGTCACGCTGGTCGAGCCCTGAGCAAGCCGGACGGGTGCAGGGGGGCGGCCGCGGAGGAGCGTGCCGCCCCGGGCAGCAGAGGCCGACGGCGGGGGCCGCCGGTCTCGTGATGGCATCATGAGAGGATGACCATGTCTCGCAGCATCGTGGGCGCCGCGTGCGCCTTGCTGGTCCTGGGCGCGGGCTCGACCGCCCAGTCGTTCGTCGACGTGAGCGACGCGGCGGGCGTCTCGTTCGTCCCGTCGTTCTATCCCGTGACGCCGAACCCCATGCAGAGCTTCATGGCGGCCAACGTCTCGGTGGTCGACTACGACGGCGACGGCTGGGAGGACATGAGCGCCTTCGGCGGCGACAAGGTGCCGATCAAGCTCTTCCACAACGACACCGACGGCACGTTCAGCAACCGCTCGGAGCAGGCGGGCGTGGGTGTCTCCGGTCCGTTCAGCCAGCAGCTCTGGGGCGACCTCGACAACGACGGCGACGTCGACATGCTCATGCTCGCGCACTCCGACCAGGTCGAGGCGTCCGTGGGCGCGAAGGGGCCGGGCGGGGGGGCACCGACGAACCCGGGCACTCCGCTCACCGGCGGAGTGGTCTCCCTCTCCGACGGCCAGCACTATGGCGCCGGTCAGTACATCACCAAGTACTTCCGCAACAACGGCGACGGCACCTTCGTCGAGAAGGGCGCGGAGGTCGGTCTCGACCACGCCGGACGCACCGGCGGTTGCATCGGCGACCTCGACAAGGACGGCTGGCTCGACGTGACCACGTGCAGCTGGGCCGGTGACCACACGAAGTTCTACTACAACCGCGGTGACGGCACCTTCATGGACCGCACGCCCGCGAACGTCTCCGGGCCGAAGATTCGCGGCTTCAACCAGCACATCCTCGACTACGACAAGGACGGCGACTTCGACGTCCTGCAGATCTGCGACTTCAACGACTCGACGCTCTGGCGCCACGAGGTCGGCGGAAACGTCTGGTCGCAGCACGACCACGGCAGCCTGGGCATCGGCATCGACCAGAACGGCATGGGATCGGCCATCGGCGACTTCGACAACGACGGCTGGTTCGACTGGTTCACCGCCGCGATCTACTCCGACGTCGAGCTGCCGGGACAGACCGGCGAGCTCGGCAACCGGCTCTACCGCAACAACCACGACGGCACGTTCTCGGACGTGACCGTGGCGGCCGGCGTGCAGGACGGCGGCTGGGGTTGGGGCTCGGTCTTCGCCGACCTCGACAACGACGGCTGGCAGGACATCTGCCACACCAACGGCTGGATGGTCGAGAAGTACCTCGACGACCTGCTGCGCGTGTACATGAACCAGCAGGACGGCACGTTCGTCGAGATGGCCACGGTCACCGGCATCCACGATCCGGGGCAGGGGCGCGGCCTCGCCGCGTTCGACTACGACCAGGACGGCCGCATCGACCTGGTGGTGAACAACCGCAACGACGGGCTGCACCTCTACCGCAACACCACGCCCACGGCCGGGAACTGGCTCTCGGTGCTGCTGCACGATCCCGACGCCAACCACGCCGGAATCGGCGCCACGGTCAGGCTGCGCAAGCACCCGAGCGATCCGGCCGAGATCCCGAACCAGTACCGCATCATCGAGGCCGCCAGCCACTACCAGAGCCAGTCGCCGCCCATGGCCTGGTTCGGACTGGGCCAGGTGGCGCAGGTGGTGGTCAACGTCGACTGGAACGACGGCACGGTCAGCACGCACGTGCTCGCCGCCAATCAACGCGTGGTGCTGGAGAAGCCCACGGGTCCCTGAGCGGACGGCGACGCGCCTCGCGCGCGACGCGTCCACCGGCTTCGTCGCGGTCTGCCGGGTCGCAGGGCCCGGAGGCCGCGACGTCGTTTCGGGAGCAGCCGCCGCGCCTGCGCACGCCGGCGCGTTGCAGCCGGCCGGGAGCGGCGTTAGCCTCGCGGCAGATCCGATCGAGTGGAGCGCAGCCGCGGTGACGAACGAGGAGACCGACGCGCGTCCCGACGGGGAGCGGCCGCTGACGGAGCCCGGCGGAGGGCGCGTGGCGCCGGTCGCCGGCGACCTGCGCGGCGGCGACGATCCGCCGTGCGACGGCCGTCGCGACCCGGCGCGGGACCTGGGCGACCCGCCCGGCGGGGGTGCGCACGACGGACACGACGCGACGTGGGGCAAGGCCTCGCGCAGTCCCGCCGACGAGCACCTGCTGGCCGGACCCGAGTCGCGCTGGCGCGAGTTCCGGCGCGCGACGCGCATCTTCGGCGAGTTCATCAAGGGCTTCCGCGCGCTGCACTTCATGGGACCGGCGGTGACGGTCTTCGGCTCGGCGCGCTTCGACGAGTCGCACCGCTACTACGCCCTGGCGCGCGAGATGGGGCGCCGGCTGGCCCGCAGCGGCTTCACCGTCATGACCGGTGGCGGTCCCGGCATCATGGAAGCCGCCAACCGCGGGGCGCGCGAGGAGCGCGGTCCGTCGGTGGGCTGCAACATCAAGCTGCCGAAGGAGCAGGCGCCGAACCCGTACCTCGACAGGTTCGTCGACTTCCACTACTTCTTCGTGCGCAAGGTGATGCTGGTCAAGTACAGCTACGCCTTCGTCGTGCTGCCCGGCGGCTTCGGCACGATGGACGAGATCTTCGAGACGGCGACGCTGGTCCAGACGGCCAAGATCTGCGACTTCCCGCTGGTGCTCATGGGCACCGACTACTGGCGTCCGCTGATCGAGTTCCTGCGCCAGCGCATGGTCCCCGAGGGCACCATCGCGGCCGCGGACGTCGACCGTTTCGTGCTCACCGACGACCCCGACCAGGCGCTGGCGGCCATCCTCGAGAGCGCCTTCTCGCGCTTCGGCCTGACGCGTCGCATGCAGCGCAGCCGCGTGCTCTTCGAGTAGCGGGCGACTCGGGGTGGATGCCCGCGCGGGCGGCACGCTAGACTCCGCCCATGCCGCGCACGGGGTTCTACGCCGGGTCGTTCGATCCTCCCACGCTGGGACACCTCGACCTGATCGAGCGCGCCCTGGGCGTGGTCGACCGGCTCGTGGTGGGGGTCGGCCGCAACATCGACAAGGCCCCGTGGATGTCGCTCGAGGCGCGCCTCGAACTCCTGGCCGCGATCGTGCCCAGCCAGGTCGAGGTGATCGCCTTCGACGGACTCGCCGTGGCGGCCGCGCGTTCGGTGGGTGCCACGCTGCTGCTGCGCGGCGTGCGCGGTCCCGAGGACGTGGCCGGCGAACTCACCATGGCGCGCGCGAACCGGCGCCTCGACCCCGACTGCGAGACGGTGCTGCTGGCGTCCTCGCCGGGGACCAGCCACATCTCGTCGCGCCTCGTGCGCGAGGTGCACAAGGCCGGCGGCGACGTCGGACTGTTCGTCCCGCGCAAGGTGGCGGCCGCGCTCGCCAAGTTGCCGCCGCCCGGCGCATCCGGAGCCAGACCATGAGCCAGCATCCTCGTCCCGTGAGCACCGAGCGCGCGCCGGCGGCCATCGGACCGTACAGCCAGGCCGTGGTGTCCGGCGGCTTCCTGTTCGCGTCGGGACAGATCGGGCTCGATCCGGCCACGGGCGAACTCGTGGCGGGCGGGCTCGAGGCCCAGGCCGAGCGTGCGCTCCAGAACCTGTCCGCCGTGCTCGAGGCCGGCGGCGGCTCGCTCGCGTCGGTCGTGCGCTGCACCGTCTACCTGCTCACGATGGACGACTTCGCCGCGGTCAACGCGGTCTACGCCAAGGCCTTCGGCGAGACCCGCCCGGCGCGGGCCACGGTGGCGGTGGCAGGACTGCCGAAGGGCGCGCGCGTCGAGATCGACGCCATCGCGGCCGTCGGCTGACGGCAGGACGTCCCGTGGTCGATCGCCTGATCGCCGTGACCGCCATGCTGCTCTCGCTGCGGCGCCTTCTGCGCGGCGTGCTCGGCTCCCGCAGCCACGTCTCGTGGCGGCGGCTGCTCGCGCTGCTGGGCGGCGGCTGCGTCGCGGTGCTCGTCTGCGTGGGACTGCTCGCCCTGCGCAGCCTGCTGCTCGACGAGACGTTCTTCCTGCCGCGCTGGCTGGGCTTCACGCTCACCTTCTTCGGCGGCATGCTGGGCGTCTCGGCCATCCTGGCCGGACGGGCGCCGAACGGCATGACCGAGGACGCCGCCATCCGCACCGCGACCCAGGCCGTGGCGATGTCGATCTACGTGGCCGCGCCGCTCTTCACGCTGGGCTTCCTGGGCGTGACCTCGACGGCCCGGGCGCTGCTGCCCTGGACGGCCGCCCAGGGCCGCTGGCTGCGCGTCGCCGAGGGCCTGCTGCTGCTCGCGCTGTGCTTCGTCGAGCGCGATCCGACGCTGGGCGGGCTGCGCGCCGTGGCGCAGCTCCCCGCGGTGGGATGACGAGACGGCGGCGGCTGATCCCGACGAACTGGCCGAGTCACGTCAAGCCCTTTCCGCGCAAGGCCTTGCGCACGGATGTCCGTTGACGTACGGGGTTCCGGCGACTAGGTTGCCGGTCCTCCCCGATGGTCTACGATCGGGCACTTCCGTAGACCCTCCACGCTCCCCCTCCCGTGGCGAGGAAACCCATGACGACGTCGCCCAGCGCCGGGCCCGACCGCAGGTCGGGCAGCGCCCTCCTGATCGCCCTCTCGCTCGCGGGCTACGCGATCCTCGGGGCCGCGCCGCGGGCGTCGGCCGCAGGGCCCTCGGGTGCGCGCGAGGCGCCGGTCGTCGCGCAGCCCGCCGCGGCCCCGGCGGACGTGCCGTTCGAGATCACGCCCGCGATGCGGGCGGCCGGCGTGACCGAGGCCGACCTGGTCCCCGGGGAGCCGCCCGTCGACGTCTTCAACCCCGACGGCAAGACGCCCGTCGAACCGGCCCTCGGCGGACGCGTCGTGGTGCACCTCGCGTCCGAGCCGCCGAGCCTGAACTTCCAGGTCGACAACTCGGCCTCCATCCGCTGGATCTACTACGACGTCCACGCCGGGCTGCTGCAGTTCGATCCCGCCACGTGGGAGTACGAGCCCGACCTGGCCACCGACTACACGGTCGAGGACCAGCTCTTCCTCACCGACGGCGACCCGGCGACGCGCTCGAACATCGTGTTCGGCAAGGTCGACGACGAGGGCGACAGCTACGTCGTCACGTCCGGCAGCAAGCACAACCCGATCGAGCGCACGGTCGTCCCCAAGAGCCGCGTCGAGCGCCTCGAGCGTGCCACCGTGTGGACCTTCGACCTGCGCGACGCGGTCTGGCACGACGGGCACCCGTTCACCGCCGACGACGTGGTGTTCTCGATGGAGAACTACAAGAACCCGAACGTCGACTGCGACGAGCACCGCTTCAACTACGACGTGTTCACGAGCGAGAAGATCGACGAGCACACGGTGCGCTTCTTCCGCAAGGAGCAGTTCTTCGGCACCAAGAGCAACTTCGGGCTCGAGTTCACCATCCTGCCGCGGCACCTGTACGACCTGCACGATCCCGAGAACCCCGACTACGACGCCGGCGCCGATGCCGTGAAGCAGGGTTCGTACGTCAACGACAACCCGCACAACATCGCCTGGGTCGGCCTCGGTCCCTACAAGGTCAAGGAGTGGATCCAGGGCCAGACGATCAAGACCGAGAAGTTCGACGGCTACTGGAAGAAGGACCCGGCCGAGGCGGGCTGGTTCGACGAGATCTGGTGGCGCACGATCACCGACGACAACGCGGCCTTCCAGGCGCTCATCAACGACGAGCTCGACGTCTTCTACCGCGTCAAGTCCGAGGACTTCTTCGGCGAGCTCACGCAGCAGGAGAACTTCACGAGCCGCTGCTACAAGGCCTTCACGTACGTCGGCAACCTCGGCTACACGAGCTGGAACGGCTACCGCAAGCAGTTCGCCGACGTGCGCGTGCGCAGGGCGCTGGCCCAGGCCTTCGACGTCCCCAACTGGATTGCGACGAACTACCGCGGCTACGCGCTGTGGAGCCTGTGCAGCACGAACTTCTTCGGGCCGGCGTACAACCACGAGATCGTGCCGCTGGCCTACGACCCCGATGCGGCGATGGACGCGCTCACCGACGCCGGCTGGTACGACCGCGACGGCGACGGCATCGTCGACAAGGACGGCCAGGACCTGGTCATCGAGATCCTGATGCCGTCCGGCAACAAGGCCTCCGAGAAGTTCCTGCAGGCCCTGCAGACGAGCTACGCCGAGATCGGCGTGAAGGTCGAGATCCAGGCCATCGAGTGGGCGACGCTGCTCGAGCGCCTGCTCGCGCGCGACTTCGACGCGGTGAACATGGCCTGGACGCTGCCCGATCCCGAGAGCGATCCCTTCCAGATCTGGCACGGGAGCGAGGGCGCGTTCGAGAAGCGTTCGTCCAACCACTACGGCCTGCAGGACGCGATCTGCGACGACCTCATCGAGCGCGGGCGCCGCGAGATGGACGACGCCAAGCGCGCCGAGATCTGGCACCAGCTCTACGCGCGCATCTACGACCTGCAGCCCTACCTCTTCGGCTGGACCGTGCCGCGCAAGCTCGCCTTCAGCAAGAAGCTGCGCGGCGTGAAGCTCTACAAGTACGAGCCCGGCTTCCGCGTGCGCGACATGTACTACGCGGCCGGCACGCCCGGAACCCGTCCCGCGCCGACCCGATGACCCACGCGGCCCCGTCGCTCCGGATCTCCCGCGCGTGCTGAGCTACGTCCTGCGTCGCCTGCTGTGGATGGTGCCGACGATGATCGGCATCACGGTGCTGCTGTTCTGCGTCATGCAGCTCGCGCCGGGCGACCCGGCCGCGCTCAAGACCCAGGGCGAGGCCGGCGGCATGGGCAGCGGCAGCTCGGCCACGGCCGACGTCGAGTCGGCCTACGAGAAGTTCCGCAAGCGCTACAAGCTCGACGAGCCGCTCGGTGTCCAGTACGTGAACTGGGTCGAGCACCTCGTGACGCTCGACTTCGGCACCGAGTTCTTCCGGCCCAACGTGCAGGTCGCCGACGAGCTGTGGCGGCGCCTGCAGGTCACGGTACCGCTCTCGATCGTCTCGGTGCTGCTGAGCTACCTCATCGCGCTGCCGTTGGGCATGCTGTCGGCGGTCAAGCGCGGGTCGCTGATCGACAAGATCACGACCTTCGGGCTGTTCGTGCTCTACTCGCTGCCCACGTTCTGGGCCGGGCTGATGCTCATCATCCTGTTCGGCCAGTCGTCGCTGGGCTGGCTGCCGGTGGTGGGGCTGCACGACCAGGACGCCGACCAGTTCGGCACCTGGCAGTACGCCTGGGACACGATCCTGCACGGCATCCTGCCGGTCACCGTGCTGACCTACGCGGGGCTGGCGTACCTCTCGCGCCAGATGCGCACCGGCATGCTCGAGGTCGTGCGCCAGGACTACATCCGCACGGCGCGCGCCAAGGGGCTCTCCGAGAAGGTCGTCGTGTTCAAGCACGCCATGCGCAACTCGCTCATCCCCGTGGTGACGATCTTCGCGCAGATCCTGCCGATCCTGATCGGCGGCTCGGTGATCGTCGAGAAGGTCTTCAACGTCCAGGGCATGGGACTCTACGCCTACGAGGCGCTGCTCAAGCGCGACTACCCGGTGATCATGGCCACCGTCACGGTGACGTCGTTCATGACGCTGCTGGGCTTCCTGATCTCGGACATCCTCTACGCCGTGGTCGACCCGCGCATCAAGTATGACTGACGAAGCGCGGGGCAAGGTCTACAGCAAGGACTACTGGGACATCGTCCTGGGCCAGGTCCGGCGCCGTCCGTCGGCGATGATCGCGCTCGGGCTGCTCGTGCTGCTGTACGCGGTGGCGATCTACGCGCCTCTGCTCGCCAACGACCGGCCGTTCCTGTTCGAGGGAACCGACGCCACCGCGTACAAGAAGGCGCGCCGCGAGCTGCTGCCGGTCACCGCGGGACTGCTCGCCACGGCCAAGGGCGGCGAGGCCGCGTTCGACGCCACGCTCGCCGCCGAGGAGGCGCGCGGCGCCGCGCTGTCGGGCAAGGAGCGCGACGAGTGGCTGCGCCAGCGCGAGCAGCGCGTGCGCACCTTCGACGACGAGCTGGCCACCGAGCGGCAGGCGCTCGCGCTGCGCCTCGACGCGATGCGCAAGCAGCTCGCGCCGTCCGATCGGGGGCCGCTCGACGAGCTCTCGGAGGCGGCCGACGAGGTCGTCGCGCTGAGCCTGTCCGACGACCTGGCCGGGGTCGAGGCGCGGGCGGCGTCCGTCGAGGCGCTGGCACAGCGTGCGCGCAGCGAGTGCGACGTCGCGAAGGAGGGCGGGACCGAGGGCGTCGTGCTCGTCCCTTTCCGCGAGTTCCCGGCGCTGCAGTCGATCACCGGGGCCGAGCTCTACTTCATGGCCCTGTGGGCGCTCGTGCTGAGCTTCCCGCTCTGGAACACGCTCGTGAATCGCGTGTTCCTCGGCGGACGCAGGGATCGCATCCGTCGTGCTCGGCGCCCGAAGCTCGCGGCCATGGCGCTGCTGCCGCTGCTCGCGGTGCCGCTGGCGTCCGAGCAGGCGGGCGGCGACGGGCTGCTCTCGTCGGGGTACAAGGCCGGCCTCGCCAGCGGAGCCATGGCGGCCACCGACGCCGTGTTCCCGCCCGTGGCGTTCGGCATGGCCGAGCAGAACCTGACCGAGATCTTCCGTCCGCCGACCTGGGCCCCGTCGTCGCGCATCTCCGAGGACGGCTACTACGAGACGGGCGCGCGCTCGGCCCGCGTCGACGAGATGACCGGCATGGCGATCCGCGGCGAGGTCGTCGACGTGCGCCACGCGGAGCCCGAGCGCAACGCGGCTTGGCGGCACCCGCTGGGCACGGACAGCCTGGGCCGCGACATCCTTTCGCGCATGATCTGGGGCGCGCGCGTGAGCCTCTCGGTGGGTCTCGTCTCGACGCTCATCCTCGTGCTCATCGGCACCGTCCTGGGATCGCTCGCGGGCTTCTTCGGCGGCTGGGTCGACCTCGTGATCAGCCGCGTGATCGAGGTCTTTCAGTGCTTCCCGGTCTTCTTCCTGATCCTGATCGTGGTCGCGTTCGTCGGTCAGGGCATCCTCTACATCATGCTCGCCATCGGCCTGTTCCGCTGGACGGGCGTGGCGCGCCTCGTGCGCGGCGAGTTCATCCGCCTGCGCGAGCAGGACTTCGTCGTCGCCAGCGAGGCGCTCGGCGCGTCGAGCATGCGCACCATCTTCCGGCACGTGCTGCCGAACGCGCTCGGCCCGGTGCTCGTCTCGGCCACCTTCTCGGTTGCTTCCGGCATCCTGACCGAGTCGGCGCTCTCGTTCCTCGGCTTCGGCGTGAAGCTGCCGGTCCCGAGCTGGGGCTCGCTGCTGATCGAGAGCAGCTCGGTCGAGCACTGGTGGATCCAGGTCTTCCCGGGCCTGTTCATCTTCCTGACCGTGGTGCTCTACAACCTCTTCGGCGAGGGCGTGCGCGACGCCCTCGACCCGCGGCTCAAGGAGGCCTGAGCGCATGGCCGGGCACGAGGTCCGCACGAACGCCCGCAGGGGCGAGCTGCTGCTCGAGATCGACGGGCTGAGCACCTGGTTCGACACCGAGGAGGGGCTCGTCAAGGCGATCGAGGGCGTGAGCCTGCGCGTCGAGCGCGGCGAGACGCTGGGGGTCGTGGGCGAGTCGGGCTGCGGCAAGAGCGTCACCGCGATGAGCATCCTGCAGCTCATCCCGCGCCCGCCCGGGCGCTACGCGGCGGGACGCATCGTCTTCGAGGGCCGCGACCTGCTGAAGCTGCCCGAGTCCGAGCTGCGCAAGGTGCGCGGCAACGACGTCGCGATGATCTTCCAGGAGCCCATGACGTCGCTCAACCCGGTCTACACCGTGGGCGACCAGATCATGGAGGCCGTCATGCTGCACCGCGGCATGACGCGCGAGAAGGCGCGCGAATACGCCGTCGGCATGCTGGCCAAGGTCGGCATCCCGTCGCCGGAGGCTCGCGTCGACGAGTACCCGCACCAGATGTCGGGAGGCATGAAGCAGCGCGTGATGATCGCCATGGCGCTGGCCTGCGACCCGCTGCTGCTGATCGCCGACGAGCCGACCACGGCGCTCGACGTGACGATCCAGGCGCAGATCCTCGACCTGCTGCGCGAGATGCAGCGCGAGTTCGGGATGTCGATCCTGCTCATCACGCACGACCTGGGCGTGGTGGCCGAGATGAGCGACCACGTCGCCGTGATGTACGCCGGCAAGGTGGTCGAGTACGCCGACGTGCGCACGCTCTTCGCCCGGCCGCGTCACCCGTACACGTTCGGCCTGTTCCAGTCGTTGCCCGAGATGCACGCCGCCGGCAGCGAGCGGCTGCGCGAGATCCCGGGGACGGTGCCCAACCCGCTGCGCTTCCCGACGGGCTGCAAGTTCCACACGCGTTGCGCGAAGGCGTCCGAGCTGTGCACGCGCAGCGAACCCGAGCTGGTCGCTCACGCCCCGGGGCACGACCTGGCGTGCCATCACCCCATGACCGACGACGAGCTCGCCGCCGCGCACGGCGCGAGGAGCGACGCATGACCTCCTCCGACGCGAAGGCGCCGCTGCTCTCGGTGCGCGGGCTCAGGAAGCACTTCCCCGTGCGCAAGGGCGTGTTCTCGACGGTGGTCGGACACGTCAAGGCCGTCGACGACGTGAGCTTCGACGTGGGCGAGGGAGAGACCCTCGGGCTGGTGGGCGAGTCGGGCTGCGGCAAGACCACCGCCGGACGCAGCATCCTGCGCCTGATCGAGCCGACCGCCGGCGAGGTGACCTTCGCCGGCGAGACCGTCTACGCCCCCGGCGTGCGGCCCTCGTCGCGCGACATGCGCGCCATGCGGCGCCACATGCAGATCATCTTCCAGGACCCGTACGCCTCGCTGAACCCGCGCATGTCGGTGGCCGACATCGTGGGCGAGGGCCTCAAGGTGCACGGTCTCGTGAGCGGCCGCAGGGAGCTCGAAGACCGCGTCGAGGAGCTGCTCGTGCGCGTGCGCCTCGACCCGAGCTACGTGAACCGCTACCCGCACGAGTTCTCGGGTGGACAGCGCCAGCGCATCGGCATCGCGCGCGCCCTCTCGCTGCGTCCGCGCTTCATCGTCTGCGACGAGGCGGTCTCGGCGCTCGACGTCTCGATCCAGGCCCAGATCATCAACCTGCTCATGGACCTGGCCGACGAGTTCGGGCTCAGCTACCTGTTCGTGGCGCACGACCTCTCGGTGGTGCGCCACATCAGCCACCGCGTGGCCGTCATGTACCTCGGACGCATCGTCGAGCAGGCCTCGCGCGACGACCTGTTCGGCGACCCGCGGCATCCCTACACCAAGGCGCTGCTCTCGGCGGTGCCGCGCGCCGACCCGACGCGCAAGGTCGAGCGCATCGTGCTGCAGGGCGACGTGCCGTCGCCGCTGCGTCCGCCGAGCGGCTGCGCCTTCCACACGCGTTGCCCGGCCGTGATGGACGTCTGCCGCCACGAGTTCCCGCCGCTGCGCGAGGCGGGCGAGGGGCACACCTTCCGCTGCCATCTCGAGGCCTGAGAGCGGCTGGCGACGTCGGGAGCCGCGCGCACTCGCACGGGCCGCGTCGCGAACCGCGTCGCGTCCCGGGATCGTGCGATCCCCGCGAGCGCACACGGCCCCCGAACGCACGCGGCCCCGCTCCGGCGCGTGGCGGGAGCGGGGCCGCGGTCGGACGGGCGGCGCGCGGGCGCGTCGCCCGAGCCGGACGGACGTCAGTCGTTCAGCACGCGGCCGCTCGTGAGGCGCGCGTTCCAGATCGTCTGCGGCGTGGCCAGGTGCACCGTGCCGACCGCACGCATGGCCATCCACACACCGTCGGGGCGCAGGCGGCCGCGCAGCGCGGCCGCGAGCGAGGCCGTGCCGTCGACGCTGGGCTCGGACGCGATCTGCACGCCGTACTCCATGCGGATCGTGTCGTCGGTCTGGTCGAACGACTGGAATCCCTGGAAGACCGCCCACGGCGAGCCGAACGACGCGGTCAGCGTGCCGCTCGTGTCGGCGAACTCGATCATCAGCCGGGGTCCGCTCGACGGGATGCTCAGCACCGCGGTCTCGCGCTCGTTCGCCAGCGGGACGCCGTCCTGGCCGAGCAGGCCGCGCAGCTTCGTGGCGATGCGCGTCGGGACGAACGTGAGTCCGAGGGGACCGCGCAACTCGCCGGTGCCGAACGAGAGCGTCTCGCTCGACTCGTCGAGCGTGTCGAAGCGCACGACCGCGTTGCTGGAGTGCGACGAGACGTAGAGGCGACCGTCGGGACCGAAGGTGACCGCCACGGGCTTGTCGAGCACGCCCACGCCGAGCTGCTTGACCACCGCGCCGTGCTGGTCGAAGGCGATCACACGGTCGCTGCCCGACGACGCCACGTAGAGCAGGCCGTCGGGGCCGAACGCCAGGCCGCGCGGGTCGGACAGCACGCCGACGCCGATGTTGCGCACCAGCTTGCCGCTCGGGTCGAGCTCCTTGACGACGTCGACGAGGTGGCACGACGCGAAGAGGTGCGAGCCCTGGTCGAACGCGAGGCCGGTGATGTTCACGCCGCCGACGGGGCCGTACTTGCGAACGAGCTGTCCATCGTGGTCGAACACGTGGATCGGTTCGTCGCCGACGCTGCTGCCGACGTAGACCTCGCCGTCGGGTCCGAAGGCCAGGCTCACGGGGAAGAAGTTGGTCAGGCCCTCGCCGAGTTGACGCACGAGGTTGCCGTGGGTGTCGAACACGTGCACCTTCGCCGTGGGCAGGGCGGTGACGTAGAGCGTTCCGTCGGGCGCGAACGCGACTTCGCCCGAGGACGCGGTCTCGCCGAGCAGGAAGCCCAGCCCGGCGTCGACGGCGAACGCGCCCGTCGTGTGCGCCTCGCCGAACTCGTCGACGATGGGCTCGTTGCCGCCGTAGCCGTACAGGCGAGCATCGTTGCCGGACACGACGAAGAGCCGGTTCGCGACGAACTCCTGCGCGTCGAGGGACGAGGTGAGGCTGCTCGCGAGGAGCAGCGCGGACGTGGACACGGTGATGAACGACCGTAGCCGAAGCATGGACGTCTCCTGCGACGAGCGCTGCCGAAGTCGCTCGTCGGTGCCTGGGATGGGGAGGATGGCCCACATTATATCAATGGCGTTAGTTCTGTCATCAGGGCAGGATCCTTCCGGTCGGAGATTCCCGTCGCGGTCGCTGCCAGCAGATCCACGATCCCCCCGCCCGACGGGTGACCCGAGGAGGGCGCCCCTCGCCGGAGGTCAGCGGGACGGACGCGGGTCGAGGGCGTCCCGCAGCGAGTCGCCCAGCAGGCCGAGTGCGCCGAGGGTGATGGCCAGGGCCAGGCCCGGGAAGACCACCAGCCACCAGGAGACGCTCACCGGCGTGAGGTTCTCGAGCCCTTCGGCGGCCAAGGTGCCCCAGCTCACCCCCGGCGCCTCCACGCCCAGTCCCAGGAAGCTCAGGAAGGCCTCGAGCAGCATGACGCGCGGCACCGTGAGGGTCAGCGAGACCACCACCACGCCCATGAGGTTCGGCAGCACGTGGCGCAGCGCCAGCCGGACGGGGCCCACGCCGAGCGCGCGCGCGGCCGTGAGGAACTCTCGCTCGGCCAGCGCCAGCACCTGACCGCGCACGATGCGGGCCATCGTGAGCCAGCTCACCGCGCCGATCACCAGCAGCAGCAGTACGGTGCGGTCGATGCCGATGGCCCGCAACTCGGCCGCGCGTTCGCGCAGCACCGCCACGAGCAGGATCACCACGAACAGCAGCGGGACGGCGTAGAGCGCGTCGACGATGCGCATCATCAGCCTGTCCCAGAAGCCGCCCAGCAGACCGGCGGCGAGGCCCCAGGCGACGCCCAGGACGACCGAGACGAGCGTCGCCGCGAGGCCCACCAGGAGCGAGACGCGGGCGCCCCAGACGAGGCGCGCGGCCTCGTCGCGTCCCAGGGCGTCGCAGCCCAGCAGGCCCACGAGCTCGCCGTCACCGAACAGCGCGCGGCGCACGGCCGTCGCCGTCGGGCGGTCCTCGGACGCGAACCGCAGCACCTGGGGATCGGCCGTCTGCCAGCTCGGCGAGGGGCCGCGTCCAGCGCGTTCGGCGTGCGTCTCGCCCTGCTGAGGCAGGGGCAGCACGGGCGCCAGGAGGGCCAGCGCCAGGATCGTCAGCAGCGCCGCGAGTGCCGGACGCGTCCCGGGGCGACGCAGGAGACGGCGCGGCCACGAGCTGCGCGCCTGCCGCTCGCCGGGGGAGGTCGTCACGCGTCGGCTCCGATGCGCGGATCGAGCAGGCCGTAGGCCACGTCCACGGCGAGGTTGGCCGCCGAGACGAGCAGCGTGTAGACCAGGATCACTCCCAGGGCGAGGTTGTAGTCGGCGGCGAAGGCCGACTCGACGAAGTGGCTGCCCATGCCGGGCACGGCGAACACGCGCTCGATCACGAGCGAGCCCGAGAGCACGCCGGCCAGCGCCGGGCCCAGGAAGCTCACCACGGGCAGCAGCGCCGGGCGTGCGGCGTGGCGCACGAGCACCGCGGTCGGGGAGAGGCCCTTGGCGCGGGCGGTACGGATCCAGTCCTCGCCGAGCACCTCGAGCAGGCCCGTGCGGAAGAGGCGCGCGATCGACGCGGCGTACGGCAGCCCGAGCGCCAGGGACGGCAGCACGAGGTGCGCCGGCGTCGAGAGTCCCGCCACCGGCAGCAGGTGCGCGCCGAACACGAACACGAGCACGAGCACCCCGGCCAGCACGAAGTTCGGGACCGCCGCGCCGACGCTGGCGAGGGTCATCACGAGCGTGTCGGTCCACTGGCCGCGGCGCCGCGCGGCCAGGGCGCCCGCCCCCAGGCCGACGACCAGCGCCACGGCCATCGCACAGCCCCCGAGCAGCAGCGAGACCGGCAGGCTCTCGGCCAGGATCTCGGTGACGTCGTAGTCGCGGTAGGAGAACGAAGGACCCAGGTCGAAGCGCAGGAACACGTCGCCGAGGTAGCGCACGTACTGTTCGCCCAGCGGCGCGTCGAGGTCGTACGCGCGCAGGATGTTCGCGCGCACCGCGGGATCGACGTCCTTGCCGTCCTGGAACGGGGTGCCGGGCAGGCTGCGCACGAGCACGAAGGTCAGCGAGACCACGGCGAGCACGACGAGCGCCGTGCCGAGCAGGCGCGAGACCACGGCGCGCATCACGGCGGCGGCTCCCTGACGGCGAGGTCGCGCAGCGGATGCAGGTCGAGCATGTTGTCGCAGAAACCGTCCACGCGCGGTGCCACGAGGTTCACGTTGGCACGCTGGTGCAGCGGGGCGATGGGGAGCGCGTCGAGCAGGCGCTCCTCGGCGCGCCGCAGCACGGCCAGGCGTGCGGCCGGATCGAGCTGCCGCGCGGACTCGTCGAGCAGCGCGTCGTACGTCGCGTCGCGCCATCCCGTGCGGTTGTTGCCGCTCTCGCCGGCGAACACCAGCAGGAAGGTGCTCGGGTCGAGCCAGTCTCCGATCCACGAGCTCCACGCCACGTCGTACTTCAGCGTCGAGGTGCTGTCGATGTAGGTGCCGAACTCCTGGCTGGCGATGGTCACCTGCGACAGTCCGAGCTGCTCGCGCCACATGGCCGTGATCGCCGCGCACAGGTCACGCGTGGCGTCGTTGTGCGGGTGCAGCAGCTCGAACGGCGGGAAGCCGCGGCCGCCGGGGAAGCCGGCCTCGGCCAGCAGTGCGCGCGCGCGTTCCGGGTCGGCGGCTTCGAGTGGCGCGGGGTCGTAGCCCGCCAGTCCGTGGGGGACGTAGCTCGTCGAGGCGATCTCGCCGCCGCGCATGACGTCCCGGGCGAGCGACTCGCGGTCGAGCGCGAGCAGCAGGGCGCGGCGCACGCGTGCGTCGTCGAACGGTGCGTGCGTGGTGCAGAAGCGCAGGAACGTGACGCCGAGCTGGCCGCCGGAGCGCCACTCCGGGCGTGCGCGCAGGGCCTCGTAGAGCGCCGGCGGCGGCTTGACGATCCAGTCGGCGTCGCCGGTGAGCAGCAGGTTGAGCTGCGTCGTGGCGCCGTTCGCGGCCAGCGCGTCGATGCTCGCCAGGCGGACGTGCGCGGCGTCCCAGTAGCGCTCGTTGCGGGCGAGGCGGATGCGGTCGCGCAGCCGGCGCTCGACGAGCACGAAGGGGCCGTTGCCGACGATGTGCTCCGCGTCCGTCCAGGCGCTGCCCCAGCGCCGCACGACGTCGAGCGGCACCGGCGCGAAGGCCTGGTACGCCAGGAGCGACGGCAGGTACGGGACGGGCTCGACGAGGCGCATCTCGAGCACGTCGTCGGGCAGCGCCGCGATGCCCAGCGAGTCGTCCGGCGGCATGTCCGAGGGATCGGCGGACGTGTACGCGCGCGCGCCGACGACCGACGCCAAGAGCGCCGCATGACGCGCCGCGGTGGCGGGGTGCAGCAGGCGCCGGAACGACGCCGCGAAGTCGTCGGCCGTGACCGGCGAGCCGTCCGTCCAGCGTGCGTCGTCGCGCACATGGAAGCGCCAGGTCAGGCCGTCGTCGCTGACCGTCCAGTGGTCGGCCTGCCCGGGCAGCGCTTCGAGCGTGCACGGGTCGAGGCGCGTGAGGCCCTCGAAGAGCGCGCCCACGATGCGTCCGTCGGGGATGCTCGTGGCCCGGTGCGGGTCGAGCGACGCCACCTCGGTCTGGTTGCAGAACACGAAGTCGGCGCGCGGGAAGGTGCTGCGCTTGAGCAGCCGCACGGCTCCGGCCACCAGCAACAGGGCGCCCAGCAGCACCACGGCGGGTCCGGCACGACGAGCGGAGGCCGCGCTCACGGTCCGGGCTTTTGCGGAGTCTCGAGCGGCAATCCGAAGTCCTGCACGAGGTGCGCCGCGAGCTCGTCGAACGAACGCACGTCGTAGCGCGGCGTCGCCTTGCCCTCGAGTTCGTCGCAGCGCGTGTCGGGACGGCGCACGCGCACGGTGATCATGCCCAGGGTCGAGGCCGGGTCGACGTCCTGCAGCGGGTTGTCGCCCACGTACATGACCTCGCGCGGGTCGAGTCCGAAGCGCGCGCAGGCGCGCAGCCACAGCTTGGGATTGGGCTTGCTGATGCCGACCTGGTCGCTGATGAAGATGCCCTCGGGATGCAGGAAGGGCACCACGCCGAGCAGCAGCAGCTTCTCGGCCTGCTTGATCTCGAGTCCGTGGGTGATGACTCCCACCAGCACGTCGGTGCGCTGCTGGAGCTGCTGCAGGAAGGGCAGCACGTCGGGGAACGGCCTCAGCTCACCCTTGGTGGCGTGGTAGGCCATGATGCCGGCGGCCACGATGAGCGCGCGGTTCGTGCCGGCCCACGACTCGGCCGGAAGGCGCAGCAGCAGCTTGTCGAAGTGGTTCGGGTAGTTGCTCGTGAACTCGGCGATGACCTCGCCGAGCTCGCGCCTCACGACCTCGGCCGGCAGCCGCAGGCCCTGCCGGACCATCGCCTCGACCGCCCGGCGCCGCGCGAGCTGGGCGAAGGCCGTGGTCGAGTACAGGGTGTCGTCGACATCGAAGAAGATGGCCGAGATCTGGTGCACGCGTCCGATTCTGGGTCGCGGAGAGGGCCGGTTCAAGCCGCCCGGAACGACCGCCGCCGGACGACCCCGCGAGGGAGCCGCCCGGCGGCGGAGGGAGGGGAGCGCGCGGGCTCCCCGAGCGGGCTGGGCCCTGGTTCAGCGCGTGGTCGCCGGGGCCTCGCGCAGGTTCGAGAAGTCGGTGATCTTGGCGCGGATGACCACGATCAGGTCGGTGACCTCGTCGGCCAGGCCCTTCTCGCGGAAGAAGAAGCCCAGGAACGGGATGTCGGCGAACCACGGCGTCTCGGCGGTGCGGTTCTTGTAGCGGACGTGCTTGAAGCCGCCGAGCACCACCGCGCCACCGTCGGGCACGACGACCGTGGTCTGGGCGTCCTGCACGTTCAGCACCGGGATGGCGAAGGTGACCGGCGTGCCGTTCGGGCCGAGCAGGGTCGTGATCTCCTGGAACGGACGCTCGAGCTCGGCCACGGTGGTCTGCACGTCGAGCGTGATGTACTTGCGGTCGTAGCTGATCGTCGGCCGCACGTCGAGCACGATGCCCTCCTGCACGACGCCGATGACCGGGTCGGCGATGAAGGCCGCGGTGGCCACGTCGACCTCGAAGCCCTGCACGTACGAGACCTGGTTCACGACCGTCACGAAGGCGCGCTGGGTGTTGTAGACCGACACCATCGGCGCCGTGATCTCGGTGGCGTTCTCGCTCTTCGCCACCAGGTTCATGACGATGTTCACCTGGGTGTCGTTCAGGATCGAGAACTGGAAGGCGCCGCCGCCGATCGTCGACAGCATGTCGCCCAGCGACGTGTTGAAGAAGTTGTTCGTCGACGCCGCGTAGACCTTGTTCACGTCCTCGTAGAAGATGCCGGCCGAGGGGTCGCCGGTGCCGTCACCCTGGTTGTCGAGGCCCTGGGTCGGGTTGCCGGTCGAGCCGGCCGCGTCGAGGCTGTACTGGTTCGCGAACACGCCCTGCGGATCGAGGCCGCGCAGGTCGGTGCCGATCTCCTCGATGAAGCTGTCGGTGATCGAGTAGAAGCGCGACTCGAGCGTGACCATGCTCGTGCTGAACGTGCGCAGGTCGTCGAGGAACTGCGCCACCTGCGCCTGCACCTCGGGGGTGTGGATCACGAGCAGGTTGCCGTTCTCGACGAAGTCGATGCTGTAGCCTTCCTGCTCCCAGTCCTGGGGCGCGATGTTCTCGCGCACGAGGTTCAGGATCTCCTCGGAGTCGATCAGCGTCACGCTGTCGACCTCGCTGTTGAAGATCGTGGTCTCGTTGTCGTCGCCTGCCTCGCCGGGCAGCGCGATCGAGCGCAGGCTCGGGCCCTTGAAGTCGGTCAGCTTGAAGGTCAGGTCCTGGATGGGGTGCACGCGCGGCACGAGCTTCGCGTTGGCCTTCTCGCGCTTCGTGATGTAGACGCGTCCGTTGCGGATCGTCCACACGAGCTCGCCCGCGGCGCCGACCTGGTCGACGAGGATGTTCAGCAGCGACTGCACGGTCACGTTGCGCAGGTTCTGGAGCGTGACGTACTCGGCGTTGTCGTCGAGCTCGAGCACGACCTCGGGGTCGACCGAGACGGGGATGTCGGTGGTGAAGTAGATGTTGTTGGCCACCTGGTCGATGGCCAGCTCCTCGAAGTCGACGTTCTCGATGCGCGTCGAGGCGATCTTCGCGCGCAGCGCCTGCTCTTCGGGGTCGACGTCACCCAGCTCGAGCGCGGCCGCGCTGTCGCCGCGCAGCTTGTTCACCTCGGCCCAGCGACGCTTGTCGAGGGTCAGGATGTCCGTGTGCGGGATGCGGATCTTCTCCATCTCGTTGCGCCAGCGGTTGAACTCCTCGCGCCGACGCTGGACGAAGACGCGGTCGGCGTACTCGCGCGCCGCGTCCTGTGCCGCGTCGAGGATCGCCAGCGCCTGGGAGTTGTGCTGGTCGGACTCGAGCACGATGTGCGAGATCTCCTGCGCCGCCTCGTAGTCACCGCGGTCGAAGGCCTTGGTGGCCGCGATGAGCAGCGTGCGCAGGCGCAGGTCCTCCTGCTGGGCGACCTGGTCTTCTTCGGCCTTGAGGGCCGCGAAGGCCTCTTCCTGTTGGACGCGCTTGACCTTGTCGGCGTGAGCGTCGCGCAGGCTCTCGGCCTCGTCGAGCATGGCGCGCGCGTCGTCGGCCACGCGGCCCCAGTCGACCTCGGGGCTCCAGCTGATGCGGTTGACGACGCCGCGCACGAGGAAGACGGCGCGGTCGAAGTCCTCGGTCTCGAGGGCCTGTCGAGCGGCGTCGAGGTCGTTCAGCGCCAGGGTGATCATCTGCTGCTGCTGGGCCTCGTAGCGCTCGCGCGCCGTGACGTGGAGCAGCGCCGAGGCGTCCTGTCCGTCTCCCGCGAGGGCCTGGATCTGACGCAGGTAGGTCAGCACGACCTCGTTCGTGGGATCGATGGCGCGCGCGCGCTCGAGCGCGGCCTGGGCGCCGTCGAAGTCGAGCTTCTCCTCGAGCGCCCGGGCGTTCTGGAGGTACTGCTGGACGAGCAGGTACGTCTTCTGCTCGAGCAGCTCGCGGCGGGCGCGCTCCTCGTCGTCGGGCGTCGGCGTGGCGGCCTTGGTCACGCCCGTGGCGGTCGGAGTGCTCGGGTCGGCGAGCAGCGTCGGCTCGGACAGGGTGGAGGCCACGTCGCCGGTTGCGGCGTCGGTGCCTTCGGGACCGACCGCGCGGCACGCGGCCACGACGGCGACGGAGATGAGGAGGCTCTTCGTCCAGCGGGTCATCGTTCTCTCCACCTCGTCACTCGACCGCGTCGCGGGCGCGGAGAGCGAGGCGTGTGTCGTGGCCGGCACGGGCCGACCGGGTCGGGGAAGGCGCGGAATGTATCACGGAGGGTGCCGGACGGGCGCGACAGGCCGTGCGGCGGGGCGGCGTGGGGTGGCACGCCGTCGTCATGCGTTGAACTCGACGCCGGCGAAGGTGATGTTCGTGAGGTTCACCTTGAGGCACTCGTCGACGACCTTGACCACCGACTCGTAGGTCACGCCGAACTCGGGGTAGAGCGTGGCGCGTGCCTCGGGATCGAGGTCGAGCCAGCGCTTGAGCTCGGCCCGGAAGGTCGCCAGGTTCGGCATCGGGCGCGACTGCACGAAGACCTTGAGGCCCTCGGGCGAGCCCGGGTCCTTCTTGATCGAGATCTCGATCTTCTCCTTCGGGAGGTCGGTGCTCGCGTTGACGCCGACGTCCTTCGGGAGCTCGGTCTCGAGCTTGCCCTCGAGCACTTTGAACTTGATCGTGACGATGAAGAAGATCAGGAGCAGGAAGACCACGTCGATCATCGGCGTGAGCTCGATCTTGGTCTCCTCGATCTCCGCGGACTTGCCTGCCATTCGGGTGACTCCTTCGCGGGTCGCAGGGCGACCGCGTCACTTCTGCTCGTTCTGGGCGGCGGCGAGGTGCACCTTGTAGATCTGGATGCCCTTCTCGCCGCAGATGCGCATGACCTTCTGGACTTCCTTGAACTGCGTGGCCTTGTCGGCCCGCACCAGCAGCGAGCGCTCGGACAAGCCGGCCGGGTCCTTCTCGCCCTTCGCCACCTCGGTGAGCAGGTAGGCGCGCAGGGCGTTCTCGGTGTTCTTGTCGTCGAGCGTCCCGTACTTGACGCGTTTGATCTCGATCGAACCGTCCGTGAGGATGTTCACGATCATGCGGCCGGGCTCGTTCTCGTCGTCGACCGCCATGTCGGCCTTGGGCAGCTTGAGCTCGGCGAGGTCCTGCTGGCTCATGTCGTTCACGATCATGAAGAAGATGATCATGAGGAACACGACGTCGATCATCGGCGTCATGTCCAACTCGATCGCGGTGCCTTCGCTGCGCTTGCGACCCATGTGGGTGGCTCCCTCGGACCGGTCGGACGATCAGGCTTCGCGCGGACGGAAGCGCTCGAAGAGGTCTTCGACGACGGCCGAGATCTCGAGCGAGTACGACACGACGCGGTTGCGCAGGAACACGAAGGCCGACGTCACCGGGATGGCCACGCTCAGACCGAGCATGGTGGTGATGAGCGCCTCGGAGATGTTTCCGGCGAGCTGGTCGGGGGTCGTCTGGCCCTTGCTGGCCGCGATCTGGTTGAACGCGCCGATCATGCCCGAGACGGTGCCGAGCAGGCCGAGCATGGGGGCCACGGCCGCGATGAGCGAGAGCCAGCTCAGGCTCGCGTGCAGCTTGATGGTCTCCTCCTCGATCATCTCCTCGAGCGACTTCTCCATCGCTTCGAAGGACGCGTTCAGCTTCGGCAGGCCGGCCGCCACGATGTTCGTGAAGTAGCAGGGCTCGGTCTCGCAGAGCTCGATGGCCTCCTGGTACTCGCCGGCCTCGAACAGCGCCTCGATCTCGTCGACGATCTCGGGCGGCGCGAGCTGGTCGCGACGCATCGCCATGAGCTCCTTGATGATGAGCGTCAGCGCGACGATCGACAGGAACATGATGATCAGGCCGATCGTGCCTGCATCGTTGAAGAACTTCTGGAGCTTGTTGCCCGCCTCGGGTTCGGCGGGCGGCGCGGCGCCCGCATCCTGAGCCCACATGACGGGCTGGAGCGCCAGGACGGCGAGGCCGAAGAGGAACGGAGTGACCTTCAGTTTGGAGATGCTCACCGGTCTAGCTTTCGAAGAGGGTCAGGGAAGGGACTGCTCCGCCAGCCGCGCCCACCGCGAGCCCGGGTAGCGCCGGCTGACTTCCTTGTAGTACTCGAGGGCCTTGGCGCGGCCGTTGCGCTCGAGACCCTTGTCATCGAGGGACTCGACGCAGCGGCCGAGGAAGTACAGCGCCTTGGCATGCTGGTCGGGGATCGCGGCGCCCTTGACGGCGACCTGCGCGAAGCCGACCTGGGCGGCCTTGAAGTCACCGTCCTGGAAGTCGGCCTGGGCCAGCCCGTTGCGCGCGGCCATGGCCACGGCGGGGTCGGAGCTGCCTTCGCTCTGGAGGCGCTCGAAGTACGAGCGCGCTCCACTCACGTCGCCGCCGGCGAGCAGCGCGGATCCCGCGCCGGTGCGCGCCTCGAGTTCGAGTCGCTGCAGCGTGGACTCGAGGTCCTTGCGTGCGCCGAGGTTGGCGAGGGCGGCCTGGGCTGCATCCTGCGCGGTGCCGAAGGCGGTGCCGGCCTCGCGCGCCTGTCCGGCCTCGAGCAGGTCCTCGCCCTGCTGGAGCGACGCACGCACGCCCCAGTCGGCGGTGATGCGCCCGCTCTCGGCGAGATCGCGGACCTTCTTCACGGCCTCTTCCGCCTTCGTACGGTCGCTGAGCGACGTCGCGATGCGGGCCTCGAGCAGCAGCGCCGAGGGCAGCAGCCTGTGCTCGGGGTACTGCGTCAGGAACTGCTCGACGGTCGAGAGCGCCTCGGCGCGGTGCTCGGCTCCGCGTCGGAGCTGGATCTCGGCCAGTTGCAGCAACGCGTGCGACGCGACCCACGGGGGATCGGTGTCGCGCGTCGCGGCCGAGAACAGGTTCACGGCGTTCGTCAGGTCACCCGAGGTCAGGGCCGCCTGGGCCTCCTCGAAGGTGGCCGAGCCGCGTCCGTAGTCGATCGACACGATGTCGCTCGTCTTGCGCGCGTCGTTGCGCTCGCCGCGGACGAACTTCACCTCGTCGAGCGTCTCGGACGTGATCACCGCGTTCGGCAGGGGACGGATCTGCCCGCGCGGGTCGAGGACGTCGATGCGACTCTGGGCCGCCAGCCGTCCCGTGCCCAGGAGCAGCAGGAGGGTTGCGAGGAACCAGCGCGGCGAGGTGGAGGACGACACTGTCATCTCCGTGCGGACGGACGTTCGGGGAGGCCGTGCGCGAGCGGCGGCATTCTAGGTGAGCCCCCTGATCCGATCAAACCTCCCCGGGGGACGGGAGGGCCGGTCATTTCGTCGCCGGGACCTGGCGATCGAGATACCTGAAGAAGGGCCAGTAGAGCTGCTCGTAACGGTATTCGGGGTCGAGGTACTCGATGGTGCTCTTGTCCCAGTCGGGCGTGGACAGGCGCAGGTTGTCGAGCAGCTCGCGGGCGTCGGACAGCCGCTTGGGATCGATCTCGCGCTGCCGGTAGAGCGTGTAGATCGTGCCCAGCTTGGCCTCCCACCAGACGTCGTGGTACTTCGACTCGGAGTTGGCCGCGCGCTGCAGGTCGACCCAGATCTGGTAGGCGTCGGCGTAGTCGCCGCTGCCGGCCACCTCGGTCACCTGGTCGTCGGGACCCAGCTCGAGCCATCCGCCGAAGCTGCGTGCTGCTCCGCGGCGGACGGTGGGGTCCTTCGGGTTGCGCGCGAGCAGGTCCTTCCAGACCGGGCGGGCGCGACCGAAGTCGTGCTGCTCGTCGAGCGCCGTGGCGAGACCGATGCGCGCGCGGTCGATGCGGGACGCCGGTTCACGCGAGGCGAAGACGTCGATCACACGCTGGAAGACACGCTGGGCCTCGGCCGGGTTCTTGGCCTCGAGGTACCAGTCGGCGGTGGTGAGGAGGTTCGTGAAGCTGGCGAAGCCCGACTTCTCGCAGTACATCCACAGGGCGTCGGCCGCCCGGTCGAGCAGGTCGGCCGCCTCGGCCGGATCGCCGCCGTCGGCCTGCACCTGGCGTGCCTTGGCCTCGAGCGCCTTGGCGGCGTAGAACGCGGCCGAGCTCAGGTACGAGGCCTCGGCGCCGGTGTCGACGAGCACCTGCAGCGCCTGCTCGGCGCCCTCGACGTCGCCCTCCATCGCGTGGGCCTTGACGCGCAGGTAGCGCACGAGCGGGAAGAACCCGTCCTGGCTGGTGATCTGCTCCTCGAAGCCCGCGAGCACGGCGAGCGCCTCGGCGGGACGCTTCAGCTCGTCGCGCAGCAGCAGTTCGGCGTGGTAGTACCGCGCCTGCGCCATGGCGATCTCGCGCTTGGCGCGGGCGTCGGCGTTCTTCGGTTCGAGGGCGGGATCGGCCGCGCGCGCCTCGACCGTCGCGAGCTGGGTCACGGCCTCCTCGAGCTTGCCCATGCCCATCAGGCAGCGCGCGATGTAGACCATCGCCTTCTCGTAGTTCGGCGAGCTCGGCGAGACGGCCTCGAAGTCGCTCTTGACCGCCAGGAAGCCCTGGGTGTCGCCGTCGGCCACCTCGCTGAACGCCTCTTCGGCGCGCAGGAAGGGCAGGTCGCCCTCGTAGCCCATCTCGATCAGGCGCTCGCTCGCCGCGTCGCGCTGCTTCTTGTCGAACGCGTCGCCCGTGTCCTTGAAGCGCCGGTTGAAGGCCGAGTACATGCGGTACGCGGCGCTCGCGATGGCGTCGCTGCCGAGCTCGAGGGCCTGCGCGGTCTTGAGCGCCTCCTCGAAGGCCACCGCGGCCTCGACGTCGCGCTTGAGGCGCGTGAGCGCGTCGCCGGCGCCGTTCCAGGCGTCGAAGGCGAAGCGGCGACGATCTTCGTCGGACGTGGCGAGCGCGGCGGCTCGTTCGAAGTTGAACGCGGCGTCGGCGAACTGCCCGTCGGTGACGTTGCCGCGCGCCACCGACATGAGCACGTCGGACGACTCGATGAACGTCCCGCGCACGAGGGACGCGAGCAGCACCTCGGCCTGCTCGCCCTCGGGCGTGCCGCGTCCCTCGCGGGCGATGCGGTTCGCGATGGGGGTGGCGAGGGCGCCGCGTCCGAGGCGGTCGAGGGTCTCGGCCCAGTCGAGCAGCGTGCGATAGCCGCGGCGTCCGAGCGGGACCTTCTTCGTGTCGAACTCCTTGACCAGCGTGTCGATCCACTCCTGGCCCTTGGCCAGGTCGCCGGACTCGGCCTCGAGCTGGGCGAGGTATCCCCACATGTCGGAGAACAGCCCGCAGATCGCGACCTGCGCGGCGGCCGGCGCGGTGTCGACCCAGCTCCAGAAGTGCTCGCGGGCGAGTTCGAGGGCGTTCTTGATGATCTCGCGCGCCTCGGAGTCGTTCTCGTCGGCGTCCTCGGTCTCGCCCTTGCCGCGTTGCACGACGGCCAGCTTGTGGAAGGCGCGCGCCTGCTGGTACATCGACTCGTAGTAGGCCAGGCTCTCGTCGCTGACCTCCCACTGGAACTCGTCGAGCTGTTCGATGGCCTGCTCGATGCGGAAGCCCGGATCGTCGGAGACGTCGGCCCACTCGTTGCTGTTGAGTCCGCGCAGGTAGTAGGCGTAGTTGCCGCGCAGGCTCATGGCCTCGGCGGCGTCGGCCTCCTCGTTGCTCTTCAGCTGCTCGGCGCGCGCGGTGCACTCGTCGTAGAGGTCTTCGTAGACCTTGTCCGCCTCCGCGAAGTCGTCGGCGGCCAGCTTCGACTGCGCGGCGTCGCCGTCGCGGCCGAGGCGCGCGTGGACCTTGCCCCGATCGCGCAGGGCGCCCGCCAGGCTCTCGAGCACGTCGACCTTGAGCGGGTGGTAGGCGTACGGCGAACCCGGACGGATCCAATCGCGCAGCCGTTCGATGCCGGCCGTGAGTCCGGTCAGCACCTGGTCGTCGTCGGCCGTGTTCTCGGACTCCTTGAGATCGATCGTGGCGTCGACGAACTCGGCCTCTCCCAGCAGGTCGGTGTCGTGCAGCGCCTCGATCTTCTTGATCGTCTGCTCGACGACCTGCGTGGCCAGGGCGAAGAGCTTGTGGCGCGCCAGGTCCTTCGCGAAGCGCAGGTCGTCGGCGAGAAGCAGTGCCTGCTCGTCGGCGGTCTGGACCGGGGCGACGCGCGGGGGCGCGGCGGACGCGGCGGACAGCGTGGGGACGAGGACCAGGGTGGCGACGAGGAGGAGCGCGCGCATTCCGTTCATGGGCCTTGGATCGGGATCGGGAGGAGGCGGACGGCTCAGCGACGGAAGGGCGCGCCGGGCTCCTGCTCCTCGGGATCGATGATGGTCGCCGTGAGCAGGATGAGCAGCTTGCGCTTGCTGGTGTACTCGCCCTTGTGCCGGAAGAGCGCACCGATGAACGGGATGTCGGAGAGGAACGGCGTCTCGGACGTCTGGTCCTGCTCGATGGACGTCTTCAATCCGCCGAGCAGCAGCGTGGCGCCGTCGGGCACGGTGGCCGTGGTGCGCAGGCGCTGGATCTTCAGCTCGGGGAGCTGCAGCGTGACGTTGTTCGCGTTCGGCGTCCCGAGCGAGACGAGCTCCTCCTTGAGCGGGTTGCCGTTCTCGTCGGGGATGAGCTCGGCCACCGTGGGACGCAGCTCGAGCGTGATGAAGCGCCGGTCGGCCGATGCCGCGGCCCGCACGTCGAGCACGATGCCGTCCTTCACGACGTCGAGCTCGGGCTGCGCGATCACGGCAGCCTGCGCGATCTCGGGCTCGAAGTCGCGCACGTAGGTGCGGTTCGTCAGCACGCGGATGTTGCCGCGCTGCCCGCTGCGCAGCGTGAGGCTGGGCGCGTTCACGATGTTGCTGTTCTGGTACTTGCGCACCGCACGCAGGACGGCGTTCACGTTCGTGTTGTTCAGGAACAGGGCCTCGAGCGACAGGCCGCCCGAGTTCGAGAGCACGCCGGTCTCGCCCAGCACCGTGTCGAACAGGTGCTCGGTGCGGCCCTTGAGGTCACCGTCCTTGCCGGCGTAGTAGGCGCCGGTGTCGATGTCGGTGCCGATGCCCGCCGGGGCGTTGGGCGTGCCGACGCCGCCCACGTTGGCCTGGCCGAAGTCCTCGAGGGCGCCGCCGGTGGCGGGATCGAGACCGCGCAGGTCGACGCCGATGTCCTCGAGGAAGCTGTCCTCGACCTCGATGAAGCGCGTCTGGATGCTGATCAGCGTGGTCGTGTTCTGACGCAGGTCGGCCAGCAGGCTGCGGATCTGCTCGTGCACGTCGGGCGTCGTCTTGACGATCAGCGTGCCCGACATCTCCGAGATCGTGCGATTCGGGTCGTCGGTCCAGGTCTCGGGCGCGATGTTGTCGAGGATCAGCGACTGCAGGGTGTCGGAGCTGACCAGCGGCAGCGGCTCGTCGTCCTCGACGCCCTCGGTGAAGCTCTCCTTGTCGGTGCCCGACGGGAGCAGGTTGAAGTCCTCGGCGGCGTGGTCGACCGGCGTGAACGTCAGGTCGCGGATGTCGTACATCTCGAGCACGTAGTCGTCGCGCGCCTCGTCCTTCGTGATGATGCGCACGACGCCGTCACGGATCGTGTACGTCATCGGCGTGATGCTCAGGTCCTCGAGCAGCGTCTTGAGCACGCGCTGGACGGGCTGCGGGTTGCGGTCGAGCAGGTTGTACTGCTCGTCGCCCCCGGCGTCGCGCGCGTCGGGCGACAGCAGGAAGTTCACCTGCGCCACCTGCTGCAGGTTCGAGACCACGTCGGCCAGGGTGGCGTCGGTGAAGTTCACCGGGATGCGCACGTTGGCCAGCTTGTCGGCCACGGCCAGGTCGTCGGGGTCTTTGGCCTCGTTGCGACCCTGGAAGGTCTTCGCGCCGCGCGCGTCGATCTTCGCCCACTCGTCGGGCGACGGGTAGGTGATCGGGTCGTTGGGGATGAGCGTGTCGTTCTCGAGGTCGTCGAAGGTCTTCTGCCACTGGTCGCGGTAGTCGCGGCGGATCTTCTGGGCCTCCATCTCGTTCTTGGCCTTGAACGCGATGCGTCGGCGGTGCGAGGCGACCTCGTGCCGCGGGTCGATCTGCAGCACCTTGTCGAGGTCGCCGATGGCGGTGTCGTAGTCGTCGCGCAGGAACGCGTCGTCGGCCGTGCGCAGCAGCGCGTCGATCTGGAGCTGCGTGCGGTTCTCCTCGGCGCGGTCGTACTGCTGCTGGACCTCGGCGGCGCGCTGGGCGATCTCGGCGTCACGCTGCTCGAGCGCGCGGTCGCGCTCGTAGCGCGCGCTGGCCAGCAGCGCGGCGATGTCGGCCTCGTCGCCGCTGCCGGTCGCGTCGGGGTTGAAGCGCACCAGCGCGAGGGCGTCCTCGAAGTGCACGATGGCCTGGTCGAAGTCGCCGGCCTGCATCGCGCGCTGTCCCTGCTCGAGCTTGTTGTCGACCAGGATGCCGCGCTGCTGGCGACGCACCTCGCTCATGCCGCGCGCGGAGTCGGCCAGCGCGCCGATGGTGGCGCGCTCGTCGCCGGTCACGGCGCCGGTGCGATCGAAGAGGTCGCGTGCCACGGGGTTGTCGGGATCGAGCTGGTAGGCGTGCGCGAAGAGCGTGTGCGCTTCGGACACGTCGCCGCGCTCGAGCGCGGCGAGGCCCTGGTCGACGAAGCCCTCGACGAGCACGCTCGTGCGCTCGTCGACGAGCGCGGCGTGCTCCTGCGCGGCGCGCACGAGTTCTTTCAGCTCGTCGGGCGAGATCGCGCGCATGTCGCGTTGCGCGGCCTTGGCGTCGCCGGCCTTCTGCTCGGCGCTGCGTGCGCTGGGCTGGGGCGCCGCCTGCGCCGTCGTCGTGTCGGCCTGCGTGCTCGCCGGCGGCGGGCTCACGGGCTCGGCGGACGGCGCGTCCTGCTCGGGCTGGGTGGGAGGAGCGCCGCACGAGACGGCGAAGATCAGCGCGAGGCTGAGGACGGAAACGATGCGCAGCATGGTCAGCCCATTCCGTGCGGGGATGGTCACGGCAGGTCGCACTCCAGCGTTCGGGTGCTGCCGGAGGGGTCGCTCAGGGTAGCAATCAGGACATTCACGGCCAGCAGGACTTGCGAGTCGTCGGTCTTGGGTCGTCCGGTCGCCTGGTCGAGGACCAGGCTGCCGTCGCTCTTGAAGACGAGCCGCTGTCGGTTGGTGAGGCGTTCTCCGGGCACGACGGCGAGGGCGTCGAGGGTCAGTCCGAGCGGACGTGACCCGAGGGACAACTCGTCGCCGGGCGAGAGTTCGAGCAGGCTCTCGGCCACCGGCTGACCCTCCGGACCGACCTCCACGCGGATCACGGCCCGCTCGGTGTCACCCGAGACGAGCCGCAGCGTGAAGTGGTCGGGGAGCCGGACGGTAACCAGATCGCCGCCGGCGCTGTCGACCGTCAGCGGGTCGACGCCGGGGCCGGCGTCGCGCACCCGGGTCGTCCACACCTGATAGGTGACGCTGGCCTGGTGCAGCGGAAGGTCGCCGTCGCGCCAGCGCGTGGTCTCGAGCGGCAGCACGGCCACGAAGGCGGGCGGAGCGCCGTCGAGCGCGCGCGCCACGCGGTGCACCAGCCGGTCGCCCTCGGGCAGCGAGGCCGCGAGGCGCTTGGTCGCGGGATCGACCTGCCACGACAGCGAGAGCGAACCGGCCTCGAGCGTGGTCCGCGTGTCGAGCGCGGGGGCGAGGCGTCCCTCGGTCGTGTCGGTCGACGGCTCGTCGCGTCCCCAGCGGAAGCGGGTGAAGGCCGTACGTTCCGACTCCTCGAACATGGGGAGGGCGTCGATGACGAGGGCTTTCGGCATCTGGAGGAGGGCCGACTCGAAGTCCACGTCCTCTCCGGAGCGGACCGGTTCTCGTGCTGCGGGCTCGTCGAGGAGGGCCCGGATCTCGTGCCGGAGCAAGGCGGCTCGCTCTAAGTCGTTGCGGTATAAGGTGTTATGGATGAAAACCGCAAGCCCAAAGACGATAAGGGAAAGGATCGTGCCTGTCAACACGAGAGCTCGGCCGCGTGTCGAACTCATCGCGCGCCCCCCGGGACGACGGCGCCGAAGAGCACCTCGAGGCGCAGCTTGAGCCGCACCGGCGGGCCGTGGGGCGTGCCCGACACGGTGCTCCAGGCTTCGGGATCGACGCGGGTCAGCAGTGCCGTGCGGACGCTCAGCGCAGGCTCGCCCTGGCCCGGAGCCAGGCGTTCGAGAGCCTCGATCGCCACGGGCAGCTCCTCGACGAGTTCGAGGTCGATCGTCAGCGCCGACACGCCGGGCACCTCGTCGAGCGGATGCAGGGCGGCCCCGTCGGGCAGCGCGAGCTGGGTGACGCGCGTGACCTGGGCCTCGGTGAGCACTTCGAGGAGGCGTGCCACCGCCGCGTCGGCGTGCGGGTCGTTGCCCCAGGCCACGAGCGTCTCGGGCGAGACCGGCAGCGCCGGCCAGCGCGGCACGAGCACGGACAGGTGCGGGGGAGGACGGAACAGCGTCGCGTCCAGCAGCAGCAGCCGGCGCCGTCCGATCTGCTCGCGCAGCGCGTCGCGCTCCCCGGCCAGGGCGTCGACGCGGGCGCGGGAGACGAGGGGCTGCTCGGCGCGCAGGGCCTCGGTGGACGAGACCCGTTCGGTGAGCGCGCTGCGCGCCCGTCCGGCTCGGGCGTAGGCGTCGAGTCCGCGCCAGCAGAAGTCGCCCACGGAGGCGAGGAAGACGAGCAGCGCGGCCAGCAGCAGCGTCTTCACGGGAGCGCGACCTCGACCACCCAGCGCGAGACGGCCGGCACGCTGGACGCCTCGGGTCCCGTCACGGTGACCTCTCCGGGACTGCCGGCGAACGAGAGCTCGAGCTGCTCACGCAGGCTCTCGTCGTACGACGGGTCGGCCCGCAGGATGAGCCGCAGCAGGCCTTGGGCGTCGGCCTCGACGGCCGAGAGGTAGATCTGCTCGACGTGCAGCACGCGATCGCCGCGGTCGGTGGCCAGCTCGGCCACGCGCGCCAGGGCCTCGCGCACCGAGAGCACCGCCGGACGCCGCCGCGCCAGGCGCAGCAGGGCGCCGTCGATCTCGGTCAGTTCGGCCAGCTCGGCCTCGGACGCCTGTCCCCGAGCGCGCAGGTCGCGCACCTCTCCCTGGAGATCGGCCGGCAGAGCCTGCTCGAGCAGGGTCACGCGGCGTTCGGCGAGCTGCGTCACGCCGAACAGCCCGACCGCCGACAGCAGCAGGCTGGAGGCCGCCAGCGGCAGGCGCCGGGCCGCCTCGCGCTCGGGGTTGCCCGCCACCAGGGGACACTGGAAGCGCGCCATGCCGAGGCCCGCCAGGGCCAGTCCGTAGGCCTTGCCCATGGCCAGCGTCTGCTCGCTCGAAGGGCCGCCGCGCTGGGGACGCCCTGGCGTGGCGATGCGCCTGAGCTCGGAGAAGCGCGTCACCGGCAGGCCCAGCGCGCGCTCGAGGGCCGAGGTGAGCGTGCCGTCGAGCGCGCCCTCCTCGGTGAGCACCACGTCGGCCGGACGGAAGCCGCGGTCGGCGGGCAGCAGCCGGCGCACGGCGTCGTCGACCTCGCCCTGCAGCTGCAGCGTCAGGCCGCGCACGCCGTCGCGATGCATGAGGCCCACGGGCAGGTGCCGGGTCCACAGGCCGTCCTCGGTGAGCAGCACGAGGTGCGTCGCGGTCTGGCCCACGGCGAGCAGGATGCGGTCGCGTCCGAGCGGCTGCTCGAACTCGACGAACGAGGCCAGCGCGAAGCCCGGCGGCTGGATCTCGTCGAACGGGATGCGGCGCGCGCGCAGGTTCGCGACGAAGGCGTCGAGCGCCGCCTGGGAGCAGGCGAACGCATGCACCTGGTTCTCGACCACGCCCTTGCGCACGTGGTGCCGGATGGCCACGTCCTCGGGCGGGACGCCGAGCTCGCTCAGGACCTCGTAGCGCACCATCTCGCCGATGCGCTCGGCCTCCATCGAGGGAATCAGGTAGGTGCGCGAGAGGTGCCCGCGGTCGGGGAGCGCGACGACGATGCGCGGGAGCGTCGGGAGCCGGGCCGAGCGGGCCAGCAGCGCGAGCGCGTCGACGGCACCCTCGAGCGGATCGGGGGCCTGGAAGAACGGCAGACGCCAGCTGCGCACGAGCGACACCCGACGTCCGCGACGCGCAAGCTGGACGGCCTTGAGGTAGCCGTCCGTGGCGTCGATGCCGAGTGCGCTCTGGGCGAGGAGGCTCATGGCCGGTTCGCGATCTCCATGACCTTCTGGATGTCTTCCCACGTGGGCCGCTTGGCCTCGGGGTTCCGCAACAGATAGGCGGGGTGGTAGGTGGGGATGACAGGAATGCCGCGCCAGGAGTGGTTGCCGCGGCGCAGGCGGGCCATCGAGAGGTCGGTGGCGAGCAGGTGCTGCGCGGCCGTGGCGCCCAGGGCGCAGATCACCGCCGGCTGCAGGATCTCGAGCTGTCGCTGGAGGTAGCTGCTGCAGGCGCCCGTCTCGGTGGGCAGCGGGACGCGGTTGCCGGGGGGGCGGCACTTCACCACGTTGCAGATGAAGACCTCCTCGCGGCGGCGCTTCATGCCCTTGGTGATGATGTCGTCGAGCAGTTGTCCGGCGCGACCGACGAACGGGCGGCCGGTGCGGTCCTCGTCGGCGCCCGGGCCCTCGCCCACGAACACGATGCGCGCGTGGGCGTCGCCCTCGCCGGGCACCGTCTCGCCGCGCGTCTCGCACAGCGGGCAGAGCCGGCACGCGGCCACCTCGCGCGCGATCGCCTCGAGCGCCGCGGCCGGGTCCGTGGGTCGAGCGGGCAGCGGCGGCACGTCACCGTCGCCGCGCAGCAGCGCCAACTCGTCGGCGGTGGCCCTCCGACGCGGCGGGCCCCGCGAGACGTCATGCGTCGCGTCGGGCGCCGGGGGGACGGGCGGCACGGAAGCGGGGCTCGGGTGGCGAGGTGGCACGGCGTGCGGATCGGCCGGGCGCGGGATGCTCGCGGTCTCGGGGTCGAGTCCGGCGCGCGGAGCGGCCGTCGCGTCACCTGCTGTGCCGTCGGCGGGGGCCGCGACGCGCGCCGTGGGACGAGGGACGCGGCGCACACCTTGGCTGCGCAGCGATCGCAGGTAGCGCATGAGGACCCCGTCCATGGCGGGGCATGGTACACGCTGCGGGGGGCGTCGGTCGCGTGCCTGCTGACGCGAGTTGCGGTCCCTCCCGAGGGCGCGGGCTGAAGCCCGCCGCGTGTGCTTCCCGCCGAGCGCGCGCGGTCCGCGCTCCGAGACGAACACGCCTCGTCGCGTCGCTGCCGGGACGCGTCACGCGCGCAGGCAGGCAGGGCACGCCATCAGGCGTCGGCGAGCACGGCCAGCGCAAGGGCGGCGGTCTCGACCCGCAGCACGCCGCGTCCGCAGCGCACGTGACGCGCGCCGCGCGCGTCGGCGGCGGCGATCTCGTCGGCGTGGAAGCCGCCCTCGGGTCCCACGAGCAGCAGCAGCGGACGATCGGCCGCGCGTCGCGTCGCGCGCGCCTCGGGTCTCCGACCCATGTCGCCGCGCTCGTCCCGCTCGGGCGGCGCCGCGTCGAGGCGCTCCGGTGCGTCGTCCTCGGGTGGGGCGTCGGCCAGCCACACGTCGGCGTCGCGCGCCAGGACGTCGTCCAGCGAGAGACCGCCGCGCAGCTCGACGCGCTGCAGCCGCCGGCATTGCAGCAGGGCTTCGTCGGCGATCCGACGCAGGCGCTCGAGGCGCTTGCCGTCCACGCCGCGGGCGGCGTGCCGGGTCTGCACCAGCAGGATCCGCGTCACTCCCAGCTCGACGGCCTTCTCGACCAGCCAGTCGAGTCGTGAGGGACGCGGGGGCGCCACCGCGAGCCACAGCGGCGCACGCGGTTCGGGTTCGCGCGTCGCGCGGGAGACGATCGCGAGTCGTCCCTCGCGCTGCAGGGTGGCGACGGCCAGGCCGCCGCGCCCGTCGACGAGTTCGAGGACATCGCCCTCGCGCAGGCGCAGCACGCGCTCGACGTGATGACGGCTGGGAGCGTCGAGCTGCGGCGATGGAGCGTCGACGTCCGGCACGAGGCAGCGAGGAGGACGGGCCAAGGCGGGGCTCCGCGGGTGTCCGGCAGGGGGCCTTGTGATACCTTCCCCGGCTGCGCCATTCGACTGGACGGCATCTTCCGGGAGATCCCATGCGTCTCACCCACGCGCAGCCCAAGTCCCTCGTCCAAGCCGCTCCCCTCGCCGTCGTGCTCGTGCCGAAGGGCAAGCCGGGCGACTTGCCGTGCGGCGTGCTCGGCGAGCGCGCGAAGAAGCTCATGGCGACCTCTGCCTGGAAGGGCGAGCCGTTCGACTCGCTGCTCGTGCCGGCCGAGGCTGCGGGCGGTCCGCGTGCGTTGCTCGTGATCTGCGTCGGCGACAAGGACGCCGACACGCGGGCGTTCCGGCGCGCGGGCATCCTGGCCTGCGAGCAGGGCGCGAAGCTCGGAGCGCGCAAGATCGTGGCCGGTGCGGTCGCGGGTGCGGAGTTCGACGAGGCGCGCCTCGCGGCGTTCGGCGAGGGTGCCGTGCTCGGCGCGTACCGCTATCCGCTCAAGAAGGCCAAGACCGCGCCACCGTCCGAGGTGTCCGTGGTGTCGTCGGTGAAGGGAGCGGCGGGCGTGCTCGACCTGGCGCGCGTGCGCGCCGAGGGCAGCAATCTCGCGCGCGAACTGGGCGACCTGCCCGGCAACGTGTGCACGCCGCGCTACCTGCGCGACACCGCCGAGAAGATCGGGCGCAAGGGCAAGCTCGTCTTCCGGGCCCACGGCAAGAAGGCCCTCGAGCGGCTCAAGATGGGCGGCATCCTGGCCGTGAACCAGGGCACCGTCGAGGAGCCGTTCCTGCTCGAGCTCGAGTACAAGCCGGCGCGCTACACGCGCACGGTGTGCGTGGTCGGCAAGGGCCTCACGTTCGACTCCGGCGGCATCTCCATCAAGCCCTCGGCCGGGATGGAGGAGATGAAGTACGACATGTGCGGCGCGGCCGCCGTGCTGGGCCTGATGCAGGCCGTCGCCGCCACGCGTCCCAAGGGCGTGCGCGTGATCGGCATCGTCGGCACCACCGACAACATGCCGGGACCGGGTGCCTACAAGCCGGGCGACGTGGTCACCACGGGCTCGGGCAAGACCATCGAGGTCATCAACACCGACGCCGAGGGTCGAGTCGTCCTGGCCGACGCCCTGTTCCAGGCCACCAAGTACGACCCCGACGCGATCATCGACCTGGCCACGCTGACGGGCGCGATCGTGATCGCGCTCGGCCACGACGCCGCCGGCATGTTCTGCAAGGACGACACCCTGGCCGCCCGCCTGAGCGAGGCCAGCGCGCGCACCGACGAGCGCCTGTGGCGCATGCCGACCTACGACGGCTACACGAAGATGGTCGAGGGCACCTACGGCGACGTGAAGAACAGCGCCGGTCGCCCCGGCGGGTCGTGCACCGCCGCGGCCTTCCTCTTCCACTTCACCGAGGGCTTCGTCCACGCGCACCTCGACATCGCCGGCGCCGCCTGGGACACCAGCCCCCGCGACGGCCTGCCCGGCGGTGCGAGCGGCTTCGGGGTGCGCCTGCTGCACGAGGCCATCACGAGTTGGTAGAGATCGGCGCTCGCGGCGCCGGCGGGTGGCGACTCGGTGGGGGACGACTCCACGCGGTGGCTCGCATGCTGGAGATCCGCGTGTGCGGACACTCCGGGTGCTCGGGGGCGACCGCCCCGCTCGAGCAGTCCTCGGCGCCTGCGGCGCCTGCGGAACTCGCGGGGCGATCGCCCCCTGCGCTCCTCCGGTCCGCACACTCGATGCCGGGCGCGCGAACGACGCGCCGGCATGCCCCGCCGACTCGCAGCGGATCGAGTGCAGCGCCGTCGGCGATTCACGCGCGACGGCACGCCGTCCCGAGCCGGCACGCAACTCGATGTCGTCAGCCTTCGCGATCATGCTCACGCACGAGACTCATCCCCGCGGCGCGCACCACCTGCTTCGAGAGATCCCTTGGCTCGACGCCCTCTCCGAATCGCCGCGAAGCCGCGCCCCAGCGCGCTGAGCTTCCCCCCGCTTCGGAATGCGCGCCCCGAGGCACATGCCCAGCGCGCTGCAAGTTCCGCAGCCGCCGCAGGCGGCGAGGACTGTCCGAAGCTGCGCGCTGCTACGTGACGATGGTCAGCGGGCGCGCACACAGCGGCCCGAAACGCCGCGCGTGCGGGGTGGGCGCCGCGTCATGACGCCGGTGCGCTCGCGTCCGCCGAGCAGTTCATCCTTTCCCGCGCGAAGGGAGCGCCGCGCGGGCAGCGGCGGGCGATGTGGGACGGAGGCCAGGTGTTTCTTCACCTGGCCGCAGTCCCACGTCGCCCGACGCGTCGCGCACCAGGCCGACCTTGCAGTCCCTACAACGTCTTGCTGAACCTCGGGGCGCCGTCGGTCGGCGGCTGGGCCCGGCGGGCGCGCAGGTAGGCGTCGAAGACCATCGCCATGTGGCGCAGGAAGAGCCGGCCGGTGTGGGTCACGTCGAGGCGGCGCGGTCCGAGTTCGCAGAAGCCCTGCTCGGCGTACGGCTCGAGGTCCTTCCACTCGGTGGCGAAGTGGGTGGCGAGGTCGCTGTGGCCGGTCTCGGCCTCGAGCTCGTCGAGGTCGACGCGCATGCGGCACATGAGCGAGAGGATCGTGGCGCGTCGCAGCTCGTCCTCGGGGCTGCGGTCGAGGCCGCGCGTGGCGGGCAGGCGTCCCTCGGCCAGCACCGCCTCGTAGGTCTTCGTGTCGCGCGCGTTCTGGATGAAGGTGCCGGCCACGTCGCCGATGGCCGACATGCCGAAGCCGACCATGTCGGGTGCGGGACGCGTCGCGTAGCCCATGAAGTTGCGGTGCAGCGTGCCGCTGCGCAGAGCGGCGATCATCGGGTCGGTCTCGAGCGCGAAGTGGTCGAGTCCGACGACCGCGTAGCCGGCGGCTCCGAGCTTGGCGAGCGCCAGGGCGAACAGGCGCGTGCGCTCGGACGCGCTCGGCATGCGGTACTTCTCGAGCGCCTTCTGGGCCGGCTTCATCCACGGCACGTGGGCGTAGCCGAAAGCGGCGAGCCGGTCGGGACGCAGCGCGACGATGCGCTCGAGGGTGCGTCCGAAGCCGGCCTCGGTCTGCTCGGGAAGCCCGTACATCAGGTCGACGTTGATGCCGGTCACGCCGCCCTTGCGGCAGTTCTCGACCAGCGCGAAGGTCTCGTCCTCGGTCTGCTCGCGACGCACGGCCTTCTGGACGGCCGGGTCGAAGTCCTGCACGCCCATGCTCACGCGCGTGATGCCCAGGTCGCACAGCGCCGCGACCTGCTCGGCGGAGGTGACGTGCGGGTCGACCTCGATCGACTGCTCGCCGGTGGGGTCGAGCTCGAACGCGTCGGACAGGAAGCCGTGCAGCCTGCGGAGCTGCTTCACCGAGAGGAAGGTCGGCGTGCCACCGCCCCAGTGCATCTGCACCACGCGACGTCGCTCGCCCAGCGCCTCGGTGGCCAGTGCCACCTCGCGCTCGACCGCGTCGAGGTAGCGGTCGGCGCGGTCCTGTCGACCGTTGATCTCGACCGTGCAGCCGCAGTACAGGCACAGCCGGGTGCAGAAGGGCAGGTGCACGTAGAGCGAGAGCGGCAGCTCGGGATCGTGCGCGGCCCGCTCGTAGGCGGCGCGCGCGTCGTCGTGTCCGAAGTCGTCGCTCCAGTCGGGAGCGGTCGGGTAGGACGTGTAGCGGGGACCCGCCACCGCGAGGCGCGCCAGGACGTCCTCGCCCACGGTCAGGATGCCGTCAGCCATCGTGTTCGCGCCGGGACCCCTCCCCGCGCTCCTCCAGTCAGTTCACCTTGACGCTGGGAATCTGCATCGACAGCGGATCGCGCTTGAGGACCGAGCCCCACTGCTTCGCGATGCGCGCGCGGTGCTTGCGCTTGCGGCGCATGATGTCGACGAAGTCGAGCAGCAGCACCGGATGGCGCACCGTGATGACGAGCCGCTCCCACTTCTTGAGCAGCTTGTGCCGCATGCCGCTCACGACCGCCTTGTGGCGCTTGAGCAGGCGTTCGCGCTCGGTGATCAGCTCGTCGTGCGTGAAGCGCGGGTGCTTCCACATCTCGGTGTGGTGCCAGAAGTGGAACTCGGTCTCGGTCACGTCGCCGACCAGCTCGTGCTTGATCTGCTCGTAGACCTCGGTGCCCGGGATGGGCACCAGGATCGAGACGGACACCGCCGACGGGCGGGCCTCGGCGACGAGGTCCTCGGTCAGGCGGTGATCCTCTTCGGTGTCGCTCGGGAAGCCGTAGAGGATGAAGAACTTGTAGTAGATGCCGATCTGCCGCGTGACCCGGCTGCCGGCCAGGATCTTCTCGGGCGTGACGTCCTTCTTCATCGTCACGAGCACGTTCGGCGAGCCCGACTCGAGGCCGAAGTAGATCTTCACGCAGCCCGCACGGCGCATCCAGCGCAGCATCTCGAAGTCGACGGTGTCGACGCGCGACTCGCACGACCACTCGAAGCACAGGTCGCGCTTGACGATCTCCTTGCAGATGCCGATCACGCGCTTGCGCTGGATCGTGAAGAGGTCGTCGAAGATGAAGATCTGCGGCGGGTTGTAGGTCTCGAGCAGGTGCTGGATCAGGTCGACCGCGTTCTCGGGCGTCATCGCGCGGTACTGGCGCGGCGTCATCTCTGCGTCGCAGAACGTGCACGAGAACGGACAGCCGCGGCTCGTCATGATCGAGATGCCGGGCGTGACCATCGTGCGGAAGTACTTGGTCATGTCGTAGAGGTGGTACGCGGGCCACGGCACCTCGTTCATGTTCTTGACGAGCTCGCGCCGCGGCGTGGCGTGCACCTCGCCGTCCTTGAGGAAGGTGATGCCCTGGATCGAGTCCCAGGTCTCGGGACGGTCGATGGCCTGCAGCACCTCGGGCAGCGTGAGGTCGCCCTCGCCCTGCACGCAGATGTCGGCCGCGCCGGCCTCGAGGAAGTACTCGGGGTTCGTGGTGGGGTGCGGGCCGCCGAGGACGGTCGGCTTGCCGTACTCCTTGCGCGAGATGAGGCCGAGCTCACGCGCGCGCTTGGCGTTCGGCGTGAGCGACGAGATGCCGACCGCGTCGGCCCACTCCATGCCCGCGCGGATCTCCTCGATCGAATCGAGCGAGTCGTCGATGAGGCGGACCTCGTAGCCGCCGAGGCTCTCGAGCCGGGCGGCGAGGGTCGAGATGCCGAGCGGGGGATAGATCTCGTCGCGCGAGTACTCGCCCCGGGTGGTGTCCTCCTCGGCGTAGGTGTTGGCCACCCGGCCGCGGAGGGTCTGGGACTTCGCGTAGATCAGGACGACCTTCATGGAGCGGGGACCTCGGTGCTGGCGGCGGGGTCGGCGGATCCTGGTGCCCGTGCGACGCGACCGGCGGCGACACACGCGCACCCACGACCGCGAGGCGGAGCAGCGTGCATCCTATCCCATCCTGCGGGAAAAGGTGCATTCGTGCCCACTTCTCGGCGCGATCGGCCCGGCGGCTGAATGCGGGCCCCGACTCGGTTACGATCCGCGGTCGCCCCGCACTGCCTGCCGCCGGAGATTCCGAGGTGCACCTGCTCCTGACCGAGATGTCGCTCGACCGCCTCACCACGCTCTACGAGGCGCTGCCCGAGGAACTCGTCCGGGCCCTCGACGTGCCCATCGGCAAAGCGCTCAACAGCCGTCCGGGCAGCGTCGCGCGGCGTCCGGTGCCGATGCGCATGAAGGCCCTGCGGGCCTTCCTCAAGCGCACGCGGGACGACACCATCGCCGGCGAGCTGCTGCGGGCCTACCTGCTCGGTCCCCGCAAGGACCTGGTGGTCAGCTTTCTCGACGCCACGGGCGTGGCCCACGAGGAGGGAGAGATCTCCGACGACTCGGAGCCCGCCGCCGACAAGGTCGGTCCGGCCGTCGAGGCCCTGCTCGCGCAGTTCGATCGCGAGGACGTCGTCCTCTACCTCGAGATCGCCACCCGCCAGTGGCCCGAGAACGAGGCCATCGCCGCCGAGCTCGAGAAGGCTCAGGGGTAGGGACTGCAAGGTCGGCCTGGTGCGCGACGCGTCGGACGACGTGGGACTGCGGCTAGGTGAAGAAACACCTGGCCTCCGTCCCACATCGCCCGCCGCTGCTCGCGCGGCGCTCCCTTCGCGAGATGGAAGGATGAACTGCTTGGCGGACGCGAGCAAACCGCCGGCGTGACGCGGCGCCCACGTCGCACGCGCGGCGTTTCGGGCCGCTGTGTGCGCGCCCGCTGACCATCGTCACGCAGCAGCGCACAGCTTCGGACAGTCCTCGCCGCCTGCGGCGGCTGCGGAACTTGCAGCGCGCTGGGCATGTGCCTCGGGGCGCGCATTCCAGAGCGGGAGGAAGCTCAGCGCACTGGCGCGCGGCTTCGCGGCGATTCGGAGCGCGCATCGAGCGAACACATCTTTCGAAGCAGGTGGTGCGCGCCGCCGGGGTGAGTCTCGTGCGTGGGCATGATCGCGAAGGCTGACGGCTTCGAGCTGCGTGCCGGCTCTGGACGGCGCGCCGCCGCGCGTGAATCGCCGACGGCGCTGCGGCCGAATCCGCTGCGAGTCGGCGGGGCATGCCGGCGCGTCGTTCACGCACCCGGCATCGAATGTGCGGACCGGAGGAGCGCAGGGGGCGATCGCCCCGCGAGTTCCGCAGGCGCCGCAGGCGCCGAGGACTGCTCGAGCGGGGCGGTCGCCCCCGAGCACCCGGAGTGTCCGCACACACGGCGCTCCAGCATGCGAGCCACCGCGTGGAGTCATCCCCCGCCACCCGCCACCCGCCGACACCGAACCGCCGACCGCCGTCGCGTCGCGTCACGCGTCGTTCGCGAAGAACTGCGCGACATCGCCGACGGCGATGCCTGTCGCGTGGGCGCGTCGCACGAGTTCCCAGAAGTAGCGGTAGCTGGCACGGTCGTACAGGCGGTCGTCGATCGAGATCGGGCCCCAGTGCGCGTGGTGTCCGGCGAGGAGCACGCGTCCGGCGAGCGCGACCTCGGACGGGTCGGGTGCGAACGCGCGCAGGATCGGGTCGATCTGGTCGGGATGGATCGACCACATGCGCAGGTAGCCGAACTCGCGTCGCGCGCGCGTGGCGTCGGCCTCGGCCGCGAGCGGGTCGCGGAAGGCCAGCGTGACGCCGTGGGCCGGCACGAGCCCGTGCCCCAGCGCGGCGGCCACCTGGGTCGCCTTGGCGCGCGCCACGAGCACGTGCTCGAACTGGCCCGGGCTGCGCATGGCCGAGGCGTCGATGGCGCCGTGGTGGTTGCTGACGAAGTCCATCGTCCCGAAGTCGAGACCCCGCATCCACGGCAGGGCGGCGATCGCCTGGGCCTCGCGCAGCGCGCCGTGGGTCTCGATCAGCGCGTGCACGGGGATCTCGCGACGCACGCCCGCGGCGGCGCAGGAGCCCTGCAGGTACGTGATCATCTCGGCCAGTTGCCGGGCCGAGGTGGCCTTGGGGATCGTCACGTGGCTCACGATCGCACCGGCGCCGCGGATGACCGCGTCGAGGTCGTCCTTCCAGTGCGGGCTCGTCGCGTCGTGGATGCGCACACCGGCCTGCCGCACCGAGTTCTCGTCGGAGTTCAGCATCTCGACGACGAGGTCGGCGTGCTCGTGCTCGCGTCCGGTGGGGGCGCCGTCCTCGAGGTCGAGCGTCACGTCGAAGGCCCCGCCGCGCTCGGCCTGGAGACGCAGCGCCTTGCGCATGTAGCTCTCGGTCCCGGCGTAGTGGTCGCAGGCGGGGATGACGGGGAACGGCTTCTCGCCCGGGAAGAGCGCGCGCGCGGGATGCTGCGGGTCCGACACGACCGGGGATCCTCGGGAGACGGGGGCGCGAGTGTACCGGTGCTCGGGCGGCCGAGCACGCGCACCCGACGACGCCGGCGGCCGCCTGCGCGCCGCGGGAGCAGCCCCTCCAGACGCCGACGGAAGCGCCGCGCAGCGTTCGTGGGGGCTTTCGTCCCCGGTCGCGCGTTGCTATCGTCCGCTTCCCGTCAGGATGCCGGGCGGCATAGCCAAGTGGTTAGGCAACGGATTGCAAATCCGTCAACGCCGGTTCGATTCCGGCTGCCGCCTCCAGTCCTCGCCGGAAGCCACGGCGCTCACGTGTCGGCAGGGTCGGGCGGGCGACGATAGAGGCGCCACTGCAGGCTGGCGTGCAGCGCCAGCGCCTCGAGCGGGGTCGCTGCGAGTTCGTCCAGGTCGGGCAACCGGATCACGCGCACCTGCAGCGGCACGCCCGGCGGCAGCCCGCCCCAGACCTCCTCGGGAACGCGGTAGCGGTCGTGCAGCACACGCGCGTCGTCCTCCCAGCTGCGGCGGGTGGTGGCGAGGCCGCGGTACGAGAGCTGCACCGTGAAGCGCGTCTCGGGATCGGGCCCCGGATCCCAGCGCAGCTCGGGCGCCTCGACGAGCGTCGCGTCGCGCGGAGGCGAGACGATCTCGAGGAACGGCAGCAGGCGTTCCTCGGGCAGGGCAGCGACGACGTCCACCGCCACGAAGTGCGGATCGGTGGCGCGGTTCAGCGGCCAGTAGGCCACGCGCAGGGTGTCTCCCTGCAGCAGCAGCGCCTGGACGTAGAGGGCCGCGCAGGCCAGGGCGCCCGCGCGGGCGCCGACGAAGCCCGCCGCGCCCGCGGCCAGCAGCGCGAAGGCGGCCGGCAGCACCGGGAACAGCAGCGGCGCGCGCGGCTCGTGCACGTCGAAGCCCAGCACGAGCAGCCCCGCCACGTGCGTCAGCAGCAGCGCCGCGACGAGCCTCAGCGGACCCGCCGCCAGCCGTTGTCGCGCGCGAGCGAGCTGCCACAGCAGGCCGGCGAGTCCCAGCACGAGCACGCAGGTCCAGCCCGTGACGAGCTCGCTGCCGCCGTCGACGTGGTGTCCCCATTCGCCCACGGTGCGGAAGACCAGGTCTTCGACGACCTGCCACGCGGCGCCCGCGTCGGCGGGCCATGACGTCCGGGCGGCCGAGGGGAGCACGAAGCGCGCGGCGAGCGGGTCGCCGTAGGTCGTGACGTTCCAGGCCAGGAAGGGACCGAGCACGACCAGCAGGCCCAGCAGCGCCTCTCCGAGGCGCAGGCCGCCGTCGACGCGTCGGCGCTGCAGCAACAGGACGAACGCCGCACCGAGCAGCGCCGCGGTGCTCCACGAGACGAGCAGCGCGAGGCCCGTCAGCGCACCGAGGGCGAGCACGCGTCCACTCGACAGGCGCGTCGGCGCGTCGTGCGCGCCGAGCAGGGCGACCAGGGTCCAGGTGGCGAGTGCCGTGGCCAGCGTCGTGTCGTGGAATGCCCCGGCGTAGGAGGCGAAGGCGGGATCGAAGGCCAGCAGCGCGGCGGCTGCGACCGGCACCCAGGTCGAGCGGGGAGCGATCCGGCGTGCGACCGCCGCCGTCCCCAGGATGGCCAGCACCGAGGCCAGCAGGCCCAGCAGGCGCGCGGCGTTCACGCGGCGCAGGATCGGCGAGAAGGGCGGCTGCTCGTCGGCGCCGTGCAGCAGGATCGAGCGGTCGTCGCGCTGGATGTCGGGGTTGCGGCGCGCGAGCAGCGTCACGTCCGCGGCGCCCGCGAGGCGCAGGGCGATCGCGAAGGCGATGTGGGCCAGCGGAGGACGCGCGCCCTCGACGAGGGTGCGGGGCGGCAGGTTCGTGAGGTCGGGCGGACGTCCCTGCTCCGCCCACCAGTGCGCCACGGCCCAGTGCTCGAACTCGCCGCCGATCTCGCCCAGCGGCGTGAGCAGCGCCGCCTGAGTGGCCAGCAGGAGATGCAGCAGCACGACGACGAGCAGGGCGCAGCGCGCGAGGCGGGACGTGGCCATGGGCTGATCGAAACACGCCGCGCGGCTCCGATCCACGGGGGGCGCCATGCCCCGCGGTGCCCGACCGCCTGCTAGCCTGGGACGCGCCCGATCCGTCGTCACCCGCCCCGTTCCTGGAGTCCCGTCGCGATGCGCGCCTTCCGCACGACGCTCATGCTCTGCGCCCTGGGGGCGCCGCTGCTGGCCGGCGACGACGACCTGCCCGACCTGGGCGTCTTCCGCGAGGAGGCGCTGCCGGTCCCGAGCGAGGGCCTGCTGATCGGACGCTGGATGCCGGACGTGGCCTTCACCGACGTGCACGGCGAGTCGGCCCGCCTGTCCGACTTCGCGCTCTCGCCGGCCACGGTGATCGTCATGCGCGACACCGGCTGCCCGCTCAGCAAGCGCTACGCGCCGCGCCTGAAGGAGCTCGAGCAGCGCTTCTCCGACCAGGCCGTGACGTGGATCTACGTGCACCCGGGACGGCACCAGACGCTCGACGACATCCTCGAGGCGGCCGGGCGCGACGGCCTGCACGGACGCATGGTGGCCGATCCCGAGCAGACGTTCGCGGCGCAGCTCGGCGCGCGCAGCACGACCGAGGTGTTCGTGCTCGACGCGTGGCGCACGCTGCGCTACCGCGGTGCGGTCGACGACCAGTACGGCGTCGGCTTCTCGCGTCCCGCGCCGCTGCACGGCTGGCTGGCCGACGCGCTCGCGCAGGTCTGCAGCATGCGCGACGTCGCGGTCCCGGCCACCACGTCGCCGGGGTGCGTGCTCGACCTGCCCGAGATCGAGCGCGAGCCGCGTCCGGTGACGTGGGCCGAGTCGGTCAGCCGCGTCATGCAGGACCGCTGCGCGTCCTGTCATCACCACGACGGCCCCGGACACTTCGCGTTCGACACCTACGACGAGGTCGTGGGACGCAAGGGCATGATCCGCTACGTGCTCAGCAAGCGGCTCATGCCGCCCTGGCACGCGGCCGCCGGCAGCGGGCCGTGGCGCGACGACCGCTCGCTGTCGCGCGACGACCGCAAGCTGCTGCTCGACTGGATCGCCGCGGACTGTCCCGAGGGGGATCCGGCCGACGCGCCGCGCGCACGGCACCACGTCGAGGGCCGCTGGCAGCTCGGCAAGCCCGACGCGGCGTACGCGATGGACGAGCCGATCGCCGTGCCCGCCGATGGCGTGGTCGACTATCGCTACGTGTACGTGAAGACCGATCAGCCCGTCGACCGCTGGGTCTCGGCCGTCGAGGTGCTGCCCGGCGCGTCGACGGTGGTGCACCACGTGCTCGTCTTCCCGGCCGACGAGGACGAGGCCCTGGGACGCAGGCGGGTGCGCGGCTCCGACGGGCTCGAGGGCTATTTCGCGGCGTACGTCCCGGGCGCGGGCACGCGCGTGTTCGGTGACGGACTCGCCAAGCGCCTGCCCGCCGGCACGTGGCTGAAGCTGCAGCTCCACTACACGCCCGACGGCACCGCGACGGAGGACGTGACGCGCATCGGCTTCCACTTCGCCGACGTGCCGCCGGCCCACGAGGTGCACACGAGCGGCGTGTACAACACGGACTTCATGATCCCCGCGGGATCGCGCGGCATGCCCGTCACGGCCGAGCGCACGCTCGAGCGCGACACGGTGCTCTCGGCGTTCTCTCCGCACATGCACCTGCGCGGCGCGGCGTTCCAGCTCGAGCTCGAGCTGCCCGACGGCGAACGCGAGATGCTGCTCGACGTCCCACGCTACGACTTCGAGTGGCAGACGATGTACACGCTGCTCGAGCCGCGGACGGTGCCGGCCGGGTCGAAGCTGATCGCCACGGGGACGTTCGACAACAGCGCCGCCAATCCCGCCAACCCCGACCCGGGCGCGACGGTGCGCTTCGGCGAGCAGACCACCGACGAGATGATGATCGCCTACTTCGAATGGTGGGACGCGGACGCGCGCTGACCCACGCGTTTGCCGCGGGGGACAGGCCTGCCCGCGTGACGCGGCCGACGCCACGGACGCGCCGTGTTCCCGGGCGCGCGGCATCGGGGTAGACCGCATGTCCCGGCGTCGCCTCCCGTCCCGAAGGTCCACCCATGCGCTTCCGTCCCGCCGGAGTCGTCGTGCTCCTGCTCTCGTTCGCCTCGTCGGCCGCGGCCGGCGACGACCCGCCCACCCTGGCCGACGGACGCGCGCTGCTCCAGAAGGGTGATCCCGTCGGGGCCGAGGCGGCCCTGGTCCAGGTCGTCCAGGCGCATCCCGACGACGCCGTGGCGTGGATGCTGCTCGGCTTCGCGCGCCACGCCCAGGGCCACTGGGAGTCGGCCCTCGTCGCGCACGAGAAGGCGGCCGGCTTCGACGCGACGCGCGCCACGGCGTCGTACAACGCCGCCTGCGCGAACGCCCGCCTCGGACGCACCGAGGCCGCCTTCGACTGGCTGGGGCGCGCGGTCGACGCGGGCTTCCGCGACCGCGGCACGATGCTGGGCGACGCCGATCTGCAGTCGCTGGCCGCCGACCCGCGCTTCGCCGACGCACTGCCGCCGCAGCTGCGCGGGTCGGATGCGTTCGTGGAGCAGCCGCGCGTCCTGTACGAGCTCGACGGCGAGGCCGCCGGCGACCAGTTCGGGTGGATCGGTCGCAACGTGGGCGACCTCGACCGAGACGGCGTCGACGACTTCGTGGCCACCGCGGTCAGCAAGACGATCGACGGCGTGCCCAACTCGGGCCGCATCTACGCCTACTCGAGCCGCAGCGGCGCGCTCCTGTTCACCGCCGACGGCGGACCGGGCGAACAGTTCGGCGACATCGTGGCGTCGCTCGGCGACGTCGACGGCGACCGCGTCCCCGACCTGCTCGTGGGGGCGCCCGGGTCGCCGCCCGGCGCCGGGCACGCGTACGTGCTCTCGGGGGCCGACGGCTCGCGTCTGCGCACCCTCGCCGCGGGCGAGTCGGGGGACGGCTACGGGACCAAGGGCTGCGGGATGCCCGACCTCGACGGCGACGGCGTGGGCGAGATCGCGGTGGGCGCGCCGACGAGCAGCGCCGCCGGCGCGGGGGCGGGACGCGTGTATGTCCACTCGGGGAAGACCGGCGCGCTGCTGCAGACGCTCGACGGCGAGCCCGGCGCGAGCTTCGGCGTGGCCCTCGCGAGCTGCACCGACGCGGGGCACGAGATGCTCGTGGTCGGCGCCGGCAGCGCCGGCCCGCGCGGGACGGGCAAGGTCTACGTCGAGCGCGTCGTCGACGGCGAGCTCGTGCCGCACTTCTCGTTCGAGGGCGGCGCGACCGCGCGGCAGCTCGGTCAGTACTTCGTCTCGGTGCTCGGCGACGTCGACGGCGACGGCGTCCCCGACGTGTTCGGCTCCGACTTCAACGACGGCGCGAAGGGCACGCACACGGGCAAGGTGTACGTCCACTCGGGACGCACCGGCGAGCGTCTGCTCGAGCTCACCGGGGCGGCCGCGGGCGCGGGCTTCGGCACCAGCGTGTCGGACGTCGGGGACTGCGACGGCGACGGACACGCCGACCTGCTGGTGGGGAGCTGGCGCAACTCGGAAGGCGCGCCGGTGGGCGGCAAGGTGACGCTCTTCTCGGGGCTCGACGGTTCGGTGCTGGCGACGTACACGTGCCGCGAGCCCGGCGACACGTTCGGCTTCGACGCCACCGGACTGGGCGACGTCGACGGCGACGGCGCCCGCGACTTCCTGTGCACGTCCGGCTGGAGCGCGGTGCACGGGACGCGCACCGGACGCGTGTTCGTGATCGCCGGCCCCGTGTTCGGGCCCGCGAAGGAGGTCAGCGGAAGCTCGCGATGACCGGCGCGTGGTCGCTGGGCTTGGGAGCGGCGCGCTCCTCGACGTCGACCTCGACGTCGGTGCAGGCCTCGAGCGCGGGAGGCGAGAGCAGCACGTGGTCGATGCGCAGGCCCTGGCCGCGCTGGAAGCCGCGCGTGCGGAAGTCCCACCAGGTGTAGTGCCCGCCCTCCTCGTGGAAGGCGCGGAACGCGTCGCGCAGGCCGGGCTCCATGATCTTCGCGAGGGCCTGCCGCTCGGGCGTCGAGCACAGGATCTTCTCGTGCCAGCGCAGCGGGTCGTGGACGTCGCGGTCGTCGAAGGTGCAGTTCATGTCGCCGGTCACGACGACCTTGTCGGACATGGGGAAGGCGTCTCGCACGTACGTCGCCACGCGGTCGAGCCAGGCCAGCTTCTTCGCGTAGTGCGGCGTGCCGACGTCCTTGCCGTTCACGACGTACAGGTTGAGCACGCGCACGTCGCCGAAGGTGGCCGCGATGGCCCTCGCCTCGGCGTCGTCGCCGTCGTCGGGCAGTCCGCGCACCACGTCGGACGGCGTGTCGCGCGACAGGAACGCGACGCCGTTGTAGGTCTTCTGTCCGAACGTCTCGACGTGGTACCCGAGCGACTCGATCTCCTCGTAGGGGAACTCGTCGTCGACGCACTTCACCTCCTGCAGGCAGGCCACGTCGGGCCTCTGCTTCGCGAGCCAGGCGAGCACTCGCGGCAGCCGCGCGCGGACCGAGTTCACGTTCCAGGTGGCGATGCGCATCGGGCTCATCCGTAGATCGCGTCGACCTTGGCCGTGATGTGCCGCGCGAAGGCGTCGACCGAGAGCGGCTTGCCGGTGACCTTCTTGACGAGCGTGGCCGCGTCGACGGTCTGGTCGTGGCGGTGGACGTTCTTGCGCAGCCATTCGCGCAAGGTCGCCAGGTCGCCCTTCGCGAGGCGCGCGTCGAGGTCGCCGATCGCCTTGCGCGCGGCCTCCATGAACTGCGCCGCGTAGAGGTTGCCCAGGCTGTACGTGGGGAAGTACCCGAACAGGCCCGAGGCCCAGTGGATGTCCTGCAGCACGCCCTCTCCGTCGTGCTTCGGCACGATCCCGAGCAGCGCGCGCATGCCCTCGTTCCAGCGGTCGCGCAGGTCGGACGCCTCGATACGGCCCTCGATCAGGTCGCGCTCGATCTCGTAGCGCAGCACGATGTGCAGGTTGTACGTGAGCTCGTCGGACTCGACCCGGATCATCGACGGTCCCATGACGTTGCTCGCGGCGAAGACCTCGTCGAGGGTGACGTCCTTCAGCTGCGGGTGCGCCTTCTTCATGCGCGGCAGCCAGTGCTTCCAGAACGCGCGGCCGCGCGCCACGTTGTTCTCCCACAACCGCGACTGGCTCTCGTGGATCGCCATCGAGATCGCGCCGCCCAGCGGCGAGCGTGCGCGCTTGGGGTCGAGGCCCTGCTCGTAGAGTCCGTGGCCGGCCTCGTGGATGGCGCCGAAGAGGCCGCCGCGCGTGTCGCGCTCGTCGAAGCGCGAGGTCATGCGCACGTCGCCCGGCGCCACGCCGCCGCAGAACGGATGCGTCGAGAGGTCGAGCCGCGCGCGCTCGAGGTCGATGCCCATGGCGGTCACGACCGAGCGCGAGAAGGCGCGCTGGGCGTCGACGGCGAAACGTCCCACGAAGGGCCGCAGGGGGACCTTGCGCTTCGCCGCGACCACGCGCTGCAGCAGCGGGACGGTGAGCTCTTTGAGCGCGTCGAGCAGCGGGTCGATGCCGGCCATCGTCGCGCCGGGCTCGAAGTCGTCGAGCAGCGCGTCGTACAGCGGCCCCTTGCCGGCGCGCAGGCCGGCCACCTCGCGCTTGAGCGCGACCATGCGCGCCAGGTCCTTCTTGAAGCCCGTCCAGCTCTTCGCGGCGCGGGCGACGCGCCACGACTCGACGCACTCGCTCTCGGCCAGCGCGATGTCGGTGGCGAGCCTGGCCGGGATGGACGTGGCCTTGCGCACCTCGCGGCGCACGAGGTCGACCGCCCGCCGTTCGGCCGGACGCAACGTCGCACGCCTGCCGTGCAGCTGCTCGACGAGCTTCGCGAGCCCCTTGTCGGAGACGCGCCCGTGGATCACGCCGGCCAGCGTGGCGAGCGTGTGCGCGCGCAGGTTCGCGCCGCCGGGCGGCATCATGACCTCCTGGTCCCAGCCGAGGATCGACTGGCCGTGCTGCAGGTCGAGGATCTCGGCCCAGCGGGACTCGAGCTCGGCGTACGCGGTGGACATCACGGGACTCCGTCGGCGGGGTGGAGCCGGCCATTCTGTCCCGCGCGCGGCCCGCGTCCAAGCACAACGCACCGCCCGGTGCGCACGGGGACGGCGCGCGTCGCGCCGGCGTCGCGTCGCGTCCTTGCGGCCTCGCGCGCGCCGGGGCGCGACCGCTATCCTCGTCCGGACCTCGGGGCGACGTCCTCACGTCGCCCGCCGTCCGCCTGCCCGGAGCCCGCATGTCCGCCGACGACTCCCTCGTGACCGCGCGCCACTTCGCGTACCTCGCCGAACGCACCCGCGGCGACGACGACTTCCTGCGGCAGCTCAAGGAGGCCGCGGCCGAGGTCGGCATCCCCAAGATCTGGATCGGCCCGGCCCAGGCGAGTTTCATGCAGATCCTGCTCGAGCTCCAGCGCGCGAAGGACGTCGTCGAGGTCGGCACGCTGGCCGGCTACTCGGCCATCTCGATGGCGCGCGCGCTGCCCGACGACGGGCACGTCCACACGATCGAGCTCTCGCCGAAGCACGCCGACTTCGCCGCCGAGTGGATCGCGCGCTCCGACGTGGCCGACAAGATCACGCTGCACCGCGGCGCGGGCAGCGACGTGCTCGCCACGCTGCCGCCGATCTCGGCGGACGCGATCTTCCTCGATGCCGACAAGTCGGGCTACCCGGCGTACCTCGCCGAGGGGCTGCGCATCCTGCGTCCCGGCGGGCTGGTCATGGCCGACAACGCGTTCGCCTTCGGGCAGCTCTTCGACGAACGTCCCAGCGATCGCGAGGTGGGTGCCGTGCGCGCGTTCAACGACGTGATGGCGAAGGAGCCGCGCGTGCACGGCTGCATCGTCCCGCTCGGCGACGGACTCTGGGTGGGGGTCGTCGAGGGCGCGTGAGCGGAGGGGCGTCCTACGGGACGATGTTCGTCGTGCGCACCGCGCTCGCGCCGCGGAAGCCGCCCGAGACCGTGACCGCCTGGGTGTAGAAGGTGAGCGGCCCGAGCGAGGGCGGCAGCGTGATCGGCACGTCCAGGCGTCCGACCGGGTCGAGCGGTGAACTCAGCAGCACGGCGAAGTCGGTCAGCAGCGGCCAGCCCTTGAAGTCGAAGGTCGACGGCGAGAGCGCGATGAGCAGCAGCACGCCCTGCCCGACCTGGCCGCCGGCGTGCCAGGCGAGGTCGCCGCCGACGTGGACGGTCTCCTCGACGAGCAGCTCGGGCGGATCCGTCTCGTCGTAGGTGAGCGAGATCGGCGTGCTCGCCTGGCCTCCCTCGGTGAGCACCACGGGGACGGGACCGAGCGCGTCGCCGAGCGGCGCCGTGAACGTGAGCTGCGAGTCGGACGTCACGACGACGTCGCTCGCGGCCTGGTCGCCGACGGTCACGTCGGTCACGCCGACGAAGCCGCTGCCGGAGAGCGTGATCGTCTCGGCACCCAGCACCTGCGTGCTGAGAGGCGAGATCGAGGTCACCTGCGGCGGATCGATGGTGCCCAGCGCGAGGATCGCGTCGTCGAAGTCGACGCGTCCGTACGCGACCCAGTTGCCCACGGGCTCGGCGGTCGACTCGAGCGCCTCGCGCACCGCGGCGGCGTTCTCGACCGAGCGCACGCCGCCCAGCTCCGAGTAGAGCAGCGTCGCCATGCCGGCCACGAGCGGACAGGCCATCGACGTGCCCGAGAGGTACGTGTAGCCGCCGTTGTTCCAGGTCGAGTAGATCGACTGGCCCGGTGCGGCGACGTCGACCCAGCTCCCGTAGTTCGAGAAGCTGCTGCGCGTGTCGTTGGGCGCCGAGCTGGCCACCGCGATCACGAACGCGTTGCCCGCGGGATAGAAGGGAGTGGTCGAGTTGTCGTTGCCCGCGGCGGCCACGAGCACGCAGCCGGCGTCGCGCGCGTCCTGCAGCGCGTGGCGGATGGCCGAGCTGTTGTAGCTGCTGCCCCAGGACATCGAGAGCACCTGGCAGCCGTCGGCCACCGCGCGGTCGATGGCCGAGACGAGCGCGCTCGTGGGGAACGACCCGTTGCCCGCGCGGTAGGCGGCGAAGCGGCAGCCCCAGCTCGCGCCGGCCACGCCCAGTCCGTTGTCGGTCTCGGCCGCGGCGATGCCGGCGCAGTGCGTCCCGTGCCCGTCGGTGTCCTCGGGGATCGCGTCGTCGGCGTAGGTGTCCCAGCCGAACGCGTAGTGCCCGTCGAGATCGGGATGGTCGGTCTTGCAGCCCGAGTCGATGATCGCCACGACGCACGACGGGTCACCGTGCGAGAGGTCCCAGGCGGCCTCGGCGTCGACCCGCGGGAGTCCCCACTGCTGGCCCCACTTCGTGTCGTCGGGGGTGCCGAGCGGGTGGTGCAGCACGTCCGGCTCGACCGAGAGCACCTCGGGGAACTTGCCGTAGGCCGCGCGCGCGGCGTCGATCGTGGTGCCGCGCGGCAGTTCGACGAGCGTCAGGTCGACGTCGAGCTCCGCGAGCGTGCGCGTCCCCAGCGCCTCGTGCCGGACGTACTGCACCGCGGTCGGCGTGCCGGGCGCGAACTCGACCAGCAGACGACCGGCGATGACGTCCTGGCCCTGCCAGCGCAGGGTCTCGTACGTCGGGTCGGGGCGGTCCTGGGCGGCGGCCGAGGTCGCGGCGAGGCCCAGGACGAGGACGGACAGCGTGCGGCGGATCGACTTCGTCATGGGCTGCTCATCGGCCGCGCGCGGGGGACGGCTTGACCTCCGCTGCGCGCGTCACGGAGGTCTGGGCGGACTCGTCCGTCCCGCGTGCCTCTGGGGCGGAGGACCCATGTCCGGCGGGCCGCATCCGAGCGTTCCCGGGCCGCTTCGTCGGTGGTTCCCGAGTGCGCGAGGCTGGGCGAGGGGGAGTCGCGGCGGTCCGGCCTTCACGCCGCGGCCCCGAGGCATTCTCCGGATCCACACAAAACCCTCATGTCCCCGGGTGACAACCTCGGCGCTCCCGGGAGCGGCTCCCGGGTGGACTGGCGTGACGTCCCCAAACGAGAGCGATGCATGAAGACCCTGACGCGAGCGGCGATCGGCGCCGTGCTCCTGGCATCCCTGACCCCCGCGGCCCTGGCCCGCGACGACGACGGCAAGTCCGTCGAGACGGCGATCCTCGACGTGCTGCTGGAACGCGGCATCATCGACGAGGCGACCTACGAAGAGCTGGTCGGCATGGCCGAGCGCGAGCGGGCCGAGAAGGAACAGGTGGCGGCTCTCGAATCGCGTCTCGAGCGCCTCGCCCATCCGGACGTCTCGACCTCGGGCGGCAAGCCGGGCAAGCTCCAGTTCAGCTCCGACGACGGCAAGTGGAGCCTGGGCTTCAAGGGACGCCTGCAGGTGCGCGTCGAGGCGCAGCAGGGCGAGTCGGGGAACCGCAAGGCCGACGAGGTGAACTTCAGCGTCCCGCGCGGACGCCTGGCGTTCTTCGGCAAGGCCGGCAGCGACAAGGTCGACTACAAGCTCGAGATCGACACGCCCACGCAGAGCAAGGTGAACTCGTCCACCAAGGCGCTGTCCGTCAAGGACGCGTACGTCGGCGTCCAGTTGCAGAAGGACGACCACAGCAAGACCGGCCTCAAGGTCGGACAGTTCAAGTTCCCGTTCGGACGCGAGATCCAGGCCTCGAGCAGCAAGCTCGCGATCGTCGACGACAGCATCGCGAGCAAGGAGTTCGCGCCCGACCGCGAGCCGGGCGCGATGGTCGCCAGCGACCTCATGGACGGCAAGCTGCAGCTCTTCCTCGGCCTCTCGAACGGCGAGGGCGGCAACGGCGCCAACCAGGACGGACAGGACGGCACGTCCAGCACCGGGCTGCGGCGCGGCGTGCGCGTCGTGTTCAACCCGCTCGGCTACGTGAACGAGGATCTCTCGGCCTTCCAGGGCCAGGGCAAGAACGGCGCCTGGGACACCAAGATCGCGTTCGGCGGCTCGTACATGGTGAACGCCGACCAGCCGGCCGACGTCGACGGCGACGGCACCGCCGGCGACGGTCGCAGCAACGACCGCAGCGTCGGGTACGAGATGCAGGTCGTCTCGGGTCCGCTGGCGTTCCTGTACGAGATGTACGACCGCACCGCCGAGCTGAACCACGGCGGGGGGCAGATCGACGACGACGGTCACACGATCCAGCTCGCGTACCAGGTCGTCCCGAACGAGATCGAGCTCGTGGCGGCGGTCTCCGAGGTCGACTTCGACGCGAAGGACGACCTGCGCGAGACCACGCTGGGCGTGAACTACTTCATGGACAAGCACAACAGCAAGCTGAGCCTGGACATCACGCGTCGCGAGAACCAGACCACCGACGGCAAGGACGCCACGCGGGTCCGGCTGCAGTCGCAGACGATCTTCTGATCGCCGCGCGCCCTCGTGCGCGAGGGCTGCTCCGCGGCAGCACGGGGGACGTCGGCCCGGGTCGGGTCGACGTCCCCCGTGTCGTCAGGTGAACGCGTGGTCGGCTGACGACGACGCATCCTGCTCCGAGGGACGCGCCACGGGGCGCGCGCTCGGCGTCGAGCGGACCACGACGGGTGCAAGACCCGTGGTAGACTCCGCGTTCGGTCCGTCGTCCTCCCCGACGCGGGCCGTCCGACCCACACTCCCATGAGACGGCGCTCTCCGCGACCCGCCGTCCTCGTCCACACCCGGAGACTTACCGAATGAGGCTCGTCCCTGTCCTCAGCATGGCGGCCGTCGGCTTGGCGGCGCTCCCTCTCTCCGCCCAGAACACGCCGCTGACGACCGAGCTCGTCGCGAGCGGCTTCGCACGGCCGGTGGCCGTGCTGGCCTCGCCGATCCCGGGTGACGACCGCATGTTCGTGGTCGAGCAGAACCAGTCCGACATCCACATCCTGCACGGCGACGGGAGCATCTCGCTGTTCCTCGACCTGACCGGCCTGACGGTCACGACGGGCAACGAGCAGGGCCTGCTGGGCATGGCCTTCCATCCCGACTACGCGAACAACGGCTACTTCTACGTCGACTACACGCGCACGGGCGGCAACACGCGCATCGAGCGCTACACGGTGTCGGGCGATCCCGACGTGGCCGACGCGGGCAGCGGGTTCACGATCCTCAACGTGACGCAGCCGCAGACGAACCACAACGCCGGCAACCTGGCCTTCGGCCCCGACGGCATGCTGTGGATCGGGTTCGGCGACGGCGGCAACGCGAACGACACCGGCTCGGGGCACGTGGCGGGCGGCAACGCGCAGTCGGGCACGACGCTGCTGGGCAAGATGATCCGCATCGACGTCGACGGCGGCTCGCCGTACGCGATCCCGGCCGACAACCCGTACGTCGGCGACCCGACCGTGCTCGACGAGATCTGGGCCTTCGGCCTGCGCAACCCGTGGCGCTACGCGTTCGACTCCGAGACCGGCGACCTGTGGATCGGTGACGTCGGCCAGAACGCCCGCGAAGAGGTCGACTTCCTGTCGGCCGCGACGATCGCCGCGGTCAACGCGGGCACGGCCTCCCCGATCAACTTCGGCTGGCGCTGCATGGAGGGCCTGAACTGCACGACGCTCTCCGGATGCACCTGCAACGACCCGTCGCTCACGCTGCCCGTCAAGGACTACGTGAACCCGGGGCTGGGTCGCGCGGTCATCGGGGGCGTCCCGTATCGCGGCGAAGCCATCCCCGACCTCGCCGGACAGCTCATCTACGCCGACAACAGCAGCAACAAGTACTGGGTCATCGCGTACGACGGCTCGACGGTCACCCGCGACGAGGACGTCACGCCGCTCAAGCAGGCCGGCGGCGGCCTCGTGGCCAACTCGCCCAGCAGCTTCGGCGTCGACCAGGACGGCGAGACCTACATCTGCGACCTGAACGGCGGCGAAATCTTCAAGATCAAGCCGGGCGGTCCGTTCGTCGGGCTCGGCCACGGGCTCGCGGGCGCGCACGGCAAGCCGATCCTGTTCGGGACGGGCGGCGTGGGCGTCGGCGAGGCCGGCGCGATCCACCTGCGCAACGCGGTCGAGAACGCGCCGCTGGCGGTGCTCTTCCTGTCGGTCGCCGAGGGTGCCGCGAACTTCAAGGGCGGCACGCTGGTCACGATCCCGCTCCTGGCGTCGTTCAACCTGTTCACCGACGCGAGCGGCGGACTCGACATCCCGTGGGCCGACCTCGGCCTCAGCCCGGGGCAGACCGTGGTGTTCCAGTACGGCATCCAGGACGCGGCCGCCGTGTTCGGGGTCTCGCTGTCGAACGGCCTGATCGCCACGGCTCCCTGATCCGATGCGACGCGACCGAGCCGGCTGGTCGCTGCTGCTGACGTTGGCCCTGCTGGGCTGCGCCGCGTCCGACGACGCGGCGCGGCCCCGCAGGGCCGCGCCGCTCCTGCACCTGGTGGGCATGTCGCTCGTCGCACCCGAGCCCGCCTCGGTCGACGCGCTGCAGCACGACTGCGACCTGTTCCTGGCGCACATCCCATCGGTGGTCGAATACGCCTCGGGACGCCACCTCGACACCGGCCGTGCCACGGTCACCGACGACTACGACGTCTTCGTGCTGATCGGCTTCGACGACGTCGACGGCTACCGCGCGTACCTCGAGCATCCCGACCACCTGGCGCTCGTGGCCAAGTGGAAGCCGCTGCTCTCCGCGCTCGTCGTGCGCGACGTGGGCACCTGACGCGGCCGTGATCGGCGCGCGTCGAGCGACCCTGGTCCGCGGCCTGCCGGTCGCGTTCGTGCTCGTCGTGCTGGGAGCGCTGGCGCTCACGTTCGACGGCGGGGCCGAGCCGGCGAGGGCGCGTCCGACGGTGTCGCGCGCGGGCTTCCCGCGCGACGTCGCGCTGCCCGACGGCACGACGCTGCACCTCGACGCGCCGCCGGTGGCCGTGCTGCCCGCGGCGTCCGGCAGCGTCGACCTCGTGGCGGCGCTGCTGCCGCCGGCGCGCGTGGTCGCGCTGCCGGGTCCCGCGCTGCTCTGGTCGGTGCTGCAGGACGACGAGCACGCGTGGCCCGACGTCCCGCGCTTCCCGCGCTACCTCGCCGAGCCGATCCTGGCGCTGCGTCCCGACCTCGTGCTCGCGCACGACTGGCAGGACGCCCAGACCACCGCGCGGCTGCGCGAGGCGGGCCTGCCGCTCGTGCTGCTCACCGATCCGCGCACCTGGGACGAAGCCCGCGCGCAGTTGCGGCTCGCCGGACGGCTGTTCGGCGTCGAAGCGGCGGCCGAGCGCGTGATCGACGAGACCGAGACGCGGCTCGCGACGATCGTGCCTCCCGAGCCGGCGCCGCGCGCGCTGTTCTTCACCCACGGCGGCGCCGGGGGATGGGTGGCCGGCGCCGGCACCACGAACGACGAGCAGGCGCGACTTGCCGGCGTGCGCAACCTGGCCGCCGAGGCGGGGCGCAGCGGGCACACGTCGATCACCCTCGAAGACCTCATCACGCTCGACCCCGGCGTGTTCGTGGTCCCGGGACCTTCCCGCGAGGGAGGCCTCTCGACACGCGCGTTCCTGCTCGCCGAACCGGCGCTCGCCACGCTCGCGGCGGTGCGCGGCGAGCGCATCGTCGAGATCGACGGCTGGCTCTACACGACGACCTCGCACCACATCGTCGACGGCGCACTGCAGCTCGCCGAGCGGTTGGAGGCACTGGATCGCTGAGGCGCCGCGTGGGCGCGGAGTCCGTGCGGTCGTCCCTCGGAGGCACGCCTCGCGACCCGGGGCTGGCGACGCCGCCTCCCGTCGGCGACGATCGCGCCGTGACGAACCCCGGCCGGAGCGACCTGCGAACGTCCCCTGACGCGCCGCGCGTGACGCGTTCGTGCGGGGCGCGGCGATGAGCCGTCGCCTGCTGGGAGGACGCGTCGGACTCGCCGCGACGCTGCTGCTGCTCGTCCCGCTGCTCATGCTGCTCTCGCTGCGTGTCGGCAGCGCGGGACTCTCCGACCTGCCGACGCTGCTGCGCGGGGTGCTCGGCGCGCTCGGGCTCGGCGACGGCGGACTCGACGCGTCGCAGCAGGCGATCGTCGAGCTGCGCCTGTGGCGCGTGCTGACCACGGCCGGGGTGGGCGCCGCGCTGGGCCTCTCGGGCGCGCTCGTGCAGGGACTCTTCCGCAACGGCCTCGCGGCGCCGTCGATCCTGGGCATCACGGGCGGCGCGAGCCTGGGCGCGACGCTCGCGATCCTGCTCCTCTCGGGCTACGGCGGCGCGCTCGTCGCCGTGCAGGACGCCGGCGTGCTCACGCTGCTCGTGCCGCTGTTCGGCTTCGTGGGCGCGCTCGTCACGGTGCTCGTGGTGCTGCTGCTCGCCTCGCCCGGCGGACGCATCTCGGTCCCGTCGCTGCTGCTCACGGGCATCGCGGTGAACACCTGCGTGGCCGGCCTGCTCTCGCTGCTCTCGTCGCTCGTGCTCGAGGACTGGGAGGTCTCGCGCGCCGTGCTCGCGTGGACCTTCGGCACCCTCGACGACCGTGCGCCCGCGCACGCCGGCACCGTCTGGCTGTGCCTGGCCGTGGCCGCGTCGGTCGTCCCGTTCGTGGCCTGGGAGCTCGACCTGCTGCAGGGCGGCGAGGACGACGCGCGTTCGCTCGGCGTGTCGACGGCCCGCGTGCGCGCGCTCGTGGTCGGCGCGGCCGCGCTCTCGGCCGCGTCCGCGGTGGCCGTCGCGGGACAGATCGCGTTCGTGGGCCTCGTCGTGCCGCACATCGTGCGCCAGTTCGCGGGCCGCGCCCACGCCGCGGTGCTGCCCATCTCGCTGCTCGCCGGCGCCGACTTCCTGCTCGGCGTCGACCTGCTCAACCGCTGGCTGCTGGGTGCCGCGCACCTGCCGCCGGGCGTGGTCATGTCGCTCGTCGGAGGACCGTTCTTCCTCGTGCTGCTGGCGCTGAACCGCCGCGAGGTCGAGACGTGGTGAACCTGCTCGAGGGACGGGGCCTCGCCTTCGAGCACCCGGGCGGCATCCGCGCGGTCGACGGCATCTCGCTGGGCGTGGCACGCAGCGAACTCGTGGTGGTCTGCGGACCGAACGGCTCGGGCAAGACGACGCTGGTCGGGTTGCTCGCGGGGCTGCTCGTCCCGCTGGCCGGCGAGGTGCGGCTCGAGGGGCGCAGCCTGACCGGGTTGCCGTTGCGCGAGCGCGCGCAGCTCCTGGCGCGCGTGCCGCAGGAGCTGCGCGCGCTGCCCGACGTGAGCGTGTCCGACTTCGTCCTGGCCGGACGCTACGCGCGCATCGACCGCTGGCGCGGCCCGACGCGCAAGGACGCCGATGCGGTGCGCTTCGCGCTCGAGGCGTCCGACGTGGCCGACCTGGGACGGCGCTCGATGCAGGCGCTCTCCGGCGGTCAGCGCCAGCGCGTGCTGCTCGCGCGCGCCCTCGCCCAGGAGGCCCAGGTGCTGCTCGTCGACGAGCCGACGAACGGGCTCGATCCCGAGCACCAGGTGCGCGTCATGGAACTCGTGGCCGGACTCGCGTGCCACGCGCGCGCGGTGGTCGTCGTCACGCACGACCTCAACCTCGCCAGCCAGTTCGCCACCCGCATCGTGCTCGTCGACGCCGGACGGGTCGTGATCGACGCTCCGCCCGCGGACGTCCTGCGCCGCGAGGTGCTCGAGCCGGTCTACGGCAGCGCGCTGCACTACGGCGCGATGCCGGCGCCCGACGGACGTCCGTTCGTGCTGCCGTGGCTGCCGCCCGTCGGGGCGCGCGCGGCGGACGACGCCGCGTCGCGCGACCGGCCCGCCTCGGACGGCGACGCGTCGTGAGCCAGGGCCAGGCCGCGGGCGACGCGTTCGACGCCACGACGCGCCGCGTGATGCCCGAACACGGCGTCGTCCACGCGCGCCTGCTGCGCCACGGCGAGGTGGACGGCTTCGAGCGGCGCGAGGTGCGCGGACAGATCGACGCAGCGCTCACGCCGCGCGGCCTGCGCCAGCACGAACGGCTCGTGGCCTGGATGGCGGCGACCGAAGGGCGTCCCGACGTGGTGCTGTGCAGCGACCTGTCGCGCTGCCGCGATCTCGGGGCGCGCCTGGCCGACGCCACCGGCGCCGACCTCGTGCTCGACGCGCGCTGGCGCGAGCAGGACATGGGCGCGTGGGAGGGTCGCACGTGGGCCGAGATCTCGGCCGAGCACGGCCCGCTCGTGAACGACTACTGGGACGACTACGTCCGCCGCGCGCCGCCGGGCGGCGAGTCGCTCGAGCAGCTCGCCGCGCGCGTGCTCGCGGCCTGGCGCGCGCAGGTGCTCGACGCGGCGCACGAGCGCGTGTGGCTCGTGTCCCACGTGGGCGTGCTGCGCGTGCTGCTGTGCGACGCGCTCGGCCTGCCCATCGGCGATGCGCTGCGCTTCGCGCCGTCCGCCGCGTCGTGCACCTCGCTCGCGCTGGCCGCCGCGGGCGCCGTGCTGCAGGGGATGGGCGAGCGTCCGTGGTTCGACGCGTCGTTCCTGCGGCCCGCGGCGCCCGAGGGCCCGCCGCGCATCGCGCTCTCGGGTTCGGCCGGCACCGGCAAGACGACCCTGGGACGATCGTTGGCCGAGGCGCTCTCGGTGCCCTTCCTCGAGGAGCCCATGCGCGCGCGGCTCGAGGACGGCCTCGACCTGCACACGCTCACCCACGCCCAGATGCGCACGCTGCTGCTCGAGTTGTGGGAGCACCAGCGCGCCGCCGAGGACGCCGCCGCCGACGGCTTCGTGGCCGACCGCTCGTCGGCCGACTACGCCGCCTTCTGGATCCACTACGGCTTCCACCACGACGCCGCCGACACCGAGCCGCGCATGACGCGCTGGCTCGCGCACCTGCGCCGCTACGACCGCGTCGTGCTGCTCCCGTGGGGCGTGCTGCCCCTCGAACACGACGGCGTGCGCAGCACGAACCGCTGGATCCAGTTCATGTTCCAGAGCCTCGTCGAGGGCCTGCTGAACCGTCACGCGCCGGTCGAACGCCTGCTGCGCCTCGGCGACGAGACCGACCTCGTCGCGCGACGGGATGCTGTGCTCGGCACGCTCGGGTAGCGCGACGGGTTTGGCGAGTGGGGGGGGACGACTCCACGCGAGTGCTCGCTTGCTGGAGATCCGTGTGTGCGGACACTCCGGGTGCTCGGGGGCGACCGCCCCGCTCGAGCAGTCCTCGGCGCCTGCGGCGCCTGCGGAACTCGCTGGGCGATCGCCCCCTGCGCTCCTCCGGTCCGCACACTCGATGCCGGGCGCGTGAACGACGCGCCGGCATGCCCCGCCGACTCGCAGCGGATCGAGTGCAGCGCCGTCGGCGATTCACACGAGACGGCGCGCCGTCCCGAGCCGGCACGCAACTCGATGTCGTCAGCCTTCGCGATCATGCTCACGCACGAGGCTCACCCCGGCGGCGCGCACCACCTGCTTCGAAAGATCCCTTCGCTCGACGCCCTCTCCGATTCGCCGCGAAGCCGCGCCCCAGCGCGCTGAGCTTCCCCCCGCTCCGGAATGCGCGCCCCGAGGCACATGCCCAGCGCGCTGCGAGTTCCGCAGCCGCCGCAGGCGGCGAGGACTGTCCGAAGCTGCGCGATGCTGCGTGACGATGGTCAGTGGGCGCGCACAGCGCGTGTGAAACGCCGCGCGTGCGGAGTGGGCGCCGCGTCACGTCGCCGGTTTGCTCGTGTCCGCCGAGCAGTTCATCCTTCCATCTCGCGAAGGGAGCGCCGCGCGAGCAGCGGCGGGCGATGTGGGACGGAGGCCAGGTGTTCCCCCACCTGGCCGCAGTCCCACGTCGTCCGACGCGTCGCGCACCAGGCCGACCTTGCAGTCCTTACGGCAACGGGGCGACGCGGGCGTGATCGCCGTCGACGAGCAGCACGCCGATGAGCGCGCCGTCGCCGCGGGCCTGGACGGCGGCGCCGTGCCAGCGTTGGTCGAGCGCCAGCGCGCTGTCCACGTCCCAGCCCTGGTCGGTCACGCGCAAGCGGCCGGCGGCAAGGCTGAGCGGCGGCTGACCGGGGTCGGCCACGACGAGGCAGTCTTCGGGCGCCTCGGGACGACGCTCGCGTTCGGGCGGCCAGGGAGTCACCTCGGAGGGCAGGCTCACGTCGACGCGCGCGAGGTCGCCGAGGATCGTCGTGTGCGACGGATCGGCCGCGAAGCGTCCGCCGGCCACCTCGAGGAAGGTCGAGTCGGCGTGGGCGCCGTCGGGCGTGACGAGCATGTCGGCCGGTCCGAGCACGCCGGAGGGCACGGGCACGAGCCAGCCCTCGCGACGCTCCTCGCCGCTGAACAGGCGGCCCGCGGTCCACACGAGCGCGGCGCGTTCGGGACGCACGAGCGGCGCGCCCTCGGGCAGCAGCGAGTGGCCGAGCGACACGGCCGGATCCCAGGCGAGCCACTCGTCGTTCGGCTCGGTGGCCAGCGCGAAGCGGTGCCCCGTGCGCACCGCGGGCTGTTGTCCCGGGGGACACGCCAGCGCGATGCCGCCGGTGAGCAACGCCTCGAGCGACTCGAGCTTGACGCGCATGCCCGAGAGCCCGGCGTCGACCTCCAGGCCGCCGGTCTGCCAGAAGCGCGTGCCCTCCTGCACGAGCGACGCGAACTCCTGGCGCACGCGCGCGGCCACCTCGACCGTGCGACCGTCGCTCGCGAGCGCCACCGAGAGCACGCTGCCCACGTGCATGCGACGGTACGTCACGGGCGAGCCCGCGCGCAGGTTGCCGCGCGTGGGACTTTCCAGCACGACGTCGAGCCCGGGCAGCAGCGCGTCGGCGATGGGCGCACCCGGGAGTCCGACGAAGTGCCGCTGCGGGGCGCCGTCGCCGGGCAGCACCGCGAGGTAGTGCGCGCCCACGAGGGTGTCGAGACCGGCCACGCCCTCGAGTCCGAGTTCGGGACGCACGACCCAGAAGCGGCTGCCGACGCGCGCCATGTCGTCGGCCTGGGGCTGCAGGCGCACCTCGGCCACGACTCCGCCGAGTCCTTCGAGGAGGCGCACGTCGGTGACCTCGCCGACGACGATCCCGCGGTGGCGCAGGGTGTCGCCGGCCTCGAGCCCGTGGCCGTCGTCGAGCTGCACGGTGATCGTCGTGCCGCGCCGTCCCCAGGCCTGCCAGCCCAGCACGCCGGCCAGCACGAGCGCGAGCAGCGGGACGAACCACAGCAGCGAGAGCCGGCGCGGCTCCTCGACGCGGGCCACGGGCGGCGGGGTGGGGACGTCGGTGCTCATCGGGCCTCCGGCATGGTGGCGTCGTCGGGCGGTTCGGCGCGTGCGTCCTGCTCGTCGTCTCCGGCCGTGTGCGGCGGCGCGGCCGGTTCGTCCCACAGCGCGTGGGGATCGAAGCTGCCGCTGGCGAGCAGGTTCAGCACGACGCAGGCGGTGAACGCGAGCGCGCCCGGTCCGGCCTGGAGCTGCAGGCTGTGGCCGAGCTTGAGCAGCGCGACCAGGATCGCCACGAGCAGCACGTCGAGCATGCCCCAGCGTCCCGTCCACTCGACCACGTGCCAGGTCGAGGCGCGCGCGCGGTGCGCCATGCCCGCGCCGCCGGCCGCGAGCACGAGCAGCGCCGAGAGCTTGAGCAGCGGCAGCACGACCGAGCAGAGCAGGACGACGACGCCGACGACGTACTGCCCGTCGGCGAGCAGCGCCAGGCCGCCCGACCAGATCGAGGCCTCGCTCACCGTGCCGAAGGTCTCGACGCGCATGATCGGCAGCAGGATCGCCACCGGATAGAGGATGAGCGCCGAGAGCGCCAGCAGCGCCGTGCGTCCCGAGGCGCGGCGACGGCCGGCCGGGTCGGCCAGGCGCGTGGCGCAGCGCACGCAGCGCAGGCGTTGGCGCGGCCGCACCGGCGGCGTCCGCTGGACGAGGCCGCAGCACGGGCAGGCCGCCAGCGGCAGGTCGGCCTCGGCGGGGGCGGCGAGGGGGCGGAGGGACGCCATGAGCCGGCGAGTCTAGCAGTCTCGGCGGCTTCCGCTCCCCGGCCCCGAGGGCGGCAGGGACGCGTCGGACTCAGGTTTGGCATCGGCTTGCGTCGATATCGTCGCGCATGAATATCAGCCGCGTCGTGCCCGCCACCCTGGGACTCCTGTTGCTCGCCGCCCCGCTCCGGGCGGCCCCGGACGCCGGGAGCCCCGACGACCTGGCCTTCGTGCCCAACCGCGGGCAGTGGCCCCAGCCGGTGGTGGCCTTCGCCGAGGCCGGGCCCGTCGCGATCTGGGCCGAGCGTGACGGACTGCTGCTCGACCTGCGCGCGCCGCGGCTCGACGAGCAGGGCCTTCCCACCGACGCGGTGCGCGGCGCGGCGGTGCGGCTGCGCTTCGTCGACGCGCGCGAGACGTCGCGCGTGCGTCCCGAGGGACGGCCCGGCGCCGAGCGCCACCTCTTCCTCGGCGACGACCCGCAGCGCTGGGCGTCGCACCTGCGCTCGTCGTCGCGCCTGCGCTGGACGTCGCTCTACGACGGCATCGACCTGCGCGCGCGCGGCGCCGCCGACGGCACGCTCGAGTACGACCTGTTCGTCGACGACGGCGCGCGCCTGGACGACGTGATCGTGCAGGTCGAGGGCGCGCTCGGACTCGAGCTGCGAGCCGACGGAGCGCTCGTGGTGCGCACGGCGCTCGGCGACCTCGTCCAGCGGCCGCCGCTGCTCTTCGCGCGGGGCGCCCTTGGCACGCGCGTCGCGCTGCCGTGCGAGGTCGTTCCGCTCGACGCGACGCGCTTCGGGTTCCATGCGCCGGCCGCGCGCGGGCGCTCCATCGTGCTCGACCCCGTGCTCGAGTGGGGGACGTTCCTGGGCGGCGCGCACAGCGACCTCGCGCTCGACCTGCGCGCGGACGTCGACGGCAGCCTGGTCGTCGTCGGCTCGACCCAGGCCGGCAGCTATCCCGCCACGACCGGCGCCTACGACACGACCTGGAACGGCGCCAAGGACGTGTGCGTGAGTCGTCTCTCGTCCGACGGCGCGACGCTGCTCTCGTCGACCTACCTGGGCGGCGCGAAGGACGAGGAGGCGCAGGCGCTCGCGCTGCTCCCCGACGGCGCCGTGGCCGTCGTGGGCTGGACGGCGTCGAGCAACTTCCCCAAGACGCCGGGCGCGTACGACCCGTCGTTCGGCGGTGGCACGGGCGTGCTGCAGGGCGACGCGTTCGTGTCCGTGCTCGAGCCGGCGTGCGACGCGCTGCGTGTCTCGACGCTGCTCGGCGGGAAGGGCGACGACCTCGCGTTCGACGTGGCCGTGCGCGACGACGGAGCGCTGGTGGTGGCTGGCAAGACGAGCTCGTCCGACTTCCCCACGACGGGCGGGGCGTTCGACCGCACGTATGGCGGGGGAGGCGTCGACGGCGGGGACGCGTTCGTCGCGGTGCTCGCGTCCGACGGCACGTCGCTGCTGGCGTCCACGTTCGTCGGCGGCGCGTCCGACGAGATCGGCAACGCGCTGCTGCTCGACGACGCGGGACGTCCGACGCTCGTGGGCTGGACGGCCTCGTCCGACTTCCCCGTCACGGTCGACGCCCCCCAGAAGTCGCTGCAGGGCGGCAGCGACGGCTTCGTCGTCACGCTGGCGCGCGACCTCGACGGGCTCGTGTTCGCGACGCTGCTGGGAGGTGCGTCCGACGAGAACCTGCTCGACGCGGCGCTCGATCCCGAGGGACGACTGATCGTCGTGGGCTCGACGCGCTCGGCCGGCCTGCCCGTGAGCGAAGGCGCGACGCAGTCCGGCTACGGCGGCGGGGTGTTCTTCGGCGACGGACTCTGCGCGCGCTACGTCACGGACCGCCATGCCCTCGACCTGCTGGCCTACGCGGGCGGCAGCGCCGACGACGTGCTGACCGCGGTGGCGCGCGCGGCCGACGGCTCGCTCGTGCTCGCCGGCTGGACGTCCTCGTCGGACGGGCCGCTCTCCGGTCCCTCGCTCTCGGCCGCGCCGGGCGGAGCCAGCGACGGCCTGCTGCTGCGGCTCGCGCCGGACGGCGACGCGCTGCTGCTCGGCAGCGTCGTGGGCGGCGCGTCGGCCGACAAGATCTTCGCCCTCGACCTGCTCGCCGACGGACGCGTCGCGGTCTGTGGGATGACCACCTCGTCCGGCTTCCCGGTCACGACCGGCGCCTACGACGCGTCGTTCGGCGGCGTCGCGAACCTGATCAGCGACGGCTTTGTGGCCTGCGTCGACGCCGACGTGCCCACGCTCGGCTCGGGCCCGTTCGTCGACCTGGGTTTCGGGCTCGCGGGCAGCAGCGTCCCGCTGCTCTCGGCCAGCGGCACGCTCGCCGGCGGTGGCGTGCTGCGTCTGCGCGATGCTCCCGCGCACGCGCCGGGCGCGCTGGCCGTGGGACTCGAGGCGAACGCGATCCCGCTGCTCGGCGGCGTCCTCGTGCCGTTCCCGTTCCTGGTGCTGGCGCCCTTCACGAGTGACACGACCGGCGCGCTCGACGTGCCGTTCGCGCCCTCCTCGGCCGGCGAGGCGTTCTCGCTCTTCGTGCAGGCCTGGATCCAGGACGCCGGTGCGGCGGAAGGATTCTGCGCGAGCAACGCGCTCGAGGTCCACGTCCCGTGAGGCGCGGGACGTGCCGACCGTCGTTCGCGTCGGTCGGCATGACGTGTGGCGCCGCGCGCTCCGCGCCGACCTGTATCATCGGTGGGGACGGCCGCACCTGCACGGCCTCAAGCCCGTTCCCCCCGCGAGCCGATGCGATCCATCCCGCCGCCCGTCCGTGATCCGCGGGCGGGCTCCCGAGACGCGATCGAAAGAGTCCCATGAGCACCACCGACGACGGCCAGAACGACTTCATGGCCCGCCGCTTCGACGGCATCCGCCGCGACTACTCCGACGCCGACGTGAAGAAGCTCTCGGGCTCGCTCCCGATCGCGTACACGCTGGCCGACCACGGCGCGCGCAAGCTGTGGAGGTCCCTGCACGACGAGCCGTTCATCAACGCGCTCGGCGCGCTCACGGGCAACATGGCCATGCAGCAGGTGCGCGCCGGCCTCAAGGCCGTCTACCTCTCGGGATGGCAGGTGGCGGCCGACGCGAACAACGCCGGGCAGATGTACCCCGACCAGTCGCTCTATCCCGCGAGCTCGGTGCCCGACGTCGTGCGACGCATCAACAACACGCTGCGCCGCGCCGACCAGATCCAGACGCTCGACGGGAAGGGCGACGTCGACTGGTACCAGCCGATCGTGGCCGACGCCGAGGCCGGCTTCGGCGGTCCGCTCAACGCCTTCGAGCTCATGAAGGCGATGATCGAGGCCGGCGCCGCGGGCGTGCACTTCGAGGACCAGCTCGCGTCCGAGAAGAAGTGCGGACACCTGGGCGGCAAGGTGCTCGTCCCGACGCAGTCGTTCGTGCGCACTTTGAACGCCGCGCGCCTCGCGGCCGACGTGTGCGGCGTGCCGACCGTGCTCATCGCGCGCACCGACGCCGACAGCGCCGCGCTGCTCACGTCCGACGTCGACGAGCGCGACCAGCCGTTCTGCACCGGCGAGCGCACGCCCGAGGGATTCTTCCGCGTCGAGGCCGGCATCGAGCAGGCCATTGCCCGCGGACGCAGCTACGCGCCCTACGCCGACCTGCTCTGGTGCGAGACGAGCACGCCCGACCTCGAGCAGGCCAAGCGCTTCGCCGAGGGCGTCCACACCGAGTTCCCCGGCAAGCTGCTGGCCTACAACTGCTCGCCGTCCTTCAACTGGAAGGCCAAGCTCGACGACGCGACGATCGCGAAGTTCCAGCGCGAGCTCGGCGCGATGGGATACAAGTTCCAGTTCGTCACGCTGGCCGGCTTCCACGCGCTCAACTACACGATGTTCGAGCTCGCGCACGCCTACAAGGACCACGGCATGGCGGCCTACGCCAAGCTGCAGCAGGCCGAGTTCGCCGCCGAGGCCCACGGCTACAGCGCGACCAAGCACCAGCACGAGGTCGGCACCGGCTTCTTCGACGCCGTGAGCAACGCCGTCTCGGGCGGCGCGTCGTCGACGACGGCGTTGGCGGGTTCGACGGAGTCCGCGCAGTTCTGATGCCCTGATGCCTCGACGCGGACGGGGGGCGAGTGCGTGGCACATCGTCGCCGGGGACGCCGTTTGGCAACCCCGGCGACGGCAAGCGATCGATCAGCCGTCGTCGCGGAGCAACTCGACGTCGGCGGGCCCCTGGACGTCGGCCCAGGTCTTGCCGGCGACCGGAACGAGCCGCCAGATCATGCTCGGAACGATCGAATCGTCATGCTCGATCCTGCCGACGCCGAGCGTCTCCGCGGCGTGATCGAGAACGTCTCCCACCGAGGTCTCGGAGATGTGCATCGACACCGGGTCGGCGGAGAGCAGATCGACTTGCTGCATGTGAGACTGGCTCCGCACGATGATCGGTCCGATCTGCACGGTCGCTCGCAGCGCCACGATGCGAACGTGGTTGGATGGAACTTCGAGACCGGTGTAACCCCCACTGAGGGTGGCCGCCCAGAGCAGCTTCGTCGGCGCGGCGAGGGCCTTGCTGCCGCCCACGGCGAACCACTTGAGCGTTTGCTCTTGACCTGGAACAGACTCCGGCGACGGAGCGACGAGCGTCGATGCGGTCACGAGGAGCGTCGACACGAGGAGCATGAGCAGCTTCATCAGCACTGAACCTCCTGGCATTCGTGGGAGATGTCGTCGCAGGAGTTCACGTCACCCCAGGAGTTTCCCTGCGACGGTGAGATGGTGATGTTGCAACAGGTTGTGCCGCTACCTGGGTGTCCCGTGCCAGTGAATCGCTTCCCGTGACTTGCCGGCACGTCTTCCGGACCTTGTACATCACAATCACCACCACCGCCGCCGCAGACGGTCAGCATCACGGTGACGTCACCTCCGCTGCCCGGATTGCTGACTAACCAACTGCCCGAGACCCCTTGGCACGCCCCCTGGCTGCAGGGTTCCTCATTGGTCTCGCACAGGAGTGGATTGCCTGGCGCGGAAACGCCCAGGAACCCCAGGACCGCCCAGATCGCGAACCCCATCATCTGCCTACCTCCCGAGTCGTGAATGCTGCAGGCTACCCCCCCCCCTCCCCGCTGTTGTCAAGAGAGCATGGGGTTCCTGATGCGGCGGTCCAACTCGGGCAAGGCGTGAGCGGTCTCGCGATCCCGCCGCCCGCCGTCAGGCCCCGAGCGTGAGGATTTTCTCGTACGCCGGCAGGGTGAGGAACTCCTCGCACCGCTCCGACGTGCTCATGCGCTCGAACAGCTCGGCGGCATCGGCGAAGTGTCCGCCGTCGTAGCGCTTGGCGCCCAACTCGGCGCGGATGAGTTCGAGCTCCTCGGCGAGCACGTCGCGGAACAGCTCGGCGGTCACGGGACGCCCGTCGTCGAGGCGGCAGTCGTGGCGGATCCACTGCCAGATCTGCGTGCGCGAGATCTCGGCGGTGGCCGCGTCCTCCATGAGGTCGTGGATCGGGACGCAGCCGTTGCCGCCCAGCCAGGCCTCGAGGTACTGCACGCCGACGTTCACGTTCATGCGCAGGCCGGCCTCGGTGATCGGCCCGTCGGGCACGGCGAGCAGGTCTCTGGCGGTCACGTGCACGTCGTCGCGCGTCACGTCGAGCTGGTTCGGGCCCTGCATGTGAGCGTCGAAGATCTCGCGAGCGACCGGCACGAGCGCGGGGTGCGCGACCCAGGTGCCGTCGTGTCCGTCGCCGACCTCTCGCAGCTTGTCGGCGCGCACCTTTCCGAGCGCCTCCTCGTTGCGCCGCTCGTCGTTCTTGATCGGGATCTGCGCCGCCATGCCGCCCATGGCGTGCACGCCGCGGCGGTGGCAGGTCTTGATCAGCAGCAGGCTGTAGCTGCGCAGGAAGTGCTGCGTCATGCCGACCGTGGCGCGGTCGGGCAGCACGAAGTCGGCGCGGTGCGCGAAGCACTTGATGAAGCTGAAGATGTAGTCCCAGCGGCCGCAGTTCAGGCCGGCGCTGTGCTCGCGCAGCTCGTGCAGGATCTCGTCCATCTCGAACGCGGCCAGGATCGTCTCGATCAGCACGGTCGCCTTGATCGTGCCGCGCGGCACGCCGAGCTCGTCCTGGGCGAACACGAAGACGTCGTTCCAGAGGCGAGCCTCGAGGTGGCTCTCGAGCTTCGGCAGGTAGAAGTAGGGGCCCGAACCGCGCGCGAGCAGCTCCTGCGCGTTGTGCGCGAAGTAGAGCGCGAAGTCGAACAGCGAGGCCGACACGGGCTGTCCGTCGAGCAGCACGTGCTTCTCGGGCAGGTGCCAGCCGCGCGGACGCACCATGAGCACCGCCGTGCGCTCGTCGAGCGCGTAGTGCTTGCCGGTCTCGGGCGCGTCGTAGGTGATCGTGCGCCGCACCGCGTCGAAGAGGTTGGCCTGGCCCTCGAGGACGTTGCGCCACGTCGGCGCGTTGCTGTCCTCGAAGTCGGCCATGAAGACGCTCGCGCCCGAGTTGAGCGCGTTGATGATCATCTTGCGGTCGACGGGGCCTGTGATCTCGACGCGCCGGTCGAGCAGGTCGGCGGGCAGTGGCGCGACGGTCCAGTGGCCGGCACGCACGCGCGCGGTCTCGGGCAGGAACTCGGGCAGCTCGCCGGCGGCCAGGCGTCCGGCCACCGCGCGGCGACGCTGCAACAGTTCGCGGCGCCGCGGACCGAAGCGTCGTTCGAGCGCGACGAACAGCTCGAGCGCCTCGCGCGTGAGCACGCGCGCGTCCTCGGTGCGCACGGGGCCGGCAAGGGTCAGTCCGGCGGGCAGATCGAGCGAGCGGGGAGGGATCGTCCGGGACTCGGAGGGGGACATCTTCGGCTCCGGGAGCGTCGTGGCCGCGGCCACGGCGGGGGGGCGGGGCTTCAGGATACCCGCTCCCGCGCGGCCTGCCGGCGGCGTGCAAGTCTCTGTGGATGATGGATTTACGAGGTGCCTGCGAGCCCAGCGGAGGCCGCGCGGCGGCGCGCCGGCGCCATGTGCGCACGTGCGGTGGCCGTCGGCGGCGCACGCGACGAGGCGACGGCGAGTCCGCACGGGACGCGGTGACCCGGCATCCTCGGGTTCTTCGCCCACGGAACACGCGCGCATTGAGCCGGATTCGTCGTGCGCGGCGCGGCGTGAGGCTCGTACAGGAACGGTCGCCGGTGGCCGCTCTTTCCGGTTCCCATCGCCTCCGACGTGTGGCATCGTCGCACCCGTGTCGGTCGGGCGGTCGCACGGGGCCTGCGGGCCCGCTTTCCGGGAGGTGGCGGCGACCCGACCGCAGGTTCCTCGACTGCGATCGGAGGGTGGCATGCAGCATCTCGGACGGCGACTCCTGTTCAGCGTATGCGCTGCGGCCCTGCTCACGGGCCCGCTCGCGGCCCAGACGGCGCGCACGATGCCCGATGCACCCGTGCCCGAGGGCGTCCCGCTCGTCACGCTGCTGTTCGCCAACGTCGAGTCGGCGACCGACCAGTACAACAACGGCGGCCACGACGAGAACAAGGTGGTCGCCACCGGCCTCGGCCCGCTGCTGTACGGCATCTTCCTGGCCGGGACGGGCGGCAACCCGCTCGGTGTCTCGAAGAACTTCGAGGCCATCAAGGTGCGCACGACGGGCCACATCTGGGGCGCCGCGATGACCTACGGCGTGACCGACGACGTCACCGCGCAGCTCACCGTGCGCATGCTCGACGCCACCGCGCGCATCCAGAACGGAGACGCCGCGGCGTCGCCCTTCGTGGGCGGTTCCGAGATCGCGGCGGCCAACGCCACGGCCCTGGCGGCCGGCGCCGAGCCGCTCGGCAACGCGACGTTCCACAACGAGCTGCTCGACGCGGAGCTGAACTTCGCGGCCTGGGGCGACGAGACGAAGTACGAGGACGGCGGTACGTACCGCGGCGCGATCACGGGCGGCATCACGTACCGCGGCGGCAAGAGCGTGGGCAGCGACCTGCTCGAGTACGCGCTCGTCGAGCTGGCCCGCCTGGACCGCCCGCCGTACCTGCGCTTCGGCTACAAGGGCGTGCTCGACTACGAGAGCGGATTCCGAGTCTCGTACGGCGCGGAGCTGGCGTACCACCTCGAGGGCCAGACGATCGTCGTGAACCCTTCGAACGCGGCGTTCAACGCGGGAGGCGGCTCGCCGAGCCGGCCGCTCATCGAGGACGTGCGCAGCGACGACCACCTGGGCGTGCTTGCCAGCCTCAAGGCCACCCAGGACATGGGCCAGGGATGGTCGGTGAGCGGCGGCTCGTGGCTCGACTACGAGGATCGCTTCTACTACAAGCGCGTGAGCCAGGCGCCCGTGCCCGTCAAGCCGGTGAACGAGAACCAGGCCGAGTACCGGCTCTTCTACACGCTCGGCGGCCGCTACAACGGCATCGCGGCCGAGACCATCCCGATCATCGCCGAGCTCGAGTGGAACCAGTCGATCGCCGGACGCAACCAGAGCAAGCTGCAGGTGCTGGCGCTCAAGGTGTCGGTGCCGCTGGCGCGTCCGAAGAACAAGGGCGGCGGCGCCTGATCGTCCGCGGCGCGCGTCTCCTGCGCGAGGCGGGGACGCGCGTGCCAGGAGTGTGAGTCGCGCGACGTCGTCGCGCGACGCTGCGTCCGTCTCGTGCGGGTCGACCGACGCGCGGCGTGTCCCGCGCCGTGCGTCGCGAGGAGGTCAGAGGCCATGGAGAACCGTCGCTGGCACGCGCAGTACGACGAGGGGGTGCCTCCGTCGCTGGCCTACGAGGAGGTCGTCCTGGGCGACGTCGTCGCGCGTGCCGCGGCGCGCTGGCCGACGCGTGACGCGCTCGTCTTCCTGAACTGCCGGATGACCTACGCGCGCCTGGCCGACCAGGTCGACCGGCTGGCCACCGCGCTCACGCGCCTCGGCGTCCGCGCCGGCAGCAAGGTCGCGGTGCACCTGCCGAACATGCCGCAGACCGCCATCGCGTTCCTGGCGGTGCAGCGCTGCGGCGCGCTGGCGGTGATGACGAACCCGCTCTACGTGCCGCGCGAGATCGAGCACCAGTGGAACGACGCGGGCTGCGAGGTGGCGATCACCGCCGACTTCCTGTACGAGCGCAGCCTGCGCGACATCCGCGACGCGCTGCCGATCCGGCACTACATCGTGGCGTCGATCCCCGAGTACCTGGCCTTCCCGCTCAAGCAGCTCGCGCCGCTCAAGCTGAGGCTGCAGAAGCCGAAGGCGATCGCGGCCTTCCCGACCGATCCGGACGTCTCGGCGTTCCGCAAGCTGATCGACTCGACGCCGCCCGACCCCCCTTCGCCGTCGGTCTCGTTCGACGACGTCGCCGTGCTGCAGTACACCGGCGGCACCACGGGTGTCTCGAAGGCCGCCGCACTCACGCACCGCAACCTGGTCTGCAACATCCAGCAGTGCCGCGTGTGGATGGGCACGCTGCGCGAGGGCGACGAGGTCGTGCTCGCGGCCTTGCCCTTCTTCCACATCTTCGGCCTGACGATCTGTCTCGGCCTCGGCCTGTGGATGGGCGCGACGATCGTGGTCATGCCGAACCCGCGCGACATCCACGGGCTGGTGAAGGCCATCGCGAAGCGGAGGGTGACGCTCTTCCCCGGCGTGCCGGCCATGTTCCACGCGATCAACACCTGCCCGGGCGTGGGCAAGGTCGACCTGGGCAGCGTGAAGGGCATCTTCTCGGGTTCGGCGCCGCTGCAGCTCGACACGATGCGCGCCTTCGAGAAGCTCACCGGCGGCATCATCATCGAGGGCTTCGGACTCACCGAGACGTCGCCCGTGTCGCACATCAACCCGATGTTCGGCACGCGCAAGCCTGGGTCCGTGGGCGTCCCGTTGCCGGACACCGACGCGCGCATCGTCGACATGAACGATCCGTCGGTGGTGTTGCCGGCGAACACGGAAGGCGAACTCGCGCTCGCGGGTCCGCAGGTCATGCAGGGCTACTGGAACCGTCCCGACGAGACGGCGCTCGTGCTGAAGGACGGCTGGCTGCTCACCGGTGACCTGGCGGTGATGGACGACGACGGCTACTTCCGCATCGTCGGCCGCAAGAAGGACATGATCGTCGCCGGGGGATACAACATCTACCCCGACGAGGTCGACCGCGTGCTGACCGATCACCCCGACGTGCTCGAGGCGGCGACGATCGGCATCCCCGATCCGAAGCGCGGCGAGACGGTCAAGTCGTTCATCGTGCTGCGCGAAGGCGCGACGCTCGACGAGGAGGGCGTGCGCACGTACTGCCGTGGACAGCTCGCGCGCTACAAGGTGCCGCGTTACGTCGAGTTCCGCAGCGAACTCCCGAAGAGCGCGATGATGAAGCTGCTGCGTCGCACGCTGCGCGACGAGGAAGTGCGCAAGATGGAATCGTCGGGCTGAAGCCGCTGCGCGACGACTGCCGCGGCGGCGCGGTGCGCGCTACACTCGCGGCGCCGTCGCGAAGCGCGTCGCACACGACGGGGGCGTGGCGGAACTGGCATACGCAGGGGACTTAAAATCCCTCGGCCCACGCGGTCATCCGGGTTCGATCCCCGGCGCCCCCACTGCGCGAACCTCCGCGCGCAGTGGCATCCGCGCAGGGCGGGCGGACGGCACGCACGCGCTCGCCGCGCGGCCCTCGAGCGCTCTCCGGCGCGGCCTCGACGGGGGGCGTTTCTGTCCCGAGCGGACGTCGTCCGGTGGGGGACGTGACAGGGCGAGCCGCTCGCGCGACTCCGCTCGCAAGGCAATGACAGTACCGTGGGTGCGAAAACCCTGGAAAATCCAGGGAATCGACCGCTTGAAGTGGCCGAGGGGCCGCAGTAACGTCGCCGCTTGTCCGATCGCGTGCGAACGCGATCACCCATCGCCTGCAGAGGAAAACGAGATGGCTGCTACCCCCGCCGAGGCCAAGCCCCGGACCAAGAGCGAGATCCTGCGCGTGATCTCCGAGAACACGGGACTGTCCCGCAAGGAAGTCTCGGGCGTCTTCGAGGAGATGTCCTCGTTGATCAAGAAGGACCTGGGCAAGCGTGGCCCCGGCACGTTCACGATCCCCGGCCTGGTCAAGTGCCGCGTGGTCAAGAAGCCCGCCACCAAGGCGCGCAAGGGCATCAACCCCTTCACCGGCGAAGAGATGATGTTCAAGGCCAAGCCGGCGCGGAAGGTCGTCAAGACGACCCCGCTCAAGGGCCTGAAGGACATGGTCTGACCCACCCCGGGTCGCGTCGACCCCCCGGACTCGTGGATCGTCCGGGGGGTCGGCGGCAGGAGCGCGCGAGGGGTGCCGGCATGACGACCGACCACGGGCACCTCGGCTTGGGAGAACGCCGCGCCGAGTGGATTCGCGAGGGCGCGCGCGACGGTCGTCCCCTGGTGCTGCTGGCGCACGGCGCCGGTGCGCCGTTCACGAGCCCGTTCCTGCGCGACGCGGCGACGGGACTCGTCGAGCGCGGTCTCGACGTGGCGCGCTTCCACTTCCCGTACATGCAGCGCCGCGTCGACGAGGGCAAGGCACGTCCGCCCGACCGCGCACCGGTGCTGCTCGACACCTGGCGTGCCATGCTCGACACGGCGCTCTCCTGGACCGATCGCGGTCCGGTGGCGCTGGCCGGCAAGTCGATGGGCGGCCGCATGGCCTCGATGCTGCTCGCCGACGGTCGCGCGCCCGAGGCTGCCTGCGCGGTCTACCTCGGCTACCCGCTGCATCCCGCCGGACGCACCGACCGTCTGCGCGCCGAGCACCTGCCGCGCGTGTCCGTCCCGCAGCTCTTCGTCTCGGGGACGCGCGATCCGCTGGCCGACTTCGACCTGCTGAAGCAGGCCGTCGCGTCCTGCGCCGAGGCCGAACTGCTGGTCGTGGCGGGGGGCGATCACGACCTCCAGGTGCGCAAGCGCGACCTGACCGATCCGCCGCCTGCGCCCTGGCTCGACGGCGTGGCGGGGTTCGTACTCGGGCACGCCGGCGCCTGACCCACGGGACGAACTTCACCGCGGACGTCGTCTCAGCGCACATGACCCGTCCTCGCACCGTGCTGCTGACCGGCGGCGCCGGCTTCCTCGGCGTCCATCTGACCCGCGCCCTGCTCGCCCGCGGCGACCGCGTGACCGTCCTCGACGATCTCTCGGCGCCCTCGCCCCTCGGCCTGCCGCGGCATCGACGCCTGCTGCTGCAGTGCGGCGACGTGCGCGATCGGCGCGCGGTCGAACGCGCCTTCGCCGGCGTCGACGCCGCGCTGCACCTGGCCGCGCCGGTGGGTGTCGAGCGCGTGCTGGCCGATCCGGGCCGGGTCGACAGCGTGGTACGCGACGGGACGGGCGTCGTGCTCGAGGTCGCCCGTCGCCACGGGACGCCGCTCGTGGCGTTCTCGAGCAGCGAGGTCACCGACGCCCCGCGAGGGGGCCCGCGGGCGATCTACGCCGAAGCCAAGCGCGACGCCGAGGCCCTGCTGCTGCAGAGCGGAGGCTGCCTGCCGCTGACGGTGCTGCGTCCCTTCAACGTGGTCGGACGCGGCCAGTCGGCGCCTGGCGCGGTGCTGCCCGCGCTGGCCACGCGCGCCCGGCGCGGGGCCGAGTTGCCGGTGCACGGCGACGGACGGCAGGAGCGCAGCTTCGTGCACGTCTCCGATCTCGTCGCGGCGCTGCTGCGGCTGCTCGAGCGTCCGGCGCACGACCGGCGCGAGCTGCTCGAGCTGGGCGGCACGGTGCGCACGAGCATGGGTGAACTCGCGGGACGCCTGGCGCGCCTGGCCGGACGCGGCGCGACGGTGCGTCCCTTCGCCGCCTGCGGCCCGCGCGAGGACCTCCCGCGCCGCGCCCCCGACCTGGGCGCCCTGCGCGCCGCGATCCCGTTCGTCCCGCGAGTGGGACTCGACGCCATGTTGCGCGAGGCGCTGGCCGACGCCTGACGCTTGCACCGCGGCGGGTCCGTGCCCAATCTGGGCGTCGCGCGAGAGCCGACCCGCCCGCGCATCCGCCGGAGATCCCCGACCGCCATGCCCACCGTGCTGCGCGTCATCGCCCGTCTCAACATGGGCGGACCGGCGCGACACGTGGTGCGCATCACGGCGCCCCTGGCCGAGCGCGGCTACCGCACCGTGCTCGCCACCGGGCACGTGGCCGACGGCGAGCTCGACCTGCTGCACGAGGCCGAAGCGGCCGGACTCGACGTGCGCCGCATCCCGTCGCTGGGACGCGACGTGCGCCCGCTGGCCGACCTCTCGGCGCTGCGCGTGCTGCGCCGGCTGGTGCGCTCGGTGCGGCCCGACATCGTGCACACGCACACCGCCAAGGCGGGTGTGCTGGGACGCATGGCGGCGAGCGCCCTGCGACCGCGCCCCGTGCTCGTCCACAGCTACCACGGGCACGTGCTCGAGGGCACCTTCGGCCCGCGGGCGTCGTTCGCCTTCGCCGCGCTCGAGCGCCGGCTCGCCCCGCGCACCGCTGCGCTCGTGGCGGTGGCGCCCGAGGTGCGCGACGAGTTGTTGCGCGACCACCGCGTGGGACGTCCCGGGCAGTACGCGATCATCCCGCCGGGGGTCGACTTCGCGCGCACCGCGCCCGATCCGCGCGCCGGGGCCGAGCTGCGTCGCGCGCTGGACGTGCCCGAGGGCGCCGTGCTCGTGGGCTGCGTGGGACGCCTCGCGCCGGTCAAGGACGTCGCGCGCCTGCTCGCCGCCTGGGAAGCCTGCCGTCCCGAGCCGCGCGATCCTTCGGCGCGCCTGCTCGTGATGGGCGCCGGTCCCTGCGAGGACGAGCTGCGCGCGCGCGCGGCCGGTCGTCCCGACGTGCTCTTCGAGCGTCCGCGCGCGGAGCTCGGCGCGGTCTACGGCGCGCTCGACCTGCTCGTGCTGCCGAGCCGCGCCGAAGGTCTGCCGCAGGTGCTCGTCGAGGCCCTGGCGGCCGGCGTGCCGGTGATCGCGAGCCGTGTCGGTGGCGTCCCCGGACTCGTGCACCACGGCCGCGACGGACTGCTCGTGCCGCGCGGCGACGTGGCGCCGCTGGCCGAGGCGCTCTCGTCGCTGCTGGGCGACGCCGCCCTGCGCGCGCGTCTCGCGGCGGGCACGCGAGGACGGAGCTTCGCCGAGATGACGGCCGACGCGGTGGCCGAGCGCCTGGCGGCGCTGTACGCGGGCCTGCTGGCCGAGCGCGGCGCGGTGCGCTGACGCGCGCGGGGTGCGTCGCGGAGCCGCGGGACGCCGTGTCCCGTCCCGCGTGCCCGGCTTGCTGCTGGAGCCGGCGCGCCGCACCGGTCATGCTGCGCGGCGCCATGCACCTCGCCATCCTGACCCAGGTCCTCGATCGCCAGGACGCCGTCCTCGGCTTCTTCCACACGTGGTGCGAGGTCTTCGCGCAGCACGTCGAGAAGCTGACGATCTTCGCCCAGCGGGTGGGAGACCACGACCTGCCGGCGAACGTGCGCGTGCGCTCGCTGGGCCGCGAGGCCGGCTCGGGCAAGCTCGTCATGGCGCTGCGCCTGATGCGCGGCATGGGGCTCTCGCGTCCCTCGGCCGTGTGGGTGCACATGGTGCCGAGGTTCGCGCTCTACGCGGCGCCGCTGGCGCTGCCGTCCTTCGTGCCGATGTACCTGTGGTACACGCACAAGGGCGTCGACGCCTCGCTGCGCCTGGCCACGCCGCTGGTGCGCAGGGTGTTCACGGCGTCCGAGGAGTCGTTCCGGCTGGAGTGCCCGCAGAAGAAGGTCGTCGTCACGGGACACGGCATCGACTGCGAGCACTTCGCGCCGCCGGACGCGCCGCGCGACGTCGACGTGCTCGCCGTCGGACGGCTCTCGCCGACCAAGGCCCAGGACGTGCTGCTCGACGCGTTGGCGAGGCTGCCGTCCGTGCCGACGACCCAGATCGCCGGCGACATCCTGCTCGAGAAGGACGCGCCCTACCGCGACGCGCTCTTCGCCCGGGCCCGCGAGCTCGGCGACGCGGTGAGCTTCCTGGGGGCCGTGCCCTACGTGCGCGTGGCCGACGCCATGCGCCGGGCGAGGCTGCTCGTGAACACGAGCCACACGGGCAGCGTCGACAAGGTCGTGCTCGAGGCGATGGCCTGCGGCACCGTCCCGCTCACGTGCAACGAGTCGTTCGAGCGCATCTTCGGACAAGAGCTGGCCGGACGGCTCATGTTCGACAAGAACGACGCCGGACAGCTCGCGCGCCGCATCGACGAGGTGCTCGCGCTGGACGACGACGAGCTCGCGGGGCTGGGCGCGCGCCTGCGCGAGATCGTCGTGCGCGACCACGACATCCGCGCGCTCGTGCCGCGCATGGTCTCGGTCATGGAGGGACGCGCGTGAGCAGCCTGCCGCACGAGGCCGGGACCGGCACCGTCCGCATGGTCGACCAGGTGCAGCTGCGCCTGGGGATCCTGCGCGGCCTGTGCCGCTTCTTCGAGAAGCAGACGCGCCCCGACGGCGCGCTGATCTGCCCGCGTCACAAGGTCGAGCACACGGGCAAGATCGTCTACGCCGCACTGCTCAACCTCGAGAGCTGGCGCTACACGCGTGAAGAGGAGCAGCTCGCCGCCGTCAAGCGGCAGGTGCTGCGCACGGTCGACCACCTGGGGCTCGACCCCGAGAGCCAGGTGCCGGTCTTCCTCCCGGGACGCGTCGACCCGCGCAACGCGTCGACGAACAGCATCGACGGCGGCGCCTGCGCCGACGTGATCGCCACGGTGCTCGAGGAGCTGCCCGACCTGTTCGACGACGGCGAGCGCAGCCGCTGCCGCGAGGCGCTCGAGCGCCACGTCGAGCTCTACCTGCGACACTCGGCGCGCGACCGCTCGATCACCGCCCAGCGCCTGTGGGCGGGGACGGGCACGGCGCGTGCCGCGCGCCTGCTGGGCCGCGACGACTGGGCCGCCGACGCCCTCGCGGGCTGTGCCCTGGCGCTCGACGAGCTGGCCCCCGACGGCGTGGCGCCGTACATCCCCGAGGCGAATGCCGACTGCACGCACCCGGGGCTGGCCGACACGTCGGGCTTCTACCACTCGCGCACGCCGGCCTTCGTGCTCTACGTGCACGAGGTGCTGCGGCGCGAGCTCGACGCGCGGACACGCGAGCGCATCAAGGCGTCGCTCGACGCGCTCGTGGCCATGCGCGACGGCAACGGGCACAAGGTCATCCACGACGAGGCCAAGGCGTGGTACTGGGAGTCGGCCTACGAGGTGGCCAGCCACCCGTTCGACGCCTACGCGCTGCACGTCGGCGCGCGCATGCTGGACGAGCCGGCCTACGACGAGGAGGCCGGACGCGTCATGGAGGAGTGGATCGCGCACCTCGACGTGATGGACGGCGGCGTGCGCAGCCACCACGGGAAGGGCACGAACTTCCAGTGCCGCGTCTTCTGGTCGGGGCACGCGGCCTGGGTCGCGCGCATCCTGGCCACGGTGCCGCTGCGCGCCGCGGCGCGCACCCCGCGGGACGTCGACCTCGCCAGCAGCGGCCTGCTGCACGTCGAGCGCCCGCGCTACACGGCCGTCCTGCGCGGACGCAGGAAGGCCGCCTCGAACCTGTTCGGCTGCGACGTGGGCGGCGGCGCGCTGCAGTCGCTCGTGGTGCGCGGCGACCCGCGCCTGACACGCGGCGACGAGGTCGTCCGGCACGAGCGTTTCGTGCGCCACCGCGAGGGCAGCTTCCGCGTGCGCCCCGCGTCGGCGAAGGGATGGCTGGCGAGGCTGCGCGAGGTCGTGGCCGCCGACCGCAGCGACCTCAAGTTCCGCGTCTACATCGCGACCGTCGAGCTCAAGGCGGGCAACCTCGTCCACGGGCTGCTGTATCCCGTGCGGCACGTGCTGCTGCGCACGTTGCGCGAGGCGTCCGCGTGGTCGGCGAGCCACTGCGACCTGGCCACCGAGCACGACTTCGACGGCCGGCGCGTGGTCTTCCGCGGCGGCGTGGCCGACCGCTTCGGCCGGCGGCTCGACGGTGTCCGCAGCGTGCGCACGTACGTCTTCGAGGACGACGGCGTGCTGCTCGACGACCGGCTCGAGCTCGAGGGCCTGCGCGGTGCGCTGCGCTACCGCGTCCCGCGGGCGCTGAGCGACGTGACGATCGAGGTCGACGGCGCGCCGCGCGGGTCGTCGGGCGAGCTGCGGCTGCCGCTCGACGGACGGCCGCACGCGGTCGTCGTCCGCGGACGCTGGCGGGCCTGAGGACGCACCGCGGCGGGTGCCGCGTCCGTCACGGGCGCTCGCCCGGGCGTCCGCCGGCCGGCGGCTGCAGGACGCGTCCCAGCCGACGCCAGGTGTCGAGGCGCCGCAGCGTGAACGGGTCGGCCGGGTACGGATGCAGCTCGTCGGGATCGCGCTGCAGGTCGTAGGTCACCCCGCGCGCCGGAGCGCCGCCGCGCTCGGGCTGCACGAGGATCGTCTTGCGCGTCGCGGTGCGCTCGGCCCACACGCGGCGCGCGGCGCCGCGCGACGAGGCGTCGAGGGCCGGGTCGGCCGCGCGTCCCGTGGCGGAGCCGGGCCGCCAGTCGCTCTCGAGCAGCACGCGCGTGCGCGTGGGCAGTCGTCCGCCGAGCAGCAGCTCGCGTACGTCCTCGAGGGAGACGAGCGCGTCGGTCTGCTCGGCGGGCATGCCGGCGCCGGCGAGCAGCAGGGGCACGCGCACCGACGGCTCGAAGAGGTCGGGACCGTGCCCGAACCAGGTGTCGTGCTCGTCGAGGCTCGTCCCGTGGGGCGCCGTGACCACGAGCAGGTCGTCGGAGGGCACCGAGTCGAGCAGCCGCGCGAGCGCGTGGTCGACCACTCCCAGCAGCGCGTCGTACTGGGCCAGCCCGGTGGCCACGTCGACCTCGTCGCCGCCCAGGTACACGCCCGCGTCGCGCGGCGTGGGCGGGAAGGCCGCCACGCCGTAGACCGTCTTGCGCAGGTCGTTCTGGATCGGGAAGTCGAGCGTGCCGGTGGCCTTGGTGCGCGCGTCCTGGGGCAGTGCGTACGGCAGCTCGAGATCGGACAGGTGCAGCCACAGGAACAGCGGACGCGGGTCGGCCTGCGCCAGCCGGTCGAGCGCCACGTCGACGAGTTCGCCGGCGCGCGCGCGCCGGTCGGCGTGCACGTCCTCGAATCCGTCCAGCAGCGAGTCGTCGTGACCGAGCGCCACGAGCGCGCTCGTGCGGTAGCCGCGCCGGGCGAACTCCTGCGCGAGGGTCGTGAGCCCGAACGGCACCGGCGCGTCGGCGCTGCGCACGTCGTGGTCGAGGGGCGAGAGTCCCGTGAGCAGGCTCGTGAGCGCGGGACGGGTCGACGGCATGGGCGTGAGCGCGGTCTGGAACAGGAGTCCGTGCTCGGCACGCTCGGTGAGCGACGGCATGAGTCCCGCGGCGACCTTGTCCGCGCGCAGCGACGAGACGGTCACGAGCACCACGTCCGGCGGCCGCGCGCGCTCGACGTGCAACACGCCCACGCGGGCGATCGGCTGGAAGCCGGGCCAGGCCTCGCCGCCGTGCACCGCCCACAGGGGACGTCCCGAGAGGTCGGAGCGGCAGCGCAGGTGCTGCAGGGCGGTGCCGTCGCCGTCCGCGAGCTGCTCGAGGTCGAGGACGCGGGCGGGGGCCACGGCGGCGTGGTCGAGGTCGACCACGAGCGGGCGCCGCGCCACGAGCACCGCCCGCGCCGCGTCGTCCGGCACCGGCAGCGGGACGAGCAGCAGCACGGCCTCGGCCGGGGCGCGCTCGTCGACGAGTCGCAGGGCCTCGTCGAGCGACGGGGGCAGCCCGCTCTCGACGAGCGTGTCGCCCGTGCCGACCACGGCGAGTGGCTCGCGTCGCGCGGCGTCGTGCACCGCCGCCCAGGGTCCCGGCAGCAGCAGTGCGCCGAACGCGAGCAGCGGCAGCGCGGCGCGACGTCCTTGCCAGGCGAGCAGCTTCATGACGCCGTTCGACGACGGCACCGCAAGCACCGCCGCGAGCAGGCGCACCGCGAGTCCGCCTTCGTCGCCCTCGAAGCGCACGGCGTAGCCGGTGAGCGACGCGAGCACCACGAGGCCGACGAAGAAGAACGCCTCGCGCCCGGGGCTGGCGTTCAGGTGCCGCACGCCGGGCAGGAAGAAGATCGCGAACGGACCGAGTCCGGCCAGCAGGCTCCAGGCCGCGACGCGCGTGGGTTCGACGACCACGTCGGGCGCGAGCACGAGCGGCGCGGCCAGCGCGACGCCGACGGCGAGGTGCAGCGCGGGACGCCAGAAGGGCGCGCGCAGCACGCGCGGTTCGCGCGCCCGGCGCACCGTCTCGCCGCGGATCGGATCGTTGTCCGGGCTCCCGCGGCAGGCGAGGTGCGACATGAGGAGTCCGACGAACCAGCCGGGCAGCAGCAGCAGCGCGGCGCGCGGGTCGCACAGCACGAGCAGGCAGCCCGAGGCCGCCATGAGCCGTGGGACGTGGCGGCTGCTGCGGCGCAGCACCGAGAGCGTCGTGAAGAGCAGCATCGTGACCGCCGCGAGCGTGGCGGCCAGCGGTGCGGCGTCGAGGAAGGGCGTGAGCGCGGTGGTGATCGTCGGGTCGAAGCCCGCGCCCACGCGTTCGGCCAGCGGCAGCGTGTTCGGCTCTCCCCACAGCAGGATGCCCGCGAGCGGGTTGACCCCCAGCAGGAAGGCCAGCATGGCGCGCGTCGCCCCGCGGTTGCCCCACAGGCGCGAGATGCCCTCGGCCACCATGAGCAGGCACGAGAGCAGCGAGGCCAGGGCGAGCATCGGCGCCGTCACGCCCGGATGCACGCCCGACGCCGCCGACAACCCGGCCGCGGACGCGGCGAAGAACGCTCCGCCGTCGAGCGTGCGTCCGGCGAGGAACGGGTGCTCGCCGCCCGACTGCCAGGCCGACGCGAGCGCCGCCTGCTCGAGCCGCACCGGGGAGCCCAGCCCGTCGCGCGGGATCGCCGAGAGCGCCGCCGCCAGGGTCAGTCCCAGCACGATCACGCAGGCGGCGGTGCGCTGGGGCCAGAGCGGCATCGGGTCGGGATGCGGCGGCTGCGAAGCCAGCCAGCGGTCGTAGCGCGCGATGCGCAGGCGTCCCACGATGCACAGCAGCAGGGTCGCGCCGTGCACGAGCAGCGCCAGGCGCTCGGCCGGGAAGCCCGCGCGTGCCGAGAGCGTGGTGAGCAGTCCGAGCACCAGGGTCGAGCACGCGAACGAGGCGCCGAGCACGCCGAAGTTGCGGTCGATCTCGGAGAGCGTGCGCACGAGTCCCCAGCCGGGACAGAACAGCAGCGGCAGCGCGACGAGCGGCGCCCCCGGCCAGCGGGCGGCGGCGCCCAGCCCCAGCAGGGCCAGGAGCAGCGGGATGTCGCGGGATGTGGGGCCTCGGGCAGCCATGGCGGAGACGCCGAGGGTACCGGCGGCGGGCCTCGCGCACACGCGCGGGCCCGGGTCGACGAGCGGGCCCCCGTCGTGGCAGCCGGCGCCGGCAGGGAATAGGATGACCGGATGTCCCGCCCCCCGGAGTCGCCGTGACCAGGTTGCGCCAGGCCCTCGCCACCGGCCTCGTCCTCGGCAGTCTGTGGGGCGCCCTCGAGGCGCTGCTCGGCGTGCTCGTGCCGGCGCTGCGCTTCGCGGCGGAGACCGGCTCGGCGGCGCCGCTCGACTGGCTCGACGTCCCCGCGGTGGCCGCGCTGGGCGCCCTGCGCTACGCGCTCGCGGGGGTCGTGATCGTCGTCCCGCTCACGCTGCTGCTCGGCCCCTGGCTCGGACGCAGCGAGCGCGCGCGCGACATGCTGCCGGCGCGGGTCTTCGTGGCCTTCGTGGTGGCGGTGAACCACTACTGGTTCACCAAGCCGCTGTGGCCTTCGTCCTGGGGCTACCCGTTCCACCACCCGGTGCGCCTCGCGCAGACCGCCGCCTGGGTGCTGCTGGGGGCGCTCGTGGCCTGGGCCGTGGTGCGGCCCCGTCGCGCCGTCGAGGCCGAGCCCGCGGGCGCGGGCGTGACCCTGCTGCGCCGGGTGCTGATCTTCGCGGTCGGATTCGTCGACCTGGGCTGGGCCGCCACGGGCGACGCCGGCCTGCACCTGCTCGGCGGACGGAGCGCCGACGCGGTGGGTTTCTTCGGCGTTGCCCACGAGGGAGCGCTCTCCGGCATGCCGCTGCCGTACGCGCTCGGCGTGTGCGCGCTCTTCGCGCTCATGGCGGCGCTCGTGCTGGGCGACCGCGCGCTGGGCGTGCGGCGTCCCGGGGCGCTGACGACCACGCTCGTGCTGCTGCTGCTGGCCGGCGGCGCCACGTGGGCCTCGCTGCGCGAGGAGCGGCTCGGAGAACCGCCGCCGGCGGCGTTCGACGGGGAGCGTCCGCCGAACGTGCTGCTGATCGTGGCCGACGCGCTGCGCGCCGACCACGTCGGCTGCTACGGGAACGAGCGCGAGCCGCCGGTCTCGCCGCACGTCGACGCGCTGGCCGCCGACGGCGTCCAGCTCGATCGGACCTGGGCCCAGGCGCCGTTCACGTGGACGTCCTTCGGGTCGATGCTGACCGGCAAGTACCCGCGCCGGCACGGGTTGATCAAGATGTCGCCCACGCAGCGGCTCGATCCCCAGGCCAACCGCACGCTGGCCCAGGCGCTGAGCGACCAGGGCTACGCCACCGGCGCCTTCCTGACCGGCACGCTCAGCAACGAGTCGGGCCTGCTGCAGGGCTTCGGGACGTACTTCGAGACGATCGTCGGCCACGAGCCGGTGAACCGCGCCAGCAAGTGGTCGATCGTGCGCAGCGGCATGCTGCTGGCGATCCTGTTCAACAAGGTGCGCCAGGCGCTCGACCCGGCCCTCGTGAACACCGAGGCCATGCGCTGGATCGGCGACCACGCCGACCGTCCCTTCTTCGCGCTCGTGCACTACTACAGCACGCACACGCCGTACGACCCGCCGGCGCCGTACGACGCGCTCTACGGACTCGACGCGTACGACGGTCCGTACGCGCCGTTCCTGCAGAGCCACGCGGTGGTGATCATGAAGGCGCTGCGCGACGGCCACTGCTGGGTGCCGGGCTGCGACAAGCCGCTCTGGACCTGCGGACACTTCGACCCCGCGCGCGACGTTCCGGCGATCCACGCGCTCTACGACGCGGGGCTCAAGTTCGCCGACGACATGGTGGGCGACCTGCTCGCGCTGCTCGACGAGAAGGGCATCGCCGACGACACGCTCGTGATCTTCACCGCCGACCACGGCGAGGAGCTGTTCGACCACGCGATCTTCGAGCACGACTGGATGTTCGAGACGAACCTGCACATCCCCGTGGTCATGCGCCTGCCGGGACGCCTGCCCGCGGGCGCGCGCGTGAGCTGGCCCACCGAGGAGATCGACCTCGCGCCGACGATCCTCGACCTGGTGGGGCGCGGCGCGCTGCCCGATGCCGACGGACGCAGCCTGCTGCCCGACGTGTCGGGCGTCGAGCCCCCGTCCGACGAGCTGTGGACCTTCGCCGAGAACGTGCGCTACGTCTCGATGCGCGGACCGCGCTACAAGCTCACGCGCAACCGCTTCAGCGGCGAGCTGCGCGTCTTCGACCTGCTCACCGACCCGCACGAGGCGATGCCGCTCGACCTCTCGCGACTCGCGAACGCGGCGCTGCGCGACGACCTGCTGGCACGTCTCGACCGCTACGACGCGAGCATGCCGGCGGTCACGCGGCTCAAGACGTTCGCGGCCGATCCGCACCTGGCCGAGCGCCTCAACGCGCTGGGCTACGTGGGCTGGCATCACGACACGGCATCGCCCGACGCGGGCGCGACCGACGCGTCGGCCGGCGAGGGCGCCGCGGCGGCCAAGAGCGCGCTCGACGAGGCCTGGATGCTGGGCAGCAACGAGATGCTCGAGGAAGACCTCTACGGACGCGCGTTCGTGTGGACTCCCGACGACCAGGCACGGGTGCTGAGGCGGCCCTAGACGATGGCCCGGCACGACCTCATGCGCCTCGACCTGGTGGTGAACATCCGCTTCCCGGGGACGCGCGCGAACGGCATCCAGGTGGCGGCCATGGCCGAGGCGCTGGCCGACACGGGACTGGCGGTCGACGTGGTCGTCCCGCGGCGGCTGCCGCGCCAGGACCTCGACCCGTACGCGCACTACGGCGTGCGACGCATCTTCGCTGTGCAGCGCATCGCGAACATCGACCTGATCGACCTCGTCCCGCCGCGGCTGCAGCGCGTGCCGTTCCTGCTCCAGTCGTTGACCTTCGGACTGCGCGCGTTGGCGCGCGCCGCGGTCGAGCGCGACGCGGGCATCCTGGTGCGCGACCACTACACGCTCGAGCTGCTCGTGCGCGGCCTGCGCGAGCCCGACGTGCGGCGGCTGGCCTCCGAGGTCCACGACCTGCCCGACCCGGGACCGCGCCGGGCACGCGTGGCGCGCGCGCTCGCGAAGCTGCCCGCGGTGGTCACGATCAGCGACGCGCTGAAGTCCGACCTGGTGGACGAGGGCGTCCCCGCCGACTCGATCCTGGTGGCGCGCGACGGCGTGCACCTGCGACGCTTCGAACGCCTGCCGTCCAAGCAGGAGGCGCGTCGGCACCTCGACCTCGAGGCGTCCGCGCCGCTCGTGGTCTACGCCGGTCAGCTCTATCCGTGGAAGGGCGTCGACACCCTCGTCGAGGCGGTCGGCGGGCTGCCGGGCGTGCGGCTGCTCGTGGTCGGCGGCGACCGGCGCAACCTCTCGCGCATCGAGGCGCTCGTGGCGCGCCACGCCCCGGGACGGGTGACGCTGAGCGGTCCCGTGCCGCACGAGCGCGTGCCGTTCTACCTCGCGGCGGGCGACGTCGTCGTGCTGCCCAACTCGGGACGCGAGGAGATCTCGGCGCGCTACACCTCGCCGCTCAAGCTCTTCGAGGCCATGGCGACGGGACGTCCGCTGCTGGCCACCGACCTGCCGTCGCTGCGCGAGGTGCTCGAGCACGGACGCGACAGCCACCTCGTGCCGCCCGACGACCCGGCCGCCATGGCCGCGGGACTGCGCGCGTTGCTCGACGATCCCGAACGGGCGGAGCGGCTCGCCGCGACGGCGCGCGAGGAGGTCGAGGCCTACGACTGGCTGGCCCGTGGGCGGCAGGTGGCGCGCTTCCTGCGCGACCGGCTCGCGGTGGGGGTCTGACGTGCGGCGTCCCGTGCTGTGCGCGCTGCTCGTGTCGGCACTGCTCATGAGCCTCTCGCTCGCGCACGGCCTGCCGCAGCGCTACGTCCCCGACGACCACGTCGTGCGCTGCGCGCTCGGCATCGCACGCGACGTGTCGGCGGCCGAGGGCGCCTCCGCGAAGCTGGCCGCGCTCGTGCCGCCCGCCGGCCGCTACACGACCTATCCGTACCTGCTGCCGTACGTCGACCTGGGAGCACTCGCCGCGACGTACATGGGCGGACGCGCGCTCGGCGCGTGGGGCGGCGCGGGACCGTTCCGCGAGGCGGTCTTCGAGAACCCCGGACTGGCCTGGCTCCCGGGACGCATCGTGTCGGTGCTGCTCGCGCTGCTGCTGCCGTGGGCCGCGGCCAAGGCCGCGCGCGAGCTGGGGCGTCCCCGGGGCGAGGCCGCGCTCGCGGCGCTGCTCGCGGGGACGTCGCTGCTCGTGGTGCAGTACGCGCACACGACGCGCCCCTGGGCGCCGATGGTGGGCTTCGGCGCGGCCAGCCTGGCGTTCGCGCTCGCGTTCGTGCGCGCGCGGCGCGGGCGCGACGCGCTGCTCTGCTGCGTCAGCGCGGGCTGCGCGGGCGCGACGCTGCAGGTCGGCCTGCTGTTCCTGGCCGTCCCGCTCACGGCCTGCGCGGCGGCCCTGCCGGGGGCGCACGCCGACGGCGGCGCCGATGCGGGCAAGCGCCTGCTGCGCACGTTCGCCGCGGCGCTCTTCGTGGGCGTGTGCGTGCTCGTGCTGGTGGGCTGGCCGCACACGCTCGTGCACGGCGGCGACACCGGCAGCGGCGCCATCGCCGATCCCGCCGACCAGGTCTCGCTCGAGCTCGGGGGACAGGCGTTCAAGTTCGACATCTTCGGCGGTGCGCTGCTGCGGCCGACGCTGCGCGCGTGGCTGCTCTACGATCCGGTGCTCGTGCTGCTCGGCGCGCTCGGCGTGGTCATGCTGCTGCGCGTCGCGCCGCGCGGTCCGGTGCTGCTGCTCGTGCTCGCGCCGGCGGTGCTGTTCGCCGGCCTGTTCCTGCTCTACGACGGGACCCACGTGCGCTACCTCATGCCGGCCACGCCCTTCCTCGCGCTGGGCGCGGCGCGCGTGCTCGCGGCCCTCGCGGCGCGCGGCGGCGCGGCGCGCGCCCTCGCGCTGGCGCTGCTCGCCCTGCCGCTCGTGCAGTGCGCGCGCCTCGACTGGCTGCTCGCCCAGGAGGACACGCGCGACCTCGCCGCCGCGGCCATCCCCGGGCTCGTGCCGGCGGGGACGACCATCGCCGTCGACGGCATGGGCAGCTACTACGGGCCGCCGCTGCGTCCGACCGCCGCCAGCCTGCGGCGCGTGGCGGCCGCCGGCGTGTGGCTCAACCGCCAGGAGCAACGCGTGATCGACCTGGCCGACGCCGGCGTGCCCGAACCGGAAGACGCGCGCGACCTGCTGCCGATCCAGCGCTTCTGGACGTACGACAGCTACTATCCCACCGACTACGTCGACCCGTCGGCGTCGGGCGCGTCGCCGCCGACCACGCTCGACGCCTTCGCGCGCGCCTGGGACGTGGGCGCCTACGTGCAGGTCGACCGGTTGCCCGACCCGGCGCGCCGGCAGCCCGTGACCGACTTCACCGCGTCCCGCGCCGAGCTGTTGTGGGAGGCCTCGCCCACGGGACGCAGCGCGCCGCGCGAGGCGTCGCTGCCCACCGACATGGGCGCCGCGCTCACCGACCTGTGGACGTACGAGCGTCCCGGCCCGTGGGTGCGCGTCTGGGGAGTTCGTCCGGAGACGCCGCGATGAAGCACCCGCGCGTGCTCGTGCTCACGCACTCGCTCTCGCCGGTCGACGGCGTGGGGGTCTACGCGGTCCAGACGCTGCGTTCGCTGGCTCCCCTGTGCGCCGGCATCGAGCTGTTCATCGGCCGCGAGCACCGCGGCGTCGCCGAGGACATGCCGCGCGTCGGCGTGACGCTCTACGAGACGCTGCCCACGAACCATTTCCCGTTCATGCCGCTGCCGAAGCTCGCGTACGTGACGCTCTCGTCGCTGCCGACGCTCGTGCGCGCGGCCGCCCGGGCCGACGTGGTGCACAGCTTCGCCGACTATCCGATGGGCTTCCTGGCCGTGCTCGTGGCGCGCCTCGCGCGCAAGCCGGTGGTCGTCTCGGGCCACGGGACGTACTCGGTGGCGCCGCTCGACATGCGCGTGCACGGCACGCTCATCCGCTGGATGTTCCGCAGGACCGACCGCTTCCTGATGGGGGCGCGCTACGCCCTCGACCAGGTCGAGCGGCGCGTGCGGCCCAACGGCGCCGAGGTCGTGCCGTACGGGTGCGTCCCCGGCGACTACGAATCCTGGGCCGCGCGCGGTGCCGAACCCGGGGTGCCCGGGCCGTACGTGCTGTGCGTGGGCGAGGTCAAGGAGCGCAAGGGCTACGAGACCTCGCTGCCGGCGTTCCTGGCCGCGTGGAGGCGGCGTCCCGAGATGCATTACGCCATCGTGGGTCGGTTCGCCGAGGATGACCGGTACTACCAGGGCCTCCTGCGCCAGGTGCGCGAGGCCGGAGCGGAGCAGCACGTGCACTTCCTCGGGAACGTCGAGTCGGCCCACAAGGTCGCGCTGATGCGCGGCGCGCGGGCCTTCATGCTCACGCCGAAGAAGAGCGCCGAGGGCGGATTCGAGGCCTTCGGCCTGGTGTTCCTCGAGGCCGGCGCGGCGGGTGCCCCGGTGGTCGGCGTGACCGACTCGGGGGCCGTCGACGCGATCACCGACGGCAGCAACGGCTTCATCCGCGACCGCTCCGACGTCGAGGGCCTGGCCGACGCGCTCGTGCGCCTGTTCGCCGACGACGAGCTGGCCGAGCGCATGGGTCGCGCGGGACGCGAGCGCGCCCTGGGCCAGACCTGGGAGCACGCCGCGCGACGCGTGCGCACGATCTACGGCGAGCTGCTGGGCGGCGAGTACGTGCTGCCCGAGGCGCAGCGCGTGCCTGCGCGCGTCGTCGCGGAGGCGACCCCGTGATCAAGCGTCTCGTGAAGGGTGTCCGGAAGGCGCACAAGAAGAAGTTCGTGCGCGACACGCTCGTGCTGCAGGCCTCGACGATCGTCCAGAGCGGGACGTACCTGGTCACGTCGGTGCTCACCGCGCGCCACCTCGGCCCCGAACAGCTCGGCAGCTGGAGCACGTCGCGCGAGCTGTACATGTTCATGTTCTTCATGGTCAGCATGGGGCTCACGAACGCGGCGGTCTCGACCTACAGCCGCGCCAAGGGCGGCGGCGACGAGGCCAAGAGCATCGAGGCGTTGGCCTCGATGCTCAAGCTGGGCACGATCGTCTCGGTGATCATCATGCTGGCCGGTGTCTTCGTGGCGCCGCCCGCGGCCAGGCACTTCTATCCCGAGTACCCCGAGGTCGGGGACGTGACGACCGTGCTGTGCTTCTCGGTCGTGAGCGAGGTGCTGCGCAGCCTGGCCCTCGCGATCTTCAACGGCACGCGGCAGATGAAGCGCTACGCCGCGTTCGACATGACCACGAACGTCCTGCGCGTGGGGCTCGTGTGGGGGGCGCTGCTCGTCTCGTCCACGCCCATGTCGGTGGCGTGCGCCTTCCTGGTGCACGGCATCCTGTCGGGGATGCTGGCGATCACGAGCTACGCCAAGGCGCGCTCGCTGAGCTCCGAGCTCGCGCCGCCGCCGTTCGGCGTCGTCCTGCGTGCGGTGCCGACGGCGCCGTTGCGCGAGTTCTTCGGCCTCTCGTCGCTGCTCGCGCTCAGCAAGGCGATGAACACGGTCGTGCCGCGGCTGGGCATCCTGTTCATCCCGGCCCTGGCCGCCGAGGCCACGGCGGGCATGAAGGCGGCCGGATCGTTCTCGGTCGGCAACGTGCTGAACCTCGTGCTCGCCGGTGGCATCGGCGCGATCGCGACGAACGTGCTCCCGACCCTCGGCCACAAGATGGGCGAGTCGGATGTCCCCATGGAGAAGATGGGTCCGGTGCTGCGGCGCCTGTCGCTGACCGCCGGGGCGTTGGGCATGGGCGCCACGCTGATCTCCATCCCGATCATGTACGTGGTCGTAAACGTTTTCTACGGAGAGGCTTACAGCGACGCCTTCGGGTACTACTGGCGCCTCGCGTCGGGCAACCTGTTCATCGGCTTCGCGGTGATCGTCGAGCCTTTCTACATCTACACGAAGCGCATGCACCTGCACGTGGCACAGAGCATCGTCTACGCGACGCTGGCCACCGCCGGGATCTATTCAGCGACCCACGTCTACGGGCCGAAAGGTGCGGCACTGGCCGGAGGGCTGTGCCGGGTCTTCGTGCTCTGCCATCTGGTATACATATGGCTCTATTTCCGCCGCGCGAAGGCGCGTCGTACCCCCTCGCCAAGCACCTCGGAAGGCTGATCCCATGACGCAGGCCACGGTCGACCCGACTCTCCCGGTCACCGGCAAGAAGATCGTCCTCATGTACGTGACCCCCCCGGGGCAGGACGACTTCTTCATCGCCATGCCGCTCGGCATCATCTACCTGGGCGCCATCCTGAGGGCGGCCGGGTGCGACGTCGAGTGCTGCGACGAGCGCGTGTGCACGTCGGCCGAGGTCGACGCGTATCTCGCGAAGGCCGAGATCCTCGGCCTGTCGGCGCTCACGCCGCACGTGAACCGCGCCATCCGATACGCGCAGAAGGCCAAGGCCGCGCGCCCCGACCTGATCACGATCATGGGTGGTCCGCACGCCACCGTCGACGTCGACACGTTCCTCGACAGCAAGGCGATGGACTACGTCATCGGCGGCGAGGCCGAGGACTCGATCGTCGACTTCATGCGCGCCATCGAGGTGGGCGAGCACGAGCTCGTCAAGGTGCCCGGCATCGCGTTCGACAAGGCCGACGGCAGCCGCCACACGATGCCGCAGCCGCCGCTCATCAAGGACCTCGACCGCATCCCGTTCCCCGCGTGGGAGATGCTGCCGTTCGAGCGCTACGCGGCGATGAACAAGGAGCGGCTGTTCTACATCTTCACCAGCCGCGGCTGCCCGTTCCGCTGCATCTTCTGCCAGAAGGAGCTCACCGGACGCGGCTTCCGTACGCGCTCGGTCGAGAACATCCTCGACGAGCTGCAGGAGATCCACGACAAGTACCAGCCGGGCAACGTGCTCTTCATCGACGAGCTCTTCACCTGCCAGAAGAAGCGCGTCTACGACCTGTGCGAGGGCATCATCAAGCGCGGCCTGAAGCTCAACATGAGCTGCGAGACACGCGTCGACATGATCGACTACGACATGGCCCGCACGATGAAGAAGGCCGGCTTCAACCGCATGTACTTCGGCGTCGAGTCGGTCAGCCAGCGCAGCCTCGACACGCTCGTCAAGGACTACAAGGCCGAGAAGGTCGTCGAGTGCCTCAAGATGATCCGCCGTGCGGGCATCTGGTCGAAGGTGTTCCTGATCATCGGCACGCCCGGCGAGACGAAGGAGGACATCGAGGAGACGGCGCGCGGCATCCGGGCCTCGATGCCCGACCGCGTTCGCACCTCGCTCTTCAACCCGCTCACGGCCACGGCCTCGTTCGAGCAGTTCGCCGACCGCATCGATCCCGACCTCGTGCGCACCGAGTACGTCGACTCCGACCGCTCGCCGTACGTGCACGAGAACTTCAGCAACGACGAGCTGAACGCGATCAAGCGCAAGCTCGTCGAGGAGTACGAGGAGTGGTACGAGTCGGCGCCCGCGCGCATGCGGCGCTTCCTGTACCGCGTCCGCTACTACTTCGAGAACTGGGACGACGAGGGCAAGGCGCGCCTGGCCCGGGCCTTCCGCTTCGGCAAGGTCGAGAAGCAGGTCGGCGCCGACTTCCCCGAGATCTGAGCCGTCGGCCGCGCGCCTGCTCGCCTGCCCGGGCGCGTCGCGACCCGCCGTGCGTCCGTGGGCCCGTCCCCGGCGTCGACGGTGCGCGGCGCCGCGGCCCCACGCCCGCGCGGGGGAGCGCCCTCGCCTCGAGCTCCTGCGCCGGCGCGGGACATCCGACGCTTGAGCGGGCCGGGTCCCGTGGGCGACAACAGACGGTCCCCATGAAGGTCCTCGTCGCCAACGATCTGTACAGCCTCTCGTCCGCCGGCGGCGTCGCGGTCCGCATGGCGCAGGGACTGGCCGCGCGCGGGCACGAGGTCTCGTTCCTGGCCACGGTGCAGAAGGCCGACCAGGTCGTGCACGAGAGGCGCGACGGGGTCGACGTGCGGCTCGTCCACACGCCGCCGTACGCGCTGCGCTGGCGGGCCTGGAAGAGCCTCGACAACCCCCCCGGGACGGCCGCCATGGCCGCCGCCGTCGACGACCTGCGGCCCGACGTGGTGCACGTGCACAACCTGCACATCCACCTGGGCTACGCCTGCCTCGCGGCGGCGCGGAGGGCGGGCGCCAAGGTCGTGTTGACCGTGCACGACGTGATGCCGTTCTGCCACCAGAAGCTCTTCTGCCACCTCGACGAGCGCCTCGTCCCCGGCGACGACGTGCCCTACCGTTCGGGCACGCTCAAGTGTGCGGTGTGCGTCAAGGGCCGCTTCAACCCGTTCCGCAACGGACGCATCCGCACGGTGCTGGGACGCGACGTCGACGCGCTCGTGGCGGTCTCCGACGAGATGGGCAAGGCGCTCCTGCGCAACGGCATCGGTCCGGCGCGCACGATCGCGAACGGCATCCCGCCCGAGGTCGAGGACGTGCCGGCCGAGCGCGTGCGCGCGTTCCGCGAGGCGCACGGCCTGCTCGGACGGCGCATCGTCTTCTACGGCGGACGCCTGGACCGCCTCAAGGGCGGCCTCGAACTCGTGCGCGCGCTCGAGCTCGTGCGGCGTTCCGTCCCCGAGGCCACGCTCGTCACGGTGGGCGAGGCGCTGCCGGGCTTCGTCGAGGAGATGGGCTCGCTCGCGCGTCGCCTCGGGCTGCCGGACGACGCCCTCGTCTCCGTCGGCTGGCTCTCGGGCGACGAGCTGGCCACGGCCTACGCGGCCGCCGACGTGGTCGCCTCGCCGTCGCTGTGCTTCGAGTCGTTCGGGCTCGTGAATCTCGAGGCGATGCGTGCCGGACGTCCCGTGGTCGCGTCGATGTGGGGCGGCCCGAGCGACGTGATCGAGGACGGCGTGAGCGGCTTCCTGGTCAACCCGCTGCAGGTCGGCGTGCTGGCCGAGCGGCTGCTGCGCGTCCTGCGCGACGACGAGCTGGCCCTGCGCCTGGGACGCGCCGCGCGCCGCCGCGTCGCCGAACGCTTCGCCCTCGACGATCAGATCGACCGGGTCGAAGATCTCTATCGGGAGCTGCTCGCGTGAAACCCCGTCGCCGCATCCTGGTCGTCGAGTTGCCCGAGACGCCGCGCGGTCTGCGCATGGCCACGTCCGAGGCCGACCAGGGCCTGCCACCGCGCGACGTGGCGCTGCTCGCCGCGCGCCTGCTGACGCTGGGCGCCGAGGTGCGCGTGATGGACATGCACGGCGAGCAGCTCAAACCGCAGGTCGTGCGGCGCGAGCTGGCACTGTGGCGTCCCGACCTCGTGCTGCTACGCGGTGGCGGCGGCGACCTGTCCGACGACCCGGTGCCCGACGAGCGTCCGCTCGCGACGTTGCTCTCGGGCTGGTCGTGGCGGGCGCCCGTGCTGCTGGCCGGCCCGCTCGGGCGGCACTACGGCGTCGAGCTCATGGCGCGTCACCCGCGCCTCGTGGGCGTGCTCGCGGGTCCGGTGACGACCGCGCTGCTCGACGACATCGAACCGGCCTCGACGCCCGGGGTGGCCGTGCCGCGCGGAGCGGAACTCGCGGTCACGTCCGCCGAGGCCGGCGACGAACCCGACGCGCTGCCGGCCTGGCACGCGCTGCCGCTCGACGCGTACGCCTCGGTGCGTCCGAACGGGCTGCGCGCCGTGGGCATCGGCCCGCTGCGCGAGTCGTTGTCGCGGACGCTGGTCGAGGTGCGCCACGCGGTGCATCGCGCGGGGGCGCGGTCGCTCGTCTTCGAAGACCGTGACCTGGGGCGCGACGCCGACCTCGCCAGCGAACTCGCGCGTGCCATGTTCGGTGCGGCGCCGGGCATCCCGTGGACGGCGCGCCTGCGTGCCGACTCCGTCACGCCCTCGTTCGTGCTGGCGCTGGCCAACGGCGGTTGCCGCGAGGTCATGATCGCCTCGCCCTCCGAGGACGACGTGCCGGCCGAGTCGCCGATGGACGATCGTGCGCGTCCGCGCCTGGAGAGCGCCGTCGAGGCCGTGCGCGTGACCGGCATGGGAGTGGCGGTCGAGCACGTGATCGGGCGTCCGGGACACGACCGGGCGATCCTGGCCGCGTGGCAGCGCTGGTTCGCCGACCGCTCGATCGCGGTGCGCGCGCGCGTGCGCGTGCTGCACGCCGGGGCACGCGGCCCCGGGGAACCGGCCATCGAGGAGGCGCGCAAGCGGGCCGGCTGCTGGGACAACGAGCTGCAGCCCGCCGACGTCGAGAAGGCGGTGCGCATGGTGACCGCCGGGCGTCCGGCGCACGCGGGCCGGCGATGAACGGACGCCCGTGGACACCGCGCGACGCCGACGAGCGCGACCTCGCCGACCAGCGGCGTCTGTTCAACGCCTGCTTCCGCAAGGACAAGGGCGAGGACACGTTCCGCTGGAAGTACCTCGACAATCCGCACGGGCGCGCGCTGTCGCTCGTCGCCTGCGCGTCCGACGGACGGGTGGTGGGCGGCTACAGCTACGTCCCGCGGCGCTTCCTGCGCGACGGCGAGCCGGTCGTGCTCATGCAGGCCAGCGACGCGATGGTCGACGCCTCGGCGCGGCGCCAGGGCATCTTCACCGGGCTCGACGACCTGGTGGCCGAGCGGGCCGGTGCCCGGGGCGTCCCGCTGGCCTTCGCCTACTCGGGACGGCTCTCGTACGACGGTTTCCTCAAGAACGGCTGGCGCCTGCTGGGGCACGCGCGCATCGTGCGCTACCGCTTCCGCGCGCGCCGCGGCCTGCTGCGCCGGGGACGGCTCGGGCCGCTGCTGGCCGTCGGCGCGCCGCTGCTCGACGCGCTCTGGACGCGCCGCGACGACCGGCGTTGGCGCGCGCACGGACACGACGTGGCGGCGCTCACGCGCGTCCAGCGCTTCGACGCCTCGTTCGACGATCTCTTCGCGGCGGCCGCGCCGCGCCGCGGCCTGGTCGGTGTGCGCGACGCCGCGTGGATGAACTGGCGCTACGTCGACACGCCCACGCGCCGCGCCGAGTGCTACGCGCTGCGCTCGCCCGACGGCACGCGCATGGACGCCTGCCTCGTGCTCGAGCTGGTCGACGGGCACGGCTACGTGGTCGACCACCTGGCGCGCGACGAGGCTGTGCGCGAGCGGCTGCTGACCGCGGCCACCGCGTTCCTCCACGCTCGCGGCGCCGAGGAGGCCACCGCGCTCCTGTGCGAGCACCATCCGTCGGCGCCCGTGCTGGAGCGGCTCGGGTGGGCCGCGTCGCGCGGCGACCTGCCGTTCCGCGACGTCTTCCCGTTCATCGTGCGCGTCTGCCGCGACGACGCCGATCCCTCCGACCTCGACCTCCGTCGGTGGCACCTCGCCGACGGCGACCGCGACGCCGAGCACATGTCCCCGTGACGAACGTCCCATGAAGCACAAGATCAAGATCGTGATGCGCCGCTGGCTGGCGCGCGTGCTGCACGCCACCGGGTTGCGCGCGGCCTTCCGCGGCTCGCGCCAGGGCATCCCCGTCCTCATGTTCCACTGCGTCGGGTCGCCCGCGTCGACGGACTACCTGCCGGGCCACATGAAGATCTCCGAGGGCAAGCTGCGCAAGCTGCTCGCGCTGCTCGCTCGCTCGGGATACAGCACGCGCACGGTGAGCGACGTGCTGGCCGACCTCGAAGGAGAGGCCCTGCCTGCCGACCGCGTGGCCCTGACGTTCGACGACGGCTACCGCGACAACCACGACGTGCTGCTGCCGATCCTCCAGGAGCAGGGTGCGACGGCGACGATCTACGTCCAGACCGGGCCGATGAAGGGGCGCCTCAACTGGCTGCACCACTACTTCTGGGTGCTGCACGCCCAGGGGCCGCACGCGCTGGCCGAGCTGCTCGCGCAGCAGCTCGGCAAGGAGCACCAGCGTGCCGACCTGCGCTCGTTGCCGCCCGATCCGACGGCGGCGGAGTACGAGATGAAGCGCTTCCTCAAGTACGAGGTCACGCCCGAGGACCGCGACCGGGTGCTGGCACGCATCTTCTCCGACCTGGGCGGCGACGACGCCGAGCTCGCGCGCGCGGTGTACCTGGGTCCCGACGAGTGTCGCGCGCTCGACAAGGCGGGCGTCGAGCTGGGAGCGCACACCGTCAACCACCTGATCCTCTCGTCGCTGGACGCGACACGGCAGCGCCTCGAGATCGAGGGCTCGCTGCGCGACCTCGAGTCGTGGCTGGGGCACGGGGTGCAGACCTTCGCCTACCCGTACGGCCGCACCTGGGACTTCAACGAGGCCACGCTGCAGATCCTGGCCGAGCTCGGATTCCGCGGGGCCCTGACCGCCATGCCCGGGCTCAACGACCGCGGCACGCCGCGCTTCGAGCTGCGCCGGCTGGCGGTGAACGAGGACAGCGACCTGGCCGACGTGATGTGCGAGGTCGACGGCGTATTCGCGTGGTTCGCCCGGCGCGGGCTCAACCTCGCCGTGTAGCCGCGGGCCGTCGCGGGCCCGACCCGGCCGGCCTGCGTCCGCGGCGGATCACGCCGCGATCGCGCGGCCCGGCCCGCGGGGCGGTCCATTCCGCGTTGGCCCGGACCCGCCCCCCGCAGTAGAGTTGGATCGATCCCCTCCGGTCGTGACGCGAGACGACGGTGTTCCGAGACGAGGTCCTCAGAATCGCCGCCCAGGGCTTCGCGGTGGCGCTCACCACCGCCCTGCTGGCGGTGCCCTGCTGCATTGCGCTCGCGCGTCGCTTCGGCATCGTCGACAAGCCGGGTGGGCGCAAGACCCACGCCCGCGTCACTCCGCTCATGGGCGGCGTGGGCGTCGTGGTGGGGGCGGCCGTGGGGGCCCTCGTCGTCGCGCTGCAATCCTCGAAGCGCCTCGACACCGACCTGGGCTTCTCCGACACGCGCTTCCTGTTCGTCGTGGGCGGCAGCGTCGTCCTGTTCGCGATCGGCCTGATCGACGACGTCTTCAAGGAGACCATGAGCTTCCAGCCGAAGCTCGTCGGACAGGTGGTGGGCGTGCTCGTGCTCATGGCGCCGCAGCTCGCGCGGCTGTGGGAGCAGGGCGGCTCGGTCGACCAGTGGCTCTACCAGCTCTTCTTCCTCGGCTGGTACCTCACGATCGTGAACTCGTTCAACTTCTCCGACAACATGAACGGGCTCATGTCGGGGTTGTCCGTGATCGCTTTCACCGCGGCGATCCTGTACCTGCAGAACTCCGACAGCATCCGGTCGATGATGGTGGCCGTGCTGCTCGTCGGCGCGTTGCTGGGCTTCATGCCCTTCAACTTCCCGCGGAGCCGCGTCTTCCTGGGCGACGCCGGCAGCATGTTCGTCGGGTTCTGGATGGCCTGGATCCAGTTCGACCTGATCAAGGGATTCATGGGCGTGGGCGCCAACGACTTCGGCGCGAGCCACCTCATCCCCGCGATCCTGATCATGGGGGTGCCGCTCTTCGACGCGGCGTACGTCGTGGTCATGCGCGTGGTCGATCGCCGACCGATCTACCTGGGCGACAACCACCACCTCAGCCACCGGCTCGTGCGCGGCGGCTTCACGTCCGTCGAGGCCGTGGTGATCCTGTGGGGACTGGGACTGATCCTGGCCTGGGTCGGCATCCTGGCCGTCTCGGCCAAGGACGGGTACCGCTACCTGATCTTCGCCTTCAGCTTCCTGTTCATGGTCGCGGTGTGCCGCGAGGTCATGGCGCTCGAGCGCGCCCAGGGCTTCCCCGGCAGCCGCTACTGGAAGAAGCCGGTCGGCGACGACGACGACGGGTCTGTCGACGAGATCGGACCGGGCGGCGGAGGCGCCGATGCGCGGTCCCTCGGCGGCGACGAGGCCGGTCCTGGCGACGAGGGTCGCGACGACGACGTGCCCCGCGACGCCGAGGTCCGCGCGGCCCGATGAACGTCGCCGAGTTCGACCGCATGTTCGCGGTGGAGGAGACGCACTGGTGGTATCGCGGCCGCCGCGCCCTGGTGCGCGCCGCGCTCGACCGCTACCTGCCGGCGCCGCGTCCGCTCGAGATGCTCGACCTGGCCAGCGCGACCGGGGCCTCGATCCGGTTCCTGTCCGACTACGGCTCGGTGCGCGGCATCGACATCTCCGAGGAGACGATCCGCCTGTGCGGCCTGCGCGGCATCGACCGCATCGTGCAGGGCGACGCGCTGCACCTGCCGTTCGCCGACGGGTCCTTCGACGCCGTCCTGGCGCTCGACGCCTTCGAGCACTTCGAGGACGACGTGGCCGCCATGGCCGAGGTGCACCGCGTGCTCAGGCCGGGTGGCCTGCTGGTGGCCACGGTGCCCGCCTTCATGGCGCTCTGGAGCCCGCACGACGTCGCCTACCACCACTACCGGCGCTACCGCCGCCCCCAGCTCCGGGAGCGCCTCGAGAGCGTCGGCTTCCGCACCGAGCGCATGAGCTACAGTTCGATGCTGCTCTCGCCCGCCGTGTGGATGCTGCGCTCGGTGCGTCGCCGCCGCAACGAACCCGCGACCGAGGCCACGTCCGACTTCGCCGTGCCGTTCCCGCGTCCGGTCGAGGTCCTCGCCGCCGCCCTGACGCGCTTCGAGATCGCCGTCGAGCGTGTCGTCGACCTGCCCTTCGGCGTGTCGCTCTACGGGGTCCTGCGCAAGGCGGAGTAGTCGACGCGCGGCGGAGGTGGTCGGCGGGTCGACGGGGGACGACTCCACGCGATCGCTCGCATGCTGGAGATCCGTGTGTGCGGACACTCCGGGTGCTCGGGGGCGACCGCCCCGCTCGAGCAGTCCTCGGCGCCTGCGGCGCCTGCGGAACTCGCGGGGCGATCGCCCCCTGCGCTCCTCCGGTCCGCACACTCGATGCCGGGCGCGTGAACGACGCGCCGGCATGCCCCGCCGACTCGCAGCGTATCAGCCGCAGCGCCGTCGGCGAATCACGCGCGACGGCGCGCCGTCCAGAACCGGCACGCAACTCGAAGCCGTCAGCCTTCGCGATCATGCTCACGCACGAGACTCACCCCGGCGGCGCGCACCACCAGCTTCGAAAGATGTGTTCGCTCGATGCGCGCTCCGATTCGCCGCGAAGCCGCGCGCCAGCGCGCTGAGCTTCTCCCCGCTCCGGAATGCGCGCCCCGAGGCACATGCCCAGCGCGCTGCGAGTTCCGCAGCCGCCGCAGGCGGCGAGGACTGTCCGAAGCTGCGCGCTGCAGCGTGACGATGGTCAGCGGGCGCGCACACAGCGGCCCGAAACGCCGCGCGTGCGGGGTGGGCGCCGCGTCATGACGCCGGTGCGCTCGCGTCCGCCAGGCAGTCCATCCTTCCATCTCGCGAAGGGAGCGCCGCGCGAACAGCGGCGGGCGATGTGGGACGGAGGCCAGGTGTTTCTTCACCTGGCCGCAGTCCCACGTCGCCCGCCGCGTCGCGCAATGGGCCAACCTTGCGTCCCTTCCCGCCGCGTCGCGCCTCGGGCCGACCTTGCGTCCCTTCCCGCTGCCCGTCACAGCGAATCGAGGTAGATGCGCATGAAGTGCTGTACGTCCAGGCGCGTGTCGAGCAGGTACAGGTTGTCGTTGTACGGCCCGTTGTCGTGGGCAGCGTGGGCCTCGAACTGCTCGATCGCACGGTCCATGTACTTCTTGCGCTCGCTGGCCGAGTCGCCCGAGTTCGGGTCGATGAAGCACTCGCCCATGCCGAGCTGGATCGGGTGGAAGTCGTACGACTCGGTGATGGTCCACTGCTTCAGCGTGACGGCGTACGAGTACACGAGGTGGCGGTCGACCGGGTTCGGCTTGTAGGGGAAGAGCTCCTCGCGCGTCCAGTACGTCAGGTCGCGCATGCGGGCCCGGGCGCGCTCGGCCTCGTCGACGAGGTCGGCGTAGTCGGGGTCGGACGGGCCCTTGCGCTCGGCCAGTTCGGCCAGCCAGCGCGCGGCGTGGTAGTAGCCGAGCGGACCCAGGCTGGCGCTGATGAAGCCGCGACACTGGAAGTTCTCGCCGTCCGGCTTCTCGTCCTTGTTGTCCGCCGAGTTCACGTAGTAGCGGCGCGAGCCGGTGCCCGGCGCGGACTGCCAGCCGAACCCCGAGGTGGCCGTGTCGACGTTCTTGATCGGCGTGCAGATGTACTCGAGCCGGTCGCGCAGGATCTGCGTGAGCACGTCGACCTGTCCCAGCCAGTACGCGCGGTCGTCGGGGTCCTCGAGCTGCGGCGCGACGTTGCTCACGAACTCGCAGGTCAGTCCCATGGCGCGCAGCGTCTGGTACATCGACCTCTCGTGGGGCCACAGGTCGACGTTCTGCAGCACCTCGCACTCGTCGAGCATCGCGTCGCGGTAGCGTCGGTCGCCGGTCAGGTAGTAGGCCAGGATGATGCCGTCGCGGTAGCGGTGCTCGTCGTCGCCGAAGTGTCCCCACGAGTTCTCGACCTCGGGGTTCGTGGCCTCGAAGTCGTCGAGGTCGTGGAAGTCGTCGGAGCGCTGGATCTGCCACTCGCTCTTGTAGAGCGCGAGGTCGAGTCCGGTCAGGTAGTTCCCGCCGCCGCCGTGCCGCAGCCACTCGCAGCCGATCAGCCGCTCGATGCGAGCGTGGTTGTTCGATCCGCCGGTGGTGCCCTTGTAGAGGTAGCGGGTCACCGAGAGGCCGTCGTTGGACGCGACGACGTGGTGGAAGCCCAGCCCCATGTCGGCGTACGCCTCGTTCTCCTCGTCCTCGCTGACGAGCCGGTAGGGGAAGACGCGCGCGCGGTCGTAGTCGAGGTAGTCGGCGGCGCGGCCGGCGAGCGGGTGATCGAGTCGCTCGGGCACCTCCTCCGGGGCGCTCGCGGCGCCCTTGTGGAACGAGAACACGGCGGTGCGGCTCTCGTGCTGCTTGAACGAGAAGACGAACGGCGCGGGGTTCGACCCGGGGAACAGTCCGGCCACGACGGTGCCGTCGCCGTGCGCCTCGAGCGTCCCCGGCCAGAGGAAGGCCAGGTTCTCGATGGCCACGGTGACGCCGCCCTTGCTGCCGGTCAGGTCGACGTAGGGCTCGGCCGGATAGAGCGTCTTGTCGCCGAACGCGTGCACCGTCGACGAGCCGACCGCGACCTCGTAGCCCTCGTAGACGAAGTCCTGCAGGCTGCCGTCGACGAGCGGCAGGTGGGGGACGTAGGACACGCTGCCGAGACCTTCGACCTGGGCCGAGGTGTGCGCCATGAACAGCGTCGCGTCCTCGTTGCTGCCGAGGGACTGCTCGTGCACGCCGTCGTGCAACGAGACGGCGGCCGTGCGTCCCGTGCCGAGCGAGCCGGGGACCGACAGCTCGATCGACTCGAGCTGCGCGTGCAGGCGGCGGTCGAAGCGCGCGTTGCGAACCGTGAACTGCACCTCGAGGTCGCGCGAGCCGGCGCGCGCCACGATGCGGCAGGTGAAGTCGACCGGCTCGTCGCCGGAGACGGTGGTGAGGCTGCCGGTGGCTCGGATCACGGCGTGGGCCGGTCCGTTCTCCTCGACGACCACCTCGGTGTCGTCGGACGGGGTGAGCAGGTCGCCCTCGAGACTGCGTCCGGTCAGCCCGTCGGCGTTGCTGTCGACCAGCGTGGTGCCGTCGACGACGACTTTCTTGAACAGGTTGAATCCGACGGTCTTGATCGTGGCCTGCAGCGGACCGGTGTCGATCACGAGCGTGCCGCCCGAGCCGTTGCTCACCAGGTCGGCCTGCCCGGAGCTGCCGTCGCCGGCGACGACCGTCAGGCCCTGCGTGATCTGCGAGGCGGCCACGTCGGTCTGCACGTGCACGAGCGCCCAGCGCACCGTGTCGTCGCCGTACCACGTGTCGAGCACCTCGAACTGGTACCGGTCGGCGCCCGAGACGGCGAGCGCGGGACGTCCGTCGACCAGCGGCACGGCCTGCTCGCGCGAGAACGGCAGCCCGAACGTGGCCACCGCGGCGGTGCGCGTCGTGCCGGCGGTCTCCTTCGGCAGCGCCTCCTGCACCAGGATCGGCACGGACACGTCGCTCGAGAGCGGGTCGCCGCCGCTGCCGTCGCCCCCGTCGTCACCCGGATCGGACTCCGACGCGAAGTAGTCGGGGTCGATGTCCTCGATGTCGGCCACCGTGTCGGACAGCTGCTGCTCGGCCTTCGCCAGCTGCTTGCTGCGCTTGGCGAGCAGCTTGGTCCACTTCTTGACGGCCTTGAGCGCGGCGGCGTGGGCCTTCTTGTAGTCGAGCCACTCCCAGATCGTGATCGGGCTCATGGCCTCGGCCGCGTCCAGCGCGGCCTGGGCGGCGGCGAGTTCGTTCTCGGCCTCGGTCACGAGGTCCTGACGCGACTCGACCTTGGCCGTCAGCTTCTCCCACTTCTTGGCCAGCTTCGCGAGCTTCTTCTCCTGCTTGGGAGTGAGCGCCGCCCGGTCGGCCGGCGCGTCGCGGGCCGGCAGCTCGAGCTTCTGCGGCTGCAGGTCGCGCGGTGTCGCGAGCACCGAGGCGAGGTCGGCGGGGGCCGGTTGGCCGGCGCGCTCGACGAGCGAGAGCGCGGGGCGCGCGTCCCGTGCCGCGGTCGAGGCGGACGCCACCCCCGACGCGCGCCCCAGGAGTCCCGCCAGCAGGCCGGTCGCGCAGCACAGGAGCGCGATGGTCAGAGCGTTGCGCCGACGATTGTGGGGTCGGTCGCGGCGCCCGCCGGAACGAGCGCGAGGGAGTCGGCGAGGATTCATCGGGGCAGGCACTCCTCGCGGGCGGGGGACGCTCCCTCGTTTCGGCATGCGGATGCGTCGAATCGACACAACCCCTTGTGATGACGAGGCTTGAGCCGCCTCAAGCTGGTCGCCGGGGAGGGCCCCCCGAGTTGGGGGACATCCCGGGCCGCCGCTTGGCCGATGGAGGGCGAGGTGCGCGTTGCCGCGCGGTGTGTGTCCCTGGGCACGAGCCGCGCGTCGGCGCGCCGGTGCGATGCTCGCGGCGCGCCCCGTCCGGATCGGTGCGTCGCCCGGGCCCGCACGCCGGTGATAGGATGAGGCCGATCATGCAGATCCTGCTCGTGAACCCGCCGCCACCACCCCGCCAGCGCGTGAGCCGAGGGCTCATGGGCGGCTTCGGGATGGTCGTCGGCGAAGGCCTGTGCTACCCGCCGCTCGACCTCATGTACGTCGCCGCGATGCTGCGTCGCGACGGACACGAGGTGACCCTCGTGGACGGCGAAGCCCACGGGCTCTCCCCCGACGACGTGCTCGAGGCGTTGGGACGCACACCGCCGCCGCTCGTGGGCTTGGCCACGTCGAGCGCCACGATCCAGCTCGACCTGGACCTCGTCGACCGCATCAAGGAGCGTGCGCCCGACACGCTGGTGTTCATCACCGGCAGCCAGGGCAGCAAGGTGCCCGACCTGGCCATGCTCAACAGCAAGGTCGACGCGGTCGTGCGTGGCGAGCCCGAGCTCACCGTGGCGGCCATGGTCGAGGAGCTCGCGCGGGGCGGCGACGCGCTCGGCGTCCAGGGGCTGTCGGCCCGGCGGGGCGACGAGATCGTCCACAACCCCGATCGGCCGCTGCTCAAGGGCGACGCCCTCGACGCGCTGCCGTTCCCGTCGCGCGACCTGCTGCCGCGCGACGACTACCGCATCCCGACGATGCAGGGGCCGATCCAGACCGTGCAGTCGTCGCGCGGCTGCCCGATCAACTGCACGTACTGCGGCTACGTCGTGGCCCAGGGCGTCGCCTGGCGAGGACGCTCGGCGCAGAACGTGTTCGCCGAGCTGAAGGAGATCGTGGAGGCCCACGGTGTCACGAACGTGGTCTTCCGCGACCCGCTCTTCGCCTATGACCGCGAGCGCGTGCTCGAGCTCTCGGCGATGCTCGAGCAGTCGGGTCTCGGCCTGCGCTGGCAGTGCGAGACGGCCATCAAGACGATGGACGACGAACTCCTGGCGGCCATGGCGCGGGCCGGCTGCGTGTCGGTCTCGTTCGGCATCGAGTCGGGCAACGCCGAACTCCAGAAGAAGTACAGCCGGGGCAAGATCAAGAGCCGCGAACACGCGCGCGAGGTGATCGACGCCTGCCGGCGGCACGGCATCGCCACGCGCGGCTTCTTCATGATCGGCTTCCCCGAAGAGACGCCCGAGATGGCCCAGGAGACCATGGACCTGGCCGTCTACCTGAACCCCGACACGGTGCAGTTCACCGCCGTGACCCCGTACCCCGATACCAAGCTCTACAAGGAGAGCCGGGGCGAGGAGGAGTTCGACTTCAGCAAGTTCTCGGGCACCACGCCGGTGGGCGTGGCGCGCGCCATGACGAGCGACCAGGTCTCCGACGCGATCCGCGCGGCGTACCGGCGCTTCTACATGCGGCCCGCGCGCATCGTGCGCGAGCTGCGTCGCCCGCAGCTGCTGCTGCAGCGCTTCCGCCGCTATCTCGGGCTGCTCGCCACGGCCGACGAGGCCTGACACCGGCACGCGGTCGTGTCTCGGGACCTGCGCGGTCAATGAACCGCTCGTTCGTTCGGGGACGGATCGCTTCGGGGACGCGGTCTCGTGTGGGCCTGCCGGGGACCGACCGCGCGCGGGATGCCGACGATTCTGGAGTGCGCGTGCACGCGCTTCCAGTGAACTTCGCGACACGCACGGAATCGCGAGGGTCGCGCGGCGAGCACTCGCGGAGACGCGGGAGCACGCGTGGACGCGCGCCCGTGTCGCGCGCGACGCCGTCCCGGACGACGACGTCGCGCCGACGCGCGGATCAGAACGTGCCGAAGAGCAGCGAGCCCACGCTCCGCACGGGGGCGGTCTCGCGCGCGTCCTCGACGGCGCCGAGAACCTGGTCGAGGATGTTGCGCAGGTCGTTCGCCAGCTTCTCGTCGGAGAGCAGCGCGGCCAGCAGGCCCTTGCCCTCCTGCATGTCGGTGGCGATCGACTCGATGCGCTCGCCGACGCGTCCCGCCGTGGCGAAGAAGTCGCGCGCCTCGACGAAGAGAGACTCGTCGACGAGCAGGCGTCCCACGGTGCCCTTGCCGTCGCGTGCGTCCTGCACGAGCGCGAGCACGTCGCCGACCGTGGCGTGCAGGTCGTCGTACAGGCCGCTCTCGTGGAGCAGCTTGCCGAGCGAGCCCTTGCCGGCGGCCACGTCGGCCATCACGCCCTGCGCGTCGGCCAGGATCGTGTCGACGCGCTGGTAGAGGCCGTCCTCCTGCAGCAGGCGGCCGAGGCTGCCCTCGCCGCGCTTGACGCGCTCCATCGCCGAGCGCAGATCGGACATGAACACGCGCGCGTCGTCGTAGAGCTGCCCGTCCTTGAGCAGCCGGCCGAGCGTGCCCTCGCCCTTGGCGAGTCCGCTGGTGACGTCGCGCACCGAGTCGATCGTCTCGGACAGGCGGTCGGCGAGTTCGTCGTCGCGCACGAGCCGTCCCAGCGGACCCTCGCCGCGGTTCACGTGCGCCGTGACGTCGGCCACGTTGTTGAGGATCTCGTTGAGCGGTTGGCGGTTCTCCTCGATCAGGCCGCCCAGGCCCTGGATGGCCGACTCGGCGGCGAGCGCCACGAGCGGCGCGTCGCGTGAGAGACGGGCGTCGTCGACGCCCGTCTCGATGCGCACGAGCTTGCCGCCCAGCAGGCCGCGATCCTCGATCAGGATGCGGTGGTCGGCCTTGAGGTACTCGTACGGGTCGACGTCGAGGCGCAGGTCGAGGCGCACCGTGCAGCGCACCTCGCGTCCGGCGACGGTCGGCTGCGTGCTGGGGTGGATGATCAGCCGCGGTTCGTCGAGGCGCGTGATGCTGGCCACCTTGCCGGCCGACATGCCGAACAGCAGCACCGGGTCGCCGGGACGCAGGTAGCCGACGTCGTCGCTGTAGGCGACGAGGTCGTGCCGCTCGACCCCGAAGGCGAAGTCGGACTCGACGATCGTCACGATGCCGAGGCCGATGAGCGCGGCGAAGAAGAAGACGCCGAGGACGATGTCCTGTCGTCGGGCATTCATGGGCTGGCCTTCCCCGGGCGTTCCCTGGTCCTGAGGAACTCCCGGATGACGGGGTGACTGCTCTGCTCGAAGACTTCGGGGGGCGCGCGCTCGACGAGTTGTCCCTCGTAGTGCAGCGCGATCTCGGTGCCGACCTGGAACGCGAGGTCCATGTCGTGGGTCACGACGATGGCGGCGCGCTCGCCGGAGGACTGCACCTCCTGGATCAGCCGTCCGACGGTGCGGCCCATGATCGGGTCGAGACCGGCGGTGGGTTCGTCGTAGAGGATGGCGTCGGGCTCCTGCACGAGCACGCGCGCCAGGGCGGCGCGCTTCCTCATGCCGCCCGAGATGTTCGCGGGCATCTTGTCGGCGTGCTGCAGCATGTCGAGCGAGCCCAGCGACTCGTCGACCCGCTCGCGGATCTCCTCGGACGGCATGTCGCGTCGCTCGACGAGCGGCAGGGCCACGTTGTCGCGCACCGACAGCCAGTTCACGAGGGCGCCCGTCTGGAACAGGTACGCCACCTGTCGCCGGATCTCGCGCAGTCCCTCGGCGTCGGCCGAGGCCACGTCGACGCCGTTCACAATGACCTGGCCCGAGTCGGGTTGCAGCAGGCCCACGACGTGCTTGAGCGTGACGCTCTTGCCGGTCCCGGAGCGTCCGAGCACCACGAGCGTCTGGCCCTGCTCGAGGGTGAAGCTCATGCCGCGCAGCACGTGCTGCTCGCCGAACGACTTGTGGACGTCGATCAGCTCGATCACCGGAAGAACGCCCACGAGATGTAGTAGCCGATGATGATCAGCATCAGGAAGCAGCGCACGACGGCGGTGCGGACCGCGCGGCCGACGCCGATCGCGCCGCCCTCGGCCTTCAGCCCCGCGGCGCAGCTGATCGTCGAGACGAGCAGTCCGAAGACGACCGACTTCACGAGCCCGGTGAAGATCTCCTCGGGCAGCGGACCGAACTGCTGCGGCGACGACTCGAGGGACGTGAGCAGGTTGCGCACGTAGATCGACGGCTGCACCGAGAGCTGCGTCTTGGCCACGATGCCGCCGCCGATGCAGCCCAGCACGCAACCCACGAAGCTGAGCAACGGCGTCATGATGCACAGCGCGACCACGCGCGGCATGACCAGGAATGAGACCGGGTCGATCGAGAGGCACTCGAGCGCGTCGATCTCCTCGGAGACCGCCATGGTGCCGATCTCCGCCGCCATCGCCGAGCCCACGCTGGCGGTCAGGATCATGGCCGTCATGAACGGGCCCATCTCCCGGAACAGGATCACGCCGATCATGTTCGAGATGCTCTCGGCCTGTCCCAGGTCGGCCAGCTCGATGCCCACCTGCAGCGCCAGGATCATGCCGGTGAAGAGGCCCACGATCGCGACCACGGGCAGCGGCGAGATGCCGCACACGTAGAGCTGGTCGAGGATGAAGCGGCGCCGGTGGAAGGCGTCGGCCGGCAGCCGGCGCACGGCGCGCACGAAGATCCCCACCGCGAAGCCGGCGTGGTCGATCGTCTCACGCAGCGCGTGCCCCTGGCGTTCGAGCGTCTCGGTCAGCGAGCCCACAGGTCGAGTCCGAGCAGGGAGACGGCGGAGAGGCCGGCCGCGTCGTTGCGCCAGCCGAGGAGTCCCCACAGCACCTGGCGCGCGGTGCCGCCGTCGGGCAGCGGACGCTGGGCGTACAGGAACGGGATCGAGACGCGCAGGCCGCCCGTCTCGTGGCGCCACAGCAGCATGTCGAGCAGCAGGCGCGTCTCCTGCTGGTCGGCGCCGTCGCTGCGGTAGCGCCAGAGCGTCCAGAAGGGGCCGTACAGCTCTTCGACCGGACGCATGAATTCGAAGTGGCGCACGGGGACGAGCGACGGGAAGGCCATGTCGCGGCGTCCCTCGGCCGTGGCGTCGCTGTGGAACAGCGGCCACAGCTGCCACTGCGTGTCCTCGCCCGGACGCTCGGCGACGGTGCGCGTCGAGTTGTGCCAGAAGGGGATCACGTGCAGGTCGGAGCGCTCGAACGATCGAGGCGGATACCCTTCGTCCTGCGTCCGCCCGTGCGTCTTCCGCCACCAGACGAGGGGCCACATGTACACCGTCGAGTCGATCTCGGGGGTCACCGTGCGCAGGTAGAGGGGCCACACCCGGAACGCCCACTCGTCGCTCTTGCGCTCGCGCGACCAGTGGAAGAACGGCCAGGGGAGATCGTAGTAGAAGTCACCCCCCTCGTTCACCGGGGGATCGGTCTCGCGGTTGAAGCGGAAGAAGGGCCACAGGACCGTGTTGCGGTACCAGCTGTCGGCGCCCTCGTGCGAGTACAGCGGCCAGATCGCGATGCGCTGGCTCGGGTCGGACGTGTCGGCGTGGTCGAGACCCCAGGTGAAGAAGGGCCACAGGACGGTGTGCTGATCGGTGCGCAGCGTCCCGTCGGGGGCCCGATCGAGGCGGTGGCGGTAGAACGGCAGGAAGCGCCAGCTCCCGTCGCGCGGGCCGCCGCTCGTCCAGCCGCCGAGCAGGAACACCGTCCACGAGTCGGAGTGCTCGGTGATGTCCATCTGCGTGCGGCTGAAGAACGGCCACAGGAAGAAGTCGTAGGTGTCGATGCCGAAGAGGTTCTTGATGCGTCCACCCAGCGGCCAGAAGGCGAAGTAGCCGTCGCCGTCGCGCGGACCGTTGCCCGCGAAGATGAACGGGAAGAACAACCCGTCCCACTCCTCGCCCACGGGACTGTTGCGTGTCTCGCCCGAGTAGATCAGCGGCCAGAAGCGCCAGCGGCTGCCCGAGCGGGTCACGAAGTGCCGACCGAACGGCGCCAGGAAGTCGGTCACCGAGAGACCGAAGTTCGCCTTGTGCTGGTAGAGCGGACGCAGCGCGTGCGACAGGCCCTCGGGCCCGTCGCGGATGTCGATGATCGGACCGAGCGCCTCGATCTCGACGCCGCCGTCGGCGGTGTGCTCGATGCGCACGAGCGGGTTCCAGTCGAGCTCGGGCAGCGCGCGGCAGCCCGCCGTCGAGACGCACAAGAGCGTCCACGCGGCGCCGAGCGTCCGGCGGCGCGCGCACCGAGGGCGCGCGAGCGACGGGTGGGCGGCGATCGGAGGCGGGCGGAACACCGGAACACGGTGGCAGGCCGACAGGCCGGTCTCAAGCGCGAGGCGCCCCCGGCGGTTGAGCGGCGGCGCCGTCCCCGGGTACCTTTCGCCCTCGTCGTCCCCGTGGTCTTGTGTCCCCCGGCCCGCGGTCGCACCCCGGAGGTCTTCGTGAGCGCCCCTGCCCGTCCCCGCATCCTTTCCGGCATCCAGCCCAGCGGGAAGCTGCACCTCGGCAACTACTTCGGCGCCATCCGGCAGCACATCGCACTGCAGCACGAGGGCAGCGCCTACTACTTCATCGCCGACTACCACGCGCTCACGACCCTCCAGGACAGGCAACTCTTCGCCGAGGCCGTGCGCGACGTCGCGCTGGACTACCTCGCGCTCGGACTCGACCCGTCCGCCGCCGTGCTCTGGCGCCAGTCGGACGTGCCCGAGGTGACCGAGCTCACCTGGCTGCTGGCCACCGTGACCGGCATGGGCCTGCTCGAGCGCGGACACAGCTACAAGGACAAGATCGCGCGCGGCATCACGCCCCGTGCCGGTCTCTTTCTGTATCCCGTGCTCATGGCGGCGGACATCCTGGCCTTCGAGAGCGACCTCGTCCCGGTCGGCAAGGACCAGGTGCAGCACGTCGAGATGACCCAGGACATGGCCGAGTCGTTCCACGCGGCCTACGGCTGCTCGGTCTTCGTGCGCCCCGAGGCGAGGTTGGCGGAGGGCGCGGCGGTGGTGCCGGGCATCGACGGACAGAAGATGTCGAAGAGCTACGGCAACACGATCGAGATCTTCGCCAGCGGCAAGCCGCTCAAGAAGCGCGTCATGTCCGTGGTCACCGACAGCCTCGGCGTCGACGATGCGAAGGATCCCGAGAGCTGCACGATCTTCCAGCTCTACCGGCTCATGGCGTCCGAGGCCCAGACGGGCGAGATGGCCGAGCACCTGCGACGCGGCGGCTACGGCTACGGCGATGCCAAGAAGGAACTGCTGGCCGCGATCGAGTCGACCTTCGCCGAGGCACGCGCGCGACGGATCGAGCTGGCGGCCGATCCCGACCACGTCGAGGACGTGCTGGCCACGGGCGCGCGCCGGGCGCGTGAGGTGGCGCGCCGCGTGCTGGGGGCGGCGCGCGAGGCCGTCGGCATGCGCGGCCGCCCGATCGACGCATGATCGTCGTCGTCCAGCGCGTGGCGCGCGCCGCGGTCGCGGTCGAGGGCGAGGTCGTCGGCGAGATCGGACGCGGGCTGCTGCTGCTCGCCTGCGGGGTGACCAATGACCGCGACGACGACGTGCTGTGGCTGGCCGACAAGATCGTCGACCTGCGCGTCTTCCCCGACCTGCAGGGACTCACCAACCTCTCGTTGTCCGACGTGGGTGGATCGGCGCTGGTCGTGTCGCAGTTCACGCTGGCCGCGGACTGGCGCAAGGGACGGCGCCCGTCGTTCCTGCGTGCAGCGCCTCCCGAGGAGGGGGAGCGTCTCGTGGCGCTGCTCGCGGCGCGGCTCTCCGAGCGCGGGGTGCCCGTGTCGGAGGGCCGCTTCGGCGCCATGATGGAGGTCTCGCTCGTGAACGACGGACCGTTCACGCTGGTGCTCGACGGGGCGCAGCGCGGCGGCTCCGGGTCGTCGTCCTAAGCGCTTTCTTGACAAGGGGTTGGTCGCCGATAGACTCGCTCGGGGCATGCGCGGGCGGGCCTCGCCCCGGGTGACGGTCGGCCCGTCGCCGACCCCGCTTCCGCCGAGGACCGCCGTGGACTCCGATCAGAACGCCGCGCCGTCGCCCCGCAGGCGCGCTCCGCCGAGGTCCGCCGCTGCATCGTCCGGGGGCGGTGGCACGATCACCAAGAAAGACCTGGTGAACCGCATCGCCGAGCGCACGGGCGAGACGAAGGTCGTCACGAAGAGCATCGTGCAGATGTTCCTCGACGAGATCGTGCGCGAGCTCGCGGCCGGCAACCGGCTCGAGTTCCGTGACTTCGGCGTGTTCGAGGTGCGCGCTCGCCGGGCCCGCCGGGCCCAGAACCCGCGCACGCTCGAGAAGGTCGAGGTCCCGCCCAAGCGGGTGGTGAAGTTCAAGGTCGGACGGGTCATGCGCGAGCGCGTGACCGACGCGCCGCTGGACGGCGCGCTGCCCGACGACGACGACTGAGGTCGCGGCGCCGCGCCGGGCCGCCGCCGGCGGACTGGTATGCTCGGACCCCGAAAGGGGGACCCATGCCGACGATCCTGGTGGCGCTGCTGTTCGTGTCCAGCCTGTTCGCGGCGCCGTGCGCCGACGGCGAGACGGCGTTCCTCGACGGGCTCGCGCAGGTCGAGTCGCTCATGCGCGCCGGCCGCTGGGACAAGGCCGGCACGCGACTGACCGATCTCGTCTCCGAGCACGAGGGCGCCGACTACGTGGTGCTCGAGCTCTCGCGCGTGCTCGACCTGCTGCGCACGTGCCGCTTCCGAGCGACGCACGAGGCGCCCGAGGCCGACGACCTCATCTCGGGGGAGATCCTGTCGTACTCGTCGTCGACGGGGAAGATCAAGGTGCGCTACCGCCGCGCCGACGACTCGTCCCGCGCGGGCGAACGGTCCGGCAGGGCAGCCGACGGAAAGGACGGCGCGGACGGTGAAGACGGCGTTGATGGTGAAGACGGCGAGAGCGGCATCTCGAGCGCGGAGCTCGAAGAGTTCCTGCAGCTGCTGGGCCTCGGCTCGAGCGTGGGACGCGGCGACTTCGAGTGGCGCTACGGCGTCCCGGTCCACCCGATCCACTTCGCGGGGCCGTACACCGTCGAGCTCTCGGGCTTCATGCCCGAACCCGAGGGCAACACGCTCTGGTTCTTCGGCAATCCGCAGTTCCTGGTGGGCATCGACGAGGACTCGTCGTACCTCGTGAACTTCGGCCTCCCCAAGTGGCAGGGATTCCAGCTCGACGAGGGCGGCATCGAGTACCGCAAGGGTTCGCAGCGCAAGATGCTCGAGCGCGCCGACAACAAGGCCGCGCTGAAGTTCGGCAAGCCCTACACGATCAAGGTCAACGTCTCGAAGGACACGATCACCGCCACGGTGAACGGCAAGACCTTCCTGAAGTGCAAGAAGCAGGACGAGACCTACGGCCAGTTCGGGTTCCGCGGCTGCCCGCAGGTCAAGGAGATGGTCATCTCGGGCGACGCCAACAAGGCCTGGCTCGAGGGACTGCAGGACGCCGCGTTGCAGAAGGCGCTGGTCGACTTCGACGCCGAGTGGAGTCCCCGGGACGAGCTGCCCGAGTGGCTGCATGCGTACGTCGCCGATCCGGCCGACGTCGGACGCTCGGTCTTCGCCGACGCGCCCTCCGACGCGGGGCCGCTGCGCTCGGTGCACCAGGGTGAGCTCGTGCGCTTCGAGAAGGAGGGCCAGGACGAGGAGGCCCTGGCGTACGTCGGGAAGCTCGAGGTGCCGCGCGACGGAGGCCCGCTGGCCAAGGCGTGGATGCGCGCGGTGCTGCTCGACCGGCTCGGCCGCGCCGACGAGGCGCTCGCCGAGCTCGACACGCTGGCCTCGGCCGAGCCCGCGTTCGTCCCCGGACGGCTGCTCCGCGCGCGTCTGCTGCGGCGTCTCGAGCGCTCGGACGAGGCCGTGGCCGACGTGCGGGCCCTGGTGGCCGGCGAGGGCGCCGACGATCCGCGCGCGCACGCAGAGCTCGTCCGGCAGCTGCTGTGGGACGGCGACCTCGAGCAGGCGCAGCAGGTGCTCGACGCCGCGCGCCTCGGCGGTCGGGCGTCGCCCGAGCTGGTCGCCGCGGCGTCGCTGCTGCACCGCAGTCGCAGCGGTCCGTCGTGGCTCGACCCGTTCGAGTTCTCGTCACGGCACTATCGCGTCATGTCCGACCTCGACCTGGCCGTGTGCGCCGACACGAGCAAGGTGCTCGAACAGGCGCTGGCGATGGATCAGCGCGTCTTCGGCCGCAGCGACTCCGACGTCGCCGAGCAGGGCCTGTTCCCGGTCTACCTGTTCGCGGGCGAGGCCGGCTACCACGCCTACACGCGCGACGTCTTCGGCTCGGCGGCGCGCTTCACCGCGGGGCTCTACACGCCCACGTTGCGCCAGCTCGTGCTCTGGAACCTGCCCGACCGCGAGCTGCTGTATCGCACGGTGCGGCACGAGGGCATGCACCAGTACCTGCACCGCGCCCTGCCCGTGACGCCGCCCTGGTTCGACGAGGGACTGGGCGAGTACGTCGAGACGGCGCGCCTCGTGCGCGGCACGATGGAGCCCGGCGACCCGCTGCCCGCACACGTGGCGCTGCTCACCGACCGCGACACGAAGTGGACGCCGCTGCCCGAGCTCGTGCGCATGAGCCAGCCGGCCTTCATGACCGAGGCCGGTCTGCACTACGCCGAGTCGTGGGCGCTCGTGCACTGGATGCTGCACGGCGGCAGCGAGGCACGCGCGTCGTTCGACGCCTACAAGGACGCGCTCGCGCGCGGTCTCGACCGTCTGTCCGCCGCCGACGAGGCGTTCGGTCCGGGCGGACCCGAGGGCCTCGAGGCGAAGGTGCGCGCGCACCTGCAGTCGCTGCGCTGAAGGCGACGACGCGCGGGCGGCGCGCCGTCGCCCCGCGACCCTAGAGCGCGGCGAAGGCGTGCTCGAGGTCGTCGATCAGGTCCTCGACGTCCTCGATGCCGACCGAGAGCCGGATCAGGCCGTCGGCCAGGCCCGCCGCGCGTCGCGTCTCGGCCGGGATCGAGGCGTGGGTCATGCTCGGCGGGTGCTCGATGAGCGACTCGACGCCGCCCAGGCTCTCGGCCAGCGAGAAGACCTTCGTGTGCGTCGTGAAGCGCATGCCGTCCTCGACGCTGCCGTCGAGCTCGAACGAGATCATGCCGCCGAAGTCGGCCATCTGCCGCGCCGCGACGGCGTGTCCCGGATGGCTCTTGAGCCCCGGGTAGTGCACCGCCTTCACGCGCGGATGGTGGCTGAGCATGTCGGCCACCGCCGACGCGTTCTCGCAGTGGCGCTGCATGCGCACGTGCAACGTCTTCGTGCCGCGCAGCACGAGGAACGCGTCGTGCGGTCCGGGGACGCCGCCCACCGCGAACTGGATGAAGGCGATCTTCTCGGCCAGCGAATCGTCGTCGAGCACGACCGCGCCGAGCACCACGTCGCTGTGTCCGCCGAGGTACTTGGTGGCCGAGTGCAGCACGATGTCGCAGCCCAGCTCCAGCGGACGCTGCAGGTACGGCGTGGCGAACGTGTTGTCGCAGCACACGAGCGCGCCCTTCGCCTTCGCGAGCGAGGACACCGCGGCCAGGTCGGTCACGCGCAGCAGCGGGTTGGTCGGCGTCTCGAGCCACAGCAGGCGCGTGGGCGCATCGTCGAGCGCCCCCCTCACGACGGCCGGGTCGGTCGTGTCGACCTGCACCATCGTCACGCCCAGCGGCTCGAACACGCGCTTGAACATCCGGTAGCTGCCGCCGTACAGGTCGTCGCCGGCGAGGACGCGGTCGCCCGGCGCGCAGGTCGCCGACACGACGGCGTGCATCGCGGCCAGTCCGCTGGCGAAGCAGATGCCGTGCTTGCCGCCCTCGAGCGCCGCGAGGTTGTCCTGCAGCGCGGTGCGCGTGGGGTTCTTGCCGCGCGAGTAGTCGTAGCCGTCCTTGACCACGGCCGGATACTCCTGCACGTAGGTCGACGTGCAGAAGATCGGCGTCATGATCGCGCCGGTGGTGGGGTCGGGCCGCTGGCCCGCGTGGATGGCGGTGGTTCCGAAGCGCACGAAGGCGTCCTCCTCGACGGGCGCCGCATCCTAGCAGCCGGCGGCGTGGCATCGTGCATGACCGACGGCCGCGCTCGTGGCCCCGACCGGAGGTGGGGCGCCGCATCGCGCCTGCCGTCGGCTCGGTGGTCGCCGATCGCGGGAGCGCCGATCGGCGCTCGGCGATGCTGGACTCGTCCGGAGCGAGGTGGTCTGATCGACGACGTGAGCCCGTTCCCGTCCGGCCGCCCGCGCGCACGCGGCGCGGCGTCGTCGCCGAACCGCAGGGTGCCGCGCGCGCCGTCGAGGATCCGCTCGTGCTGAGACGCTTGGCGGTCCAGACGGCCGGCGAGTCGCACGGACGCGGCATCGTGACCACGATCACCGGCCTCCCCGCCGGCCTGGCCGTCGACCGGGCGGCCATCGATGCCATGCTGGTCCGGCGCCAGGGCGGCTTCGGACGCTCGGCGCGCCAGCAACTCGAGCGCGATCGGGTCGACGTGCTGGCGGGCGTGGTGGGGGGGCGCACGAGCGGCGCGCCCGTGGTGCTCGCGGTCTGGAACGCCGACCGCTCGCTCGACGAGAAGCCGCCGGTCCACCGCCCGCGGCCGGGCCATGCCGACCTGGCCGGCGGCTGCAAGTACGACACCTCCGACATGCGGCCGGTGCTCGAGCGCGCCTCGGCGCGCGAGACCGCGGGACGCGTGGCCGCCGGCGCCCTGGCGCAGCAGCTGCTCGCGCCGTGCGGCGTCGAACTCCTCGGCCACGTGATCGCGCTGGGCGACGTCGACGCCCGTCCGAGCCTGGGACGCAAGGGCTTCGCGGCGCTGGGCAAGCTGCGCGCGCGCTCGTCGTTCGCGTGCCTCGATGCGAAGGCGGAGGAGCCGATGCGCGCGGCGGTGGTCGCGGCACGCGCCGCGGGCGACACCCTGGGCGGAGTCTTCGAGGTGCGTGCGCGCGGCGTCCCGCCGGGGCTGGGTTCGCTCGACGGCTTCGGCACGCGGCTCGACGCGCGGCTGGGCGCGGCGCTGCTCTCGATCCAGGCGGTCAAGGCGGTCGAGATCGGCGACGGATGGGCGGCGGCCCGCGAGCGTGGCTCGGCGGTCCACGACGCGGTCCTCGCACCCGGGCCGGACGGGCCGCGGCGGGCCGGCAACCGGGCCGGCGGCGTCGAAGGCGGCATGTCCGATGGCGAAGAGGTCGTCGTGCGCGGGTTCATGAAGCCGATCGCCACGCTGCGGGCGCCGCTGGCGTCCTGGGACTTCACCGCCGGGCGGCGCGAGGACGCGTTCTTCGAGCGTTCCGACGTCACCGCCGTGCCCGCCGCGAGCGTGGTGGGGGAGGCGATGGTGGCACTCGTGCTGCTCGACGCGCTGCTGGAGAAGACCGGCGGCGACACGCTCGAGGCGGTCCAGGCGGCCCTGCGGGGCCATCGGCGGGCGGTGGCGCGTCGCTTCGGGGCGCGAGAGCGACGTCCGGCCGGCGGAGCCCAGGTGCGCAAGAGGCGTCGTCCGGGTGTTGACTCGCCATCCGGCGATGGCTAGGATCCGACCCTTTCTCGCCGCGATCCAAAGTCGCGTGCGAGGGCGACCCGTCCGCTAGCGTAGCTCAACTGGTAGAGCTCCGGTTTTGTAAACCGGTGGTTGTGGGTTCGAGTCCCGTCGCTAGCTCCAGGCGAGCCGCGCGGGTCCGACCGCCAGCGGCACGGGTGTCCTCGTGCTCGACGAACGATCCGACGGGGGGGCCAGGTCCGCATCCTGGTCCGCAGGCTTGTTCGGAGGATCGACGGCGTACGAAGCACCATCACGTGGGGGAATGCCCGAGTGGTTAAAGGGGACGGGCTGTAAACCCGTTGGCTTTGCCTACAGAGGTTCGAATCCTCTTTCCCCCACCATCACGGCGCCCGCGCGGCCACGATCCGACGAAGCGACGAAACGAACCCAGAGACGGACAGACAGGAGTCAGCAGGATCGCCAGGCCCGAGGCCGGCAAGACGCCCGCGGGTGTAGCTCAATGGTAGAGCACCAGCCTTCCAAGCTGGCTACGTGGGTTCGATTCCCATCACCCGCTCCACCGAGCAGCACGCGGGCCCTCGCCGCTCAGCACCGACAGACCAGAAGCTGCTGTGGCTCAGGGGTAGAGCACGTCCTTGGTAAGGACGAGGTCATGGGTTCGAATCCCATCAGCAGCTCCAAACGCCGCACGGCCCGCAGATCCCCAAGACCCCCAAGTCCTCGAACCGACACCCGACCGACCGGCGCGTGCATCAGGCGCGCGCATTGATGGGAGACTGAACCGCGATGGCTCAAGAGACCTTCACGCGTACGAAGCCGCACGTCAACGTGGGAACGATCGGCCACGTCGACCACGGCAAGACGACCCTCACGGCCGCCATCACGTGTTCGCTGGCGCTGAAGGGGGGCGCCAAGGCACGCGCCTTCGACTCGATCGACAAGGCGCCCGAAGAGCGCGAGCGCGGCATCACGATCGCGACGGCGCACGTCGAGTACGAGACGGCGAAGCGTCACTACGCGCACGTCGACTGCCCCGGCCACGCCGACTACGTCAAGAACATGATCACGGGTGCCGCCCAGATGGACGGCGCGATCCTGGTCGTGTCCGCCGCCGACGGTCCGATGCCGCAGACGCGCGAGCACATCCTGCTCGCCCGTCAGGTCGGCGTGCCCTCGGTGCTCGTCTTCCTGAACAAGTGCGACGCGGTCGACGACGAAGAGCTCATCGAGCTCGTCGAGATGGAGATCCGCGAGCTGCTCACGAAGTACGAGTTCCCCGGCGACGACACGCCGATCGTGCGCGGTTCGGCGCTCCAGGCGATGCAGGCCGTCGAGGCCGGTGCCACCGTCGAGGATCCTCGCTACCAGTGCATCTGGGACCTCATGGAGGCGGTCGACAGCTGGGTCCCGGACCCGGAGCGTGACATCGACAAGCCCTTCCTGATGCCCGTCGAGGACGTGTTCTCGATCAAGGGTCGCGGCACCGTGGCCACCGGACGCGTCGAGCGCGGCCAGGTCAAGGTCGGCGACGCCCTCGAGCTCGTGGGTCTCAAGGACGAGATCGGCACCACGACCTGCACCGGCGTCGAGATGTTCAACAAGCAGCTCGACAAGGGCATGGCGGGCGACAACGTCGGCCTGCTCCTGCGCGGCATCGACAAGGCCGCCATCGAGCGTGGCCAGGTGCTGGCGGCGCCCAAGAGCATCACCCCGCACCGCAAGTTCAAGGGTGTCGTGTACGTGCTCAGCAAGGAGGAGGGTGGTCGTCACACGCCGTTCTTCAACGGCTACCGCCCGCAGTTCTACTTCCGGACGACCGACGTCACCGGCAACGTCACGCTGCCCGAAGGCACCGAGATGGTCATGCCCGGCGACAACGTCACCGTCAACGTCGAGCTCATCACGCCCATCGCGATGGACACCGACCTCAAGTTCGCCATCCGCGAGGGTGGCCGCACGGTCGGGTCGGGTCGCGTGGTCGAGATCCTCGAGTAGGCGGGGCAGCAGCCTTTCGGAGCCGCGATGAGCGGGCGGCGACCGGATCGATCCGGACGTCGCTCGCTGAACGGAGACCAGCATGGCCAAAACCAAATCGAGCGTCGTGGTCTTCCTCGAGTGCTCCGAGTGCAGCCGTCGCAACTACGCCTTGCGCAAGCGCACGAAGGCCACCTGGAAGCTCGAGGTGAGCAAGTACTGCCGCTTCGACCGGAAGCACACGATCCACAAGGAACGCAAGAAGTAGGCGGCGGTTCGGTTCCGGGAGGCCAGTAGCTCAGTTGGCAGAGCATCGGTTTCCAAAACCGAGGGTCGGGGGTTCAAGTCCCTCCTGGCCTGCCACTCGAACCATACGGGCGCTGCGGACGGTGGGATCAGAGAGATGAAGTACAAGCCGGATCAAGGCACTTTCGCGCGGGGCACCGGGCTTTGGCTCGTGGGCGCCCTGTGGGCGTACGGCTGCTATTCGCTGTACTACTACCTGCTCTCGACGGGCGGGCCCGAGGGGAACGGCTTCCTGGCGAGACCGCTGACCGATGGCGACCTGCCGGTGCTCGGTACCCCGCTCACGGTGGCGCTGCTCGTCGCGATCGGCGCGGGACTGGCCGGTCTGCTGTTCATCCTGCGCACGCTCGACAAGCCCAAGATCGCCGACATGCTGATCGACTCCGAGGTCGAGATGCGCAAGTGCACCTGGCCGAGCTGGAACGAGACGTTCTCGTCCTCGGTGGTGATCCTGGTCGTCATGTTGTTCTTCACGGCGGTCCTGGCCGGCATGGACCTGCTCCTCGCCACGATCATGGAAGACTACGTGTTCTGATGAGCGAGGTCGCGGGAGAGTCATCGGTGGGCCCGACGCGCTGGTTCGTCCTGCGCGTGCCCAGCAACCTCGAGCGCAAGATGCGCGACAAGCTCGAGCGCCGCCTCAAGGCTGCGGGACTCGAGAGCTACGTGCCGAGCGTGCTGGTCCCGACCGAGACCGTGTCGGAGATGAAGTCCGGCAAGAAGCGCGTGGTCCAGCGCAAGCTCTACCCCGGCTACATCATGGTGGAGATGGCCCTCGACGAAGAGGGACTGATCCCCGAACCCGTCTGGTTCCTCATCCGCGAGACGCAGGGCGTCGGCGACTTCGTCGGTTCGACGCGCCAGCCCGTCCCGATGGAGGCGCACGAGGTCGAGCGCATCCTCAACGGCATGCGCTCCACCGAGGACCGTCCCGCGCTGAAGATCAACTTCAAGCTGGGCGACCGGGTCAAGATCAACGAAGGGCCGTTCGAGTCCTACAACGGCGTCGTCGACGAGGTCAACGAGGCCAAGGGCATGGTGCGAGTGATCGTGACCATCTTCGGCCGCGAGACACCTGTCGAGCTCGAGTACTGGCAGGTCGAGCCCGTCTGACGACGCACCGCATACGCGAGACGCACGATGGCGAAGGAAGTCAAGGCGATCATCAAGCTGCAGTTGGCGGCCGGCCAGGCCACGCCCGCACCCCCCGTGGGTCCGGCGCTGGGTCAGCATGGTGTCAACATCGGCCAGTTCGTGAAGGAGTACAACGACGCCACGCGCGATCAGATGGGGCTCATCATCCCCGCCGAGATCGAGGTCTTCACCGACCGCTCCTTCAAGTTCGTGCTCAAGACGCCGCCGGCCTCCGTGCTGCTCAAGAAGGCAGCCGGCATCGCGAAGGGCTGCAACGCGTCCGAGAAGGTGGGCTCCGTCACCGCCGCCCAGGTGAAGGAGATCGCACAGACCAAGTTCGAGGACCTGAACGCCCGCGACATCGACGCCGCGTGCCGGATCGTCGTGGGCACCGCCCGCTCGATGGGCATCGAGATCGTCGGCTGAGCGTCGCGCGGGAACAGGAGTCGTCCCCATGGTGATCATGAGCAAGAGGAGTCGCGCGAATCGCGCCAAGGTCGACCGCCTCGCGGTCTACCCGCTGGCGGAAGGCGTGAGCATGCTGAAGGCTTCAGCCGCGGTGAAGTTCGACGAGACCGTCGAGATCGCGGTGAACCTCGGCATCGATCCGAAGAAGTCCGACCAGGCGGTGCGCGGTGCCGTCTCGCTGCCTCACGGCACGGGACGCTCGCGGCGCGTGATCGCGTTCGTCAAGGACCCCGAGAAGCAGGAAGCCGCCCGGGCGGCCGGTGCCGCCGAAGTGGGCGCCGACGAGCTCGTCAAGAAGGTCGCCGACGGCTGGACCGACTTCGACGTCGCCGTGGCCGCGCCCGACATGATGGGTCAGGTCGGCAAGCTCGGAAAGGTGCTCGGTCCCCAGGGCAAGATGCCGACGCCGAAGTCGGGCACGGTCACGCCCGACGTGGCCAAGGCGGTCGCCGAGTTCGCGGCCGGCAAGGTCGAGTTCCGGGCCGACGCTGGTGGCACCGTGCACGCCCCGGTGGCCAAGCGCTCGTTCCCCGACGAGAAGATCGCCGACAACGTGCGGGCTTTCGTGGCCGCGCTCAACGCGCACAAGCCGCCGACGGCCAAGGGCAACTACATCCTGAAGGTCTTCATCTCCACGACCATGGGCCCTGGCGTCGCCGTCGACACGGCGAGCTGACGGAGCGCAGACAGTCATGCCGAACATCGTCAACAGGGCCATCACCGCCGAGTACGAGGAGCTGTTCACCTCCGAGCTCGATGCGCTCATGGTCCAGCCGGTCGGACTCTCGGTCGCCGAAGCGAACGCCTTCCGCGGCATGCTGGCCGAGTCGAAGCTGCGCATGCAGGTCGTCAAGAGCACGCTCGCCAAGCGGGTGCTCGAGAGCCGCGGCTTCCAGCTCGACGAGTCGGTCTTCGCGGGCCCGTCGGCGCTGATCCTGGCCGACGGCATCGAAGAGGGGGCCGCCATCGCGGCCGCCCGCGCCGTCGAAGCCTGGCGCAAGAAGAGCGGCAAGGACCTGCCGCTCGTCAAGGGCGGCGTCATGGACGGACAGATCCTCGGGCCGAGCCAGGCCGAGGGTCTCTCCAAGCTGCCCACCAAGGCCGAGGTGCAGTCGCGTCTGCTCGGCCAGATCCTCTCGCCGGCCGCGAAGCTGTCCAGTCAGCTCGTCTCCGGCGGACGCAAGATCGCGGGTGCGATCAAGAGCCACATCGAGAAGCTCGAGGACGCCGGCTGACACGCCGTCCCCCTCGAACCGGACCACCACGAACCAACAGAACCCTCCCGAACGGGGCCGCGCGGCCCGAAGGAAGAGAAAGATCATGAGCGACGCAGCGACCGCCGAGGTCAAGGCAGAGATCAAGGACCTCGGCGACAAGATCGTCGGGCTCACGCTCCTGGATGCCCAGGCGCTGTCCGACTACCTCAAGGACACGTACGGCATCGAGCCCGCCGCGGGCGGAGCCGTGATGATGGCCCCCGCCGCCGGCGGTGGCGATGGCGGTGCGGCCGCCGAGAAGACCGAGTTCGACGTCATCCTCACGGGTGCCGGCGACAAGAAGATCCAGGTCATCAAGGTGGTGCGCGCCATCACCGGCCTCGGTCTCAAGGAGGCCAAGGACCTGGTCGAGGGCGCCCCGAAGGCCGTCAAGGAAGGCGTCTCCAAGGAGGAGGCCGCCAAGCTCAAGGCCGAGCTCGAGGAATCCGGGGCGTCGGTCGAGGTCAAGTAGATCTCCCCGGCCGCGCAGCCACATCGGGCGCGTGCACCTCGGCGAGCGTCGCCGGAGTGTACGTGCCCAGTGGTGTTTGTACCCCGATCGCTCGACGCCTGAAGGTAGACCATGGACGTTCGTCACTACGGCAAGTTCATCTCGCCCCTCGAAGTCCCCCCGCTGACCGACATCCAGACCCGGTCGTATGCGGAGTTCCTGCAGGAGGAGGTGCCCTTCAACAGGCGCACCGACGCAGGTCTCGAAGCGATCCTGCGTGAGACCTTCCCGATCTACTCGTACGACAAGACCGTGTCGCTCGAGTACATCGGCTACGAACTCGGGCGCCCGCGATACACGGCCGACGAGTGCCGCATCCTCGGCGTGACCTACGGCATGCCGTTCAAGATCCTCGTGCGGCTCGAGAAGCCCGAGCCCGTCGAGGAGTGGGTGTATCTCGGCGAGATCCCCATCATGGTGGGGGGCGGCGAGTTCATCATCAACGGCTCCGAGCGCGTCATCGTGAGCCAGCTGCACCGCTCGCCCGGCGTCGACTTCTCGATGGAGCTGCACACCAACGAGAAGAAGCTGCACAGCTGCTGGATCATCCCGCAGCGCGGTTCGTGGGTCGAGCTGTCGGTCACCAAGAAGGACGTGCTCGACATCAAGATCGACCAGACGAGCAAGTTCCCGGCGACCACGTTCCTGCGGGCGATGTCCGAGGACTACGGCACCGACGAGCAGATCCTGCCGCTGTTCTACGACACCAAGAAGGTGTCGCTGAAGGGCAGCAAGGACAAGGACCTGCTCGGCAAGCACGTGGTCGGCGACATCGTCGACGAGCAGACCGGCGAGGTGCTGCTGCGCAGCGGCTCGGCGATCACCGCCGAGGGTCTCGAAGCCATCCTGGCCAGCTCGCTCAAGAGCGTCGAGGTCATCCAGAACGCCGAGGACGACGCGGTCGTCCTGTACACGCTGGCCGAGGACGACTCGCGCAGCCACGAGGAGGCGCTGCTCAAGATCTACACGCGCCTGCGTCCCGGCAACCCGCCGAACATCGACAAGGCGCGCACGCTGTTCCGCGAGCGCTTCCAGGATCCGACGCGCTATCGCCTCGGGCCGGTGGGCCGCTTCCGCATCAACCGCAAGTTCGGACGCGACGACAGCACCGACAACGAGATGACCCTGCAGGTGCAGGACATCATCGACTCGATCCGCTACATCATGGACCTGCGCGGGAACCGCGGGCACGTCGACGACATCGACCACCTCGGCAACCGTCGCGTGCGCACGATCGCCGAGCTCGCGGGCGACGAGTTCCGCAAGGGCTTCCTGAAGCTGCGTCGGACGGCGTCCGAGCGCATGAACAACCAGGAGACGATCCAGGCCGCGACGCCGCGTCAGCTGATCAACAGCAAGACCATCTCGTCGTCGATCGAGTACTTCTTCGGACGCGGCGAGCTCTCGCAGGTCGTCGACCAGAGCAACCCGCTCAGCCAGCTCACCCACGAGCGGCGTCTGTCGGCCCTCGGTCCCGGCGGCCTGAACCGCAAGCGTGCCGGCTTCGACGTGCGCGACGTGCACGTCAGCCACTACGGCCGCATCTGCCCGATCGAGACACCGGAAGGCAGCAACATCGGTCTCATCGCGTCGCTCTCGCTCTACGCGCAGCTCGACGAGTACGGCTTCCTGGTCACGCCCTACCGGCGCATCGTCAACGGCAAGATCACCGACGAGGTGGTCAACCTGCGCGCCGACGAGGAGTACGACTCGGTGCTGGCCCCGGCCGACACCGAGTTCGACGACAAGGGCAAGATGATCGGCGACATGGTGCTCAGCCGCGTGAACGGCGAGTTCGCCGCGGTGCCGATGAAGGAAGTCCAGTTCATCGACATCTCGCCGATGCAGCTCGTGGGCGTCAGCGCCGCGCTGATCCCGTTCCTCGAGCACGACGACGCCAACCGTGCGCTCATGGGCAGCAACATGCAGCGCCAGGCCGTGCCGCTGATCCAGACCGAGCCGCCGATCGTGGCGACCGGCATGGAGAAGGACGTCGCGCGCAACTCGGGCATGATCATCCGGGCCAAGCGCGCAGGCACCGTCAAGTACGTCGATGCCGACACGATCATCGTGGGCGACGACACCTACGAGCTGCGCAAGTTCGTGGGCCTGAACGAGAAGACCTGCCTGAACCAGAAGCCGGCGGTGCAGCCGGGCCAGAAGGTCAAGGCCGGTGACCTGCTGGCCGACGGCGCGTCGACCCGCAACGGCGAGCTGGCCCTGGGCCGCAACATCCTCGTCGGCTTCATGGTGTGGGACGGGTACAACTTCGAGGACGCGATCATCGTGTCCGAGCGGTTGATCCGGAACGACGTGTTCACGTCGATCCACATCCAGCACTTCGACGTCGAGATCCGCGAGACGAAGCTCGGTCGCGAGGAGTTCACGCGCGACATCCCCAACGTGTCCGAGACCGCCCTGGCGCGGCTCGACGAGTCGGGCGTGGTGCTGATCGGCACCAAGGTCGGCCCCGGCGACATCCTGGTCGGCAAGGTCAGCCCCAAGAGCAAGTCCGAGCTGACCCCCGAGGAGAAGCTGCTGCACGCGATCTTCGGGCGCGCCGGCGAGGACGTGAAGAACGACTCGCTCGAGGTCCCGCCGGGCGTCTACGGGACGGTCATCGCGACGCGGCGCTTCACGCGCAACGTCGACACGTCCGAGGAGCAGTCGGCCAAGAACCTGCGCCTCATCCGTGCCGCCGAGAAGCAGTTCAAGGACTTCCTGGGCGACCAGGTCAAGGCGCTGCTCGAACAGGTGCAGGTGCTGCTCGAGGAGAAGATCGTCGACTCGGCGACCGAGAAGGCGATGGCGATCGACGTCGACGCAGACGGACAGGAGCTGCGGCGCCAGTTCGAGATCATCCGCAAGCGCTGCATGGAGAACTACCGTCGCGGCACGGGCGAGAAGGTCTACCTCACGTTCCGCGAGTTCGCCGACCGAATCGAGGAGCAGGAGAACGAGAAGAACAAGGTCGTGAACCGTCTCTCCCGCGGCGACGAGCTGCCGACGGGCGTGCTCGAGATGGTCAAGGTCTTCGTCGCCACCAAGCGGACGCTGTCCGTGGGCGACAAGATGGCCGGCCGTCACGGCAACAAGGGCGTCATCTCGGTCATCCTGCCCGAGGAGGACATGCCCTTCCTGGCCGACGGCACGCCGCTGCAGATCCTGCTCAACCCGCTCGGCGTCCCGTCGCGCATGAACGTCGGGCAGATCCTCGAGACGCACCTCGGCTGGGCCGCGATGAACCTGGGCTTCCAGGCCATCACGCCCGTGTTCGACGGCGCGTCCGAGGGCCAGATCAACGAGGCGTTGGCCGAGGCGGGCCTGCCGGCCGACGGCAAGGCCACGCTGTACGACGGCCGCACGGGCGATCCCTTCGACCAGAAGGTGACCGTCGGCTACCTCTACATGCTCAAGCTGCACCACCTCGTGGCGGACAAGGTCCACGCACGTGCGACCGGGCCGTACTCGCTCATCACCCAGCAGCCTCTCGGCGGCAAGGCGCGCTTCGGCGGCCAGCGCTTCGGAGAGATGGAGGTGTGGGCGCTGGAGGCCTACGGCGCGGCGAGCATCCTGCAGGAACTCCTCACCGTGAAGAGCGACGACGTCGAGGGACGTACGCGGATCTACGAGTCGATGGTGAAGGGCACGAACGTGCTCGACCCGGGCACGCCGATCTCGTTCGACGTCTTGACGAACGAGATCCGGGGCCTTTGCCTCAACATGGAACTCCACCGGGGGCGCCGATAGACCATGGACTTCGACACCGGCAGCACCGCGGCGACCCTGGGGTCGCTGCGCATCAACCCGACGGACAATCCCTTCGTCACGATCCGGCTCGCGTCCCACGAGGACATCCGCAGCTGGTCGTTCGGCGAGGTGCGCAAGCCCGAGACGATCAACTACCGCACCTATCGTCCCGAGAAGGACGGTCTGTTCTGCGAGAAGATCTTCGGTCCGACGAAGGACTGGGAGTGCTTCTGCGGGAAGTACAAGGGCATCAAGCACAAGAACATCATCTGCGACCGCTGCGGTGTGCAGGTGACGCACAGCAAGGTGCGCCGGACGCGCATGGGCCACATCAACCTGGCCGCGCCCGTCGCGCACATCTGGTTCTTCAAGGCGACGCCCTCGCGCATCGGCAATCTGCTGGGCGTCAAGCTGTCCGACCTCGACAAGGTGGTGTACTTCCAGGAGTACATCGTCACCGACCCAGGTGACACGGCCCTCGAGATGGCGCAGATGCTGTCCGAGGAGGCCTACCGCGAGGCGCGCACCAAGTACGGCACCTCGTTCGACGCCGACATGGGCGCCGAGGCGGTCAAGAAGCTGCTGCTGAACCTCGACCTGCCGGTCGTCTCCGAGCAGCTTCGCGAGGAGCTCAAGACCACGCGCAGCAAGCAGCGCAAGGCCGAGATCGTCAAGCGCCTGCGCACGGTCGAGATGCTGCGCGACTCGCCGAACAAGCCCTCGTGGATGGTGCTCGACGTCATCCCGGTCATCCCGCCGGACCTGCGTCCGCTCGTGCTGCTCGACAGCGGCAACTTCGCGACGTCCGACCTGAACGACCTGTACCGGCGCCTGATCAACCGCAACAACCGCCTGAAGAAGCTGCTCGACCTCAACGCGCCCGAGGTCATCATCCGCAACGAGAAGCGCATGTTGCAGCAGTCGGTCGACGCGCTGTTCGACAACAGTCGTTGCCGCCGGCCCGTGCTGGGCACGAGCAACCGTCCGCTCAAGTCGCTGACCGACATGATCAAGGGCAAGCAGGGGCGCTTCCGCGAGAACCTGCTCGGCAAGCGCGTCGACTACTCGGCGCGCTCGGTGATCGTGGTCGGTCCCGAACTGCGGCTGCACCAGTGCGGCCTGCCGAAGGTCATCGCGCTCGAGCTGTACCAGCCGTTCATCATCCGGCGACTCAAGGAGCTCGGTTTCGCCGACACGATCAAGTCGGCGAAGAAGATGCTCGAGCGCAAGGACGAGGAGGTCTGGGACATCCTCGAGGAGGTCATCCGCGACCACCCCGTGCTGCTCAACCGTGCGCCGACACTGCACCGCATGGGCATCCAGGCCTTCCAGCCGGTGCTCGTCGAAGGCAACGCGATCAAGCTGCACCCGCTCGTCTGCGCCGGTTTCAACGCCGACTTCGACGGCGACCAGATGGCCGTGCACCTGCCGCTCTCGTTCGAGGCGCAGATCGAGGCGACGGCGCTGATGATCTCGACCAACAACATCTTCACGCCGGCGAACGGCACGCCGATCATCAGTCCGTCGCAGGACATCGTGCTCGGCTGCTTCTACGTCACGACCGAACGGGACGGCGAGGTGGGCGAGGGCAAGTGCTTCGCCGACGAGCAGGAGGTCTTCCGCGCGTACGCCGACAACAAGGTGGGCATCCACGCACGCATCAAGGTGCGCCTCGAGCCCGGCAAGCTCGTCATCAGCAAGGACGAGCGCAAGGTGTACGAGGGCGGGCTCGTGGCCACGACGGTGGGGCGCGTCCTGTTCAACGACATCCTGCCCGACCAGTGCCCGTACTGGAACATCGAGCTCGACAAGGGCTCGATCAAGCGCGTCATCAGCGAGGCGTACGAGCTGATCGGCAAGGAGCGCACCGTCGACCTGCTCGACGACCTCAAGTCGATCGGATTCAAGTCGGCCACCAAGGCCGGTCTCTCGTTCGCGACGGCCGACCTCATCACCCCCGAGGGCAAGTCGGGCATCCTGGCCGAGACCGACAAGTCGGTGTCCGAGGTGAACAAGCAGTACACCAAGGGCGTCATCACCGAGGGCGAGCGCTACAACCAGGTCATCGACCTCTGGACCCACGCACGCGAGCGCGTCGGCGAGGAGATGATGAAGCAGTGGCACGGCGACGTCCGCGGCGGACGCCGCTACCTGAACCCCGTGTACATCATGGAGCGTTCGGGCGCGCGCGGCACGATTGAGCAGATCCGTCAGCTGGCCGGCATGCGCGGCCTGATGGCGAAGCCTTCGGGCAAGATCATCGAGACGCCCATCAAGTCGAACTTCCGTGAAGGCCTGCGCGTCCTCGAGTACTTCTCGTCGACGCACGGTGCGCGCAAGGGCCTGGCCGACACGGCGCTCAAGACGGCCGACTCGGGCTACCTCACGCGCAAGCTGGCCGACGTCGCGCAGAACATCGTGATCTGCATGACGGACTGCGGGACGATCAACGGCATCAGCAAGAGCGCCATCATGAAGGGCGACAAGGTCGACGTCCCCCTGTGGCAGCTCATCCGTGGCCGTTCGGCACGCGACACCATCGTCGACATCGTGACCGACGAGGTGATCGTGCGGGAGAACCAGCTCATCACGGTCGAGGTGGCTCGTCGCATCGAGGCGCTCGGCTACGAGAAGGTGCGCGTGCGTTCGCCGCTCACGTGCGAGGCGGGCGACGGGATCTGCCAGCTCTGCTACGGCATGGACCTCTCGCGCGGGCGCGTCGCGGAGCAGGGCCTGGCGATCGGCATCATCGGCGCGCAGTCGATCGGCGAGCCGGGAACCCAGCTCACGATGCGTACGTTCCACATCGGTGGAACGGCGAGTCGCGCGCTGTCCGAGTCGGTCATCAAGGCCAGCCGCAAGGGCGAGCTGAAGTACCTCAGCGTCAAGCTGGGCGAGAACCTCGAGGGCGAGTCGGTCTCGCTCGACCGCAACGGATTCCTCGTCATCCTCGACGAGAAGGGGCGTGAGCTCGACCGCTACGCGGTGCCCCTGGGCGCGGTGCTGCCGTGCGCCGACGGCGCCAAGGTCAAGGCCAACGAGTTGCTGGCCCACTGGGACCCGCACAGCATCCCGATCTTCGCCGACCGTTCCGGACGGGTCCGTTTCGAGGACATCGTCCTGGGCAAGACGCTCAAGACCGAGGTCGACGCGGCCGGCGTCGAGCGCAACTCGATCATGGATCACAAGGGCGACCTGCACCCGCAGGTCGTCATCGAGGACACGAGCGGCACGCCGCTGGTGTACTACCCGATCCCCGAGCGTGCGTACATCGAGGTCGAGGACGGCCAGGACGTGAAGGCCGGAACGCTCGTGGCCAAGACGCCGCGCGCGACCACGGGCACGCAGGACATCACCGGCGGTCTGCCGCGCGTGACCGAGATCTTCGAGGCGCGGCGTCCGAAGGAGCCGGCGATCATGGCCGAGATCGACGGAGTCGTCGAACTCGTGCGCGAGATGAAGCGCGGCAAGCGCACGATCCTCGTGAAGAACGAGGAGTCGGGCGTCGTGCAGGAGCACCTGGTCCCGCACGGAAAGCACCTCAAGGTCCAGAGCGGAGACCGTGTCCATGCCGGGCAGCCGCTCGTCGAGGGCCCGCTCATCCCGCAGGACATCCTGCGCATCAACGGCGAGGAGGATCTCCAGATCTACCTGCTGCGCGAGGTGCAGGGCGTGTACCGGTCGCAGAACGTCTCGATCGACGACAAGCACATCGAGGTCATCATCAGCCAGATGCTGCGCCGCGTGCAGGTCGCCGACCCGGGCGACACCGAGTTCCTGCCCGATGCGGTGGTCGACAAGTTCCGCTTCCGCTCCGTGAACCAGACGATGGTCAAGGAGAAGAAGCGCCCGGCCACGGCCGAGCCGATCCTGCTGGGCATCACGAAGGCTGCGCTGCAGTCCGACTCGATGATCTCGGCGGCCTCCTTCCAGGAGACCACCAAGGTGCTCACCGAGGCAGCTCTCGCGGGTCGCCGCGACAACCTCGTGGGCCTCAAGGAGAACGTCATCCTGGGCAACATGGTGCCCACGGGGACGGGCTTCCGTCCGCTGCAGCGCACGCGGGTGAAGCACAACGTCGAGGTGGCCGACGTGGTCACCCGCGAGGAGTCCTCGGTGCTGGGCATCGCCGAGGGCGCGATCTGACCGCAACTCCCGCGCTCCGCGCGTCCGCCGCCCCGATGGGGAGGGCGGTTCGGGCGGGGCGCGGCGTTCCCGTGCGCGAGCGTCGCGCTCGACGGGGCGTGAACGGGTCGCGGAGGGCAGGGCCGAAGTCGTCATCCCCGACGTCCGCCAGGGGGGCGACCTCAAGACGTCTGAACCGTGCGCGGGGTTGACCCGCGACGGGCTTGTTGATGCAATACGCTGCTTGCCGCCGGGCGCCGCCGGCAGACCGAACGAGACCCGAAGAACCCCATGCCGACGATCAACCAGCTGGTCCGCAAGGGCCGCACGAAGATCCGCAAGATCTCCAAGTCGCCCGTGCTCGACAAGTGCCCCTTCAAGCGGGGCGTCTGTCTCCAGGTGAAGATCCAGACCCCCAAGAAGCCGAACTCCGCGCTGCGCAAGATCGCGCGCGTGAAGTTGAGCAACGGCAAGGAGGTCACGGCCTACATCGGCGGTGAGAAGCACACCCTGCAGGAGCACGCGATCGTGCTCGTGCGCGGCGGTCGCGTGCGCGACCTGCCGGGCGTGCGCTACCACATCATCCGCGGTGCCCTCGACGCGGCGGGTGTCGCCGATCGGCGCAACGGGCGCAGCAAGTACGGCGTGAAGCGCCCGAAGACCTGATCCGGGATCTGAACAAGATGCCTCGCAAGTACGACTCCACGGCGAAGTTCCTGCGGCCCGACCCGAAGTACGGGAGCCTGCTGGCCAGCAAGTTCATCAACTGCATCATGCAGGACGGCAAGAAGAGCACGGTCCAGACCGTGTTCTACGACGCGCTCGAGATCCTGCGCGCGAAGATCCCGGACACCGATCCGCTCGAGGCCTTCAGCACCGCGGTGCAGAACGTCAAGCCGATCGTCGAGGTGCGCAGCCGGCGCGTCGGCGGCGCGACGCTGCAGGTGCCCCACGAGATCAAGCGCGAGCGCCAGCAGGCCCTCGCGTTCCGCTGGCTGATCCAGGCGTCGCGCAAGAAGAAGGGCAAGCCGATGGCCCGCAAGCTGGCCGAGGAGCTCTTCGACGCCTACAACAAGCAGGGCACCGCGTACACGACGCGCGAGAACACGCACAAGATGGCTGAGGCCAACAAGGCCTACGCGCACTTCGCCTGGTAGGCCGCCTCCCTCGGGCGATCGCTCGAGTCCGACGCCCGGCGCGCTGTGTGCGCGGCCGGGCGTCCGCGTTTTCGGGACCGCTCGCCCGCACCCCCCGAACGAGATGACGACGTGGCCCGCCTGAAGCGCGAGCACATCCGCAACATCGGCATCATCGCCCACATCGATGCCGGGAAGACGACGCTCACCGAGCGCATCCTCTTCTACACCGAGCGCGCCCACCGCATGGGCGAGGTGCACGAGGGCACGGCCAAGATGGACTACCTGGCCGAAGAGCGTGAGCGCGGCATCACGATCACGAGCGCGGCCACGAACTGCCACTGGCGCGACCACCGCATCTCGATCATCGACACGCCGGGGCACGTCGACTTCACGGTCGAGGTCGAACGCAGCCTGCGGGTGCTCGACGGCGCGGTGGTGGTGGTGTGCGGCGTGGCGGGCGTCCAGGCCCAGTCGGAGACCGTCTGGCGCCAGGCCGACCACTATCACGTCCCACGGGTGGTGTTCGTGAACAAGCTCGACCGCGTGGGCGCAGATTTCGAGCGCGCGACGCGCAGCATCACCGAACGACTGGGAGCGAAGATCGTCCCGATCCAGATGCCGTGGGGCACCGAGAAGGGCCTGCTCGGCGCGATCGACCTGGTGCGCATGCGTGCGCTGCGTTTCGACGTCGAGTCGCTGGGCAAGGAGGTCAGCGTCGAGGAGATCCCCGACGAGCTGCGCGAGGAGGCCCAGCTCGCGCGCATGGCGATGCTCGAGGTGCTGGCCGACGAGGTCGACGCGTTCACCGAGGTGTACCTCGAGCACGAGTCCGACGCTTCGGACGAGGCCGTGCTGTCCGCGTTGCGGTCCGGGACGCTCGCGACGCGCATCGTCCCCGTGCTGTGCGGCTCGGCGTTCCACAACATCGGCGTGCAGCCGGTGCTCGACGCGGTGGTCGAACTGCTCCCGTCGCCGCTCGACGTGCCTGCCACGACCGGGCACTCGCCGCACGACGGCAAGCCGCTCGTGCGTCACGCCGACCCCGACGAGCCGCTCTGCGCGCTGCTCTTCAAGACCATCTGGGACAACCAGGGCGACCTCGCCTTCGTGCGCATCTACTCGGGGCGCCTCAAGCTCGCCGAGCAGGTGCACAATCCGCGCACCCAGAAGGTCGAGCGCATCAACCGCTTGTTCCTGATGCACGCCGATGAGCGCGAGCCGGTCGAGGAAGCCCTGGCCGGCGACATCGTCGCGGTGGTGGGACTCAAGCACAGCGCCACGGGCGACACGCTGTGCCCCAAGTCCGACCCGATCGTGCTCGAGGGACTGACCTACCCCGAGCCTGTGATCTCGATGTCCGTCGAGCCGTACAGCCTCAAGGACAAGGACGAGCTCGTGCGCGTGCTGACCCTCCTGGCGCGCGACGACCCGTCGTTCCACTGGGCGGTCCACGAGGAGACCGGCCAGATGCTCATCTCGGGCGTCGGCGAGCTGCACCTCGAGATCCTGCGGCACCGCATCGAGCGCGACTTCAAGATGACGGTGCGCGTCGGCGAGCCGCGCGTCTCGTACCGCCAGACGATCAAGGGCACGGCCGAGGCCGAAGCGGTCTTCGACCGCGAGATGGGCAACAAGGTGCTCTACGCCGGGGTGCGTCTGCGCGTCGAGCCCGACCCCTCGGCGGCCCCGGTCAAGGTGGTCAACGAGCTCGACAAGGACGAGGTGCCGCGCCTCTTCCACCCGACGATCGAGCAGAGCGTCGTGGCGACGGCCTCGGGCGGGCTCGAGCTGGGCTACCCGCTGGGACAGGTCAAGGTCACGCTGCTCGGCGGCTCCGCCCGGGAGCAGTCCTCGAACGACGTCGCCTTCGGCCACGCGTCGCACATGGCGTTCGAGAAGGCCGCCAGCGCGGCCGGTCCGGTGCTGCTCGAGCCCGTGATGGACTTCGAGATCTCGTGCCCGCAGGACTTCCTGACCGGGGTGACCTCCGACCTGGCGGGCCGGCGCGCGCGGGTGACCTCGCTCAGTGCCGAGTCCGAGCCGGCGCTGATCCGGGGAGTGGTGCCGCTGGCCGAGATCTTCGGCTACAGCACGACGCTGCGCTCGCTGAGCCAGGGGCGAGCGAGCTTCACGGTCGAGCCGAAGGCGTACGAACCCGTCCCCGACGCGGTCCTCAAGCGGCTCAAGCTCTGACGGCACGGCTGGGATGGGCGCCCCAGGGTCCGGGTGCCAGCCGGCCGGCACCGGCGAGGGATCGCCGAGGGATCGCCGACGAGCCTGCCGAAGCCGCAGGCCGCCGCTCGAACCGCCCGTGCGGGTCGCCGGGAGGGAGGCTGGAGCCGGGTCGGACAGAATCCCTTTGACTCGCGGCCCGCGGGGCCTAGAATCGCCCGCTTCGTCATCCTGCAGAACAAGACGTGTTCCTGGTCAACTGCGTCCCCGGAGCCGGAGCCCCGGGGAGACCGTGGTCGGAATGCGTGGGAGACGATCGCGCTGCGCCGCCGACACGATCCCGCAGGGATCGGGCCGACCGACGCGACTCCGGAGGCGGCCCCGAGGGGGCACCCGCATCCTCATCGGACCCACGACGAGCCAGGCATGCAGACCAAGAAGATCATCATCCGACTCGAGGCGTACGACCACGAGACGCTCGACCAGTCGGCGGCCGACATCGCCGACGGCGCGCGTCGCACGGGTGCGCGCGTGGCGGGTCCGATCCCGCTGCCGACGCGCATCGAGCGCTACACCGTCCTGCGCTCGCCGCACATCGACAAGAAGTCCCGCGAGCAGTTCGAGATCCGCACGCACAAGCGGCTGATCCACATCCTCGAGCCGACCAGCAAGACGGTCGACGCGATCAGCAAGCTCACGCTCCCCGCGGGCGTGGACATCCGGGTCAAGGCCTGAGTCGCGTCGACGACGCGACCTGGAGAGCAGCAGTGAACGCCCTCATCGGCAAGAAGCGCGGAATGACCCAGATCTGGCGGGAGGACGGCACGCGCGTGCCGGTCACCGTGATCGAGGTCGCGCCCAACAAGATCACCGCCATCAAGACCCTCGAGCGTGACGGCTACGAGGCCGTCCAGCTCGGCTACGGAACGCGTCGCGCGAAGACCGTGGCCAAGCCGCAGCTCGGGGTCTTCTCGCGCCTCGGGCTCGAGCAGCCCTGCCGCTACCTGCGCGAGGTGCGCGGCGCGGTCGGCGAGCTCGCCGTGGGCCAGGACCTGTCGGTCGACATGTTCGCGGTCGGCGGCCTGGTCGACGTGATCGGCACGAGCAAGGGCAAGGGCTTCGCCGGCACGATCAAGCGCCACGGGTTCTCCCGAGGCCCGGTCAGCCACGGCAGCCAGAACGTGCGCCGGCCCGGCTCGATCGGCATGAACCGCTATCCGCATCGTGTCTTCGCCGGCAAGAAGATGGCGGGACGCATGGGCAACGAGCAGGTCACGGTCAAGGGTCTCGAGATCGTGGCCGTCGACGCCGAGGCGGGGCAGATGCTGGTCAAGGGCCCGGTGCCGGGCGCCAACGGCGGGCTGCTCATGATCCGCCGCAGTCACAAGGAGGCCTGATCGTGACCGAGGTCAGCCACTGGACCGAGTCGGGCGTCGGCAAGATCGACCTCGACAGCCGCGGGTTGGGCGAGATCGTGCGCCTCAAGCTGTTGCGCGAGGCCGTGCTCATGTACGAGGCCAACCAGCGCCAGGGAACGCACAGCACCAAGACGCGCAGCGAGACGGCCTACACCGGCCACAAGCCCTACAAGCAGAAGGGCACGGGCAACGCCCGTCGCGGCGACCGCAACTCGCCGATCCTGCGCGGCGGCGGCATCATCCACGGTCCGCGCCCGCGCGACTACTCGTACGCCATGCCGCGCCGCGCCCTGCGTGCCGCGTTGCGTTCGGCGCTGCTCGGCAAGCTGCGCGACGGCGAGGTGTGCGCGATGGCGCGCCCGGAGCTGTCGACCCCGTCGACCAGGAAGGCGGCAGGCATCCTCGCGGCGCTCGGGTGTGCCGCGTCGGCGATCATCGTGACCGTCGAGCGCGACGAGGCGCTGCTGCGCTCCTTCCGCAACCTGCCGCGCGTGCACGTCACCCGTGCGTGCGACCTGAACGCCTTCGAGGTGCTCTTCCACAGGAACCTCGTGATCGTCGACGGTGCCTGGGACGCTCTCACCGAGCGTCTCGGCAAGCGCCTGCGCCAGGGCAAGCACGCCGCGGTCGAAGCCGGATCCGAGTCATGAAGAACGACGCGCACGACATCATCCGTCGCCCGCTCATCACCGAGAAGGGCACGGACATCACGACGGGCTCCAACGGCTACACGTTCCTCGTGGCGCCGTACGCCAACAAGGTCCAGATCCGCAAGGCGGTCGAGGAGCTGTTCGGCGTGAAGGTGCTGTCGGTGAACACCATGACCCGCAAGGGCAAGGTCAAGGGTCGCGGGCCGCGCAGCTTCAGGCGCCCCGACTGGAAGCGCGCGGTGGTCACGCTGCGCGAAGGCGACACGGTCGAGTTCCTCTAGGCCTGACCCGAGACGAGCCATGCCGATCATCAAGTACAACCCGACCTCGCCCGGACGCCGTGGTGCGACCGTCGTGCGCGACCCCGACCTCACGGGCGGCAAGCCCGAGAAGTCGCTGCTGCTGCGCCTCAAGAAGAACTCGGGTCGCAACGCGTACGGCCGGATCACGTCGGCGCGGCGCGGGGGTGGGCACAAGCGCAAGTACCGTGTCATCGACTTCCGTCGTCGGCACGACGGAGTGCCGGCCAAGGTGGCCGAGGTGCAGTACGACCCGAACCGGTCGGCGAACATCGCGCTCCTGCACTACGCCGACGGCAAGAAGGCCTACATCATCGCGCCGCTGGGCCTGAAGAAGGGCCAGACGGTCATGTCCGGCCCGAAGGCCGAGCCGCGCACGGGCAATGCGATGGCGCTGTCGCAGATGCCGCTCGGCTCGATCGTGCACTGCGTCGAGCTCACGCCCGGACAGGGCGCGGTGCTCGGACGCTCGGCCGGAGCCGCGATCCGCCTGGGCTCGCGCGAGGGTGAGCACGCGCTGCTCATCCTGCCCTCGGGCGAGGCCCGCCGCGTGCATGTGAACTGCCGCGCGACGCTGGGCCAGGTCGGGAACATCGACCACAGCCTCGAGAAGCTGGGCAAGGCCGGCCGCAACCGCTGGAAGGGCCGGCGCCCGAAGGTCCGCGGCACGGCCCAGAGCGCATACGCCCATCCGATGGGCGGCGGCGAGGGACGTACCGCGGGTGGCCGTCATCCGTGCTCGCGCACGGGCCGTCTCAGCAAGGGCGGCAAGACGCGCAACCGGCGCAAGACGTCCAGCCGCATGATCGTCCGCAGCCGCAAGAAGAAGCGGTAGAGACCAAGGAGAGCGTGACGTGAGCCGCAGTCTCAAGAAAGGACCCTATGTCGATGCCAAGCTGGAGAAGAAGGTTCTCCGCATGGCGCGCGAGGGTCGTCACGAGCCCATCACGACGTGGGCCCGGTCGTGCACCATCACGCCCGACTTCGTCGGACACACCTTCATGGTCCACGACGGACGCAAGCACGTGAAGGTCTACGTCGTCGAGGACATGGTCGGGCACAAGCTGGGCGAGTTCGCGATCACCCGCACGTTCCGCGGGCACACGAACAAGAAAGAGGCTGCGAAGTCCGGGGGAGGTCGCTGACCATGCCCGCCTTCAAGGCCAGCCACAACCACGCCCGCATCACCGCCCGCAAGGCGCGGCTGGTGGTCGATCTCATCCGGCGCATGCCGGTGAACCAGGCGCTCGTGGCCCTCGATCGTTCCGACAAGCGCGCTGCGGTCATGGTCAAGGCGGTCGTCCGCTCGGCCGTGGCGAACGCCGAGGTGAAGACCGGCGGCAGCGTCGACCTGAACCAGCTCGTGGTGAGCGAGGCCCGGGTCGACGAGGGGCCGCTCCTGGGCGGGTACGTCCGTTGGCGTCCCGGTTCCCGCGGACGGGCCATGCCGATCCGCAAGCGTACGAGTCACATCCACATCGGTCTCGACGCCAAGGCGTCGGCGACCTCGAAGGAAGGCTGATCCATGGGACAGAAGGTCCATCCCATCGGCTTCCGCGTCGGCATCACCGAGCCCTGGCGCTCGCGCTGGTACGCGAACAAGAAGGACTTCGGGGCCCTGCTGCTCGAGGACCAGAAGATCCGCGCGTTCATCAAGCGTGAGTACCACTCCGCCGCGGTTCCCCGCATCGACATCGAGCGCACGCGCGAGCGTGTGACGGTCATCATCCACACCGCCAGGCCGGGTCTGCTCATCGGCCGTCGCGGCGCGCAGGTCGACAAGCTCAACGAGCAGTTGACCGAGATCTGCAACAAGCCGGTCGCGATCCGGACGGTCGAGATCAGCAAGCCCGAGCTGTCCGCACAGCTCGTGGCCGAGGGCATGGCCGAGCAGCTCCAGCGTCGCGCGAGCTATCGCCGCGCGCTGAAGAAGTCGGCGCAGCTCACGATGCAGGCCGGTGCCCTGGGCGTGAAGATGACCATCGCCGGCCGCCTCGGCGGTGCCGAGATCGCGCGCAACGAGAAGGTCGCCATGGGCAGCGTGCCGCTCTCGACGCTCGACGCCTGGGTCGACTACGGCTTCGCCGTCGCGCGCACCACCATGGGCGTGATCGGCGTCAAGGTCTGGATCTACCGCGGTCGCTACAGCGACTTCAACATGGGTTCGCCGGGGCGCGTGTCATGAAGAACATGCCCAAGAGGTTCAAGCACCGGAAGGTGCAGAAGGGCACCATCCGCGGTCTCGCGACCCGCGGGCACACCGTCGAGTTCGGCGAGTGGGGCCTGCAGGCGCTGCAGCCCGGCTGGATCTCGGCCCGTCACCTCGAAGCGGGCCGCGTGGCCGCGAACCGCGCGGCTCCCGGTTCACGCGTGACGATCCGCGTGTTCCCGCACAAGCCGATCACCTCGATCCCTGCCGAGACCCGCATGGGCAAGGGAAAGGGCGAGCCCGAGTACTGGGCTGCGGTGGTCAAGACCGGCACGGTCATCTTCGAGATCGGCTCGACCGACGAGGAGACCGCGCGCTTGGCCCTCAATCGCGTGGCGCACAAGCTGCCCGTGAACTGCCGCCTCATCAAGCGGAGGGTGCGATGAGCAGCGCGAAGATCACCGAACTGCGCGAGAAGATCGACAGCGAGCTCGAGTTCGACAGCAAGCAGCTCGCGAAGGAACTGTTCGAGCTGCGCTTCAAGTCGAGCTCGGAAGGCCTGGCGAACCCCAGCCGGATCCGCGAGATCCGGCGTGAGATCGCCAGCATCAAGACGATCCTGCGTGAGCGCCAGCTGGGTATCCGCGGCGCGGCACCGCGGGCCTGACGGACGGACGACGAACATGGCGACCGAGACCACCGAGACCACCGATCCGCGGCATCGCATCCGCAAGATCGGCCGCGTGAAGAGCAGCCGGATGGACAAGTCCATCACGGTGAAGGTCGAGCGACGGCTCATGCACCCGCTCTACAAGAAGTACATCACGCGCTACACGACGCTCGTCGTCCACGACGAGAACAACGAGGCCGGCACCGGCGACACGGTCGAGGTCGAGCAGACCCGTCCGCTCAGCAAGACGAAGTGCTGGCAGCTCGTGCGCATCGTCGAGAAGGCGCCGGAGGCCTGACATGATCCAGATGCAGACCATGCTCGACGTGGCCGACAACACCGGCGCCAAGTCGGTGATGTGCTTCAAGGTGCTGGGCGGCAGCAAGCGTCAGTTCGCCGGCATCGGCGACATCATCATCGGCTCGGTCAAGAAGGCCATCCCGACCGCGAACATCAAGAAGGGCGCGATCGTGCGCGGCGTCATCGTGCGCACGAAGAAGGACATCCGTCGTCGCGACGGTTCGCGCGTGCGGTTCGACCGCAACGCGCTCGTGATCATCGACAAGGACGGCAACCCCGTGGGCACGCGCATCTTCGGCGCCGTGGCCCGCGAGCTGCGCGCCAAGAACTTCATGAAGATCATCTCCCTCGCGAGCGAGGTGGTGTGATGACCCGTCTGCGCATGGGTGACACCGTGGTGGTCCGCACCGGCGCCGATCGCGGCAAGACCGGTCGGATCCTGTCCCTCGACAAGAAGGCCGGCAAGGCCACCGTCGAGGGCGTCAACTTCAAGTGGAAGCACATCCGTCCCAGCCAGGAGAATCCGCGTGGGGGCCGGGTCCAGCGGGAGTATCCCGTCGACCTGTCGAACCTCGCGTACTGGGACGCGGAGTCGAGCCGGGGCGTGCGCCTCGGATCCGCCGTCCAGGACGGCCGGAAGGTGCGCGTCGCGCGTCCGACCGGCAAGGTCGTCGGCGGCTAGGAGACGTCATGACCGCAACGATCCAGGTTCCGCGGCTTCTCGAAGCGTACGAGGGCACCGTCCGCGCCAAGCTGATGGAGAAGCACTCCATCGACAACGTGATGGCCGCCCCGCGCCTGCAGAAGATCATCATCAGCATGGGCGTGGGCGAGGCGCGCGAGAACAAGGCCTTGTGCGACCAGGCCGCAGCCGACCTGACGCTCATCGCCGGACAGAAGGCCGCGATCACCGTCGCGCGCATGTCCGTGTCGAACTTCCGCCTGCGTGAGGGCATGCCGATCGGCTGCCGCGTCACGCTGCGCGGACACCGCATGTGGGAGTTCCTCGACCGCCTGGTCACCGTCGTCATCCCGCGTATCAAGGACTTCCGCGGGCTGCGCCGGACCTTCGACGGCCGGGGCAACTACTCGATGGGACTGACTGACCAGACCGTGTTCCCCGAGATCGATCTCGACCGGGTGAAGCGGTTCCAGGGCATGAACATCACCATGGTCACCAATGCAGGTGACGACGCCGTGGCCTTCGACCTGCTCGAGGCGCTCGGCATGCCGTTCAAGTCCGCCGTCGACTCGGCCGCCGATGCGGCCCGTCGAAAGAAGAAGAAGAGCCGGCGCTGACCGCCGGGTCTCATCCAAGCACACGCTGACCGCCGAGACACGATCGTGGGCAAGACGAGCTGGATCGCCAAGACCAAGATGAAGCCGAAGTTCCGCACGCGGGCCAAGTCCCGCTGCCAGCTGTGCGGACGTTCGCACGCCTACCTGCGGAAGTTCGGCGTCTGCCGGATCTGCTTCCGCACGCTGGCGCTCAAGGGAGAGATCCCTGGCGTCCGCAAGGCTTCCTGGTAGGCATCCCGAAGATCGAACGACAGGCGCAGGAACCAACGCCATGATGACCGACCCCATCGCCGACATGCTGACGCGGATGCGCAATGCGCTGAGCGTCGGTCGTGACGAGGTGACCATGCCGGCCTCCCGTATCAAGCGCGACATCGCCGACGTGCTGAAGCGTGAAGGCTTCATCCATGACTACGAGATCTCGCCCGACGGCACCCAGGGCCAACTCGCGATCAAGCTCAAGTACGGTCCGGACGGCGAGGACGTCGTCTCCGTGCTGCGCCGCGAGAGCCGCCCCGGGCGCCGCATCTACCGCGGGGTGCACGACATCGATCGTGTGCTGAACGGTACGGGCATCGCCATCTACACGACCCCCCAGGGCGTGTTGAGCGATCGAGAGTGCCGCGAGCGCAACGTCGGCGGCGAGATCCTCGCCACGGTCTGGTAGGGAGCGAGCCATGTCCAGAATCGGCAAGAAGCCACTGAACTGGTCCGGCACCACGAAGGTGTCGCTCTCCGGGAACACCGTGACGGTCGAAGGCGGCAAGACCAAGCTCGACCAGTGGGTCGACGAGTGCCTCGAGGTGGCCATCGACGGCGACAAGCGCGAGGCGGTCGTCAAGCGCCGCGACGAGTCGGCGCGCACGCGGGCCATGCACGGCCTGTACCGCACGCTCCTCGCGAACATGATCGAGGGGATCGAGAAGGGTTTCGTGAAGCGCCTGCTCATCGAGGGCGTGGGCTACTCGGCCAAGCTCGATGGCAAGACGCTGGTGCTGAACATCGGCTTCAACGCACCGGTGAAGATGCCGGTGCCGGCCGAACTCTCCGTCGAGGTGCCGGCCCCCACGCAGATCGTGGTCAAGGGCGCGGACAAGCAGAAGGTCGGCCAGTTCGCCGCGGACGTGCGCGCCGTACGGAAGCCCGAGCCCTACAAGGGCAAGGGCATCCGCTACGACGGCGAGCGCGTCCGGCGCAAGGTCGGCAAGGCCATGGTGGGTTGATCGGAACCATGCAGCGTCAAATCAAGCTCCGTACCATCCGTCGCGAGCGTCGTCAGCAGCACGTGCGCAAGAAGGTCCGCGGGACGCCCGAGCGTCCGCGGCTCAGCGTGCACCGCTCGAGCAAGCAGATCTACGTCCAGGCGATCGACGACTTCAACGGCGTCACGCTCGCGTCGGCCTCGTCGCTCGACAAGGAACTGCGAGAGGCGTCCGGCACGAAGACCGACATGGCCAAGGCCGTCGGCAAGGACATCGCGCGCCGACTCGTCGAGCGCGGGGTGAAGGCGGCCGTGTTCGATCGCAGCTGGTACAAGTTCCACGGCCGTGTGAAGGCCCTCGCGGAAGCCGCCCGCGAAGCCGGGCTCGACTTCTAGGAATCCGAGGATCCATGGCGAACGACAACGACAACGCACCGGCCAAGGACCTGCAGGTCCACGCTCCCGGCCTCTACGAGGAGGCCGTGGTCAAGGTCAACCGCTGCGCCAAGGTCATGAAGGGCGGACGTCGGTTCTCCTTCTCGGCCCTCGTGGTGGTGGGTGATCGGCACGGCAGCGTCGGCATCGGCTTCGGCAAGGCGAAGGAAGTGCCCTCCGCGGTCGAGAAGGCGGTCAAGGACGCGCAGAAGAACCTCGTCCAGATCGACCTCAAGGGCACGACCATCGAGCACGCCGTCGACGGCCGCTTCGGCGCCGCGAAGGTGCGCCTGCTGCCCGCGGCGCCCGGTACCGGCATCATCGCCGGAGCCACGGTGCGCTCGGTGCTCGAGCTGGCGGGAGTGCACGACATCCTCACCAAGAGCATGGGCAGCAACAACCCGGTGAACCTCGTCAAGGCGACGCTCGCGGGCCTCCAGGGCGTCCGCAGCCGCAAGCTCGTCGAGGAACTGAGGGGAGTCTCGATCGCATGAACCTCCAGGACGTCAAGCGCGCCGGTTCCGCCCACAAGCGCCGTCGGCGCGTCGGTCGCGGTCCCGGCAGCGGTCGGGGTTGCACCTCGGGTCGCGGCAACAAGGGCCAGGGCTCGCGCAACGGAACCGGCGGCAAGGTGGGCTTCGAGGGCGGTCAGATGCCGCTCGCGCGCCGCATGCCGAAGCGTGGTTTCACGAACGCGCTGTTCAAGAAGACCTACGCCATCGTGAACGTCTCCGACCTGGCCAAGGCCTTCCCCGAAGGTGGCTCGGTCGACCTCGATCGCGTCAAGGCCGTGCACCTTGTGAAGCGCAAGGCCGAGTCGCTCAAGGTGCTCGGCAACGGCGAGGTGCACGTGCCACTCAAGATCAAGGCCGATCGCGTGTCGGCGGCGGCCCAGGCGAAGATCGAGGCAGCGGGCGGGACGGTCGAGCTCGGATGAACTCCTTCCTGAACCTGTTCCGTGTGGTCGAGATCAGGACCAAGATCCTGATCACGCTCGGGTTGCTCGGTGCCTACCGGCTCGGGTTCCACGTGCCGGTGCCGGGGGTGAACTACGCGCACCTCGAGCAGATCACCAAGACGGGTGGGGGTGGCGTCGGTTTCGCGTTCGGCATCATGAACGCGCTCTCCGGCGGTGACATGGGCAGCTGCCGGTTCTTCACGCTGGGCGTCATGCCCTACATCAGCGCGTCGATCATCTTCTCGCTGCTCGTGAAGGTCGTGCCCCAGCTCGAGGCCCTCAGCAAGGAAGGCCAGCAGGGGCAGAAGGTCATCAACCGCTGGACGCGCTACGCCACGGTGCCCATCTGCGTCATCCAGGCGGTCTTCCTGGTGGTCGGACCGCTCGGCAAGGTGGCCAGCAACGAGGTCATCGACCCGGCGCTCTACGGCAGCTTCTTCTACAAGGTGTTCCTCGTGCTGGCGCTCACGACCGGCACGCTGATCATCATGTGGATCGGCGAGCAGATCACCGAGTACGGCGTCGGCAACGGTGTTTCGCTGATCATCATGGCCGGCATCCTGGCGCGCCTGCCCACGATGCTTTCGCAGCTCAGGCTGACCGTCGGCGACGAGACCGAGTGGTTCCAGTCGGTCGTCACCCTCGCGGTGCTCTACCTGCTCATCGTGGTGGGCATCGTCTTCGTGACGAAGGGCCAGCGACGAATCCCGATCCAGCAGGGTCGACAGATGCGTGGCCGCCGCGTCTACGGCGGTCAGCGCCACTACCTGCCGCTGCTCGTGAACCAGGCCGGCGTGATGCCGATCATCTTCGCCTCGTTCCTGTTCGTGGTGCCCACGGCGCTGGACAAGGTCTTCGGAGGCCTCTTCGGATCGCGCTTCTTCCAGAACATCTTCCAGTGGGGAGGTTTCTGGTACATCACGGTCTACACGATCCTGATCTTCCTGTTCTCCTTCTTCTGGACGTCGCTGATGTTCCAGCCGAAGGAGATCGCCGACAACCTCAAGGAGTACGGCGGCTTCGTCCCGGGCCTGCGGCCCGGTGCGCGGACGGCCGAGTTCCTCGAGCACGTGATGTTCCGCGTGACCCTGGCCGGGGCGACGTTCCTGGCCGTCATCGCGGTGCTCCCGCAGGTGCTGTCCTCGAGCATCCCCAACATGCCGCCGGTGATGGCCATGTTCCTGGGAGGCACGAGCATCCTGATCGTCGTCGGCGTGCTGCTCGACCTGATCGACAAGGTCAACGCGATGCTGCTCATGCGTCGCTACGAGGGCCTGGGCGAGTCGGGTGCGGGCTGGGCCAAGCGCGGGAACGCGCGCGGGAAGGGCGGCGCATGAGCGGGCGGTTCGTGCTCCTCGGCGCCCCCGGAGCCGGCAAGGGAACCCAGGCCAAGCGCGTCTGCACGCGCCTCGGCGTGGAGCATCTCTCGACCGGCGATCTGCTGCGTCACGCGGTCCGCACCGGGTCGCCTGCCGGCAAGAAGGCCAAGGGCTACATGGACGCGGGCAAGCTGGTCCCCGACGAGGTCGTCTTCTCGGTGCTCTTCGAGCGCCTCGACGACGGGCTCGACGGCTTCCTGCTCGACGGTTTCCCGCGCAACAGGGTCCAGGCCGAGGAACTCGACCGGCGCCTCGACGCGGCGGGGACGCCGCTCGACGCCGTGGTCGACATCGACGTCCCCGACGAGCATCTGCTCGGGCGCATCACGGGCCGGCGAGTGTGCAAGGTCTGTGGCAACGTGCACCATGTCGAGTTCATGCGGCCGCGCGTCGAGGGTGTCTGTGACGTGTGCGGAGGCGAACTCCAGCAGCGCAGCGACGACCGGGCCGAGGTGGTCGGGCAACGCCTCGCCGTCTACCGCGAGCAGACCGCGCCGCTCCAGGCCTACTATGCCGATCGCGGGCTGTTGGCGACGGTCGACGGCGATCGCGATGCCGATGCGATCACCGACGACCTCCTGGCCGCGCTGGGCGAGCATTCCACGGAGGGACGCTGATGCCGCGCGCTTCCTCCATCCGCGTGCCGGCCAAGGTCATCGAGGCCCTGCCGAACGCCGTCTTCCGGGTCGAACTCGAGAACAAGCACCAGCTCACGGCCCACGTCTCCGGCAAGATGCGCATGCACTACATCCGCATCCTGCCCGGCGACACCGTGACCGTCGAGATCAGCCCGTACGACTTCACCAGGGGACGCATCGTCTATCGAGGTCCCGTCCAGGACAGAAGGAACAAGTCATGAAGGTCCGTACCTCGGTCAGGCGAATCTGCGAGAACTGCAAGATCATCCGCCGCTTCGGCATCGTTCGAGTGATCTGCACCAACCCGCGCCACAAGCAGCGCCAGGGCAAGTAGGAGGCCAACCATGCCGCGTATCGTCGGCATCGACATTCCGAACAACAAGCGCGTCCCCATCGCGCTCACCTACATCCACGGCATCGGCCACACGACGGCCGACGCGATCTGCAAGCGCATGGGCTTCACGCCCGAGATGCGTGCGAAGGACATGACCGACGAACAGGTCGCCCAGGTCGCCGCGCTCCTCGACAAGGAGTACGTCGTCGAAGGTGCCCTGCGTCGTCAGGTCGCTCAGAACATCCAGCGACTCAAGGAGATCGGCTGCTACCGGGGCATCCGACACCGGCGCGGTCTCCCTGTGCGCGGTCAGCAGACCCAGTCGAACGCGCGCACCCGCAAGGGTCCCAAGAAGACCGTCGCGGGCAAGAAGGGCGTCAAGTCCCAGAAGTAAGAAGAGAGCCAATGGCAGCCACCAAGAAGGTCCGCCGGGTCATCTCCCGCGCGATCGTCAACGTCAAGGCGACGTTCAACAACACCATCGTGTCGTTCGCCGACCCGCACACGGGCGAGATCATCGCCTGGGACAGTGCGGGTACGGCCGGCTACAAGGGCAGCCGCAAGAGCACTCCGTTCGCCGCGCAGAAGGCGGCCGAGCGGTGCGCCGCGAAGGCCCAGAAGATGGGTGTTCGCGACGTCGAAGTGCGCGTGCGCGGTCCGGGAGCCGGGCGTGAGTCGGCCGTCCGGGCGCTCGCCGCCGCCGGACTGAAGGTCAAGGCCATCGAGGATCGGACCCCGATCCCGCACAACGGCTGCCGCCCGCGCAAGCGCCGCCGCGTCTGATTCCGAGGAAGCCGAACCGATGACATCCACAGCCTGCAAGCTCTGCCGCCGCGAAGGCGTCAAGCTGTTCCTGAAGGGCAACCGCTGCGAGACGTCGAAGTGCGCGATCCAGAAGCGCAACTTCCCGCCGGGAGCCCATCCGTGGGCCCGCACGCGCCACTCCGAGTACCGCGTCCAGCTGCGCGAGAAGCAGAAGCTGAAGCGCTACTACGGCGTTCAGGAGCGCCAGTTCAACACGTACTACCAGAACGCAGTCCGCATGAAGGGGAACACCGGCGAGAACCTGCTCACGCTGCTCGAGCGTCGTCTCGACAACGTGGTCTTCGCGCTCGGTTTCGCCGTCAGCCGTCGTGGCGCACGCCAGCTCGTCCAGCACGGGAACGTGACGGTCAACGGTGTGCGCTGTGACGTCCCGTCGCGCCAGGTCCGCCCGGGCGACGCCGTCGCCATCGGACAGCGCGAGAAGGTGCGCAAGCTCGTCAAGGAGTCGCTCGAGCAGCGTGCCAGCTATCCGATGCCCGCCTGGCTCGAGCGCGATCCGAACGCGATGACGGGTCGGGTGTCCACGCTGCCGGCCCGCGCCGACGTCACCTTCGACGTCCGCGAGCAGCTCGTCGTCGAGCTCATGTCGAAGTGAGCCGGCTCGGCTCGGCCGCAGCCTCCCCGATTAGAGGAGACACAGAATCATGAGAATCCGCTGGCGCAACTTCGAGCTCCCGTCGACCGTGATCGTCGACGAGGACACGCTCACCCACAGCTACGGCTGTTTCACCATCGAACCCTTCGAGAAGGGCTTCGGGCACACCATCGGCAACGGCCTGCGCCGCGTGCTGCTGTCCTCGATCGAGGGCACCGCCGTGACGTCGGTGCGCATCGACGGAGTGCAGCACGAGTTCATGACCATCCCTGGCGTGTTCGAGGACGTCACCGACATCGTGCTCAACCTCAAGCGCCTGAGCGTGTCGCTCGAGGGGCGCGACGAGGCCGACATCGAGATCCGCGTCGACAAGGCCGGGGAGCTCCGCGCAGCCTCGATCCCCGAGGGCAACGGCATCTCGGTGCTCGACAAGGACCACCTCATCTGCACCCTCACCGACGACGTCGAGGTCTCGATGACCCTGCACGTCGCGCGTGGCCGCGGCTACGTCACGGCCGAGGAGCACGAGGGCGAGGCCGAGCTGGGCGTGGTCTCGATGGACAGCAACTTCTCGCCCGTGGAGCGCGTCCGCTACCGGGTCGAGGAGACGCGCGTCGGCAAGATCACGAACTACGACCGTCTCGTGCTCGAGATCTGGACCGACGGCACCGTCGACCCCGAGGACGCGCTCGTCGAGGCATCGCGCATCTACCGCAAGCACCTCAACGCCTTCGTCCACTACCGCGAGCTCGACGTCGTCGTGCCCGCGGACGACAGCGGCGGACGCAGCGTGCACGAGGAGTCCGAGATGCGCGGCGAGTCCGGCGATCTCGGCCGGCGCCTGTCGATGGCCATCGAGGAGCTCGACCTGTCGGTCCGGTCGCGTCACTGCCTCGACTCCGAGAACATCGTGACCCTCCGCGACCTCGTCCAGCGCACCGAAGCCGACCTGCTCAAGGTGCGCAACTTCGGCAAGACGTCGCTCGCCGAGATCAAGAAGAAGCTCGCCACCCTCGACCTCCAGCTCGGCATGACCTTCGGTCCCGAGCTGCAGGAGAGCGGAACCTGAGCGCGCGCGCGGCCCGTCGACGACGGGTACGCACCGAAGGAGCCTGACCATGAGACATCGCATGCGGGGCCGTCGACTCGGCCGCAGCAGCGCCCACCGCCGAGCGCTCTCGCGCAACCTCGTGTCGTCCCTGTTCCTCCATGGCCGCGTGGTGACCACCGCGCCGAAGGCCAAGGAGTACCGGGGGATGGCCGAGCGCCTCATCACGCTCGCCAAGCAGAAGGACCTGCACCGTGTGCGCAGGGCCGTGCAGGTGCTCGGCAACAAGCAGGCGGTGCGCAAGCTGTTCGACGAGATCGGTCCGGCGATGAAGGACCGCCCGGGCGGGTACACACGCATCCTGAAGCTGGGCACTCCTCGCCTGGGCGACAAGGGACAGCGTGTGTTCTTCGAGCTCGTCAACTACCAGCCGACACCCGCCGGTGGGGGCGAGGCGGGAGAGAGCGACACCTGATGCGCGGCGTGCGGTGCCGTCCGATGGTCGTGGGGGCCCTGGCCCTGCTCGCGACCGCCGGCTGCACGAGCCCGGGCGCGTACTGGCGCTCGCGTGGCGCCGATCTGCTCGACGTGGTGCCGATGAGCATCGCGCACGGGTGGGGCATCGGCATCTCGGCCCAGGCGACGCCGCTGCTGCAGGTCGGACTCGGCATCACGCCGATCGTGAGCCAGCGCTACGGCTACGACGACCGCTACATCCACGGCATCTGGAACGAGTACCAGGCCGGGTTCCCGTGGAGCATGTTCGTCGCCGACCTCGACGCCATCGGCCTCGTCTCGGTGCCCGATCGTCCGCGGCACATCGGCTTCTTCGAGGGCGGCGGCATCACGCTGCTCTACCGCTGGCAGGTCCTGCGCGACGCCCCGAGCGGCGAAGGCGAGCGCAACGGCTACTACGAGCCCAACATCACGTCGTGGGGCAGGCACCCGCCGCTCACGCGCGAGTCGATGGGAGCGCTGATCATCCCCGGGGCGCGGCGCTGGCTCGAGTTCCACGACCTGCGGCTCGAGCAGGGGGACGACGACCTCACGGCCGTGCTGGGGAGCCCGATGCGCGCCACCCTGTGGGGCACGACACGCGAAGGCGTCCCGGCCAGCCGTGCATGGGACCTGTTCGAGCTCGACGCCTTCCTGGGCCCGATCGGCGCCCGCATCGGCGTGCGCCCGATCGAGTTCGTCGACTTCGTGCTGGGGATCTTCTTCCTCGACCCGCTGCTCGACGACCTCCCGACGCCGATCGAGTTCGAACCCCGTCCGCGCGACGCCGAGGTCCCGTCCGACGGTTGAAGGCGCGACGCTCCGTCGCGGCGCCCGCGCCGTGACGCGACGCCGGGTCAGGCAGGGCGCTCAGCGCAGCGCGACGCGTTCCGGGCCGAGGAGCTCCTCGAGCGTCCCGACGAGCCCGGCGCAGACGCCGACGCGCCCCTCGTCACCGAGGCGCCAGACGGCGCAGTGCGTCGGGTCGCTGCGCACCGAGAGGTAGACGTCGGTCGGACCCGGGAAGCGCGCCATGCCCTCGCGAAGTCGCGCCAGGCTCTCGTCGAGCGGGTCGTCCTCGCCTCCCGGGACGTCGAGCAGCAGTCGGCGGTTGCGCGCGATGGCCGCCGCGTCGGACAACTCGTAGGCCTCCTCGACGAGCAGCGTGGGCTCCTCGCGCGACGCGTCGACCCGCGCGCGGAAGAGCGCGATGTGGTCGTCGACGAGCATGTCGCGGAAGCGCGCGAACGCGCGCGCGAACATGATCGCGTTGCACGAGCCGCCCAGGCCCTGCAGGCGGAACATGCCCATCGGCTGCCCGGCGTAGCGCCCCTTCTGGCTCACGGTGGTGCGCAGGCTCTGCACCATGCCGCCCACGAACACCTCGGTGCGCTCCGGGACGTCGCCGAGCTCACCGAATTCGTGGGTCGCCACGAGCCGCAGCAGCGGGCGATGCTCGGCCAGCGGATCGACGGTGATCGCGAATCCCAGCGCGTCCTTCTCCATCGTCCAGATCTCGCGCGGGGTCGGCGGTGCGACCTCGTCGAGGCGCACGTCGACCGCGGCCGCGGCGGCACCGCCGAAGAGCGAGTTCTGGCCCACGGCGCGGTCGGCCTGGCCGCGCAGCGCCTCACGCAGCAGGCGCTCCGAGGACGCCACGAGCGCGTTGCGGTTGTCACGCAGCGAGTCGAACACGCCGGCCTTGGTGAGCGCGTCGAACGTGGCGCGGTTCATCGCCTTGCAGTCGACGTGGTCGAGCACGTCGCCCAGCGACGCGAACCGTCCTCCGGACTTCTCGCGTCCGTCGAGCAGCGCCGCCACCGCGCGGCCACCGACTCCCTTGACCGCGTTCAGGCCGATGCGGATGTCGTCGCCCTCGAGCGAGAAGTCGTCGAGGCTGCTGTTCACGTCGGGGCCGAGGACGCGCCGTCCCTTGCGCATCACGCCTTCGACGTACTCGGCCAGCTTGTCGCTGTCGCCGGCGTCGCAGGACATGATCGCGGCCATGTACTCGCCGGGATAGTTGGCCTTCATGTAGGCCGTCTGGTACGTGATGATGCCGTAGGCGGCCGAGTGCGACTTGTTGAAGCCGTACTGGGCGAACTGGCACATGTCCTCCCAGATCTTCTCGCCCGCGCTCGACGAGGCGCCGTTGTCGCGGCAGCCCACGAGGAACTTCTCGCGGAAGGGCGCCATGACCTCGATCTTCTTCTTGCCCATGGCCTTGCGCAGCGCGTCGGCGTCGTTGAGCGAGAGTCCGCCGAGCTGCTGCGCGAGCAGCATGACCTGCTCCTGGTAGATCATGCAGCCGTAGGTCGAGCCCAGGATGTCGTTCATCGTCGGGTGCTCGAACTTCACCGGCTCGATGCCGTGCTTGCGGTTCACGTAGCTGTCGGCCATGCCCGACTGCAGCGGACCGGGACGGTACAGCGCGATGAGCGCGATGACGTCCTCGAAGCAGTCGGGCTGCAGGCGGACGATGAGCTCGCGCATGCCCGACGATTCGAGCTGGAACACGCCGGCGGTGTCGCCGCGCTTGAGCAGGTCGTAGGTCTTGGGGTCGTCGAGCGGCAGCGCGTCGTAGTCGAGGTCGATGTCGCGTGTCTTCTTCAGCAGGACCTTGGCCTTCTGCAGGATGGTGAGGTTCTTCAACCCCAGGAAGTCCATCTTGAGCAGGCCGATCTGGTCGAGGTCGGTCATCTGGAACTGCGTGTTGACCGCACCCTGGACGAGGCAGAGCGGCACGTGCTCCATGAGCGGGCGGTCGGTGATGACCACGCCGGCCGCGTGCGTCGACGTGTTGCGCGCCATGCCCTCGATGCGCAGGCTCAGGTCGACGAGTTCGCTCAGCTTCGGGTCGGCCGCGATCAGGTCGGCGAGCTCCTTGTCGGCTTCGAGGGCGTCCTTCAGGCGCGTCTTCGGCAGGTCGGGGATGCGCTTCGCGATCTTGTCGACTTCGCCGAGCGGCACCTCGAGCACGCGTCCCGCGTCGCGGATGGCCGCCTTCGCGGCCATCGTGCCGAAGGTCACGATCTGGCAGACCTGGCTCTCGCCGTACTTGTTGCGTGTGTAGGCGATGACCTCCTCGCGACGGTCGCGACAGAAGTCGATGTCGATGTCGGGCATCGAGATGCGGTCGGCGTTCAGGAACCGCTCGAACAGCAGGTCGTACTTGAGCGGGCACAGCTTCGTGATGTCGAGGGAGTACGCGACGATCGAGCCCGCCGCCGAGCCACGTCCCGGGCCGACTGGGATGCCCTGCTCGCGCGCGTGACGGATGAGGTCCCACACGATCAGGAAGTAGTCGACGAAGCCCATGCTCGAGATGACCGCGAACTCCTTCTCGAAGCGGTCGCGCACCTCGGGGGTGATCTCGCCGTACTTGCGGCGAAGGCCGTCCTCGCACAGGCGTCGCAGGTAGTCGGGCGCGGGTTCGCCCGAGGCGATCGGGAAGCGTGGCAGGTGCAGCTTGTCGAGCTCGAGCTGGATGTCGCAGCGCTCGGCGATCTCGGCGGTGCTGCGGTAGGCCTCGCTGTCCTCGCCGAAGAGCACCGCCATCTGCTCGCTCGAACGGAAGTAGAGCTCGTTCGTCTCGATGCGGAAGCGCCGGTTGGGGTCGTGCATGCGCTGTCCGGTGCCGATGCAGATGAGCGCGTCCTGGGCGACGGAGTCTCCCTCGCAGCGGTAGTGGATGTCGTTCGTGGCCACGAGCTTGAGGCCCGTCCGCTGGGCCACCGCGGGCATCGCCTCGCGGATCACGCGCTGGGGTTCGAGGCCGTTGCTCATCACCTCGAGATACACGTTCTCGCGTCCGAAGATCGAGGCGTACTCCTCGGCGGTGCCGACCGCCTCGTCGAGGCGCTTGTCGATCAGGGCCCGCGAGACCTCGCCCGACATGCAGCCGGTGAGCGCGATCAGCCCCTCGGCGTGCTCGGCCAGCATGGACTTGTCCATGCACGGCTTGCGGTGGAATCCGTGCACCCAGCTCTTGGACGAGAGCTTGCACAGGTTCTCGTAGCCCTTGCGGCTGCGGGCCAGCAGGGTGATGTGGTAGCGCGCCCGCTTCTCGCCCGGCCCCGGGATCTTCTGCGCGTCGCCGCGTACGAGGTAGGCCTCGCAGCCCACGATCGGGTTGATGCCCGCCTTGCGCGCCGCCTTGTAGAACTCGAGGGCACCGAAGAGGTTGCCGTGGTCGGTCAGCGCCAGGGCGCCCATGTCGTGCCCGACCGCCTGCTGGACCAGGTCGGGCACAGTGATCGCGCCGTCGAGCAGCGAATAGTGGCTGTGGACGTGCAGGTGCGTGAAGGGCTGGGTGGCAGGCATGGACCCACGCTAGTCGGGTGTGCCCGGTGCTTCAACTTCGGGACGTCCTGCTCTTGTGACGCGCCGGCTGGCCCGGTAGCCTCGCTCGAGATCGCGACGCGCGCCGCGTCCGAGCGGCGAGACGAGGACGGACCCCCTTGAGCGGCAACGAGGACTGGAAGATCCCCAGCAGCGGCGGCTGCTGCAGCCGTTGCGGCGAGCCGCTGCGTCCGGCGAGCCATGTCACGGCGGTGCTCGAACTGGCCGACGAGGGCCCGCGCAGGCTCGATTTGTGCGAGACCTGCACCGAGCAAGGCGCGCCGACCGGATCCTTCTTCTGGCGCCACCAGCTTCCCGAGGGCGGGCGCGTCCACGCGGTGGTCGACTACGGCATGCTGCGCGAGGTGCTCGAGCGGCTGCTCGAGCGGCCCGGAGAGGTCTATCGACGGCTCTGCTACCTCGTGGCGCTGGTGCTCGTGCGCAAGCGCCAGTTGCGTCTGAAGAGCTTCGAGGTCCGCGAGCGGCGCGAGGTCATGGTCGTCTCGCGGGGTGCCGGTCACGACGATCTCGTGGTGCCCGCGCCCTACTTGTCTGCGGACGACCTGGTCGACACCCGCGAACTCCTCATGCGGCTCATGGCGGCCGATCTGCCCGAGGGTGACCTGGCCGAGTTCCAGGCCGAGGTGGCCGGGAGGGGTCGCGACGGCCCCGCGGCGGGGGAGGCCCCGGGCGATCGTGCGCAAGAACAGGAAGCGACGGCGGACGACGGCGTCACGGCCGACGACCTGACCGGATCCTGAGCACCGATCGCGAGGGCGGTTCCGCCGCCGCGCGGCGCCGGAGCGGCCTCGGTCGAGGCACGTCCCGGACCTGCGGGCCCCTCGCGGGCGGGACCTCGATCCCGCCGCGCTGACCGCGGGCAGCGATCTGTCCCACCTCGACCCACGCGCGGGGTCGAGTCGGGCCGCTGCGGGCGGCGAGCACCGCGGGGAGCCCGACGACGACCTGGATCGCCCTCGGGACCCTTGTTTTCAGGCGATTCCCGAGAATCTCATCGGTCGCAGAGGGGGCCGGGATGGGATCCCTGACCCACGCTCGACACCCTCCCACGCCGCTCTCGGGAGCAAATTGGAAGGAAAAACTACCCAGGGTGGGGAGATTTCCCGCCCAGTGTGACGAAGTGGTGTATAGTGGGATCCATCAGTGGGTGGCGGTGGTCAGCGGTGGCGGGCGGCGTGGTGAAGATCCAGCGGTTCCTGGGTACCTACGAGCATGCAATCGACGCGAAGGCGCGCGTGTCGGTGCCTCGCAAGCTGCTCGATGTGCTGAAGAGCCTCGAAGGCGACCCGGCCGACCTCGAAGCCTACCTGTCGGCGGGCCTGGACGGATGCCTCTGGCTCTATCCGTCGGCTGCCTACGAGACGCTCTCGGCCCAGGTCGACGCCGGCGCCGTCGGTGACGGCAAGATCCGCCAGTTCGCCCGGGTGTTCTACGGCAGCACCGAGCCCTGCCCGATCGACAAGGCCGGCCGCCTGCTCATCCCGCCCAAGCTGCGGGCCCAGGCGAAGCTCGCCGAGCGCTGCGTCTTCGTCGGCGTGGGCAATCGCATCGAACTGTGGGAGCCGTCGGCGTGGGCCGCCCACGAGGCCGAGGGCCAGCAGCAGTTCGAAGAGACATCGAAGGACGTGTTCCAGTGATCCGCATGGCCACGGGGGAAGCGTCGATGAGTCACGTTCCCGTGATGGCGGGGGAGGTGCTGCGCAACATCGGCGCGGCCCCGGGCCAGCGGATGGTCGACCTGACGGTGGGGGCCGGCGGCCACGCAGGGGCGTTCCTGCGTGCCACGGCTCCCACCGGAACGGTCGTCGGCTGCGACCGGGATCGGGAGGCGCTCGAACTCGCCGAGGCGAACCTGATCGCCTTCGGACCGCGCGTCACGCTGCGGCACGGCGACAGCGCGAGCTGCCTGCGCGCCCTGCTCGCCGAGGGCGTGGCGGTCGACGCCGTGCTGCTCGACCTGGGGGTCTCGTCGATGCAGCTCGACGAGATCGACCGCGGCTTCACGCTGCGCGAGGACGCCCCGCTCGACATGCGCATGGACGCGTCCGAGGGACGCACCGCCGCCGACGTGGTCAACGAGCTGCCCGAGGCCGAGCTGGCGCGGGTGCTGCGCGAGCTGGGCGACGAGCCGCGCGCCGACCGCATCGCGCGCGCCCTCGTCGAGCGGCGGGCGCGCCGTCCGTTCCGCACCACGGGCGACCTGCGCGACCTCGTCGAGCAGGCGCTGCACCGTCGCGGCGGACGCATCCACCCGGCCACGCGCACCTTCCAGGCGCTGCGCATGCTGGTCAACCGCGAACTCGAGCTGCTGGTCGAGTCGCTGCCGCTCGCGCTGCGCCTGCTGCGTCCCGGGGGGCACCTGGCCGTGATCGCGTTCCATTCGGGGGAGGACCGCATCGTGAAGCAGTGGATGCGCGAGGCCGCGGGGCGCGGCGAGGGCGAATCCGTCAGCAAGCGTCCGATCACGCCCGAACGCGAGGAGCAGCGCAGCAACCGCCGCTCGCGCAGCGCCCGCCTGCGCGTCTTCCGCAAGGCCGATGCGTCGTGAACGGCGAGGCGATCAACGGGCTGACCGCGGTGGCTGCCGTGGCGCTGCTGCTGTTGGCGGTCATGACGTCCGTGCTGCGCGGCCAGGCGAACGCCCAGGGCTACGCATTGGCCGAGCTGCAGGACGAGGCCGACGACTGCGTGCGCCGTCTTCGCACGCTGGAGATGGAGTGCGCGCGCGCCTTCGCCGCGTACCGCGAGACCCTGGACGAGCCCGGCGGAGGCGACGAGCGCTCCGTCCTCGCCCTGCACGGAGCACGCCCGTGAGCGCCCGCCCGGTGGACCCGACGTTCGCGCGCTCGCGGCGCCTCGCGCTCGCCTTCGGCCTGCTGCTGCAGTTGTTCCTCGGCGGGCTCGCGGTGCGGCTGGCGGTCGTCCAGCTCCAGGACCACGACGCCGCCGCGCAGCGCATGGAGCGCCAGTGGCAGCGTACCCTCGTGCTGCCGGCGCATCGGGGTGCGCTGCTCGATCGGCACGGTCGCGAGCTGGCCGTCGACGTCGACGCGCTGCGCGCCTGGGTGCTGCCTCGCAACGTCGTCGCTCCCGACGCGATGCCCTCCGAGAAGGTCGACCGCGCCGAGCGCGTGGCGACCTGGCTGCAGCCGCACGTGGGCATGTCCCACGACGACCTCGTGCTGCGCCTGCTCGGCGACCACTGGACGAGCCTGGGCGCGCCCGTGTCCGACCCGTCGGTGCAGGCCGCGATGGAGGAGGCCCGGGCCCACGGCCCGCTCCGCGGGGTGGATCTGCTGCCGGCCACGAGCCGTCGCAACCCCTGGGGCAGCGTGGCCGGCAACGTCGTCGGCTACGTGAGCCATGAGGGCGAGGGCGTGAGCGGACTCGAGCAGGGGCTCGACGACCTGCTCGCCGGCGAGCCGGGCGAACGCAGCGTGCGGCTCGATCGCAGGGGACGCGAGATCGCCGATCCCGACCTGCCGGAGCAGGCTGCGCGCGACGGACTCGACGTGCAGCTCACGCTCGATGCGCGCATGCAGCAGGTCGTCGAGGAGGAGTTGCTCGCCGCGCACCTGGCGCACTCGACCGAGCGCGCCTTCGCGGTGGTCATGGACCCGCGCACGGGTGACGTCCTGGCGCTGGCCTCGGTGCCGGGCCTGGACGTCGACGACGACAGCAGCCGTCCGCGCGACGCGAGCGTGATCGGCCCCGTGCAGGAGATCTACGCCCCGGGCTCGACCTTCAAGCCGCTCATGATGGCGGCCGCCCTCGAACTGGGCCTGGCGCATCCGGCCGAGGCGCCGATCGACACGGGCAACGAGCTGTTCGGCAAGCGCCGCATCCACGACGCGCACCCGCAGGACCACCCGCTCTCGCTCGAGGAGATCATCGTCCACTCGAGCAACATCGGCATGGCGCGCATCCTCACGCGGCTCGTGCCCGAGGGGCACGAGAACGAGTGGGAGCTCATGCGGCCGATCCACGACAAGCTCCACGAGCTCGGCTTCGGCGAACGCACGGGCGTGCCGCTGCCGGCCGAGGTGGCGGGACTCATCACGCCCCTCGAGCAGTGGAAGAAGAACTACACGTTGGCCTCCGTGGCCTATGGACAGGAGATCGGGGTCTCCGCTTTGCAGATGGCCACGGCGACCAGCAGCCTCGCGGACGGGCTGCTCCGGCCGGCGCGTCTCGTCAAGTCCCTGCAGGCGCAGGACGGGAGCGTCACGGAGCAGCCCGTTCCTCGGGCTCGGCGCGTCTTCGAGCGTGAGCACGTCGACGACGTGCGGCGCTGGATGGCGCGCTCGGTCGAGGAGGGCAACTGCAAGGAGGTCAAGCTGCCCGGCGTGGCCGTGGCCGGCAAGACCGGCACAGCCACCTCCGAGACCGACAGGACCAAGGAGGTGCACTCGTTCGCGGCGCTCGTGCCTGCGGAGGACCCGGCGCTGACGATCGTCGTCGTGCTGCGTCACCCGCACGGCGTGCGCTACGCGAGCGAGTCGGCTGCGCCCACCGCGGGACGCATCCTGCGTCGCCTGCTGCCCTACGTCGGCGTGACGCTCGAGGAATAGGTGAGGTGTCGACACTTGAATCGACGATCCTGCGGCGCCTAATGAGGCACAGCGTGAACCGCTTGCCACTGGGGTCGCTCGCCGAATCGTTGATGGGCGTCGTCGAGGACGTCGTGGTCGAAGGTCCCGACGCACTCGTGACGGGTCTGGCCATCGACAGTCGGAAGGTGACGCCCGGTGACCTCTTCATCGCGTCGCAGGGCAGCCGCCACGACGGCCTGCGCTTCGTCGAGCAGGCGCTGGCGCGCGGCGCGTCGGCGGTGCTCGCGGCCGCGCGTCCGGCGCTGCCGGACGACGTGGGCTTCGTGGGCGTGCCCGACGTGGCGCTGGCGAAGGCCGTGGTGGCCGACCGCTTCTTCGGACATCCGAGCCGGCGGCTCGACGTGATCGGCGTGACCGGTACGAACGGCAAGACCACCAGTGCCGCGATGATCTCCTCGATGCTCGCGATGGACGGTCGTCCGCACGGCGTGATCGGCACGCTCGGTGTGCGCCTGCGCAACACGAGCGAGCCGCTGGCGAACACCACGCCCGACGCGGTCGAGCTCCAGCGCCTGCTGGCGCGCATGGTCGACGACAACCTCTCGGCGGTGGTCATGGAGGTCTCGTCCCACGCGCTCGAGCTGCACCGGGTGCACGGGGTCGCCTTCGACGTGGGCGTGTTCACGAACCTCAGCCAGGACCACCTCGATTTCCACCAGACGATGGACGCCTACGGTCACGCCAAGGGCCGGCTCTTCCGCGAGCTGTCGTCCGACGCGACGGCGGTGCTCAACGCGGACGACCCCTGGTCGGCGATCTACGCCGAGCACACGCCGGCGCGGCTGCTCACCTACGCGCTCGACGGGCCCGCGCGGGTGCACGGGCGCATCTCGCGTCTCGACGCCGACGGCACGGCCTTCCGGCTCGACGACGACGAGGCGGGCCTGCAGCTCCCGATCGACATGCGCCTCGTGGGACGGCACAACGTCAGCAACGCGCTGGCCGCCGCGGGTGCCGCGCTGGCCCTCGGGCTGCCCGCGGCCGCGATCACCACCGGCCTCGCGTCGCTCGCGGCCGTCCCCGGACGACTCGAGTCGATCGACTGCGGCCAGGACTTCCGCGTGCTCGTCGACTACGCGCACACGCCCGACGCGCTCGAGCAGGTGCTGCGCCTGCTGCGTCCGCTCACCCGCGGACGGCTGCACGTCGTGTTCGGTTGCGGCGGCGACCGCGACCGCAGCAAGCGTCCGCGCATGGGCGCCGCGGTGGCTTCGGCGGCCGACGCGCTGTGGGTGACGTCCGACAACCCGCGCAGCGAGGACCCCGCCTCGATCCTCGAACAGATCCTGGCCGGCGTCCCCGACGGTGTGCGCGAGCGCACCGTCTCGCTGGTCGACCGACGCGAGGCAATCGCAGCCGCGTGTCGCGCGGCGCGTGGCGGAGACATCGTGCTCGTGGCCGGCAAGGGCCACGAGACCACGCAGACCGTGGGCGACAGCGTGCTGCCCTTCGACGACCGCGACGTGTGCCGGGAGGTGCTGTGGACCCTCTGAACCTGCGACAGATCTGCGCCCTCACCGCGGGACAGCGCGTGGGAGGGAGTGACGACCTGCTCGTGCGCCGCATCGTGACCGACACCCGGGGACTGCGGCCCGGTGACCTGTTCGTGTGTCTCGCCGGCGATCGCTTCGACGGACACAGCTTCGCGGCCGAGGCCATCGCGCACGGTGCCGTGGCCGCGCTGGTGAACCGGGACGTGGGCAATCTCGCGCCGGTGGTGCGCGTGTCCGACACGCTCGCGGCGCTGGGCCTGCTGGGCAACGCGGTGCGCCGGGCGGCGCGCGTCTCGGCTTCGCCGTCGGTGGTCGGCATCACCGGCACGAACGGCAAGACCGGCACGAAGGAGCTCACCGCGGCGGCGCTCGGTGCGTCGCTCATGACGGTGCGCTCGCCGCGCTCGTACAACAACTCGATCGGCGTCCCGCTCACGCTGCTCGACATCGACGCCACGACCCAGGCCGCCGTGGTCGAGATCGGAACGTCGGCGCGCGGCGAGATCGCGCGCCTGACGAGGCTGGTCGAGCCCGACATCGGCGTGATCACGAACATCGGTCCCGGGCACCTCGCCGGACTCGGCACGGTCGAGGGCGTGTGCGAGGAGAAGGGCAGCCTGCTCGAGGGCCTCGTGGGACGGCGGGTCTCGGTGCTGAACCGCGACGACGCCTGCTTCGCGGCCCTGGCCGCGCGCGCGCCGGGCGAGGTCGTCAGCTTCGGACGCCACCGCGACGCCGACGTGCGCGCGAAGGAGGTCCGCTGCCGTGCGACGGGCACGCGCTTCAAGCTGGACGACGGCACGAGCGTGCGCCTGCGCCACCTCGGACGGCACGCGGCGCTGAACGCCCTGGCCGCGCTGGCCGTGGCGCGCGTGCTCGACGTCCCGCTCGACGCGGCCGTCGACGCGTTGGCCGAGGTGCCGCCCCCGCCCGGACGCCTTGCGTTGCGGCAGGTCGGCGCGCTCACGCTGGTCGACGACACGTACAACGCGAATCCCGGTTCGCTCGCCGCCGCCGCCGCGACCTTGGCCGACATCGGCCTCGACGGGCGCAAGGTCGTCGTGGTCGGCGACATGCTCGAACTCGGCGACGGCGCCGACGCGCTGCACCGCCACGCCGGCGCCCGCCTGGCCGACTCGGGCGTCGAGCTGCTCTTCGCCGTGGGCCGTCACGCGTCGGCGCTCGTCGAGGGCGCCGTCGAGGCCGGCCTCGACGGTGCGCGCTGCATCCTGTGCAAGGACCGCCGTTCGGTCGAGGACGCCCTCGCGCAGCGCCTGCTGCCCGGCGACGTCGTGCTCGTCAAGGCCTCGCGCGCCATGGGGCTCGAGTCGATCCTGGCCGGACTGGGCGGCGCCGCCCAGCTCGCGTCCTCATGATCCTGTACTTCCTCGACGGGCTCACGGCCCTCTGGGCCCCCCTCGGGAACCTGAGTTCTCTCGCCGCGCGTGCCGGCCTGGCCGCCCTGATCTCGTTCGGGACGGCGCTGCTGCTCGGCCCGCGCTTGCTGCGCTGGTTGCGCAGCAAGCAGTACATCGAGCACGAGACGCACACCGCCTCGGCCACGCTCAACGCGATCAACGCCGCCAAGCGCCCCACGCCGACGATGGGCGGGCTGATGATCGTCGGCGCCGTGCTCGTGGCCGGCATCGTGTGCGGCGACCTGTCGAACGACTACGTGCTGCTGGCGGTCCTCTCGACGCTCGGCTACGGATTCATCGGCTTCATCGACGACTGGGTCAAGCTCACGCACCCGGCCAAGAAGGGCCTGCAGGCCGCCACCAAGTCGCTGCTGCAGCTGCTCGTGGCGTCCAGCCTGGCGTTCGTGATCACGCTCATCTTCCAGCGCCAGGGACGTCCCGAGCTGCTCGCGCTGCACGTGCCGTACACGGGCGCCACGATCGACCTCTCGGGCTGGGGCGGCCTGCCGCACATGGTGTTCGTGCTGCTCGTGGTGATCGGCACCTCGAACGCGGTGAACCTGACCGACGGCATGGACGGCCTGGCCGCGGGCTCGCTCGTCGTCGCGGCGCTCGCCATGGCCGTCATCAGCGTCGCGGTGGGTCGCGCGCACACGCTCGAGATCGACCTGTTCTACGTGCCGTACAGCCAGGAGATGACCGTCTTCTGCACCGCCATGGCGGGCGCGACGCTGGGCTTCCTGTGGTTCAACGCGGCGCCGGCGCTGGTCTACATGGGGGACACGGGCTCGCTGCCGCTGGGCAGCCTGCTGGGCTATGTCGCGGTGGTCACCAAGCACGAGCTCGTGCTGTTCATCGTGGGCGGCGTGTTCGTGGCCGAGGCGCTGTCGGTCATCCTGCAGGTGACGACCTTCAAGGTCAGCAAGGGACGCTTCGGCTTCTTCAGCGTCGACGGCAGCAAGCGCCTGCTGCGCTGTGCGCCGCTCCACCACCACTTCCAGTTCGCCGGGGTGCCGAACACGCGCATCGTGGTCCGCTTCTGGATCGTCTCGGTGCTGTGCGCCGCCGCGGGCCTGGCCAGCCTGGCCGTGATCTGACGAGGGGAGGACCGCCGTGAACGCCAAGAGCCTCACCTCCGACGCGCAGATGGCCGGCAGCGCACGCTGGCTCACGGCCGCGATGCTCGCGCTCATGGGACTCGGTGTGGCGATGGTGGCCTCGGCCTCGGCCACGCCCGACCTGCTGAAGACCGGTGACGACCTCGTGCTCCTGCCGGGACACCTCACCAAGCTCGTGGTCGCGCTGGCCGCGTTCCTCGTTGCCGCACAGGTGCGCCCCACGTGGTTGTACCGGCTGGCGCCCGTGCTCTGGACGCTCGCGCTGGGCGGTCTGCTCGCGGTGCTCGTGATCGGAGTCTCGGTCAAGGGGGCGCGTCGCTGGATCGACCTCGGTCCGATGACCTTCCAGCCGTCGGAGTTCGCGCGTGTCGCGGTCGTGGTGGCCATCGGCGCCTGGGCCGCGCGCACGGGCGACGGCATGTCCGGCCTGCGCCGTGGCCTCGGCGTCCCGCTGCTGCTCGCGGGCGTGCCGGCCTGCCTGACCCTGGTCGAGCCCGACTTCGGTTCGACGGTCGTGATGCTGTTCATGGCCGTGCTCGTGCTGTGGGTCGGTGGGGCGCGCAGCAAGCACCTGCTGATCGGCTTCTGCGGCGCTTCGCTCGCGGCGCTCGTGTACGGCTTCGGACGCTTCGAGCACATCGGCAAGCGCTTCGCCGCGTTCGGACACCCCGAGCCCGGCAGCCAGGTCTGGCAGAGCCTCGTCGCGCTCGGTCGCGGCGGCGCCACGGGCGTCGGCCTCGGCGAGGGCGCGGGCTACGTCCCCGAGGCGCACAACGACTTCATCCTCTCGGTCGTGGGCGAGGAACTCGGACTGCTCGGCACGCTCGCGGTGGTCGCGCTCTTCGCGCTGTTCCTGTTCCACGGCATGCGGCTCCTGATGGGGCTGCGCTCGCGCTTCGCGCTCGTGGTCGGCACGGGACTCATGTTGCAGGTGCCCGTGCAGGCCGCGCTCAACATCGCCGTGGTGACGGGCTCGGCACCGCCCAAGGGACTCACGCTTCCGTTCGTGAGCGCGGGCGGTTCTTCGTTGCTCGTATTCGCCGCGTCGACCGGTTTGTTCCTTGGTTTGGCCAAGTGGCGGGACGAAGATCCGCTCGAAGGTGCGGTGCCGATCGCATCGACCGTCGAGCCCCGTCCCGGCTAGTCGGTTCCGCAGGAGATCCACCATGTCCGACGTCGAGAAGTACGGTCTGTGGGCAGTGATCGGCTTCACGGGCATCCTCGTGCTCATCGGTCTGGGTGGCGACGGCGACGAGCCCCTGCAGCGCGAGGCCGCTCGTCCGCAGGTCGTGCACGGGTCGTCCCAACCCGTCGTGGTGGCCCCGCCCGCGAGCGCCGAGAAGCCTGCGACGCGCAAGGCCGTCGGCAAGCGCGCCGAGTCGCAGGCCGCTCCGGGGTCGCGCGTGCTGACCGTCCCGCCGGTGGTCCCGAGCGGCGAGTCCTTCCGCTGGGAGGAGAGTCCGGTGGCGTATCCGGGGCCGCGCTCGGCGCGCACGCCGGGGCACGCCGACGACGCCGTGATCACGCACACGGTGGCCAAGGGCGAGACGCTGGGCGACATCTCGGCGCGCTACTACGGCACGGCCACGCGCTGGCGCGAGCTGCTGGCGCTCAACCCGGGCGTCGACGAGAAGCGCATCAAGCCCGGCGACGTGATCGTGGTGCAGGGCGCGCCGCGCCGAGGCGCCGAGGCACCGGTGGCGATGAAGGCCGAGGTGCCCGCGAGCAAGGGCGCCGCGCGCACGTACGTGGTGCGCGACGGCGACACGCTGGGCGAGATCGCGGCCAAGATGCTGGGCAGTGCGCGCCGCAGCCAGGAGCTGTACGAGGCGAACCGTCACGTGCTGAGCAGTCCTGACCGTCTGCGCACGGGCCAGGTGCTGACCATCCCGTGAACGTCGCGTTCCTGGGGGGAGGCACGGGCGGACACCTCGCGCCCGGCATCGGCATCGCCGAAGAACTCGTCGACCTCGGACACGAGGTGCTGTTCCACGTGGCCGGACGCGGCATCGAGCGCTCGATGCTCGAGCCGCGTGGCCTGCGCTTCGTGAACCTGTTCGGCGAGGGCGGACGTCCGTCGTTGCGTCGCGCGGGCATGTGGTTCGAGGCCACCCGTCGCTGGCGCGCGTCGCTGCGCGAGTTCCAGCCCGACGTGATCGTGGTGCTCGGTGGATGGGTCGCGCTGCCCGCCGCGTGGAGCGGCTTCGGCGGACATCCCACGTTGCTCGTCGAGACGAACGCCCGTCCGGGTCGCGTGCAGCGGCTGCTCTCGCGCCGGGTCGACGTGGCCTGCCTGGCGGTCGACGGTCCACGCATGCCGCGCGGACGCCGGCTGACCGAGGTGGTGGGCATCCCGGCGCCGCGCATCGAACGGCGCGGCCGCGACGAGGCCGTGCGGCGGCTCGGGCTCGATCCCGAGCGGCGTTGCCTGCTGGTGCTGGGCGGCAGCCAGGGAGCGTCCGACCTGAACGCGCTCGTGCCCGCGGTGCGGCGCGTGCTCGCCACGCGCGAGCGCCGTTGGCAGGTGCTGCACGTGACCGGTCCCGCGCGTCTCGGGTGTCGCGACGAGCCGCTCGATCCGCCGGCCCGCGACGTCCCGGTGCACGAGCTGCGCTTCTGTGACGACATGGCCTCGGCCTGGGCCGCCGCCGACGCCGCCGTGTGCCGTTCGGGCGCCGGCACCGTGGCCGAGCTCGCACTGTCGGCCACGCCGGCGGTGCTCGTCCCCTACCCGCATCACGCCGATCGTCATCAGGCGGCGAACGGCGTGCTCCTGGCCGAGCGCGGCGCGGCCGTCACGGTCGGGGCCCAGGATCCGACGGGACAGCAGTCGGTGCCCGCGCTGCTGGCCCAGGTGCTCGACCGCCTGCCGATCATGTCCGAGGCGGCGCGCGCGGCGGCGCGTCCCGACGCGGCGGCGCGCGTGGCGCGCCTCGTGGTCGCACTCGCCACGGGACGGCTCAAGGCATCACCGCGCGTCGGCCCGTCCGAGCCGGACGGAGAGGCGCTGGCCGCGCCGGCCGGCGCCGAGCGCGAGGGCTGATCGGCGTGGGCGCGCTGCCCGAGCGCATCCACGCGGTGGGCGTGGGCGGCGGCGGCATGGATCCCCTCGTGCGGCTGCTGGCCTTCCGCGGACATCGCCTGAGCGGCTCCGACCGCGGCACCGCGAGGGACGACCTGCGCGCCGCCGGCGTGCACGTGCACACGGGACACGACGCGGCGCATCTCGGCGACGCGCAGCTCGTCGTGCGCTCGGCGGCCGTCCCCGACGACAACCCGGAGGTGGCGGCGGCGCGGGCCCGTGGACTGCCGGTGCTCAAGTACAGCCAGGCGCTGGGCGCGCTGATGGCCGAGCGCGTGGGTGTCGGCGTGGCCGGCACGCACGGCAAGACGACCACGACGTCCCTGCTCGCACACCTGCTGCGCGCCGCCGGACGCGACCCGTCGTGGATCGTGGGGGGCCGTCCGCTCAGCCTGCCGGCCGCCTGGGGCTGGGGCGAAGGCCAAGCGTTCGTGGCCGAGGCCTGCGAGTACGACCACTCGTTCCTCGACCTGCCGCTGCGCGTGGCGGTCGTGACCGGCGTGGCCGTCGACCACCTCGAGTGCTTCGGCGACGAGGACGGTGTTCGACGCGCGTTCGGGCGCTTCGTGGCGCAGCTCCCCGACGGCGGGGTGCTGGTGCCGGGCGATCACGTGCCGTCGCGCGTGCTCGATGCCCTGCCGGCGGGGGCGCGCCTGCTGCGCCCCGACGAGGTGTCGAGGCTCGATGACGTGCGGACGGTGCCCGAAGGCTTCGCCGGACGCATCGTGCGACCGGGCGGCGGCGCGTCGCGTCCGTTCCGACTGCGGCGTTTCGCGGCGCACGACCTGATGCACCTGCGCTGCGCGCTGGCCGCGGCGTCGGCGCTCGATTGCGACCCGCTCGAACTGGCCGAAGCCGTCGACGGCTACCTCGGCGTGGCCCGCCGCCTGCACGACCTGGGCGAGCGTCCGCTCGTGGCCGGGGGCGACGTGCGCCTGATCGACGACTTCGCGCATCATCCCGAGGCCGTGGCGGCCGCGGCCGAGGCCATCGGACCGCGCTTCCCGGGGCGCCGGCTGGTGGCCTGCTTCCAGCCGCACCAGGTCTGCCGCACCGAGGACCTGCTCGACGAGTTCGTGGGTGCGCTGGCCCGTTTCGACCGGGTGGCCCTGTGCGATATCTTCGTGGCCAGGGACCGCCGGCCCGAGCGGGCCGGCCCGGTGACGACGGAGTTGTCCGACGCGCTGGGCGATCGGTCCCGCCGGGTGGGGCCGGCGGCGAGCGCCGACGAGGCGGTCCGCGACCTGCTCCGACCCGGCGACGTGTGCGTCGTCATGGGAGCCGGAGATGTCGAGGGACTTGCCCGCCGCCTTGCGGGAGCGCCTGCTCGTCCATGAGCAGGAGCCCCTGGGACCGCGCACCACGCTGGGCGTGGGTGGTCCCGCGGCCTGGGTGATCGAACCGCGATCGCGGCAGGAACTCCTGCTGGCGGTGGGCGAGCTCGGCCGGGCGGGGATGCCCTTCCGCGTGCTGGGGCACGGCAGCAACCTGCTCGTGTCCGATGCCGGCGTGTCCGACGTGGTGATCCACACCCGTGCGCTCCGGCACGTCTACCATCACGGCGAAGTCGAGCACGCGCTGCGCTGCGAGGCCGGCGCACCGCTCTCGCGCCTCGTGAGCGTGGCGCTCGAGGTGGGACTCACCGGGGCCGAGGTGCTGATCGGCATCCCCGGGACGGTCGGCGGGGCGGTGGCCGGCAACTCGGGCGGCCGCGAGGGCGCCATCGGCGACCTTCTGAGCGAGGTCACGCTGGTCGAGTCCGACGGCACGGCGCGGGCCGTGCCCTGCTCGCCGGCCGACTTCGGCTACCGCCGCTCGCCCTTCAAGGGACGCGTCGTGGTCGACGCCGTGGTGCAGCTCGCACCGGCGCCCAAGCCGCGGATCCAGGCGCGCATGCGCGAGATCCTGCAGCGCAAGTCGGCCACCCAGCCGCTCTCCTGGCCCTCGGCGGGCTGCATGTTCCGCAATCCGGCGGCCGGTCCGAGCGGGCGCCTGATCGAGCAGGCCGGCTGCAAGGGCCTCGCGGTGGGAGGCGCCCGGGTCTCGGAGCGGCACGCGAACTTCGTCGTGACGAGCCCCGGAGTGCTGGCCTCCGACGTGCTCGCGCTGGTCGAGAAGGTGCGCGCAGCGGTGCGCTCGCACGCCGGCGTCGAGCTCGACCTGGAGGTCGAGTGCTGGGGCCAAGGGTCGGCGGCGGCGGGGGCCGAGGCATCATGAGCGGCTCGTTCACGCCCGGCGAAGGACGCCACACACAATTCCTTCACAGCCGAGCGCCCGATCCGAACGCGGCATCCGGCGTCGAAATCGAGCTGCCATCCCAGAACCGTCGATGCGTCACCGCGGTCACCCGCGAATCCGGACGGAGGCGGGCTCTTGGTCGGTTCGGGCACCTACTCTATGTTGTGGTCCCTCGGCTGCAGAGCCCCATGGCTAGGGCCCTGCAGGGCGGAGGCACCGAACGAAAACTGGCAAAGCCTGGGGAGGCTGAACGTGGTCAAGATGCGTAAGGACGGTAGCGGCGTCGATGTGCAGGCGGGCGGTCGCTCCCAGGCGAAGGCGGTCGATCAGGACGGCGAAGGCGGGCGCGGGTCGCTCACCGACAACGCCCTGCGCGTGCTGCACAACCGCTACCTCAAGAAGGACGACACCGGGCAGGTGGTCGAGACGCCGGTCGAGCTGTTCCGGCGGGTGGCCCAGCACGTCTCGTCGGTCGAGGACGACAGCGCGCTCTGGAACGAGCGCTTCTTCTCGATGATGTGGGACCGGCGCTTCATGCCGAACTCGCCGACGCTCATGAACGCCGGCCGTCCCCTGGGCATGCTCTCGGCCTGCTTCGTGCTGCCGCTCGAGGACTCGATCGCCGACATCATGGAGACGGCGCGCCAGATCGCGTTGGTGCAGCGGGCGGGCGGCGGCACCGGCGTCGACCTCTCGCAGCTGCGTCCGGCGGGTTCGATCGTGCGCAGCTCGGGAGGCACGACCGAGGGTCCGCTGTCGTTCCTGAAGATGCTCTCGTCGGTCACCGACGCGATCCAGCAGGGAGCGTTCCGGCGCGGCGCCAACATGGGCACGATGCGCGTCGACCATCCCGACGTGCTGTCGTTCATCCGCATCAAGGAGGACCTGAGCCAGGTCACGAACTACAATCTCTCGTGCACCGTGCCCGACGTCTTCATGGACGCGGTCAAGGCCGACCGCAGCGGGCTGCACGTGGTGGTCAACCCTCACGACGGCCGCAAGGCATACCTGCGCAAGGCCGACGACCGGGCCGACTACGAGGCCTACGGCAAGTCGGTCGACAAGTCGGCCTACTGGACGGTGGGTGACGTCTTCCACCTGATCGTCACCAAGGCGTGGCAGTCGGGCGAGCCGGGCCTGATCTTCATCGACCGCGTGAACGAGGTGAACCCGACGCCGAACGTCGGTCCGATGACCTCGACGAACCCGTGCGGCGAGCAGCCGCTGCTGCCGTACGAGGCGTGCAACCTGGGCAGCCTCAACCTCAACGCGTTCTTCCGCGCCGACGTCGAGAGCGACGAGGTCGACGACAAGATCGACTGGGACGGTCTGGCCGAGACGGTGCGCACGGCGGTGCGTTTCCTCGACGACGTGGTCGAGGTCAACAACTACCCGACGCGCGAGATCGACGAGATGTGCCGGGCCAACCGCAAGATCGGCCTGGGCGTCATGGGCTGGGCCGACCTGCTCTTCAACCTCGGCATCCGCTACGACGGCGACGACGCGCTGCTGCTCGCGAATCGCATGGGCGAGTTCATCCGCCGCGAGGGTTGGGACGAGGACAGCCGCCTCGCCGAGGAGAAGGGCACCTTCCTGCACTGGAAGGGCTCGCGCTGGGACGAGGTCGAGAACCGCAAGATGCGCAACGCGCACGTGGTCACGATCGCGCCCACCGGCACGATCTCGATCATCGCGGGCTGCTCCGGCGGCATCGAGCCGATCTTCAGCCTCGTGTTCAAGCGCCAGGTGATGCGCGACGTGAGCGGGAAGGCCGTCGTGATGTTCGAGGCCAACCCCGTGTTCCTCGCGGCGCTCGAGAAGGCCGGCTACACGTCGCAGCAGATCGAGACGATCACCGAGTACGCCTGCGAGCACGGCACCATCGACGGCTGCCCCGTGGCGCTGGCCGACGAGGTGCTCGACGTGTTCCGTTCGGCGCGCGACGTCGGTCCCGAGTGGCATGTGCGCATGCAGGCGGCGTGGCAGAAGCACACCGACGCCGCCGTGTCGAAGACGATCAACTTCCCGCACGAGGCCACGGTCGAAGAGGTCGAGACCGCCTACCTGCTGGCGTACGAGACCGGCTGCAAGGGCATCACGGTCTATCGCGACGGCAGTCGTCAGAACCAGCCCATGGCGCTGGACAAGAAGCGCTCCGCGAAGCAAGATGCGCAGCGCCCCGAGCAGACCTCGATCGCGCAGGCGGCGCGAGACGAGATCGTCGACATGCTGCTCGGCGAGTCCTAGGGAGGGGTCATGGCGAAGCCGGAGACGATCGTGTCCGAATCGATGGAAGCCGAGGCCAAGGATCGCGCGGCGTCCGTCGTGCTCGCGTGGCGAGAACTCGACTGGGACGCCGTCGAGCAGGGTGACCGCGGGGCGGTGACCGAGCTCATGGCCGCGTGCGAGAACCACGAGCAGACCCAGGCGTTCCTGCTCACCGAGGCCGGGGGGCTGGGCGAGAAGCTCAACGAGGGGCTCGAGCGCTTCTACGCGACGTCGGTCGGTCCGCACATGCGGCGGCCGGCGGTGCTGCGCCAGATCAGCGCGGGAGAGCGTCCCGAGCCGATCAACGAAGGCGAACCCGACGGGCTCGCGCCGCGCGCCCGTCCGCAGGTGACGGTGGGTCACACGATCCGCATGAACACCGGCTGTGGCCACCTCTACGTGACGGTCAACGAGTCCGAGAACGGCCTGCCGTTCGAGCTCTTCAACCACATGGGCAAGGCGGGCGGCTGTGCGGCCTCCCAGAACGAGGCCATCGGACGGCTGATCAGCTATGCGCTGCGCTGTGGCGCGCGCATCGAGCCGCTCATCAAGCAGCTCAAGGGCATCTCGTGCCACCGTCCGGCGTGGGGCGAGGACGGCAAGATCAGCTCGTGCTCCGACGCCATCGGCAAGGCGCTCGAGAAGTACTACGCGGCGCGCGAGCTGCGTCACGCCTCGCTCGAGCACGGCGGACAGGCTGCCGCGGCGCCCGAGCGCGGTGGCGAGACGGGCGTCGAGTTCGAGGCCGAACGCAAGGCCACCACCGACGCCTGGAGCCGTCGCTCCTCGTCCCACGGCGGCAACGAGGCCAGCAAGGTGCAGGGCGCGTGCGTCGACTGTGGCGGCCAGCTCTCGTACGAGGAGGGCTGCGTGAAGTGCCACTCCTGCGGCTTCACCGAGTGCGGTTGAGCGCTCGGTCCTGCACGCGCCGTCGCGGATCGCGCGGCGCGTGCCGGTGACCGACGCACGCGTGTCGCGCGCGTGCACGTCACCGATCTCGACTGCACGCTGAGGGCGAGGCCGCCCGCCGCAGGTGCGCGGTCGATCCGGGTGCGGTCGCGAGCGCTCAGGCGGACGCGACCGCGGTCGCCAGCGCCCACCACCACGCGCCGAACACGAGCGCCGCACCCGACAGCCCGCAGACGAGCTGCGTACCCAGCGGACGCGGGCCGTCCTGCGACCAGAGCGCGAGCGGGACGCCCAGGCCGCAGCCCGCCAGGAAGCCGAGCACGTGGGCCGCGACGTCGGTGCGCTCGCCCTCGGTGCCGAGGTAGCCCAGCAGCGCGAGGCCGAACACCACCGGCGCCCAGCGCTGCATCCAGCGCGGGGCGCGGCGCTTGCCGGTCCAGGCCTGGGCGACGAGCAGACCGAGCGCACCGAAGACCGCGGTCGACGCGCCCACCGAGAGGTGCTCGGGAGACTGGATCCAGGCGTTCGTCAGGTTGCCCAGCACGCCGGTGAGCACGATCGCCGTGAGCGCCACGCCGTTCCCGAGCAGCTCGGCGGTGAAGCTCACGAAGACCGCGCCGAAGACCGCGTTGCCCGCGAGGTGCGGCGCCCCGGTGTGCAGGGTGAGCGCCGTCGCGGCACGGAAGACCTGGCCCTCGCGGATGAGCGCGGCGTCGGCGCGTCCGGCGGCGTCCCAGTCGAGCCCGAAGGCGGCCGAGGCGGACAGCCGGTCGACGAGCACGAGCAGCACCACGGCGGCGAAGGCGCCGCGCAGGCCCACGGCACGGCGCGGCGGCCGGGCGTGCGCGGGCTCCGGCGGCGCGCGGTTCTCCTCGACGTAGCGTCGCAACTGCTCGCCGGCGCGCCAGGCGTCGCGAGGGTGCACGACGAGTTCGTACAGGGGGCCGAACGGCTCGACGCGGTGCGCGATCCCGATCGCGCGCAGCACGAGCGAGAACTCCTGCGCACGCCGTCCGTCGTCGGTGCGCGCCACGACGGCGCGCGTCCCCGGATGCAGGCTCCACAGGCCGCGCGGATCGGGCGGCGGGGGCGGAGGCGCCGAGCCGGTCACGGCGCCCGCATCCGTGGTGGACGGGCGCCGAGCGGCGCGGCGCGCGGCCACGTCGTGCGCACGTCGCGCGACGGGGAACCGGCGACGCGCGGCGGCGCGTGCGTCACGCGAGCACGATCCAGAAGCAGCCGACGAGCAGCACGACGAACACCAGCGCGAGCACGTTGAGCCGGCGCTCGATGAAGTCCTTCGCCTGGACGCCGTACTTCTTGAGCATGGCGGCCACCAGGAAGAAGCGCGCCGAGCGCGAGACGGCCGACGCGAGCAGGAACGTCGGGAACGAGATGTCGAACACGCCGGCCGAGATCGTGAACAGCTTGTACGGGATCGGGCTGAAGCCCGCGCTGAACACCACCACGAAGTTCCACTTCTCGTACAGCGCCTGCACCGAGTCGAAGCGCGCCTGGCTGAAGCCCGGCACGTTGGCGAAGAACCACGGCCCGATCTCGTCCCACAGGAAGTGCCCGAGCGCGTAGCCGGCCATGCCGCCGAGCACCGAGGCCACCGAGCAGAAGGCTGCGTAGCGCAGCGACTTCTTGGGCTCGGCCACGCACATCGGCACGAGCATCACGTCGGGCGGGATGGGGAAGATCATCGACTCGAGGAACGCCAGCGCCGTGAGCGCGGGCAGCGCGTACGGACGGCGCGAGAGCTCGATGACCTTGTCGTACAGCGCGCGGATCACGGGCGGACCTGCCGGGGTGGACGGGGTGCGAGCGCGTCCGGCGCGCGCTCGGGGCGCGCCGGCCGCGACGGGACGCGGGCGGAGGAACCGGGCCTCATGACGCCGAGCCGTCCTCGCAGGGCGCGACGCTGCCGTCGCGCGAGGGACGCAGGTCGACGATCTCCAGCTCGACCTGGGCGCGGCCGCGGTAGCGGTTCCAGCGCGGCCGGAAGAGCGCGTCGATGCGGTCGGCCGGACGCAGCGCGTCGGCCAGCGATCCGCGGTCGAAGGCCACCGCGCGCAGCGGCTCGCCGCCTTGCGAGAGCTGCATCGCGAGGTGCAGGCCGTCACCTCCCATGCGACGCGCCTCGAGCACGTCGATTCCCATGCAGCCCAGCACCGGCGGACGGTTCGCCTCGCCGAAAGGTTCGAGCCGCTCGAGCTGGTCGAGCAGGCGCGGCGTGACGGCCGCCAACGGCAGCTCGCCCTCGTACTCGAGCGGCGGCACGCGGAAGCCCTGGCGCACGTGCTCGTCCCAGACGGCCTCGAAGCTCTCGATGAAGGCCGGGATGCTCTCCGGCCGGATGCTGAAGCCGGCCGCCATGGCGTGCCCGCCGTGCTCCTCGAGGTGCTCGTCGCAGGCCGCGAGCGCCGCGTGCGCGTCGAAGCCGACGACCGAGCGCACCGAGCCCTTGGCCGGCCCGTCGCCCTGACCGCCGGCCACGAGCACCGCGGGGCGCCCGCGCTCGCGGCAGATGCGTCCGGCCACGAGGCCCAGGAAGCCCGGGGACCAGTCGTCGGAGGCCATCAGCACGGGCCGATCGACGGGGATGCGGGCGAGGCGCTTGCGCATCGCGTCGAGCATCGAGCGCTCGGCCTGCTGGCGCTCGCGGTTGAGGCGGTCGAGGTCGCTGGCCAGCACCGTCGCGCGCGCGGCATCGGTGGTGGTCATGAGCTCGAGCGCGAGGTCGCTCCGACCCAGGCGGCGCGCCGCGTTGATGCGCGGCGCGAGCCGGAAGGCGATGTCCTCGCTGCGCGGCGAGTCGGCCGGGTTGAGGTTCGAGACCTTGCACAGCGCGGCCAGTCCCGGGCTCGTGTTGAGCGCGATGGCGCGCAGCCCGCGCGAGACGAGCACGCGGTTCTCGTCGACGAGCGGCATGACGTCGGAGACCGTGCCGAACGCGACCCAGGCCAGGACCTCGGCGAGCGCCCGCTTGAGCGGCTCGCGCGCGCGTCCGCGCTCGGCCAGCTTGCCCGCCACCGCGCAGGCCAGCTTGAAGGCCACGCCCACGCCGGCCAGGCCCTTGAAGGGATATGGACAGTCGACGCGGTTCGGGTTGACCACCGCATGGGCGGGAGGCAGCACGTCGGGCGGCAGGTGGTGGTCGGTCACGATCACGTCGAGGCCGCGCCGCTGCAGCTCGGCCACGGGCGCGACGCTCGTGATGCCGTTGTCGACCGAGACCACGACCTTCGCACCCAGCTCGACGCAGCGCGCGATGCCGACGTCGGTGAACGAGTACCCGTCGTAGGCACGGTTCGGGACGTACACCAGCGGATCCTGCCCGGCGACGCGCAGGAACTGCACCAGCAGCGCCGTGGACGAGAGGCCGTCGACGTCGGCGTCGCCGTAGATCAGGATCGGCTCGCGCGCCAGCACCGCCTCCGTCACACGCTGGGCGGCCTTGTCCATGTCGGCCAGCAGGAGCGGGTCGCGCAGGGCGTCGACCGACGGCGCCAGGAACGCCTCGGCCTCGGCCGGACTGCCCACGCCGCGGTTGGCCAGCACCGTCGCCAGGATCGGCTCGAAGGGCAGCGACCGGCGCAGGGCGGCCACGACCCCCGGATCGGGGTACTTGGGGCGCCACACGGTGGACGTCTGCAGGGCTGGGCTGACCAAGGGAACTCCCGGGTGGCGGAGGGTCCGCATTCTAGGCGCCGAGCGCGGCGAAATCCCGCGCAGAGGCAACCCGTCCGGGGCGACGGTACGATGGCCGCCATGTCCCCGGACGACGCCAGCCCGCCGCAGTTGCGCGACCTGCCCGCGGTCGACGCCGTCCTCAAGCGGCTGCCTGCCGATGCGCGTGCGGCCGATCTGGTGCGCTCCGAGCTCGATGCGCTGCGCGAGGCGCTGCGCACGGGACGTCATTCGGGCGCCGTCCCCGACGAGCGGGTCGTGGCGGAGCGCGTCGGGGAGCGGTTGTCGCGCGCCGACCGTCCGGCGTACCCGCGCGTGGTGAACGCCACCGGCGTCTTCCTGCACACCGGCCTCGGACGCGCCGCGCTGCCGCGTGCCGCGCGAGAGGCGCTGCTCGAGCAGGCCTCGGGTTTCACCGTGCTCGAGGTCGACCCCGAGACGGGAGGGCGCAAGGATCGCGAGAGCCGCCTGCTCGACGACCTGTGCGCGCTCACCGGCGCCGAGTCGGCCACGGTCGTGAACAACAACGCGGGCGCCCTGCTGCTCGCGCTGACCGCCCTCGCGCAGACGAAAGACGTGCTCGTCTCGCGCGGGCAGCTGATCGAGATCGGCGGCGGCTTCCGTCTGCCCGACCTGCTCGCCCAGTCCGGCGCGCGGCTGGTCGAGGTCGGCACGACGAACCGCACCTACGCGTCCGACTTCGACGCCCGCCTGACCTGGGAGACCGGGATGCTGCTCGTGATGCACACGAGCAACTACCGCGTGGTGGGATTCACCGCCGAGCCGAGCGTGGCCGAGCTCGCGACGCTGGCCCGGGTGCAGGGCGTGCCGGTGCTCGTCGACGTGGGATCGGGTGTGCTCGCGCCGCCGCCGCCCACGTTGGGCCTCGACCACGAGCCGGACGTGCGCACGGCGTTGCGCGATGGCGCCGACCTGGTCTGCTTCTCCGGCGACAAGCTGCTCGGCGGTCCCCAGGCCGGCGTGCTCGTGGGACGTGCCGACCTCGTGCGGCGCTGTCGCCGGCACCCGCTCTTCCGCGCGCTGCGGCCCGACAGGCTGGCGCTCGCGGCGCTCTCGGCCACGCTGGCCGCGCACCGACGCGCGCCGCTCGACGAGATCCCCGTGCTGGCGGCGCTGGCGCGCACGCCCGAGACGCGCCGCGCCCACGCCGAGCGTCTGGCCGCCGCGCTGGGCGCGCGCTTCCCGCTGGCGAAGTTCGACGTCGTCGCGAGCGAGGGTGCCGCGGGATCGGGCTCGGCGCCGGCGCGTCCCCTGGCGTCGTGGGCCGTCGAGGTGACGTGGCCGCGCCTCGCGGCCGGCGAGCTCGCGCATCGGCTGCGCACGGGCGACGTGCCCGTCTTCGGACGCGTCGCCGACGATCGCCTGCGGCTCGACGTGTTCGCGCTCCTCGACGGCGACGAGGCGCAGATCGCCCTCGCATTCGCGGCCCTCCCACGCGACGGCGACGGCCCGTGACGTTCGGACGCAAGCTGCGCCTGACCGACTACGCCAACTGCGCCGGCTGAGCGGCCAAGGTGCAGGCGCAGGACCTCGTGCAGGTCCTCTCCAAGCTCCCCGCGCAGGACGACCCGAGGCTGCTCGTGAGCACGAGCCACTTCGACGATGCCGGCGTGGCGCGCCTCACCGACGAGGTGGCACTGGTCCAGACGGTCGACTTCTTCCCGCCCGTGGTCGACGACCCGTGGTGGTTCGGACGCATCGCCGCCGCGAACGCACTCTCCGACCTGTACGCGATGGGAGCGCGTCCGTTCAGCGTGCTGAACGTGCTCGTCTTCAACACCGACGCGCTGCCGCTCGACGTGATGACCGAGATCCTGCGCGGCGCGGACGACGCCGTGCGCGAGGCCGGCGCGATGACGCTCGGCGGACACAGCGTGACCGACGAGGGCGTCAAGTTCGGCCTCGCGTGCACCGGCACGGTGCGTCCCGGCGAGCAGATCACGAACGGCGGCGCGCGGCCGGGCGACGTGGTCTTCCTGACCAAGCCGCTCGGCGCGGGCTGCCTCACGACGGCGGCCAAGAAGCGCAAGATCGACGCCGAGGGGCTGCGTCCGGCGATCGAGAGCATGGGCGCGCTCAACGCGAAGGCCGCCGACGCGGCGCGCGAGGCGGGCGTGCTGGCCGCCACCGACGTGACCGGCTACGGCCTGGCGGGACACGGACACGAGCTCGCGTCCGCGTCGGGCGTCGACCTGCACCTGTACGCCGACGCGCTGCCGTGGCTGCCGCACGCGCTCGAGCTCGGCCGGCGCGGGCTGTTGTCCGGGGGGAGCGCGCGCACCAAGGCGCACCTGGGCGCCCGCTACGCGGTCGACGCCGACGTGCCGCGCGTGGTCTCCGACCTCGTGGCCGACAGCGAGACCTCCGGAGGCCTGCTGCTCGCGGTGGCCGAGGAGCGCGCGCCGCGGCTGGCCGAAGCGCTCGCCGCGCGCGACGTGCTCGTGGCCGCCGTGGGCCGCGCCGCGGCGCCGGCGTCCGGCGCGCCGCGCGTGCTGCTGCACGCCGGTCCGCTGCCGCCGCCCGACGTCAGTCGAGCGGGCTGACGACCTGTCCACCGCTGCGCGCGGCGAGCCCGGTCATGAACTCGCGACCCACGAGGTCGTTCGTGAGCACGACGCAGTGGAAGCGCAGTTCGAGCTCGCGATTGCGCTCGGTCACCAGGTCGAGCAGCAGCCCCGGGTCGCGGATCTCTCCCGCGCTGGGTGCGCCGTCGCTCAGGAAGAAGACCGT
>JACKHP010000039.1 GCA_020638905.1 Planctomycetota bacterium | reverse complement strand
GTGGCGGGGGCGCCGACTGCGACCTCTTCAACTGCGGGAGCGGGGGCAGCGGCGGCGACTGTCTCGAGCTGCACGATCCAGGCAGTTCGGCGATCGCCCGCGACGTCGTCTACGAACCCGGGGCCGGGGGCGGCGACGGCGACGGCGGCGGCAGCGGCGCGAGCGGACTCCCGCAGCGCGTGCTCGGCGGGACGACGTTCGACTTCACCGCCAGCTACCGCGACCTCGACGCGAGCTCGCCGGTGCGCGAGGGACAGCTCCTCACGCTCGACTTCGCGGGCGAGCCCGGCGACGCGCTGCTGCTCTTCGCCGGCATCTTCGGCGGACACGTGAACATGATCGGACACCAGGGCGTGTTCCTGATCGCGCCGCCGCTGGTCCTGCCGGGCGTCTTCGTGGGCGTGCTGCCGGCCGGCGGACTCGTCGCGGCGCCGCTCGTCGTCCCCGAGATGGGTCCGGGCATCGAAGGCCTCGACCTGCACCTGCAGGCGGTCTTCGACGACGGGACGACGGCGCTGCTGGGTCCGGCGCGCGTCGTCACGCTGCTCGACGCGGCCTTCTGATCCCGCTCGGGGCCGCCGCCGGCATGCCTGCTCGTCCGTTCGCCTCGGTGCTTCCCGCGCTGCTGCTCGTCGTCCCGCTCCACGCGGCCGGCGAGACGCCGCGCTTCCCGATCGTGCGCGTGCTCGACCCGGGATACTCCGCGAGGGAGGTGCACCTGGTCGACCTCACGTCGGACGGCGTGCTCGACGTCCTCGTGGTGAACCAGAGCTCGTCGCTCGGGTACGGTGTCGTGGTGACCGCCGTCGGTCGCGGCGACGGCAGCTTCGAAGATGGCGTGAGCCACGCTGCGGGCGACGCGTCGGCGCATCTCGCGGCGGCCGACTTCGACGCCGACGGACGCCTCGACGCGGTCGTGGCGAACCAGGGCGAGGTCGACCTCTCGCTGCTGCTCGGCCTCGGGGACGGGACGTTCGCGCCGGCGCAGTCCATCGCGGGCGGCGCGAAGGGCTGGGACGTCGCGGCCGGCGACGTCGATGGCGACGGGGTCGTCGACGTGGTCGCCGCGCGGCGTCCGATCGACCGCATCACCGTGCACCTCGGACAGGGAGACGGCAGCTTCAGCGCCGGCTTCACGCGCCTCACGCAGACGGACCCCGAGCAGCTCGCGCTGGCCGACCTCGACCTGGACGGCGACCTCGACGCGGTCACCTCGCACATCCTCCCGGACGGGCTGTCCGTGATGCTCGGCGCCGGCAACGGCGCCTTCCTGCAGGCCGTGCCGGTCCCGACCCAGGGACAGGGCGTCGACGCCTTCGTGCTCGACGATCTCGACCTCGACGGCGTGCCCGACGCCTGCGTCGCCTTCCCGTACGAGTCGGCGATCGATGCCGACGTGCAGTTCGCCCGGGGCCTCGGCGACGGGACGTTCGGGCCGTTCACCGGCTTCGAGACGGGCAGTCGACCGCTCGACCTGGCGGTCGGCGACGTCGACCGCGACGGCCTGCCCGACGTCGTCGCGGCTCAGATCGTCGACAGCGAGGTCGCGGTCCTGCGCAACCTCGGCGGCGGGGCGTTCGCCGTCGCGGACGTCGCGCACCCCGTGGGCTCCGCGTCCCGGCTCGACCTCGGCGACGTCGACGGGGACGGCGTGCTCGACATCGTCGCCGGCTTCTCGGCCAAGATCGTCGTGGTGCGCGGGAGCGCGGACGGGACGTTCGCCGATCCGCTGCACTCGCCGCTCACGGCGGGGTCGGTGCTGCGCGAGCTGTCCGTGGGCGACCTCGACGAGGACGGCCTGCTCGACGCGATCGTGTTCTCCGAGGCCTCGCCGTCCGGCGAGCTGTTGGCATTCGCCGGCGAGGGAGGCGGCGCGTTCGACGCGACGCCGCTTTCGTCGACGCCCGTCGGCAACCCGTCCGTCGCCGACCTCGCCGTCGCCGATCTCGACGCCGACGGACACCTCGACGTCTTCGCGCTCGGGGCACCGACGTTCGGTTTCAGCACCTTCCTGGGTGCCGGCGACGGGACGCTCGCCGCGCAGTCGTCGCGCTCCCTCGCGAGCAAGCCGTTCTGGGTGACGGTCGACGACCTCGACCTCGACGGAGTCGTCGACGCGGCCTTCGTGAGCCCCAACGCAGACGTGCTGTTCGTGAGCCTGGGCGTCGGGGACGGCAGCTTCGCGGTCCCGCTCGAGTTCCCCTCGCCCGGCAGTCCGCGCGGAGTCGCGGCCGGCGACCTCGACCTCGACGGCGTCCCCGACCTCGCCGTGGCGCAGTTCGTCGGAGGCGTCGCGCGGCTCTTCGGCGGGCTGGGCGACGGCACCTTCGTCGAGCGGCAGGCGCTGCTCACGGGCCTGTCCCACGTGGAGGACGTCGCGCTCGGCGATCTCGATGGCGACGGCCTGCCCGACCTGGCGGCCCTCGGGTCGTTCCAGGAGACGCGCGTCGCCCTCGGGCTCGGCGACGGCACGTTGGGAGCCGCGACGTCGGTCGGCGCGACCGACGCCGAGGCGTTCGAGATCCTCGACGTGACGGGCGACGGGCGGCCCGATCTCGTCGGCTCGGGCAACCTCACGTTCGACGTGTGGGTCACCGACGGGCAGGGCGGCCTCGATCTCGAGCGCTACGGCAGCGGACGCTTCGGCGCCGACCCGGCGGTCTTCGCCGACCTCGACGGTGACGGCGACGTCGACGTCCTGGTGAAGTCCGACGGCGTCGTCGAACACGGCCTGCTCGCGCACCTCCAGCAACAGCCGTCGGTCTGGTGCGGTCTCGGGCACGCCCTCGCGGGAGCCCACGGAGCTCCGTCGCTCGTGGCCACGGGCGGTCTGCTGGGAGGCGACGTGCTCGGCCTCGAGCTGTCGGGCGCCGCGCCGTCGGCGACGACGTGGCTCGTGATCGGCTTCTCCGAGCTCTCGGCGCCGTTCAAGGGCGGCGTGCTCGTGCCCGATCCGACGCCGCCCGCGCTCGTCGTGGCGCTCGCGACCGACGCCGCGGGACGTCTCGTGCTCGCGCTGCCGTGGCCCACGGGCGTGCCGTCGGGTCTCGAGATCCTGTTCCAGGACTGGATCGTCGACGCGGGCGCGCCGAAGGGCTTCGCCGCGACGAACGCGGTGCTCGGGACGACGCCGTAGCGGCGCGCCGGGTGGCCTCGTGACGCGGCCTTTACGTCGGCGCGCGCCGCGCGCCCGTCTCATGGGGACGTCCGACGTCCCCGTGAGGAGCCTGCCATGTCCGTCCCGTCCGCCGCCCGCGCTTCGCGCACGATCGTCCCGCTCGTCCTCGCCTGCCTCGTGCTCGCGGCGACCCTTCCGGCGCAGGTCGTGCAGACGTCGCCGGCACCCGCGCCGACCGTCGCGCTGGCAGACCTCGCGGCGCACCTGGGCGGCGCGCGGCAGGTCGTGATCCCCACGTCGCGGGCGTTCGCGCTCGACGCGCCCGGCGACGCGCTGCAGGTCGACCTGGTCGAGGCGCGCGTGCGGCTCGTCGACGGGACGGCGCGCACCGAGTTCGACGTGCTGCTCTCGAACCCGACGGGCGTGCGACAGGAGGCGGTCGTGCTGCTGCCGGTGCCGGCGGGCTCGGTGGTCTCGGCCTTCGACTTCGCGGGGGCGGGCGCCGAGCCCACCGCGCGTCTGCTGCCGCGCGAGGAGGCACGCCGCAGCTACGACGAGATCGTGCGCACGCTGCGCGACCCCGCGCTGCTCGAGTGGGTCGGCTGGGACCTCGTGCGTTCGTCGGTCTTCCCGGTCGAGCCGGGCGGGACGCAGCGCGTGCGGCTCGTGACCGAGCACGTGCTGCCGGTCGACGGGAACCGGCTCGACTACGTCCTGCCGCGCAGCGAGTCGCTCGAGCGGCGCACGCCGTGGCGCATCGTCGTCGACGTGACGTCGTCGCGCGACCTCGCCTCGCTCTGGTCGCCCAGCCACGCGCTCGACGTGCGGCGTCCCGACGCGCGGCACGCGCGGGTCGAGCTCGCCGCATCCGACCGCGACCTGCCGGGCGCCTTCCGGCTCTCGTTGCTGCTGGCCGACGGCGGGCTCGCCGCGTCGCTCTTCGCGTATCCCGACGGCGCCGGCGACGAGGGCTGGTTCCTGCTGCTGGCCGGGGCGCCTCCGCTGCCGGACGCGCGCACGACGCCGCGCGAGGTGACGCTCGTGCTCGACCGCTCGGGTTCGATGGCGGGCGGCAAGCTCGACCAGGCCAAGGCCGCCGCGCTCTCGGTGGTCGAGGGACTGCGCGACGGCGAGTCGTTCAACGTGATCGACTACGCCACCTCCGTCTCGCGCTTCGCCGAACGTCCCGTGCCGAAGGACGCGGCGTCGGTGGCCGCGCTGCGCACGTACCTCGCGACGCTGCTTCCGCAGGGCGGGACGAACCTGCACGACGCGCTGTTCGCGGCGCTGCGCCAGCCGGCCACGCCCGACGCGCTGCCGCTCGTGCTGTTCCTGACCGACGGCCTGCCGACGGTGGGCGAGACGTCCGAGGACGGCATCCGGCGCGCGGTGCGCGAAGGCAACCCGCACGCCCGGCGCGTGTTCGCCTTCGGCGTCGGCGCCGACGTGAACGTCCCGTTGCTCGACGGTCTCGCCGACGACACGCGCGCGGCGGCCAGCTACGTGCGTCCGGGCGAGGACGTCGAACTCGCCGTGGCGCAGGTGGCGCGTCGCCTGCGCGGTCCGGTGCTCACCGCGCCGACGCTCGTCGCGCTGGACGACGCGGGCGCGGTCGACACGCGCCGCGTCCACGACGTGCTGCCGGGTGTGCTGCCGGACCTGTTCGACGGCGACCAGCTCGTCGTGCTCGGGCGCTGGCGCGGGGCGCGTCCGGTGACGCTGCGGCTCGCGGGCGGGTACGCGGGCGTGCCCACCGAGCGCACCTTCCGCTTCGACCTGTCGCGCGCGAGCACGGCCAACGCGTTCGTGCCGCGGCTGTGGGCCAGCCGGCGCATCGCGGTGCTCGTCGACGCGGTCCGCCGAGCGGGCGCGGGGCCCGGCGCGCAGGTCGACCCGTTCCGCGACCCGCGCCTGTCCGAGCTGGCCGACGAGATCCTGGCGCTCTCGACGCGCTGGGGCATCCTGACCGAGTACACCTCGTTCCTGGCGACCGAGGGGACGGACCTCGCCGCCGGCGCGATGCTGGCCGCGAACTGCCGCGAGGCGCTCGACCTGCGCGCGGTCAAGCAGCGCTCGGGTGAGGGTGCCCTCGCCCAGGGCCTCAACTGGAACCGGCAGAAGCTCGCGGCCCAGGTCGACGTGAGCAACCGCTACGTGAACGAGGCGCTCGAGGTCGAGTCGAGCGACAGCGTGCAGCAGCTCTGCGACAAGGCCTTCTACCGCCGCGGTGCGCGCTGGATCGACGCCGACCTCGTGGGGGACGACGCGCTGCGTCCCGACACGGTGGTCGCGTTCGGCAGCGCCGAGCACCGCGCGCTGGTCGACGCGCTCGTCGCCGAGCGACGCCAGGCGCTGCTCTCGCTGTCCGGCGAGACGCTCTTCCTGCTCGACGGACGGCGCGTGCTCGTCACGCCCTGAGGTCCGCGTCGCTGCGGATCGGTCCGCGGCGCGGATCGGACGGGGACGCGCGTCTTCGCGGCGCGCGTCCTCGTCCCTCAGAAGACCTCGACGATGAAGTCGTCGTGGACGTCGAGCCCCGGGGCGCCGGACAGCGCGTCGACCGCCTCGCGCAGCTCGGTGAGCTGCGCGGGGAGCAGGCGCAGCGTGTGCTCGTCGGGCTGCACCGACGTGCCGTAGGGGTACGCGACGCCGGGCGTCGAGGTCATCTCGACGTGCGTGCCGAGCACCGACGTCACGGGACGCGTGAGCGCGAACTGCTCGAGCCGGCGGATGCTGGTGCGGTACGTCGGGAAGTCGGGCACGAACAGGAACCCGGGATAGAGCGTGTCGCCCGTGAGCAGCAGGCCCGTGTTGCGGTCGTAGAGCGCGATGTGGGTCTTCTCGTGCCCCGGGATGGGGACCACGTCGAGCACGCGGCAGCCGAGGTCGTACGAGACGATCTGCTCGGGCCAGTTCGTGATCCCGAAGAACGCCTGCACCGAGGCCAGCGAGGTGCCCACCACGGTGGTGTCGGGGCGGTTCACGAACTGCGGGTCGCCCTTGATGTGGTCGCCGTGCGCGTGCGTGTGCGCCACCACGAGCGGGATCGAGCTGCGTCCGTGGGCGAGCAGCCAGGCGTCGATGACCCCGTCGACCGCGTGCCGCACGGCCGACGAGTTCACGTTGCCCGTGTCCTCGAGCAGCACGCGGTCCTGGCCGAAGAGCAGGTACAGGAACGGTCCCTCGAAGGTGAGGCACTGCGACTGGCGCAGGATGTAGGTGTTCTCGTCGTACTGCTGGACCTGGAAGGCCGGGTCGTTCGCGCAGTCGGTGCCGGAGATCCAGCCCTCGGGGACGGCGAGGGCCTGGGGGTCGCCGGCGGTCGTGCCGCGCACGCCGTTGCTGGCCGCGAGTCCGAAGGGCGCGCCCGCGTCGGGCACCCAGTACTGGAACAGAACGTCGGCGCCGTCGGGGAGGCCGGCGGGCCAGGTGGCGACGATCGGCAGGTAGCCGGCGCCCGTGGGGAGTCCGCCCAGCACGATGTCGGGCGTGGGCACGAGGGTGCCACCCTTGAACGGCGCGCCCAGCTCCGAGAGGCCCAGGACGAGGAACGCGCTCGCTCCGGGGGCGGCCTGGTCGAGCGTGAGCTGCAGGTCGCTGCCTCCGAGCAGCGGTCCGGACGCGGCGAGCACCGGCTGACCGGCGCCTCCGGCCACGCCGCCGCCCAGGTCGACGAACGGTTCGGGGCCGCACACGCCGCCGGCGAAGGCGGGCGCGCCGACGGCGCCGACGACGAGTGCCGCGAGGAGTGCGCGCGGAGGATGCGACGGACGACGGGCGGGCGACATGCGGATCTCTCGGTGGGGGACGAGGCGCGTGCGTCCACGCGTCAGGCGCATCCTACCCGAGGTCCGCGCGGGGAGGGGCGGGGCGAGTTCGCGGGCGCGCTCAGCCGTCGACGCGGCCGGGGCGTCGGCGCGCGCGGCCCTCGCGTTGCTCGAGCGAGTCGCCCAGCTCGACGCGCAGCGACTCGGCCCGGCCTTGCAGGCGCTGCAGCACGTCGGGCCGCGCGTCCTTCACGTCGGTCGTCTCGGCCAGGTCGTCGACGAGGTCGTAGAGCGACAGCCCGGTGGTGGGCCATGAATACTCGCCCGGCATGCCGTCGCGCCCGGGCGAGCCGGGGCTGCGGTAGGTGTGCGGGAAGACGAGTTTCCAGCGCCCGGCGCGCAGGGCCTGGAGCTGCTCGCCGGCGTACCAGTAGCCGTAGGTCGCGTCGGGCGCGTCGGCGTCGTCCGGCAGTTCGCCGCGCAGCAGCGGGCCCACGTCGCGTCCGTCGATGCGTCGCGCGGGACGTCCCGCGCCGGTCAAGCCGGCCAGCGTGGGCAGCACGTCGATGCCGCACACGGGCTCGTCGAGCACGCGTCCCCCGGGCAGCGTCCCCGGACGGCTGATCAGGAACGGCACGCGGAGGCCGCCCTCGAAGACGTTGCCCTTGCTGCCGCGCAGGGGTCCGACGCTGCCGGCGTGGTTGCCGAACACGCGCCACGGCCCGTTGTCGGAGGTGAACACGACGTACGTGTCGCGCGTCAGGTCGAGTTCGTCGAGCAGCGCGCGCAGGCGTCCCACCGAGGCGTCGAGCTCGGCGATCACGTCACCGTACGTCCCGAAGCCGCTCTGGCCGGCGAAGGCCGCTCCCGGGTGCAGCGGGACGTGCGGCATCGGATGCGCGAGGTAGACGAAGAAGGGCTCGTCGCGGTGCGCGCGGATGAAGTCCTCGGCCTCGCGCGTGAAGCGCTCGGTGAACGTCGACTGGTCGGGCTCGAGCTCGACGACCTCGTCGTCCACGACGAGCGGCAGCGGCGGATAGCCGCGCGCCGAGGCGCGCGGGTTGTTGGCCGGGTCGGGGCTCATGTCGTTGCTGTACGGGATGCCCACGTAGCGGTCGAAGCCGTGGTGCGTGGGCAGGAACGGCGGCAGGTGCCCGAGGTGCCACTTGCCGAAGCACGCCGTGGCGTAGCCGCGGGCCTTCAGCAGCTCGGCCAGCGTCGTCTCGCCGCTCGCCAAGCCCACGCGCGAGCCGGGTCCCAGGGCGCCCTGGATGCCGAGGCGCGTCGGGTAGCAGCCCGTCAGCAGCGCGGCGCGAGAGGCCGAGCAGACCGGCTGGGCCGCGGTGTACGAGGTGAGGCGCACGCCGTCCGCGGCCAGCGCGTCGAGGTTCGGCGTCGGGACGGAGGACGACCCGTAGCAGCCGAGGTCGCCGTAGCCGAGGTCGTCGCACAGCACGAGCAGCACGTTCGGCGGACGGGTCGAGAGCGTGCCGGCGGAAGTCTCTTGCGTGGCTCCGGCTTCGGATGCGTCCTGCGCCGCCACGGCCAGCCAGTGCGCCACGTCGACCGCGGGCGCCTCGTCGTCGCCGGCCTCCGCGCGCAGCCGTTCGAGCTCGACCAGCAGTCCGGCCAGCACGTCGCGCGCCCCGGGATCGTGCGCGAGGTTCACGACCTGGTCGGGATCGGCGCGCAGGTCGAACAGCTCGAGCGCGTCCTGCTCGGGATACAGCACGAGCGTGTGCGTCGTCGTGCGCACCGCCATCTGCGGGACGACCGCGTGCGCGTCGGGGTACTCGACGTAGCGTGCGTACAGGCTCGTGCGCCAGTCGTCCGGGACGTCGCCGGCGAGCAGCGGCAGCAGGCTGCGTCCCTGCACCGACGGCGGGACGTCGACGCCCGCGGCCTCGAGCAGCGTCGGCGCCCAGTCGAGGTTCTGCACGAGGGCGTCGACGCGCAGCCCCGGCGCCACGACGTCCGGCCAGCGCAGCAGGAGCGGCGTGCGCAGCGACGGCTCGTAGCTCCAGCGCTTGTCGAAGAAGCCGCGCTCGCCGAGGAAGAAGCCCTGGTCGGAGGCGTAGACCACGATGGTGTTCGCGGACAGGCCGCGCGCGTCGAGGGCGTCGAGGAGGCGTCCCACCGAGTCGTCGACGCCGGCCACGCAGGCCAGGGAGTCGTGCATGTAGTGCTGGTAGAACAGGCGCGTGCGTTCGTCGCCCTGCGGGTCGGCGGCGGCGAAGGCGGCGCTGCGGCGTGCGACGAGGGCGTCGTAGGCCGCGCCCTGGACGTCGTCCATGCGCGCGCGCTCGGTGAATCCCCAGTCGCCTTCGCGGGGGACGCCGTCGAGCAGCAGGTCGTACAGCGGCAGCAGGTCGTGCGCGATCGTCATGCGCTGCATGCGCGCGCCCGGCGCCATGCCCGCCTGGTCGAAGAAGAGCGTGTCCGGCTCGGGGATCCACTCGTCCTCGCGCTCGCCGAGATGGGCCAGGTCGGGCAGCCAGGGACGGTGCGGCGCCTTGTGCTGCACCATGAGCAGGAACGGACGCCCGTCGTCGCGTTCGTCGTCGAGCCAGCGCAGCGCGCGCTCGGTGACGACCTCGGTGGCATGACCCTCGCGCCGCACGCGGCGTCCCGGCGCGTCGCTCGTGAGCACGTCGGGGTTCCAGTAGTTGCCCTGCCCCGGCAGGATCTCGTAGGTCTCGAAGCCCTGGGGACGGTCGCCCAGGTGCCACTTGCCGAACAGCGCGGTCTGGTAGCCGGCGTCGGCCAGCAGCTCGGGGAACGTCGGCAGCCGTCCGTCGAAGGCGTCGGCGGGACGGTTCGTGAGCACGCCGGTCTCGTGCGCGTGGGCCCCGGTCAGGATCGTGGCGCGCGACGGCGCGCAGATCGGGTTGGCGCAGAAGCTGTTGCGGAAGAGGACGCCGTCGCGCGCGAGCCGGTCGATCTGCGGCGTCGTGTTCACGCGCGATCCGTAGGCCGAGATGGCCGCGCAGGCGTGGTCGTCGCTCAGCACGAAGACGATGTTGGGACGCGCGCGCGCCGCGTCCGGCGCGGGCTGCGCGCGGGCGACGGCGGGCGCGAAGAGCAGCACGAGCGCCGCGAGCAGCGCCGGCAGCGCGCGCAGCCGCGCACGGCGGCGGACGAAGTCGGCGACGCGTCCGCGCGCGTCGACGTCCACGCCCTCGGCCAGCAGCCGCTCGCGCTGCTCGTCGCTGGGCTCGCCGTCGCCGCGGCGCGCGAGCTCGCCCCGGGCGTTCACGACCCGATGCCAGGGGACGTCCTGCGCCTCGTGCGGGAGCGCGGCGAGCGCGTAGCCCACCTGGCGCGCGGCGCTGCGCAGGCCGAGGGCCGCCGCCACGTCGCCGTAGCTCGCGACGCGTCCCTTCGGGATCGCGCGCACCACCGCGTGCACCCGGGCGTGGAAGCCCTTGCCGACGACGCGGCGCGGTCCGTGGCGTTCGGGGTCGTAGCCGGAGCGGTTGCTGGCCATCGGCGTCCTCCTCGGGGCGGGCCGATCATGCGGGGGGACGTCGGCTCGCGCCAGCCGGCCTCGCGGCCCCGGCGTGGATCGACGCGGGCCGGCGCGTCACCATGGGCGCTCCCCGCGTCCTCCGGAGGCCCGCCATGCGATCGATCCTGCTGCTCGCGCTCGTGCTCGTGCTGTGCGTCGCGTCGGTCGCGACCGGGGAGGCGACGCTGGACCCCGTCCCCGGAGAGCCCGTGACGACCTGGCACGAGATGGCGCTGCCCGACGGGGTCACGCTGCACTACGTCGAGATCGCGCCCGCGTGGACGCCCGACGACGCCCCGCTGCCGCTGCTGCTCGCGCTCCCGCCCGGGCGGCAGGACCGGCAGATGGTCGAGCTCGCGCTCTCGCTCTACTGGACGGGCGAGCCGCGCGCGCGCGGCTGGCGCGTCGTGTCGCCGGTGCTGGCCGACCTGCTGGGCGACGGCGAGGCGCGGCTCGAGCAGCTCGTCCCTCTGCTCGACGCGCTCGTCGCCGAGCAGGCACCCGAGGGCGGCGGCATCCACCTCGCCGGCGTGAGCAACGGCGGACGTTCGGCGTTCGCGCTCGCGGCGCGCCATCCCGAGCGCTTCCTGTCGCTGATCGGCGCGCCGGGCGTGCCGTCCGAGGTCGACGACGCGCATCTGCGTCCGCTGCTGGGCATGCCGGTGCGGATGTGGGTCGGCGGCGCCGACGAGAGCTGGCGCCAGGCGTCCGAGCTCGTCGCGAAGCGGCTCGTCGCGCTGGGCGGGCGCTGCACGCTCACGATCTTCGAGGGCGAGGGACACCAGCCCGAGAGCCTCGTCCCGGAGGTGCTGTTCGACGCGCTCGAGGAGCTGCGTGCCGAGGCGGCCGCGGCGCACGCCGACGAACGCGCGGTGGGCGAGGTGCTCGACGACCTGCACCGCGCGGCGAGCGAGGCCGACGAGGCGCGCTACTTCGCGCACTACACCGACGACGCGGTGTTCCTGGGCACCGACGCGAAGGAGCGCTGGACGGTCGAGCAGCTGCGCGCCTACGCGCACCCGGTGTTCGAGAAGGGCGTCGGCTGGACGTACGTCCCGACCGAGCGGCACGTGTTCGTGGCGGACGGCGGGCGCACGGCGTGGTTCGACGAGCGCCTGCACAACGCGCAGTACGGCGAGGCGCGCGGCAGCGGCGTGCTCGTGCGCGACGGCGACGGCTGGAAGGTCGCGCAGTACAACCTGGCCTTCCCGGTGCCGAACGAGGCCGTGCCCGACCTCGTGCGCTGGATCGAGGAACACCGCGACGGCTGACGCCGCGCGCGCTCAGCGCTCCTCGAACATCTCCTGGATCTGGCCCGGGTCCTTCGTGCGCGTGAGCGCGAGCTGCAACAGGATGCGCGCCTTCTGCGGCGAGAGGTCCTCGGCCGCCACGAAGCCGCGCAGGTCGTCGTCGATCTCGATGTTGCGCGTCACGAAGCCGCTGCCCACGCGCGAGCTGCGCACGACCACGATGCCCGCCTTCGCGGCGCTCGTGAGGGCCTCGACCACGGCGCGACTCGCGTTGCCGTTGCCCACGCCGGCGAGCACGAGGCCTTCGGCGCCGCGCTCGACGCACAGCTCGACGAGGTCGGACGGCTGCCCGGCGTGGGCGAAGATCACGTCGACGCGCGGCAGGCGCTTGAGGTAGGACGTGTCGAACGCCACCCGCTCCGACCACGAGATGGGCGGCCGGAAGAACGTCGGCCAGCCGCCCACGATGGCGCCCGTGGGGCCGAAGTTGGGCGACTTGAACGACGAGACGTAGATCGTGCTCGTCTTGGCGATGCCGCGCGCCGAGAAGATCGACTCGTCGAGCACCGCGAGCACGCCGCGCTCGCGCGCCATGTTCGAGATCGCCACGCGCACCGCGTCGAGGATGTTGCGCGGCCCGTCGGCCGAGAGCCCGGTCGCCGGACGCATGGCGCCGGTGAGCACCACGGGCTTGCTGCTCACCACCGTGAGCTGCAGGAAGAAGGCCGTCTCCTCGAGCGTGTCGGTGCCGTGGGTCACGACCACGCCGTCGACGTCGTCGCGGGCCAGGTACGCGTTCGTGCGGCGGGCCAGGTCGAGCCAGATCATGTCGTCCATGTCCTGGCTGCCGACCTGGCTGACCTGCTCGCCGGTGATGTGCGCCAGCTCGCGCACCTGCGGGACGGCGCACAGCAGCTCGTCGACCGAGAGCGTGGCCGCGTGGTAGCGCTCCTCGGTGGGGCCGTCGGACGTCCCGGCGATGGTTCCGCCGGTGGCGAGGATCACCGCGTGGGGCAGCGACGCCTCGTACTCGGGATCGACCTTCTCCATGGCGCTCTGTGTCGGATGCGGGGGGACGGAGCGCGCGGCGTGCCGCGCGGCGCCCCATGGTAGCGCGCGGGAGGCGCGCGACCGAGGGGGCACGGCGCGCCCGTCCCGGCGTTCACCAGCCGAGGTGCTCGAGCAGCGCCAGCGCGATGACGGCCTGCCCGCACAGGTCGGGGTGCGGGACGTCGACCATCCAGCGGCGCGCGGGCGAGGCGGCCATGGCGGCGAACAGGCGCTCGTAGACCGGCACGACGGCGACCTCGCGGGCCCGTCCGACGTCGTGCACGAGCTCGACGACCCGGCGCATCATGGCGTGCGACGGGCTGGCGAGGTCCTGTTCGAGGGGCGTGGGCTCGAGCAGCACGACGCGCGCGCGGGTGTCGTGCTGGGCCCGGGCGACGAGGCGCTCGAGGGTCGTGCGGTAGGTCGCGTCGTCGACGGCGCGCGCCGCGTTGTCGCCCACGTGCCGGTAGAGCACGTCGTTCACGCCGATCATCACGAACAGCCAGTCGGGATCGGGCTGCAGCGCGTCCCGCTCCCAGCGGCGCTCGAGGTCGAGCACCGTCTCGCCGTCGACGCCGTGGTTCACGAACGTGAGCTCGAGCTCGGGGTGCCGCGCCGCGAGCATGAGGTGCGTGAACTGGACGTATCCCGCGCCGAGCGGCGGCGCGACGGTCTGGCGCATGCACTCGGTGATGCTGTCGCCGATGAAGAGCAGCGTCTCGCCGGAGCGGGGACGGAGCATGGTGCGATCCTCGGGAGGGCGGGGTGTGCGTGGGCTCAGGCGCGCTCCGCGCGCGGAGACGCGTGTGTGAGCAGCCGGTCGTAGAGCGCGGGCAGCACGGCCAGCGCCTCGTCGCGGAAGGCGCGCGCGCGGGCGCGTCCGGCCCGGCCCATGCGCTCACGTCCGGGCCCATCGGCGGCGAGTGCGTGCAGCGCCCGGGCGGCCTCGGCGAGGTCGGACACGACCCGTCCCTCGATGCCGTCGCGCACCTGCTGCGCCATGGCGCCGTGGGCCGCCACGAGGCACGGCAGCCCGTGCGCCATGGCCTCGGTGACCGTGCGGCACCAGGTCTCGTGCAGACGGGGATCGGGCAGGTGCGCGAAGAGCTGGGCGGCGCGGTACTCGGCGCCGAGGTCGGGCGCCGGACAGTCGATCGACGAGACGCGCGGGTGCTCAGGCAGCGGGCGCGTCTCGGGTCGTCCCACGAAGCGCGCGTGCAGGTGCGGCAGCTCGTCGAGCAGGCGCAGCAGCCACGGGAACAGGTCGGGATGGAACTTGGCGTCCTCGTGGCGTGCCACGAAGAGCAGCCTCAGCGCATCGTCGTGCTGCGCGCGCGGCGGCGAGCTCCCGTCGTCGACCGGGAGCTCGACGAGGCTGGGACAGACCGTGATGCGCTGCTCGGCGATGCGTCCCGCGAAGTCGGCCGCCTGGGTCGCGGTGTGGAACAGGTAGTGCACGCGCGGCAGCACCGGGACGTTGACCGCCGCGTGCACCGTGAAGAGCAGCGGGACGTCGGGCAGCGTCCGCAGCTCGAGCACGCTCGCGTGTCCGGCGACGCGTTCGACGAGCACGAACGGGAACTGCACGTGCAGCAGCTCGGGCGGCTCGTCGGCCAGGGCGCGTTCGACGTCGTCCACCGCGAGCAGCGGCACGTCGGACGGGAAACGCGCCGCGATCGTCGGGCCCAGGTGCGCGAAGCGGCGCGGGAAGAGCACGCGGTGCCGCACGTTCGCGACCGCGCGCACGATGGCCAGGGTCTCGAGCTCGGAGCCGCCCACGAGCGGCGCGCGCATCAGGTGCGTGACGGTCTTCACGACGCGGCGTCGCGCGTCGTCCGCCGCGCGGACGAGGTGCCGAGGGCCGCGAAGGCCGCGAGCAGCGCGCGCTCGGAGCTCGCCTCGTCGTGTGCGAGCGCGGTGGCGCGGGCGCTGCGGCGCAGCGCGTCCCAGCGTGCGGGAGGAGCGCGCAGCAGTTCGGCGACGGCGTCGGTCGCGGCGCGCCAGTCGCCGTCGTCGACGACGAGGCAGTTCTCGCCGGGACGCATGAAGTGCAGTCCGCCCCGTCCGCTGAAGCCCACGACCACGCAGCCGGCGCCGAAGGCCTCGAGGATCGAGACCGGGAAGCCCTCGCGGTAGCTCAGGTGCAGGTAGACGTCGGCCTCGGCGAAGTGCCGCACGAAGCGCGTGCGCGGCATGCGTTCGTCGAGCACGTGCACGGGCAGGCCCGCGGAGCGCAGCGCGTCGCGCGCGCGTGCCGGTTCGCCGCGGTGCTTGTCGACGCGGTCGACGAGCAGGCAGCGCGGGGACGCCGGCACGCCGCGGCGCGGCTCGAGCACGAGCTCGCGCTCGAGGAAGCCGGGCACGAGGTGCAGCGGTCCCGTGCAGCCCTTCTCGGCGCGCACCCAGCCGACGAGCGGCTCACTCGTCACGAGCAGCGCCTCGTAGCGCGGGTCGTCGGCCGGTCCCGTCATGAGGTCGGGGTTCTGGACGAGCACGACCTGGCGGCAGCGCGCCTCGGCCAGTTCGCGATCGCGCATGCAGAAGTCGGGCAGCACGACGAGATCGTCGGGCCGCACGAGCTCCAGCAGCTCCGAACGTCCCGGCACGGCGCGCGCATCGTGTTCGAACCAGTCGCAGCGCGCGAAGGCGCCGTACGAGGCGAGGGCCGCGTCGTAGCCCGCGCGCCTCAGCAGCCGGACGTGGTCGTAGAGCGTCTTGATGCCGCCGCTCTCGCCGGTCCAGTTGCAGAGGTGGAAGATGCGCATCGGCTCGCCCCGCCCGACCCCGGCGGCGCGCAGCGACCGTGGCCTGCTCCGGGGGCGCGGCGCTCCTCGCACGTCGCGCTCCCGCGCCGATTGTAGCGGCGGGAGCGCGACGCGGACCGCCTCACTGCTCGAGGCCGAGCTTCTCGAGCTTGGGCGAGATCACGTACTGGCAGTAGGCCTGGCCCTTGTTCTGCCGGTAGTAGTCCTGGTGGTAGTCCTCGGCCTCGTAGAACGGGCCGGCCCGGGTGATCTCGGTCACGATCGGACGGTCGAACACGCCCGCGTCCTCGACCTTCTTCTTGCTGGCCAGGGCGGCGTCGCGCTGGGCCTCGGTGTGCCAGAAGATCACCGAGCGGTACTGCGTGCCGTGGTCGGCGCCCTGCTGGTTGAGCGTGGTCGGGTCGTGCAGCTTCCAGAACCAGCCGAGCAGTTGGGAGTAGCTGATCTTCGTCGGGTCGAAGGTGATCTGGGCCACCTCGGCGTGCCCCGTCGTCCCGGTGCAGACCTGCTTGTAGGACGGGTTCGCGACCGTGCCGCCCATGTACCCCGAGCGCACGTCGAGCACGCCGTCGATCTGTTCGAGCACGGCCTCGACGCACCAGAAGCAGCCGGCTCCGAAGGTGGCGATCTCGGTGCCTGCGGGGCGGGTCTCGTCGGTCACGGCGGGGGACTCCTCGGGGGCGGACGTCGCGGCGGACGCGGCCGTCTGGGACTGGGGCTCGGCCGACACGACCTCGCGCGCGCCGCCGTCGGCGGGGTTCGAGCAGCCCGCGAGACCGAGCAGCAGCACGGCCGAGGCGAGCGACGGGATGAGGCGGGAGAAGGGCATGGCGGCTTTCCTTGAAGGACGTCGAGTGTACGCCGTCGGGTCCGCCGGCGTCCCGTGGCGGGACGTCCGGCGCGGCGGCGCGTCCGGACGAGCCCGGTCGGATGCGCGGCGGGCCCGTCCGGTTGCGTGCGACCGGCATGTCGCGGAGCGGCGTGCGCGTTGCACCGAATCGGCTCCGACCCGATCGACCTCGGGGATGCGTCGGCCGGCCCTCGATGGTAGAACGCCGACCCCGCAGGGTCCGTGGGCCGGGCCCGGCTCCACGTCCCGAGGCCGAGCGCGATGTCCGACCAGCCGTCCGATCCGAACGCCGAGCGTCCCGTGGTGCGCGAGGGCCAGATCCCGCGGCTGTCCGCCGCCGAGTGGATCGTGTTCGCCGTCCTGGCCGGTGTGCTCGCGGCGACGAACATCTACACCACGCTGCTCATCGGCTGGGGCGACACGGGCTCGATCATCGCGGTGCTGGCGTCGGTCGTGATGCTGGGCGTGATCAGCAAGCACAAGCCGGCGATCCACACGATCAACCTGGGCCAGACGATGGTCTCGGCCGGCGGCAGCGTGGGCTTCGCGGTGGCCAGCTACGCCGCCGTGCGCATCATCGACCCGTCGTTCGACCCGCCGGTGCCCCAGCTCATCTGCCTGTTCGCGGCCATGGGCATGCTGGGCGCGATGGTGGGCGCGTCGGTGCGCGAGTCGATGGTCAAGTACTTCTGGCCGTCCGGGACGGCCTGCGCCGTGATCCAGAAGTCGGTCACGGCAGAGCTCGCGCCGGGCGAGAAGAGCCGTCCGATCTGGATGCTCAAGGTCTGGGGCTCGGTCGCGGCGGTGCTCACGCTGCTGGCGAAGATCAAGCTCGACACGGCCGACGACGCCCACGCGATCCTGCACGCGTGGAAGTGGAAGCTCCAGGCGGGCATGCCGTCCGAGAAGGAACTCGGCCTCGGCGCCGATCCGCTCTACTACGGCATCGGCGTCGTCGTCGGCCCGCGCGTGGGACTGGGGATGCTGCTCGGCTCGCTGGCCGTCCCCTTCCTGATCCAGGACAACCTGGTCGGCACCGCGTTCGAGCCCAAGCTCGGCGACTGGGTCAAGTGGATCGCGATCGCCGTGCTCACGCTGCCGACCTTCGCGGCGATCGTCTTCGCGTACCTCTACAAGACGCCGGCGATCGTGCCGCCGGGCTTCACCCCGGGACGCACCGAGTACCGGGCGCCGGCCTCGCGCAATCCGGTCTACATCGTGCTCGGTCTCGTCTCGGCCGTGGTCATCGGCTGGCTCGCGAAGGACGTCTTCAACCTGCCGTTCGCCGCCACCGCCGTCACGATCGCCGTGGCCTGGCCGCTGTGCATGGTGAACGGACGCGTCACAGGCGACACCGACATCAACCCCATCCGCCTCGTGGCGATCGTGCTGCTCTCGGGCTTCTTCTGGCTCATCACGAAGGAGTCGCGCACGGCGATCTCGATGCTCGGCATGGCCGTCGTGGCGGGCACGCTGGCCTCGGTCGCCGTCGACATGATGCAGGACTACCGCACCGGCCACCTCGTCGACGCGAACCCGGTGCAGCAGACGACGGTGCAGTTCGTGGGCTCGATCATCGGCGCGATCGTGGCCATCCCCGTGCTCAACATGCTGATCGCCGGCCTGGGCGGGAGGATCGGCGAGGGCATGCCGCTCAAGGCACCCGGCGCGACGATCTGGGCCAAGATGGCCGAGGCCATGTCGGCCGAGGACTTCACGATGGCCCCCGAGCTGAAGTATTGGGTCATCGGCGTGAGCCTGCTCGGCTGCGGCTACGCGTTCCTCACGGTCTGGCCGAAGTCGGCGCGCTTCATGCCGTCGCTGTTCGGCATCGGCATCGGGATGCTCGTGGGCGTCGAGACCTCGTCGGCGATCTTCGTCGGCGGCCTCATGAAGTCGGCCGTGACCCTGGTCTACACGTCGGGCAAGACCGGCCCCGCGCGCGACGACGGCCTCGAGGCGGCCGGCAACGACACGATGCTCGCGGGATCGTCGGTCTTCGCCGCGGCGGCCGTGGTGAGCATCCTGCTGATCATCGTGCTGCGCCTGTTCGCGGCGGCCGGCATCGACCCGGGCTTCTACCTCGCGACCGAGTGACCCTGGCCCGCGGCGCCGGCGCGGGTCGCCACGTCCCGTCCGACGCTCGCATCCCAGGACGAGCCCGGGCACACTGGACGTCCATGGACGCCGCCCAGCTCGTCGCCCTCGCCGTCGCGGCCCGCGAACGGGCCTACGCGCCGTACTCGCGCTTCGCGGTGGGCGCCGTGGTGCTCACCGACGACGGACGCACCTTCACCGGCTGCAACGTCGAGAACGCCAGCTACGGCCTGACGGTCTGCGCCGAGCGCGTGGCCGTCTTCTCGGCCGTCGCGGCCGGGGCCAGGCGCGTCGTGGCCACCGCGGTCGTGTCGGCCGCCGGCGCCTCGATGTGCGGTGCGTGCCGCCAGGTGGTCTCCGAGTTCGCCGCGCCCGACGCGCCCGTGCATCTCGCCAAGGCCGACGGCAGCTTCCGCACGCGCACGGTCGCCGAACTGCTGCCCGAGGCGTTCGGCCCGGGGCGGCTGGCCGAGGGCCGCGAGGGATAGCGTCCGGGGTGGGGGATCGCCGTCGGCGTCGGCTTCGCGACGTCCCGGCGTCTGCTACGCTTCGCGGTCCGACCGCGTCCCCGTCCGGACGCACCTCCCATCCGACTGCGATGCCCGCCGTGAACCTGCCCGCGAACAAGGAAGCCTTCTACACCCAGCTCCACCACGACACGCTCGCGTTCACGCGCATGAAGCCGGTGATCGAGTACACCGTGCGCGACACGCAGCACGACGTCGAAGGCTACGTCGTGGTCTGGAACGTCCCGAAGGGCGGCGGCCTCGCCAAGGGCGGCACGCGCGTCACGCCGACGGTCTCGCTCGACGAGGTCAAGATGCTCGCGCAGCGCATGGCGCTCAAGAACGCCGCGGCGGGTCTGCCGCTGGGCGGCGCCAAGTCGGGCATCCGCGGCAACCCGCAGTCGGTCGGCTTCAAGGAGCGCTTCTGCTCGATCGCGCAGCGCTTCACGTGCCTGATGCCCGAGCACGGCGGTCCCTTCGGCGGACTCGGCTACGACATCGGCGCGCGTCCCGAGTTCGCCGACTGGTTCATCGAGGCGACGGGACTGCCGCACCGCTTCACGGGCAAGCGCCGCGAGCTCGGCGGCACCGACTACGACGTCGAAGGCATCGCCGGACTGGGCGTGGCCGTGGCCGCCCGCGCGGCGCTCGAGGGACAGGGCGACAGCGCGCGCGGCAAGCGCTTCGCCGTGCAGGGTCTGGGCGCGATGGGGGCCGGCGTGATCCGCTACTTCGCCGAGGAGGGCGGACGCCTCGCGGGCGTCTCCGACCCGGTGGTGCGCGGGACGTGGGTCTTGCCCGACGACCTCGACGACGCGACTCACGCGGCGCTGGTCGACGCGCTCGCGCGCCGCGACCACGACGCGGCGCGTCCGATCTTGCATGCGCACGCGACGCACGACGAGACCACCGATTCGGTGCTGTACCTCGACGTCGACGTGCTCTTCCCGTGCGCCGTGCAGGACGTGATCCACAAGGACAACATGGATCGCATCCGCGCGCCGCTGCTGTCGGAGGGCGCGAACGGGCCGTGCACGCCCGAGACGCGCGAGCTGCTCCAGGAGCGCGGCGTGACGGTCGTCCCCGACTTCATCGCGAACTCGGGCGGGATCATCGCGGCCCACGTCGAGATGACGTCCGACGCCGCGGACAAGGTCGCCGAGGCCAAGGCCCGCACGCGCCGCATCGTGGCCGAGAACGTGACGCGCGCCCTCGACCTGGCCCGGCGTCTCGAGGTCACGCCTTACCACGCCGCGCACTGGATCGCGCTGCGCAACATCTTCGACGGCTGAGCGGGCGCGCGTGCGGCGTGCCGCGCCCGGTCCGTCAGCCGAGGGCGGGGGCGCCGCGGCCGCGCCACGCGAGGGCGGCCCACGTGGCGGCGAAGAGCGACGCGGCGAGGCCCGAGGCGGCCACGCCGTGCAGCACGCGCGCGATCGTGTCGCACGAGCCGAGCAGGTCGAGGCGCGTGAGGATCCAGTGCCAGTCGTGGACGTGGCCGCCGACCAGCGGCAGCTCCTGGCGCTGCGCGTCGCCCAGGTAGCGCGCGGTGTACATGAGGCTCTCGGACGCCCACACGCCGCACACGGCCGCCTCGTAGCGCTCGCCGCGCAGCCAGAAGCGCAGCACGAACGCGAGCGGGAAGGCGAGCTGCAGCAGCGTCCCGCCGAGCATGTGCAGCGTCGTGCCGAGCGGCCGGAAGACGAGGTGCCCGGCCTCGTGCACGCACAGGTTCACGTCGTCGAGCAGGTGGTAGCGGTACGCCACGCACAGCCAGACGGCGTAGGGCAGCAGCAGCGCGACGAGGAGGAGCCGTCGGACCATGCCTCGGGTGATCGTCCCCGGCCGCGCCGGACTTGACCCGCGTCGGCCTGGGTGCCGGGCGCACGGCGGGGCGGAAGCAGGCTTCCCGAGCGGCCCGCGTGCCCCATTTTGGGGCGGACGTCCCACCTTCTCAGTTCGGCGGAACGGCCGTACCGTGGGCTCGTCCCCAACCCCCGAACCGGGCCCGGGCAGCCCCCGGTCCGTCCCCCTTCGGGCGCCGTGCGTCCGTCCCACCCCGAGGAAGCGACCTTGAGTCACCACCCGATCTCTCCCATCACCCGCCGGCCCCGGCGTCCTCTCGGCCGCCTCGCCTGTCTGGCGGCCGCCTCGTTGACCCTCGCCGCGGCGCCGGACGCGCTGGCCGGCGGCGTCGACTTCATCGTCGGCGGCATCCAGGTCACCCAGGCCGTGCAGAACGGCGCGACGCCCCTCGCCGGCGGACGCTCCACGTTCGTGCGCGCCACGATCCGTCCCGGCGGGGCCACCGGCCCGATCGACGTCGACGGCATCATGCACGTGTTCGTCGACGGCGTCGAGATCGCCGGGTCGCCGATCTACTCGGTGAACGGACCGTTCGCCGCCAAGCCGATCACCGACCTGGGCGTGCTCGACGACACGCTCAACTTCACCTTCATCCCGCCCGAGTCGGCGAACGTCGTGATCACGGTCACGGTGAACCCGCCCGGTCCGAACTTCGTGGCCGAGACGAACACCGCCAACAACACGCGTACCTCGCCTCCGCTGAACTTCCAGCACCAGAAGGTGCCGGAGATCGCGTACTCGCCCATCGACTACCGTCCGAGCGGCGGCGGCGTGCCGAACCTGCCGCCCGAGGAACTGATCGTCCCCGGCGTGGGCGACAACTTCGTGCAGGGCATCTACCCGTCGTCCGACTGGTACTACCACCGCACCGACGCGCCCAGCAAGCTGTGGACGAGCTCGCTCGCCAGCAGCGGCAGCTCGCTGCTCAACTCGCTCGTGGTCGACCAGGCGCTCATGGTGCCCGTGCCCGACTACGTCTACGGCTGGGTGCCGGGCGGCCTCTCGTACAACGGCCAGTCGATCATCAACGGCACGGTCGGCATGGGCAACACGCAGAACATCCGCCACCAGCGGACGTTCGCGCACGAGCTCGGCCACGACTTCGGCCTGCAGCACAACACGAGCACGACCAACCTGGTCGGCATCGACGTCGAGCACCACCTCAACATCACCGAGAGCCTGCCGCAGCTCAAGGCGGCCTCGCTCAAGGACATCATGTACGCCGGCCTGCTCACCCAGGAGGCGTGGGTCTCGGCCAGCAACTACAACTACTTCTTCAACCACGCCACCTTCAACGAACCCGGCGGCTTCGCGACCGACCCGGGCGGCCCCGCCCTGATGCTCACGGGACTGCTCGACCGCGCGGCCGGCACGCTCTCGCTGGGTGACGCGCTGGTGCTGCCGCAGGCGCGTCCCAGCGAGCCGTGCGACCCGGCCGAGGCCGACCTGCTCGTGCGCGCCTTCGCCGACGGACAGCTCGTGCTCGAGCTGCCGCTCGCCACGCGCAGCAGCCTCGACGCGTGCGGCGAGTGCCGCGGCGAGCTCGACGGCGACGCGTCCGGCGACAGCAACGGTCCGCTGCCCGAGACGGGCTTCACCGTGAAGCTGCCTGCGTTCGTGGACGGACACGCGCTCGACCACGTCTCGATCGTCACGCGCAACGGACCGTCCGCGTCGCTCGAGCTCGTGCGCTCGGCGCACGCCCCGGTGGCCGAGTTCGTCTCGCCGGCGGGCCAGGTCGTCAAGGGCGCGCCGCTGCACGTGGCGTGGGAGGCCAGCGACCTCGACGGCGACGCGCTGCAGTTCTTCCTGCGCTACAGCCCGGACGGGGTGCGCATGGTGCCGCTCGCCACCGGCACGTCGGTCAGCGAGCTCGACGTCGACCTCGGACAGCTCCCGGACTTCGTGAGCGGACAGGGCTTCTTCGAGCTGCTGGCGTCCGACGGGCTGCGCACGACCACCGTGCGCAGCGAGCCGCTCGTCTCGACCGGCGTGTTCAGCGGCGGCACGGTCGGCAACGCCCCGTGGATCGAGATCATGACGCCCGACGACGGCAAGAGCGGGCTCTACGGCGCGACCGTGATCCTGCACAGCTCGGGCTGGGACCTCGAGGACAGGCAGATCGGCGGCGCCTCGATCGAGTGGTCGTCCGACCTCGACGGCCCGATCGGCACGGGACGTCACACCTCGACGGCCACGCTCTCGGTGGGCACGCACGTGATCACCGCGACGGCCACCGACAGTGACGGCAACCAGACCGCCGACACGACGACGTACACCGTGCTCGCGCGCGACCTGCCCTCGTCCGGCGAGACCTGCCAGACCGACCTCGGCTTCGGCGGTGCCCCGGTGCTGTCGATCTGCGGCGGAGACCTGTCGACCGGTTCGTCGGCCGATCTGCTGCTCACGAACGCCCCGGCCTCGACCCCGGCCTACTTCGTGTTGAGCTTCACGAACGGATCGGTGCCGCTCTTCGGCGGCACGCTGGTGCCCTTCCCGCTCGACCTCGTGGTGGGACTCTCCACCGACGGCGCGGGCGAGATCGCCATCCCGGGCATCCCCGGCGGCGGCGGGCCGATCTCGGTCTACGTGCAGTTCCTGGTGGCCGACGGGGGCACGCTGAGCGGCTGGGACTTCTCCAACGCGCTGCAGGTCGACTACCTGCCGTAGAGGACGTCACGCAGGACGACGCGCGCCGGTCCCCCGGCGCGCGTCGCGCAGACGCAGCAGCACGCGGACGGCGACGGCCGGTCCGGGTCGGACGGGACCCGGGCCGGCCGTCGTTCTGCGTGCACGGGGCGGCGCTCGTCCGCCCGGGATCAGGCGGGGTCGCCGCCCTTCTTGCCGCCGCGCTTGGTGAGCGCGAAGAGCGACACGCCCAGCACGAGCACGACCGCGACCATGCGGGCCCCGAGCGAGAACGGCGTGCTCGCCAGCCATGCCGTGGGCATCGGCAGCGCGACGGAGAGCAGGGGGAGCGCGCGCGCCCGAGGGCGCGGCACGCGGGGCGGGAGGCGCGCCGGCTGGGCGCGGACGTCACGGATTGCGGTCATGCGGAGGGGCGCGCCGGAGGATGCGAGGCCACGCGCTCGGGCGCGGCGGTCCGGAAGAGACACGTCCCTGGGACATGAGCATCCTCCGCGGGCGGGGTTCCCGCAAGTGGGTGGGGCGCCGGCCCGGGCGTGGGTCCCGGGGAGTCAATCGGTACCATCCCCTCGACACCGGTCCCGCCGCCCGAGAGGCCCCGCATGATCGCCCGCCGCGCGCAACAGGCCGTCCTGGCGGGCGTGGTCGGCCTGGCGGCGGCCACGCTGGTCGGCAGCGACGTCGTGGGCGACTGGGAACGCGACGTGTACGACGTGTTCTCGCGCGCCGGCGTCGAGTCGACGCGCAGCGAGAACGTGGCGCTCGTGATGCTCGACGAGGCCAGCCTCGACTGGGGGCGCGGCTTCTACGAACAGGCCCGCGCCGGCGGTGCGTCCGGCCTGGCCGGGAACGAGTTCCTGTTCCCCTGGGACCGCTCGGCGTACGACCTGCTCGTCCAGTTCTGCGCCCTGGGCGGCGCGCGCGTGCTGGCCTTCGACGTCGAGCTGGCGGGGCCGCATCCGTCGGGGGACGAGGCGGGCGACGCGACGCTCGGCACGAGCACGCGTCTGCAGAACGAGTTCGGCGCGCCGTACGTCGTGCACGCGCTCAACCTCGAGAGCGCCGCCGAGCAGGCCCGCGAGGTGGTCGCGCTCGGATCGCTCGAGCGCGCATGCCTGGCCGGCGCCGCGATCGACGTCGACGGATGGCGCGCGTCCGGCCTGCCGTTCGCGCGCTCCGACGTCGGCCCGTACAGCAATCCCGTGCTGCCGTACCGCACGATCCTCGAGGCCTTCGACGGCGGCGAGGAGTTCCTGCGGCTGGGCGCGGTGACCGCGCAGCCCGACGACGACGGCGTCGTGCGCCGGGCCCGTCCGTTCGTCGTCTGGGACGGCCTCGCGTTCCCGTCGCTGGGCGTGGCCGCCGCGCTCGCGTACGAGGAGGGCGCGCCCGACGCGTCGGGGTCCGGTGCGCCGACGCTCGGCGCGGAGGGCGAGCGCCTCGCGTCCTCGGCGCGGCTCGCGGTGCGCGACGGCATGCTGCTCGCTCCGGGCGTCGACCTGCCGCTCACGTCGAGCGGCGACCTGCTGCTGCGCTTCCGCGACGACGGGCGCGAAGACCCGTCCGACCCGCTCGCCGGACGCTACCCGACGTATCCCGCGCATCGCGTGCTGCGCTCGGCCATGAAGGCGCTCGGCCTGCCCGGCTGGGAGTTCCCCGGCGGCGACGCCGAGGGCTACTTCCTCGACCCCTCGGTGTTCGCCGGTCGCATCGTGTTCCTGGGCGGCAACGCCGCGGGGCTGCGTGACCTCAAGGCCGTCCCGGTCAACAAGGACTACCCGGGCGTGAAGGTCCACGCGGCGGTGGCCGAGGCGCTGCTCGACGGACGCGTCGTGTCGCGTCCGCCCGACCTGCTGCGCGTGCTCGCGGCGGCGCTGCTCGCGGCCTGCGCGCTGCTGCTCACCACGTCGATCCGGAGCCAGGTCGTGTCGAGCGCGGCCGTGCTCGCGCTCGCCGCCGCGTGGACGACGCTGGCGTCGCTCGTCTTCCTGCGCGCGTCGGTGTGGGTCGACGTGATCGGTCCCGTGCTGGGACTGGGGCTGGCGTACAGCTCGGGCACCACGTGGCAGTGGTTCACCGCGGGGCGCCAGAGCCAGCAGATCACGAGCCTGTTCCAGCACTTCGCGCCGCCCGCGGTGGTGAAGCAGCTCATCGCCCGTCCGCAGGACCTCTCGCTGCGCGGCGAGAACCGCGAGATCACCGTCTTCTTCTCGGACATCCGCGGCTTCACCGCGCTCTCGAACGCGCCCGAGATGCGCAACGACCCGTCGCGCCTGACCGACCACCTCAACGCGTACCTGTCCGAGATGACGGCGGTCATCACCGAGTGCGGCGGCACCGTCGACAAGTACATCGGCGACGCGGTGGTGGCGATCTTCGGCGCGCCGGTGCCGCAGGCCGACCACGCGGCCGCCGCGTGCCGCGCCGCGCTGCGCTGCCAGGAACGCATCGCCGCCTTCGACGCCCAGGCCGCCGAGCGCGGACTGCCGCCGCTGGTGACGCGCATCGGACTGTGCTCGGGCGAGGCCACCGTGGGCTGCGTCGGCAGCCGCGACCGCTACAGCTACACGGCCATCGGCTCGACGGTGAACTTCGCGTCGCGCATGGAGGGCGTGAACAAGGCCTACGGCACCCTCGTGCTGGCGGCCGGCAGCACGCGGCGCGCGGCCGGCGACGCCGTGCGTGCGCGGCTCGTCGACCGGGTCAGGGTGCCGGGCCTGGTCGACGAGGCCGAGCCGCTCGAGGCCTGGGAGCTGCTGCCCGCCGACGCTCCCGACGACGCGTCCCTGCGGCGCTTCGAGCAGGCGCGGGAGCTCTACGTCGCCGGACGCTTCGACGAGGCGGCCGAGGCCTTCGCCGCGCTGGGAGACGATCCGCCGGCGCGCGTGCTCTATGATCGCTGCCGCCGCTTGAGCGCGGATCCGCCGCCGCCCGGGTGGGACGGCAGCCATCGTCTGGAAGGCAAGTGAGGTGTCCCGAGTGTCGCGATCGATGACCGTGTCCCGTCCGCTGGTGCTGTCCGCGCTGCTCGCCGGAGCGGGACTGCTGCTCCCGGTCGTCGCCCCGTCCGTCGCGGCGCGCGCGACGCAGGACGTCCCGGCGGTCACGCCCGCCGCTCCGTCCGCCCCCGCGCAGGACGGGAGCGCGGGGCCCGTGACACCGACCCCGAGCGCGGACGCGATCGTGGTGGGGTCCGAGGGCCTCGAGCTGTACCCGCGCTGGAGCAAGGCCTTCCCGTCGCTCGGCCGCCTCGCGCCGGGTTCGGTGCTCGACGTCCAGCGCGCCGTCGGCGCCTGGAAGGAGGTCGTCGTGCACGGCGCCGAGACGCGCGGCTGGGTGCACTGCGCGGTCGCGCCGCCGGCGGCGCGCGACGCGTCCACCCTCGAGCTGCCGATCGCGGCCTCGCCGACCACGTCGGGCCTGGTGGTCAAGGGCTTCTCGCCGCGCGGCTACGCGCTGCGCAACGACGGCGACGCGACGGGACTCGACGCGCTGCTCGCGCGCAAGCTCGACGCGCGCCGCTTCGCGGGCTTCCTCGACGCCGATCCTCCGCCGCCCGACGGTCCGGACGACGGCAAGGCGCCGGTCTCGTCCGTGCTCGCGGCCCTCGA
>JACKHP010000038.1 GCA_020638905.1 Planctomycetota bacterium | reverse complement strand
CGGACGCTGAGCGTCCCGCGCCCCGGAGATCGAACCCATGAGACGCATCCTGATCGTGACGTCGCTCGCCGCCGCGCTGGCCGCGGGCTGCGTGAAGACCGAGTCGAAGGACATGGCGGCCGAGAAGGCCGAGAAGGCCGAAGCCCCGGCGCCGGCCGTGCCGGCGACGCTCGAGCTCGACGACGCCGAGGTCGACCAGATCCTCGACGAGGTCGACGTCCTCAGCGAGGAGGAAGCGGCCAAGAAGGCCGAGGCCGAGATCGACGCGTCGAACGCCGACGCCGAGCTCGCCAAGCTGATGGCCGAGATCAAGGCCGACGGCGACAAGTGAGCGCGGCCTGAACGTCGTGCGGGCGAGGGGTCGGGACACGGGTCGCCTTGCCCATCCCGGATGGCCCCAGTAGACTCCCGATCCCTCTCCTCCTCGTCCGGCGCGGCGCGCGTCCGGGGCGCCCGGCGCCCACCGCGTCGGTGCCCTCACCGGTCTGCACGATGTTCGAGCCCGTCACAGCCTTCCTCGAGCGCTTCGGCAACGTCGTCGGACGCATCCTGCTCACGGTCGTGTACTTCATCGCCGTGGCGCCGGTGGCGATCGTGTATCGCGCCGTCGCCGACAGCCTGATGACCAAGCGCCGGCCGTCGTCCACGTACCGTCCGTGGGAGCAGATCAACGACACGCTCGAGGATGCCCGCCGGCAGGACTGACCCCATGTACATCCTCGGACTCTCCTTCTACTACCACGACGGCTCGGCCGCTCTCGTCAAGGACGGCGTGGTCGTCGCGGCCGGCGAAGAAGAGCGCTTCACGCGCCGCAAGCACGACCCGGGCTACCCTGCGCGCGCCATCGCGTTCTGCCTCGAGCACGAGGGCATCACGATCGACGACGTCGACTACGTGGTGTTCTACGAGAAGCCCTTCGTGAAGTTCGAGCGCCTGCTCGTGACGGCGTTCCAGACCTTCCCGAAGTCGCTGCGTGTGTTCCGCGAGTCGATGCTCGCGTGGATGCAGAAGAAGCTGTGGGTGCGCAGCCACATCCTCGAGAAGCTGAAGATCCCGAAGAAGAAGCTGCTCTTCGCCGACCACCACATGAGCCACGCGGCGGCGAGCTTCTTCTGCTCGCCGTTCGACGAGGCCGCGATCCTGACGCTCGACGGCGCCGGCGAGTGGACCACCTCGACCATGGGCCACGGCAAGGGCACCAAGATCGAGCTGGTGAAGGAGATGCGCTTCCCGCACTCGGTCGGACTGCTCTACTCGGCCTTCACCGCGTACTGCGGCTTCGAGGTCAACGAGGGCGAGTACAAGCTCATGGGCATGGCGCCCTACGGCGAGCCCAAGTACGTCGACCGCATCATGCAGATGATCAAGATCGGCGACGACGGCTCGCTCTGGCAGGACATGAAGTACTTCGCGTACCACTGGTCCGCGACGCACAGCTTCACGCCCGAGTTCGAGAAGGTCATGGGACGTCCCGCGCGCGACCCCGCGCTCGAGGACAAGTCGCTCGACCCGTTCTACTGCGACGTCGCGATGTCCATCCAGAAGGTCACGGAGGACATCATGAAGAAGATGGTCGACCACGTCGTGTCGCTCACGGGCTGCACGAACGTGTGCCTGGCCGGCGGCGTGGCGCTCAACTCGGTGGCCAACGGCAAGCTCGTCAACGAGACCAAGGCCGAGCAGATCTACATCCACCCGGCGGCCGGCGACGACGGCGGCGCGGCGGGCGCGGCCATGTGGGCCTGCCACCACCTGCTCGACGTGCCGCGCGCCAAGGCGCTCGACCACGCGTACCTGGGCAGCGAGTACTCCGACGAGCAGATCGAGGCCTTCCTGCGCGAGCACGGCATCGTGTTCGAGAAGTACGACGACGACGCCGCGTTCTTCGAGCGCGTGGCCGACGACCTCGTCGCGGGCAAGGTCGGCGGCTGGTTCCGCGGACGCTTCGAGTGGGGTCCGCGCGCGCTGGGCGCGCGTTCGATCATCGCCGACGCGAGCAACCCCGAGATGAAGGAGATCGTGAACGCCAAGATCAAGTTCCGCGAGGCGTTCCGTCCCTTCGCCCCGAGCGTGCTGCAGGAGCGCGCGCGCGAGTGGTTCGAGCTGCCCGAGGGCGACGAGCTGTGGCCGGCGCGTTTCATGCTCTACGTCGTGCCGGTCAAGGACGACAAGCGCGACAAGATCCCCGCGATCACCCACGTCGACGGCAGCGGACGCCTGCAGACCGTCTACGCCGACACGAACCCCGACTACCACCGGATGATCTCGACGTTCGAGAAGAAGACGGGCATCCCCGTCGTCCTGAACACGTCGTTCAACCTCAAGGGCGAGCCGATCGTCGAGACGCCGGCGCAGGCGTTCAACACCTTCAGCCGCAGCGAGATGGACGTGCTCTACCTGGGCAACTACGTGATCACGAAGGACGCCAAGAAGATCATCGACAGCACGCCCTTCCACCTGCGCCACGAAGGCGACCGCATCGTGGAGATGGTCTCGTGACGCACCTGCCGCTGCTGCTCGCCGTCCAGGGCGCCGAGACCGTCGCCGCTCCGTCCGCCTTCGGGCGCATGGAGATGCTGTTCCTCGGGCTGTGGCTCCTGTTCTCGCTGCTCTACTGGACGAACTACCGCAAGAGCGAGAGCCTGCCCGGCTCGTTCGCCAAGGTGCTCGGCCTGCTGGGCTTCGTGTACCTCGTGCTCAAGGGCTTCGGCTGGCTGGCCGCGCCCGTCCCGCCCGAGCAGGCGATCCTGATGCCGTGGCAGGACGTGCGCACCGCCATCGGTCCGCGCGTGCCGTTCTTCGCGTACGCGTTCGAGGTCTTCGCGGTGTGCGTGATCGCGCTCATCGTGTGGTACGCGCGCAGGAAGTTCGGCACCGTGCTCGGCGTCGTGCTCTCGGCCTGGGACCGCGGTCACTGGTACATGCTGCCGGTGCTGTTCATCCTCATGACGGTCGGCCTGCTGCTCGTGGCCGCGGCGGCGAGCCCCGTGCTCTCGCCGTTCATCTACACGCTCTTCTGATCGTCGGGGCGGGGCGACTTCGGCGTGCTGCGCGGGTGCGTCCTCGGACGGGGTCGCTCGCACACGCCCGCCCGGCTGCTTCCTGCCGACGGGCGCGGAGGTCGCGCGTGACGTGACCTCTGCGCGTCCGCAGGATGCTCGCGCGGCGCACGCCACAAACGCGTTGCGCGTCGCGTGCGTGCCGCACTCGACACACGCGGCACACCGGGACAACCCCCCGCGCGCGTCACTCTCCGTCCCGTGCGTCGGCGCCGCATTGCGCGATCGTCATCTCACGCGATGTCGGAGCCTTCCTAGGGTGCCCGTCAGCCCGGGCCGTCCTCGTCCCCGAACGCGGACGACCCTCCCGCCACCCCGGTGACGGGACCTCGGAAACACCTCGTTTCCGGCCATGCGACACGTTCGCCGCACCCCGGCGCGAGCGCGTCCGTCGACCCGGCCCAGGGTCCGACGAGCGTGCACGTCCGTCCGGGAGGCGGGGCGCGCCGTCGTCGCCGAGCCGGGTCCGGCGTCTCCGGGAGCCCGCTGCACCGGGGTGTTCATCAAGCCGCCGGGCCCGAATGCCGACCTACCCGTCCGGGGGGCGGCGAACGGACCTCGGCCCGATCGACACCCAAGAGACGCGCCATCCATGACCTGGGGCTTGCTCGCCCTCATCCTCGTCGCGAACGTCCTGGCGCTCATCGCGCAGCAGGGACGGCGCGCCGAACTCCAGCGCACCACGAGCGGCCTCGCCGCGGTCGAGGAGGCGCGGGCGTCGGGCAGCCACAAGGCGCGCCTGCAGCACCCGTGGATCGACCTCTCGCGCTGTCTCGGGTGCGCGACGTGCATCAAGGCCTGCCCCGAGGAGGGCGTGCTCGAGCTCGTGCACGGCCAGGCGGTGGTGGCCCACGGCGCGCGCTGCGTCGGTCACGGACGCTGCGCCGACGCGTGTCCGGTGGGGGCCATCGCGCTCACCCTCGGCGACGTGTCGGAGCGCCGCGACCTGCCGGCGATCACGTCCGACCTCGAGTCGACCGGCGTGCCGAACCTGTTCCTGGCCGGCGAGGTCACCGGCTATGCGCTCATCCGCACCGCGATCCAGCACGGGACGAACGTGGCCGACGTGGTGGCCGAGCGCGTGCTCGCCGACGGACCGTCGCGCGACGTCGATCCCTCCCTGCTCGACCTCGTGATCGTCGGCGCGGGACCGGCCGGCATCGCGTGCTCGCTGCAGGCCAAGAAGCGCGGCCTCGCGTTCAGGACCCTCGAGCAGGAGAAGCTCGGCGGCACGGTGGCGCGCTACCCGCGCCGCAAGCTCGTCATGACGCAGCCCGTCGACCTCCCGCTGCACGGACGGCTCGCGCGCACGTCGTACAGCAAGGAAGAGCTCATGGAGCTCTGGGAGCAGCTCGTGCGCGAGCACGAGCTGCCGGTGCGCACCGGCGCCGTGTTCGAGCAGGTCGTGCGCCGGGACGACGGCACGTTCGAGGTGCACACGAGCGCCGGCATGCTGCGTGCGCGCGCCGTGAGCCTGTGCCTCGGACGCCGCGGCTCGCCGCGCAAGCTGGGCGTCCCGGGCGAGGACTCGGTCAAGGTCGCGTACGACCTGATCGACGCCCAGTCGTACACGGGCCGCAAGCTGCTCGTGGTGGGCGGCGGCGACAGCGCCGTCGAGGCCGCCGTCGGACTCGCCGAGCAGCCCGGCAACGAGGTCACGCTCAGCTACCGCAAGAAGACGTTCTCGCGCCTCAAGGCCGGCAACCAGGACAAGCTCGAGCGCTTCGAGGCCGAGGGACGCCTCGCCGTGCTGCGCGAGAGCGAGGTCGAGATCATCGGCGACGACCGCGTGCGTCTCGTCGTGGGCGACGACGAGGGTGGACGCCGCCGGGTCGACGTCCCCAACGACGAGGTGTTCGTGATGGCCGGCGGCGTGCCGCCGTTCGCGCTGCTCGAGCGCAGCGGCGTCTCGTTCGACCCCGACGACCGCCCGCAGGAGACGCCGCTCGCCGAGCAGGGCAGCGGACTGCGCGACGCGCTCGCGGTGACGCTGGCGCTGGCCTCGGTCACCTTCGCGATGACGCTGGCCTTCCGCGGGTACTACACGCTGCTGCCCGAGGAGCGTCCGCTGGCCGACGAGCACGCCCTGCTCGCGCCGTCGTCGCCGCTCGGTCTCGGGCTCGGCGTGGGCGCCACGCTGCTCGTGCTCGTGAACCTGTCGTACCTGCTGCGCCGCTCGCGCTGGGGCGAGCGCCTGCCGGGCTCGCTCAAGGCCTGGATGACCGTGCACGTCGGCACGGGCCTGCTCTCGGTGCTGCTCGTGCTGCTGCACGCCGGCATGGCGCCGCGCCGCAGCGTCGGCGGCCACGCGTTCCTCTCGCTCGCCGTGCTGGTCGTGACCGGCGCCGTCGGACGCTACCTGTACGCGTTCGTCCCGCGCGCGGCCAACGGCAAGGAGCTGGCCCTCGACGAGGTGCGTCGGCGCCTCGCCGCGCTCTCGGCCGAGTGGGACGAGGCCGGCCGCGGCTTCGGCGGCAAGGTGCGCGACGAGATCGAGGAGCTCGTGCAGCAGCGTCGCTGGACGGGTTCCTTCCCGTCGCGGCTGGTGGCGCTCGTGGCGGGGCAGTTCCGCATGCGTCGCATCCTGCAGCGGCTGCGCGAGGAGGGACGCGAGCAGGGCGTGGCCGACGCGACGATCAGCCGCCTCGCGGCGCTCGCGCGGCGCGCGCACAAGACGGCGCTGGCCTCGGCGCACTTCGAGGACGTGCGCGCGGTCGTCGCGTCCTGGCGCTGGATCCACCGCTGGGTCGCGCTGCTGATGATCCTGCTCGTGGTGCTGCACGTGGGCGCGGCGTTGCGCTACGGCCGGTTCTTCGGGAATTGACGTCGTGGCCCAGGGACAGAGACGACACGCCTCGCCGCGCCTCGCCGCCACCCTGGGTTCGCTCCTGCTCGTGGCCGTGGCGTTCGCGCTCGAGTGGGACAACACGTCGCCCGGCGCGCTGGCCCGCGTGCACGGACGCGAGTCCGACCTGCAGGGTCCCGAGAGCTGCGCCTCGTGCCACGGCGACGCCTTCGGCGGCGCCTCGATGGACGGCGCCTGCCTCGAGTGCCACGAGGCCATCGCCGCGCAGATCGACGCGCACGAAGGCCTGCACGGCATCCAGGACGTGTCGGGCTGCGCGCGCTGCCACGAGGACCACCACGGCGAAGGGTTCCCGCTCGTGAACCGCGTGGCGTTCGCGCGCGCCGGCGTCCCCGACGTCGAGTCGTTCGAGCACGCCGGCCTGGGTTTCGCGCTCGAGGGCCTGCACGACCGGCTCGAGTGCGTGAAGTGCCACGAGAACGTCCACGCCGACCCGCTGCCGAAGGACGCGATGCGCTTCGGCGGCCTCTCCGAGACCTGCGTGGCCTGCCACGAGGACGAGCACAAGGGCAGCTACGGCAACGACTGCGCCCACTGCCACGGGCAGGAGCAGGCGTTCGACGACGTGGCCGGCTTCGCGCACACCGAGATCTGTCCGCTGGTGGGCTCGCACGCCGACGTCGAGTGCATCGAGTGCCACGCGGACGACTCGCCCTTCGCGGTCTCGCTGCTCGTGCACGAGGAGACCCGTCCGCCGCGCGAGCGCGAGTGCGTCTCGTGCCACGAGTCGCCGCACCGCGACACGTTCCTGGAGGGCGTGGCCGACGAGCGCGGACTCTCCGACGAGGAGTCGACCTGTCGCGGCTGCCACGCGGCGGCGCACGCCGACTTCGCCGCGCTCCCGACCGAGCCGGTCGCGAAGGTGCACGACGCCTCGGGCTTCGCCCTCGTCGGTCCGCACGCAGGACTGCGCTGCGACCAGTGCCACCTCGACATCGGCACCGCGGTCTTCGCCGAGGGCGGCGCCGAGGCCTTCGCCGCGCGCTTCCCGGGTCGCACCGAGGACGCGTGCGTCGCGTGCCACGCCGATCCGCACGGCGGGCAGTTCGACCCCGTGCACGACGGGCGCTGCCTCGACTGCCACGGACGCGAGGACTTCCACCCCACGACCTTCGACGTGGAGCGTCACGCGGCGACCGCGTTCCCGCTCGAGGGCGCCCACGCCGAGGCCGAGTGCCAGGCCTGCCACGAGCAGCCGCAGCCCGAGGTGCCGCGCGAGTTCGTCGGCACGACCTCGCAGTGCAAGGACTGCCACGCGTCGCCGCACCGCGCGTCGTTCGTCGCGCGCGCGGCCGTGGCGCTGGCCGTGGCCGAGCCCGCGCAGAGTTGCGCCGCGTGCCACGACACGAAGCGCAAGGGCTTCCTGGGACGTCCGCTGGCCGACGGCGAGGGCTGGCACGCGGCCTCGGGCTTCCCGCTCGAGAAGCCCCACGCCGGACTCGAGTGCAAGCAGTGCCACGAGGGCTTCGGTCTCGCCGACGCGGTGCGCTGGCTGGCGGACGGCACGACCGACGTCCCGGTGCGCGACCCGGACACGTGCCAGGCCTGCCACGAGGACGTGCACCGCGGCCAGTTCGCCGACGGTCCGTTCGCGGACGGCGGCTGCCTGCAATGCCACGCCCGCACGAGGTTCGTCCCAGCGCGCTTCGACCTGGCGCAGCACGCGCTGTGCGACTTCCCTCTGCGCGGCAGCCATCAGGCGGTGGGCTGCGACCGCTGCCACGAGGTGCCCGCGCCCGGCGCGCTACGCGTCTTCGCGGACACGCCGGAGGACTGCGCGAGCTGCCACGTCGACGTCCACGGCGGACTGTTCGACCGCGACGACCTGCCGCGTCGCGTCGAGGGACGCGAGGGCTGCGCGCGGTGCCACACCGAGGAGGCCTTCCGCAGCACGCGCGCCGCGCCGGTGGCCTTCGACCACGCGCTGTGGGCCGACTACCCGCTGCAGGGTGCGCACGCGCGCGCCTCGTGCGACGGCTGCCACGTCGCGCCGCGCGGCACCGACTTCGGCAGCGTGACCTTCGGCTCCGTGCGCGGGACGACCTGCGTCGCGTGCCACGACGACGTCCACCTCGGGCAGTTCGACGTCGACGGCGCCACCGACTGCGAGCGCTGCCACACGGTGGCCGAGTCGTTCGCCGAACTCGTGTTCGACCACGACACGACGAGCTTCCCGCTCGACGCGCGTCACGTCGGCGTGGCGTGCGACGCCTGCCACATGTCCGTCGACGTGCCCGGCTACGGACCGGTCACGCGCTACCGCCCGCTGGGCAACCAGTGCAACGACTGCCATGCCGCGGGGACCGTGAAGTGAACGCGCGACACCACGCCCTCGTCCCGTGGCTGCCGGCGCTGCTGCTCGTCGCCCTGTGCGCATCGGCCTCGGCCCAGGACGAGGCCGCGCCGCCGCCGGCGGCCGCGTCGAGCGAGTCGGACGAGGCGGGCGACTGGCTGCGCGTCCAGACGGTCGTGACCTCGGTCTCGGTGGGGCAGGTGTACTTCGAGGTGGGCCGGCTGGCGGGCGTCGAGCCCGGCGACGAGGCGTGGGTCTACCCCATCGGCGGGGCGTCGGTGAAGGGCGAGGTCGCGGCGGTCTCGTCCACGAGCTGTCGCGTGCTGCTCGACGACGAGGGCGACGGCATCGCCATCGGCGACCGGGCCGAAGTCGTGGTGCCCGTGGCGCGCCTGCAGATCGAAGGGCAACTCGAGGACGAGGCGGCCGGCGTCCCCCAGGGCGACGGCAAGACGATCCCCGATCACCCGCCCTGGACGATGGACGCCTCGGAGTTCGACGCGTCGCAGCCGCTGCTCACCGCGGTCGACAGCCCGACGCGCGCCGAGCGTCCGATGGAGGTGCGCGGGCGCAGCTGGTTCACGTACGACGTCACGAAGGACGGCGGCTTCGTCGATCGCACCTACACGCTCTCGCGCCTGGGCGCCGAGGCGTGGCTCGAGAACGCGTTCGGCAAGGGCGGCACGCTGCACGTCGACGGCGAGGTCTTCCACCGTTCGTCGTCCATCGACGGCAGCACCGACACGAGCGAGACCAAGGGACGTCTCGACCGCGCGTCCTGGTCGTGGGGCGGCACGCGCGACGAACCTCGACGCCTCGAGGTCGGCCGCTTCCTCCAGCACGAGTTCCCCGAGCTGGGACTGCTCGACGGCGTCGAGGTCTCGCGTCGTGACGCCGAGGGCGACCGCATCGGCGCGAGCGTCGGCTACATGCCGGAGCCCTTCGCCGACCAGCAGACGGGCTCCGACTCGCAGGTCGCGCTGTTCATGCGCGACGACGGCGGAGGCGAGGACGACCTCGCGCTGGGTGCGGCGCTGCAGGGCACGTGGCACAAGGGCAAGGCCGACCGCCAGCTCGTGCTGGGTACGGCCGAGTACACTCCCGACGGACCCTTCTCGATGCGCGGTGCGGTGTGGGCCGACTACTACGGTCCGAACGACACGGTCAAGAAGGACGGCTTCGAGTTCACCGAGGTGCGGCTGTCGGGCACGTACCGCATCGGCAGCCGCTCGGGCGTCTCGGTGAACGGCTCGCGCCTGCGCTACCCCGAGCTGCTGCGCAACGAGTTCAGCCCGATCACGGCCGAGGCGCTGCTCGACAACCAGACCACGCGCGTGGGCCTGTCGGCCTGGCAGCAGGTCACCGACGACGTGCGGGTCGACGAGCGCGTCGACCGTTGGACCGACCAGGACGACAGCGGCGGCAGCGCCGAGCTGCGCACGCGCATCCGCAACGTCCCCTGGGACCGCGGCGCGCTCTCGTTGGCGGTCTTCACGCGCACCGGCGGCACGAGCGACGGCGACGGCTTCCGGGTCGGTGTGAGCCGCGCCTTCGACGGCGGCAGCGTCGATCTCACGAGCGAGTTCTCGACCTACACCTCGCAGGACGGCATCAACGGCGGCTCGATCGACGAGATGCACCGGATCCTGCGCGCGAGCGTCTTCCTCTCGATCTCTTCACTCACCAGCGTCTCGATCTTCCTCGAAGATCGCGCCGGCGACCTCGACTCGACCCACCTGGGCGTCTTCCTCCAGCGGAGGTTCTGACATGACCGACCGACCCGAATCCGTCCGGACCGCGCGCGCGTCGCGCACGGCGTTCGCGATCGTCCTGGCGGTCCTGCTGCCGATGCTGGCCGGTTGCAGCGACGAGCTGATGCGCTTCCGCGGCGCCGACGTGCCGCTCGACGTGAAGCCTCAGCAGTGGTGGCACGAGCGCGGACCGGTCGTCCCGCACGACAGCTTCCCGTCCGACTGCTCGTTGTGCCACGTGGGGAACAGCTGGAATGTGGTGCGCGACGACTTCGAGTTCGACCACCTGGCCGAGACCGGCGTCCCGCTCGAGGGCGCGCACGCCCGGGCCGAGTGCCTGCGCTGCCACAACGACCGCGGTCCCGCGGGCACGTTCGCGTCGCGCGGTTGCCAGGGCTGCCACGAAGACCCGCACCGTTCGCAGCTCGGCACGTCGTGCGAGGACTGCCACGGCGCGCAGGACTGGCAGCCCAACGAGCAGATCGCGATGCACTCGCGTACGCGCTTCCCGCTGGTGGGCGCGCACGCCGGCACGGCCTGCTTCTCGTGCCACGAGGGTGCGCAGGTGGGCAACTTCGCGCACACCGACACCGAGTGCGTGACCTGCCACGCCAAGGACCTGGCGAAGGCGAAGTCCCCCGACCACGCCGTGCAGGGCTGGGTCTCGGGCTGTGACGAGTGCCACGTGCCCACGTCCTGGGCCGGGGCCGGCTTCCGGCACGACGCGTTCCCGCTCGTGGGTGCTCACGCCGCCACCGACTGCGCGGCCTGCCACGCGAGCAACAACTTCATCGGGACGCCGAGCGACTGCGCGGCGTGCCACCAGTCCGACTACGACACGGCCGAGCCCGACCACCAGGCGGCGGGCTTCCCGACCGACTGCGACCAGTGCCACAACGCGGCGGGATGGCAGGGCGCGAGCTTCGACCACTCCTCGTGGCCGCTCACCGGCGTGCACGCGGCGGCCGACTGCCAGTCGTGCCACGTCGGCGGCGTGTACCAGGGAACGCCCACGACCTGCGTCGAGTGCCATCAGTCCGACTACGACGGTGCGAAGGACCCGGACCACGCCGGCTCCGGCTTCCCGACCACCTGCGACGACTGCCACGGCACCGGCGGATGGCCCGGCGCGTTCTTCGACCACACGTCGTGGCCGCTCACCGGCGCGCACTCGGGCACCGACTGCACGGCCTGCCACGTGGGCGGCGTCTACCAGGGCACGCCCACCGACTGCGTCGCGTGCCACCAGTCCGACTACGACGGCACCGACGACCCCGACCACGCGGCGGCCGGCTTCGCGACGACCTGCGACGACTGCCACGCCACCGGAGGCTGGGCCGGGGCGTTCTTCACCCATCCCATGTGGCCGCTGACCGGAGCGCACTCGGCGGTCGACTGCGCGCAGTGCCACGTGGGCGGCGTGTACGGAGGGACGTCGACGGACTGCGTCTCGTGCCACCAGTCCGACTACGACGGCGCGTCCGATCCGAACCACGTCGCGTCGGGCTTCCCGACCACCTGCGAGGACTGCCATTCGACCGGCGGTTGGGAGGGCGCGTTCTTCGACCACGCCTCGTGGCCGCTCACCGGCGCGCACTCGGCGGTCGACTGCGCCCAGTGCCACGTGGGCGGGGTCTACATCGGGACGCCGACGGACTGCATCCAGTGCCACCAGTCGGACTACGACTCGACGAGTGACCCGAACCACGCGGCGGCGGGCTTCCCCACCGACTGCGAGACGTGCCACACCACCTCGACCTGGCAGGGCGCCGTCTTCTCGCACTCGAGCTGGCCGCTCACCGGGGCGCACGTGAGCACCGACTGCACGCAGTGCCACGTGGGCGGCGTGTACGGAGGCACGCCCACCGACTGCATCGCGTGCCACCAGTCGGACTACGACAACACGAACGACCCCGACCACGCGGCGGCGGGCTTCCCGGTCGACTGCCTGGCGTGCCACAGCACGAGCCACTGGAGCGGCGCGACCTTCCAGCACGACTTCCCGATCACGACGGGCAAGCACAAGGGCTTCGACTGCATCGACTGCCACACGAGCCCGAGCAACTTCGTGCAGTTCTCGTGCATCGACTGCCACGCGCACAGCCAGTCGAGCATGGCCAGCGAGCACCACAACGTGAGCAACTACGTCTGGACGAGCAGCGCCTGCTACATGTGCCACCCGAAGGGCAAGGAGTGAGCGGACGTCAGGTCCGACCGGGATCGGTCGCGGCCGAAGACGCGTCCGGGTCGCCGAGGCCCTGCAGCATCCCGGCGACCCGGTCGCTCAACTCGAGCGACAGGTCGAGCAGGCCGGCCTCCTGGGGTGGCATGGCGTCCTGCTCGACGAGCGAACGCAGGCGCGTGACCGAGTCGCCGAGCACGTCGCGGGCCGCGCGCAGGTCGGGCAACGACGCCTCGGACGCAGCCGCGCGCAGCACGAGGGCCTGTCCCAGCGCGAGTCCCACGCCGCCGGCCAGCAGGGGGAAGCGCACGTTGCCGGGATCGGTCGTGCTCAGCCGTTCGCAGATCGCGAGGGCCTCGCGCAGCAGGCGGACCGCGCCGTCGACGTCGTCGCGCCGCAGCGCGATCGCGCCGCGCAGGCGCTGCGCCTGAACGAGTCCCACCGCGTGCTCGGCGTCGCCGGGACTCGCGTCGGCGAGGGCCGTGAAGTCGCGCTCGGCCTCGGCCAGCATGGTGTCGGCCTCGTCGAAGCGGCGCAGGTCGAGCAGCGCCGCGCCGATCTTCGCGAGCGTGGCGGCGCGTCCCGTCCTGGCCTCGGACGGCGCGTCGTCGCGCGCCAGGACGCCTTCGTAGAGTTCGAGGGCGCGCAGGAAGTCGTCGAGGCCCTCGCGCGTGCGGCCTTCATGGATCGCCACGCGTCCCAGCCGGTTGTGCGCCACCGCCGCGTCGATTGCGGCGGCCCCGTCGTCGGGCGCGAGCGCCGCGAGCCGCTCCGAGGTCTCGAGCGAGCGCTCGTACGCGGAGCGCGCCGAGACGCCGTCGTCGGCGCCGAAGCGCAGGTCGCCACGGCGCAGCGCGAGTCCCGCGCGCAGGCGCAGCACGCCGACGTCGTCGGTCGGGGACGCGGCGGATGGGTCGGCCGCGTCCCCGGGTGCGGCGCGCGCCTTCAGCACCGCCACCTCGTCGACGAGTTCCTCGGCACGCGCGTAGTGCGCCTCGGCCGCGTCCGCGTCGCCGAGCTGGTTGTTGGCCATCGGATTGCCGAGCGCGTCGCCCAGGCGCAGGTGTGCCTCGGCCAGCGCCACGCGCACGTCGGTGTCGTCGGGGTCGGCCAGCGCGGTGAGCCTCTCGAGCTGATCGGCCGTGGACGCGAGCAGATCGGACGTGAGCGCGCTGCCGCCCTCGAGCCGTCGCAGCCGTTCGCCCACGTCGAGCACGAGCGAGAGTCCGAGCTGGAGCTGGTCGGCGAAGAGCGTCTCGGCGCGCCGACGCTGCTCCTGCTCGGCGTCGCGCGCCGCCTCGGCGGCCGCGCGCTGTTCGGACTCGGCGTCGCGCGCCTGCTCGGCGTCGGCGCGCAGCGTGGCCTCGCGCTCGGCGAGCGTCTGGGCCTCGGCGCGTGCTTCGCGTTCGGACAGCAGCGCCCGTTCGGCGCGCGCCGCCTCGTCGCGCGCGTGCAGCGCGAAGACCGACGAGACGATCGTCGCCGCCACCAGGGCCAGCACGGCCAGCGCCGCGCCGCCCACGAGCGCCCGGTGGCGGCGCGCGAAGAGTCGCGCCTGGTGCAGGGCGCCGGGCGGCCGCGCCAGCACCGCCCGTCCGTCGAGGAAGCGTCGCAGGTCGTCGCCCAGGTCGCCCGCCGAGCGATAGCGGCGCGCCGGGTCCTTCTCGAGCGTCTTGAGCAGGATCGCCTCGAGGTCGGCGGGGAAGCCCGGTTCGGCCGAGCTGGGCCGCGCGGGTGGACGCTCCTGGACGACCTGCGCGACCTGCGCCAGCGAGAGCGCCTCGAGCCGGTACGGCGGACGTCCGCAGCACAGCTCGTAGAGCACGAGGCCCAGCGAGTAGACGTCGCTGCGCACGTCGACGTCGTGGGCCCGTCCCGCGATCTGCTCGGGACTCATGCTGCGCAGCGTGCCGAGGATCTGCCCGGGGAGCGTGGCCATGCTCGCGCCGGCGCCCGCGGCGTCGACGCGCGCCACGCCGAAGTCGATCACCTTGACCCGTCCGCCGCCGTCCACCAGCAGGTTGGCGGCCTTGATGTCGCGGTGGACGACGCCGCGTTCGTGCCCGTGCTGCACGGCCTCGCAGATCTCGACGAACAGCCGGCAGCGCGCGCGGCGGTCGAGCCGCGCCTCGCCGCAGTACTGCAGGACGTCGCGCGCGTCGTCGACGAGCTCGAGCGCGAACCACGGCACCTCGCCGCCACCCACGTCGTGCAGTCCGGCCTCGAATACCTGGGCGATGCCGGGGTGTCGCAGCCGCGCCAGGACCTCCGACTCGTGCACGAAGCGCCGACGCGAGGAGCCGCCGCCGAGTCCGACGTTCAGCATCTTCAGCGCCACGCTGCGCCGCGGCTGCTCCTGCTCGGCCAGCCAGACGCTGCCCATGCCGCCGCGTCCGAGCAGTCGCACGAGGGTGAAGCCGCCCACGCGTTCGCCGGGCACGGGGTCGCGCAGCGGCTGCGTCGGGGCGTCCGGCGAGACGTCGGGCAGCTCGGTGGGAGGCGTCAGGAAGCGGTCGTCGGACGGGTCGTCGCCGCCGTCGGCGTCGAGCAATGCGAGCACCTCGGCGCGCAGGTCGGCGTCGGCGCACTCGCGCTCGAGGAACGCGACGCGCGACTCCGGCGCCAGCGCGAGCGCGCGCTCGAGCAGCTCACGGATCGCGGTCCAGCGCACGGCGTCCATCGCGCACCTCCTCGGACGCGGAGTCTACCGCCTGCGCGCGGGCCCGAGGACGACGAGCCTCGGCCGCACGCCGGACAGGGCCGCGTCCGGTCGCGCGTCGCCCTCAGCGTGGCGCGTCGGAGGTGTCGGCGTCCATGTCGACGTCGGCCGCGAGCGTGTGCAGCGCCTCGCGGAACGCGTCGGGGTAGAGCAGCGCCAGCGCGTCAGCCACGTGGGCGGCCGCCCGCGGGGCGCGGGCGCCGGCGCTGCGCGCCGCGAGCGTGTCGAGGCGCCAGGCGAAGGGCAGCGCGAGGGTCACGAGCAGGCACGCGCTGCCGAAGCCGGTCAGCGCGCCGAACGCGCGGTGCGAGCCGGCGTCCTCGGCGCGCTTCTTGCCGCCGCCCGTCCCGCCGAGCAGGCGCGCGACGAGCGGCAGGACGAGCACGAGCGCGGCCAGCACGCCGTACGTGTCGACCAGCGTCGAGGGCCGCTCGACGCCGTCGGTGTTCGGCATCCAGCCGAGAAGGATCGGCGCGAGCACCGACGCCAGCCACAGTCCGAGCAGGGTCCAGAGCAGGCTGCCGAACGAGCGGCCGAGCCCGCGCACGATGCCCCAGGCCGCGCCGGCCAGCAGCACGGCGAGGGTCAGCAGGTCGGCCAGGGGCAGCGCGGCGGCCCGTTCGGCGAGTCGGTCCATGGCATGCGGCAGCGAGGTGGGGGACGGGGATCGCGTCGACGGGCGTCGCGGCGCGCGAGGCTGATATGATCCCCGGGCTTCGGACGACCCTGCAAGTCCCCATCCTCGCCCACGGAAGCCGCCATGCGTTCCCCCGATCAGCTCCGGTCCGAGATCCCGCACTGGAACACCGTCGCGGACATCGTCGACCAGCTCATCGACCTGTCGCTCAACCTCTCGCAGAGCGGTCACCCGGGCGGCAGCCGGTCGAAGGTCCACGCGCTGCTCACGCTGTTCCTGTCGGGCGCCATGCGCTTCGACGTGCGGCACCCCGAGAAGCGCTTCGGCGACCGCTTCGTGCTCGTGGCGGGACACACCAACCCGGTCGTGTACGCGATCCTGGCCACGTTCAACGAGGCGCTGCGGCGTCGGCACGCGAAGACCGGCGACGCGCGCTTCGGCTTCCCGCTCGGACGCGACTTCACGCTGCTCCCCGAAGACCTGCTCACGCTGCGCCAGAACAAGGGGCTGCCGGGTCACGCCGAGATGGAGGGCAAGACGCTGCTCTTCAAGGCCAACACCGGTCCCACGGGACACGGTGCGCCGATCGCGTGCGGCGAGGCGCTGGCGCTCGAGCACGCCGGCGCCGGCGAGGTGCGCGTGTTCGCCGTCGAGGGCGAGGGCGGACACACCGCCGGCGCGCACCACGAGGTCAAGAACAGCGCCTTCGGCCTGGGGCTCGGCAACTTCTGCTACCTGCTCGACTGGAACGACTGCGGCATCGACAAGCACCACATCAGCAGCGTCGTGCACGGCACGCCGCAGAGCTGGTTCGAGAGCTACGGCTGGCGCACCGCGGGCACCGACGACGGCTCCGACTTCGCGTCGCTCATCGAGGCCTTCCACCGCGTGCTGGCCGTGCGCGACGCGGGACAGAAGGTGCCCGCCTGCGTCTGGTTCCGCACCACGAAGGGACGCGGCTACGGCGTCACCGGCGCGCCGAGCCACGGCACGCCGCACAAGTACCACAGCGATCCGTTCTGGGCCTGCCGCGACGAGTTCGCCGGCAGGTACGGCGTCGAGTTCGTGGGACGCGGCGCGCCCGCTCCCGCGTCGCGCGACGAGAAGGTCGAGCAGACGCGCGAGAACATGCAGCGCGTGCTGGCGCTGTTCGACGATGACGCGCTGCTCACGTTCCTGTCCGACCGGCTCGTCGAGACCGGTGAGTCCGTGCCCGACACGCTGCCCACGTTCACCTGGAAGGACGTCGGCGATCCGCTCGACGACCCGGCGCTGACCGATCCCGAGGCGCTGCCCGCGTCGCTGTTCGAGAAGCCCGGCAGCCAGGCGCCGAACCGCAAGGGCTTCGCGTCGTTCGGCGCGTACGCCAACGCGCTCGGCAAGGCGAAGTACGGACGTCCGCTGTTCCTGGTCTGCGCGGCCGACCTGGCCGAGTCGACGAACATCGCGGGCTTCGGCAAGGACTGGGAAGGCACGCAGGGCTACGGCTGGTACGAGCGCGACACGAACCCGTCCGGCGCGATCCTCCCGCAGGAGATCACCGAGTTCGCGAACTCGGGCATCGTCTGCGGCCTCTCGTCGGTGAACTTCGCCGAGAACCCGTTCGAGACGTACCGCGGCTATTTCGGCGGCTGCTCGACGTACGGCTCGTTCAGCTACCTGAAGTACGGTCCGATGCGGCTGTTCAGCCAGATGTGCCAGGACAGCCAGCTCAAGCTCGGGCGCGTGATCTGGGTCGCGGGCCACAGCGGTCCCGAGACCGCCGAGGACAGCCGCACGCACTTCGGCATCTTCGCGCCGGGCGTGACGTCGCTCTTCCCGTACGACCAGGTGGTCAACCTGCACCCGTGGGAGGCGAACGAGGTGCCGGTCGTGCTGGCGGCCGCGCTGGGTTCCGGCATCCCGATCATCGTGCTGCACCTCACGCGCCCGCCGATCGAGGTGCCCGACCGCGCGGCGCTCGGGAGCGACAGCCATTTCGCGGCGGCGAAGGGTGCGTACGTGCTGCGCGACTTCGATCCGGCGCGTCCGAGGCAGGGCACCGTGATCGTGCGCGGCACGTCGACCACGTCGAACATGGTCAAGCTGATCCCGTGGATGAACGACGGCGGACCGAACGTGAAGGTCGTGGCGGCCATCTCGCACGCGCTCTTCCGCCGACAGCCGCAGGCGTGGAAGGATCGCGTCCTGCCGTGGGCCGAGTGGGCCGACTCGATGGTCGCGACGAACACCGCCGCGCGCCTCATGGAGAACTGGATCCCGCACGCCGTCGCGCGCGACTACGTGCTCTCGCCCGATCACGACGATCGCTGGCGCACCGGCGGCTCGGTCGAGCAGATCGTGGCCGAGGCCGGGCTCGACGTCGACGGACTGCGGCGCGGCATCGAGCGCTTCGTGTCCGAGCGCGCCGAGCGACTGCGTCGCGTGCGGGAGTTCGTGGGCGGCCTCGAGGTGCCGCAGGCGCGCGCCGTCCAGTCCTGAGCCCCGACGCCGCGGAGTCGTCACGAGCGTCCCGGACGCGTGTCGATGGGTGGGGTGATCTGCCCATCCCGGGCCGTCCAACGGGCGGCGGGGAGGGTGCGTCCCAAGGGTCCGGAGCGCGTCCGTGCGGCGCTCCGGAACACCCATGTCGCATCCGTCACCGAAGGAACGGTTGCGAAGTCGCGCGGTTCCCTGTAGACATGCGCGATTCGTGACCCAGAGTCCCGCAGGGACTCCACGGATGCCAGTCGCGCGTCGTCACCGAGCACTCGACGTCGCCCAACCCCCGGAACTCCGATGTCCGTCGCCGCACTTTCCCCAGTTTCGCCCCCAGACTCCGACACGAGCGGTAGACTGCGGGCCAGCGGGCCCGGGCACACAGAGGGGATTCATCCCATGAGCATGAGCATCGGCTCAGCTACCGATTCGCCGCATGTCCTGCGGGTCACCGACCGCGTCCCCCGGGCCGTGGCGCTCGCCTTCCTCAAGGGCGACCCGCGCGAGAACGTCTACCTCATCTCGCGCATCCACCGCTCGGGCATGAGCAACTCGCGCGACCCGGCCCACGGGCGCTTCTTCGGCGCCTTCGACCAGGATCAGTCGCTGCGGGGCCTGTGCTTCCTGGGCAACACCGGGTCGCTCGTGCTGTCGGTCGACGAGCCCTGGGTGGCGGCCGAGTTCGTCGATCGCATCATCGACATGGGACCGACGTTCTCGATCCTGATCGGCGAGTGGGCGGCCGGCCGCGAGTTCCTCTCGCGCTACCGCAAGAAGTCCGGTCGCCGTCCCACGATGGACCGGCGCCAGATCTACTACGTGATCGACTCCTCCTCGCTGACCCGCAAGGGCATCAAGGAGATCGACATGGAACAGGCCAGCCTCGACTCCATCGACGAGCTCACCGAGCTGGCCTGCGCGATGGTCTCCGAAGACCTCAAGATCGAGCCCAAGGCCATCGACCGCCGTCACTACCGCCTGCGCATGACCGAGAAGGTCATGGAGGGCCGGGCCTACCTGTGCCGCAACGCCGACGGCCGCGCGATCTTCAAGTGCGACATGGCCGCCATCGGCCCCGAAGGTGCGCTGCTCGAGGGCGTCTACACGCCCACCGACCTACGCGGCCAGGGAGTCGCCACGCGCGCCCTGTGGACGCTCTGCAAGGACCTGCTCAGCCGCGAGCAGGTGCCCTTCATCGCGCTGCACGTCGACGAGAAGAACAAGGCCGCTCGCGCCGCCTACGAGAAGGTCGGCTTCCGCCAGGTCGGTGAGTACCGCCTGGCACTCATGCCGTCGCTGCACGGCTGAGTCACCCGCCGCGAGGTGCCCCGACGGCGGTCGGGGTCGGCGGGTGGCGGGGGGCGGGTCGCGGGTCGCGGGGGATGACTCCACGCGAGTGCTCGCTTGCTGGAGATCCGTGTGTGCGGACACTCCGGGTGCTCGGGGGCGACCGCCCCGCTCGAGCAGTCCTCGGCGCCTGCGGCGCCTGCGGAACTCGCTGGGCGATCGCCCCCTGCGCTCCTCCGGTCCGCACGCTCGATGCCGGGCGCGTGAACGACGCGCCGGCATGCCCCGCCGACTCGCAGCGTATCGAGCGCAGCGCCGTCGGCGATTCACGCGCGACGGCGCGCCGTCCAGAGCCGGCACGCAACTCGAAGCCGTCAGCCTTCGCGATCATGCTCACGCACGAGGCTCACCCCGGCGGCGCGCACCACCTGCTTCGAAAGATCCCTTCGCTCGACGTGCTCTCCGAATCGCCGCGAAGCCGCGCCCCAGCGCGCTGAGCTTCCCCCCGCTTCGGAATGCGCGCCCCGAGGCACATGCCCAGCGCGCTGCGAGTTCCGCAGCCGCCGCAGGCGGCGAGGACTGTCCGAAGCTGCGCGATGCTGCGTGACAACCGTCAGCGGGCACGCACGGTGATCGTGAAACGCCGCGCGTGCGGGGTGGACGCCGCGTCGCGCCGCCGGTGCGCTCGCGTCCGCCAGGCAGTCCATCCTTTCTCTCGCGAAGGGAGCGCCGCGCGGGCAGCGGCGGGCGATGGTCGACGGAGGCCAGGTGTTTCTTCACCTGGCCGCAGTCGACCGTCGTCCGCCGCGTCGCGCAACGGGCCGACCTTGCAGCCCCCCCCCGACGCGGACTACCTTGCAGCCAACCACCTCTCGGCTTCGAGAGCGGCCATGCAGCCGGTGCCCGCGGCGGTGATGGCCTGGCGGTACTCGGCGTCGGCCACGTCGCCGGCGGCGAAGACGCCCTCGACGTTCGTGCGCGTGCCGTGTCCGAGCTTCAGGTAGCCCTTCTCGTCCATGTCGAGCTGGCCCTTGAAGACGTCGGTGTTCGGCTTGTGTCCGATGGCCACGAAGCAACCGTCGATGGCCATCTCGCTCACCTCGTTCGTGACCGTGTCGCGCAGCTTGAGCGCGCGCAGGCGGCGCTTGTCGTCGTGGCCGAGCATCTCCTCGACCACGGTGTTCAGCAGGAACTCGATCTTCGGGTTCTCCTGGGCGCGCTTGAGCATGATCTTGCTCGCGCGGAACTCCTCGCGGCGGTGGATGATCGTGACCTTGCTGGCGAACTTCGTGAGGTAGGTGCCCTCCTCCATCGCGCTGTCGCCGCCGCCGACCACGGCCACGTGCACGTTGCGGAAGAATGCCGCGTCGCAGGTCGCACAGGCCGACACGCCGTACCCCATGAGGTGGTCTTCGCCGGGCACCTTGAGCAGTTGCGCCGACGCTCCGGTCGCCACGATGACCGCATCGGCCTCGATCTGCTGGTCACCGTCGTCGAGCACGAACGGACGCCTGCCGAAGTCGACCTTCTGGATGAAGCCCGGCCGGCACTCGGCGCCGAAGCGCTCGACCTGCCGCTTCATGCGGTCCATCAGGTCGGGGCCGACCACGCCCTCGGGGAAGCCCGGGAAGTTCTCGACCTCGGTCGTGATCGTGAGCTGGCCGCCCGGCTGGAGGCCCTCGTAGACGATGGGGGCGAGGTCGGCACGCGCGGCGTAGAGCGCTGCGGTGTAGCCGGCGGGACCGGAACCGATGATGACGAGCCTGGACATGGCGTCGTGCTCCTGGACGAGCTTGCGAAGGACGTCGGCGAGGTCGGAGCGCGCTGCGGCTCGCGACCGTCCGGCACCGACCGATGGGGCGCTGGGATGCGACGGGGCGCGGGATGGTATCACGGCCTCCGGCGCCGTCGCATCGCCCGTCCCCGCGGGCCGCAGCGGGCCCTCGCCCCGTCGCGCGCGTCGGGCTAACATCGCGCGGATGTCCTCCGCCGGCGACGCCGCTCTCCCCTTCGACGACGGCCCGGGCCGGCGCGAGGGCCGCCCGGGTGGCGTCCGCGACGCGCGCCCGCTCTCGGTGCGCGAGGTGGGCGAGTCGATCCAGGATCTGCTGGCCGCGGGCTTCCCGCAACCGTTCTGGTTGGTCGGCGAGGCGCTGCAGCTCGAGCGCACGTTCCGGCGCGCGGGCGTCCAGGGGCACTGGTACTTCGACCTGCTCGACGAGCAGGGCTCGGGCAACGACCGTCCGTCGCTGGCGGTCAAGATGTGGAAGTCGACGGTGCAGCAGCTCTTCGGCCGCGGCGGACGCCTCGCGCAGCGCATCGAGCCCGTCGACGGCGTCGTGCTCAAGGTGCTCGTGCGCCCCGACTTCTACCTGCCGCGCGGACAGCTCAGCTTCACGATCCTCGACATCGACCCGGCGTTCACCGAGGGCAACCTCGAGCGCGCGCGTCGCGAACTGCTCGAGCGGCTCACCGCCGAGGGCGCGCTCGAACGCAACGGGCGGCTCGAGCTCCCCGACGTCCCGCTGCGCATCGGACTGGTCACGTCGAAGGGATCGGCCGCGCACCACGACGTGATGCAGACGCTCGCCGGGTCCGGGTTGGGCTTCTCGGTCGTGCTGTGCGACGCGCGCACCCAGGGTGTCGCGACCGGACCGATGGTGAGCGCGGGCCTGCGCGCCGTGGTGCGCGCCGGGGTCGACTGCGTGCTGCTCGTGCGTGGCGGCGGCTCGCGCCACGACCTCTCCGGCTTCGATCGCGAGGACGTCGCGCGCGCCGTCTGCGCCTGTCCCGTGCCGGTGCTCACGGGCATCGGGCACGAGATCGACACGTCGGTCGCCGACGTGGCGGCGCACACGGCCTTCAAGACGCCGACCGCGGCCGCCGAGTTCCTCGTCCAGCGCGTGCGCGACGGCGCCGCCGTCGTCGAGGACGCCTGGCGCGCCATCCGCGACTGCGGCGAGCTGCTGCTCGACGACGGAGCGCGACGGCTGGGCGACCAGGCGCTGCTGCTGCGCCACGCGGCCGACGCGGCGCTCGAGACGTCGTCCGCCGCGCTGGCCGAGCGCCGCCACGCCCTCGCGATCGGCGCTTCGAACGTGCTCGGGGAGGCGCGCGAGCACCTCGTCGAGGCCAGGAGCCGTCTGCTGCGTGGACCGTTCGCCGAGCGCCTGCAGCGACACGCCGAGCGCCTGGGCGGCGCCGCGCGCGACCTCGCGCGCCAGGAGACGCGCCTGGCGCGGCTGGACGGCGAGCTGCGCGACGCGGGCCGGCGCCTGGGCGTCCACGCGGGACGGCGGCTGCAGCGCGCGGAGGCCGCGCTCGACGCCATCGAGCAGCGGGCGCGACTTCTCGACCCGACGCGGGTTCTGGCCCGCGGCTACGCCTGGTTGCAGCGCGGCGACGGCACGATCCTGATGGACGCGGCCGCGGCGCGCGTGGGCGAGCCGCTCACCGCGGTCCTGCGCGACGGCAAGCTGTCCGTGCGCGCCGAGGGCCGCGTCGCCGACGAAGGGAGCGCCTCGTGACGTCCAGCGCCGAACCGACGAAGACCGGCGGGCCCGCGGCCGCACGACGCGACGCGACGCGTGCGCCGCGCCGGATCCCGGTCGCCGACGATTGTGTCGCGCGTGCTGTGCGGGCGGCGACCGCGGCCGTCCTGATGCTCGCTGCGTCGCTGCTGCCGGCCTGCGGCGACTCGAAGTCGAACGAGCCCGAGGCGACCGACCTCGAGGTGCCCGAGCGCGCGTCGATCCTGTTCGTGCTGATCGACACGCTGCGCGCCGACCACACCTCGCTCGTGGGGCACGTGCTCGGACGCAGCACGACGCCCTTCCTCGAAGAACTCGCCGAGCACAGCATCGTGTTCGACCGCGCCTACTCGGCCGCGAGCTGGACGCGTCCGTCGGTGGCCTCGATCTTCACCTCGCGCCTGCCGTCGGGCCACGGCTGCGAGCAGCGCCAGGACGTGCTCTCGCCCGACGTGACGACCCTGGCCGAGGCGCTGCAGGCCGACGGCTTCACCACGAGCGGCGTGCTCACGAACGGCAACGTGCTCGGCAAGTGGGGCTTCGACCAGGGCTTCGACATCTTCGAGCACGTGAAGGACTTCCCGCGCCACGCGTACGCCGACGCCAAGAAGCTGCGCCAGCCGGTGATCGCCGCGGTCGACGCGTTGCGGCTCGACGATCCGTGGTTCCTGTACCTGCACTACGTCGACCCGCACGACCCGTACATGCAGCACGACGAGACCGACTTCGACCCGCACACCACGAGCACGGTCGACGGCAGCATGGCGAGCCTCGAGCCGTACCGCTGGGCGCGCCCGTCCGACGTCGACGCCGAGCGCTTCATCGAGCTCTACGACGGCGACATCCTGTGGATCGACGGCGAGCTGCGGCGGCTCTTCGCGCGGCTCGACGAGCGCGGCGTGCTCGAGCACGCGTGGGTGGTGATCACGTCCGACCACGGCGAGGGCCTGTGGGACCACCGCATCCAGGCCCACGGCCAGGAGGTCTTCGAGCACCAGATCCACGTGCCGCTGCTCGTGCGTCCGCCGGGCGGGCTGGCCGAGGGACGTCGCATCGAGCAGCCGATCTCGCTCATCGACGTGGCGCCCACGCTGCTCGAACTCGTGCACGCGCCCGTGCCCGGCGACTTCGAGGGACGCAGCTGGGCCGGTGCGTTGCTGCACGGGGCGGCGCCGCCGGCGCGTCCCGTGGTGGTCGTCGAGCACGTCGACAACACCGACATGCTGGCCATCATCGACGGCACCGACAAGCTCATCGTCGACGGCGACCCGAAGACCGGCGGCAAGCGCCTGTACGACCTGGTGTCGAATCCGCGCGAGCGACCCGAGCAGGCGCTCGACGTGCTGAAGGAGCGCTCGTCGCGCGCCGCCGGCCTCGAACGCCAGCTCATGGAGATCGTGCGCGAGTCCGCCGCGGGGCGCCCGGCGAAGGTGACCGGCGAGGCGAGCGACGACGAGCGCGCCCAGCTCGAGGCCCTCGGCTACGTGCAGGGCAAGGACGGCGACGGCGCGAACGCGCCGCATCCGTCGGGCGCGGTGGGCGCGAGCGGCGACGAGGGCGACGGCGACGGACTGAGATGATGCGCGGCGCGCGCGCGGCGTGGCCGATCGTCCCGTGCCTGCTGTCGCTCGCGGCGTGCGGCGACGCGTCGACGTCCGACGCCGCGATCGTCGCGTCGCCGGACGCGCCGATCGTGCTGCTGCTCGTCCCCCTGCTGCGCAGCGACCACACGGGCTTCGGCGGAGGCGCGCGCGATACGACGCCCTTCCTCGATTCGCTCGCGGACGAGAGCGTGGTCTTCGAGCGCGCCTACGCCGCTGCAGCGTCGACGCGCGCGTCCGTCGCGTCGCTGCTCACGGGACGCCTGCCGCCTGGTCACGGTTGCGAACGCGACGGCATGCTCGGGGACGAGATCGACACGCTGCCGGAGACGCTCTCGGCGGCCGGCTGGCGGACGCACGGCATCGTGGCGAACGGCGCTCTCTCGTCGGGCTTCGGCTTCGGCCAGGGCTTCGACACCTACCAGGCCTCGATCTCCCGCCAGGGCGACGCGGCTCTCGACGCACGCGGCCTCGGCAGCGAGGCGATCGCGGTGCTCGACGATTTCGCGTCGGACGGCAGGCCGTGGCTCCTCGAGGCGGTCTACGGCGACCTGCTGCTGCCGTGGCGCGCTCACGACGCCGACCTGTCGCCGCCGTTCGACGCCGACGCGTACCGGCGCTCGCGCTGGACGACTCCGCCGGACGACGTGCGGACGCGCGCCGTCGTCGCGTACGACGGCGAGATCCGCTTCGTGGACGACGCGTTGCGCGCGCTCTTCGCGCAACTCGCCGAGCGCGCCGTGCTCGAGCACGCCTGGGTGGTCGTCACGTCCGTGGGCGGCCCGGGTCTGTGGGATCACGGGGCGAACGACGTCGGACACGACGTCTTCGAGTCGTCCGTGCACGTGCCGCTGTTCGTGCGTCCCCCCGGCGGGCTGCCCGGCGGACGGCGCGTGTCCGACGTGATCTCGCAGGTCGACGTGATGCCGACGCTGCTCGAACTCGTGGGCGTGCCCGACACCTCGCGCGCCTGCGACGGACGCTCGTGGGCCGGCGCGCTGCTGCACGGCGAGCCGGCGCCGGTGCGTCCCGCGCTCGTCGTGCAGCGCACCGGGCCCGTCGACCTGCGCGCCGCGATCGACGACCGCTCCAAGCTCGTCATCGACCTCGACCCCGAGCGGCGGTGGATGCGGCTCGTCGACCTCGCCGCCGATCGAGGTGAGCACCTGGGCGACGCGCTCGATCCGACGGTCGTGCACTCGGGCGAGGCCGACCGTCTGCAGCGCGCGCTCGACGAGCGGATCGATCTGTCGCTCGCGTGTCGCCCGGAGCGCCCGCCGCCGACAGATATCCGGATCGGTGGCGACAAGACCTCGGGCGCGCCCGTCGACGACGAGGCGCGCATCGTCGCCGAGCGCGTCCGCATCCAGACCGCCCTCGTGCTGGACGAGCACGCCCCGCGCTGAGACGATCCGTCCTCGCACGATCCCACGACGCACGCCGCCGGAGACCACCGATGAGCGCCGAGCACGACGAGCAGCCCGCGGCCCCTGAGTCGTTCGCCGAGGCGCGCGAGCGGCTCGACGCGATCCTGGCCGAGCTCGAGGACGACGCGGGCGACGTCGACCGGCTCGCGGCGCGCATCCGCGAGGCGTCGATGCTGATCCGCTTCTGCCGCGAGCGGCTCGCCGCCGCGCGCCAGGAGGTGACCGAGGTCGTGGCCGAGCTCACCGCCGAGGAACGCCGCGTGGCCGAAGGCGGTGTCGCGACGTCCGCCGGCACGAGCGCGGGCGCCGAGGACGACGCGTCCGACGAGCCGCCGCCCGACGAGCCGAAGCGCCGCCGCGGCAAGGCCGCCGGCGACGCCACGGGCGGGCTGCCCTTCTGAACGAAGTCGCCGCGCGCGGCCGCGCGGTGGACGCTCCGCGCGTGAGTGCGCATCGGCAGGTGTCGTGCGCCGGGACGCGATCCACGCGCGGGGCACGCGCCGCGACTCAGCGCCCCGCGTCGGGCGCCAGGCGCTCGACGAGCACGTCGCGCACCTCGTCGGGATCCAGCGCGCTGGCTGGATCGACGAGCAGCTCGCGGTCCTCGAAGAAGCCCGCGCGCCTGCGCTCGGGACGCGAGAAGCCCAGTTCGGCCACGGGCGCGGCGATCGACGTGCACCACCACGCGGCGTCGGCGTCCGGCGCGCGGCGCGCGCGTTCGAGGGCGTCGAGCGCCGCCACCGCCGGCTCGAGCGGCACGCGCGCCAGGGGACGCACGCTCACGAGGTCGAACCACGACGCGTCGCGGTAGACGAAGCGGTGACGCCAGCCGTCCGTCGCACGCACGCTGTGCAGCACGCGCCACAGGTCGCCGGCCGCGCGGTGCACGCCGAGCATGCCCAGCGGCGCGTCGCTGCGCACCACGGCCAGGTCGTGCGCGGGCAGGCGCTCGACGGAGAGCGCGTCCGACGCACCGGCCGCGAGCAGCGCGTCGACGCGGGTCACCTCGTCCACCTGCGCGTCGAGGACCTCGGCGAAGAGCGCGCGATGGCGGAACGGATCGCCCAGCAGCGCCGGCAGCTCGACCAGGAGGTACGCGTAGGCGGCGGCGTGGCGCGCGTGGTCGTCGGCGTCCGCGGGCAGCGCCCGCACCACGGGCGATTCGGGATGGGACGCCAGCGCCTCGACGGTGAGCTCGATCGCCAGCGCGTCGACGCCCTGCCAGACGCAGAAGTCGCCGGTGGCGGCGGCGCGCAGCAACAGGTCTTTGTGCCGCAGCGCCTGCTCGGGATGGAGCACCGCGAAGGCCGAGAGCACGCCGTCCGTGTCGTAGTGGTTGTTCGCCACCACGTCGAACGGTCCCAGGACCTCGAGCCGCTCGCGCGGCGAGAGCGCCGCGAAGTTGAGCGCGATGCCGGTGCTCAGGTCGTGCGCGAGCGAACGCGGCGTGCTGTGTCCGGGCCAGTGCGAGAGGCCGCGGAAGCCGGCCACCGTGCCGTCGACGTAGATCGTCGTCCTGGGATCGGCGTCGCTCGGATCGAACCGGAAGACGGGCACGGGACGGGAATCGTGGAGCGCGGTCCCGGCGCGCGGCGGACGGGGGAGGCCGCCGCGCGCCCGACCGCCGGGTTCGCGCTCCGACGAACCCTTCGGATCAGAGATCGTGCGGCCGGACGGTGGACCGCTTGTTCGCCGTCGCGCGCTCACTCGCGGCGTCGAGCATCGCGCGCACCTTCTCGGACACGGCATCCGGAAGCTCACCCGAGCACATCAGGCCCTTGGTCTTCACGTACGCCTTGATCTTGCTGCCGATGACGAGGCTTTCCTTGTCGGACATCGAGCACTCCTTCGGTGGGGACGGAGGCCGGGATCGGCCGCTCCACTCGTCGGCAGAATACAGGCCCGCAGGGCCGGTTCCGATGAACTTTCCGCCCGCAATCGCGGCGTCTCGCGTCGATGAATGCGAATGCGTCCATGGAAGCGCCGGCCGGAGCACATCGGACCCAGGGGGGCGATCGGGATCGG
>JACKHP010000037.1 GCA_020638905.1 Planctomycetota bacterium | reverse complement strand
CGCGCAGAACGGGATGCCACCGTCCTCGCCGCCGGCGTAGACCGGCACGATGCCCGGGTGCGCGAGGCGCGCCACGGCCGCGATCTCGCGCCGGAAGCGCTCGCGCGCCCCCGGGAAGTGCAGCAGGTCGGGACGCACGAGCTTCAGCGCGACCTCGCGCCGCAGGCCCTCCTGCTCGGCGCGCAGGACGACCCCCATGCCGCCCCCGCCCAGCCGTCCCAGGATGCGGAAGCCGCCGACCCGCTCGGGCAGCGGCCGCGCGTCGTCGGACGACCCCGCGAAGCCCACCGCGCGCAGCCGCGCGATGCGTGCGCGCAGCGCGTCGGCCAGGTCGGGATGGGCGACGCACAGCGCCTCGAGCGCGGGATCTCCCTCGCGCTCGAGGCGGTCGAGCGCCAGCACCACGAGCCCGGCCAGCGACGCCGCCTCCGACTCCGACCCCTCGGACTCCCCGGGTTCGTCGGCCGCGTCGTACGCGCTCGGGCGGGTCATGCCGGGACGGCCCGCACGCGCGGGCCGACCTCGCTCACATGCGCGTGTAGACGATGTCGAGCATCGGCATCGACGTCCCGTCGGGCGCGATCATGCGGATCGAGAAGCGATGCGACTCGCGGCTCTCGATCACGGTCACGTCCTCCATCGTGCCGACCATGCCGATCTGCGGCATGTCGAGCTGGCGCCGCATCGTGAGCGTGTGCGTCGCGGCGTCGTACGTGCCGCTGCTCACCGGCATCATCATCGTGCCCATCGAGTCGATCCAGAAGCCCTGGTAGAGCCCCGTCGAGTTGTCGTGGCCGAGCAGGCCGACGCCTTCGAAGGGCGGCTGGCCGTCGGGCATCTTGCTCGTGAACTTCGACTGCACGAAGCGGTTGCCGAGCACCCAGTCGTTCTGCGACACGCCTTCGGACTGGAGCATCCCCTCGGGCATGTACGAAGTGATCGTGGCCTTGAAGCGACCGATCATCGGCTGCAGCACGGCGTGCGCGTCACCGGGCTGCGAGAGCGCCATGATCTCTTCCATCGTGGGCTCGTGCACGGGGGCCGGGGCGTCGGACGCACCGGTCTGCGCGCAGCCGACGAACACGAACACGGAGGCCGCGAGCGCGGCACGGACGACGGGACGGACGGACATGGGGTGACTCCCGAGGAGGTCGCGCCGGAGCGACGGGACGGGACGTTCCGCGCGCGGGATCGCGCGCCCTGGTCCGTCCACCGCGGAGATCATGCCAGCGCGCCCGTGCGCAGACCAGCGTACGCGTCGGCCGGGCCGCTGCCGGGGCGCGTCGCCGACGCGCGTGGTACGGTGGCCGCTGATGGACGACACGCCGGACACATCCGCTCCACGCCGCTTCGGGCGCGTCGCGCTCGCCGTGCGATGCCTGCGCCACGCGCTGCTGTGCGCCGGGCTCGTGAGCGTGCTCGGCGGGGGTTGCACCTGGCGCGCGAGCAGCGGCGACCACGAGTGCAAGGACCTCGACGAGGACGGCGTCTGCGACGAGGGCGGCACGGTGGTCGTGATCGAGACCGTCCTGGCCGCCGACGACGATCAGCCGTCGGCAGGGGTCTCCGGCCCGGCTCCCGCACCCGTCCCGTTCGACTGGAGCGACGCGCTCGACGCGGGCTACGACCTCGGCGACGCCACCCTCGACCCGGGCGCGCCCGGAGAACCGGCCGTGCGCCGCGTGCGCGACGTCACGCGCGTCCGCATCGTGCCCGAGCGCGACGGCGACCCGCGCGACGCGCGCACGCTCGAGCGCTTCACGCGCCGGGTGCGCGAGGCGAACGCCGCCCTGCTCGACCTCCCCGCGACGGCCGGGACGCTGCGCTTCGACGGCGTCGTCAGCACGGCCGAGACGCTGTGCGTCGGCTGGCGTCAGCTCGACCGCGCGGGCCGGCCGCGGCCCGCTGCGGGTCAGGACTTCCTCCTCGACCACGCCGGACGCCTGCTGCGCATCGAGAACGAGCTGGTGCTCGACGTCCCGCCCGGCGCCGCCGGAACGACGCGCGGCGAGACGAGGATCGACTCCATCGTCTCGCCGCGGTGACGGGAGGATCGCTCCTCCGACGTCGGACCGGTCCGATCAGGTCTGACGCGGGTTGATCTCGTCGGGGATGGTCGACTTCTTGCTGTCGTAGCCGAGCTGGTTGTAGGTCACCGTGTAGGTGCCGTAGCCGGCGGCGGCACCGGTACGCGTCAGCGTCACCGTCCAGCCGGTCTCGAGGCTCTTCGCACCCGCGGGCACCGTGACCTTGCTCACGGTGAAGTACTCGGGCGCGTCCATGCCGATGTCGAGATCCTCGATCTTCGAGGCGTAGCTGCCCTGCCGGGCGAGATAGCGCTCCTGCGCGGTCTGCACCGTCGAGAGGTAGGTGTAGGCCTCCGAGGCCTTGCTGCGCTCGACCGAGGCCATGAAGCGCGGCACGCCGAACGCGGCCAGCACACCGAGGATGACGACGACGACGGCGAGCTCGACCAGGGTGAAGCCCCGCTGCTCCCGCTTGACGGACGTGTTCATGAACGAACTCCGGAGTGGATCGACCACGGTGTCCCGGCCTTCACAGCAGCCGTCCACCGACCCGCCGGTCATCGGACGCACCCCGTATGACGCTTTAGGTATTTATCACTAGGGACTCTCCTCCTGGTCACCGGGAGGACGGGCCCCGAGCCGGCGGCTCAGCCCGCGCGGACCTCGAGCCGCTCGAGGAACAGCGGGACCTCTTCGGGCGGGTCGTCGGCGAACTCGATCGCCGCCACGAAGCGCGCGGCCTCGGCCTGGCCCGCCGCGCGGTCGCGTACGCGCAGCTCGAAGATCGGCTCACCCGCCGACACCCGCTCGCCCACGCCGCGCAGGACCTCGAGTCCCACGCCCAGGTCGACCTTCGCGCCGGGGGACGAACGTCCCGAGCCGAGCGCGTGCACGGCGCGTCCCACGGCCTCGCCGTCGATCGCCGCGAGGAAGCCGTCGCGTGGCGCGAGCACGGGGACGCGCACCTCGGCCACGTCGAGCCGCGACGGGTCGTCGACCACGCGCGGGTCGCCGTCCTGGGCGATCACGAGCGCGCGGAAGACGGCGCGCGCGCGTCCGTCGTCGAGCACTCGCGCCACGGCGCGCGCGCCGTCGGCGACCGATTCGGCCAGGCCGACGAGGGCCAGCATCTCGCCGCCGAGCTCGAGTGTCAGCGCGCGCACGTCGGACGGGCCGCCGCCGGCGAGCACCTCGAGCGCCTCGCGCATCTCGAGCGCGTTGCCGACCGTGCGCCCGAGCGGACGATCCATGCGCGTGAGACGGGCGACGGTCGAGCAGCCCTGGGCCGCGCCCACCCGCGCCAGCGCCGCGCCCAGGTCGCGCGCGTCGGCGAGCGTCTTCATGAACGCGCCGCTGCCGACCTTGACGTCGAGCACGAGACCCGCGAGTCCCTCGGCGAGCTTCTTGCTCATGATCGACGAGACGATCAGGGGACGCGACGCCACGAGTCCCGTCGCGTCGCGCAGGGCGTAGATCCTGCGGTCGGCCGGGGCCAGTTCGGCGGTCTGTCCCATGAGCACGAGGCCGTGGCGTTCGACGATCGCGCGCGCCTCGTCGAGCGACACGTCGACCCTGAAGCCCGGGATCGACTCGAGCTTGTCGAGCGTCCCGCCGCTGTGTCCGAGGGCGCGCCCGGAGACCATCGGGACGGCCGCCCCGCAGGCGGCCACGGCCGGCGCCAGACACAGGCTGATCTTGTCGCCCACGCCGCCGGTGCTGTGCTTGTCGACCGCGGGCCGGTCGAGCCACGACCAGTCGAGCACCGAGCCGCTGTGCAGCATGGCGCCCGTCCAGGCGGCCAGCTCGTCGTCGTCGAGACCTCGGTCGAAGACCGCCGAGAGCACCTCGGTCATGGCCGCGTCGTCGACGTCCCCGCACGTGTACCCGTCGACGAGCGCCTTCACGAGCCGGGGGGACCACGCCGCGCCCGTCCGCTTGGCGGCCACGGCGGACGCGACGTCGAGAGGGACGGACGGCATCGGGATCTCGTGGAGGCGGGCGGCGAGAGGGTCGGTGCGCCCCGCGCTCGCACGCGGGACGCCCGGCGCCGTCGGGACCTATCCTTCGAGGGCGCGCTCGGCAGCGTGTCCGTTGCCGGACGGCCGACCGGACGCGTCGAGCCAGGTCGCGTCGACGCGCCGGCTGGGGCGGACGGGGCGGCGCAGCTCGTCGGGCCCGGCGCCGGCCGCCTCGGCGTCGGGCCGCTCCTTCGGGACGGGCGTCAACCCTGTCAGCGAGAGCACGCGCTCGAGCTGCCGCACGCGCTCCTGCATCGAGAGGCTGGCCATCGGGATGTACGGCACGTCGAACCACTCGAGCAGCAGCTTGACCATGCCGTCGATGCGCACGACCTCCTCCCACTCGACGCCGGCGCGCACGCCGTCGTGGGTCACCAGCGCCCGGTGCGGCCGGACGAAGAAGACCAGGCCCTCGCGCACGAACTCCATGTACTGGACGAGGCGCTCGTCGCGCGCGAGCTGCGGCAGCACCTGGCTGTGGTGCGCGGCGTAGGCCAGGTTGCAGAAGGCGCGGTCGCTCACGAACGAGCCGGACTGCGAGAGCTCGGAGCTGAGCTGGCGCTCGAAGACCTCGCGCTGGTAGCGGTTCACGAGCTCGATGTCCGAGCGCAGGGCGTCGAGCCGCGTCTCCATCTCGGCGAGCACGCCGCGCGCCACCTCGCTGATCATCGGCAGCCCGTACGTGTCGCGCACCCAGCGCGCCAGGGTCGTCTTGCCGGTGGAGTGCGCCCCCACCATGTAGATGCGGTGCGTCGCCTTGTTCACGTCGATGCCTCCCGACCGGTCCGGGGGCCACTCTAGCAACGACGCCGCGCGCGTCGGAAGCCGCAGATCGACGATCAGGGCGCAGCGTCGGCACCCGGGCGCGCCGACGCCGGGATCCGCTCCGGCGCACGAAGGGATCGCGGCCCCGCCCGTCCCGCGCCGACGGCCCGGACGGGGGCCGGGGGGCTTCCCGGCCCCTGAGCAGAATCGCCGATCACTTTCTCTTCAGGCCTCCGCTCGGCCCGGCCGATGGAGTGGCTCGTTTCCGCCACGGTCCGGCCGCCTCTCCTCGCCTCACGAACGAGGACTCCCCGAGACGACCGGCTCATTCCACACAAGGAGTCGAAGGATGCAGTCCAACAAGACCCGTACCGAGCGTGGTTTCACGCTGGTCGAGCTCGCTGTCGTCGTCGTGATCCTGGGTGTCCTGGCCGCGTTCGGTGTGCCGCGCTTCATGGCGTCGGTCGAGCGCAGCAAGGCGTCCGAGGCGTTCACGTACCTGTCGACGGTGCAGACCGCCCAGGAGCGCTACCAGGCGCGTCAGGGCATCTACGCCGACAATCTCTCCAAGCTCGACATCGGTGTCGAGGCCCCCGAGTACTTCTCGGTCGGCACGTTCAAGGTGCCGAGCACCGAGAGCAGCTTCGAGACGGGCTGGACCCTGACGGTCACCCGCAAGGGCTCGTCGGCCGGCTACGGCGCGTACACCGTGACCTACAACCACAAGGGCTACGACGCGTCCAAGTCGACGATCCCGGACGAGATCAACCCGCGTCAGACCTGATGCGGTTCGTCTGACCTGACTCCGTGAGGCCGGTGCCGGCCTCACGGAGCGACCTCCTCCGGGTGGTCGACTCCCCGTGCGACGACCACGCGCCCCGAGCGCGCTCCTCGCACGCGGGAGTTCCTGCCGTTGCATGCCGAAGATCCGCTGGGCTCCCTCGCCATGAGCGATCCGGACGAAGCCGAAGCCGCCGCGCCCAAGAAGGCCAGGGTGCGTGGCCAGAGCGGGATCTTCCTGACCCGCGACCAGATCGTCGTCACGACGCTCGGACGCGGACAGCCCGAGTCGCTCAGCCTGCCGATCGACGACGGTGACATCGCGACGCCGCTCGCGCGCCTGCTCTCCGACGGGACGGTCGGCGCGAACGCCACGATCGGCATCGACCCGCGCTGGCTGTACGTCCTCGTCGAGCAGAGCACGCCGACACGCGACGGACCGAGCGCGAGCGACGTGCTGTCGAAGCACCTGGGCGAGCCGAACGGCTTCGCCGCCGGGCGCTCGACGCTCAAGATCGGCGGGACGCCGTCGACGCGCACCGTCGGATGTCCGCGTCACGTCGCCGACCAGCTGCAGCTCGGCCTGCAGGCCGCCGAGCGCCGCGGCGTGCAGCTCGTGCCCACGCCCGACCTCGTCTTCCGCGCGGCGCGTCGCCTCAAGAAGGCGCCCCGACGCTGGGTGAACCACGTGCGCATCCTGCCGGGCGACCCCGACGGGATCGTGCTGCTCGTCCATCGCGACGAGGTCGTGACCTGGCGGCTGATCGAGTTCCGCCCGGGCGAGGACCCCTGGGAGATCGAGACCGCCGTGCTCGGCCTGCTCAGCCACGCCGCCGAGGACCTCTCGATCACCGACATCTCCGGGGCGATCCTGCACGCCGGGCCGGACGCGGCCGACGGCACGATCGACACGGGCATGGCCGATCACCTGGGGAGCGCGCTGTGCTGTCCGGTGGTGATCGCGCCGGCGATGGTGCACGACGCGGGACTCAGCGCCGAGCTCCTGGCGCGCGCGGCGAAGTCGTCCGGCCACGGGACCGACCTGCTCAAGGACATGCACCCCGAGCGCAGCATGGCGGCGTCGTTCCCGTACGCGACGGCCGCCTCCCTGCTCGTCACGCTCGCCGCCGAGTTCTTCTACCTGAACGGCGAGGTGTCCCAGCTCGAGACGAACGTCTCGGCGCTGGAGGTCGAGGTCGTGGAGGCCACGACCGCCGCCGACATCCAGCCGGCCGAGCTCGCCGACCAGCGCGACCGGATGGTCTACGAGTCGCGCACCGCGCACGCCTACCTCGTGAACCGCGTCCCGTGGTGGAGCATCCTGCACGCCCTGCCGGGGATCCTCTCGAAGGACACCCGGCTCGAGCTCCTCGAGGCCCACGACGAGGTCGTCTACCCGACCGACGACGGCAGCAGCCGCCGCAACACCCGCAGCCTGCTGCTCTCGGCCGAGGCGATCCTCGCACCGAACGAGACGACGCCGCCCGAAGCGGCGCGCATCGCCGAGGCATTGCAGCGCGAGCCGTTCGAAGCGCACTTCCCGAAGGTCGGCGGTTCGGACATCCAGCTCGTCGAGGGTTCGAAGGGCCGCCGTCTGGCGAAGATCACGCTCCTCGCGCTGCCCTCGAGGGAGTGATCCGGCATGGGCCTCGAGATCGATCCCAAGCAGGTCGAGGCGATCCGTCGCTTCCTCGCCGGCGCCCGCCGCGACCCGGCGCGCATGCGCGTCGTGCTGGCGATCACAGCCCTGCTGGTCGGCTACTTCGGGCTGATCATGCCGTTCGGCTCGACGCTCGAGTCGCTGCGCGCGCAGAAGGTGCTCGCCGCCGAGAAGCAGGCGATGGCCACCGACGTGCTCATGGTCCTGAACCAGCGTCACGTGTACGGGCCGCGTCTCACCGCGCCGGCCGACGACGTGGGCTGGCAGGCCTACATCCTCGGCCTCGTGCAGAACTCGGGCCTGAGCCTCGACACGATGGAGCCCATCCGCCGCCAGGCGCTCGAGCCCTTCGTGACGCTCACCGTCGAACTCGTCGCGACGGCCGACAACTACGCCCAGGTGCTCGACTTCGTGCGGAGCGTCGAGGTCGGCAGCCGACCGCTGCGCATCGAGCAGATCACGCTCCAGGCCTCGTCGGGCGGTGAACGGCTGCAGATCGAGTGCGCGCTGCACGCGCTGGTGCTCGAGGGCGAGACCGCGGACGACGCCGGAGCGACGGGGGACGACGGGTGATCGACCTCCTCCGACGCTGGTCGGTGCTGCTGTGCATCACGCTGCTGGCGTGGCTCACCGTGGGCACGCTCGAAGGCGAGCCGGTGAGCCTCGCCGACGACGGAGGCTTCGCCGAGGACCACCTCGAGATCCTGCCGATCCAGCTCCAGGACGAGGTGGACGCCTTCCTCGAGGACTCGGTCCGGGAGCCGTTCCGCCTGGCCCCGACGAGCACGGCCGTCGACCCGTGGGCCGACATCGAGGAGGACTACGTCGCCCCGCAGGTCGTCCCGACCACGGTGCCGTTCGAGCTGCGGCTGAACTCGGTGGTCGACTTCGGCCAGGGCATGGGGACGGCGAACATCAGCGGGCACACGGTGAACGTGGGCCAGGACGTCCCGGGGCTCGACCCGGACAGCCCCCCGCGGCTGCTGGCCATCGAAGGCCCGGCGGCCCTCGTCGAGCACCGCGGCACCTACCACCTGCTCGACATGCGCGGGACGCGGGCGATTTTCATCGGCCCGATCCCTCTCGTGGCCGATGAGGACGCGTCGGCGGACGACGCCGAGGCCCCGATCCCGCCGGACGCGAAGACCGAACCAGGGTCCGACGCGGCGCCGCCCGACTGAGCCCGGAGGACCGTCTTGACGTTCGAGGTCATCAACGACAACCCGCTCATCCTGCGGCTGCTCGAAGAGCACGACATGCTCTCGCCGGCCCAGAAGGCCGAGTTGACGAGGACGCGTCGGCGCTTCCTCAACACGGCCGAGGAGGCGCTCGTCGGTGCCGGCATCCTCGACGAGGAGACGGTCGCCAGGCTGCACGCCGAGCACCTCTCGGTGCAGCGGGTGACCCTCGAGGAGCGCGACGGCAAGGACATCGTGGTCGAGGTGCGACCCGACGGCGCGCGCCGCGACATCGGTCCGATCGAGTGGGTCGTCGACACGGTCCGCGACCTGGCCGAGCGCATCGGCGAGCCGACCTGTCGCAAGAACCTGCTCATGCCGGTCGCCGTGCGCGGCGACAAGGCCGTCCTCGCGTGCATCAACCCGAGCCACTTCAAGGGCATCGAGGAGGCGCGCATGCGCGCCGGCTGCGTCGTCTCGGCGACGGCCGCGCCGGTCTCCCTCGTGCACGAGCTGAGCCGCCAGGTCTTCGGCAGCCGCGACGCGGTGGCCGAGATCGCGCGCGAGAACACGAGCGACGTCGTCGAGGAGGAGTCCGACAGCGTCAACGTGGTCGACCTGCAGCGCTCGATCCCGGTGAGCAAGGAGAGCCAGGTCCTGCGCTACGTGAACCAGATGCTCGCGCGCGCCATCGACGACGGCGCCAGCGACATCCACGTCGAGGGCTACGAGTCGGGCGTGCGCATCCGGTTCCGCGTCGACGGCCGGCTGCTCGAGATCCCGGCGCCCCCGCGCGGCGTGTTCCAGGCGATCGTGTCGCGTCTCAAGATCCTGGCCAAGATGGACATCGCCGAGAAGCGCATCCCCCAGGACGGCGCGATCTCGGTGCGACACCTCGACAAGCGCGTCGACCTGCGCGTGAACACCGTGCCCACGGTCTACAGCGAGAAGGTCTGCATCCGCCTGCTCGAGAAGGAGTCGATCCCGGACGACCTGACGCCGCTGGGCTTCACGCCCAAGCAGGCCGAGGACTTCATCCAGGCGGCCAACTCGCACAACGGCCTGATGTTCGTGACGGGCCCCACGGGTTCGGGCAAGAGCACGACGCTCTACACCTGCCTGAAGATGATCAACAACCCCGAGGACAACATCGTCACGGTCGAGGACCCGGTCGAGTACCGCTTCCACGGCCTCAACCAGGTGCACGTGAAGAGCTCGGTGGGACTCGACTTCGCGAGCGCGCTGCGCGCCTTCCTGCGCCAGGACCCCGACAAGATCATGGTCGGAGAGGTGCGCGACACCGAGACGGCGCAGATCTGCATGCGCGCCGCGCTCACCGGCCACCTCGTGCTCTCGACCCTGCACACGAACTCGGCGCTGCAGGTCGTGAACCGCCTCGTCGACATGGGCGTCGAGCCCTTCCTGCTCGGACCGGCGCTGCGTCTCGTCGAGGCACAGCGCCTCGGACGCCGCCTGTGCCCGGACTGCAAGGAGGGCTACCGCCTGCCGGGCGACGTGGCCGCGCGCTACGGCCTCGAGGGCGAGATCGAGATCTTCCGCGCCGTGACCGGCAGCAGCTGCGAACGCTGCCGCGGGACGGGCTGCAAGGGACGCGTCGGCCTCTACGAGGTGATCCCCGTCGGGAGCACGCTCTCGGACCTGATCGCCAAGGGTGCCGACCAGTCGGAGCTCAAGCGCGCCGCGCGCGCCGAGGGCCAGCTCTTCCTCGAGGACGACATCCGCCGCAAGGTGACCGCGGGCGTGATCGGTCTCGAAGAGGTCGCCGAGTACATCCGGGTGGAGAGCTGACCGATGCCGCTCGCACGCACGGCCTCCGTCGGCTTCCTGAAGCCCAGGCTCACGACCAAGCTGCACCCCAAGGTGCAGTCGGCCGACCTGCTCTCGTTCTTCCACATGCTCTCGACCCTGTTCCGGGCGGGCATCCCGATCTACGAGGCACTGGCCATCGCCGGCGACCAGAGCCAGAGCACCGGCATGAAGGCGCTCGTCGCGTCCGCCGCGCGCCGCATCGAGTCGGGCGCGACGCTCTGGGAGGCGTTCGCCGACCATCCCAAGGTCTTCAAGCCCGACTGGATCGAGATCGTCAAGAGCGGCGAGGCCTCGGGGAAGCTCGACGAGGTGCTCGACAAGCTCACCGAGCAGGTGCGCGCCTCGAACGAGATGCGCGCCAAGCTCGTGAGCGCGATGATCTACCCGACCATCCTCTCGGTCGTGGCGACGTCGGCGCTGGTCGTCATGCTCGTCAAGGTCGTGCCGACGTTCGCCGAGATGTTCGCGCAGATGGACAAGGAGCTGCCGGCCATCACGCAGTACGTGCTGGCCATCTCGCACTTCCTGACGGCGCACTTCGGCAAGCTCTTCGGCGGGCTGGTGGCCGTCGTGCTCGGACTGCGCGCGTTCCTGAAGACGCCCGCGGGACGCGACCTGCGCGACCGTCTCGCGCTGTGCCTGCCGATGATCGGCGACATCACGGTCGAGGTCTCGATGCAGAAGTTCGCGAACAACATCGCGATGCTGCAGCGCGCGGGCGTCCCGCTGCTCGACACGATCGACTGCCTCAAGGGCGTCTACGCCACGAGCACGGTCTACCGCGAGGCGATGGGCCACGTGGTGCGCTACGTCGGACGCGGCGGCACGCTCTCCGACGCGATCAAGGACACGGGCCTGTTCACGTCGTTCCTGACCAGCATGGTCACCATCGGGGAGCAGAGCGGCACCCTGCCCGAGGTCATGGACGAGGTCGACAAGTTCTACCGCGGACGGATCTCCACCGTGCTCGAGCGCGTCACCGGCGCGATCGAGATGTTCGTGGTGCTGTTCATGGGCGTGGCCGTCGCCGGCATCCTGTTCTCGGTGTACATGCCGATGTTCTCGATGGCCTCGGGGATCGGATGATGCGCCCGTCCCGGCTGCTCGTCGTCGCGCTGCTGCTGTCCCTCGCGGGGACCGTGCGGGTCGCGGCACAGGCCTCGCTCGACGCGTCCGACCCGCTGGCGCTGCTGCGCGAGCTGACCGAGAAGGCCGGCCAGCCCCCCGGCGAGGCCGGCGCGAAGGCAGGCGACGCCGAAGGCAAGAAGGGACCGTCGAGCGAACCCGCCGCACTGCCGCCGGCGACGCCCATCGGCGAAGGCGAGAACACGGGCTTCGTCCAGCCCTCGCCGGGGCTGCTCGAGTTCCACGCGCGCAACATCGACGTGGCCGAGGCCTTCGGCCAGCTGCGCCTGCTGCTGCGCAAGAACATCGTCGTCGAGCCGGGCCTCGAGGCGCGCTTCTCGGGCGACCTCTACGACGTCACGCCGAAGGAGGCGATCGACGTCATCTGCCGCTCGTCGAACCTCGTCTCGTACGAGGAGGGCCCGTACATCTACGTCAAGCCGGCGCAGGTCGAGACCGTCATCTACCGGCTCGAGCACGCGCGCGCCGAGGACCTGGTCGAGATGATCCAGCCGATGCTCTCGCTCTCGGGTGCGGTGGCCGGGACGAAGACCTCCGACCAGGGCATCGTCTCGACGCCCGAGGAGGCCGGCGGCGACACCTACGCGAGCCAGGACGTGGTCATCGTGAAGGACCTGCCCGACGTGCAGGCCGCCGTGAAGGAGCTCATCGAGGTCGTCGACGCCGCGCCGCTCCAGGTGCTCATCGAGGCCACGATCCTGACCGCGCAGCTGATCGACTCGGAGGAGCAGGGCGGCCAGCTCTCTGCGCTGCTCGGCCTGACGTACGACGTGACGAACGCGTCGGCCTCGGTCGAGGGCCTCTCGACGGGACAGTTCACCTCCGACCAGCTCACCACGGGATTCCAGGTCGCGGAGTCGCACACGGCGTCCCAGCTCTCGACCGGCGGCATCAACGTGGGCTTCCTGCTCGGGCCGCTGGGATTCTTCCTGCGCGCGCTGCGGCAGGTCACGAACACGAACGTGCTCGCCAGCCCGAAGGTGCTCACGCTCAACAAGCAGCGCGGCGAGATCCTGCTCGGACGCCGCGACGGCTTCATCACGACGACGACCACGCAGACGTCCACCTCGCAGTCGGTCGAGTTCCTGGAGACCGGCACGCGGCTCGTGTTCCGTCCGTTCATCGGACGCAACGGCTACGTGCGGCTCGAGATCCACCCGGAGGACAGCGACGGCGGACTCAACCCGGCCGGCCTGCCGTACAAGGAGACCGCCGAGGTGACCACGAACGTGCTCGTGCGCAGCGGCGACACGATCGTGATCGGCGGCCTCTTCCGCGAGCGGCAGAAGACGATCGAGACCAAGGTGCCGCTGCTCGGCGACCTGTGGTTCCTGGGACGCTTCTTCCGCGGCACGAGCGACGTGAGCGTGCGCGAGGAGGTCATCGTGGTGCTCACGCCCACGATCATCGACCTCATCGGACAGGGCATGCCGCAGACCGCCGGCGACGTGAAGGACGGCTCCGTCCCGCTCTCGGCCACGTGGATCGACAAGGACCGCCTGCACGACTCGCTGCTCGTGGCCGCCAAGGACCTGCTGGCGGGCAAGCGCTTCGGCAGCGCGGCGCTCATGCTCGACGCGGCCGACGACCTGCGCACCGACGACGCCGGTTCGACCGACCTGCGCGACGACGTCTGGCAGGAAGCACTGCCCGGCGAGGACGGCGGCGCCGTCGACGACCTCATCCTCCAGAAGGTCCTGGCCGAGGACGACGAGGGATAGATGCCACGCACCCTGCCCGCCCTGATCCTGCTGCTCCCGCTCGTCGCGGCCTGCGTGGCCGTCGACGGCGAGGGACGTCGTCCGTCGCGCATCGACTGGGCGCTGGCGAACCAGGGCATGCCCCCCGACCTGGCGTCGCCGGCGCACCACGCGGCCCTCGACGCCCGCGCGCGCGCCTCGCTCGAGGAGTCGCAGGGTCGCTGGGGCGAGTCGCTCGACGCCTGGACGCAGGTGCTCGCCGACACGCCCGACGACGTCGACGCGGCGCTCGGCGCGGCCCGCGCGTATCACGCGCTCGAACGGCTCGGCGACGCCCAGGCCGTGCTCGAACGCGCCGCGCAGCACCATCCGCAGGACGCACGCCTCGCGCGCGCCCTCGGCCTCACGCAGCTCGCCCGCGGCTCGGTGGACGACGCCCTCTCGTGGCTGCGCCAGGCCGCCGACGCGGAGCCAGACGACGCCGGACGCACCTCCGACCTGCTCGCGACGCTCATGCTCACCGGGCACACCGACGAGGCCGTGTCGCGCGCCGTCGCGTTCGCGCCGCGCGCCTTGCCGCCCGCGCTGCGCCTGACCCTCGGACGCGCGGCGATGCTGCGCGACCACGCCGACTGGGCCGCGCCGGCGCTGGCCTCCGCGCTCGACGACGATCCGTCGGACATCGACGCGTGGATCGACCTCGGCCGCGCGCAGGTGCTGCTCGGTGCGTGGCCGGCCGCGCGCTCGGCGCTGCAGCGCGCGCTCGTGCTCGACGGCGGCCGTCCCGACGCGCTCACGCTGCTCGGCCACGCGTGGCTGCAGGACGGACGTCCCGACGAGGCGCTGCGCAGCTACCAGGCCGCGGTCGACGCGGGCGCATCGGCCACCTCGCTCGCGCCGCTCGTGGCGCGCGCGCGCGCGCGGCTCGGAGCCGCGGAGCCGCCGCCATGAGCCGCCGGTCCCAGCGCGGGACGAGCCTCGTCGAGCTGCTCGTGGTGGTCTCGATGCTGGGCCTGCTCGCCCAGGCCGCCGCGCCCGACTTCCGCATCGCGTTCGAGACGCGCCGCGTCGACGAGGCCGAGTCGGTCCTGCACAGCCTGTGGAACGCCGAGCGCATGCACTGGCTCGAGCACGGCGTGTACACGGAGGACCTGTCCGCGCTCGTCGACGCCCGCCTGATCGAGCCCGGCGTGCTCGTGCGCACCGGACCCTTCCGCTACACGGTACGGCAGGCCGACTCGCACGGGTTCTCGGCCGAGGCCGTGCGCATCGGCAGCGATCGCTGGAGCGGCTCGCTCGAGATCGACGAGAGCGGCGAGGTCGACGGTCTCGTCGTCGGCGAGGGAGGAGACCGTGTCTCGCCCTCGGAGAGCTGAGCGCCGCGTCCGGGGCGAGCGCGGGACCACGCTGCTCGAGTGCGAGGTCGCGGTCATCATGATCTCGGTCCTGGTGGTCGGCATGGTCAAGCTGCTCGGCGCCCACGAACGGCTCGTCTCGACGCTCGACACCTGGGCGACCGGCGAACCGACCTACTGGATGCACCTTCCCGAGGACGAGCTGCGGCGCGTGATGGGCGTCCCGGCCCGGCTCGATCCCGACCCGCCGACGATCGAGGAGCAGCTCTTCGCAACGCTTCCCGAGGGACCCGACGCGGTGCGCGTCGAGCAGGTCGAGAAGGACCTCGCCACGCACACCGTGCGCGCGCGGGTGCGGCGCCTGGTGGCCCTGCCGGAGGGCCTGCGATGACGACCCGTCCGCCGCGCGGGACGAGCGGTCACACGCTGCTCGAGCTGCTCGTCGTGATGGTCATCATGACGATCCTGATGACGCTCATGACCGAGGCGTTCCGTCCGCTCGATCGGGGCACGCTCGCGCTGCGCGACCGGGCCCGGGCCGTGAACGAGCTGCGCCTGGCCACCGACGCCCTGGCCGCCGACCTGGGACGCTGCGTCGACGCACGGATGACCGACCACGACGAACTCGTGCTCACGCCCGAGCCGGCGCTGCTGGCCCTCGACCCGCTGCGCCTGCGGCACGCCCCGCCGCGCATCACGTACGCGCTCGAAGGCGGCGACCTGCGCCGCACCGACGCCGGGGACGGCAGCGCGATCGTCGTGGCCAGAGACCTCCGTCGCTTCGAGCTGCTGCACGATCCCCGCCACGCGCTGCGGCTCACGCTCGGCGTCGGCGACGGGGACGCGGCGCGCACCGTCCACCTGCTCATCCCCGACTGACGTGAGGCAGCGCATGACCGACGTCCCGCGAGACCACGACGCACGGCGCGGCGAGCGCGGCAGCGCGGTCATGCTCGTGGCCGTGCTGGGCTTCCTGACCATGGCGCTGTGGATGACGGCCTGGCGCGCGACGCACGACGGCATCCGCGGCGAGGCCTTCGCCGTCCAGCGCGAGCAGCGCGGCGCCGTGGTGAGCGAGGCCGCGGCGCGCTGCGCCGCGCTGCTGCGCACGGGAGAGCCGCCGCGCAACCGCTTCGGCTGCCTGGTCGAGGTCGAGGTCGACGGCGAGCGGCAGACCTGCTGCGTGACGTTCACGCGCACGGACGACCCCGACGTGTGGGACCTCGACGCACACCCCGCCGACGAGCGCGAGCTGAAGACCCTCGGTCCCATGCCGATCAGCTTCCTGCCCGTGGGAGAGGGTCTCGGCAAGCAGGCCCTCACCGTGCCGGGCGGCTCCGACTCGCACGGCGGCCGTCCCCGATGAGAGGATCGCACGCATGACGCAGGAGACACGCCGCCACTCGCCGCCCGAGGACGTGGCCGCCGGTGCGCCCGTGATCGACCGCCGTCGTGGCGGCGACCGCCGCGCCCAGCCCACCGCGCCGATCTCGCGCTTCTTCCTGTTCGGCCGCCGGATCCGCGGCCGCCGTCGCGGCGAGCGCAGCAACCTCTACGTCGACCGCTACACGAAGTCCGAGTGGATGCTCGCGCTCGGCATCCTGGTCATGTCGCTCACCGACCTCGTGCTCACGCTGCAGTACCTCGACATGGGCGGCGAGGAGGCCAACCCGTTCATGCGCTGGGCGCTGGCGTCCGGCCAGGACTCGTTCGTGACCTGGAAGCTGGCCCTGACCCTGGCCGGCGCGGTTTTCCTGCTCGTCCACGCGCGCTTCCGCGGCGTGCGCTTCGCGCTCACCGGTCTGTTCGCGATGTACGTCGCGCTGCTCGGCTACCACGCCGTCCTGCGCATCTCGCTCGCCGGCTGAGCCGGAGCCGGAGCCGGAGCCGATCCCGATCCCGACCGGCTCATTTGCTTTGCGACAAAAAGTACTTGTCAGAATCCCCGAACGCCGTCGATGATGCCGCTCGTCCCCCGGGGAGCGCGCCCATGGTGCGTCGATCGAGAGCCGAGTCCGTCGCGCTGGCCGAGGCGTCCGAGCCGCTGGCGCTGCCCCATCGCGCGGCCGACGACCTGCGCTTCATCCGCCGCACGATGGAGACCTCGGGAGCCTTCACGAGCCTGCCCGGCAGCACGGGCCTGGCGCTCTCGGCCACGGCCTTCGCCGCCGCCGGCGGTGCGTCCCTGGTCGACGACGACACCCGCTGGCTCTCCGTGTGGATCGGCGCGGCGATCCTGGCCGCGCTGCTCGGCGTGCTCTTCGTCGAGCGGCGCGCGCGCGGCATGGGCACCAGCCTGCTGGGCCTGCAGGGCCGACGCTTCCTGCTCGGACTGCTGCCGGCCATCGTCGCCGGCGCGGTGCTGACCTTCGTCCTGCACTCGGGCGGACTCACGCGCTCGCTGCCGGGCGTCTGGCTGCTGCTCTACGGTGTGGGCGTGACCACCGCGGGGCTGCTCTCGCTGCGCCTGCTGCTCGTCATGGGTCCCCTGTTCATGCTGCTGGGCGTGGGTGCGCTGCTCACCTCGCCCGTCGGCGGCGACCTGTGGATGGCGGCCGGCTTCGGCGGCCTCGACCTGGTCTTCGCTCTCGTGCTGCGGAAGATCTCGCGATGACGTCGCCTGCCAAGAAGACCAAGGCCGCCGCCGGCGAGCTGCGCGTGCTGCACGGCGAGACGCTCACGTCGGCGCTCGACCCGCTCATCCACGAACGCGTGCGACTGGGCATCGTGAGCGCCCTGGCCGGCACCGACGGGCTCTCGTTCCGCGAGCTGCGAGAGCTGCTTCGGCTCACCGACGGCAACCTGTCGGTGCACGCCCGCCGCCTCGAGGAGGCCGGCTACGTGGTCTGCAAGAAGGGCTTCGAGGGACGCGTGCCGCGCACCGAGTACCGTCTCTCGGCCGCCGGTCGGCGCGCACTCACGGCCTATCTCGACCACATGGAGGCCGTCATCAAGGCGGCCCGCTCCGACTGACGGTCATGCTCCCCAGCTTCCTCGAGGTCGCGCCATGCGCACTTGCTTTACGATGCAAAGTCCACTGTCGATCCTGATCGCAACGCTCGTCGCGCTGCTGTCGGCCTTCGCGCCCGGGTGCGCCCGGCCGACGACCCCCCTGGCCCGGGCCGCGGTCGAGGGCGACACCGAGGCGGTGGACGCGCTGCTCGCCGCCGGCAGCGACCCCATGGCCCTCGACGGAGCCGGGCTCAGCGCGGCGCACTGGGCCGCACGCCGGGGCCCGCCCGAGACGCTGCGCCTGCTGCTCGCCGCCGGCACGCCGCCCGACCTGCGCGACGCGCGTCCCGCGTACGGCTGGACGCTGCTCGTCTCGTGCACCCACACCGGCCGCCCCGAGACGCTCTCGGCGCTGCTGGCCGCGGGCGCCGACCCGGACGCGCCCTCGTCCGACGGGACGACGCCGCTGCGGGGCGCGCTGCTGCGCTCGGAACTCGACGAGCCCACGCGCGCCGAGATGCTGCGACGCCTGATCGCCGCCGGCGCCGACGTGCGGGGGACGTTCGCGCGCGACCCGTCGCTGCTGGCGAAGCTCGTCGCGTCCGGCGAGGCCGAACTCGTCGACGTCGTGCTGACCGCGCTCCCCGACCTGCGCCTGGGACACGCGTTCCGCGACGACTTCGCGCGCACGCTGGCGCGCATGCGCGGCGACGACGAGCTGCTCGCGCGCGTCGACGCCGCGCCCGGCCGGTGAGCGCTCCCGCCCGAACGCCTCGTCACCCGTCGCGATTCCTGCTTCACGCGGAACGCGCCTCCGGCCGATCACTCGGCGTCCCGCCTCGAGGAGCCTGCCCGTGCCGTACTCGCTCGAACTCAAGGCCGTCGTGCGCGACCGGCTCGCGCTCGACGGACGCCTGCTCGCCCTCGGGGCGGTCGGTCCCGAGATCCTCGTGCAGGAGGACCTGCACCTGAACTGCTCGCGCGGTCGGCTGCTGCTGCGCCGCACCGAGGGCGCCGGCGCCGAGATGCTGGCCTATCGGCGCGACGGCTCGATCGTCCCGTCGCCGGCGCGCTGGGACACCTCGCCCGTCGACGACGCCGACCCGCTGGCCGACGAGCTGCTGCGGCACGGCGCGCTGGGCGTCGTGCGACGCTGGCGCACGCTGTACGTCCTCGACGGGATGCGCGTGCACCTCGACGAGCACGAGGACGGCCGCGAGTGCCTCGAGCTCGTGGCCCCGTTCGAGGACGAGATCGCCGAGGTCGCCGCCCGCGACGCGCTGCTCGGGCTGGCCCGCGCGCTGGGCGTGTCCGAGCAGGACTGGCTGCGGGGATCGGCCGCCGACGCGCTCGAGCCGGCGACGCCGTCCGCGGACCCCGCGCACGTCCAGGCCGACGACGCGGCCTGATCGGCAGCGCGCGCATCCGGACGACCTCCGCCGGCGAAGCTCCCCCCGCCCCCCGGACGTCCTCCCCGCGATGCCGCTGCTCACCACGACGATCGATCTGCCGCTGCCGCGCGAGCAGGTCTTCGCTTTCTTCGCCGACGCGCACAACCTGCAGCGCATCACGCCGCCCGAACTGCGCTTCCGCATCCTCACGCCGGCGCCGATCCCGATGGCCGTCGGGACGCTGATCGACTACCGCCTGGCGCTCTTCGGCCTGCCGTTCGGCTGGCGCACGCGCATCGCCGCCTGGGACCCGCCCCACGGCTTCGTCGACGAGCAGTTGCGTGGCCCGTACCGGCGCTGGGTCCACACGCACGGCTTCGACGAGCGCGCCGGACGCACCTTCATCACCGACCGCGTCGAGTACGAGCTGCCGATGCCGCCCCTCGGGACGCTCGCGCAGCCCTTCGTGGCGCGCGAGCTGCGGCGCATCTTCGCCTTCCGCCAGAGGGCCACGCGCGAGGAGCTGCTGGGCGGGATCTGAGCGCGCACGCCGTGCCGGGTCGGGGCGCGCGGCGGCCCGCTCCCCCGGCGCGCGGCCGGCTGGATGGGCCGGGCGCCCTGGTCTACGCTGACCGGCTCGCCACGCGCGTCCTTCGGGTCGCGCCGCCCCCCGCACCCGGCCCGGATCCGCGATGGACCTCCGCCCGCCCGTCCGTCCCGTGCCCGTCCTGCCGCCGCGCACGCCTCGCGTGCGTCACGTCCGGACGTCGGCGGCGCTCGTGCTGGCGCTGCTGTGCGTCGGGTGCGGCGGCGACGCGACCGACGCTCCCTCCGCGCGCGCACCGCACGACGTGGTGCTGATCGTGATCGACACGCTGCGCGCCGACCGGCTCGGCTGCTACGGGTACGACCGGGCCACGTCCCCTGCGCTCGACGGATTGGCCGCGTCGGGCGTGCGCTTCGCCCACTGCACCTCGCAGTCGTCCTGGACGGCGCCCTCGATGGTCTCGCTCATGCAGTCGCGCCATCTCGCGGCCGACTTCGTGCGCATGCCCGCGGGCGAGACGCTGGCCGAGCGCCTGGCCTCCGCCGGCTTCCGCTGCGTCGCCTTCCAGGACAACATCCTGCTCGCGCCGGGCACGGGCTTCGACCGCGGCTTCGCCCGCTACGAGATGGAGGCCGGGCCGAAGAAGATCGAACCGGCGCTGGCGCGCGACGCGGCCGACCCGCGTCCGCTGTTCGCGTACTTCCACTTCGTCGACCCGCACGACCCGTACGACCCGCTGCCGCGCTTCGACGTCTTCGAACCGCGCGAGGTCGACGACGCCCAGCGGGCGAGGCTCGGCACGGCGCTGCGGCAGGCGCGTCCCGACCTCACCGACGACTCGGTCGCGGCGCGCGTCCTTGCCGCCGCACGCGCGATGAACGCGGCCCGCGCGCGCTACGACGGCGACGTGCTGCAGGCCGACGGCCGGGTGCGCTACGTGCTCGACGCCCTGGCCTCCGCGGGACGCGACGACGCGTACGTGATCGTCGCCGCCGATCACGGCGAGTGCCTGTGGGACCAGCGCGAGGCGGTCAGCCAGCTCCCCGACGACGCCCGCGACGACCTGCTGCGCGTCTTCAAGCAGACGCACAACACGGTGCTCTACGGCGCGCTCGTGCACACGCCGCTGCTGCTCGCGGGACCCGGCCTGCCGCGCGGACTCGTGGTCGACGCGCCCGTGCAGAACGTCGACATCGTGCCCACGCTGCTCGACCTGCTCGGGTTGCCGGGTGCCGACGCCTGCGACGGGACGAGCCTGCTGCCCGCGCTGCGCGCCGCCGCCGACGGCGCGCGTCCGCCGGCCCCACGCCCGGCCTGGTCGAACACCAAGCTCTTCACCGCCGTCGCGGCGCCCGACGGCAAGAAGCTCGTGCTCCCGTGGGACGCCGCGGGTCCCGACGCTCCGCAGTTGTTCGACCTCGCCGCCGACCCCGACGAGCGCACGCCGCTGACGCTGGCGGGCGAGGACTACGAACGGCTGCGGCAGGCCATCGACGCGCACCGTCGTGCCGCGCTCGCGCCGTCCGCCGGAGAAGACGTGCTCGACAAGCAGGTCGCCGAACGCATGCGCCAGCTCGGCTACCTGGGCGGCGAGGAGGGCGACGGCGCGCGCTAGAGCTCGCGCGCCTTGTCGACGAAGCGGCGTCCGTCGCGATCGGTCGCGTCGGGGAAGCCGCGTTCGAGGTCCTTGAAGGCGTTCTGCTTGGCCTTCAGTGCCTCGTTGTAGAACTGTGCGTTCTTGAGCTGGTCCACGCCGTGCGGTTGGCGGTTCCAGATGGCCTGGACGAGGGCGCGCAGTTCGACCTCGCGGAACGCGCAGAGCGCGGGGATCGAGACGCCGCGCGCATCCTCGAAGTCGCCGAGGCGCGCGACGTTGCCGAGATTGACGAGCACCGTCTCGATGTCGGGGATGTCGGACAGCCCCAGCCGGGAGGAGAGTTCGCGTCGGGCGCATTCGACCTGGACGAGGCGCGAGATCGCGAACCAGCGCGAATCGCGAGGCTGTCCCTCGCGCAGTTGATGCCACAGAGCGTCGGCCAGGCCCAGCTCACCCGCGTCGACGGCGTCCTGGGCGCGCCTCGCGAGAGTCCGCGTGGCCGCGTCGCGCTCGTCGACCTGCGCGCGGTAGCGTGCGCGGGCCGCGTCGAGTCCGGCGCCGCAGGGACCGGGCAGCGGCTCGGGGAAGAGCGCCTCGAGCGCGCTCAACCGTGCTTCCGCGGCGTCGGCCTCGTCGAGCTGCGGCGCCACGACGGCGAGCAGCTCGTCGGCCAGCGCGCCCAGGCGCGTCCGCGCGAGCTCGTCGGAGGCCACGGCGTCGGACGCGAGGAGGTGCGCGACGGCCGCGAACGCCGCGGCCCGGGACGCATCGCCGGCCGCCGCGTGCGCGAGGGTCTCGGCACGCTCCACGAAAGCCTGCGCCAGTCGCCCGGCGAGCGCGCTCGTCTCCCGGGCGACGAGCGCGGGACGTGCGGCCTCGAGTGACTCGAGGCCGAGCAGGACGACGCCGATCGAAGGCTCCGCCGCGACGAGCCCCTCGAGCGCCTCGCGCAGGGTGGGATCGAGCGTGTCGGCCATCCCGGCCCATTCGAGCCGCGGATCGAGTTCGTCGAAGCACGGGTCGACGTCGACCAGCACGGCCACCAGTCCCTGCACGTCCCCCGCGTCGGAGGCCTCGTACGTGCGGCGACGAGCGTCGTCGCGCACGGACGCGAGCTGTGCGCGGCGTCGCTCGGCTGCGGCACCGGAGCGCGCGAGGATCTCGGACGCTCCCAGGCACCCCGCCGCGTCCGGACGCTGCGCCGCCCACGCATCGAACGCGGCGCGCGCCTCGCGCACGCGGCGCAGGTGCGACTCTCCGTCGAGGCGCGCGAGCAGCGCGAGTCCCTCGTCGTGGGCCTCGCGCGCGGACGACACGCGCCCTGCGAGCGCGCGCAGCCCGGGCGCCTCGGGACGCAGCCCGCGCGCGCGTGCGAGCGCGGCCTCGGCTCCATCCAGGTCGCACGCGGAGAGCGCGCGTTCGGCTTCTCCCGCGGCCTGGGCGAACGCGCTCTCGGCGGCGAGCCTCTCGGCCTCGGCACGCTGCGTCTCGCGCGCGGCGGCCACCCCGTCGAGCGGCGCACCGCGCGACTGGACGTCGTGTGCGGCGGAACCGCCGCCCTCGTGCTCGGCGTCGGACGCCGGCCGCGTCGTCTGCGCCCCGGCCACGCCCGCCGAGGCCTCGCGGTCGAAGGCTCCCGACCAAGCGGCCGCCGCCACGAGCGCGGCCAGGATCCCGGCCGCGACGACTCCGGGCACGAGCGCGCGGGAGGGAGCCGCCGACCTGCCGCGCGCGCGCTCGGCGGCGAAGCGTCCCGGCGGCCTGGAACGCGCGGACGACGCCTTGTCGCCGCCCGGCGGCGTGCCGGGCACGGTGACCGACGCGCCGCACTGGCGGCACTTCCCCGACCGGCCCGCCAGCGCAGCCGGAGCCTTGTTCGTCGCGCCGCAGCTCGCGCACTCGACGCGCACGAAGCCGTCGCCGTCCGCACCGGCACCGCTGCCGGCTCCGACCAGCCGACGCACCGCGGTGACGAGTTGCGCGAGTCCGTCGCGATCGTCGAGGCCGGCGCGCAGCGAGATGGTCTGCACGCGTCGGAACTCGAGCGGGATGCGGGCGCCGTCGAGCTCGATCGGCACGAGCTTGCCGCTCTCGAAGCCCTCGGCCGCCTCGGCCCGCACCCAGCGCGATCCCACCGAGTTGTCCGACCAGAGCACGATCACGCAGCGCGCCTCCTGGAGCGCGCCGTCGATCACGTCGTCGTACAGGTCGCCGGCGATGATCTCGCGATCCCACCAGACCGACCAGCCCTGGACGCGCAGCACGTCGACCAGGGCCTCGGCCCTGGGCCTGTCGGCCCGCGCATAGCTGATGAAGACGTCGCTCACCGTGCCCCCCGTCGCGCGCGTCGTCTGCCGCGGCGCGCGCTCCTCGGGCAGGATGATCGCCGCTCACGGCGCATCCGTCCAGCCGCGCATCGCGGAACGGACGGTCAGGGCAGCATCACGAAGGTCCCGCCGTTGTCCTCGGCGAGCTCTCGCAGGAGCGGGAACTTCTCCTCGTCGAGGCCCATCGCGATGGCGTTCAGCACGACGTGGCGCTGGGCGTTCCACGCGTCCACCGAGCGGCGGATGAGCTCGGGCACGGTCACGTCGCCGAGCGACGGGACGCCGTCCGTGAGCAGGTAGATCGTGTCGACGGACGGGTCCTGGAAGGCGAGCTGCAGCGCGCCGTAGAGGTTCGTGCCGTCGGTCGGCGAGAGCGAGTCGACGAAGCGCAGGGCATCGGAGGCGCGCTTGCCGGCCTTGCCGAACTCGGCCATGCCGCCCTTCGCGATCCACGGGCGGGCGCGGTCGTTGAAGGCCACGATGTTGAAGCGCGCGGCCTCGTCCAGCCCGGAGATGGCGGCGTGGAGCTGCTCGCGCGCCACGTCGATGCGCGACGCTCCGCCGTCGGGATCGGGCGGCGGCTGTCCTCCGACCGGCTCGCCGACGAGGCTGGCCGGCCACATCATCGAGCCCGAGATGTCGACCACGAACACGATGTCGTGGGAGTTCACCTCGACGTCGAAGAAGCGCGGAGGCGTCGCAGCCACCACCGAGCCGTGCGCGTCGAGCGTCGACGGACGGCGCTTCCACGGCTCGCGCTCGTCGTCGGCGGGCGCCAGCAGCGCCTGCCGTCCGCCGGACGTCCACCAGCGCGTCCAGCGCTCGGGATCGCCGCCGAAGTCCTGGCCCGAGAGCGCGCGCAGCGCGGCGTCGAACTCGGCGTGCAGGCGCCCGGTCTGGTGCCCGAACTCGGCCAGCAGCGCGTCGATCGCCACGAGCGGCGGCAGGACGCGCGCGAGCGCGACGCCGGCCGAGACGTCCTGCCAGTCGTCGCGCGCGAGGGCCCGGGCGAGCAGCGCGGGCAGCCGCGCGTCGTCGGGATCGGTGCGGGACGCGAGCAGGCGCAGCGCCGCCGTGCGCACCGAGAGGCGCGGGTCGTCGGCGTACGCCACGAGATCGTCGGCGAAGCCGTCGCGCGCGCCGTCGAGCGCGGCCAGGGCGTCGAGCCACGCGCCGCCCGCGGGGCGCAGCATGTCCTCGTCGTCGCGCGTGCGCAGCAGCTCGCGCAGCTCGGGCACGGCGCCGGCCAGCCGCAGCGCCACCACCGCGTCGAGCGCGGCCTGGCGCACGACCGCGTCCTCGTCCTCGAACAGGTCGCACAGCGCATGCAGCGCCTTGGGATCGGACGGCGCGCGCAGGGCGCGCAGCGCGAACAGCCGCGAGGCCACGTCGGCGCGCCGGTCGCGCGCGACCTTGAGCAGCGCGCCCTGGGTCTTGTCGTCGTCGACGCCGGCCAGCACCTCGGCCAGTCCCGTCTGCAGCTCGTACGAGGACGTCTTCTCGAGCGCCACGTCGAGCAGCCGTCCGGCGGCCTTCTCGCCCTTGAGCTCGACCAGCTTGCGCGCCGCGTCGAGGCGCGTCGACTCGGGCGCCGAGCGCTGCTCGAGCACGGCGATCACCGCGTCGAGTTCCTTGTCGAAGGCCAGCGCGCGCGTGGGCAGCGCGACGCACAGCAGGGCGTACGCGGCGAGCGCGACGCGCAGACGGGGGGCGTCGATCACGGGCCTCGGGGGACGGACCCCGAGCCGGACGACGCGTCGGGGTCGCGCCAGGGACGCCCCCCACGCGGGGCGCGTCCATCGGTCGCACGCTCGGGGACACGCGCGACCGACGCCTCATTCTAGCAGCGCGCGCGTCCGTCCTTCGCTCCGGCGGATCACCCACGCGGGACCAGGCTCGCCGGCTACAGCGCCGCCAGGAACTCGCGCCGGATCTGCTTCCATTTGCGCGGCTTCTCCACCGAGGCCTCCCAGGCGCGCTCGGCGATGGCGGCCAGGTCGTCGCGTTCGAGATCGCGCGCCAGGGCCCACATGACGTCGGGCATCTCGTCCGGCCCCGCGCGCATGAGCAGGTCGACCAGGCACGGCGGCACCGCGCGGTCGTCGAGCAGCACGAGCTCCATCGCGAGCTGCCCGCGGGCGGACGCCGTCCGAGGTGGAGCGTCCTCGGCGCAGACAGCACTCCACAGCAGGTCGAGCTCGTCGCGCGTGAAGTCGATCACCGGGGTGCGTCGTCCCGGGCCCATGTGCGGATACTCGGGGCCGGGGCGGAAGCCCTGCTCGAGCGCGATGTCGTAGGCGCCGTCGCGCGGATCCTGCGTCGTCCACCAGGCCAGCCAGGCGCGCTCGTCGGCCGGCGTGCGGCAGGTCGCGAGTCGACGCAGCGCCGAAGCGAACTCGCCGTCGGTGTCGTCGGCGAGCCACCAGTCGCCCGCCGCGCCCACCGACCAGCGTCCGGACGCTTCGCGCTCGGCGCGGCCCAGGAACGCCACGCACCGCACGCCGACGCAGTAGGCACGGTGAGCGTCGCCGTCGTCGTCCGGCCAGGGCAGCACGGCGCCGACCGGGACGTGGCCCTTCAGGCACTCGGACACCTGCATGGCCTCCTCGCCGTCGACGAACGTCCTGCCGATGACCACCACGGTCGAGGCGCGCGCGAAGCGTTGCCGCAAGGTCGGCACGTACGACGTGCTGCCGGACTCGCCGCAGGCCGGCACGAGCGAGAGCACCACGAGGAGTCGCGCGAGCGCGACTCCGCGCCGAGCGCCGGCCGTGGCGACGCGCATCGGAGATCGGGAAGGGCTTGCCATCGGACGTCACTCGCAGCGCAGCAGGCGCACCTCGTCGTCGAAGGTCAGCATGAGCACGCAGCGGTCGCCCGCGGGGAAGACCTCGAGGCCGAGCAGCCGCCTGGCCGCGCCGCGCTGCAGGTCGAGCGGATGGCCGTCCCAGTCGACCACGCCGAGCGTGCCGTCGGCCTGGGCGAGGTACAGCCGTCCGTCGCGACCGCACGTCGGGCAGGCCTCGGGATGCAGCGCGAGGCCGGTCACGGCCGTGCGCACGGTGTGCGTCCAGAGCGGGGCGAGGTCGGCGTCGGCGAAGGTCACGAACGGCACCTCGCTCGCGGCGAAGGTGCGGCTCGGCTCGGTGGCGAAGACGAGCCGCGTGCCCGCGAAGGCGAAGCGCGGCGTGCCGTCGCGTGCACCGCAGGCCGCGAGCCACGCCGGACTGTCGACGCGATCGGAGCGCGCCGCGAGCGCGCTCTCGGCGACCCTGCGACCGTCGGCGTCGAAGCGCACGACGTCCTCCGGGCCGACCGCGGCCACGCCGTCGAACGACGGATCGCCGCACGCCTCGGAGAACGCCTCGTCGTCGAGCGTCCAGCGCGGTCGTCCGTCGTGCAGGTCGAGGGCGGCCAGCGAAGCGCCGACGCGCGTGACGACGAGGTCGGGACAGCCCGCGCGCCACGCGAGCGCGGTGTCGTGCGCGAAGCCGGGCAGCTCCGTCGTCCACAGCGGGGTGAGCAGGTCGTCGACGGCGGTGAGCCGCGTCGGGTCGCCGGGCGACGGCGTGCGTTCGAGCACGAGCCAGGGCGCGCACGAGTCGGGCACGCCGAGCCGCGGCGAGACGTCGTCGGACAGGAGGCGCGTCCGGCGCACACGGTGCAGTCCGTCGCGCGTCACCTCGTAGAGCTCGAGCGTGCCCGCCTCGACCGCCACGCGCGCGAGGAGCGTGCGGTCGCTCGCCGTGCGCAGGGCGAACACGCCGGCGACCTCGCCGTCCTGCACGCGCGGCAGGGTCGCGAACACCTCGTGCCGCTCCCGCCGGCCGGGGACGGTGGCGACGAGGGCGGCGAGCAAAAGGAGGTGGGCGGACGGGAGCATGTCGACTCCCTAAAGGTCGGTGAAGAGCGGAGGCAACGCAATCCCCCTCGCCGTCACCCGCGCAGCCGCCGCAGCGCGCCGAGCAGTCCCGTGCGCCGCAGCCACGCACGCAGCGCGCCGTCGGGCTGCCGTTCGCGACCGTTGTACACGTGCGGGATGGGACGTCCCGTGCGCACGTCGCGGCGGTGCAGCCAGAAGATCCGGCCCAGGAACGGGTCGCTGCGCTGGGGCTGCCAGTGCAGGCATCCTTCGAAGGTGTAGTGCGTCACCTGGCTGTGGCGCGTGCGCGCCGGGTCGCGGACGGGGCAACCGCCGTGCAGCAGGTTGGCGTGCCAGACGAGGGCCGTCCCCTTCTTGCAGGTCAGCACGCGGCGCTCGAGACCCAGCGACGCGACGAGCTCGCCGATGGCGTCCTCGTAGAGCGCGTAGTACTCGTAGTCGCGCTGCTCGCTGCCCGAGATGCCGAAGTGGGCGTAGTCGAGCACCGGCAGGCGGTGGCTGCCCGGGTAGTAGTGCAGCGGACCGTTGTCCTCGTCGATGTCCTCGAGCGCGACCCACACGCCGCACATGAAGTTCGCCGGCACGGTGTGGAAGTGGAACGTGTCGCTGTGCGTGCGCTGCTCGGTGCCGGTGCGGAAGTTGAGCGTCTGCATCGGCTGCGGTGCGCGGCGGTAGAGCGCGGCCAGCAGCTCGAGCACGCGCGGCGCGCAGGCCAGGGTGCGCACGGCCTCGATCGACTCCCAGCCGTCCTGGATGCGCCGGGCGTACTCGGGACGCCGCTCGCACGCGTCCACGATCTCGCCGGCCAGTGCGTCGAAGTCGGCGAGCCCCGGGTCGATCACCAGGAACCCGTCGCGCGCGAACGCCTCGACGTGCGCGCGCTGCTCCGGCGCCAGGTCGGCCGCCGCGAGCTGGCGCTCGAAGAGCGGCGAGTCGACCCACGGCATGGCCAGCTCTTCGACGGATCTGCGCTGCGGCAGCTCGGACATCGCACGACGACTCCCGCGGGACGGGCTGCCCGCACTCCCAGCATGCCTCGCGCGACGCGGACTGTCAGCCGCGCTTCGCCCCGCACTGGGCGCAGAACTTCGCGTCGGCGGCCAGCGGACTCCCGCAGCCCGTGCAGAACGCCGCGGACCGGGCGGCGACCTCCTTCGACGCCTCGAGCGAGCCGCCGCACGCGGCGCAGAAGCGTCCCGGGGCCACGGACGCCGAGCACTTCGGACACACGACGCCCGCCGCCGCCGGCGCGAGCACCTCGCCGCCGCGCTGGTCCCTCACGAGGAGCTGCGCGAGGCCGAGACCGACGCCCAGTCCCGCGCCGCCCAGCATGCCCGCGCCGGACGCCCCGCCGTCGCCGCCGCCACCCTTGGACAGTCCCTCGCCGGCGCCCATGAGCGCCTTGCCCGCGGCGAACTCCCTGTACGCGCCCACGCCGCCCACGGTGCGCAGGTACGCGGCATCGGTGTAGAGCCGCTTCAGGTTCTCGGCGTCCTGCTCGTCGATGGCCACCACGAAGTTGCCCAGGCGCGCGATGTGCACGCCGTACGCGCCCACGTGCGCGTCGAGCGCGGCCAGCACGTCGTGCTCGAGCTCCTCGGTGTAGGCGCCGGACGTGACGTCGAGCAGCGGCCACTTGTTCTTCACGCACAGCTCGGCGATGCGGTCGCGCACGACCTTCAGCACCTGCTCCTTCATCCAGCTGCGGACCTGGTACGACTCGGCGCCGCCCATGCCCACGAGGTTCGTGATCAGTTGCTCGGCGTCGATCA
>JACKHP010000036.1 GCA_020638905.1 Planctomycetota bacterium | reverse complement strand
TCGAGCCGCACCACGAGCGCCGCGGCGAGCACGCCCACGGGCAGACCGAGCAGCGCGCCGAAGCCGATGCTGTCGAGCGAGGTCGGGGAGTCGAGCACCCGCGAGACCGCGGGTTCGGCGCTCACCGACGCCGCAGGCTGCACGAGATCGGCCGTGCCCCCACGCGAAGATCTTGGACTTCCACCCATCATGCCGAGCCCTCCGGCATCGCCTTGGCCGCCAGCCAAAGGCGACGTCGCCCCAACGCGCCTTCGACCCGCATCGCGCGCGCCTCGTCTCGGGTGACGCGCGCGACCGGATCGTGCGGGACCGTCGCAGGGTGGTGCCAGATGCGAACGGGCCCGCGGTGTCACTTCTCCGGTGCTTGCGTAGTGTACACGAGCCCCCTGGGGACGTGACGTCCTTCGCAGGCCGTCGGGAATGCGCCACAGGCGATCCGGGCTGTGGTCGCCGGGACGACAGACGTCGCCGCGCCCACGTCAGACCACGACGCGCGCGGACTCCGCGCTCGGCACGCAAGGCGCCGACTCGGGGCGCGATGCGTCGGTCGAGGGCGTGCGTCCGAGCGCAGTCGCCCGTCGGCCGCGGACTCCGTCAGGCTTCGCCCGAGGCCGCGGCCTGGACCTCGCCGCCGGCTTCCTTGCGCGACAGGACCAACGCCGAGAGCGCCAGCGCGCCGACGGTGAAGCAGGCGATCCACAGCAGCGAGACGCCGATCGAGACCGGCTCGACGATCACGTCGGAACCCAGCGTCAGCCCGCGTGGCTTGAACACCTCTTGCGCCGAGAGCTGCCACAGCAGGTTGCGCGCGTGGAAGTCGAGCGAGAGCATCGCCAGGCTCTGCGGCAACTGCGAGAGCACCATCTCGGAGATGAAGACGTACACCATCGACCACATGACCGCGCGGGCGAAGGCCAGACCGAAGAACAGGAAGACCGCCGCGTATGCGCAGGTGAGCAGGGACAGCACGGCCAGCGTCCAGCCGAGGGCCCCCAGGTAGACCTGCCAGGCGTCGCCGAACGGCAGCAGGCAGAGCAGGTACACGGTGGCCACCGCGGGCAGCACGAGCACGAGCGCGCGGCGGACGCAGGCCAGCCAGCGTCCGACCACCAGGGCGCGGCGCGAGAGCGGCTGGCCGAGCACGTAGCAGGCGGTGCCTCCGGCCCACTCGTCGCCGAAGGTGGCCGTGCCCAGGAAGATCATCGCCAGCGGCAGGATGCGCCCGAGGTAGGCCACGCCGAGGATCGTCGCGAAGTTCTTGAAGCCCGTGCCGCGCCCGGACTCACCGAGGATCAGCACGAGCGCCGTGACGAGCGCGGGCAGGAAGACCAGGGCCAGCAGCCCGATGCGGCGGCGTCCGCGCGGGGCGCCGGCCACGCAGGTGCGCGCGGCGACGCGCACCGCGGCGAGTCCCTCAGGCGGGCGCGGACGACTCATCGTCAGGTCACCAGGTACGAGAAGACGGAGCGCAGGTCGTCGTCGAGCGGCTCGAGCGCGGTCACCTCGGCCGCGCCGTCGACGGCGGCCTGCTGCACGAACGCGCACAGACGGTCGCGGTGCATCGTGGCCGCCACGAGGTCGGCGCCCTCGAACGCGAGGCCCGACACGAGGTCGTCCTCGCCGAGCAGCAGGCGTCCCAGCGCGCGCGGGTCGGGCGTCCCGATACGGATGCGCCGCGCGTGCGTGTCGAGCGTGTCGCGGATGTCGGCCACCTTGCCCTCGGCCAGCACCTGCCCGTGGCGCATGAGCACGATGTCGTCGGTCATGGCCTCGACCTCGTGCAGCACGTGGCTGCTCACGACCACGGTGACGCCCTCGTCGCCGAGGCTGCGCACCACCGCGATGAAGTCGCGGCGCATGATCGGATCGAGTCCCGTGAGCGGCTCGTCGAGCACGAGCACGTCGGGATCGTGCAGCAGCGCCTGGGCCAGCTTGCACTTCTGCCGGTTGCCCTTGCTGAGCGCGCCCATCTTCTTGGGGACGTACTCCTCGAGCCCCACGCGGCGCACGACCTCGTCGACGCGCGCCTCGCGCGCCGCGCCCGTGAAGCCCCGCTGCTCGGCCTGGTCGAGCAGGAAGCGCCGCGCGGGCACGTCCTCGTAGAGGCCGTCGCCGTCGGGGACGAAGCCGATGCGCACGAGCGCCGCGAGGTTCCCGCGGATGCGCTGACCGTCGAGCTCGACCGTCCCGTCGCCCGGCGTCGCCATGCCCACCAGCAGCCGGATGAGCGTCGTCTTTCCCGCGCCGTTCGGTCCCAGCAGGCCGGTCACGCCCGGGCCGAAGGCGAGGTCGACGGCGTTCAGCGCGATCACGTCGCCGTACCAACGCGAGACCTTGCGGACCGTGAGCTTCGCGGGGGCCCTGCCGGCCGAACGCACGGGCGCGACCGGGCTCGACGCGACCACGGCAGGCGTGTCGGACGCGGGCGTCACGCGACCACCTCGACCGGCCGCACCCGGCGCAGGATCACGCCCGACCACAGCACGACCCATCCCAGCAACACCACCGCGCAGTGCAGCGCAGGCACGTCGGGATCGAGCTCGGCCGGGTTGTCGAGCAGCCAGGCCGCGCACTGCCGCACGTCGTACAGGATCGAGACGAGGTGCACCGACGGGTTGCCCAGCACCTCGAACAGGATGCCGTGCAGGATGATCTCGGACACGACCAGGAAGCCCACGAACAGGATCGTCGCGTTGCGCGCGCGCTTGGCCAGCGACGACGCGGCCAGGATCAGCAACGACATGACGAGCACCTGCACGGCGCCGGCCTCGACCGCCTTCACGATGAGCCCCGAGAGCGAGGCCAGCTCGTCGGCGCTCGTGGCGCCCAGGGCCATCCAGACCAGCACGATGATCACGGCCGGCACGACCGTGACGAGCGACAGGAAGAAGCCGATCACCGCCAGCTTGCCGGTCACGTACTGGAAGCGTCCGAGCGGCCGCGAGAGGTACAGCTCGAGCGCGTTCGTGCGGCGGTCTTCGGCGATCAGGCCCGAGCCGACGAGCACGCAGAGCATGAACACCACCGGGAGCTGCAGGTTCACGAGGTAGCCCCACAGCGTGTCGGGCGTGGGCGTCACCAGGCGCAGCACGTCGCTCATGTTGCGCGCGATCTCGGCCAGCTCGGGGGTCGAGCGGAAGTAGAACACCGCGTACATGATGAGCACGGCCGCCACGAACGGCCCGAAGGCCCACAGCGTGAGCAGCACGGCGAAGATCTTGCGCTTGAAGAGCACCGCCAGGCCGGTCATCACGCCGCGGTCGAGGATCACCCACGCGCCCGGCACCTTTCCCGTGCGGTCGCCGTCCCAGCGCGAGTAGCTGCGATCGTGGACGACCATCAGTCGTCGCGCCCCAGCACGTCGAGCAGCGCCTCCTCGAGGGACACGCGCGTGGGCACGAGCTTGTGCACCACGGTGCCGCTCTCGAGCGCCGCGCCGAAGACGTCGCGCGCCCCCGTCCCGCGCGGGACGTGCACCTCGACCTCGGTGCCCTTGCGGGGACGGACCGCCATGCCGCGCCGCTCGCAGGCGAGCTTGAAGGCCTCGCCGTCGCCGCGCAGCAGCACCGAGAACGCGTCGTCGGTCGCCTTGCGCAGCCCCTCGATGGTCTCGTGCTTGACCATCTTGCCGTGACGCATGACGAGCACCGATCCGCACACGTCCTCGACGTCGCGCAGCAGGTGGCTGCTCAGCACCACGTGGATGCCCTTGGCGCGGCTGAGCGTCTTGATCAGCGCCAGCATCTCGTCGCGCCCCTTGGGGTCGAGGCCGTTCGTGGGCTCGTCGAGGAACAGCAGGTCGGGATCGTGCACGAGCGCCTGGGCCAGCTTGACGCGCTGGCGCATGCCCGTGCTGTAGGTCGAGACGTCGCGGTAGCGCGCCTCTTCGAGTCCCGCGAAGAGCAGCACCTCGTGGGCGCGGCGGCGCGCGTCGGCGTCGGGCATGCCCGCCAGGCGTCCCGCGTACCAGGTGGCCTGGAAGCCGGTGAGGTGCGGGAAGGCCGCGTCGCGCTCGGGCATGTAGCCGAGCCGCCGGCGCAGGCGGTCGGGCTGGCGACGCACGTCGTCGCCGAGCACCTTGGCCTCGCCCTCGGCCAGCGGGACGAGCCCCAGCAGCGCCTTGATGAGCGACGACTTGCCCGCGCCGTTCGGTCCCAGCAGCCCCACCGCCCCGCCCTCGGACGTGGCCGTCACGTCGTCGAGCGCGACGAACCTGCCGTAGCGCACGGTCACCCCGCGCAGGTCGATCACCGGACCGTCGCTCACGCCGTCACCTCGCCGCGCCGCAGCATCCTGCGCAGCGCGAACGCCGACGCGACGCACCAGAAGCCCTCGAGCCCCACGAACACGAACTCGCCGATGCGCCAGCTGTAGGCCGCCAGCAGGCCCGCGCCCAGCGTGTTCGCCGAGAGGTAGCGCAGCGAGTCGGGACGGCAGCGTCCGGCCTGGTTCACGAGGTAGCTCGACACGAGCAGCACGAAGCCGGCGACCGAGGCGACGGTCCAGGCGAGACCCGGGGCATCGGGCAAGGATTCGGCTCTCAGCAGACGCGAAGGGACGGCCACGCGACACCGGCGGCGCCGCGGCGGACCGTGGGAGGCGTCGAGTCTACGCACGGCCGGCGCCCGGTGGAACCGCCGGCAGGCCGGCCCGCGCGTGGCGCGCCGGTGTCGGCTCGGCGTTCTCCGCGACCCGGCGGCGTGGCACGCTCTGGGCATGGGAGAGTCGCGTCCACCGATCCGGCTGCACCGCGCCGAACTGGGCCCCGAGGAGGAGCGCGCGGTCCTGGCCAGCCTGCGCACCGGCGAGCTGTCCGGCGACGGACCGCACGTGGGCCGGCTCGCCGAGCGCCTGGCCGCGCTCTGCGGCGTCCCGCACGTGCACCTGCTGCCGTCGGCCACCGCGGCGCTCGAGCTGGCCTGCGCCGCCCTCGCGCTCGGCCCCGGCGACGAGGTCGTCGTCCCGGCGTTCACCTTCCCCACCACCGTCTCGGGACTGCTGGCGCGCGGCGCGACGATCGTCTTCGCCGACGTCGACGCGCAGACCCTGTGCCTCGCCCCCGACGACGTGGCGCGTGTCGTCGGGCCGCGCACCCGCGCCCTGCTGCCGGTCGACTACGCCGGCGTGAGCGCCGACCTCTCCGGGCTGCGGGCCGCGGCCGGACGCGACGTGCTCGTGATCGACGACGCCGCCCATGCCGTCGGCACCCGCTTCGACGACCGGCCGCTGGGAGCGGACGCCGACGCCACGGTGTTCTCGTTCCACCAGACCAAGAACGTGACCTGCGGCGAGGGCGGCGCGTTGCTGCTGCGCGACGACGACGTCGCGCGCCTGGCCGAGGTGCTGGCCGACAAGGGCACCAACCGTGGGGCGTTCCGGCGCGGCGAGGTGGTGCGCTACGAGTGGGTCGCGTCCGGGAGCAGCGGACAGCTCGCCGATCCGCTGGCGGCGATCGTGCTCGCGCAGCTCGACAAGCTCGAGGCGATCACCGACGCGCGGCGCGCCGTGGCCGCCGCGTACGACGAGGCCTTCGCCGAGCTGTTCGACGACGGGACGCTGCGTCCCCAGCGCACGCCGGAGCGCTGCCGCCGCAACGGACACCTCTACGTCGTGCGCACGCGCGACGGCCGCGCGCGCGACCGGCTGCTCGCGACGCTCGCCGACGACGGCATCGAGGCGGCGTTCCACTTCGTCCCGCTGCACACGACCGGATTCGCACGGCGCACGATCGGCCCGCCGCGCGTGCTGCCGGTGACCGAGGACGCCGGCGCCACCCTCGTGCGCCTGCCGATCCACGCGGGACTCGACGAGGCCGCGCTCGAGCGCGTGATCGCGGCCGTCCGGCGCGGCGTGCGCTGAGCGCGACGCCGTGCTCGGCGTGCGGACGCCGAGCCCACGACGTCCCGGGCGCGGCTCAGAGCAGCGGCGAGACGAGTGCGGCCACGTCCTCGGCGAGCTGGCGCGGCAGACCCGGGACACGCACCTGGTCGGCGAGCACCCGGCGCGCGTCGGAGGCCAGCTCGTCGACCCACGCCGCCAGGACGGCGTTCGCCCGGCGTCCGTGCAGGAAGAGCGCGAGCTCGTAGTTCACGTACAGGCTGCGCAGGTCGAGGTTGGCCGAGCCCATCACGGCGCGCTCGTCGTCGAGCACGAGCAGCTTGGCGTGCACCATGCGCTCCGGGACGAGGCGCACGTCGACGCCGTCGCGCACCAGCCGCCGCACGAAGCGCGCGCGGGCCAGGTCGGCCAGCAGGTGGTTGCTTCGCTCGGGCAGCACGAGACGCACGTCGACGCCGCGCAGCGCCTGGTAGCGCAGCACGCGCAGCAGACCCTCGTCGGGAATGAAGTACGGCGTCACGATCCAGATGCGGCGGTGCGCCTCGGCGAGTGCCGCGAAGAACCCGTCGGTGAGCGGCTCGCCTTCGACGTCGGGGCCGCCGGCCGCGACGCGCACGGCCACGTCCGACGCCGAGACCGCGGCACGGCGCGCGTCGGTCGCGTCAGCAGGCGCGGGTTCCGACGCCGGCGCGGCGGCAGGAGGCTGCTCGCCTCCCGAGGCGAAGGCCCAGTCCGCGTCGAAGATGCGCACGAGGTCGGCCACGCACGGACCGCGCAGCCACGACGCCGCGTCGATCCAGCGCGTCGGCGCGGGGCCCATCTCCTCGGCGACCACGTTCATGCCGCCGAGCCACGCGTCCCGGCCGTCGATCACCGCCAGCTTGCGGTGGTTGCGCAGGTTGGCCGACCAGGTGCGGTGGAAGGGCAGCATCGGCATGAAGACGGAGACCTTGCCGCCCGCGCGGCGCAGCGGGTCGAGGAAGCTCCCACGCGTGCGCAGGCTGCCCAGCGCGTCGACGAGCAGGCGCACGTCGACGCCTTCGCGCGCGCGCCGCGCGAGTCGCTCGACGAGCTCGCGCCCCACGTCGTCCCGTCCGAGGATGAAGGTCTGCAGCCGGATCGACGTGCGCGCCGCGTCGATCAGCGCGAACAGCCGGCTGCGCGCCAGGACGCCGTCCCCCAGCAGCTCGAAGGCGTGCCCCTCGCGCTCGGGCGGTGCCACGGCGTCGGCGGCGGCGGCGCCCCCGTCGGTGCCGTAGAGCGTGCGCTTGTGGCGCGCGCGCTCGGCCAGCTTGCGTCCGCCGAGCAGCAGGTAGGCCGGCACGCCCACGTACGGGACGAAGGCCATCGCCAGCAGCCAGGCGAAGGTCACCGACGGCGAACGCTCCTGGCGCAGCATGCGCGCCACGAGCACCACGCCGAGCAGGAAGCCGAGCACCGTCCCCAGGTGACGCCAGGTGAACTCGAACACGGTCTCAGTCCCCCGGGGCGTCCGGCCCATCGTCGACGTGCGCGCCGGCGTCGTGCCGCGCCTCCTCCTCGAGCGCGGCGTCCTCGGCGCGTCCGACGCGTCGCGCGACGAACACGAACACGGCGATGGCCACCAGGCCGGCCAGCACGAACGCCTGGGCGTGGGCGATGTCGCGCAGCAGCGTCTCGAGCGCGGCTCCGAGCGCCCAGCCCGCGCAGCCCAGCGTGACGGCCCAGATCGCGGCGCCGACCACGTTGAGCACCACGTAGCGCAGCAGCGACACCGACGACATCCCCAGCGCGAACGGGATCACGTTGCGCAACCCGTAGAGGAAGCGGAAGCCCAGGATGACCGGCGTCTGGTGCCGTTCGAGCATGTGGCGCGCGCGCAGCATGCGGACGTCCCACTTGGGGTGCTTCGCCAGGAACGAGCGGCCGTAGCGACGGCCCAGCAGGAAGAAGAGCTGGTCGCCGAGCAGGCTGCCGCAGAACGAGCAGGCGATCACGAGTTCGAGATCGAGCAGCCCGCGGCGGGCCGCCACCGCTCCCAGAACGACGATCGTCTCGCCCTCGAGGAACGTCCCCAGCAGAACGGCCGGGTAGCCGTAGTCGGCGACGAGATGCTCGAGCATGGACGCGGGTTCCCCGGGCGCGCGCGGCGATCGTCCGACGCACGGGCTCGCCGCAGAGCGTAACCCGACGGCCACCGTCGCCTCACCCGGGGACCTGGACTTCCGCGCGCCGCGCGAAACCGCGGCGCCGAACGCGCTGGCCCGTTCCCCCGGCCCGTCCGACTTGAGACAATCGCACGCATCATGACCCTCGTCGTCCACGACACGCTGCAGCGCAGGAAGGTGCCGTTCGAGCCCCTCGAACCCGGCAAGGTGCGCATGTACCACTGCGGACCGACGGTCTACTCGCCGGCGCACATCGGCAACATGCGCAGCTTCCTGTTCGCCGACGTGCTGCGCCGCTGGCTTGAGACGAGCGGCTACGAGGTCACGCAGGTGATGAACATCACCGATGTCGGGCACCTGCGCGACGACGACCCCGACCACGGCGCCGACAAGATGGAACAGGCCGCGCGCGCCGAGAAGCTCGACCCGTGGCAGATCGCGGCCAAGTACACCGAGCTGTTCATGCACGACCTGCGGGCCCTGCGCTTCCGCTTGCCGCAGTGCTTCCCGCGGGCCACCGAGCACATCCCGCAGATGATCGCGCAGATCGAGCGCCTGATCGCCAAGGGCCACGCCTACGTCGTCGGGCACGAGGTGTACTACGCGGTCGAGAGCTTCCCGAGGTACGGCGCGCTCTCGGGCAACCAGGGTGACGACCTCATCGCCGGCGCGCGCGTCGCCGTCCACGAGGCCAAGCGCGACCCGCGCGACTTCGCCCTGTGGAAGCACGACCCGGCGCACCTCATGCAGTGGGACTCGCCCTGGGGACGGGGCTTCCCCGGCTGGCACATCGAGTGCTCGGCCATGTCGCAGCAGTACCTCGGCACGACGTTCGACATCCACACCGGCGGCGAGGACAACATCTTCCCGCACCACGAGTGCGAGATCGCCCAGGCCGAGGGCGCGTCCGACGCGCCCTTCGTGCGCTACTGGATGCACGCGCGCCACCTCAAGCTCGAGGGCGGCAAGATGAGCAAGTCGGCCGGCACCTTCTACACCGTCGGCGACCTGGTCGAGATGGGCCACGCGCCCGAGGCGGTGCGCTTCCTGCTCATCCGCTCGCAGTACCGGCAGGTGCTCAACTTCACCCTCGACGGACTCGCCGAGGCGGCCGGCAGCATCCGCCGGCTGCGGCTGTTCGAGGCCGAGCTGCTCGAGCGCGCCGACGGCGCCGCGCCGGGCGAGCCGCCCGCGTGGGTGGCCGAGGCCGTCCGGCGCTTCGACGCGTCGATGGACGACGACCTGAACATGTCCGGCGCGCTCGACGGCGTCTTCACGCTGCTCAACGAGGGCCACCGGCACCAGCCGAAGGGCGCCGACGCCGCCTCCGCGCTCTCGGCGCTGCGGCGCTTCGACGAGGTCTTCGGCGTGCTCCCGCTCGACGCGTCGTCGGGCCCCGACGACGCCGAGGTCGACGCGCTCGTGAACGAACGCGAGGCCGCGCGCGCCGCCAAGAACTGGACGCAGGCCGACCGCATCCGCGACCGGCTGCAGGAGATGGGCATCGAGCTGCTCGACGGCAGGAGCGGCAGCCGTTGGCGCAGGCTCTGAACGAGGACCTTCCGTCCGGGACGAGACCTTGGAGTTCCAGGACTACTACGAAGTGCTCGGCGTCGCGAAGGACGCCGACGCGGACGCCGTCAAGAAGGCGTACCGCAAGCTCGCGCTCCAGTGGCATCCCGATCGCCACCCGGAGGCCGAGCGCGAAGAGGCCGCGGCCCGCTTCCGCAAGGTGAGCGAGGCCTACGAGGTGCTCTCCGACCCGGAGAAGCGCGCGCGCTACGACCGGCTCGGCTCGCGCTACCACCAGGGCGAACGCTTCGAGCCGCCGCCCGGCGAGCGCACCATGAGCCGCGAGGAGTTCGAGCGCGCGTTCGGCGGCGCGGGCGGCGACGGCGGCGGCTTCTCCGACTTCTTCCGCAGCATGTTCGGCGAGACGTTCCGGCACGACTTCGAGCAGCGCGGACCGCGCCACGCCCGCTACCGCTGGAAGGGCGCCGACGTGCGCGCCGAGCTGCAGCTCGGCCTGTCCGACGCGCTGCGCGGGGGACGCAGCAGCTTCTCGCTGCGCGGGCACGCCCCGTGCGAGCGCTGCGGCGGCGTGGGCATGCTCGGCGAGCACGTCTGCCCGACCTGCGGCGGCATCGGCTCGCGCGACACCACGCGCACCGTCGAGCTGACCATCCCCGCCGACGTGCGCGACGGACTCGTCATGCGCCTGCGCGGCCTGGGCGAGCCGGGCGAGGCGTCGGCCGAGGCCGGCGACCTGCTGCTCACGCTGCGCATCGCGTCCGACGAGACGTACCGCGTCGACGGCGCCGACGTCGAGGCCGACGTGCCGCTCGCGCCGTGGGAGGCCCAGTCCGGCGCGCTCGTGCTCGTGCGCACCCCCTCGGGACGCGCGTCACTGCGCATCCCGCCCGGCACGCGCGCCGGCGCGCGCCTGCGCCTGCGCGGCCAGGGTCTCGCCGACGGACACGGCGGACGCGGCGACTTCCACGCCGTGGTGCGCTACGCGCTGCCCGACCCGCTCACCCCGCGCCAGCGCGAGCTGCTCGCCGAGCTCGCGCAGGCCGGCGGCGGCCGCGTCCACGGAGGCGCCCGGCTGGAGGACACCCCATGACGCGCGGCACGATCGTCGTGGCCGGCGAGCTCTTCGTGACGCTCGACGCCGTGGCGCACTGCTACGAGGTCGAGGTCGCGTGGCTGCTCGAGGTCCACGAGCACGGCCTGCTGGGACGCACCGCACACGCCGGCGACGCGCTCGTGCTGGCCGTCGACGCCCTCGACCGCCTGGCGCGCGTGCTCCGGCTCCATCGTCAGCTCGGCCTCGACCTGGCCGGCATCGCACTCATCCTCGGCGAGCCCGACGACCCGACGGCTCGCTGAGACCCGCGCGCCGCGTCGCACCGCCGCCCATCCCCCGCCTCCGAACGAGAGCCACCGATGCCCGTCCTCGCCGAATCGCCCCACGAAGCCCTCAGCCACGTGCGCTCGGGGCAGCGCCTGTTCGTCCAGGGGATGGCGGCCACGCCGCAGGTGCTGATCGACGCGCTCGTCGAGCAGGCCGACCGCCTGCGCGACGTCGAGATCATGCACCTGCACACCGAGGGACCGGCGCGCTACGCCGACCCCGAGCTGTCCGAGAGCTTCAAGGTGGCGAACCTGTTCGTCGGCGCGAACATGCGCGGACGCCTGCGCCCCGGCATCGACTACCTGCCGTGCTTCCTGTCGGAGATCCCGGCGCTGCTGCGCTCGAAGCGGCGTCCGATCGACGTCGCGCTGGTGCACGTCTCTCCGCCCGACACCCACGGCTACTGCACGCTCGGCACGAGCGTCGACGCCACCCGCGCCGCGGTCGAGATGGCCGACACCGTGATCGCGCAGGTCAACCCGCACATGCCGCGCGTGCACGGCGACGGCGTGATCCACGTGAGCGACATCCAGGTCCTGCTGCCGGTCGACGAGCCGCTGGTCGAGACGCACTCGCACCCGCCGAGCGACGACGAGCTCGCCATCGGCCGGCACGCCGCCGGCCTGATCGAGGACGGCGCCACGCTGCAGATGGGCATCGGCGCCGTGCCCGACGCCGTGCTCGCGGCCCTCGGCGACCACCGGCACCTGGGCATCCACACCGAGATGTTCTCCGACGGCGCGGTGGCGCTGATCGAGTCGGGCGCCGTCGACAACTCCCACAAGAAGGTGCACCCGGGACGCACCGTGGGCAGCTTCGTGATGGGCAGCCGCCTGCTCTACGACTTCGTCGACGACAACCCGTCGGTGGCGCTGCTCGACGCAGCCTACGTGAACAGTCCGGCGGTCATCGCGCGCAACCCGAAGGTGACCGCGATCAACTCGGCCGTGGCGATCGACCTGACCGGCCAGGTCTGCGCCGACTCGGTCGGCCCGCGCATCATCTCCGGCGTGGGCGGCCAGATGGACTTCATCCGCGGCGCCTCGCTGAGCCCCGGCGGCCGGCCGATCATCGCGCTCACGAGCCGCACGAACAAAGGCGTCGGCCGCATCGTGCCCGTGCTCGAACAGGGATCGGGCGTCGTCACCACACGCGCGCACGTCCACTACGTCATCACCGAGTACGGCATCGCCGACCTCTACGGCCGCACCGTCGAGGAACGCGCCCGCATGCTGATCGACATCGCCCACCCCGACGCACGCGAGCAGCTTGAGCACGACTGGCACGCGATGCGCGATCTGCGGCATTGCTGAGAGGAGGGGCTGCAAGGTCGGCCTGGTGCGCGACGCGTCGGGCGACGTGGGACTGCGGCCAGGTGGGGGAACACCTGGCCTCCGTCCCACATCGCCCGCCGCTGCCCGCGCGGCGCTCCCTTCGCGAGATGGAAGGATGGACTGCTCGGCGGACGCGAGCAAACCGCCGACGTGACGCGGCGCCCACCCCGCACGCGCGGCGTTTCGGGACGCGGTGTGCGCGCCCACTGACCATCGTCACGCAGCAGCGCACAGCTTCGGACAGTCCTCGCCGCCTGCGGCGGCTGCGGAACTCGCAGCGCGCTGGGAACGTGCCTCGGGGCGCGCATTCCAGAGCGGGGGGAAGCTCAGCGCGCTGGCGCGCGGCTTCGCGGCGATTCGGAGAGGGCGTCGAGCCAAATCTTTCGAAGCTGGTGGTGCGCGCCGCGGGGGTGAGTCTCGTGCGTGAGCATGATCGCGAAGGCTGACGGCTTCGAGTTGCGTGCCGGTTCTGGACGGCGCGCCGTCGCGCGTGAATCGCCGACGGCGCTGCGCTCGATCCGCTGCGAGTCGGCGGGGCATGCCGGCGCGTCGTTCACGCGCCCGGCATCGAGCGTGCGGACCGGAGGAGCGCAGGGGGCGATCGCCCAGCGAGTTCCGCAGGCGCCGCAGGCGCCGAGGACTGCTCGAGCGGGGCGGTCGCCCCCGAGCACCCGGAGTGTCCGCACACACGGATCCCCAGCATGCGAGCCACCGCGTGGAGTCGTCCCCCGCCCCCGCCGAGGTACGATGCCGCGATGACCACATCCCGCCGCCGGCTGCTCTCGCCCGTCGTCGTCCTGCTCGCGGCGCTTGCGCTCGCACACGACGCGTGGCCGTGCACGGACGCGCTCGCTTCCGCCGACGACCCGGTGGTCACGCGGGCGCACGACGTGGCGGCGATGATCGGCGGCGAGGCGAAGGTCCCCGACGGGGTCTACGACGCGGCGTTCCTGAAGGCCGTCCCGCCGGCGCAGCTGCTCGGCATCATGCAGAACCTGGCCACGCTCGGCGAGGTGACCGAGCTCGTGCGCACGGGGTTCGCGTCGTCGCTCGAGGGCGTGTTCGAGATCCACTTCTCGTCGGGGCAGGTGCTGCCGATGACGCTCACCGTGGGCGCCGACACGCGGCACCTCGTGGTGGGACTCTTCTTCGGCGCGCCCGAGACCGAGATCGCCGACCTCGACGGCGTGCTCGCGAAGCTCGGCGAGCTCCACGGGCGGGTCGGCTTCGCGGCGGCGCGCCTGGGCGACCACGGTTGCGAATGGATCGCGCGGCGCGAGTCGGAGACGACGCTGGCGCTCGGCTCGTCGTTCAAGCTCTACGTGCTGGGCGAGCTGGCCGCGCAGATCGCCGCCGGCCGGCGCGCCTGGACGGACGTCGTCCCGCTGCGCGAGGAGTGGATGTCGGTCCCGTCGGGCACGTTGCAGGACTGGCCCGCCGGATCGCCGCTCACGCTGCACAGCCTCGCGACCTTCATGATCTCGATCAGCGACAACACCGCCACCGACCACCTGCTCCACACCCTCGGCCGGAAGGCTGTCGAGGCGCGCGTCGCGGAGATGGGTCACGCCACCCCGGCGCGCATGCGACCGTTCCTCTCGACCGGCGAGATGTTCCGCATCAAGTTCGCGCCCGGTGAAGAAGAGGCACGCGCCTGGCTGCGGCTCGACGAGGCCAAGCGCCGCACGTGGCTCGACGAGGTCTGCCCCGAGCTGCCGATCTCGGGCGAGGGCACCGACCCGGCGGCGCTGGCGCGTCCCAAGCTCGTCGACGAGGTCGAGTGGTTCGCCTCGGCCGAAGACCTGTGCCGCGCGATGGACGCGCTGCGCCGCGCCGGCGAGCACGACCCGATGCTGCTGCCGGTGCTCGCCGTGAACCCGGGCATCCCCGCCGCCAAGGGCAGCTTCGACTACGTGGGATACAAGGGTGGCTCCGAGACCGGCGTGCTCTCGATGGCCTTCCTGCTGCGCAAGGGCAAGACGTGGTACGCGCTCGCAGTGGTCTGGAACGACCCGGCCGCCGAGGTCGACACCGGCGAACTCGTGGGCATCGTGTCGGGCGCGCTGCGGCTCGTCGCCAAGAGCTGAGCCGGGACGAGGCGCGTCTCGCGTCCTCGCGGTGCGCGCGGCGTCCGCGCACGGCGTCACGGCGTCCCGCCGTCAGCGGTCGCCGAGGTAGCCGAGCGCGCGCAACTGGTCGCTCACCGCGTCGTCGAGCGCGCTGCCCGTCCCGGCGCCGGCCACGGGCGGGTGCGTGGACAGGAACCACTGCAGCCGCTCGCGCAGCGCGGCCACGCGGTCCGGGTCCTCGGCCGACAGGTCGCGGCGCTCGTGCGGGTCGTCGACGAGGTCGTACAGCTCGACGCGCCCTGCGCCGTCGTCGGCGTCCGGACGCTCGAACAGCTTGGCGCCCTCGGACTGCACGGTACGCGTCCCGTCGCTCATCTCGGCCACGCGCACCCGCGGCGTGCCCCGCGGCGGACGCTTCAGCGAACGGCCCGGCAGCTCGGGAGGCACCGGCAGCCCCACCGCGTCCAGCACCGTGGGCACCACGTCGAGCAGCGACGCCGGACGCTCGGTGCGTCCCGGCTTGCCGTCGGGGAAGCGCAGCAGCAGCGGCACGCGGAGCTGCTCGGCGTAGAGTCCGGCGCCGTGCCCGAGCATGTCGTGCTCGAAGAACGCCTCGCCGTGGTCGGACGTGAACACCACCAGGCACGGATCGCCGGCGAGCGCCTGCTCGAGTTCGTCGAGGAACGCGCCCACCTGGGCGTCCATGCGGCGCACGAGCGCGTCGTACATCGCCGCCACGTAGGCCCGGTCGGACGCGTCGAGCTCGAGCTCGCCCGCGAGCCACGGGTCGATCACGTTGGGATGGTCGACGTCCTCGCCGGCCAGCGGACCGTCGTAGCCGCCGTCGAAGGCCGCGTCGTGCGGGTACGGCGCGTGCACGAGGTAGGTGTGCAGGAACAGGAACGTGGGACGTTCGCTGCGCTTCTCGGCCAGCCCGGCCAGCGCCGCACTCCACGCCACGTCCTTCGGGTCGACGGTGGTGAAGACGTCGAAGCCCGCGTCGAAGCCGAACGCCGGACGCAGGTAGCCGCCGCCCGCCACGGCGCGCGTCTCGTAGCCGGCCGTGCGCAGGCGCGCCGCGAGCGTGGGGAGATCCTGCGAGAGCGCGAGGGTGGCGCGGTCGACGCCGTGCTGGTGCACCGCGAGGCCGGTCAGCATCGACGCCGTCGACGGCAGCGTCCAGCTCGCGGTGGACGTGCAGTCGCCGACGACGAGCGCCTCGCGCCGCGCCCAGGCGTCGAGCCGCGGCGTGAGTCCGCTGTGCCCGTCGTAGACGCCGAGCCGGTCGGCGCGCAGCGTGTCGACGTCGATCAGCACCACGTGCGGCCGCGCGGGCGGCGCGCGGCGCGGTCCCCGCACGCGCAGGTCGCCCCACACCGCATGGTCGAAGGCGGGATCGCCCCCCGGCCCGGGATCGCTCACGAGACGCAGCTCGACGGCGCGCCCCGTCCAGCGCGAGAGGTCGACGCGCGCCTCGACGAAGCGCCCGAACTCGTCGGGAGCGACGAAACGACTCCACGCGCGCACCACGCTCGCGCCGTCCGGCGGCGGTGCGCCGGGAGCGTCGCGCTCGAGATCGGGCCGAGGCAGGACGTCGAGGGCGAACGTCACCCCGTCGGAGACGCCCTGGGCGCGGCGCAGGACGCCGTCCCCCAGGCGGTAGCCCTCGTCGACCACCCCCACGGCCACGTCGAGCGCGTCGCCGTCGAGGCGCCGGACCGCGAGGGCCAGCCCGCCGGGCGCCGGCAGGTCGAGCACGCGCCGGGTCGTGTCGCCGAACTCGACCCGATGCGGCACGGGAGGCCCGGCGTCGGGCTCGGGGAACAGCGCGGCCGCGTCGACCGGGACGTCGAGCGCCACCCCCGTGGGCGCGGCGTCGGATGCCGCGAGCAGGAAGCCCGAGGTCGACTCGACGCTCACCGACAACCCGCTGCGTCCGGCTCGCGCGGTCTCCGTGCCGCCCAGCGCGACGCCGTCGACGACCACGCGCGGTGAGCCGTTCGTCGCCGCGGCCACGGGCGAGCGCGTGCGCCACAGGCGTCCCCCGAGCTGCTCGAGCGCAGCGCGCCACTCGGGAGGCACGGTCTGCACCGGCGCCCAGTCGCCGGGACGCAGCTCGGGCGTGCGCACCCACACCGAGCCGCTCAGCGCGGCCAGGTCGTCCGGCAGCGCCCGCGACGGTCCCGCCGTACGCCGCAGGCTCGCCGCGTACGCCAGCAGTCCGTCGCCGGGAGCCAGCACGACCGCGTCGTCCTGTGCCGTGGACGGATCGCGAGCCGCATCGTCGGTCGTTCGGTCACCGCACGCGAAGAGGAGCAGCGCGAGGAACGGGGCGGCGAGCGCCCGCGTCATGCGTCCCCGCGGCCCTCCGACGACCTGAGGTCGATGCCGTCGTCCGAGGACAGGTCCTCGAAGTCGTCGGTCTCGGCGTCGTCGTCCTCGTCGTCATCGAGGAAGTCGTCGTCGTCGTCGTCGTCATCCACGAACGCCTCGTCATCGTCCTCGACGTCGTCGTCGTGACCACCGTCCTCGTCGACCTCCTCGTCGGAGGCGGATCCGGGGCGCGGACCCGCGACGGTCTCGGTGGCCTCGTCGAGCGGAATCGACGGGGTCGTGTCCTTGCGTTCCTTCTCGAGGTCCTCGATGAGTCCGAGCAAGCGACTCTCCTTCTCGACGGTCTCGTCGTAAACGAAGCGGAGTTCGGGCATGTGGCGCATGCCCAGGGTCGGTGCGAGGAGTTCCTGGACGCGCGGCACGGAGTCGGCGAGCGCGCGCTGCGTCGTGCGGCGCTCGGCCTCGGTGCCCCATGCGGTGTACTTGACCGTCGCCACGCGCTTGTCGCGGCTGAGTTCGACACCCACGATGGTGACGAAACCCAGCCGCGGGTCGGCGAGCCGCTCGAGCACGATCACGGCGATCTTCTCCTGAAGGATCGCCTCGGCGCGTCGCTGACGGTTCCAGGTCATCGATCAGCTCGAGGACGTGGACTCGAGCGTGCGCTTCACCTCGGTGACGCTGAAGGCCTCGACCACGTCGCCCAGCTCGACCTCGTCGAAGCCGCGGATGTGGATACCGCACTCGTAGGCCTCGCGGACCTCCTTGACGTCGTCCTTGAAGCGCTTGAGGCTGTCGAGCCGGCCCGAATGCACCACCTTGCCCTTGCGCTGCACGCGCACGTGGCTGTCGCGGTGGATCGTGCCGTCGGTCACGTAGCAGCCCGCGATGTTGCCGAGCTTGCTGCTCTTGAAGATCGCGCGGATCTCGGCGTGACCGGTGATCTCCTCGACCTTCTCGGTGCCGAGCTCGCCCTCGAGGGCCTTCTCGAGGTCTTCGGTCATCTCGTAGATGATCTTGTACGGCTTGAAGTCGACGCCGGTGCGCTGCAGCGACTGCCGCGCACGCGTGTCGGCGTCGACGCCGAAACCGATGATGAACGCCTTCGAGGCGCTGGCGAGCAGCACGTCGTCCTCGGTCACGTCGCCCACGCCGGTGCGGATCACCCGGAAGCGCACCTCCTCGTGCGTGACGTCCTCGACCGTGCGACGCAGGACCTCCATCGAGGCCATGTTGTCGCTCTTGAGGATGACGTTGATCTCGGTCACGTTCTCGGCCGCGATCGTGTCGAACAGGTTCTCCATCGAGACCGTGTCGACCGGCGACTCGCGCTCGACCTTGTCGGCCTCGATGCGCTCCTTCGCCACGAGCCTCGCCTGGGTGAGGTCTTCGACGCACAGGAAACGGGCGCCCGCCTCGGGCGGATCCTCGAAGCCGACCACCTGCACGGGGGTCGACGGACCGGCCTCGGTGATGCGCCCGCCGCGGTCGTCGAGCAGCCAGCGCGCGCGCCCCACGGTCTTGCCCGCGAGCAGCGCGTCCTTCGCGCGCAGCGTGCCGTCCTGCACGATGCAGGTGGCCACGATGCCGAGCTTGCTGTCGCGGCGCGAGTCGATCACCACGCCGCGCGCGGGGATGCCGGGGTCGGCGTCGAGCTCGAGCAGCTCGGTCTCGAGCGCCAGGCGCTCGACGAGCTCCTGCAGGCCCTTGCCGGTGGTGGCCGAGCACTCGACCACGCCCACCTCGCCGCCGTAGTCCTCGACGAGGATGCCGACGTTCGCGAGCTGCTGCCGGACCTTCGCCGTGTCGGCGTTGTTCTTGTCGATCTTGTTGATCGCCACCACGATCGGCACGCCGGCCGCCTGCGCGTGGTCGATCGCCTCCTGCGTCTGCTCCATGACGCCGTCGTCGGCCGCCACCACGAGCACGGCCACGTCGGTGGCCGAGGCGCCGCGGGCGCGCATCTCGGTGAACGCCTTGTGGCCGGGGGTGTCGATCATCGTGACGCGCGCGCCGCTCTCGGTCGTGACCGCGTAGGCGGACGTCTTCTGCGTGATGCCGCCGGCCTCCTTGGACGTGAGACGGCTCTTGCGCAGCGCGTCGAGCAGCGACGTCTTGCCGTGGTCGACGTGTCCCATGACGGCCACGACCGGCGGACGCGGCACCGACGCGCCGGCCATGCGCGCCGTGCGCGCGGACTCGGCCGCCATGAGGCGCGTGCCCGCGGTCTCGAGCTCGGAGACGTTGATCTCGCGCTCGAGCGCCACGGCCAGTTCGAGCAGCTGCTCGGCGTTCAGCACGACGCTCTTGTCGCGCGGATCGAAGGTCGGGAAGTACGAGAGGATCTCACGCGCCTTGATGCCCAGCTCTTCGGACAGCTCGCGCACGCCGATCGGCGCCGTGACCGTGATCGGATGGGTCGGACGCGCGATCGAGCGCTTCGCCCGACGTCCGCCCCCGCCACGGCTGCGCCGCGCCGGAGGACGACGCGGCGGCGGACGACGACGACCCTGGAAGCCGTGCAGCCGGATGGCCGACAGCGTCGAGTTGTCTTCCGGGTCGAAGACGAAGTCGGACCCGCCACCCTTGCCGGGGCGTCCCTTGCGGGCGTGCTCGGACTCGAACGCGCCCTTCTTCTCGCCCTCGCGACCGGGCCGCGCGGGCATCGCCCGCGTGGGATCGAGCGGATCGTAGGCCGGTGCGTTGCGCGACCGCGTCGGGGGCGCCACGTCGGCCGGCTTGAGGTCGATGCGACCGAGGATCTTGGCGCCCTTGCGCTCGCGACTCTGCGGCACGTTGGGGATGCCGCGCGCCTGCACGCCCTCCTTGTCGTCGCCGTCGGAGTCACCCTGTTCGTCGCCCGCCGACTCGCGGCGCTGCGACTCTTCGAGCTGAGCCGCGGCGGAACCCGGCTCGGGCTCGCTGCCGGGCGGCGGCTCGGCGTCGGACGGCTGGGGCATGCCGCCGAACGTGACCACCACGGTCGTGGGGTGCGGCGTCTCGACCGGCACGGCCGCCGGCGGCTCGGGCACCGACTCGGACACCACGGGATCGACCGCGTCCGCGGTCTCCTCGACGGGCTCGGCCGGCTCGACGGGCGCCTCCTCGACGACCTCGGTCTGGGCCTCGACCGGCTCGGCCTCGGCCTCCGCCTCGACCGGCACCTCGGCGGCGACCTCCGGCTGGACCGGCTCGGCCTGCGGCTCGTCGACCGGCGCGGCGGCGGGGACCTCTTCGTCGACGGTCTTGCCGACCGTCAGCGTGACCGCGACGGACGACTCGGGCTTCGGCGCGGCTTCGGCGCTCTCGGCCACCTCTTCGAGCCACGCGGCGCGCAGGATGCCTTCGGTGCCCTTGGGCAGGTTCGAGGAGTGCGACTTGACCCCGAGACCGAGTTCCTTGGCGATGGTGAGCAGACGCTTGCTATCGGCGTCGAGCTCCTTGGCGAGTTCGTGGAGTCTCACGGGACATCACTCCTCGCCGTCCGTCGCGCCAGAGCCCTGAGGGGCTCCGGTGGGAGGAGGTCCAAGAGGTTGCCCGTCTTCGCCGCGGGCGCTGTGGGGCATCTGGGTGACGCCCTCGATCTTGATGTCCCAACCCGTGAGCCGGGTCGCGAGACGGACGTTCTGGCCCTTGCGGCCGATGGCCAGGGCGAGCTGGTCGTCTGGGACGACGACGCGACAGATCTTGCCGGCCGGCTCCATGGCGAGCGAGGCGATCTGCGCGGGACGCAATGCGTTGACGATGAGATCCTCTTCGGACGGGCTCCAGCGGATGATGTCGATCTTCTCGCCGTTGAGCTCGTCAGTGATGGCCTTGATGCGCGTGCCGCGGATGCCGACACAGGCACCCACGCAGTCGACGCGCGGATCGTTGCTGTGGACCGCGATCTTGGTGCGGTATCCCGGTTCGCGCGCGATGCGCTTGATCTCGATGACTCCGTCGTTGACCTCGGGCACCTCGAGCTCGAAGAGCCGGCGCACGAGTTCGGGCGAGACGCGGGACATGATGATCTTGACCCGCGACCCGGCGCGCTTGACCTCGGTGATCACGGCCCGGATGCGGTCGCCGGGCGAGTAGACCTCGCCACGCACGCGATCGGCGCGCGGGATGATGGCCTCGGCGCGAGCCACGTTCACGATCAGCGCCCCGCCCTCGACCCGCTGGACGGTGCCCAGCACGAGCTCGCCCACCCGGCCCTCGAACTCGGCGAAGACGACGCTGTTCTCGGCGTCGCGCAGGCTCTGGATGATGACCTGCTTGGCCGTCTGGGCCGCGATGCGACCGAGGTCGATCGAACCGAGGTCGTCGTCGGACGTGACACCCAGTTCGCCCGTGCGACGGTCGAGCGTGCAGCGGATCTGCACATCCTCGCCCACCTTCTTCTGGATCGCCGCCACCATGGCGTTCTCGATCGTCATGAAGATGAGCTCGGTATCGATGTCCTTCTCGTGATGGATGGCATCGATGATCCGGAGCAGTTCGCTGTTCACACTACACCTGTCGTTCTGGAGCCTGTCGTCGCAAACGCAAGCAAGTGGGCCGAACCCGACTGGGGCCGGTACCCACTTGCAAGACGACCAAGCCGTAGCCAGAGGGAAGCGCTCATGATGGAGCGGATGGCCCTCGACTGTCAAGGATCCCGCCCGTCGCCGTCCGGTGCGCGGGGCGCGCCACGGCGACCCGGCGGCGCCGGTGGATGCGAGCGCGGCGTTCGCGCTACGATGCGCGGCCGTCCGCCGCGAGACGGCGGCGCGTGCCGGTCGGCCTCCGATCCGGACGCGGCGGGGCGGCGGCGCGAGTCCGACCGAGGGCCGGCCCGATCGGCCGCCTGCGGCCCGGACGCGAGGCGCGAACGAGAGACGTCCATGCATCCCGACGCAGGCGAGCTGCAGATCACGGTCAACGGCGAGTCCCGGCGGGTGCCGGCGGGCACCACCGTGGCCGGGCTGGTCTCGACGCTGGGTCTGGGCGCGGGTCGCTTCGCCGTCGAGATCGACGCCCGCATCGTCCCGCGGTCGCAGCACGCCGAGCGGCACCTGGCCGACGGCGAGGTTCTCGAGATCGTGACCTTCGTCGGCGGCGGCTGAGCTCCCCGGCGAGTCACGCAAGGAGTGTGATCGATGATCCCCGGCGACCAGCAGCTCGTCATCGGCCGCTACCGCTTCGACTCCCGGCTCTTCGTGGGAACGGGCAAGTACGCCTCGTTCGAGCAGATGCGGTCGGCCGTCGACGCTTCGGGCACCGAGTGCGTCACGGTGGCCGTGCGGCGCGTCGACCTGGGCCAGGCGGGCAACCTGCTCGACCACCTCGATCTCGAGCGCATCACCCTGCTGCCCAACACGGCCGGCTGCTACACGGCGGGCGACGCCGTGCGCACCTGCCGTTTGGCGCGCGAGGCGCTCGACTGCGAGCTCGTGAAGCTCGAGGTGCTGGCCGACGAGAAGACGCTGCTGCCCGAGCCGCTCGAGACCCTGGCCGCCTGCAAGGAACTCGTCGCCGACGGCTTCGTGGTGGCTGCCTACACGAGCGACGATCCGGTCATGGCGCTGCGCCTCGAGGAGGCCGGCGCCGCCGCCGTCATGCCGCTCGGCGCCCCCATCGGCTCGGGACTGGGCATCCTCAACCCGCGCGCCATCCGGCGCATCAAGGCCCGCGCGAGCGTGCCGATCATCGTCGACGCGGGTGTCGGGACGGCCTCCGACGTGAGCGTCGCGTTCGAGTTGGGCGTCGACGGCGTGCTGCTCAACACCGGCATCGCGGCGGCCGACGATCCGGTGCTCATGGCGTCGGCGATGCAGTACGCCTGGAAGGCCGGGCGCGCCGCGTTCCTGGCCGGACGCATGGCGCCGCGCGACGAGGCCAGTCCGTCGTCGCCGACGCAGGGCCTCGTGGCGCGCTCCTGAGGCGATCCGACTACGCGCGCGGCCCGCGGCGCTCGCCGGGGGATGCCCCCACCTCATGGCTCGCCCCGGCGTGCGCCCGCTCGCCGTGCGTGGACGCTTGCGGCTCCGCGTCTCGCCGCTCCGCGTCGCCCGCGTCGTGCGGTGCGCTCTCACGCACCTCGGCCCGCGCCGCGTCCCGATGCTGGCGCCGGAGCTCGCGCATGTGCCGCCAGCCCACGAGCTTGCGGCTCGATTCGTCCCACAGGCGCAGGCCGAGCGAACGCAGGCTCGCGCGCAGCGTGATCGGCGTGACCTCGTGGAACATCGGGTCGGATCGGTGGCAGGCCTCGAGGTTGTAGTTCGGGATGCGCGGGCTCAGGTGGTGCACGTGGTGGAAGCCGATGTTGCCGGAGAACCACTGCATGACGCGCGGCAGCCGGTAGAACGAGCTGCCCTTCATGGCCGCCTCGGTGTAGTCCCAGTCGCCGCCGCGTTCCCAGTAGGCGTCCTCGAACTGGTGCTGGACGTAGAACAGCCAGACGCCCGCGACTCCGGCCACGGACATCATCGACGCGTGCAGCACGAGGTACGGCACGAGGCCGAAGACCTGGCTCATGGCGGCCGCCAGTCCCACCAGCGCGAGGTCCATCCACCACACGGAGCGACGCTCGCGACCCGACGCGCCGCGCGACGGGAAGCGCTGCAGCACGAGGAACAGGAAGCTCGGCGCGAGCACGAACAGCACCACCGGGTTGCGTGCCAGGACGTAGGCGAACTTCTTCCAGCGCGAGGCCTCGAGGTACTCCTGGACGGTCATGGTCCACACGTCACCCACGCCGCGGCGGTCGAGGTCGCCGGTGGTGCGGTGGTGCAGTGCGTGCTCGCCGCGCCAGTGGTAGTACGGCGTGAACGTCATCATGCCGGCCACGAAGCCGAGCACGGCGTTCGCGCGCTCCGATCGGAAGAACGATCCGTGCCCGCAGTCGTGGAAGATGATGAAGACGCGCACCATGAAGCCGGCGCCGAGCAGCACGAGCGGCGGCGCGAGCCACCACGAGACGTCCTTCACCCAGGCCAGCGCGCACCAGATCGCCACGTAGGGCACGAACGTGTTCGTCACCTGCCACAGCGCGCGCCCCAGGTGCGGCTTCTGGAAGCGCTCCACGATGGCCTTCCACTGCTGCACGCGTGCGCTGCGGGTGTCCGGACCGGATATCGTCGCGACCATCGGATCTCCTCGCGACACGGCGCGGCGGGGCTCCACCACGCAGCCTCCGTCCATGGTCGTGCCGCCTGCGGGCGCTGACGATACGTTCCCGGACGGAGGCCGTGCCGTCGCGAATTCCGGGACGTGGCTGCCGACCCCGACTCTCGCCCTCCGGTCGGCGCAGGCTACGATCGCCCCCCATGGACGCCTCTCCCCCGCCCGGCCAGAACTCCTCGTCGACCCCGGCCCTGGGCCGTGGGCGCGAGCTGCCACGGACGACCCTCGACCGGCACGCGGCGTCCCAGGACCTGGGGACCCTGGGGTTCAGCGGCCTGACGGGCCTGTGTCGCGCGCGCACGGGGCGCTTCAGGCCCGATCGTCGCGGCGCGCTCGAGGCCCGGGACGGGTTCCCGATCGTGTACTCCGAGGCGCGCGCGCTGCGCCTGGCGGTGCCCGACGAGGTCTGCGTGGTGTGCGACGACCAGACCTGCCCGGCGGTCGACGTGCGCGAGTTGCCCGACGGCGACTGCGCCTGGCTCACGCCGAACCTGTATCCGATCGTGTACCCGTCCGAGCCGGACGACGGCGCGTCCGACGCACTGGGCGTGCACCTCGTGCACTGGAGCACCCGCCGGCACGACGGCGGCTGGGCGCACGCGGGACGCGCGACGTCGGTCGCGCTGCTGGCGCAGCTCGCCCGGGCCGAGGAGTTCCTGCTGCACGGCGCCGACGAGCGCTTCCCGGAGTCGGGCGAGGGACACCGCGGACACGTCTCGGTGGTCAAGAACCACGGACGCCGCGTGGGCGGCTCGGTGGCGCACGACCACCAGCAGATCCTGCTCTCGGCGCGCGAGCCGTCCGAGCCGCGACGCACGATCGGGCTGGCCGAGCGCCTGCTGCGCGAGACGCCCGCGGCGCTTCACGTCGACGAGGTCGACGGACGCGCCGTGCTGCTGGTGCCGCCGTTCATGCGGCGTCCGCTGCACGCCTTCGTGGTGCCGAAGCGAGCGGATCGTGCGCCCGCCGGCTGGCTGCACCATCTCGACGAGGCCACGCTCGAGGCGCTCGCGGTGGCGCTGCAGCGCACGTTCCTGGCGGCCGACGCGTGCATGACCGCACGTCTCGGCGAGCCGGCCTGGAACCTCGTCTGCCATGCCGGACAGGGCTGCGATCCGCTCTTCGAGCTGCGTCCCTTCAGCCAACCGATGGGCGGCTTCGAGCACCTCGGCCTGTATCTGTGCGAAGAGCGCCCCGAGACCTCGGCCGCCCGGCTGCGCGAGGCCCTCGCCGCCACGCGCTGAACCCGCGGGAGCGCCCACGGGAGCCGCCCGGCGCGTGGTGTGGGATTCCTCGACAGCGCCGTGGGATTCCTCGACGGCCGCGCAAGCAGCTTGTGGACAACGACTTGCGTGCGACGGACGTCCCTGTGCCCACCGCGGGCCGTCGAAGAACTCCACAGTCGACCGCGGAGGGATGCGACGGCGATCGCGGCCGGCTCACCCAAGTCCTTGTCGGAACGCCACTTGCAAATCATCTGACCTTGTGATCCGATGATGGCACGCAACGTGCGACGTCTTGGTCGTCCGCGCCCGAGCAGGGCCGGAGACTGGAGGTGTCCCGTGGCAGCACTTCTCGCGATCCTGACCTTCGCATTCTTCATCACTCTCGAGTGGGTCGTCGGCAAGGTGATGGCCCACAGGCGCGCGATCGCGCCCGCGGCCGCCGCGTCACCCGCGGCACTCGCGCTTCCCATGCAGCCCGTTCCCGAGCCGGTGTTCGTGGCCGGCTACGCGCTGCCGTCCGACTACCACTACCACCGCGGGCACGCCTGGGTGCGCGTGCTCGGCCCCGACACCGCCGCGGTGGGCATCGACGACTTCGCGCGTCGCCTCGTGGGACGCAGCACGCGGGTCGCGCTGCCCAAGGTGGGCTCGTGGCTGCGGCAGGGCGCCAAGGCGCTGCGCATCGGCGACGAGCGTCGCATGGCCGACATGCTCGCGCCGGTGGAAGGCACCGTCGTGGCGGTCAACCCAGACGTCACGCGTCGTCCGTCGCTGTGCACCGACGACCCGTACGGGCACGGCTGGCTGTTCAAGCTGCAGTCGCCGAACCTCGCCGCGAACCTGCGCAACCTGCTCAGCGGACGCCTCGCCCGCAAGTGGATCGAGGACGCGCGCGAGCAGCTCGAGCTGCGCCTCATGGCGCTCTCCGGGTCCGTCCTGCAGGACGGCGGCGCGCCGGCGTCCGACTTCGCCGAGCACCTCGACGACGACGACTGGAAGCGCATCACCGAGACCTTCCTGCTCACCGAGGGCGCCGAGACCTGAGGACGCCGGGCGGCGGACGCCGCCCGCGCGCCTCCTCCTGGGAGACATGAGATGAACACCGAACCCCGCGGCCTCCTCTTCGACATGACCCGCTGCTGGGGCTGCCGGAACTGCGTCGAGGCATGCATCGCCGAACACGACTTCGAGCGCGACGCCGAGCAGACGACCGAGCTCGCCGCCGACGCCTTCACCGCCATGAAGGAGGTGGACGACCTGCCGGTGCGCAACCTGTGCCGGCACTGCGTCACGCCGTCCTGCGCCAGCGTCTGCCCCGTGGGCGCGCTGCAGAAGACCGAGCTCGGACCGGTCGTGTACGACGCCAGCAAGTGCATGGGCTGCCGCTACTGCATGGTCTCGTGCCCGTTCGACATCCCCCGCTACGAGTGGCACGCGACCGTCCCGAAGATCCGCAAGTGCGACATGTGCATCGGGCGCATGGAGAAAGGCGAGCTGCCCGCCTGCGCCGAGGCCTGCCCGGCCGACGCGACCACCGCCGGCACCCGCGCCGAGCTGATCGCCGAGGCGCATCGCCGCATCGCCGAGAGTCCCGGCGACTACCTCGACCACGTCTACGGCGAGCACGAGGTGGGCGGCACGTCGGTGCTGTTCCTGGCGCCGAAGGAGATGCCGGTGCTCGGCTACGAGGCGTCGCTCGGCGACCAGCCGTTGCCGCGCCTCACCTGGCAGGTGCTCGAGCACATCCCGCCGTTCGCACTCACGGGCTGTGCCGTGCTGGGCGCCTTCGCCTGGATCGTGCGTCGTCGCGACCAGCTCGGGCAGCACGCCGACGACGGCGCGCCGCAATCCCCGTCCCGCTCCACCTGACCGGAGGTCGACCTGTGGAGACCAAGACACGCTTCCGGCTCGGCTTCTGGCGCATCGTGTTCCTCGCGCTGCTCGCCGTCGGCCTGCCGCTCTCGTACATCCGCTTCACCGAAGGCCTCGGCGCCGTCACGAACATGTCGGACGTCTACCCGTGGGGCCTGTGGGTGGGCTTCAAGCTGTGCTTCATCGGACTGGCCGGCGCCGGCTTCGTGATCACCGGCGTGGTGCACATCTTCCGCGTCGAGCGGCTTCACCCCATCGCGCGCCCGGCGATCCTGACCGCGTTCCTCGGCTACCTGCTCGTGGTGACCGCCCTGCTCTTCGACCTCGGCCTGCCGTGGAACATCTGGCACCCGATGGTCATGTGGAACCCGCACTCGGTCATGTTCGAGGTCTCGTGGTGCGTGATGCTCTACACGAGCGTGCTCGCGCTCGAGTTCAGTTCGATGCTCTTCGAACGCCTCGGCTGGACGAAGCTCGTCAAGGCGCAGAAGGCGGTCATCGTGCCCCTCGTGATCGCGGGCGTCGTGCTCTCGACGCTGCACCAGTCGTCGCTGGGGACGATGTTCCTGATCGTGCCCGGCAAGCTGCACGCGCTCTGGTACACGCCGATCATCCCCGTGCTCTTCTTCGTCTCCTCGATCTGCGCCGGCCTGGCGATGGTCATCTTCGAATCGCGCTTCATCGCGCGCGTCACGAAGAAGCCCGTCGACACCTCCATGCTCGCGATCGTGGGACACGCGCTCTTCTGGGTGCTGTGCGTCTACGCCATCCTGCGCTTCGGCGACCTGGTGGCACGCGACGCGCTCACGCTCGGCTTCGGAATGGGGTACGAGTCGCTGCTCTTCCAGCTCGAGGTCCTGCCCGGGCTGCTGCTGCCGATCGTGCTGCTCGCGAACCCGAAGGTGCGCTCCAGCATGAAGGGACTGTACGCGTCGAGCGCGCTGGTCATGTTCGGCTTCATCGCGAACCGCTTCGACGTGAGCATCACCGGCTTCGAGGCCGCCCAGGGCGGACACTACGTCCCGGCGTGGCAGGAGTTCGTGATCATGCTCATGTGGGTCGCGATCGGCTTCGCGGCCTTCTCGTTCGCCGTCCGGCACCTGCCGGTCACCGGCGCCCTCGAGAAGCCCGTCGCACCGGGCACCGTCGAGTTCGAGGAGCACCGCGAGCGGCGCGCGCCGCGCACGGGTCTCTCGGCTCTCCCGCAGCTCGACCGCCAGCCGTGAGGACGACCCCGTGACCCACTCCGGAGCGCACGACGGACGGACCACGCGCCGACGTCTCGCCGTGCGCTTCGGACTCGCGCTGTGCCTCGGCACCGCCCTCATCCTGCTCGCCACCGGCGCGTGGAACCTCTCGCTGCAGCGCGAGCACATGACCAGCCTGCTCGAGACCACCGCCGGCGGGACAGCCGAGACGATCCTGCGCAGCACGCGCACGGCGATGCTCGAGAACGACCCGGAGGGCCTGTACCGCATCCTCGACACCCTCGGCTCGACCCAGGGCGTCGACCGCATCCGCATCTTCGACAAGCAGGGACTCGTTCACGCGTCGACCGACCCCGCCGACCTCGGCACGTTCGTCGACAAGGACGCCGAGCAGTGCTTCGTCTGCCACCGCGCCGACTTCCCGCTCGAGCGGCTCGACCGCAACGACCGGGTGCGCGTCTTCGAGCGCGCCGACGGCGCCTCGATCCTGGGCGTGATCACCCCCATCCGCAACGAGCCCGACTGCTCGACGGCCGCGTGCCACGCCCACCCGCCCGAGAAGCAGGTGCTGGGCGTGCTCGACGTGCAGCTCTCGTTCGGACCGGTCGAGCACCAGCTCCTGGCGTCCGAACGCCAGCTCGGCATCGCGCTCGTGAGCACCGCCGCGGCCGTGCTGGCGCTGGCCTGGTGGCTCACGTGGCGCATGGTGCTGCGCCCGGTACGGCGCCTCGAGCGCGGCATGCTGCGCGTCGGCGCGGGTGACCTCTCGGTGCAGGTGCCCGTGACGTCCGGCGACGAGATCGGCGACATGACCGCCACCTGGAACACGATGGTGCGCGAGCTGGCCGAGGCCCGCGGCGCGCTCGAGGAGTGGAGCCACACGCTCGAGCACCGCGTCGACGAGAAGACGGTCGCCCTGGCCGACGCGCACCGGCGCATGCTGGTGGTCGAGAAGATGGCCTCGCTCGGCAAGCTCTCGGCCGTCGTGGCCCACGAGCTCAACAACCCGCTGGCCGGCATCGCGACCTACGCGAAGCTGCTCGCGCGCCGCGCCGGCGCCGACGGAGAAGGACTGAAACGCGACGACACCGCGCGCATCCTCGACCTGGTCGAGCACGAGGCGCGGCGCTGCGGCGACATCGTGCGCAACCTGCTGCTGTTCAGCCGCAGCCGGGGCGCGCGCTTCGCCGAGGAGTCGCTGGCACCGCTCTTCGAGCGCTGCGTGCTGCTCGTCCACCACAAGGCCGAGCTGCAGGACGTGACCGTCGCCACCGAGCTCGACCCCGCGCTGCCGGCCGTCGAGTGCGACGGGGCCCAGGTGCAGCAGCTCCTGCTCGCGCTGGCGATGAACGCCATCGAGGCCATGCCCGAGGGCGGGACGCTCACGCTCTCGGCCCGTCCCGACGGCGAACAGGTGCTGCTGACCGTGTCCGACACCGGCAACGGCATCGCGCCCGAACACCTCGACCACGTCTTCGAGCCGTTCTTCACGACCAAGGAGGAGGGCAAGGGCGTGGGCCTCGGGCTGTCGGTCGTCTACGGCATCGTCGAACGCCACCAGGGACGCATCGAGGTCGACTCCCGCCCCGGCCGCGGCACGACCTTCTCGGTGCACCTCCCGCGCGCGCACGCGGCGCCCCCCGAGGCCGAGGCCGAGGCCGAGGCCGCGACACCGACGCCGACACCGACACCGACACCGACACCGACACCGAATCCGAATCCGAATCCGAATCCGAATCCGAATCCGAACCCGAACCCGAACCCGAACCCGAACCCGAATCCGAATCCGAATCCGAATCCGAATCCGAATCCGAATCCGAATCCGAATCCGAATCCGAATCCGAATCCGAACCCGAACCCGAACCCGAACCCGACACCGACACCGGACCCGACGTCCTCCGACGTCCCCTCCGCCGGAGCCACCACGCGCGCGGCCGCCGCCTCCGCGGCGGACGCACCGAGGAGGACCTGCACGTGAACGCCCTCGCCCCGCCGAAGGACCAGCTCGCGATCCTCGTGATCGACGACGAACTCATCGTGCGCGAGTCGCTCGGCGCCTGGCTGGCCGACGACGGCTACCGCGTCGAGACGGCCGAGAGCGGCGCCGCGGCGCTGCGTCTCGCGTCCTCGACGCGCTACGACGTGGCCTTCATCGACATCCAGATGCCCAAGATGGACGGGCTCGAACTGCAGAAGAGGCTGCTGGCCGCGAATCCGTCGATGACGACCATCGTGATGACCGCCTACGCGTCGGTCGACACGGCCGTGCGCGCGCTCAAGGAGGGCGCGTACGACTACATCGTCAAGCCCTTCGACCCCGACGAGCTGCTGCACCTCGTCGAGCGCGCGCGCGAACGCTGCGCGCTCCAGTCGGAGAACGAGCGTCTGCGCCAGACCCTCGACGCCCACGCCGAGCCCGAGGAGCTGGTCGGCGACTCGCCGGCGATGAAGAAGCTGCTCGAGATCGTGCGCACCGTCGGGCCGACCGACACGACCGTCCTCGTGCACGGCGAGTCGGGCACCGGCAAGGAGCTCGTCGCGCGCGCGATCCACGCGTCCTCGCCCCGGCGCTACGCACCGCTCGTGTGCGTGCACTGCGGGGCGCTGGCCGAGGGCGTGCTCGAGAGCGAGCTCTTCGGGCACGAGAAGGGCGCGTTCACCGGCGCCGCGTACCACCACAAGGGCAAGTTCGAGCAGGCCGACGGCGGCACGATCTTCCTCGACGAGATCGGGGACATCTCGCCCAAGGTGCAGGTCGAGCTGCTGCGCGTGCTCGAGGAGAAGCGCGTCACGCGCGTGGGCGGCAAGACCCCGATCGCCGTCGACTTCAGGGTCGTCGCCGCCACCCACCAGGACCTGTCGGAGCTCGTGGCGCAGGGACGCTTCCGGGAGGACCTCTTCTACCGGCTCGACGTGGTGCGCGTCGAGATCCCGCCGCTCCGCGAGCGACCCGGCGACGTGCCGGTGCTGGCGCGGCACTTCCTGCACCGCCTGCAGACGTCGATGAACAAGAAGGACATGCACTTCTCCGACGCCGCCCTCGAGGCGCTCGCCGCACACGACTGGCCGGGAAACGTGCGCGAGCTGCAGAACGCCGTCGAGCGCGCCGCGGTGCTCGGACACCCGCCCGAATTGGACGTCGACGACCTGCCGCTCGACGTGCGGCGCGCCGAGGCCGCCCCCGGCGCCGCCGCCCGCTCGCTGGCCGACGTCGAACGCCGGCACATCGAGCGCGTCCTGGCCGAGACCGAGTGGAACGTCACCCGCGCCGCCGCGGTGCTCGACGTCGACCGCGGCACCCTCTACAACAAGATCGCCAAGTACGGGCTCGAGAGACCGGAGCATGCGCGATGAGCCGCCCGCCGCGGGCGTCCTTGCGATCGACCTGCTGCCGATGACCGGCGTCGACGACGCGACGGCCGGGGCGCTGCTCGTGCGTCTCTCGCGCCGGCTCGCACTGCCGTGCCGGCTGCTGCCGCGCTGGGAGCCGTCCGACCTGCAGCCGGTCGCCGGACGCGACCAGCTCGACGCCGACCGCCTGCTGCAGCGGCTCGAGCAGGACCAAGGCGACGACGCCACGCTGCGGCTGGGCGTCACGGCGCATGACCTCGGCAGTCCGCTGTTCACCTTCTTCTTCGGACTCGCGCGCCACGGCGGACGGGCGGCGCTCGTGTCGCTGGCCCGCCTGCGTCCCGAGTTCTACGGGCTGCCCGCCGACGACGACCGCACCCTGCACCGGGCGGTGCTCGAGGCGCTGCACGAACTCGGACACGTCCTCGGGCTGCCGCACTGCCGAGACGCGCGCTGCGTGATGCGCTTCTCGACGTCGGTCGAGGCCATCGACGTGCGCGGCCAGCGGTTCTGCGACGAGTGCGCGAGCCGGCTGCCGGAGGGCGTCCTGTCGGGGGCCTCGCGCGGGACGGGCTGATCCTTGCGCCGCGCCCCGCCGCGAGCGAACGTCTCCGCGATGGACGCAACCACGCCGTCGATCGCCATCGACCCCGACCTCGTGCTGACGCGCTTCGGCGCCGCCTTCGCGCTCTCGATCGTCTTCGGCGTCGTGCGCCAGAAGCTCGGCAAGCACGTGGGCTTCGGCACGTTCACCTTCGTCGCGCTGGGCGCCTGCGGACTCTCGCTCACCGCGATGACGCTCAACGCGGAGAGCCCGCTGCCGTTGCTCTCGTCGATCGTGACCGGCATCGGCTTCCTCGGCGCCGGTGCGCTCTTCCGCGCGTCCGACCGCATCGTGGGGTTCACCTCGGCGGCGACGATCTGGATCTTCGCCGTGTTCGGCCTCACGATCGGCGTGGGCGAGTACCTCCTGGCCGGCCTCGTCTACGGCGGGATCTGGTGCGTCATCCTGATCGACCTCGCCATGGAGCGCTCGGACTTCGGACAGGCCCAGCGCCGGCTCGTGGTGACCGTGCCGCACGACGTCGACGACGCGCGTCTGCGCGACGACCTCGGCCTGCCCCCACGGGCCGAGGCCCAGTCTCTGCGGCTCGACCCCGACGCCGGCACCCTCGAGCTCACCTACGCGCTGCGCCGTGCGCGCAGCGACGAACGCCTGCTCGTCGAGCGGCTCCTGGCCAGCGACCTGGTCAAGGGCATCGAGTTCGACTGAGGACGATCGCTGCGGCCCCTCCGTCCGCTACGATCTGCGACATGGACATCCCACAGATCGACGTGGACGCCGCGGCCGAGCTCCAGCAGAGCGGCGCCGCGCTGTTCCTCGACGTGCGCGACCCGGCCAGCTACGCGGCGGCGCGCGTCCCTGGCGCGGTGCACGCGAGCGACGCGACCATCGCCGGCTTCCTGGCCGCCACCGACCGCGCGCGCAAGGTCGTGGTCTACTGCTACCACGGTCACAGCAGCCTGGGCGGCGCGGCGTACCTGCGGTCCGAGGGCTTCACCGACGTGGCCAGCATGAAGGGCGGCTTCGCCGCCTGGAGCGGACGCCACCCGCACGAGTCCGGGTGACCGTCGCCGCGCGCGACGGTCGTCCAGTGCTCGTCACCGGCGCCACGGGCTACATCGGCGGACGCCTCGTGCCGCGCCTGCTCGACGCCGGACACGCGGTGCGCTGCCTCGTCCGCGCGCCGCGCAAGCTCGACGAGCGCGCCTGGGCGCGGCATCCGCGGCTCGAGATCGTGGCGGGCGACGTGGGCGACGGCGACTCGCTGGCGCGCGCGCTCGCCGGCTGCCGAGCGGCCTACTACCTCGTGCACTCGATGATCGCCGCGGGCGGCGACTACCGCGCGCACGACCGCCTGCTCGCCGGGACCTTCGCGCACGCCGCGGGCGAGGCCGGCGTCGAACGCATCGTCTACCTCGGCGGCCTGGGCGAGACCGGACGCGACCTCTCCGAGCACCTCTCGTCGCGACGCGAGGTCGAGCAGGTCCTGGGCGAAGGCGGCGTGCCGGTCACCGTGCTGCGCGCGGCCATGATCGTCGGCTCGGGCTCGGCCTCGTTCGAGATCCTGCGCTACCTCGTCGAGCGGCTGCCGGTCATGGTCACGCCGCGCTGGGTGCGCACGCCCTGCCAGCCCGTGGCCGTGCGCGACGCGCTGTTCGCGCTGGTGGCCTGCCTCGAGGCCGACGAGACCTCGGGACGCACCCTCGACCTGGGCGGCCCGGACGTGCTCACCTACCACGAGTTCATGCGGCTCGTGGCCGAGGTGCGCGGCCTGCCGCCGAGGCTCGTGGTGCCCGTCCCGCTGCTCACGCCGCGCCTCAGCTCGCTCTGGATCCACCTCGTCACGCCGCTCGACCGGCGCATCGCGCGCCCGCTGGCCGAGGGACTGCGCAACCCCGTCGTGTGTCGCGACGACCTCGCCTGGCGGCTCATGCCGCACGAACCGCTCGACATGCGCACGGCCGTCGCGGAGGCCTACCGGCATCTCGACGCGCACACCGTCGAGACCGCCTGGAGCGATGCGGGGCCCGTCCCCGGCGACCCCGACTGGTCGGGCGGCAAGACCTTCGTCGACGCCTGGGAGATCGACGTCGACGCCTCGCCCGAGGCCGCCTTCGCCGCGGTCTGCCGCATCGGCGGCGGGCACGGCTACCACGCCGCCGACTGGCTCTGGCACCTGCGCGGCTGGATGGACCAGCTCGTCGGCGGTCCCGGCCTGCGTCGCGGACGCAAGAACCCCGAGCACGTGGCGTTCGGCGAGGCGCTCGACTTCTGGCGCGTGGTCGACGTCGAGCGCCCGCGGCGCATCGCGCTGCGCGCCGAGATGAAGGTGCCCGGCGCCGCGCGGCTCGACTTCGAGGTGCGCGAACGCGCCGACGGACGCGGCACGACGGTGGTCCAGACGGCGCGCTTCGCGCCCAAGGGACTGCTCGGCCTGGCGTACTGGTACGCGGTGCTGCCGCTGCACGGCATCGTCTTCCGCGGCATGCTCGACGGCATCCGGCGCGAGGCCGAGGGCGCGCGCGAGGGGCCGCGTCCGCCGGTGCGACGGGTGCGCTGAACAGACGGCGTCAGCGCTGGAACATCGGCAGGCCGCCGAACGGCACCTGCAGCGTGAGGCTCGTGATGGCCGTGGCGTAGACCTGGCCGTAGGTGCCGTTCGTCCACGAGCCGTCGGGCTGCTGCTCGTCGAGTTCGACGGCCACGAAGCGCGGCCACCAGCCCTCGAACAGCCGCCGGTCGGAATGCGTGAAGTACGCCTGCGCGGCGTAGAACGCGCCGTACTGCAGGAACGCCTCCTGGCTCATCGGACCCAGGTACGGATCGTCGCGGCGCAGCGCGTCGTAGCCGTTCTGCAGCACGCCGCTCGAATAGTCGCCGAGCGCGTTGAGCGTGGCGAGCGCGGCCGCGGTGAGCGCCCACGACGTGCGTTCGTCCTTGAGCGCGTAGCGGAAGCGGCCGGTGGACGCCTCCTGGCTGTCGGCCATGTACTTCGTGGCGCGGTCGATGGTGCCCGAGTCGACGGCGAACCCGGCGTCGCGCGCCGCGCGCAGCGCCTGGATCATGCAGACCGTGATCGAGCCCTCGTGCGCGGGCAGGCGCTCGGGCTCGTACCACCATCCTCCCTGCAGGCCCTGCGTGCGCTCGATCAGCCCCACCCCGCGCTGGATCGCGTCGGACAGCCGGGCGCGCTGCTCGTCGTTCTCGCCGTACATCCCCACGGCCTGGGTCAGCGCGAGCAGCGCGTAGCCGTGACCGTGCATGCGCGAGACGGTGTCGGCGCCGAACTCGAAGTAGCCGTCGCGCGACCCGCCCTGGACGCTGCGTTCGACGAGCCAGTCGATGGCGCGCTTGACCCGACGCCCGTAGCGTCCGTAGCGGCCCTCCTGCGGCATGTTGCCGGCGGCCATGAACGAGAGCGCCGTGAGTCCGGTGACGGCGACCGGTGCGAGGCTCGCCTCACGCCCGCGATGGACGGAGAACGATCCGTCGGGGTTCTGGCGCTCGGCCAGGTACGCGTGCGCCGCCTCGACGGCCTTCTGAACCTGGAGCGTTCGCAGCGGATCGACGTCGTCCGACGACGAGGCGTCCTGGGCGGCCACGCCCGGCACGCCCGGAGGTGGCGCGGGCACGGGCGCTGCCGTCAGCAGCGCGCAGAGCACGACCGCCGCTCTCGTCATCGCGCCGACGGGTCCTGCTCCAGCTCGTGCAGCGCCTTGATGTACGCCTCGAGCCACGTGCGGTAGCGTTCGGGGACGTCGTCGACGTGCAGGTTCGTGAGCCGCTCCTGCAGCTTGGGCGGCAGCAGGCCCCAGCGTCCGTCGACGTCCTGCCGCGTGACCGGTTCGATCGGGTCGGGCGGGATCGACGTGTTGTCCTTGTTGCTGCCCGACTCGCGGTCGGCGGCGTCCTGGTCCTGCGGCTGCTTGTCGGCCTGGCTCTGCTCGCGCTGCTTCTGCTCCTCGCTGCCGCCCTGCGGCTGCTCGGGCTGCGGAGCGTCCTTCTCGCCCTGATCGGGAGCGCGGCTGCCGTCGTTCTCGCGCGGCTTGGGCTGCTGCTGGTTCTGCGACGAGCCCTGCGAGTGGTCGCTGCTCGAGCCGCTCGAGCTGCTCTGGTTGCTCTGCCGGTACTTGGCCTGCTTGATGAGCTCCTCGAGGTCGCGGATGACCTGCTCGTGCTTGTCGCGCAGGTCGGCCAGCGAGACGGCCACGTCCTCGTCCTCGGCATCGGCCGTGTCGAGCAGCTCCTCGTCGATGCGCTTGAGCGTCTTGCGGATGCGCTCGACGAGCTCGCGCTGCGGGTTGTCGCCCTGGGGCTGGGCCTGCTGCCCGGGATGGTGCGGATCTCCGCCGGTCTGCAGCACGGCCAGCAGCACGAGCGTCGTGAGCGTCATCGTCCGTCCTCCTTCGGGCCGTCGCCGCCCGCGTCGGGCGGCAGCAGGATGTCGTCGGTCACCGAACCCGTGGGCTCGGCGGCCTCCTCGGGCACGAGCTGGTCGAACAGCTCGCTGGTGCGCGCGTGCTCCATCGCCCAGCGCTCGAGCAGGTCGCGCTCCATCGGACCGAGCTCGCCGCCGTCCATGACCTCGGGATTCAGCTCGGCGAAGCGGTCGAGCCGCGCGAGCGCCTGGAGTTCCATGCGCTGCAGCAGGAGCAGCTCGGCCACCGGCGGGACGAGCGGCGGCTCGCCCTGGGGCTGGTCCTGCGGTTGCTCGCCCTCCTGCGGCTGCTCCGTCTGGTCGCGCCGGCGCTGCAGCTCGGCCTCGAGCACGGCCTGCAGGTCGGCGAGGCGCTGCAGCGCGCTCTCCTGCATCGACTGGACGAACACGCCCGTCTGCTCGTCGGCCAGCCGGTCGGCCGCGGCGCCCATGTCGTCGGCGGTCTGGCGCAGCGCGAAGACGAACGCCACGGCACCGTCCTTGTCGAGCGTGTCGGCCATGCTCAGCGCCTTGTCGGACAGGTCGCGCTGCTCGCCCGAGAGGCGCGCCAGGGCGCGGCGCGCCGAGCGCGGGAGCCGGTCGTCCTCGCCGTGCTGGCCGTCGAGATCGACCGTCTCGTCGGCGACGGACGTCTGCTTCTCGACGAGCGCCGTGAGCTCCTCGCCGAGCTGGAAGAGCACATCCTCCTGACGCAGCTGCTCGTAGCGGTCCTTCTCGCCCTGGAGCTTCTTGATCGTCTCGTCGAGCTGCTCGGCGGCCTCCTCCTCGCGCGTGGCCGCCTCCTTGTCGCGACGCTGCTGGAGGTTCTGCCCGGCCTGGTCCATGGCCGACTGGGCGCGCTCGCCCGACTGCTGGAAGTCCTGGTCGGGGAGCTCCTCGAGCCGGTCCATGAGGTCACGCAGCTGCTTCTGGATGCGGGCCTGCTCGTCGACGAGCTCCTGGCGCGCCTCGGGCGAAAGCTCCTCGGCCGGCGTGGCCGAGGCCTCGGCGCCGCGCTGCTCGAGCTGGCGCAACATGTCGTTCAGGCTGGTCTGCGCCGCCTGCTGGTTCTCCTGGGCCCGGGACAGGTCGCCCGACTCGAGCGACTTGCGCGCCGCGGCCAGTTCGGCCAGCAGCTCGCGCGTACGGTCGAGCAGCTCGGGACCGGCCTCGGGCTCGAGCGTCTCGAGCCGCTCCGCCAGCTCCTCGACCTTCTGGGCCTGCTGCTCGGCCTCCGACGACGCACTCGTCGCGCTCGCCCGCGACCGGTTGCGCGCCACGTTCAGCATGCGCTCCGATTCCTGCAGCGCATCGCGCGCGGCCTCGAGCTCCCCGGCCGCCTCGTCCATGCGCTCGCGCGCCGCCTGCTCGCCAGCCTGCGGGTCCTGCTCGCTGGGCTCTCCCGACTCCGCCGCTCCGTCCGCCTGCCGCTCGCCGGACTGCGCGTCACCCGACTTCGCGTCACCCGACTTCGCGTCACCCGACTTCGCTTCGCCGGACTTCGCCTCGCCCGACTTCGCCTCGCCCGACTTCGCTTCGCCGGACTTCGCCTCGCCCGACTTCGCTTCGCCGGACTTCGCCTCGCCGGACTTCGCCTCGCCCGACTTCGCCTCGCCCGACTTCGCTTCGCCGGACTTCGCCTCGCCGGACTTCGCCTCGCCGGACTTCGCCTCGCCGGACTTCGCCTCGCCGGACTTCGCCTCGCCGGACTTCGCCTCGCCGGACTTCGCCTCGCCGGACTTCGCCTCGCCGGACTGCGCGTCGCCGGACTGCGCGTCGCCGGACTGCGCGTCGCCAGACTGCGTGTCGCCCGACTGCGCATCGCGGGCTTCGCCGCCCTCGAGGGTGCGCAGCGCGTCGGACGCCTCCTGCATCGCCTCGGCGGCGCGCGCCACGGCCTCCCGCGCGCGGGCCCGCTCGGCCTCGGCGGCCGCCACGTGCTCGGCGCTGCCCACGTCGCCCAGCGGCTGTTCGAGCAGCCGCGCGAACTCCTCGACACCCAGGCGCAGACGGTCCTGCGCGTCGGACGTCGCGTCGGGCGCCCGGGACAGGTTGCGCTGTCTGCGGGCCAGCTCGTCGGCCACCGCCGACTCGCCCATCGCCTGCTGCGCGCGATCGAGCTGTCCGGTCGCCTGCGACGCGGCGCTGAGTTCGTCCTGCAGGTCCTGCGCCGCCGCCTGGGCCTCGTCGACGAGCTGCTTGGGTGCGTCGGTCGCGGCGCGCGTGCGCGCCAGCAGGCTGCGCTCGTCGCTGGCCAGGTTGCCCAGCTCGCCCAGCGCCTGGGAGAGCATGTCGCGCTTCTCGCGCAGGTCGTCCTCGTCACGGCGATCGCGCAGGATCGCGTAGATCGACTCGAGCTTGCCGACCAGGTCGTCCTGCTGCTCGAGGGTCGAGAGGCGCTCGCTCTCGAGACCCTGCTCGATCTCGCGGCTCTTCTCGAGCAGGCCCTCGGCGCCGAACTTCTCGAGCGCGTCGCGCAGCAGCTCGGCGTTGCGCGTGCGCCCTTCCGCGTCGTAGCGCCCGGCCAGGCGCTCCATCTTCTCCTGCAACGACTGCAAGCGCAGCGCCACGCGATTCTGGTCGCGCTGGACGCGCCGCAGGTCGGATTCGTCGTCGTCCTGGGCGCGTGCGGGGACGAGCGACAGCACGCACACGCAGCACAGCGCGAGCACGATGCGGCGAAGCACGGGACGGTCGTCCATCAGGGCTCCTTCCTGAGCGTCTGCTGCGTGCGGACGCGCAGCGCCTTCTGGTCGTCGATGAGCGTCTTCACGAGCGACAGGACCTCTTGATAGTCCTCCCACTCGTCCATGCGCTCGAGCAACCGGTCGAGCACCGTCGCGACCTCGGCCTGGGCGGCCGCCGCCGCGGCCAGGCTGGCCTCGGACGGATCGCCGCGCGCGGTCTGCAGGCGATCGTACGCCGCCGGCGAGAGGTCGACGCCGAGCTGCAGCGCGAGCGAGGCCATGTCGAGCAGCCGTCCGAGGGTGTCGAGGCGACCGAACCGGCCGTCGGCGTAGTCCTTCGCCAGGCCGCCCCACGCCTCGGAGGCGAAGGTCTCGTCGACGGGACGGGCGCGCCAGTCGGCCAGGTACCGGTCGAGCACCGGACCCGCGCCGGGACCCGGGTCGAGCCGGTTCGTGATCGTCTCCTCGAGGATGCCGCAGAGCTCCTTCGTCTCGCGCACGAGGCGCGTGGTCACCTGGTTCTGGGCCACCGCCGCCGCCACGAGATCGGGGTCGTCCGGCGCCGGAGGATCGGCACGCAGGTCGTCGACCGACTCGCGCGCACGCTGCTGCCGGTCGCGGATGGCCAGGAACGCCTCCTTGAGCCGCAGCTGCCGGTCGCCCAGCAGGCGCTGCACCTCGGACGCGTCGACCACGTCGACGCGTCGTCCCTCGACCGAGATGGACTGCGGGCCGCGCCCCGCGAGCTGGCGCCGGTCGGTGGCACGCAGCGCGTAGGAGACCGTGCCTTCGACCCCGAGCTGCGGCAGGTCGAGCACCAGCCGGTACTGCCCGGGATGCGCCGGGTCGGCGGTGAACGCGCGCGGGTCGCCGTCGGTCGGCAGCATCTCCACCGAGGCCACGCCGTGGTCGTCCTCGGCGACCACCGAGAAGAGCACCACGGCCTGCTTCGTGACCTTCACGTCGGAGCGCGCCGGTGCGTAGATGCGCAGCGCGGGCGGGTGGTCCTTGTGGACGAGCAGGGCGTGCTGGCTCGGGTCGGGCGTGCGCAGCCCGTACGCGCCCTCGAGCTCGAGGCTGAGCGTGTCGGAGTCTTCGGCGACGAACGAGGCCGAGACCGTCACGCCGTCGCCGTCGTCGTGCAGCTCGAGCGGGACCGGCTCGACGGAGGACGCGAGCAGCAGCCGTCCCGACGAGGCCTCGCCGCTGGGCCGTCCGCGCAGCGTGATGCGCGAGCCCTCGGCCACCGAGAGCCCCTCGGGGCCGACCACGCTGGACGGTTCGCCCAGGTACGCCGGCGGCTCGATCACGAACTCGGGCTCGTCGAGCCGCGGCGGGTCGACCACGCGCAGCGCACGGCGCGTGGCGTCGCCGTCGTCGTCGCCGCCGCGCACCGAGATCTCCTCGTCGCCGGGCTTGACCGTGAAGTGTCCGGCGAAACGCTCGGGTCCGGCGGAGGACATGGCGTGCGTGCGGTCACCGTCGGCGCCGCGCACCACGAGTTCGACGTCGTCGGGACGCCTGCCCGTGAACGACGCCAGCAGCGGCAGCACGCCGCCGCGCGCCGCGACGAGCGTCCCGTCGGGCAGCAGCACGTGCGCCGCCCCGTCCTCGGGGACGATCAGCTCGAGCGTCGTGTCGCGCGGCCAGGCGCGGTCGTGCAGCGTCCAGCGCGAGACGTAGATGGACACGTACGGCTCGACCAGCACGAGCAGCAAGGTGAGCACGAGTCCCGCGCCCGACGCGCGCAGCAGCTCGAGCCACGACGGGCGGGACCGCAGCACGGCGCGCAGGTCGACCGATTCACAGGCCGCCGCGGCCTCCTGGTGCACCTTGTCCTCGAGGCTGCCGGGACCGCCCGCCTCGAGCTGCAGCACCGTGACGAGACGTCCCTCGAAGTCTCCCAGCACGCCCTCGACGAGCCGCGCCGCCGCGAGCCGGTCGGGCCCCCGCACCAGCGGACGGATCACGCGCCGCCACGTCTCGCGTCCCACGAAGAGCAGCGCGGCGACGAGCAGCGCGGCGCGCACGCCGAGCGGCAGGTCGAGCAACCGGTCGGCCGCGTAGGACAGGACGAGCAGGCCGATCGCATAGGCGACCACGCGCGAGACCCCGGCCACGAGGTGCAGCAGCCGGATGCGGCGCACGACCTGGTCGAGGCGCCGCCGCACCGTCGGCGGGGCCTCGGAGCTGCGAGCGGCGATCTGCGGCGGGAGGCTCATGCGGGACTCAGCGCTGGAAGATGGGCAGGTAGCCGTACGGCAACGACAGGATCATCGCACCCACCGCGGTCGAGAAGGCCGCGCCCGGCCCGACCTTGCACGGGAACGACCCGTCGGGCTGCTGCGCCCCCACGATCTCGTCGCGGATCACGGGGTAGTACCAGGCCCAGGCGTCGCCGCCGATGACGTACAGCGCCTGCGTCGCGTAGTAGTGCCCGTACCAGTAGAAGTAGTGGAAGGTGTAGCGGCTGGTGCCCGAGACCAGGCTGAAGTGGTCGCGCAGGAACTCGATGCTCTCGCCCAGGTCGATGTCGCCGACGGTCTCGCTCTCGTAGTGCGTGCCGTTCACGCCGGCGTTGTGCAGCGCCGCGAGGCCCGCCGCGGTGAGCGCGAACGACGAGCGCGTGTCGCGCGCCGCCTGGTACTTGAACGAGCCCTTCCCGAGCTGGTAGTAGCCCTCCCACAGGAAGCGGTCGTTGCCGTTCGACACGAAGCTCTCGGCGATGTACTCCTTCGCGCGGTCGATGGTGCTCTTCGGCACCCGGATGCCCACGTTGCGCGCGCCGCGCAGCGCGTTGAGCTGGCACACGGTGATCGACATGTCCGACTCGGCCGCCAGCGGCACGTAGCGCCAGCTCCCGTACTCGTTCTGGCAGTCGACGATGAAGTCGATCGTGCGCTGGAGCTTGTCGCGCAGGTCGTAGCGGTCGGTCATGCCGTAGACCTCGGCCAGGAACAGCGTCGCGAAGGCGTGGCTGTACATGCGCGAGCCGTGCGCGGTGATGTAGCCCTTCTCGTCGATGCGCGAGACGATGTAGTCGACGGCGTGTCCGATCGTGTCGCCGTACCGGCCGCGCCCGGGGAGGTGGCCCGCCGCCAGGAAGGCCAGCCCGGCGAGCGCGGTCACGCCCACGTGCGGCACCGAATTGGCGGAGACCTCGTAGTCCTGGTTGAGCTTGAAGCCGATGTCGCCCGTCCACGAGCCGTCGTCGTTCTGGTGCTCGGCGAGCCACTCGAGGGCGCGGTCGACCGCCTCGACCGAGGCGTGGGTGATGTCGCCCGAGGCCGAGATCGGCGCGTCGGACTGGGCCCGCGTCGGGGCCGCGAGCAGCGCCAGCGCGAGCAGCAGGAGCTGGGGACGCAGACGTGCGGTCATCGCTGGGCGCTCCTGAGCAGGCACACGGTGCCGCGGCTGGCGACCAGCACGGCGTCGTCGACGAGACGCACCTCGGTGCCGTCCTGGGGCAGGTCGGCCAGCACGGCCCGGACGGGCTGCCGCGCCGGGTCGTCGCGCACGAGCCAGACCGACGACGGCCCTTCGAGCGGTTCGGACACGAGCAGGAAGCCGTCGCTGCCGTGGAAGACCTGCAGGTGTCCGCTGCCGCCGGGCGGCAGGTGCAGCGTGCCGGTCTGCGCGAGCGTCGCCCCGTCGAGCATC
>JACKHP010000035.1 GCA_020638905.1 Planctomycetota bacterium | reverse complement strand
GGACAGGCTGCGCTGCTTCTTCTCGAGCGCCTCGATGATCGCCAGCGCCTTGCTCGTCTCGACGGTGTCGGCCGGCAGCGGGTTGCGCTCGTCGTAGTCGTCGCCCAGGTCGTAGCGCTGCCAGGGCTTGCCCGCGAAGCCGCGCAGCAGCTTGAAGTCGCCCTTGCGGAAGCTCATGCCGCCGCCGTGCTCGGGCGCTCCGCGGTAGCTCAGGATGGTGCGCATCGGGTCGAGCGAGCTGAGCACCGAGACGCCGTCGGTGATCTCGGGCTCGGGCAGGCCCAGCACGTCGAGCACGGTGGGGGTCACGTCGACGCCCGAGATGGGCGTCGTCACCCGTCCCGTGGGGCCGCCCGGGACGTGCAGGATGAACGGCACGTGCGTCACGGTGTGGAACAGCTCGCCGTGCCCGAAGGTGCCGTGCTCGTTGAAGGCGTCCCCGTGGTCGGACAGCACCAGGATCGCGATGTCGTCGGCGTAGCGCGACGCGCGCACGGCCTCGATCAGGCGTCCGACCTCGGCGTCGGTGAAGTGCACGCCGCCGTCGTACAGGTCGGACAGGAACTTCGTGTCGGCCGGGGTGGCCTCGCGCGGGGTCGGCAGGAACTGGCGCGCGCCGGCCACGCCGCCGCGTCCCACGACCTCGCGCATCTTCTCGAGGCGCTCGCGGATCGGGCCGTCGTACGTCGCGTCGGTGAACAGGTCGTGCTCGCGCGGCGGCACGTACGGCGCATGCACCTCGTAGGTGTGGAAGAACACGAACTGGCGCTTGCCGGTCCAGTCGAGCGTCTTCAGGAACTCGAGCACGTGGTCGACCTTCTTGTCGACCGTCTCGGCCTTGCGCTCGAACACGTCGAAGCCGCGGTCGAACTTCAGCTCGGGCGTGAGGTATCCGCCGTCGGTGAAGGCCGCCGTGGCGAAGCCCGCCTGCGAGAGTCGCTCGGCCAGCATCGGCATCGTGGGAGGCAGCAGGACCGGTGCCTGGTTCGTCTGGCCGTCCGAGCCGAGCTCGATGTTGTACTGCCCGTGGATGGGCGGCACGAGCCCGGTGAACATCGACATGTGCGAGGGCGTCGTGTTCGTCGCGGCCGAGGTGCACTGCTCGAACAGCAGCGAGTCGGCCGCGAACGCGTCGAGGTGCGGCGACGTCGGACGTTCGTAGCCGTAGCAGGACAGCCGGTCGGCCCGCAGCGTGTCGATCGACACGAGCAGGAAGTGCCGCGGTGCGTGCGACGCCTCGTCGGGCGCGGCCGCACCGTCGGACCGGGGGGACGTCTCGTCGCCGCAGCCGGCGAGCAGGCCGACGGCGAGCGCGAGGGCGACGAGGCGCACGGTGGCGCGCGGGGTGCTGGCGGAGGTCGACATCCGCACCAGCGTAACAGCCGACGCGCGTCCCGTGCTCAATGCAGGTACCCCCACTGGCGCATGCGCTCCAGCAGCTCCTCGTCGTCGGGCAGCGCCGGACGCCCCGCGCGGTCGCCCCGCGGAGCGCGTTCCCGGAGCGTCGCGCGCAGCCGCTCGAGCAGCAGCGGGCCCGCGGTCCAGGCCGGATCGCCGTCGGCCGCCGGTTGCAGCTCGTCGGGATCGGCCTCGCGGTCGAACACCGAGAGCCTCGCGACGCGACCCCGGTCCTCGCTCACGATCACGGCGCGCCCGGCGTGGCGCAGGGCCCAGATCTCGCGCGGACGGTCGGTGCGGTCGAGGTCGACCACCGACTGCGACAGCACGGGACGCGCCGGCGGCTCGCGTCCGGCGCGCAGCGCGCGCGCGTGGCTGCGGCCGTCCATGCGCTCGGCGCCCTCGACGCCGGCCAGGTCGAGCAGCGTGGGCGCCACGTCGATCTGGCTCACGGTCGTGGCGACGCGCAGGCCGGCCGGCACGTCTCCCGGCAGGCGCACGATCCACGGGACGTGCACGAGCTCGTGGTACGGGCCGTAGCGGTGCTCGTTCTCGCCGCGCTCGAAGAAGCCCTCGCCGTGGTCGGCGGTGACCACCACGAGCGTGTCGTCGCGCAGGCCGAGCGCGTCGAGCCGATCGAGCACGCGTCCGAGCTGCGCGTCCTCGGCGGCGATCTCGCCGTCGTAGAGCGACACGATGTACGCCAGCGCGTCCGGGTCCATGTCGGGACGCACGCGCTCGTCGTGGCTGTAGTCCTCGCCGTCGATCGGTCCGCGGTAGCCCGTGTCGAACATGCGGTCGTACGGCGCCGGCGGGATGTAGTCGCTGTGCGCGTCGTTGTAGTGCAGGAAGAGCAGGAACGGCGCGTCGTCGGCGGCGTGCGCGTCGAGGAACTCGAGGCCGAACTCCGTGACCTGCGGCGCGGCACGCTGCACGAGGTAGTCGTGCTCGCGCAGGCCCGGCTGCGTGGGACGGACGCCGCTCACCGAGCCCTTCGGTTCGCCGGCGAGTTCGACGAGCGCGCTCTCACGGGTGGCCGAGCCACGCCAGGTCGAGAAACCGCGGGCGAAGCCGAAGCGCTCGTCGAGGAACGGGTTCGAGTGGCAGCCGGCCGTCTCGTAGCCGGCGCCCGCGAAGGCCTCGCCCAGGGTGAGCACGCCGCGCGCCAGGCTGTCGGACGGGAGCTGCACGCCGTGCACCGTCGGGTCGAGCCCGGTGAACAGGCTGGCATGGGTCGGCAGCGTCCAGTCGGAGACGGCGATGCAATCCTCGAACAGGGCGCCCTCGGCGGCCAGCGCGTCGAGGTGCGGGGACGTGTCGCGTCGGTACCCGTAGGCGCCCAGGTGGTCGGCGCGCAGCGTGTCGAGCGAGACGAACAGCACGTTCGGCGGACGGCGCGCGGGTGCGGCTCCGTCGGTCGTCTCGGCGACGTCCGGCGCCGCCGGCGGGGTCGGAGCGGCGAAGCCGGGCGGCGCCGCCCAGGCCTCGAGCAGCAGGAGCCCGGCCCAGGCCAGCCGGGTCACCGGGCGCGATCGGGCGGCGCGGGGACGGACTCGGACAGCGGTCATCGGGTGTCGCCGGGGGGAGCGGAGCCTCCAGTGTAGGGCCGGGAACCGCGTGGATCCGGGGGCGGGTGCGCCCCGGCCGGATTTCCTTGTCCGGTCCCCGGACGATCGCACGCTCAGCCCGGACGAGGGGGGCGCCGGAGACAGCGCTCCGCGGTTGCAGAGCCGCGACCAGCGAACGTCCCGCGGCGCCCCCCTTCTTCGTCCCGCCCGGTCCACGGCCCGGCGAGCACGGCAACCCGCGGCCCAGGGCCGCGTCGAGGACCCTCGGGAAAGGGGGGAGGTGGCCGGACGACGGAGGCGCGGCGGCCAGCGTCGCATCCAGGTTCGGGGGTGACCGCGGGGTTCGGGGGTGCCTTCGGGTGCCCCGTCCGGCCCGAGCGCCGGCGCCCGCGCAGAACGCTTCTTCATGGGACCTTCGCGTCGGCTCTACAATCGACGGCTCGACACCGCCTTTCCCCGGAGCAGCACGTGGCCCAGATCTTCGACGACATCCTCCGAGTGGTCGGGCGCACGCCCGTCGTCCGCCTCAACCACGTGGCGCGCGACGTGCCGCCCGAGGTGCTCGTGAAGTGCGAGTACCTCAACCCGGGCGGCTCGGTGAAGGACCGCATCGGCGTCTACATGCTCGAGCAGGCCGAGAAGCGCGGCGAGATCCGTCCCGGCGACACGCTCATCGAGGCCACCAGCGGCAACACGGGCATCGGCCTGGCGATGGCCGCGGCGGTGCGCGGCTACCGCGTGATCATCACCATGCCCGAGAAGATGAGCCGCGAGAAGCAGGTCACGCTCGAGGCGTTGGGGGCCGAGATCCATCGCACGCCCACCGAGGCTGCCTTCGACGACCCCGAGAGCCACATCGGCGTGGCCAAGCGCCTGAACAAGATCATCCCGCGCTCGCGCATCCTCGATCAGTACAAGAACCCCGACAACCCGGGCGTGCACTACGAGATGACCGCGAACGAGATCATCGAGGCGTGCGATGGCAAGCTCGACGCGTTCGTCGCCACGGCCGGCACCGGCGGCACGCTCTCGGGCATCGCGCGGCGCATCAAGGAAGCCATCCCCGACTGCCGCATCGTCGGCGTCGACCCGGTCGGCTCGATCATCGCGGGACGCCCGGACGACTTCGTCGGCACCTACAAGGTCGAGGGCATCGGCTACGACTTCGTCCCCGACGTGATGCACCGCGACCTGGTCGACGAGTGGATCAAGACCGAGGACAAGCCGTCGTTCATCATGGCGCGCAGGCTCATCCGCCGCGAGGGACTGATGGTCGGCGGCAGCTCGGGCAGCGCCGTGTGGGCCACGCTCGAGTACGCCAAGAAGATGAAGGCGGGTCAGCGCATCCTCACGATCCTGCCCGACAGCATCCGCAACTACATGACCAAGTTCCTCGACGACCGCTGGATGGCCGAGAACCGCTTCGTCGACGAGCCGTGGGCCCAGGGCGAGGTCGACGACCTGATCCGCGGCATGGACCGTCGCGAGCTGATCACGATCGGCGACGCGCACAAGGTCGGCGAAGCCGTGCGCCTGATGAAGAACCACGGCATCTCGCAGCTGCCCGTGCTCGGCGACGACGGCGCGCTCGAGGGCATCGTGACCGAGACCGACGTGCTGGCCGCGCTCTTCGACGACCGCTGCACGCTCGACACCACCGTCGGCGAGGTCATGTGCCGCAAGGCGACCACCGTCAAGCTCTTCGACCCGGCCTCGCGCCTGGCCGAGGTCTTCATGAGCGGATCGGTGGCCCTCGTGGTCGACGACAAGGGACACCTCGTCACGCTGCTCAGCAAGGTCGACCTGATCGAACACCTGGCGGGCGGGAAGACGACTCCGTGAGCGAGGTCCCCGAGCACGAGCACGGCGCGGCCGGTCTCGAGCAGTTCCGGGCCTACCGCGAGCGCATGAACGCGCGCATCCTCGAGACGGGCACCCAGACCACGCGGCGCTTCTTCAACCTCGACGGCGCCGCCTACAAGGACGGCGTCCTCGACGCGCGCACCAAGGAACTGCTCGGACTGGTGGCCTCGACCGTGCTGCGGTGCGACGATTGCATCACCTACCACGTCGTGCGTTGCGCCGAGGAGGGTGTCACGCGACAACAGATGGTCGAGGTCTTCGACGTGGCGCTCGTGGTGGGCGGCTCGATCACGATCCCGCACGTGCGACGGGCCTACGACCGCATGGACGAGCTGGGCCTGGCCTGAACGGCGGGCGTCGTCGGCGACAGGCGAGGCGAGGTCAGGAAGTGAGCATGGGCGACGTGGACACCTGGCGACCCGCGACGGCAGGTGTGCGTGCGCGTCCCGGTCGGTCCGCGCGTCGGCGCCTGCTGGCGACGCTGCTGGCCTGCCTGTGCGTCCTGGGATGGGCGGCGGGTTGCGCCGCGCCCGACGACGGACCGCGTCCGGGGGCCGATCCGGCCGACGTGCCGCTGGCGCCCGACGACCCGCTCCCGGGGCCCGACGAGACCGCCGGCGTCCGTCCGCCGGTCAGCTCGCCGGCGCCCGCGCTGCAGCCGCTCGAGTGGCGCAACGACCCCGAGGCCGCGGCCGGCGCCGAGCAGGTGCTCGCACTGCTCGTGGCCGTCGACACCTACGCCGCCGATCCCGGCTGGAACCTGCCCCACGCGCGGCTCTCGATCGACGCGGTGCGCGACACGCTCGAGCGCACGTGCCACGTGGCGCCCGACGCCATCGAGCAGCTCTCGGGTTCCGACGTGAGCCGCGACGCGGTCGAGAGCGCCCTGCTGCGCCTTGCCGGACGCGCCCGCGCCGAGCGCGCCACGCTGCTCGTCTACTGGGTCGGGCACGGCTGCGTCCAGGCGGGCGAGCCGCGCTTCTTCACGCACTTCAGCGACGTGGCCACCGCCCCCGACGACGACGCGCCCGACGAGGGCCCGGTGTTCCGCGCCACGATCGGCCGCGACGAGCTCGTGCGCGACTTCGTCGGCGAGGCCGTGGAGACCGCGTCCGACGCCGACTGCGCGCTCGAGGTGGTGTTCGTGGCCGACGCCTGCCGCGTGAACGTGGCCGCGCCGTCGGTCGGCGCGAAGCTCGAGCCGCTCGGACCGTGGGAGCTGTACGGCACGCAGGCCGGGCGCTACGCCGTGGCCCCGAACGTCGGACCGCTCGAGGCCGACGGTTCGCCGCGTCCCGTGCGCGAGCGCCTCTCGCCGTTCACGCGCGCGTTCGTCGACAGCCTCGACCGTCTCGACCGCGCCGGACGCCGCGCCGACGCGCGCAGCGTCTTCGACGAGACCCGCGTGGCGATGGCGTCCGACGCGCTCAACACGTCGCGCCAGGAGCCCGAGCTGCTCGCGCCCGCCGACGCGGAGCCGCCCGCGTTCGTGACCACCGGACCGGTGCGCTTCAGCGTGCGCGTCGTCGACCAGCTCGAGGGCGTGCGCGTCGAGGGCGCTCGCGTGCAGCTCAACGCGCGTCCTCCGGTGTCGGCCTCCACCGCGCTCGAGGCCGCCCCGGGACGCCACACGCTGCGCGTGAGCGCGCCCGGCTACCTCACGCGCCAGCAGCCGTTCGACGTCGACCGCGTCCAGGGCGGGCGGCTGCTCGAGATCCCGCTGCTGCCCGAGTACGTGCGCGTCGAGGGACAGGTCGTGCCGCCGCTCGCGGTCACGGTGCGCCTGCTCGGCGCCGACGACGCGCTGCGGGCCGGGCTGCACGACGCGCTCGTGGCGACCGACGCCGAGGGACGTTTCCGCATGCGCACGCCGCGCCTCGGCCCCGACATGGCGCTGCAGATCGAGCAGGGCGAGCGCGTGCTCGAGACGGTGCCGTTGCCCGAGCGTCCCGACGTCTACGGCCGCAGCGACGACGGCGTGCTGTGGGGCATCGGACGGGTCGACCTCGGTTCGGTGCTGCTGCCCACCGAGGCCAGCCAGGCGCGCCTGCTGCGCATGGCCGCGCGCGACGCCACGGGCCCGCTCCCGCTCCCCGCGATCTGGCGCGACGAGTCGGCGCTGCCGCTCCCCGAGGGACTCGACGAGATCGACCTGCGCCGCTGGGGCCTGGTCATGGACACCGCCGCCGACGAGCAGTGGGAGCACGCGCGCACGCTGCTCGCGCGCCTCGGCCGGGCGCTCGAGCCCGAGGTGCGCGCCGCGTGGGACGGCTGGTTCGCGTTGCGCGCGGCCGCCGACGCCGACGATCCCGCCGTGGTCGACGGACTCCTGGCCGCGACCGATCCGGCGGACGCCCCGCTCGTGGCCGCGCTGCACGCGGTGCGCCTGCGCGCGCCGCTGCAGCGACTCAGCGCGCGCATCGACGCCGGCGAGATCGACGCGCTCGACGACGTGACCGCGCTCTCGGAGCAGGTGCCCGCCGGCGACGACCCGGCGCTGCACGACCTGCGCGAGGCGCTGCACCAGCGCCAGCTCACGCTCGGCGCGCGGCTCGTCCAGCGGCTGCTCGACGAACGGCGCTGGCTCGACGTCCTCGACGTGCTCGAGCGCATGGGCCGGGCCGACCCGTGGGACGACCCGGAATGGCTCGGCATCCGGCGTCAGGTCGACGTCTCGGCGCTCGAGGCCGAGCTGCTCGCCGGCTACGAGAACGGCATCCACGAGGGCGACTGGCAGCGCGCCGACGCGGCCCTCGCCTGGGACGACGCCTTCGGCGCCGACGTGCTCGGCAGCCGCCTGCGCGTCGACGACCTGCGCCACCGCATCGCCGACGAGCACGTGCCGCTCTGGGCGCGGCGCCTGTTCAACGAGGCCCAGACCGACTACGCGCTGGGCCGCCTCGAGGACGCCTTCGCCAAGTACCAGCGTCTCGACGGACAGGTCACGCCGTACTTCCAGGCCAAGATCGACGAGCAGCGCCGGCTCGTGGCCAAGGAGCGCTTCGGTGCGCTCTACAGCGAGGCCGTCGAGCACGAGATGTACGGACGCAAGGCCGAGGCCGCCGCCGCGTACGCGCGTGCGCTGCGTTTCTTCGACCAGCGCGCGGCGGACGCGCTCCTGCAGCAGGGCGTGCCGGTCGAGGGCGTGCGCATCGTCTCGTCCCGCGGCGACCGGCAGTACACGCGCATCGGCGACGCGCTCGCCGCGGCGAAGCCGGGTGATGCGGTGGTGGTCGGCCCGGGCGTCTACGAGGAGACGCTGGTCGTCTCCGAAGACGTGCGCATCCACGGGGCGAGCTTCGGGCCGGACGAGACCGGCGGCGCGCGCGTCGAGCTGGTGGGCAAGGGCGGCCCCGCGATCGAGGTGGCGGACGGCGCGAACGTGATGTTGAGCGGCATGTCGCTGCGCAGCGAGGGAGCGGCCGCGTCCGGGCGTCCGCGGGCCACGCTGGCCGAGGGCGCGGCGACGCTCGAACTGCTCGACTGCTCGATCGAACCGGCTCCCGACGGCGCGGCGATCCTCGCCCGCGGGACCGAGCAGCATCCGGCCACGCTGCGCCTGCGCGGGTGTCGCGTGCCGTCGGCAGACGGCGTGGCGCTGCAGCTCGATCCGTCGGCCGTGATCGAACTCGACGAGACGCAGATCGAGTGGTCGACCGACCTGCGGCACGCCCCGCTCGTGGGCGAGCCCCTGCCGGAGCGCAGCCACGTGCGCGCCTCGCGCCTCGGCGACCTGCAACTCGCCGACGTGAGCGGCGACGGCTTCGTCGACCTGGCCACGCGCCTCTCCGAGGCGGCCGCCGAGCGTCATCTCGGCGACGGCGGACCGCTCGTGGTCTCGGCCCGCAGCGACGGACAGCCGTACTGGGCACGTCCCGGGGCGACGCTGTTCCAGTCGCTCGGCGCGGCGCTCGAGCGCGTCTCCGCCGGCGGGACGATCGAGGTCGACCCCGGGCTGTACGCCGAGTCGCTCCATCCCACGCGCGGGGTCACGCTGATGCGGCGCGGCGCGTCGGGCGAGGTCGTCGTCGCGCCGCGCGAGGGTCCCGCGCTGCTGCTCGACTCGGGCGCGCAGGTCACCGTGCGCGGCCTCCAGCTCACGCGCAGCGCGCTGCGCATGCTCCCCGACACCGAGCCCACGGTGCGCGTCGCCGCGGGACGGTTGCAGCTCACCGACTGCGTGCTCGAGCGCGGCGTGGGCGTGCCGGCGCTGGCGATCGGATCGGGGGCCGTGGCCGTGACCCTCGAGGAGTGCACGTTGCCCGCCGGTCCCGGGCCGGGCCTGTCCGTCGCGGGCACGACCCCGGTGCGCCTCGTGGGCGGCGTGGTGGCGTGGTCCGACGACTACGGCTGGCCGCTCGTCGACGGCGACGCGTCACGCGTGACGGTCGAAGGCAGCCAGCTCGGCGGCCTGCGCTTCGAGGGTCCCACGAAGCTCGACGCGGCCGCCCTCGACGAGGTGCTGCGTCCGGCGCGCGAGCGCGGGACGGTCGGCGGCACGGTGGTCTTCGTGCAGCCCGACCCGGCGCTGCGTCCGTTCTGGGCGGTCGACGGCGAGACGCACTTCGCCGCCATCGGCGAGGCGCTGGCCGCCTCTCCTCCGGGTCGCGTCGTGCGGGTCGCCGCCGGTGAGTACGTCGAGTCGCTCGTGCTGTCTCGTGCGGTGACGCTGGCAGCGGCCTCGAACGACGCGCGCGTCGTCGTGCGTTCGGTCGACGAGCCGTGCCTGCAGGTGGTCGACGGCGCCGCGGCGGTGGTCGAGGGCCTCGCGCTGCGCTTCGAGAAGAGCCGTCCCACGGTGAACCCGGCCGTGATGGTCGACTCGGGACGGCTCGAGCTGCGGCGCTGCTCGGTCGAGGTCACGGCCTCGAATCCCGACCTGGGTCCGTTCAACCTCAAGGCCGTGGCCTTCCCCGACAAGGGACGTCAGGCCGAGGTGACGCTGATCGAGACCACGCTCTCGACCGACGGCATCGGCGTCGACGCGGCCGGCGCCGGCTCGCTGCTGCGCGTCGAAGGCGTGCGCATCGGTCCCCGCGCCGCGGCCGCCTGTCAGCGCGGCCTGTGGATCACGTCGGGGGTCTCCGCGCGCGTCGTGCGCACGACCTTCTCGCAGTGCACCGAGGCCGTCCGCCTCGAGGACAAGACGACGCGCCTCGTGCTCTCGGCGCCGGTCTTCGAGCGCTGCGAGAAGACGCTCAACCTCGTCTCGGCCGACGACGGCCAGGTCGAGCGCGACTGATCCCCCGCCCGACCGCGGGCGTGCCGGGCCGCGTCGTCGGGCGATCGCCCGCTCAGGTCGCGCCGCTCGCGACCGTCTCGGCGAAGCGCCTGAACAGGTAGAAGGCGTCGCGCGGACCGGGCGCGGCCTCGGGGTGGTACTGCACCGTGAAGAGCGGCAGCTCCTTGTGGCGCAGGCCCTCGACGGTCTTGTCGTTCAGGTTGACGTGCGTCACCTCGACCATGCCCGCGTCGAGCGAGTCGCCGTCGACCACGTACGAGTGGTTCTGGGACGTGATCTCGGTGCGTCCGGTGGTGAGGTCGATCACGGGCTGGTTGGCGCCGTGGTGCCCGAACTTCATCTTGACCGTGCGTCCGCCCAGCGCGAGCGCGGTGAGCTGGTGTCCGAGGCAGATGCCGAAGGTCGGCAGCCCGGTGAGCGCCAGCGCTCGGATGGTCTCGATCGCGTATCCGAGCGGCTCGGGGTCGCCCGGACCGTTCGAGAGGAACAGGCAGTCGGGCGCGTGCTCGCGGATCGCCGGCGCGGGCGTCGCGGCCGGGAAGACCGTCACGTCGAAACCCGCGGCGTGCAGCCCGCGCAGCATGTTGCGCTTGATGCCGAAGTCGAGCACCGCCAGTCGCGGGCGTCCCTCGGTCGACTGCTCGAGCCGCGGCAGGAAGGGCTCGTCGAGGCCCGTCGTCCAGGCGCAGGGCTCGGCGCAGGTGACCTCCTGGACGAGGTCGCGTCCGGCGATGCCGGGCCACGCGGTGACCTTCTCGCGCAGCGAACGCGGGTCGCCGTCGACGCTGGAGATGATCGCGCGCATGGAGCCGTGCGTGCGCACCTTGCGCACGATGGCGCGCGTGTCGACACCGGCGATGCCCACCACGCGGTGCTCGGCCAGCCACGAGCTCAGGTCGGTCGACGCGCGCTGGTTGCTCACGAGCGGCGACAGCTCGCGGATCACGAAGCCCGACAGGTCGCAGCGGTCGGACTCGAGGTCCTCGAGGTTGATGCCCGTGTTGCCGATCAGCGGGTAGGTCATGAGCACGATCTGCCCCCGGTAGCTGGGGTCGGTGCAGACCTCCTGGTACCCGGACATGGCCGTGTTGAAGACGAGCTCGCCGCACGACTCGCCGTCGAAGCCAAAGTGCGTGCCGCGATGGGTCTCGCCGTCCTCGAAGACGAGCAGACAGCTTTTCGGGGTGGACATGGGGGGACATCCTACGAGCCGAGGCCGCGCCCGTCGATGCTGGCGCGCGGCGAGCTCCTCCCGCTCGCGTCGGGACGAGATCCGGTCAGCCGCTCAGCGCGGGGCGGCGTCGAGGTCGAGTCCGGCGCGCACGCCCTCGGCGAACAGATGGTGCCCGAGTCCGGCCACCATGACGGCGTTGTCGGTGGCCAGCGCCCGTGACGGCAGGAACAGCGGGACGCCGCGCGCCTCGGCCGCCGCCTGGGCCGCGGCGCGCAGGGCCGAATTGGCCGCCACGCCTCCGCACACGAGCAGTCCCCCGGCGCCGATCGCGTCGGCCGCCTCGAGCAGCCGGGCCACGAGCACGTCGACCACCGCGGCCTGGAAGGAGGCCGCCAGATCGGGCACCGAGGCGTCCGGCAGCAGCGGCGCACCGCGCGCGGTGTTCGGCCCGCGCGCGGCGTACAGCACCGCGGTCTTGATGCCCGAGAACGAGAAGTCGAGCGTGCCCACCTTCGAGCGCGGGAAGGCGTAGGCGCGCGCGTCGCCGTCGCCGGCGAGCCGGTCGATCACGGGACCTCCCGGGTACGGCAGGCCGAGCACCGCGGCGACCTTGTCGTAGGCCTCGCCCGCGGCGTCGTCGAGGGTGCGTCCGATCTCGCGGTGCTCGGACGGCGCGCGGCTCTCGTAGAGCGACGTGTGCCCACCGGAGACCACGAGCGACGCGAGCGGCCAGGGCGCGTCCTCGGGACGCCGAGCACCCTCCATGAGCGCGCCGTAGACGTGCGCGTGGACGTGGTCGACCGGCACGAGCGGCAGCCCGGTGGCCAGCGCCAGGCCCTTGGCGGCTCCCAGTCCCACGAGCAGGCAGCCCACCAGCCCGGGCCGCACGGTGACCGCCAGTGCGTCGACGTCGTCGAGCTGCAGCCGCGCGTCGTCGAGAGTGCTCTCGAGCAGCGGGAAGAGCACCTCGAGGTGGCTGCGGCTGGCGAGTTCGGGGATCACGCCGCCGAAGCGCGCGTGCAGGTCGACCTGGCTGGCCACCCGCTGGGCGAGCACCTCGACACCGTCGCGCACCAGCGCCACGGCGGTCTCGTCGCAGGACGTCTCGATGCCGAGCACGACGGTCATGGGCAGGTCACCTGGCGGGGCGATGTGCGGACGCGGGCGTCGTCGGCGCTTCGGTCGTCATATGTCCAAAAGCTCATTTCGGCTTGATGGCGTGGGCTGTCGGCCGGCGCTTTGAGAGGGATCAGCCTCCCTGATCCCCGCTTCGCGCTCAAGCTCCCAGCCCCGCGCGGGGCGGGCCGGCCGCCCCGGATCGCAGGGCGCGTCGGTCCCGCGACATCCAGCCTTTCCCGAAGAAGGAGGCAACTCCATGCGTCCCGTGATCCTGCTGGCCGGACTGGCCACACTCGGCCAGGCGGCCGCCCAGAGCACCGAGAACGTCGTGCTGCTCGACGATTTGGCTTCGCCCGTGACCGTCCCCGCCACCGACACCCGCGCGGTGCGTTGGGTCGACGTCGACGACGACGGCGACCTCGACCTGATCGCCCTCGACTACGCCCAGGCCAACGAGCTGTTCCTGAACGAGGACGGCGTGCTGGTGCCGGACACCCAGCTGCCGAACTCGATCTTCGCGGGCTCGGTGAGCAAGGGCCTGGCCAGCGGCGACGTCGACGGCGACGGTGACGTCGACCTGCTCGTGTGCAACGGCAACGATCGTCCCAACGCCCTGCACCTGAACCAGGGCTACGCCCAGGGTGGACGTCTGGGTGCGTTCGCGAGCGTCCAGGCCGGCGACCTCACGAGCGACACGAAGCACACCTACGACGCGTCCTTCGGTGACGTCGACGGCGACGGCGACCTCGACGCGATCGTGGTCAACCGGCACCAGGCCAACGCGCTCTACCGCAACGACGGCACCGGGATGTTCACGCGCGACGGGTCCAGCGCGATCACGCACGACCTGGGCGCCTCGCGCGCGGTCGACCTGGCCGACCTCGATCTCGACGGCGACCTCGACGTGCTGGTCGCGAACAGCGGCGGCGAGACGCAGTTCGTGTACGTGAACCAGGGCGGCGCCCAGGGTGGTGTCGAGGGCGAGATGCAGCGTCTGTCGTCCGGCGCGATCGCCACCGACGGCGGTGATTCGTACGGCGTGCGCGCCGGCGACCTCGACGGCGACGGGATGCCCGAGGTGCTCGTCGCCAACCGCGCAGGCGTGAACTTCCTGTACGAGAACGTCTCGACGGGCGCCACGGTCGACTTCGCGCCGGTCCTCGACGCGGTCTTCTCCACGGCGGTGAACGACTCGTTCGACGCCTGCCTGACCGACGTCGACGGCGACGGTGACGTCGACGTCGTCGTCGCCAACCGCGACACGCCGAACGACCTGTTCCTGTCGCGCGGCCATCCGTTCGACTTCGTGCGCGTCGCCGCGGGCGAGCTCGTGTCGACGAACAGCCAGACGCTCGCCGTCGAGGCCGCCGACCTCGACGGAGACGGGCTCCCCGAACTCGCGTTCGCGAACACGCTCGGCGACCCGAACATGCTCTACCGCAACCTGGGACCGATGTGGCGCGATCTCGGGTCGGCGTTGCCGGGCAGCGGCGGACCGCCGAGCCTCGAGGGCCAGGGCACGTTGCAGGACGCCGAGTCGGTCACGCTGCGCCTGCGCGACGCGAAGCCGTCCGCCAGCGCGGCGCTCGTGATCGGCATCACGACCATCTTCGCCCCGTTCAAGGGCGGCGTGCTCGTGCCCGCTCCCGACGTGCTCGTGACCGGCCTGCCCACCGACGGCGTCGGCGCGCTCGACGTCCACGCGACCTGGCCGACGGGACTGCCGAGCGGCTTCGCGCTGCAGCTCCAGATGCTCGTGTCCGACGGCGGAGCCCCGCTGGGGACCGCCTTCAGCAACGGCCTGGCGGCCACGAACCTCTGACCTGCTCGCCGGGCCGCGGACCGGTCCGAGCCCGGCGGCACCCTCCTCCCGACGCCCCCGAGGGGCGGCCTTCTCGCGCGGAAGGTCGCCCCTCGGTTCGTTTCTGCGTCGATATGTCCAGAAACAGATCGATTTCGGGAAGCCGTCAAGTCACCCGGAGCCGGCTGCCGATGGGCGCCTCGCACGGATCCATCAGGACATGTCCATTCGATATCGACGGATCCAACCCGGGAGGAACCATGACGAAGACTACGAACCCGAGGCAGGGACGGGCCGCGGCGCGCGGCGCGATCCTTGCCCTGACGGCCGTTTCGGCGCTGGTGATCGGCGTCGCGGGCTGGCCCGATTCCGGGGTGCGTGACGAAGGCGTCCCGAGCGAGGAGATCGAGCTGGCGCGTGCGCTGCCGACCTCGTCGTTCGAGCGGATGCAGACCGAACTCACCGGCGACCTGACCTCGTTCGCGACCGACGTGGCGTTGCCGCTCGACTTCCGTCCCGGCGACGGGCTGGCGTCGAACAGCGTCCAGAAGGCGCAGAAGAAGATCGACAAGCTGCAGGCCAAGATCGCGAAGAAGGAAGCCAAGATCGCCGACAAGCAGGCGCAGCAGGAGGACGCCGACGCCGAGGTCCTGGTGCAGACCGACGCGCTCGCCGCGGCGGAGGCGCAGCTGGCCGACGCAGAGGCCCTGCCCGAGACGACGGCCGAGGAGGTCAAGGCCAAGAAGGCCGCGCTCAAGGCTGCGAACAAGGCCGTCAAGGCGGCCACCAAGGCGCTCAAGAAGTACCAGAAGAAGTCGGCCAAGCTGGGCAAGCAGATCGACAAGGTCGAGGCCGCCAAGGACAAGCTCGAGGTGACCGTCGCCGAGATCGAGGACGGCCTCTACGGCGGTACCGGTGACCCCGACGTCCCGGGCCTCGCGCTCCCCGACCGCATGGACGTGATGGCCACGTCGAGCGACCCGCAGCAGGGTGGCGGCAGCGCGTTCCTGCCGGGCTTCCCCGGCGCGGGCGGCAGCAGCGCGCTCCCCGACCTCCCGCCCACCGCGCAGTACTTCACCGACCCGAAGAACACGTACGTGTGGGACCCGTCGACCGAGGCGCTCGACACGGTCAACAGCATCCTCTGCCAGCTGCAGCAGACGGCGGCCGAGGCGATGGTGAACCGCGGACCGTACCTGGCGCAGATCGACACCGCGGGCTGCGAGTCCGGCGGCGACACGAGCAGCGGCAGCAGCAGCACCGGCCAGTCGACCAGCCAGACCGAGGACTTCGAGTTCTGGACGGTGACCAGCCAGCGCGCCGACGCGGACTCCACGCACTACGTGAAGCTGTGGATCCCGAACGGCGACGGTGGAGGCGACGGCGGCGACGGGGGTGACGGCAGCGGTACCGCCGGTCCGGGCGGACCGGGTGGCGCGGAGCCCGACGGCATGCTGATCCACGTGCTGATCACGATCCTCGAGCCGAAGTCGGAGCTGCACCCGTTCGGCAAGTTCCACCTCGACTTCGCGCTGGCGGACGACGGTGACGTCGACCACCCGTACTTCTGGGGCACGCTGAACACCCAGGACGCCCTCGAGGGCTTCCTGGGCTTCACGTTCTTCCAGACCACGGGCGACGCGGCGCTGCCGTACTACGAGAACCGCCAGGTGCACGTGAACATGTTCGCCGACGGGACGCAGGGCGTCGCGCACATCAAGGAGGCCTACGCCTACCCGTCGTTCGAGCCCGGTCACGAGGGCGAGGTCGTCGAGGAGTCGAAGGAGTACGTGCTCGCGTTCGACGACCTGAACCTGCTGCGCGCCAAGGACGACGAGCAGCCGGTGTGCCTCTCGCGCACCGAGTTCGACACGAACGTCTGGCGCTACTCGCTCTACCACGCCGACGGCGAAGAGGCCGGACAGCGCGTCAAGCTGAACTCCGGCTTCGGCATCAAGACCGCCGACGACTTCCACGGCTGGGCGGGCTACTGGGGCATCTGGCTCCCGAACGAGGCCCAACTGCAGTCGGGCGACACGGTCTACGAGGAGACGTACGGGCAGCAGGGCGTCGAGCCCGCGGCGTACACCGTGTTCACCGCGCCGGGCAAGCTGTTCCGCAACACGCGCCAGGAGCTCACGCTCGACGAGATCGACGGCATGGAGTTCGAGTGGTGGTACTGGCCGGCGCCCCAGGGCGGCCCGGGCGACGGGGGCGGTGATCCGCCGCCGCCTCCGGGTCCACAGGAACCGCAGCAGCCGCAGCAACTGCTCATCACGTACAGCGCCGGTGACGGCGGCTGGTTCAAGATCGGCGAGTGGAACAACGACGTCGGCGGCTACGACCTGCTCGAAGAGGCCGACTGGGAGGCGCTCGACTTCGAACAGCTCGGCGTCTACTGGCTGGGACTCTGGTCTCAGTCGCTGGGCGGCTCGGTGAACTACATCCCCGGTGACGACTCGATCATCTCGTACAAGGAAGAGGTCGTGCGTCCCGGTGACGAAGCCTTCGCCGAAGGCCCGCTCACGCTCTACGGGTTCACTCAGATGCTCGACACGGGCATCACCGGCGACGCGGCCTCGACCGGCGACGTGTTCCTCGACGAGAGCTTCGACCTCGGGTCGCCGTACGCGATGCAGTTCGACCCGAGCGACATGACGCTGTACATGCTCGACGACAACCAGGAGCTCGCGCCGGTGGGCCTCGCCGACGGCGAGACGTACCAGGGCGGTCCGAACGACTGGGGCATGCGCAGCGGCCCGATGCTCGTGTCGACCGAAGGCATGGCCAGCGTCTTCGACGCCTGGAACCAGGACGAGTTCTACGTCTACGAGACCGGTCCCAACGAGTGGAACAAGTTCATCGGCCTGCTCGACGGCGAAGGCGACTCGGTCGCGTTCGACCCGCCGCTGCAGTTCAAGTACACCCACAGCACCGAGGCCGACCTGAACGGCGACAGCAAATGGGACGGCAAGAGCTTCCTGCTCGAGTACAACGGTCCCGGTGACCTGTGGGGCCTGCCGCACGACGGCGTCGACACCGACGGCGACGGCTATCCCGATCGCTGGTACCCGGTGGTCAACCTGGCCGACGGCACGCTCATGGGTCCCACGGGCAGCGAGTACGTGGTGCGGGCCTGGGAGCAGGAACAGACGCTCACCGAGGATCCGCAGGGATGCTTCGAGCTCAACGTGGACACCGTCAAGCAGCTCCCGTTGCCGGACGGGAGCACGTTCGAGACGCCGTACATCGGCAAGGAGCCCACCGTCGACGACGCCCCCGCGGTGGTCGCCGGCGAGGTCGTGGCGGGCGACGCCTGAGCGCGCGCGCCGCGACCTGACGGACGGCGGACGACATCCGCCGCGCACGGGCCGGGAGGGTGATCCCCTCCCGGCCCGCTGCGTCTTCGCGAGGGCGGGCACGGGGGCGCGCGTCGCGCGACGCGTGGCCCGGGCGCGCCCTCGGCCGATGCGGTATCGTCCCCGGGATGCCGTCGTTGCTGCTGCCGCTCGTCGTGATGCTGGTCGCGTTCGTCTCGCCGCACCCGTACTCGTCCAGCCGCAGCGACCTGCGCGTGCTTCCGGGGCGCGTCGAGCTCGTCCTGCGCTGCCAGGCGCTCTCGGTCTTCGAGGTCACCCCGGCCGACGCCGACGGGGACGGCCTGCTCGACGACTCCGAGCTCGCCGCCGTGCGTGACGAGCTCGCCGACTACCTGCTCGCGCACTACGTCGTGCGCGCGGGAGACGCCTCGAGCCCGCCGTTGCCGGGGCGCGTCGACGACATGGCGGTGGTGACCTTCGACCAGGACGCGCTCACGTTCCAGCAGTTCGTCGACACGCGCATCGTCTTCGACGCGCCGCCACGCATCGACGCGTTGCGCGTCGAGATGTCGCTCTACGCCACGACGAGCCCGCAGCACCAGGACGCCTGCACGTTGCGCTGGCCGGGCGGCGAGACCGAGGAGGTCCGGCTGTGGGGCGGACGGCCGAGCCACGCCTTCGTGGCCCCCGAGTCGACGCGTCCGCCCGAGCTGCTCGAGGCGCTGCGCGACGGCTGGACGCACGCCGTGTCCGGCTGGACGCACCTCGCGTTGCTGCTCTCCGTGCTCGTCGCGGCCCAGCGCCTGCGCACCGCGATGCTGGCGTTGCTCGCGCTCGCACTGGCGCACGCGGGCGCCCTGGCGTTCGCGCGCGAAGGCCTGCTGCTCCCCTCGGACGCGCTGCTCGCGGCGGCGGCGCCGGCCGTCATCGCGCTCTCGGGTGTCGCGACCGTGCTGCGGCGCGGAGCGCGTCCCGTGCTTGCCGACGCGTTGCTGGGCGGCTTCGTGCTCGGCCTCCGGGAGGCGCGTCGCGACTCGCTGCTCACGGCGGTGCCGATCGACGACGTGGCGCGCCTCTCGACCTGGATCAGCGGCTTCGACGTCGGCCTGCTCGCGGTCTGCGTGGGCGTGCTGCTCGTCCTGCGTCCGCTGCCGCGTCGTCCGGCGCTGGCCGGCGCGCGCGACACGTCCCTCGTGCCGGGCTACGCGCGCGACGCGGTGGCGATGGGCTGCGCCCTGCTGGGGACGTACATGCTGTCCCGCGCGCTCATCGGCTGACGCGCGCGGCGCGCATGGCGTCCGCGCCGCGTCGCGCGCCGTGCGATGCCGCGACGCGCGCGGCGTCCCGCCACCCGGCTCCGCGCGCCAAGGGAGCGCCCCGACGGGGGTGTCGGTTGGGGTCGTCGCGTTCGGTCTGGCCGAGCGGGATCCCGTCGGGGCGCGCCGAAAGTCGTGGCTCGTGGTGTCGCGTCAGGGTGGGAGGGCTCTCCGTCGGACGACGGAGGGCACGGGCCCCGTGGGGAAGCCGGTGCCGTCCAGCGTCCGACGTGTCGGAGAGAGCGCGCCGCGGGCCCGGAGGGTGGGTCGGTCGCGGGCGAGGCGAGCTCCCGGGGAGGGGTGGGAGCGGAGCCGGACCCGCGGTGCGATCTCGACGACGCACGGCAGCATCGCCATGTCGCGTGCACGACGTGCGCGGGGCGCGTGAAGTCTCGGTGAACTCGCGGCCGCGCGGGACGCGCCGACGCGCGACGCGTCGGGCTCCGTCCGGATCGCGACGCGGGGGCAGGTGCGCCCCCGCGGTGGGAGCCTCAGGGAGCGGCCTGCAACTCGGCCAGGGCCCGCGCGCACTGCTCGTCGTCGGGGGCCTGCCCGTGCCACTTGGGCTGGTTCTCCATGAACGACACGCCCTTGCCGAGCACGGTGTGGCAGACGATCACCTGCGGACGTCCCTTCACGGCGCGTGCGGCGAGCAGCGCGTCGTGCAGCGCGCGCAGGTCGTGCCCGTCGACGTCTTGCCTGTGCCAGCCGAAGGCCTCGTACTTGGCGCCGAGGTCGCCCTGGTCCATGACGTCCTTCGTGAAGCCGTCGATCTGGATGCCGTTGCGGTCGATCAGCACGGTCAGGTTGTCGACCTCGTAGAACGCGGCCGCGGTCGCCATCTCCCACACCTGGCCTTCTTCCGACTCGCCGTCGGAGCTGCCGGCGAAGACGCGGAAGTCCTTGCCCTGGGCGCGGGCGCCGAGCGCCATGCCGAGCCCGACGCTGAGTCCGTTGCCGAGCGAACCCGTGCAGCAGTCGACGCCCTTGGTGTGGTGGAAGTCGGGGTGGCCTTGCAGCGGCGAGCCGAGCTTGCGCAGCGTCCACAGGTCGTCGCGCGGGAAGTAGCCCTTCTTCGCCAGGATCGCGTAGAGGATCGGGCAGATGTGCCCGTTGCTCAGCACGAAGCGGTCGCGCTCGCCCCACGCGGGGTTCTTCGGGTCGACGCGCATGTGCCCGCCGAACCAGAGCGCGGTGAACACGTCGGCCATGCCGAGCGAGCCACCGGGGTGTCCCGAGCGCGCCAGGTTGAGCATGCGGATCACGTCGATGCGCAGCTCGCGCGCGATCTCGGCCAGCTCGGTGAAGTCGGGTGTCATGCGGCTGCTGTCCTTCTCGGTGGGCGGCGGACGGGTGGCGGTGCGTCCCTGGCCCTGACCTGCCATCGGACGCGAGACGCGCGCGGGGTCGAAGGCGGTGGACGCCGGGTGCTCGGCGAGCTGGTGGTCGTCGACCAGGCGTCCCGCGGGCGCGTCCGACGGGACGTGCGCGGACGCCGGCAGTCCGTGCTGCACCGCGGGCGCGGGGTCGACGTGCACGCCGGTGGGCGTGGGCGGCTCGTGCTTGCGCGAGGGCGTGGGCTCGGGCGTCGCCGGCGCGGCGTGCGAGGGGGCGCGCACCTTGCGCGGGTCCGGCGCGGGCTCGGGGGACGGGAGCGGGGCGGCGGCGCTCATTGCGCGCGTCCCACGAGGTCGCTCGCGGCGGCGGCGATGTGCGTCGCGCCCAGGCCGAAGTGCTCGAGGAGCTGCGCGCCGTCACCCGACTCGCCGAAGCGGTCGTCCACGCCGAGCCGCACCACGGGACACGGCGCGCGCTCCGAGACGCACTCGGCCACCGCCGAGCCCACGCCCGCGGCGCGCTGGTGCTCCTCGACGGTGACGATGCCGGCGGTCTCCTTCGCGGCCAGCACGAGCGTCTCGACGTCGAGCGGCTTGACGCACGCGACGTTCAGCACGCGCGCGGAGATGCCGTCGCGCTCGAGCAGCTCGGCGGCCTCGAGCGCGGCGCAGACGCACACGCCCGTGGCGGCGATCGTCACGTCGCTGCCCTCGCGCAGCGTCGCGATCCTGCCGATCTCGAAGCGGTACGTCGCGGGATCGAAGAGCACCGGAGTGGCCATGCGCGAGAGGCGCACGTAGGCGGGTCCCTGCAGCTCGGCCACGGCGCGGACGGCCTGCTCGGTCTCGGTCGCGTCGGCCGGCACGATGACGGTCATGTTCGGGAGCACGCGCATGAGCGCGATGTCCTCCAGCACCTGGTGGCTGGCGCCGTCCTCGCCCACGGTCAGGCCGGCGTGCGTGGCGCAGATCTTCACGTTGGCGCGCGGCAGGGCGATCTCCTGGCGCACCTGCTCGTAGGCCTTGCCGGCGGCGAACATCGCGAACGAGGACGCGAACGCGGTGAGCCCGGTCGAGGCCAGTCCCGAGGCGACGCCCATCATGTTGGCCTCGGCCACGCCCATGTTCAGGAAGCGGTCGGGGTGGCCCTTCTTGAACACGGCCGTCTTGGTCGAGCCCGAGAGGTCGGCGTCGAGCACGATGATGTCTTCGCGCTCGTCGCCGAGGGCGGCGAGCGCCTTGCCGTACGCCTCGCGGGTGGCGACCTTGGCGGCTGCGGTGGGCATCTTGGAGGCACTCCGGGGTGGCGGCGCCGCCGGGACCCCGCGCTCGGCGTCGCGCGGGATCCGTCGGGCCGGCCGGCTCGGCGGGCGGCGAGCCCTCACGCGCGGTCGTCGACGGGGGCCCGGCGCGCGACGACCTGGCGCGGCTCCCTCGGCGGGTCCACCGTGCGATGCGCGGGCCTTCCGCGCAAGGGGGCGGACGGGATTCGTCGCCTATCCGACCCGTGCGCGCAGCGTGGCGCAGAACGCGCCCAGGCGGCGGATGCCCTCGGCGATGGCGTCGTCGCCCGTCGCGATCGAGAGCCGGATGCAGCGGTCCTCGCCGAAGACCGCGCCGGGGACGGCGGCCAGCCGTCCCTCCTCGAGCAGCGCGGTGCAGAAGTCGAGGCTGCCCGAGATCGCGCCGCCGTAGAACCTGTCGACCCGCGGGAAGACGTAGAACGCTCCCTCGGGCCGATGGAACTCGACGCCCTCGATCTCGCCGAGCAGCGTGCAGGCCAGTTCGCGCCGGCGCCGGAAGGCCTCGCGCATGCGTCCGATCTGGCCGTCGTCGTGGGTCAGGGCACCCAGGGCGGCGTACTGCGCGGGCGTCGACGCGTTGCTCGAGAGGTGGCTCTTGAGGTTGTCGACGGCGTCGGCGACGGCGGGCGGCGCCGCCAGCAGTCCGATGCGCCAGCCGGTCATCGAGTGCGACTTGCTGAGTCCGTTCACGACGATCGTGCGCTCGGACATGCCGGGCAGCGAGGCCGGCGAGACGTGGCTGCCCTCGAACACGAAGGGCCAGTAGATCTCGTCGGAGACGATCCACAGGTCGCGCGCCACGATCACCTCGGCCAGTGCGAGCAGCTCTTCGCGCGGATACACGCTGCCGGTCGGGTTGCAGGGCGAGTTCAGCAGGACGGCCCGGGTCTTGGGCCCGATGGCCGCCTCGAGCGCCTCGGGAGTGATGCGGAAACCCCGGCGCTCGTCGCCCTGCACGACCGCCGCGCGCGCCCCGAAGGCGTTCGCCATCGGCTCGTAGCTGAGCCACGACGGCGCCGGCAGCGCGATCTCGTCGCCGTCGTCGCAGAGCGCCGCGATGGCCAGCGCCAGAGCCTCCTTGGCACCGTTCGTGACGACGAGCTGCGAGGGTGCGTAGGTCACGCCGGCGACCCGGCTGACGTGCTCGGCGGCCGCCTTGCGCAGCGGCGCGATGCCGCCCGAGGCCGTGTAGCCGACCTTGCCGCCGCTCTCCTCGAGGTAGCGGCGGGCGCCCTCGAGCGCCGCCGGGGGGCAGGGGAAGTCGGGCTGGCCGGCGCCGAGCCCCACCACGTCGACGCCCGCGGCACGGAGCTCGTTCACGCGCGCGTCGATGGTGAAGGTGAGCGAGGCCGGGATGGCCTCGGCGCGGCAGGACGGCTTCATGCTGCGAAATCCCCGGGGAAAGCGCCCGATGTTCGCCGTCCGTCGGCGAGGGCGCAAGGGTCGCGCCCGATCGCGGCCCTCCCCGGGGCGGCCAGGGCGGCCGCCCGGCGGCGCAAGACCCTTGCGCCGACGCCGGGACGACGGGACCGTGTGCGTTCGTCTCAAGCGGGGTCCGCGACAGGTCGTCGCACGGGCCCGCCCGCCCGCGCGACGTCGTCCGAGGGCCGCTGGAGACGTCCGATGCCGCTGCTTCCCGTCCGCCGGTCGCGCCCTCGCCGACCGCAGCCCGAGCCGATCGAGAGGAACGACATGGCCCGCCGTCGCCGCGCCCGCCGCACCCGAGGCAGCCGCTCGGGACGCCTCACAGGACGCCTCGGCGCGGTGCTCGTGATCGTGGCCCTTGTCGCCTGGTTCGCGTTCACCCAGCTCTTCTTCGACCCGTTCGAGGAGAGCCAGCCGGGCTTCGACCTGCTCGTCCCGCGGGACGTCGACGTCTACGCGCGGCGCGAACGCCTCGACTCCGACTTCGCGAGCTTCCCGCGGCCGCGGCTGTTCGACAAGCTCGCGCTGCAGCCCGAGTGGAAGAGCCTGACGGCCACCGACTGGTGGAAGTCGCTGAGCTGGCCCGACGAGCTGTCGACCGCGTCCGACGAGTTGCGCGGCCAGCTCGACCAGCTCCCGCTCGACGTGCTCGACATGCTCGGCACCGAGGTGGTCGTGATCGGACGGAACGTCGCCGAGGGAGGGCCGTGGGGCCTGCTGTGCCGGCTCTCGAGCACGGGCAAGCTGGCCGTCGAGAGCACGCAGTTCGAGGGCGTCCTGGGCGGACGGGTCGAGCACGAGCACCCGACGGTGCCGGGCGCGCCCTACTTCGAGGCCTCGTTCGACGGGCAGCCGTTCTTCTACGCGCGCGACCTCGACCTGCTCGTCGCGTCCCAGGACGAGGCGCTCGTGCAGGACGTGCTCGCCACGGCGCACGGCGGCCAGGAGCGCTCGGTGGGTCTCTCGCGCATCGTGTCCGAGTCGATGCCGCGCGGGCTGACGTCGCCGGAGGACGGCTTCGACCTGGCGTTCACCGCGAACCTCGCGCACCTCCTGCCGGCCAGCGGGTTGCTCGACGGGTCCGTTCCCGATCGCGACCTGCTGAGCGACGCGCTGCCGAAGATCGTCGACGTCTCGCACATGCTCGACTCGGTCGGCCGCCTGCAGATCGTCGACGGACGGGTCACGCTGCGCGCGCACGCCGACGTCGACGTCGACGCCGTCGCGTCCGACACGGGCGGGCTGCTGGGACGTCCGGCGTTCCTGGCCAAGCAGCGCCTCGAGGACGTCTTCGCGCTGCTGCCCGAGGACATCGCCGCCACGCTCACGCTCAACATCGACCTGCGGCGCGCGCTGGGCGTGCTCGTCGACGCGATGGATCCCGAACTGCGCACGCTCGTCGACTCGACGCTGCGCGACGTCTCGCGCCTCGGCAGCGAGAAGATCCAGGACGCGCCGTCGCTCGCGCTGCGTCTCTCGCGCATCGTCGAGGACGAGATCACGATCGCGGTGCGCAAGAACTACCACGAGGTGCCCGAGGGCAGCCAGCCGCTGCCGTCCATCGCGATCGTGCTGCGCCTGCGCGACGGCGCCGGCTGGTCGCAGCTCGAGGACTTCTTCCTGCGCGGCCACGACTACCTCGGCCTGTCGCCCAAGCGCATGTTCCAGATCGACGAGGGCGTCGGCACGCGCAAGTACGCCGAGCTGACGGGCCTCTCGTTCGGCGAGGTGGCCTGGATGGTCCTCGAGGACAAGATGCTGCTGTTGTCCAACGACAACGACCTGCTGGGCAACATGGTCTCGGTCTACTCGCTGCACAAGCCGTCGGTGGCGGGCTCGCGTACGGTGACCGGCGACCGCGTGCGCGCGCTGCTGCAGTCGTTCGAGCCGCTCGGCGGCGACAAGGCCCAGGGCAACGCCGCGGGATGGGTCGACACCGCGCGCCTGCTCGAGATCCTCGACCCGTACGGCGAGTACCTGGCCGACCTCGACAGCCAGCTCGACTTCGCCACGCTGCGCGAACAGGAACGCGCGAAGCTCGTCGCGACGACCTACGCCGGCGAGCTCACGCCTCAGCGCGCCAAGGCGCTCGAGGCCGAACTCGACGCGATCCTGCTCCAGCGCGACGCGCAGCGGCAGGCCGAGGTCGTCCCGCAGCTCGCGCGTGCCTGGCGCGAGAGCCTGCAGTGGATGACGCTCGCGCACCAGGGCGTGTTCGCGCTGCGCCTGGGCGAGCGCGGCGCCGACCTGCACCTCTCCGTGGGGACGGTGCTCGAGTAGACGGGCAAGGGGTGCGTCACGCGCGAAGGGTGGCTGCGTCCTGCTAGGATGACCGTCCCGTCAGTGCCGCCGCGACGGGTGTCCGATGTCGCGGCCGCGCGGGGTCCCGAGACGAGCACGTCGTCGATCGTCGCCCGCCGCCGATCGCTCGCCCCTCCTCGACACCCGGCACCGATGTCCGCTCTCGTCCTGCTGCTCTCGCTCGCACTGGCCGGCGATGGTGCGCCCACGCACCAGGCGTACAACACCGAGCCGTGGTCCTACGTCACGCCTCCGCTCGTGGGGCACTGTCTCGAGACGTACCGGTTGTTCCTGCCGCCCGACGCGCTCGCGCGTCCCGCCGACGGTTGGCCGGTGCTGATCCACGTCGACCTCTCGGGCTTCGCCGCGACGAACGACGTGGCCGAACTCACCGAGGAGAGCTTCCTGTACCACGTGATCGAGTCGGGGATCGCGGTCGTCGTGGCGCGCGTCACGCCCTCGGTGCTGCTCGACGACGAGGTGTGGACGACGTCCTGCGACCCGGTGCCCGAGGTCCCCGGGCACGGCCTGCTGCACCCGCCGGGATACGTGCCGCCCGACCTCGCGGGCGAGGGCATCGCGCCCTACGACGACCCCGGCTACCCGAACTGCCTCGTGGACGCGGTCACGGTCGTGCAGTACGTGCGGCACATGGCTCGCGGCGAGGCCCCGTTCGCCGACGACGAGGCCGCGACCCTGGCGCTGCTCGACCCCGAGCGCATCGGCATCTCGGGCCGTTCGGCCGGCGCGATCACCTCCATGTGGACGGCCCTCGCCGCCGACCGCCGCGACGAGGCGCCCTTCGCCGGACTCGGCGGGGCGTACGACGAACCGACCCGCGTGAGCGTGGCCGTGCTCATGCTCGGCAGCGTGTGGTTCCCGCTCTACCGCGACGACCAGGAACTCGGCGCCGGCTTCCTCGGCCTCGACGGTGACAGCGAGGAACCGATCCGCTTCCTGGGCGAGGCCGACCCGTCCGAGCTGCTGCCGCTCTCGGCGCTGATGTACGAAGACCGCCTCGTGAACGGCGCGCTGCCGATCTACATGCTCTACGAAGAGAAGTCGGTCTGCACCGACTACTCGCCGAAGACGAAGGGCTGCGGCGACCTGCCGTTCTGCTTCTCGGGTCAGGGCAAGGACGGCGTCTACGGCGTCCACCCGGCGTGGCACGGCTACGCGTGGAAGCGCCGGCACCCTGCGCGCACGCGCCTCGTGATCACCGATCCGGCACCGTTCAAGCAGCGCAAGTCGATCGGGTCGACGTACTTCGAGCCGGGCCAGGCCCAGGTCGACGACCTCGTGGGATGGCTGCACGACGCCTTCGCGTCGAGCGACTCCGACGGACTGATCGACGGCGTCGACGCCTTCGTCGTGCCCGGCGACCGCGTCTCCGCGACCCTCGCCCCGAGCGAAGAGCGCGTGCTGGCGTTCGAGGGACTGGCCGGCAGCAAGATCACCTTCGACGCGCGCCGCAAGGGCGCGTCGGCCGCCGAGCCGACGCTGGCGCTCTGCGGTCCCGACGGACAGCCACGCGTGGCGGCCGGCGAGTCTGTGTTGAGCGCCAAGCACGCGCGCATCGCGAAGTTCGAGCTCGACGCCACGGGCGTGTACACGCTCGTGCTCGGCAACGCCGGCGCCGAGGCGGGAGAGCTGAAGCTCGAGTCCAAGGCGAAGAACCCGCCCAAGCTGAAGCAGACGCTGCCGCTGGGCGGCGTGTCGGGCGTGTCGGGGCTCGTCTTCGACGCGGTGGGAGGCATGCAGGTGCGCGGCACGCGCGTCAAGCGCGTCAAGCCTCCCCCGGACGCCGACGTGCCGCCGTCGCTGGCCTCGGAGCTGCTGCCCGCGGTGGGCGATCTCGAGTCGTCCGGCGCGTTCGCGTTCGACCTGCAGCCGTACTCGAAGACGACGGGCAAGGGCTCGCGCATCCACGTCGATCCGTTCGAGGTGCCCGCGGTGGGCGAGTTCCAGCTCGACCTCGCGGCGCTCGACGACGGACAGGGCTTCGTGCAGGTGCGCCTGCGCCGCGTCCTGCCGCGCGGGCACGAGGAGTACGTGCTCGACTGACGCGCGACGTCGTGCGAAGGGCGCTTCGGGACGCCCCGGGCGCCTCCCGCGGATCGGGGGTTGACGCCGAGCGGTCGAATCCGTGCAATTCGCCGTCTTCCACGCGTGCCCAGGTGGTGGAACTGGTAGACACGCTAGGTTGAGGGCCTAGTCCGGGTTAAACCGGGTGCAGGTTCGAGCCCTGTTCTGGGCACCACGTGTGGAATCCCGCGAGGCGGGCGAGCGATCCCCGATCGCTCCCCCGGGTCATCGGGCGCCGCGTCGGATTGACGCGGCGCCCGCCGAACGGGTACAACGCGGGCACAATTCGACGCGCAGGCCGAAGAGGGCCTGCGCCGGTACGCGGGGTGGAGCAGTCCGGTAGCTCGTCGGGCTCATAACCCGAAGGTCGCAGGTTCGAATCCTGCCCCCGCTACCAACCTCACGCGCCCCGCCGACTCTCGAGTCGGCGGGGCGCGTGTGTTTCCGGGGAGTGCCGCGGCGCCGCGGCGCGCCTGCCCCGGGTGCATCCGGGCCTCGACGAGTGCGGTTCCGCGCGCCCGGCCCCGGGTCGAAATCGGTGCGACCGTCCCCCGCGTCCGGCCTCCCGGACGACATACTGGGTCCGACCACCCGTTCGTCGGTGGCCGGCGCGGCGCGGCCGTTCCGCGCGCCACGTCGTCCGACGGGCTCCGCGCAGGACCGATGCGAAGGGGACGCGATGAGCGAAGCGATCCGGCCGACCCCGCTGCAGGCCATGCTCGCGTGGCGGGCCCGCTGCATCGACGCGGCGACCATCCTGGTCGTCACCTGGCTCGTGGCGCTGGGCACGGGCGGCAGCGCGGCCGGGATGGTCTTCAGGGTGACCGGCGCGGTGGTGCTGCTGCTGACGATCGGGCTGTGGGGACACCTGTTCCGCTGCGCGCTCGAGGCCGGCGGCCGCGACTACGCCCTGGGGCACACCGCGCTCGCGATCGTGCTCACGCCGGTGTTCTTCCTGGGCGTGCTGGTCGTCCCGCGCCTGATCGAGTCGGACATCGCCAAGGGTGTCGTGTCCTACGAACGTCCGGCACCCGTGCCGTTCGGCGAGCGCATGCGCCGCTGGCTGCCCGACATGCTGGGGCTCGTGGTGGCGGCCGTGTTGCTGGCGTCCGTGGACGATCGCGTCGGCGGGCTGCTCGGCCTGCTCGTCGCGGTGCTCATCGTGGGCGACAAGTTCGTGTCCGCGTGGCGCTCGCGCTGAGCGGGGCGCGAGCGGCGGCGCCCAGGCGGCGTGGTCCACGGGCCGGGCGTTCTCGGTGCTCGCCCGCCCGTCGGACGGCGGCGTGTCCTGCGAGAGGATCCTGCCCATGACGGTCACCGACGAGGAGCGCGCCTTGCTGCAGGCGCGACGATGGGCCCTCGCGCTCGGCTCCCTGTGCCTGGCGCTGTCCGTCGCGCTCGGTCTGCTGCTCGAGGAACGCTCGCGACGACCGCCGCCGCGACCCGTCGAGGTCGACGACGCGGCCCGGCAGGCCGCGATCGACGCCATGGTGGCCGCGACGGAGGGGATCATGGACCACCACACCGATCCCGACGTGGGGCACGTGCTGCTGCCGGGACTCGACGGGGCGTCCTTCCTCGGCGTCCCCGTCGTCACCGACGCCGACGGGATGCGCGAGCAGCCGATCGCGCGGCCCAAGCCGGCGGGCGTCCTGCGCGTGGCGCTGCTCGGCGACAGCTTCCTCTTCGGCTGGCGGGTGCCGGTCGAGGAGCGACTCGACCGGGTCCTCGAGGATCGTCTTCGCGAGGCGCTCCCGGGGCGCGAGGTCGAGGTGCTCGCGCTCGCCGTGCCGAGCTGGAACCTGCGCGCGGAGTCGGCCTGGTACCGCCGACAGGCGGCGCTGCTGCAGGCCGACGTGGTGTTCGTGCACGTGTGCGACAACGACCTCGACGACACCGCGGACGTGCGCGGCTTCGGCCGGCTCGCCACGACGTCGAGCCAGTACCGCGACCGCGCCGACGCGCTCGTCTGGCGCGGGTTGCCCGTCGTCACGCTCGGCTCCCCCGAGGGCAACCCGTTGCTGCTGGGACTCGACGCGTTGAGCCTCGGTCGTTGGGCCGACGCGGTCGACGACGTGCGTGCCCTGGTCGACGCGGTCGCCGGCTCGGGGGGACGCACGGCGCTGCTGCTCAACGTCAACCGCTCCTCGAGCCTCGCGCGCGAGCACCTGGTCGAGCCCCTCGGCGACGTCCCCGCCGTGTGGATCCCGGCGCGCTTCGCCGGCGACGGCGAGTTCCGCATGAGCGAGCTGGATCCGCACTGGAACCCCGCGGGGCAGCGTCGTGTCGCCGAGCTTCTGTACGCGGCGCTCGGGAACCTCGACCTCCTCCCGGGAGTCGACCTGCCGCCCTGGGAGCCCGCGTCGAGCGCATGGCGCACGCTGCACGAGTTCGGCGAGTACCAGGCCGAGCGCGACGTCGACCCCGAGGACCTGCTCGCGTACGTGGAGTTCGTGTCCGAGATCGTGCCGCACGCCGGGGGCTTCTGGAGCGGCGCGTTCCAGGTCTACGCGGGCGTCGACGCCGACGGGCGGCTGGGTCCCTACGTCGCGTTCGTGCTGCCCGTCGACGACGAGACCGGCCTGGTGCTCGAGCTCGCGGGGATGGGACGCGCCGACCTGCCCCGCGTGACCCTCGCGGTCGAGGTCGACGGAAAGGCCCTCGGCGCCATCGACCTGCGCGCCGACGAGACGGTGCGGCGCCGCTTCCAGCTTCCCGCCGGGTCGTCCACCCGACGCCTGTCGGTCGTGCGGATCGTGGCCGACGACTGGATCTACGCCGAGGACGACCTGCGGCACTGCGTCTCCTCCCGGCTCGTGCGCGCCGCGCTGGAGTGACGGTCGGCGACGGCGGTGCGATCGACCCGTGCGCGCTACGTGGCGCCCGTGATCTCTACGCGCGATGGACGGGTCACGCGTCGCGCGAATAGATTCCCGGGGCCATGAGTGCGCGTGCTTCGTCGTCGAAGATCCCGTTCGTCGTGATCGTCCTGGTGTGGAGCGCGTGGACGGCCGCCATGCTGGCGCGCGACGCGTGGCCGCTGTTCGTGCACGGCTGGCCGATGTCGGTCACGATGGCCTTCGGGTCGTTCGTCGCCGGCGCCACGAGCGAGGGGGGCGGCGCGGTGGCCTTCCCCGTGATGACGCTGCTGCTCGGCATCGAGCCGTCGGTCGCGCGCGACTTCTCGCTCATGGTGCAGTCGATCGGGATGACCTCGGCCTCGGTGACGATCCTGGCCACGGGCATCCGCGTCGAGAGGCACGCCGTCGTGTGGGGCAGCCTGGGCGGCACGCTGGGCATCGTGCTCGGACTCGAGTTCGTGGCCGACCTGCTCTCGGCGTCGTCGTCCAAGATGCTCTTCACGAGCATCTGGCTCGCGTTCGCGGTCGCGCTCTTCATGATCAACCGCTACCACGAGCGCGAGGTGCACCACGAGATCGCGAACTTCCTGCCGCGGCACGCGCTGCTGCTGTTCGCGACGGGCGTCGTCGGCGGCGTCGTCTCGTCGATCACGGGCAGCGGCCTCGACATCACGATCTTCTCGCTGCTCGTGCTGCGTCTGCGCATCAACGAGTCGGTCGCCACCCCCACGTCGGTGGTGCTCATGGCCGTCAACTCGATGGTCGGCTTCCTGTGGAAGGGCGGCGTGCACTCCGCCCTGGCGACCGAGGCCTGGGAGTCGTGGTGGGTGTGCGTCCCGATCGTGGTGGTGGGCGCACCGGTGGGCGCCTGGTTCATCAGGCACCGTTCGCGCCTGTTCGTCTCGGGACTGCTCTACGTCGCCATCGGGCTGCAGTCCGTGGCGGCGTTCCTGATCGTCCCGCAGACGGCCGGGCTGCTGGCGTTCAGCGCCACGGTGTTCGCGGTCGGCACGCTCTTCTTCCGCGGGATGGCGGCGCGTGGCGTGCGGCGCCTCGAGTGGCTGGCCACCGCCGACGGCGTCGTCCAGGCGGGTGACCCGGGCCGCCCGGGGCGTTCCGCGTTAGAGTGAGGGGCCCGCGGCGCGGTCCGCCGCGCCCCGTTTCGCACGCCCTGGGGAACGTGAGTCATGCTCGCATCGCTGAGACGCATCGCAGTCACCATCCTGGCGGGCACGCTGCTCGCCGCCGCGGTGTCGGCCACCCTCGTCGGCACGCTGCACGTCTGGGTCGACGACGCGCACACGCGCAAGACCGAGGTGCAGGAAGTCGATCCCGACGACATCGCCGACCCGTCATCGCTCGGGCTCGGCTTCACCCAGGGCGTGAGCGGGCTGCTCGGCGTCTCGATCGGCATCAGCCGCGAGTGGGGCGTCCAGTACGACGAGACCTGCACGGCGCTGATCGAGAAGATCCACGACCTGTGCGACGAGTTCAACGAAGGCGACATGAGCCTCGAGACTTACCAGCGCCGCATGCGCGAGATCTACGCCTCGGTCGACCAGGCGCACACGGCCAAGCTCGAGGTGCGCGCGGGCGTCGCGCTCCAGGCGGCCGAGGCCGGCGCCAAGCTCGATGCGGCGCTGGGCCTGCCCGAGCGCGACATCGACGGGTTCAAGTCGGCCATCGACGACGCGTTGGCCGCGTTCCGGGGAGACGTCGAGAGCGTGCCGCAGAAGCCGGCGCCGGCCGACGGGATCGCGCCGCTGGTCGACACGAGCGCCGCGAAGACGTCCGAGATCAGCAAGCAGGCGGTGGCCCAGCGGCTGGCCGAGTTCGAGCGCGGCGTGAAGCGCGGGTCGTCCGTCCCGAGCGACGTCGAGCTGGTCGAGATCTGGGCCGACCGCGCGCACACGCGGCGCATCGCGGTGCCGAAGCTCGACGTCGAGCGGCTCACGACGGGCTTCGAGGAGAGCCTGTGCGTGAAGCTCTCGTACTCGACGCCGGTCTACGGCCTGTGCATCGGTCCCGACGTGACCTGGACGCTCGACCGTTCGGTCGAGTACACCCAGGCGGCGCAGCTCCTGGTGGTCAAGTACCGCCGCCTGTGCCTCGAGTACAACTCGGGTCTCGTCAGCCAGGACGAGTACGCCGACCGCCTGCTCGAGCTGTTCGAGGCCGAGCGCCGGGCGTTCTCGGTGCGCGAGGAGATGGCCCGCCGCATGGACGAGAAGGCGGGCGCGTTGCGCAGCGAGATGCAGCGCCTGATCGGCAGCGAGCCGACCGAGACCGAGTCGGCGCTCGACAAGCTGCGGCGCGAGAAGGGCCAGGCCGCGCGTCGGCAGCTCGACGAGCGCCAGCGTCCGGCCGTGCTCGAGGAGTGGAGTCGCGAGCACCGCACCGACATGGAAGCCTGGTCGCAGTTCACCGAGGGCGTCGAGGCGGTGCATGTCCGGCCGCCCGCCGACGCGATCACGGTCTGGGTCGACGACGCGCAGACGCGCAAGGTCGAGGTCCCGAGGCTCGACACCGACCTGATCGCCGACAACGTGGTCACGCGCCTCTCGCTGCAGATCTGCTTCTTCGACTTCGGCCCCGAGTGCAGCTGGGCGCAGCGCACCGGCGAGCGCTACGGCGAGGTGGCGCAGCTCCTCGTGCTCAAGAGCAAGCAGCTCTGCGCGGACTACAACGCGGGCCTCGTGAGCCAGGAAGGCTATCAGCGTCGGCGGGAGGCCATCGACGCGGCGGTCGAGCGCGCGGCCACCGTGCGCGAGCGCATGGTCGACTTCGTCCATGCGTTCAAGCAGACGGCGCGGGACAAGCTCGAGTGGTATCTCGACGTCGAGCGCCAGCGCGGCGAGCCGCGCGACGGCTGACGGGGACCGCGGACGATCCGTTCTCTCCCCCGACGGGACGCCGCTCTCGCGTTCGGCGGCGCCCCGCGCCCCCCGGATCGACGGCAGCCGCTAGACTGTGCGTCGGACGGCGGCCGGGCCCGGCCGCGACGAGGAGCATGGGCATGCACGAAGAAGGCAGCGTCGGGAGTTCTCGAGGCCGGCCCGGCTCGTTGACGCGCGCGGGACTCGCGCTGCTGATCGCGTCCTGCGCCGCGAGCGCGCAGACCGTGCTCCAGGAGCACGTCGGTCCACTCGGCCACGACCTCGGGCAGTCGATCGCGGGCGGAGGCGACGTCGACGCCGACGGCGTGCCCGACCTCCTCGTCGGCGAGGCGGGCACGTCGGCGGGACCCGAGACCGTCCACGTCTTCTCGGGACTCGACGGCTCCGAACTGCTCACGCTGCCGGCCAGCGGATCGTTCGGGCTGGCGCTGGCGTTCGTCGGCGACCTCGACCTCGACGGTCACGACGACTTCGTCGTGGGACAGCCGAAGGTGTCGCGCTTCGACGTCTACTCCGGAGCCACGGGCGCCGTGCTTTTCGGCGAGCAGGGGTTGCCCTACTACGGCGGCTCGGTGGCCTGCGCGGGGGACGTCGACGGGGACGGCGTCCAGGACGTGGTCGTCGGTTCGATCGCGGACGGCTTCCACGACCTCGGTGCCGACACGGTGCGCGTGCTGTCCGGCGTCGACGGCTCGCTGCTGCACGAGAAGTCGTTCTTCGACGAGTTCCAGTTCCCGTCGGGCTTCGGCTGGGCGGTGGCGGGACTGGGCGACGTCGACGGTGACGGGTCGTCCGACGTCGCGGTGGGCGTCTCGCTCACCGGCAGTCCGTTCCAGGCGGGACGCATCGAGATCCGGTCGGGAGCCGACTTCTCGGTGCTGCGGACGATCCTGGGGACGACGGCCGGCGAACGCCTCGGGGTGAGCCTGTGCGCTCCCGGCGACGTGAACGGCGACGGCGTCCCGGACGTCGTCTCGGGCACGGGCGGACTCGTCGGCGGGGCCAGGGTCTACTCGGGCGCCGACGGCTCGCTGCTGCACGGCTGGCAGGTGTCGGAGACGACGGACATCCATCCCATCGACGTCGCGAGCCTGGGCGACCTCGACGGCGACGGCGTGAGCGACCTCGCACTGGGTGGCAACGGCATCGTCCGCATCGTCTCGCCCGCCACCGGCGCCGAGCTCTTCACGCTCACGGGCCTCGACGTGGCCGGAGTGTCCGACGACCCGGCCACGGCGGTGGCCGGCACGGGCGACGTCGACGGCGACGGACGTCCCGACCTCGCGTACGGCTCCGCGAACGCGCAGCTCGAGCCCGGCACCCAGGGCCTCGTGCGCGTGATCTCGGGCGTGGCCGTCCCGTGGACGTCGGTGGGCGTCGCCGTCCCTGGCGTGCTCGGCAAGCCCACGCTCCTGGGCAGCGGCACGCTGGAGCCGCTCACGCCGGGCTCGATCGCGCTCACGCGCGGTCCGCCCTCGGCGCTCTCGTTCCTCGTCCTCGGACTCGGCACGCTCGACGTCCCGTTCAAGGGCGGCGTGCTCGTGCCGACCACCGACCTGGTCGTGCCGATCCCCACCGACGCCGCGGGCACGTTCACGATCGCGTGGAGCGCCTGGACGCCGGGCATCCCGCCGTACGCGCACCTCTGGCTCCAGGCCTGGAACCCCGACGGTACGACGCCCCTCGGCTTCAGCGCCAGCAAGGGACTGCTCGCGATCACGCCCTGACGTGCGGCCGTCCGCCGAGACGCAGCATCCGCATGACGGCGTGACCCCGTGACGGATCCCGACGCATGACCGACTGGCGAACCTGGCTCGGGCAGACCGACGTCATGCTGGTCGACCAGTTCATGCGCGGGAGTGTGCCGCCGGGCGCCACGGTGCTCGACGCGGGCTGCGGCTCCGGACGCAACCTCGACGTGTTCCTGCGCGAGGGGCACCCGGTGCTGGCGGCCGACCGGGATGCGGCCCGGATCGACGCCGTGCGTGCGCGCGCCTCGTCCCTGGGACGCACGCTGCCCGACGACGCCCTGCGCGTCGAGGCCGTCGAGGCGCTCTCGTTCGGCGACGGCTGTGCGCAGCTCGTGATCGCCAACGCCGTGCTGCATTTCGCCGAGGATGCCGCGCACTTCGACGCGATGCTCGCGCAGCTCTTCCGCGTCTGCGCGCCCGGCGGCCTGCTGTTCGCGCGGCTGGCCACGACGATCGGCATCGAGTCGGCGCTCCGGCCGCTCGGCGGTGGACGCTTCCTGCAGCCGGACGGCGACGTGCGCTACCTCGTCGACGCCGGACGGCTGCTCGCCGAGACGGCCCGGCGCGGTGCGGCGCTGGCCGACCCGCTCAAGACGACGCTCGTGCACGGCCAGCGCAGCATGACGACCTGGGTCGTGCGCGCGCCGCAGCTCGCCTGAGCGCCGCTCGGGGCGTTCGGCGCGGCGTCCGCCGGCCGGGGGCACCGTCCGCGAATCCCGCGACCCGCTCGCGGCCCCGGGAGCATCCGACCGCTTCCGCCTCGCGGACATCGGGAGCGGGATCTTCCTCCGGACGAGCCCGTCTCGCCTTGCGTGCGCCGCGTCGGCGCGCGACCGTGAGGCCTTCCGCCCGCTCGCACGCGGATCCGTGCGACTGGAGACAGACCATGTCCGACAAGAAGCCCGTCGTCGACGCCCTCGGCGTCCTGCTCGCCGACAGCTACACGCTCTACCTCAAGACGCACAGCTACCACTGGAACGTGACGGGGCCGATGTTCTCCACGCTCCACGCCATGTTCATGACGCAGTACACCGAGCTGTCGCTCGCGGTCGACGAGATCGCCGAGCGCATCCGCGCGTTGGGTGCTCCCGCGCCCGGCAGCTACTCGCAGTTCACGGAGCGCGCCACGGTCAAGGAAGACCGTACCGTCCCCGGGGCGACCGACATGATCGAGACCCTGGTGGCCGACCAGGTCACCGTGGCCGACGCCGCGCGCAGGCTCGTGCGTGCCGCCGAGGCGGCGGGTGACGACGCCAGCATCGACCTCGGTGTGCGTCGCATCGAGCTGCACGAGAAGAACGCCTGGATGCTGCGCAGCCACCTCGAGTGAGGCGCGCGTGCACCGAGGGCGCCGAGGGGCGCGACGCCTGCCGCCCCCGGCCGCGGGTCCTTCGGGGACGGCCGCGTCGCGCGACCGTCCCCCGAGCGCCGCTCAGGTCTTGGACGCCTCGAAGATGCTCTGGATCGACGCGTCGAGCGCCTTGTCGAACTCTGCGTCGGACTGCTGTGCGCTGAGTCCCTCGGTGAGCGCGCGCGAGAAGCTCGCGATCATGCCGTGGTTCTGTGCGAGCATGCGGTTGGCGTCGTCGCGCGAGTAGCCGCCCGAGAGCGCGACCACGCGCAGCACGTTCGGGTGGTCGATGCACTCCTTGTAGAAGCCGGCCTGGCTCGGCAGCGTGAGCTTGAGCATGACCTTCTCGGTCGGCTCCAGCGCGTTCAGGTGCGCCAGCAGCTCGGCCTTCAGGATCTTCTCGCACTCGGCCTTCTGCGGGCTCTTGATGTCGACCTCGGGCTCGATGATCGGCACGAGGCCGGCGGCCACGATCTGGCGCCCGATCTCGAACTGCTGGTCGACCACGGCCTTGATGCCACCCGCGTTCGCGGACTTGATCACCGAGCGCATCTTGGTGCCGAACACGCCGTGCTGCTTGGCCCGCTTCAGCAGGTCGGCGAGGCCCGGCATGGGCTTCATGACCTGCACGCCGTCCTTCTCGTCGGCGAGGCCCTTGTCGACCTTCAGGAAGGGCACGACCTGCTTCTCCTTCCACAGGTACTCGGCCGAGCCCATGCCGCCGATGGTGCGGTCCATCGTGTTCTCGAACAGGATCGCGCCGAGGATGCGGTTGCCGCCGAAGCTCGGGGAGCACACGATGCGCGTGCGCATGGCGTGCACCTTGGCGTACATCTCCTCGTCGCCCGAGTACTCGCTCTCGGGCACGCCGTAGAGCTTGAGGGCCTTCGGGGTGCTGCCGCCGCTCTGGTCGAGGGCCGCGATGAATCCGTCGGCGTTCGTGATCTTGTCGAGTTGCTGCTGGGTGCTCATGGCGTCGGAAGCTCGTGCCGGGGACGTGGAAACGGATTGGACGGAGCTCCGACGGCCGGTCCCCGCGGGGTGGTGGGGGAGCTCTCCCGAGACGCCGAGTCTAGTCGTGGGCAGGGGAGGCGTCCATGACCGGCGGGATCGTCGGGGGGGCGCCATGAGCACATGTCCGCACGGGTGCGGGCAAGGGAGCGGGATGCGATGACGCCGCCGGGTGCCGAGCGGAGCACGCCGGGGCGCGCGCGGCCCCGACCGTACAGCGTGAGCGGCGTCTTCCCCGCGTCGTCGCGCTTGCGCGTGCTCGTCCCGCTGCTCGACGGGGTGCGCCGCATCGAGCTCGTCGACCTGCCGCGCGCGCTCGACGCCGCGCTGCGCGCGGACGTCGGCGAGCGCGGCCGACGCGTCGTCGACCGCCGCGACCCGGCGCGACGGATCGCCGGGCTGATCGAGCGCGTCGAGCCCGAGCGGCGCGCACTCGCGCGACGCATCCACGAGGGCAGCTCGGGACGGGTCGACCCGCGCGCCGTGGCCGGCTACTGGGACGTCGCGGCGCGCTACCGCCTGCTCGCGGACGACGGCGTCGGCGTCCTGCGCGTGACGCGCCGCGGGCGCGACTTCGTCGAGCACCCCGCGGGGCGCGTGGCGCGCGCGGCGGCCGCGCGCGAGGGCCTGCTGCACCTGCTCGACGAGATCGCCGCGGGACGCGACACGCTGGCGGCGCTGCTGCCCGGCTGGCGCGCGGTGCTCGCGGGCAATCCGCGCTTCGCCGCGTCCGCGTCGTGGCCGCGCTCGCTGGGACAGCGCGTGGGCGCGCTCGTCGCCGACGGGTTCGTCGTCGCACGGGGCGCACACGCCGAGCGGCTGCGCGACGAGGCCGGCTTCCGCGCGCGCGAACCCGAGCCGGCCTTCGTCGAACTGGACGGCGGCCTCGCGCTCACGGCGGAAGGCCGGGCGTGGCGCGCGCCCGTCGCGTGACGCGTGACGCGCCCGGGCGCCGCCGACCCCGGGGACGCTGCGCGCCGAGCGGTCGCGCGCTACACTCGCGGCCATGAACGAACCGCGCGAAGACGTCCCGTCCCCGGCGTACAACCCGCTCACGCAGCAGGAGGCGTACGTCATCGTCCACAAGGGCACCGAGCGGCCGTACACCGGCGAGTACACCGACCTCGACGATGCGGGGACGTTCGTGTGCCGGCGCTGCAACGCGGCGCTGTACCGCTCGTCCGACAAGTTCCACAGCGGCTGCGGATGGCCCAGCTTCGACGACGAGATCGCGGGCGCCGTGACGAAGCACACCGACGCCGACGGCCTGCGCACCGAGATCACGTGCACCGCCTGCGGCGGACACCTCGGCCACGTCTTCGTCGGCGAGCGCTTCACCGAGAAGGACACGCGCCACTGCGTGAACTCGATCTCGCTGCGCTTCGTGCCCGCCGGCGAAGAGCTGCCGCAGCCGATCGTCGGGTAGGCTCCCCGTCAGCGGCGCGTCTTGCCCGGGTCGGGCAGGTCGATCGCGAGCCGCAGGCTGACGTTCGGGTCCTCGAGCTGGAAGTGCGGACGCAGCTGCGTGATCGCCTCGAGTTCTCCGGGGCGTCCCGGCTTCTCGCGCACCTGGACGTCGAACGCGCGCAGCGGGTACTGGGCCTGCTTCTCGGCCGACGCGTTCGCATCGTCGAGGGTGTACTCGACGAGCCAGTCGTTGATCCGCCGCTGGATCTCCTCCTTGCTCGTGAAGCTGCCCACGTGGTCGCGCATGATCGCCTTGATGTAGTGCGCCACGCGCGACGCGGCGAGCATGTACGGGAGCTGCGACGAGAGCTTGAGGTTGATCGCCACCGCCGGGTCGTCGACCACGCGCGGCTGGTGCAGGCTGGGCACCGAGAAGAACGCCACCTCGGGCGTGTTCGCCACGCGGCACAGCGGGACGATGCCGATGTCGACGAGGCCCTTCTCCATCGCCTCGGTGATGCAGGTCTCGACGGGCGGCTTCACGACGAGTCCCGGCGAGTCGGTCTCGAACTCCTCGCGCGGCAGGTTCTCGACGACGCCGTACCCGCCCTCGAGTCCGCGGATCGCCACCGGCCAGCGGAACAGGTGGAACGACATCATCGCGCGCACGGCGAGGGCGTACCCCGCGTTGCCCCACAGGCGCGCGTCGTCCCCCGGGGCGCGCGGGGACGCGCTCTCGTCGAGCCGCAGCCAGTGGCGCGAGTCGCGCGGGTCGTACGGCTCGCGCAGCAGCATGCGCGGCATGACGAGCCCCAGGTAGCGCGTGTCGTCGGCGGTGCGCAGCGACTGCCAGGCCGCGCTCGCCACCCGCTCGGGGATGGCGCCCACCGTGAGCGAGCGCCAGGTCGCCAGTCCCAGGATCTCCGGCGAGGCGCCCGTGAGCAGCACCGCGTGGGCCGCCGCCGCGATGCCCGAGAGGTCGCGCAGGATCGCGACGTCCTCGTGGTGCGGCGCGAACTCGAAGTCGGCCACCACGACGGAGAACGGTTCGCCGCCGAGCCGTCCGAACTCCTCTTCGTAGAGCAGACGGAAGAGCTGGCTGCGGTCGAACTCGATGGCGTCCTCGAGGTCGGCTTGCAGCTCCTTGCGCGAGAGGTTGAGCACGCGCACGGCCACCTTCTCGTCGACCGGCTTCGACCTCACGACCCAGCGCAGCGAACGCCACGCGGTCTCGAGCGCGCGGAAGTCGGGGTGCGCGAGGATCGCCCCGGCCTGGGCGCGCAGGCGCCGGTCGATCTCTCCGATGGCGAGCGTGAGCGACTGCCGGAACGCGTCGCGGTCCCCGCCGGCGTGCGCCAGGATGCGCGCGACGAAGGCGGGGACCGCGGGACGTTCGTCCTCGAGGCTGTCGACCTCGACGATGGGGGACACGCCGGATCAGCCTCCGGCGGGGGTCGGCAGCTCGGCGACGAGGCGCAGCGAGACGTCGATCTCCTCGAGCTGGAAGTGCGGACGCAGGTAGGCCACCGCCGTGTAGTGTCCCGGCTTGCCGGGGATGTCCTTCACGTCGATGCGCGCCTCGCGCAGCGGGAACTTGGCCTTGATCTCCTGGCCCGCGCCCTCGGTGAGCAGGACGTAGTTCGAGATCCAGCGGTTGAGCCGCTTCTCGACCTCGTCACGCTCGGCGAAGCCGCCCACCCAGTCGCGCACCATGGCCTTGAGGTAGTGCGCGAAACGCGACGTGGCCATGAGGTACGGGAGCTGCGCCGAGAGCTGCTCGTTCGCGTTCGCGGCCGGCGTGTCCCACTTCTTGGGGCGGTGGGCCGACTGCGCGCCGAAGAACGCCGCGTAGTCCTTGCCCTTGCAGTGCAGGAGGGGCATGAAGCCCATCTTGTAGAGCTCGGCCTCGCGCCGGTCGGTGATGGCGATCTCGGTGGGGCACTTCATCGCCACCTCGCCCTCGTCGGTCTTGAAGTTGTGGGTCGGCAGGCCTTCGACGAGACCGCCGCCCTGGACCCCGCGCACCGCCACGCACCAGCCGTGCTTCTCGAAGGCCGACGTGAGCCGCGCGCCGAAGGTGTAGGCCGCGTTCGACCAGCAGTAGTCGCCGTGGGTCGTGCCGTCGACGCCCTCCTCGAAGTTGAACGCCTCGATCTTCTTGGTCTTGCTGCCGTACGGCAGGCGCGAGAGGAAGCGCGGCAGGCACATGCCGACGTAGCGGCTGTCGTCGCTGTCGCGGAAGCTGTTCCACGCGGTGTAGTCGGCGCGGTCGAAGACCTTCGCGAGGTCGCGCGGGCGTCCGATCTCGTCCCACGACTCGAGGTCGAAGAGCTCGGGGCTGGGAGCGGTGATGAACGGCGCGTGCGCCGCCGCGGCCACGTTGCTGATGCGCGAGAGCAGGTCGATGTCCTCGGGGCCCTTGCCCCATTCGTAGTCGCCCACGAGTCCGCCGTACGGCGAGCCGCCGAACGTGCCGTACTCGCTCTCGTAGATCTGCTTGAAGAGCGCGGTCTGGTCGAACTCGGACGCATCCTCCTGGTCGGCCTGGAGCTCGGACTTCGAGGCGTTGAGCACCTTGATCTTGAGCGACTGGCTCGTGTTCGTGCCGTGGACCAGGTAGCTCAACCCGCGCCAGCTGCCCTCGAGGCGCTGGAAGTCGGGGTGGTGCATGATCGCCGCGAGCTGGCTGCTGAGCGTCGCATCGATGGCCTGGATGCGCTTCTCGATCGACTGGTCGACCTTCTTGCTGCCGAACTGGATGCCCTTGGTGACCTCGCGCACCAGGGCCTCGATGTCCTTCTTGGCCTCGGTCTTCTGGTCGTCGGTCTTGGCCCGGAAGCCCTTCGCGAGCACCGCGTCGAGCAGGCTCGTCTGGGTGGTCTTGGCGGCGCCGAGCGACTTGCCTTCTGCTTCGGACATGTGATCGTCCCTCAAGTTTGGATCGTGTGCGACGAAGCGTCGCGGTCAGCCCGCCGTACCGTCGCCGGACGGGGCATCGCCCGCCGGGGCGTCTCCGGCCGGCGGCTCGCCCGGGTCGTCGCCTGCGGGCGCGGCGTCACCGCCCCCGTCTCCGCCGCCGATGCCGAGCTCGTCGGCGATGGCCTTGCGCTTGCCGTCGTCGCTCAGGATCTCGCGCAGGAAGTCGGTCACCTCGTCGCTGCTCGTGACGCGCGACTGCAGCGACTTGAGCCGCTTGCGCACCTCGAGCAGCTCCTTGAGCGCGGGGATCTGGTTGATCACGCCCTCCGGCTCGAAGTCCTTCATGCTCTTGAAGCGGAGGTCGACGCCGAGCTGCGCGTCCTTGTCGCCGGAGAGCTTGTCGTCGACCTTGAAGGCCAGCCGCGGCGTCTGCTTCTTGAGGAAGTCGTTGAAGTTGTCGCGATCGACCTCGACGAAGCCGCGGTCCTTGAGCTTCGGAAGCGGGTTCTCGGGATCGCGCGAACCCGACAGGTCGGCCATCACGCCGAGCACGAAGGGCAACTCCTTGACCTCCTGGGCGTCACCGATCTCGACGTCGTAGGTGATCTGGACGCGGGGTTTGCGCGTCCGGTCCAGCTTGTGCTGCGTGCTCTCACTACCCATCGGATTCCTCCGTGAGGGAGCCCCCGGGCTCCCGGTCGTTCATCGTGACTCGAGGCGTAGCCGCCGCTTGAGGTCGATCCTCGCCAACTCGTTGGCCACGGCGTGCTTGCGCGACTCGAGCTCACCGGCGTCGAGGCCCGTCGCCGAAGCATACCCATGGTAAAGCGCCTCCAGCGTCCGGGCGAGGAAATCCGGCGCCTCCCAGCGCGCGGGCGGCTGCGCCTCTTTCATGGTCTCGCGCAGGTTCTCGAGGATCGGGATCGCGAGGTCGCCGTGGCCGCCGCGCAGCAGCAGGTCGGCCAGGGCCTGGGACAGGATCGCGCGCTGTCGTCCTCCTCGCGACTCGTGTTCGGCCTCCTGCAGATACGCGACCGCAGCCTCGACGCCGTCGGAGTCGAACACCTCGGAGGCGCGCGCGATGATCGCGGTGGTCGGGTCGTCGGCGTGCGCCTGGACGTGCGTCGCCTGCCCGCCGCCCTCGGGCGCGGCATCGTCGCCTCCGGCGCCGAGCACCTCGGCGGCCAGCCAGTTGCGCGTGATCGAGTCGGCCGCCGGCGCTCCGTCGGAGAGGGTCGCCTCGACCAGCCAACGCCTCCGCCGCAGCATGTCGCCCAGCGTCTGGATCACCATCTCGCGCGGACGATCCCCGTACGGGTCGCCGATCTGGCGCATCGCGGCGCACGCATAGCGCTGCAGGTCGAGCCACGCCGCGCAGGCCGGGTTCTCGAGCGCCTGCTCGGACGCCTCGAGCAGCTCCGTCCACTGCTGGGCCTCGAACATCGCGCCCAGCGTGCGCCGCAGTCCGTCGCCCGGCCCGGCCAGCGTCGCGCCCTGCTCGACGCGCAGCAGGTCCTGCCAGCGGAGCTGCCGCAGCGCGACGTACGCCACCGGCTGTCCCGGATCGGAGCGACGCAACGCCCGGCACGCGCCGAGCAGCGCGCCGATCGCGTCGCCCGCGGGCGCGATCGGCGCCGTCATGCGCGGCGCCGCGGGCGCCGCGGTCACGGGCGCGCTCGGCGTCGGCGCGGAGTCGGGAGCGCTCGCCGTCGGCGTCTCGACCGGCGCGGGCTCGGGTTCGGCGGGAGCGGTGCTGCGCTGCTCGTACGACGCGTCGCCGCGCCAGGTCTCGTCGAGCAGCGCCGCCCATCCCTGCTCGGGAGTCAGGCCGCCGGCGCGCTCGTCGGCGCAGGCCGCGGCGATCGAGTTCAGCGCGCGCGGCAGCGAGACGCCGGTGCGCATGCGCTCGGCCAGCCAGGCCTCGTCGACGAAGGTGCAGCCCGTCTGCGAGAGCACCTGCTGCGCCGCGAGCTGGTGCGGACCCGGCCCCTTGCGCGCGAGCAGGTCGTCGAACGCGTCGCGCAGCTCGACGAGCTTCTCCTTCGTCTCGGAGACCGAGGGCGCGCCCTGGGGGTAGGTCTTGTCGAGCAGGTCGTCGAGGCGGTCGAA
>JACKHP010000034.1 GCA_020638905.1 Planctomycetota bacterium | reverse complement strand
GTACGGCGGATATCCCGCGCAGCGATGGCGCTGCAGACCCGACGCCGCGGCCTCGACCACCAGGTCTGGGGTGGGTTCGACGGGATCACCCACGCCGAAGTCGATCACGTCGGCGCCCGCCGCGCAGCGCGCCTCGCGCAGGCGGTCGAGTTCGTCGAACGGGTAGCCGCCGACGGCGGAGAGTCGGGCCGAGATGCGCATGGTGTTCGTCACGGACGGTCGGAGATCCACTGGCCGCCGTCGGCGTACCACTCCTTCTTCCAGATGGGGACGCGCTGTTTGAGCGTGTCGATCAGCCAGCGGCAGGCCGCGAACGCCTCTCCGCGATGGGAGCTCGCCACCGCGACGGCCACGGCCACGTCGCCGATGGCCAGTCGTCCCGTGCGGTGCACGAGCGCCACGCGCGCCGCGCCGTGCGACGCACGGGCCTCGCGGGCCAGCGCGTTCAGCTCGGACTCGGCCATGCCGCCGTAGGCCTCGTAGTCGAGGTGCGTCACCGTTCGCCCGGCGGCGTGATCGCGCACGCGTCCCACGAACAGCACGACGCCGCCCTCGGACGGACCCTCGACCGCCGCGAGCACGGACGCCACGTCGATCGGCTGCTGGCTCACGGCGATCACGTCAGCCCCCCGAGACGGGCGGGATGAGCGCGATCTCGTCTTCGGGCGCGAGCGCCTCGTCGTCGCGCGCGTAGCGTTGGTTGACCGCCACGCGGAAGCGCTGCGGTGCGAGGGCCGGCCAGGCCTCGCGCACGCGCGCATCGAGTTCGCCGACGTTCGCCGGCGGCGCGCCGTCGAGCTCGACCTCACGCGCGCCGAGCGCCTCGGCCAGTCCCGCGAACAGGAGCACCTTCAACGGAGGACGCTCCTCAGAACGGGACCTCGTCGAAGCCTTCCATCTCGTCTTGGCCGCCTCCGCCGCCGGCGGGCGCCCCGCCACCGCCACCGCCACCGCCACCGCCGTACTCGGAGTAGCCGCGTCCGCCGCCGCCACCACCAGCACCGCCACCACCGCCTTCACGACGGCCGCCGACGAACTGGAAGTTCTCGCCGGTCACGGACAGCTTGCTGCGCTTGCCGCCCTCCTTCGCTTCCCACTGGCGGAAGGTGAGCCGGCCCTCGACGAAGATCGGGTCGCCCTTCTTGAGGTACTGGGCGATGACCTCGCCCGCGCGTCCCCAGAACGAGACGTCGACGAACGTCACCTCTTCGCGCTTCTCGCCGCCGGGGCCACCCGCGGTGTACGTACGGTTGCTCGCGATGCCCAGTTCGGTGACGGACTGCCCGCCGGGCGTCGTGCGCACCTCGGGGTCGCGGGTGAGGTTGCCCATCAGGATGACCTTGTTGAAGCTCGACATCTCGGCGCTCTCTCGTTCTCTGTCTCTCGGTCGGGACGCGCTCGCGCGCCCCGGCTCGCATCTCATGATCTCGGTTCGTCGGCGCGACGCCGCGACGACCCGGGGCGCCCGACGATGCGCGCGCCGCGAGGCGTTCGTGGCCCATCGTACCCGCCGGCCCCCCGTCGCCCGAGTGACCATCGACCAACGACCTTGGATTTCGCCGACGCGACGACTAGCCTCTTGGAATCGGGCCGGTGTCCGCCGTGTTACGTCCTTCCACGGTCGGCGCCCCCCACGAGGCGGATCGAGAGCCCCATGACCGACAACAACCGTCCCAAGGAGCGTCGCCTCCACCCCCGCTACGCCATCGACGGCGACATCAAGCTGGGTGTCGGCAAGGAAGGCGCCGCGCTGCTCGTGAACCTGAGCATGTCGGGCCTGGCCTGCCTCTCGCCGGTGGCCTTCGACGAGATGGCCATCCTCGAGATCACCATGGAGCTGCCCCTCGGCGAGGCGCGCGAGGCCTTCAAGGCCGGCGGCGCGGTGGTCCGCTGCGAGGGGCCGGGCGACGGCGAGGACCGCCATCGGGTGGCGATCTTCTTCACGCACATGGACGACCGCAACCGCGGCGTGCTCGAGCGCTTCCTGGCCGAGCGCGGCGACACGCGCGACGCCTGACGGCCGGTCGGGCTCCCGCCTGGTCGGAGCGTCAGCGACGTCCGGCACGCCCTCGTGGCCGCCGACGGCGATCCCTGCCCTCGGTCAGCGCGTCCCGTCCGGTGCGCCCAGGCGCGCCTCGACCACACGCGGGATGCCGGCCAGGTCGGCCTGCCGCGCACATCCTTCGAAGCCCGCGGCGGCGAAGAGCGCGACCACCTCGTCGGCCTGTCCCGCGCCCACCTCGACCAGCAGCCAGCCGCCCGGGACGAGCACCCGCGCAGCCTGCCGCGCGAGGTCGGCGAAATGCGCCCGCGGGTCTCCCCCGTCGGGGACCAGGGCCTGGCGCGGCTCGTGTTCGCGCACGTCGCGGGCGAGGCGCGCATGCTCGTCGGGCGGGATGTAGGGCGGGTTGGCCACCACCGCGGCCACGCTGCGCGGGCGCAGCATCCCGAGCCCGTCGCCGCGCAGCAGCGCCGTGCGCGCCGCCCGCAGCCGCGCATCGGACGGTCCGTCGCCGGCAGCCAGGCGGGCCCGATTCAGCGCGGCCACGTCCAGCGCGTCGGACGAACGCTCGATCGCGAGCACCTGACGGCGCGCGGCCAGTCCGAAGGCGATCGCGCCGCTGCCGGTGCCCAGGTCGACCGCCCGGCCCGCGGGCACGCGTCCGGCCGCGTCGAGCGCGGCGAAGCGCTCGACCAGCAGCTCGGTCTCGGGACGCGGCACGAGCACGCGCTCGTCGACGCACAGCTCGAGATCGAGGAACGCGCGCCGTCCCACCAGGTACGCCACGGGACGCGCCCGCACGGCGCGCTCGTCGATCAGCTCGGCGAAGCGCGCGCACGCGGCCGGGTCGACGCCGTCGACGAGCAGCAATCGTGCGCGCGAGACCCCCAGCACGTGCGCCAGGAGCACCTCGGCCTCGAGGCGCGCCGCGTCGCCGGCCACTGCCGCCAGGCGCGCGGCCGCCTGCCTCAGCAGGACGTCAGCGCTTGCGTCCGCGGCGGGCGCCCTTCTTGTCGTCGTCGCCGGCCGGACCCTCGGCGGCGGCCTCGCCGTCCTTGGCGCTCCGCGCGGAGCGCCGGGCGGCGCCCTTGTCGACGTCCTTCTTGGCGAACACCTTCACGAACAGGAACAGGAAGCCGCCCGCGACCCAGGTCGAGCCGACCAGCGTGAGCAGCACGCCGGTGCCGGCCTTGTGGCTGAACTCGATCAGTCCGTCGAGGCCGCCGGCCTTGCACTCGGCCCACACGTCGAGCGCGCGACTCCACGAGACGAGCGCCGGCTCGATCATCAGGAACACCGGCAGGATCTTCTGGCGCGACGTGTAGATGCCGTAGCACGAGCTGAACAGCAGCCACAGGCCGAGCACGAGCGAGAGCGCGCCGAGCGGCAGCTCGACTCCGGGCGTGTAGTTCACCACCGTGCTCGCGGCGGTGTCCCCGCTGGCGGGTGTGGTGACCACGTCGGACCACGGCAGCAGGCAGCCGATGACCACGAGCAGCGCGCAGGCGAAGCGACGATAGAGGTCGTTCACCGCCGTGCCCGAGAAGAACACGGCGAGGAAGGACGGCGGCGGCGCCGGGGCACCGTACTGCCAGACCCACTGACCCGCGCCGGGATCGGCCGCCGGGGCCTCTTCGGCCACGGCGCCGGCACCACCGGGCAACGGAGCGGCCGCGGGAGCGGCGGTCGGCGCCGCCATGGGCTCGGCCAGGAGGTCGGTCTCCTCGTCGAAGTGCGAGAGGCCCTCGTCGGTCAGCTCGGGCAGGCCCGCGCCTTCGTCGGGGGTCTCGAGCTCGAGTTCGTCGAGTTCCTTGAGGTCGTCTTCGTTCGTCACGTCAGGATGCTCCTTCGGCGAGGGCCGCCAGCTTGGCCTCCAGGTCGCGTTCCCGCAAGTCTTGGACGAGCGGGTCGAGCTTGCCCAGCAGCACGGCGTCGAGGCTGTAGTTCTCTTTGATCCGGTGGTCGGTGACCCGATTCTGCGGGTAGTTGTAGGTGCGGATGCGCTCGGAGCGATCGCCCGAGCCGATCTGGCTGCGGCGCGAGGCGTCCTCGACGGCCTTGCGGGCCTCGAGCTGGGCGTCGAGCAGGCGGGCGCGCAGCATGCGCATGGCGCGCGACTTGTTCTTGTGCTGGCTCGACTCGTCCTGGCACTGCACCACGGTGTTCGTGGGGATGTGCGTGATGCGGATGGCCGAGCTCGTCTTGTTCACGTTCTGGCCGCCGGGACCGCTGGCGCGATAGGTGTCGATGCGCAGGTCGCCCTCGTCGATCTCGATCTCGACCTCCTCCGCCTCGGCCAGCACGGCCACGGTCACCGCCGACGTGTGGATGCGCCCCTGCGCCTCGGTCTCGGGCACGCGCTGCACGCGATGCCCCCCCGATTCGTAGCGGAAGAGGTCCCACGCCTGCTCACCCGAGATGCCGAAGACGACCTCCTTGTATCCGCCGACCTCGGTCGGGTGACTCGAGAGCACCTCGACCCGCAGTCCGTGCGCCTCGGAGAAGCGTGTGTAGATCTTGGCCAGGTCGGACGCGAAGAGCGAAGCCTCGTCGCCGCCGGTGCCCGCGCGCACCTCGACGATCACGTCGCGGCCGCGGTTCGGGTCGTCGTCGGCCACCTCGCGCCGCATCGTCTCGACCATCGCGTCGAGCTCCGCCGTGACCTCGGCCAACTCGTCCCTGGCGAGCTGGCGCAACTCGGCTTCGTGCTCGTCGCGCAGCATCTGCTCGGCGGCCTCGCGTCGGCGCTCGAGGTCCGTCCAGCGGCCGTAGGTCTCGGCCTTGCTGCGCAGGACGCCCATCTCGCGCAGCACGCCCTGCATGCGCCCCGGGCGCTCGTGCAGACCGGGGTCCTCGAGGAGCTGCTCGAGTTCGCGGTAGCGTTCGGCGCAGGCCTTGAGTCGCGCGAACATGTCGGCCGGCGTCGCGCGTCAGGCCGCGCAGATCACGACTCGTCGGACGCGCGGCTGTCGGCCGGCTTCTTCTTGTTGAAGCGGCGCATGTACTTCTCGATGCGGCCGGCCGTGTCGACGAACTTCTGCTGGCCCGTGTAGAACGGGTGGCACGCGCCACAGATCTCGACGTTGATCTTCGGGCGGGTCGAGCGGGTCTTGAAGGTGTTGCCGCAACCGCAGGTCACGGTGCACTCGACGTACTCGGGATGGATGTCGGCCTTCATGACGGAACCCGGTTCAGCAGGGGGACGACCGTGCGCGGGAGACGGGACCCGCGACACGGGAGCCGGGTCTGCGGACCGATCCGCAGACCTCGGGACGAAACCGCCATCTTGCCCCGGAGCCGCCGGACGATCAAGCCCCGCCCAGGACGACCGCCCCGCTCAGGGCGTCACGGCCTGCTCGGCGAGCTCGACCGGGACGTCGATGCGGTCGCCCGGACGCAGCCCGGCCTGGGCGCACCAGCCGCGCGCCATCTCGAGCACGAAGCGCGCCGGCCGCTCGCTCGCGAAACCCGGTCGCTCGACGAGCGGCGGCGCCTCGGCCACGTTGATCACCGTGCCGTCGCCGGCCAGGAACACGATGTCGAGCGGGATGCGCGTGTTGCGCATCCAGAACAGGCGCGGGCGCTCGGTCTGGAACAGGAACAGCATGCCCGAGTCGGGATCGAGGTGGGTGCGCTCCATGAGACCCCGCTGGGTCTGCTCGGGCGTGATGGCCAGCTCGGCCGTGACCGTGCGCCCGGCCACGTCGAGCACCACGCGGCCGCTCGTGGACGGATCGTTCGTCACGGGCATCAACCTCGGTTCGTCGCCGCAGCCCGGGAGCGCCAGGGCGGCGAGCATGAAGCAGGCACCGATCCGCGCGGCGAGCGACGGGCGACGGACGACGACGCGCGGACTTCTCATGCGACGAGCTCGGCGACGAGACGCGGGACGAGGCGTTCGACGAGCCCCAACGAGAGGCCGATGACCGTGTCGAGACGCCCGCTGACGAGCCTCGCGAAGTCGCCGGCCTCGCCCTGGATGGCGTACGCGCCGGCCTTGTCGCGCCACTCGTCGCCCGCAAGGTAGCGCTCGAGCCGCGCGTCGTCGAGCGGCGAGAACTCGACGTCGGAGACGTCGACGCCGGACACGAGCTGCCCGCTGGCGACGTGCAGCAGCGCGGCCGAGCTGGCGACCTGGTGCGTGCGCCCGGCGAGGCGACGCAGCATCGCGGCGGCCTCGGCCCGGTCGGCCGGCTTGCCGAGCGCCTCGCCGTCGAGCACCACGATCGTGTCCCCCGCCAGGACGACGCCGCGTCGGCGCGGCGCGGCCGCCGCGCGGGCCTTGTCGCGCGCCAGCCGTTCGCACGCGGCGAACGCGTCCTCGCCCGGGAACAGCGATTCGTCGACGTCCGACGGCGCCACCTCGGGACGCAGCCCGGCCGACGCGAGCAGGTCGCGCCGGCGCGGCGAGGCCGAGGCCAGCACCAACGGCGTCCAGTCGGACGGCAGCGCGATCAGCCGAGGAAGTCCTTCGTCGCCGACGGCCACTCGTCGGGCTCGAGCGCGCCGAGCTGGTTGAGGTGCGCCTGCACGGCCACGAGGTGCTCGGGCGGACACAACGCCGAGAGCTCCTTCTTGACCTTGGTCACGGCGGCCGAGTCGGTCAGGCCCAAGGCCTGCGCCGCCTTGGCCAGCTCGCTCGACACGAGCGAGAGCTTGTCGTCGCCCGAGAGCCACTGCACGAGCGCGTGGGCGTTGTAGAGACCGAGGTCGTCGAGGTCCTCGAGGTACTCGATCTGCTCCTTCGGCTTGGCCTCGAGCAGGAACTCGAGCGTGGCCACGTTCTTGTCGTTGTAGACCTGGTCGACCATCTCGCGCAGACGCCGCGCGTGGACGTCCCAACGGCGCAGGGTCGAGGCGCGGCTCGAGCCCGACAGGAGGCGCGAGAGCTCGCTCGGCGACGAGACGCGCACCTCGTTCCAGTCGACGAAGTCGGCGCGCAGCACCTCGAGCGCCTTGAGCACGTTCTGCGGCGTGGTCACCTCGCGCAGCACCAGGCAGACGGCCTTCTCGAGCACGTCGCGCGTCTCGGGCAGCGCCACGGCGCCGTACTGCTTGTCGAGCTTCTCGAGCACGGCCAGCAGCCGCGCGCGCGTGCCGCGGCGCGGCACCGACGTCGAGCTCTTGGGCGCGGCCGCGGCGGCCGCCTTGCCCGCGGACTTGCCGCCCTTGGTCGTGCTCTTCTTCGAGGACGACTTGCTCGCCGCCTTGCTCTTCGACGCCTTGCCGGCGGGAGTCATGAGGCCACTCACTCGGCGGACGAGTCGGCGGCGTCCTCGGTCGCCACCGTCGTCTCGGCGGGCAGCGGCTCTCCCTTGCGCACACCGGCCTTGCGCAGGATCGAAGCCACCGTCTCGGACGGCTGGGCGCCGACCTGCAGCCAGTGGTGCGCACGCGGCTTGTCGAGGATGACCTTCTTCTCGAAGGACTCCCCGCGCGGATCGTAGCTGCCCAGCTCCTCGATCGGCTGACCGTCGCGGCGGGTGCGCGCGTCCATGACGCAGATGCGGTAGAAGGGCCGGTTCTTCCGGCCGATACGCTTGAGGCGGATCTTGACGGCCATGCGGTTCTCTCAGCGGGTCGCGGGTCGGCAGACCCGGGATGGATGGGATTCTAGCGGCGGCGACGCGACTGCTTCTTGCGCTGTCGCTCCGCCTTGCGGTTCTTGCGGCGATCCTCGCTCGACACGGACGAGACGCGACGCGGCTCGACCCCCATGCCGGCGAACGGCGGCATGGACGGCAGCGCGGCCTCGGCCTCGTCGCCCCCCCCGCCACCGCCCAGGAACTTGTCCTTCAGGCGCCCGAACAGGCCGCCCTTCTTGAGCTGCTTCATCATCTTGCGCATCTGCTCGAACTGCTTGAGCATGCGCGAGACGACGTCGATCGAGAGCCCGCAGCCGCGTGCGATGCGGCGCTTGCGCGACGCGTCGACCACCTCGGGACGCCGGCGCTCCTGGGGCGTCATCGAGAGCACGACCGCCTCGGTGTGGTCGATCATCTTGTCGTCGATCTGCGACAGGTCGGCGCCCGCGGGCACGCCCGGAAGGTGACCCAGCAGGTCGCGCAGCGAGCCCATCTTGCGGATGGCACGCAGCTGCTTGAGGAAGTCCTCGAGCGTGAAGCGGTCGTCCAGCATCCGCTTCATCTGCTGTTCGGCGTCGCGCTCGTCGACGACCGTCTGGGCCTTCTCGACCAGCGACACCACGTCGCCCATGCCGAGCACGCGCCCGACGAGGCGATCGGCGTGGAAGACCTGCAGGTCGGCGACCTTCTCGCCGACGCCGACGTAGCGCACCGGCGCACCGGTGACGTGCCGCACCGAGAGGGCCGCGCCGCCGCGCGAGTCGCCGTCGAGCTTGGTCAGGATCACGCCGTCGAGCGGCAGCGTCTCGCCGAACGCCTTGGCCGAACGCACCGCGTCCTGGCCGGTCATGGCGTCGCAGACGAGGAAGGTCGTGTCGGGCGTGACCGATCCGCGGATGCGCTCGAGCTCGCTCATGAGCTCGGCGTCGATGTGCAGGCGTCCGGCGGTGTCGACCAGGACCGTGTCGCGACCGGTGCGCCGTGCCTCGTCGACGGCCAGGCGGGCCAGCATCTCGGGCGGCGTGCCCGGCACGTGGAACACGGGCAGGTCGTTCGCCGCGCCGAGCTGGCGCAGCTGGTCGACGGCGGCCGGACGCTGCACGTCGGCGGCCACGAGCAGCGGCTTGCGGCGCCTGCTGTCGCGCAGGTGCACGGCCAGCTTGGCGGTGGTGGTCGTCTTGCCCGAGCCCTGCAGGCCGGCCATGAGCACCACCGTGGGACGTCCCGAGGCGAAGGCGATCGGCTCGCCCTCGTCGGTCATCATCGCCACGAGCTCGTCGTGGAACAGCTTGACGAGCATCTGCCCGGCGGTGATCGACTCGAGCACCTTCGTGCCCAGGGCCTTGTCGCGCACCCGTTCGACGAGGTCCTTGGCCACCCGGAAGTGGACGTCCGCCTCGAGCAGGGCGGCACGGATCTCCCCCAGCCCCTCGTCCATGTTGGCTTCGGAGAGCTTCCCGCGGCCGGCGAGCCCCGCGAAGACCTGGCTGAGACGTTTGGAGAGGGACTCGAACATGGGCTCTGAAGGAAAGCCCCTCCGTTTACCAGTCCGCGGGCTGCGGATCAAGCTTGGGCTGGGTTTCACGCCGGATCGTGGCCCCCAGCAGACCCAACCGTTCGTCGATGCGCGAGTACCCGCGATCGATGTGGTAGACGCGCCGGATCTCGGTCTCGCCGTCGGCCACCAGCCCGGCCAGGACGAGCGCCGCCGAGGCCCGCAGGTCGCTCGCCATGACCGTCGCCCCCGAGAGCCGCTCGGTGCCGTGGACGATGGCCTGGCTGCCCTCCTTGCGGATGCGCGCCCCGAGCCGCAGCAGCTCGGCCACGTGCATGAAGCGGTCGGGGAAGATGCGCTCGGTCACGAGCGAGATGCCCCGGGCGGTGCACATGGCCGCCATGAGCTGCGCCTGCAGGTCGGTCGGGAAGCCCGGATACGGGAGGGTCGTCACGTCGGCGCTCTCGAGCCGTCCGTCGGCCCGGCAGCGGATCGAGTCGTCGCCCTCGACGATCTCGGCGCCCATCGAGCGCAGCACCTCCGAGAGCGCCATGAGCTCGTGCGGCCGGACGTTCTCGACGGTCACGTCGCCGCCCGTCATCGCGGCGCCGACGAGGAAGGTCCCGGCCTCGATGCGGTCGGCCCCGACGGTCACGTCGGCTCCGCCGAGCTGCTCGACGCCGTGCACCACGAGCCGGTGACCGCCGACACCCTCGATGCGCGCGCCCATCTGCTGCAGGCACTGGGCCAGACGGGTGATCTCGGGCTCCATGGCCGCGTTCTCGATGCGCGTCGTACCTTCGGCCAGCACCGCGGCCGAGAGCACCTGAGCCGTCGCCAGCACGCTGCTGCCGAAGCGCGAGCCGAGGTACACGTCGGCTCCGCGCAGGTGCCGGTCGGGGCCCGCCACGAGGTAGCCGCCCTCGACCTCGATGCCGGCGCCCAGGGCGTTGAGTCCCTTGACGTGCAGGTCGACGGGGCGCACGCCGAAGACGCAGCCGCCCGGCATCGAGACCCGCGCGGCGCCGCGCCGGGCCACCAGCGGACCGAGCACGCAGACCGAGGCGCGCATGGTCGAGACGAGGTCGTAGGGCGCTTCGACCGGCCCGTGGTCCGAGGCCTGAAGGGTGAGCACGTCACCCGCGAGATCGACTTCGACCCCCAGCCGCTGGAGGATCGACAGCATCGTGCGCACGTCGCGCAGGTCGGGCACGTTGCGGATCACCAGCGGTTCGCTGGCCAGCATTGCCGCCGCCATGAGCGGCAGCACCTCGTTCTTGCTGCCCGCTGCCGGGAGCCGGCCGCACAACCGGGTCCCGCCCGTCACGATGAGCCGATCCAAGGTGAATCTCCGGGCGCCAGCCCCGGTCGCCGCCGGCCTTGACTCCCCCGCTCGCGACCGCGAGAATCCGGGATTCATCGCATCCCAGCGCAGGCCACACGATGGGGAGCACGGCAGCGCACCGCCGGTGAGCATAGAGGCGTCACCGCGGCGGTTCCAACGCGCAGTCCGAGATCTCCACCCGTGTCGCGGCCCGTTGCGCCGGAGTCCCGTGACCCCAGGACGGAACGCATGACCGACACGAGCCAGGCCCCCGCCATGTCCGCCTCCGCCGGCAACCGCAACTGGATGGACCCCGTCCCCGCCGATTGGGACGCGTTCGTCGCGCTGCGCGCGGCCGCGCTCGAGAACCGCACGAGCCGCAACTCGCTGCGTGACTGGATCGGCTCGCGCGACCTCGACGACGCGACGCGCGGCATCGCGCTCGCCGCCGCGGGCGACCTGCGCGGCGCGGCCACGCTGCTCGAGGGCCAGACGGACGCCCTGCCGCGGCTGCTGTGCGCCCTGGCGCTCGAGGCCCGCCGCCGTCCGCGGGCCGCGCTCGCGATCCACGCGACGCTGGTCGACGACCGCGCGGTGGCGTCCGAGGCGCGCCGCGGATGCGCGCGGGTGCACGCGCTGCTGCGCGACCTCGAGGGCCTCGAGGCCGACTCGGGCCACATGCAGTCGTCCGGCGCGTCGGCCGCCGACATCGAGTGGGTCGACGGACTCATCGACGAGTGCGCCGGTCGTCACGTCGAGGCCTGCGCGGCCTTCGAGAAGGCGCTCGCCACCGATCCGCACCACGCCGACGCGGCCTTCGCGCTCGGCTCGCTCGTCACGCGCCGCGGCGACGAGGACGCCGCCGTCTCGATCTACGAGGGCTTCCTCAAGGGCGAGCTGCCGCACCACGCCGGCGCGCTCATGAACCTCGGCATGGCCTACGAAGACCGCGAGGACAACCGCTCGGCCGCGCGCTGCTTCCGGCTGGTGGTCGAGGCCGACCCGCAGAGCAAGCGCGCGCGCTCGTACCTGCGCGACGCGCAGGCCTCGAGCGAGCAGTACTACGACGAGGGTCGCGAGCGCAAGGCCGACAAGCAGAACGCGGTGCTGCGCATCCCGGTGACCGACTTCGAGCTCTCGGTGCGCGCGCGCAACTGCCTGCAGCGCATGAACATCCACACCCTGGGCGACCTGGTCTGCCGCACCGAGAGCGAGCTGCTCTCGTTCAAGAACTTCGGCGAGACGAGCCTGCAGGAGGTGAAGGACATCCTGGCGGTCAAGGGCCTGCGCCTCGGCATGATGCCCTCCGACATCACGAAGGACCCGACGGCCAGTCTCGCCGCGCTCGCGCCGAACGGCGAGGTGAGCGAGATCAAGATCTCCGAGCTCGACCTCTCGGTGCGTTCGCGCGCGGCGCTCGCCACGCTCGGCATCACGAACGTGGGCGAACTCATGGAGACCACCGAGACGACGCTGCTGTCCTGCAAGAACTTCGGCCAGACGTCGCTCGACGAGATCAAGAGCAAGCTGCGCAGCCTGAACGTCGGCCTCGCGCCCTGACGCGTCCCGGGCGGTCCGCGTGCACGCCGCGCGCCCCGCCCCGTGACGTCCCGCGAGCGGAGGGCCGGGCGGCATGTACGAGTACCTGAGCGGACGGCTCGTCGAACGCGCTCCCGACGAGGTGGTGCTCGACGTGCAGGGGGTCGGCTTCCTGCTGCACGTCTCGGGCGCCACGGCCGGACGGCTGCCCGAGCGCGGAGCCGAACTCACGCTCTTCGTGCACTGGGCCACGCGCGACGAGCGTCCGATCCTGTTCGGCTTCGCCAGTCGCGAGGAGCGCACGCTCTTCGAGCGCCTGCTGAGCGTGAGCAAGGTCGGACCGTCGATCGCGCTGGCGTTGCTCTCGGCGCTCGAGCCGGCGCGCCTCGCGGCCGCCGTCGACGCGGGCGACGTGGCGTTGCTGGCCAAGGTCAAGGGCGTCGGCAAGCGCACCGCCGAGCGCCTGTGCGTCGAGCTCAAGGGACGCCTCGAGTCGTCGGCCGTGATCCTCCCCGGAGCGGTGACCGATCGGGCCTCGGCCGTCGCGTCGGCGCTGTGCGCCCTGGGCTATCCGCGGCCCACCGCGCGCGACGTGGCCACGCGCGTGTGCTCGGGTGCGCCGGCCGGCGCCAGCCTCGAAGAGCTCGTCAAACGGGCGCTGTCCGAGTTCGGGCGATCGCAAGCAGGCTCAGATCCGCCCGGGTGACCCCCGAGAGCCGCGCCGCCTGCCCCAGATCGACGGGACGCACGCGCTGCAGCACCTCGCGCGCCTCGTTGCCGAGTCCCGGCAGCCGCTCGTAGTCGAACGACTCGGGCAGCGGCAACGCGCCCAGTCCCTCGAGGCGCTCGAGCAGCTTCGCCTGCCGCTCGACGTAGCCCTCGTAGCGCACGTCGAGTTCGAGCTGTCCGCGCTCGTCCGCGTCGAGACCGAGCGCGGCGAGACGCGGCTGCTCGGCCGCCAGCTCGTCGAAGGACGCCCCCGCGCGCAGGCGCCGACGCAGCGGCGCGTCGTCGGCGCCGAGAGCCGCGTCGGCCTCGCGCACGCGCCGCTCGAGACGCGCGACGCGCGCCGCGCTCGTCGCGTCGAGCAGTCCCCACGCGTGCGCCTTGGCCGAGAGCCGACGATGCGCGTTGTCCTGGCGCAGGACGAGCCGGTACTCGGCGCGCGAGGTGAACATGCGGTACGGCTCGCGCGGACTCGACGTGACGAGGTCGTCGATCAGCACGCCGACGTAGGCCTCGTGACGCCCGAGGACGACGCCCGGCTCGCCGCGCGCGTGGCGCGCCGCGTTGAGTCCGGCCACGAGACCTTGCGCCGCCGCCTCCTCGTAGCCCGACGTGCCGTTGATCTGTCCCGCCAGGAACAGCCCCCCGACCGCGCGGCACTCGAGCGTGGGACGCAGCTGCCACGCCGGGAGCGCGTCGTACTCGACCGCGTAGCCGGGGCGCAGCATGCGCGCGCGCTCGAGTCCGGGGACCGCGCGCACGATCTCCTCCTGGACGTAGGCCGGCAGGCACATCGAGAGTCCGTTCAGGTACAGCGACGGACCGTCGGCTGTCTCGTGCTCGACGAAGACGCGGTGCGCGGGCTTGTGCGCGAAGCGACGCACCTTGTCCTCGAGCGAGGGGCAGTAGCGCGGACCGGTGCCGAGCAGGTCGCCGCGACCGTAGGGCGACCGATGCATGTTCGCGCGCACGAGGTCGTGCGCCGCCTCGCTCGTGGCCGTGACGCGGCTGACCCGCTCGACGCGCCCGGGAGGAGGCGCGACGAAGTGGCTGAAGCGTCCGTCGTCGGGATGCCCGCCGTGGGGTTCGAGCGCGAGCAGGTCGACCGAGTCGCGGTGGACGCGCGGCGGCGTGCCGGTCTTCAGCCGCACGAGCTCGAGGCCCAGCGCCGCGAGCGACGCGCTGAGCTCCTGCGCGGGGGCCTCGTCGACGCGGCCGCCGGCCGAGGTCTTGTCGCCCACGTGCATGAGCCCGCGCAGGAACGTGCCCGTGGTGAGCACCGCGGCGTCGGGACGCAGCACGTGTCCGTCACACAGCTCGAGCCCCTCGAGACGGCCGCCGCGCTCGTGCACGGCGCGCACCTGGCCCGCGACGACCGTGACACCCCGCGTGCGCTCGACGGCGCCGCGCACGAAGGACGCGTAGCGCTCCTTGTCGACCTGGGCGCGCGGGCTCTGGACGGCCGGGCCCTTGCGCGTGTTGAGCATGCGGAACTGCAACGCGGCGAAGTCGGCCGCGACACCCATGAGTCCGCCGCAGGCGTCGATCTCGCGCACGAGCTGCCCCTTGGCCAGACCACCCACCGACGGATTGCAGCTCATGCGGCCGATGGCGCGCGCATCGAGGGTGACGAGCGTCACCGCGCAACCCAGACGCGCGCAGGCCAGCGCGGCCTCGACACCGGCGTGTCCGCCGCCGACGACGACGACGATCGGTGCGTGCGACGACGAGGCGGGCATCGGAGGGGACCGGATCTTGGACAACCGAGTCGCAGGTCGCGTGCGACGCGGAGTGCGACGCCGCGCCGGACGCGGTGCGGCATCGTACCCATGCGGGCGCGCGTCGGGCAGGTGGCCTCCCACGTCCGCGAGAAGTCGTGCGTCTGGCATGGCGGGTTGCTTTCGTTCATCGTGTCCATGAACACTCCCACCGCCCGTCCGTACGTCGAGTCCCGACCCTTGACCGAGACCGAGCCCGGCCTGAGCCCGCCGCCCCCCACCGCCTCGGAGCCGCTGCTCGCGCTCACGGACGTGACCCTCGCCTACGGCGAACGGGTGCTGGTGCGCGGACTCTCGTTCGAGCTGCGTCCGGCCGAGCGACTGGTGGTCGTGGGCGGCAACGGCTCCGGCAAGTCGAGCCTGTTCGCCGTGCTGGCCGGACTGGCGGAACCCGCCGCCGGCCGCGTCACGCGCCGCGTCCGGACCCCGGGCATGCAGTTCCAGGACGGCGCGCTCTGGCCGCACATGAGCGTGGCGCGCCACCTCGAGTTCGTCGACGTGCGCGACGACCCTGCCTGGCGCGAGCGGCTGCTCGAGATCTTCGCGCTCGGCTCCCTGCGCGACGCGAAGCCCGAGCGGCTCTCGGGCGGCGAGCGGCTGCGCCTGGGCCTCGCCCGCGCCCTGGCCGGACGCCCCGAACTCGTGCTGCTCGACGAGCCGCTGGCGCACCTCGATCCGGCGTCGGCCGACACCGTGCGCGAGACGCTCCCGCTGCTGCTCGACGAGCTCGGCGCCGCGTCCATCACCGTGACGCACGATCCCGACGACGTGCTGCTGTTCGGCGACCGCCTGCTGGCCCTCACCGGAAGGGGCTCGTGCTGGCTCGGTCCGGCACGCTTCGCGCTCGAGTCGCCGCCCACCGCCGGGCTGGCCGCGTTCGCCGGACGCGGCGCCCTGCTCGAAGGCGTCGCCGACGAGCACGGCTCGGCGTCGCTCGGCCTGGGTCTCGTCCTGCGCGACTGCGAGCCGTCGCGTCCCGTGCAGGCCTACCTCGACGCCGCCTCGGTGCGCTTCACCGAGAGCGAGGGACCGCGCGTACTGGCGGCCGTGTTCGTCGCGCCCGATCGACGCGGCGGGTCGTGGCTGCGCATCGGCGGACGCCTCGTCCGCAGCGAGGACACGCACGGCGGACTGCGTGCCGGAGAGACCTTGAACGTCCAGATCGTCGGCGCACCGCGCCGCCTCGCCAGGGAGGATGCCCCGTGAACGCGCGCCTGGTCACTGGCCTCGTGCTCCTCGGCGCGTTCGGCGCCGCCCTCGTGTTCTGGCCCGACACCGACGACCGCACCGCCGACACGGTCGGCAAGAGCGGTCCGAACGTGGCCATCGCCTCGCCCGGCTCGTGCCTGCCGTGCCACGCCGAGGTCGTGGCCGAGTGGCGCCAGTCGATGCACAGCCAGGCGTTCACCGATCCGCAGGTGCGCGCACCCGACCAGTCGGACAACTTCCGCAAGCCCGAGTGCATCCCCTGCCATGCCGCGGAGCCGATCTTCTCCTACGGCATCGAGGACGGCACGCGCGCCCTGGCACGCACCGCCCGGCGCCAGGACGGCATCGACTGCCTCTCGTGCCACGGCCTCCCGCAGGGCGGCGTGGCGTCGTCGCGTACCGGCCTGACCGCCGCGTGCCAGCCGGTCTACGAGGCCAAGATGCAGACCGACTCGCTCTGCGCGCCGTGCCACAACCAGCACGACACGCACGTCGAGTGGCGCGCCTCGCCCGCCGCCGAGCGCGGCGAGACCTGCTTCACCTGCCACATGCCGCCGGTCAAGCGCGACGGCAGCGAGGCCGGCGCGCCGCGCGCGGGACGCGACCACCGCTTCCTCGGTGGACGCGACCACGACTTCGCCGCGTCGTCGTTCACCCTCGCGCACGAGCTCACCGACGACGGCAGGCAACTGTCGGTCACGATCACGAACACGTTCGCGGGACACAACCTGCCGACCGACTCGCGCAATCGCGCGCTCGATCTGGTCGTGACGCTGCTCGACGCGCGCGGCGCCGAGGTGCCCAAGGCCGAGGGCGTCGGCGACCGCTTCCCCGGCGGCGAGACGGGCACCGCGCGGCTGCGCTTCCGCAACCCGTACCGCAGCTCGGGCGACCCGACCACCCAGATCCCGGCCGGTGAGTCACGCACGCTCACGCTGCCCGTCCCCGAGACCGCGCGCAAGGCGGTGATCGAGGTCTTCTACAAGCTCCAGCCGTGGATCCCCGACAGCGAGGCGCGCTGGAGCGAGCGGCAGGAGTTCGAGCTTCCGGGCTGAATCGCCGCGTCAGTCGGTCACGGACCGCTCACCGCGCAGCAGCATGTCCTCGCCGAGCACCTCGGTGCGCACGTCGTGCAACGCGAGCGCGGAGGCCAACGCCTGCGGGTCGTCGCCGGGCAAGGTGCGGCCGGCCACCGCCGCCACGGCGTCGACGCCCAGCGTCTTGCGCGAGAGCAGCACCGCGACCTGGTCGACGAGCCCCGCCTCGAGGAACGCGGCCAGCGTGCGCGCGCCGCCCTCGACCATCACGCGCTGGATCGCCGAGAGCCGCAGGGTGGCGAGCACGTCGGGCAGCCACGACTCGCCGGCCGGCGCACGCAGCACACGCACGCCCTGCTCCTCGAACTCGGCCGCGCGTGCCTCGTCGGCATCGTCGCGGGCGCAGAGCCACGTGGGCGTCTCGTGCGCCGTGGTCACGACGCGCGCGAAGCGCGGCGTGCGCAGGGTCGGATCGAGCACGATGCGGTGCAGCGGACGCAGCGCCGGCAGCTCTCCGCGCGCCGTGAGCAGCGGATCGTCGGCCACGATCGTCTGCACGCCGACCAGGATGCCGTCGAGCGCGCGACGCCAGCGGTGCACGCGCGCCTCGGCCTCGGGGCCGGACAGCCGCACCGTCTCGCCGCCAGGACCCGCGATGCCGCCATCGCGTGACATGGCCCACTTGGCCAGCACGTGCGGACGCTTGCGCGCGAGCGCGCGCTCGAAGCGCTCGACGAGTTCGAGGCAGCCCGGATCGTCGACGATCTCGACCTCGACGCCCGAGCCGCGCAGCAGCGTCAGCCCCCGTCCGGCGTGGGCCGGGTTGGGATCGATGGCTCCCACCACGACGCGCACCACGCCCGCCGCGAGCAGCGCGCGACAGCACGGCCCGGTCTTGCCGGTGGTCGAACACGGCTCGAGCGTCACGACCGCCGTCGAGCCCGCGGCCTGCTCGCCCGCCGCGGCGAGCGCACCGATCTCGGCGTGCGGACCTCCGAACTCGGCGTGCCGTCCCTCGCCCACGACCACGTCGTCGCGCAGCAGCACGCAGCCCACCTGGGGATTCGGTTCGGTGTCGCCCCGGGCCGCGAGGGCGATCTGACGCGCGCGGTCGAGGGCCGCGAGTTCGACGGACGTGGGCATCGGCGCGGGAGCGTACCCGTCGCGCGCGCGTCGCTCCAGTCTGCGACCGGGAGCGCGCGCCCTACGGCACGGACGTCGTGTCGACCGTGAGCACGTTCGTGAGCCAGGGCCCGACCGTGGCCTGGGCGCGGAGCGCGACCGGGAGCGCGTCGAGGGTGACCGGCAACGCGATCGATCCCGAGGCCGGCAACGCACCGAGCCCGAAGGGGCCCAGCACCGGGAAGGCCAGTTGCCAGGTGCCGTGGGCCGCCAGCACGAGCGGCGGGTCGAGCAGGTCGAGGCCGATCCACAGCGCGACCGGTGCGTCCGGCTCGCCGACGACACCGACCACGACCTCGGCGGTCGGCGCCGGCTCGCCCAGCAGGTAGAGGTGACGGTGGAACTCGTCGGCACCCATGTCCGGGAAGCCGTCGGCCACGCGCGGGTCGCCCTCGAAGTCCCACGCGGGCAGGCCGACATAGGACGCGCCCGCGTCGCGGCAGGGCGAGTCGAAACGCAGGTGGTCGTCGCCCCCCGCCGCGTCGACCAGCAGGGGATCCTCGTCGAGTGCGTCGCCGGGATAGCCGCCCTCGACCACCGAGGCGGTCACCGTGTGGCCCGGACCGAGACCGAACGGGGCGTCGTCCCAGAAGATCGAGTCGACGATCTCGAGGTGGCAGCCGCCGAACGTGTCGATCGCCGGACCGAGGCCCGTGTTCCCCACGACCGTGTCGTGCGCGAAGAGGAACGATGTGTCGCAGGGACCGCTGTACGAGTAGAAGAGCGCCGCCCCGGTGATGGCGGCATGCCCGGCCAGGACGTTGCCGACGACGCTTCCGGTGAAGTCGACCAGGGCCAGTCCTGCGCCGCCGCCGCTCGCCACGTGGTTGGCGCGGATCGTGTTCGCCACGATCTGCGCGGCCGAGGCGCTGCAGAAGATGCCGCCTCCTGCCTCGAACCCGGACTGGTCGGTGGCGTTCTCGAGGACGAGGTTCGAGTCGATCACGGGATCGCATCCGAAGACGGCGATGCCGCCGCCTGGCCCCGCGGCGTAGTTGCCCTCGATCCGGTTGGCGCGGATCGTCGCCGACGACCCGGAGCGGCAGGCGATGGCTCCACCCGAGCCCGACATGCTGCCGTTGTCGCGGATCGTGTTGCCCGCGATCAGCACGTCGGGCGAGCCCTCGAGCTGGATGCCCGGCGAGCCGTGGAAGAGCGAGGCGTTGCCCTCGATCGTGTTGTGCAGGATCAGCGCCGCGGAGTCCTCGCACCAGATCGTGCCGCCTCCGCCGCCGTCGTCGACGGCGGACCAATTGGCCAGCAGCGCGTTGCCCTCGATGCGCGGCGAGGCCGACAGACAGCAGATCGCGCCGCCCCGCTCGGCGACGTTGTCGCGGATGATGTTGCCCAGCAGGCTCGGCGACGCCCCCAGGCACAGCACACCACCCCCGTCGCCCGCCGGCCCCCCCTGATGGCCTCCGCGGACCGTGAAGCCGGACAGGACCGCGGCCTGCGTCTCGCCGTTCGCGAAGGTCACCACGGACCCCGACCCGAGGCCGGTGTCGCCGTCGAGGATCGTGACCTCGGGACCGTCGCTGCTCTGCAGCACGACGTCCTTGCCCAGGAAGTCGATGCGCTCGAGATACGTCCCCGGTCCGACGAGCACCGTGTCCCCGGGGGACGCGGCGTCGATCGCCGCCTGGATCGTGGGGTACTGCGCAGGCACCAGGAGCTGGGCCCGCACGCCGGGCGCCGCCATCCCGAGCACGAGGACGATCCACCGCACGCTCGACGCTGCCCCGTTGTCCGCCATCGCGACCATCCTCCCGGTTGAAGTCGGCGGGCTTGCCGTCGGCCTGGAACTCCGCCCTGGGCGACCCTTGCCTGGCGGGCAGGATAACAGTCCCGAGAGCCGGACGAAGCGACCGCCTCCGGCGTCGCGCGATCCTCACGCGACCTGCGGTAGCATCCGCCCCGGGCCCGCCCTGCGCGGGGCGCCCGGCCTTCCACAGCCCCGGGAGCGACGTCGGATGACCATCCACTTCACCGTGAACGGACGCGCGGTGTCCGTCGACGGAGACCCGTCCCGACCGCTCCTGTGGGTGCTGCGCGAGACGCTGCAGCTCACGGGCACCAAGTTCGGCTGCGGCGCGGCCCAGTGCGGCGCGTGCACGGTGCACGTCGACGGCCGCGCGCGGCGCTCGTGCGTGCTGCCCGTCCTGTCGCTCGAGGGCACCGCGGTGACGACCATCGAGGGCCTCGCGGGCGAGGTCGGCGACGCCCTCGTGCGCGCCTGGACCGAGCTCGACGTGCCCCAGTGCGGCTGGTGCCAGACGGGACAGATCATGTCGGCCGCGGCCCTCCTGTCCGAGCGCAGGGAGCCGTCCGACGCGGAGATCGACGTGGGGATGTCGGGCAACGCCTGCCGCTGCGCCACGTACGTGCGCATCCGCAAGGCCATCCACCGCGCCTCGGCGCTGTTGAAGGGAGGCGCGCGATGACCTCGCCCACGTTCTCGCGCCGCGAGCTGCTGCGGCTCGGTGCCGCCGCCGGCGGCGGACTGCTCGTCGCGCTGCAGCTGCCCGTGTCCGCGCGCGCGCTCATGGGCGCGCCGGTCGACGCGTTCGTCCCCAACGCCTTCGTGCGCGTGGCGCGCGACGGCGCGGTGACGGTGATCGTCAACAAGGCCGAGATGGGCCAGGGCGTGCTCACCTCGCTCTGCATGCAGCTCGCCGAGGAGCTCGACGCCGACTGGAGTCGCGTGCACGGCGAGTTCGCGCCGGTCGATCCGGTCTATGCGCACCCGGGCTACGGCATCCAGATGACGGGCGGCAGCACGAGCACCCTCGGCATGGGCGAGCCCATGCGTCGCGCGGGCGCCGCGGCGCGCGCGGTGCTCGTGGACGCTGCGGCGATGCGCTGGGGCGTGCCGGCTTCCGAGTGCAGCACGGCCGTGGGACGCGTGCTGCACGCCGCGAGCGGACGCGCGCTCGACTACGGCGAGCTCGTCGACGACGCGGCGACGCTGCCCGTCCCGGCCGACGTGCCGTTGAAGGACCCCGCGCGCTTCACGCTCGTCGGCAAGCCCACGCACCGGCTCGACACGCCCGACAAGGTGGCCGGACGCGCCGTGTTCGGCCTCGACGTCGACCTGCCCGGCATGCGCGTGGCGCTCGTGGCCCATCCGCCCACGTTCGGCGGACGGGCGAAGTCGTTCGACGCGGGCGCCGCGCTGGCGATCCCCGGCGTCGAGAGGGTCTTCGACGTGGGCTCGGGCGTGGCCGTGGTGGCCGACGGGTTCTGGGCCGCCAAACGCGGCCGCGACGCGCTCGTGATCGAGTGGGACGAAGGCCCGAACGCGTCGCTCTCGTCCGACGAGCTCGCCGCGCGCTACCTCGAGCTGGCGCGCACGCCGTCCGACCTCGTGGCGCGTCGCGACGGCGACGCCGAAGCCGCGCTCGCCTCCGCGCACGACACGTACACCGTCGAGTACGAACTGCCGTACCTCGCGCACGCGCCGATGGAACCGCTCAACTGCGTCGTCGACCTGCGCGCCGACGCGATGGAGCTCTGGATCGGCACGCAGTTCCAGACCCTCGACCACGCCGCCGCGGCCGCCACCGCCGGACTGCCGCCCGACGAGGTCCGGCTCCACAGCACCTTCCTCGGCGGCGGCTTCGGACGCCGCGCCAACCCGGTCAGCGACTACGTCGTCGAGGCGGTGAAGGTCGCCAAGGGCACCGGCGCACCGATCAAGCTCATGTGGACGCGCGAGGACGACACGCGCGGCGGCTACTACCGTCCGATGTGGACCAGCCGTCTGCGCGCGGGACTCGACGCGGACGGCGCCCTCGTGGCCTGGGCGCACACGATCGTGGGCCAGTCGTTCATCAAGGGCACGCCGTTCGAGGGCTTCATCATCCACGACGGCATCGACGGCACCTCGGTCGAGGGCGCCGAAGACCTGCCGTACGCGATCCCCAACGTGCGCGTCGACCTGCACACCACCGACGTGGCCGTGCCGACGCTCTGGTGGCGCTCGGTCGGACACTCGCACACCGCGTTCGTGGTCGAGAGCTTCCTCGACGAGCTCGCGCACGCCTCGCACAGAGACCCGCTCGCGCTGCGCCGCGAGCTGCTCGTGGGACACGACCGGCACCTGGGCGTGCTCGAACGGGCCGCGCAGGAGGCCGGCTGGGGCACTCCGCCGCAGCCGGGCCACGCGCGCGGTCTGGCGGTGCACTTCTCGTTCGAGAGCTACGTCGCGATGGTCTTCGAGGTCGCGGCCGTCGACGGGCGCGTGCGGCCGGTCAAGGTCGACGTGGCCGTCGACTGCGGACGCATGGTGAACCCCGACACGATCCGCGCCCAGCTGGAGGGCGCCGTGGGCTTCGGCCTGACCGCCACGCTCTACTCGGCCATCACGCTGAAGGACGGTCGCGTCGAGCAGGGCAACTTCCACGACTACAAGCTGCTGCGCGTCCACGAGATGCCCGAGGTGCGCGTGCATCTCGTGGCCAGCGACGCGCCGTCCACCGGCATCGGCGAACCGGGCGTGCCGCCTGTCGCGCCGGCCTTCTGCAACGCGCTCTTCGCCCTCACCGGCAGGCGCGTGCGCCGACTCCCCCTGCGTGACGAGGACCTGCGCGCATGATCCCCGCTCCGAAGATCCTCGTGCGCGTCACGGCGGCGCTGCTGGTGCTCGGCGTGACGGCCTTCGTCGCTGCCTGCGCGTCGTCGTCCGGCGATGCCCCGGCACGCGACACGCCGCGACTCTCGGCGTCCGCCGCGTGGGACGTGATCTACGACGTGCTGCAGAGCCCGCGCTGCCTGAACTGCCACCCCGCGGGCGACACGCCGCTGGTCGGCGACGAGAGCCTGCCCCATCCGCAGAACGTGCGCCGCGGACCGAACGGCAGCGGCGTCTTCGGCATGCGCTGCGACACGTGCCACCAAGATCGCAACCTGAGCGACGCGCACCTGCCGCCCGGCGCGCCGAACTGGCACCTGCCCCATCCCGCGCTGCCGCTGATCTTCGAGGGACGCGACAAGAGCGCGCTCTGCGAGCAGCTCCGCGACCCCGCGCGCAACGGGCGCAAGAGCCCCGCGCAGCTCGCCGAGCACATGCTCCACGACCCGCTCGTGCTCTGGGGCTGGGACCCGGGCCCCGGACGCGCCGCGGTCCCGATCCCGCGCGAGGTGTTCGACGCGGCGGTCGAGGACTGGGTCGCGGGCGACTGCGGCTGTCCCGACGACGACGGCTGAGCGGGAGAACGCACCGCGGTGCGCACCCGCGCGCCGCGGACTTCAACCCGCGAACGCCGGGTCGGCGACGAGTTCGCCCGCCAGCGTGAGCGCGGTCGATTCGCCCAACCGCACGTGCACGTACTCGTCCACGAGGGACGGGTCGCCGGGGAACACGATGCGGTCGAAGGCCAGGTTGCGTCCGAACATGCGGCGGCTGTCGCGACGGCTGGTGCCCTCGACGAGCACCTCGTGCACCTCGCCGTGCATCGACGCGTGGCGCTCGCTCGCGAGCCGCGCCTGCAGGTCGAGCAGCGTCGCGAGGCGCGCGCGCTTGACGTCGTCGGGGACGTCGTCGACGAGCGCGCCGAAGGCCGGTGTGCCGGGACGCGGCGAGTAGCGGAACACGAACGCCTGGCTGAAGCGCACGTCCTCCATGAGCTGGTACGTGAGCTCGAAGTCGTCCTCGCTCTCGCCGGGGAAGCCGACGATGATGTCGGCCCCGAGCTGCACGAAGGGGATCGCCTCGCGCAACTGCTGCACGATCTCGCGGTAGCGCGCCGCCGTGTAGCCGCGCGCCATGCGGCGCAGCACCGCGTCGCTGCCCGACTGCGGCGGCAGGTGCAGGAAGAGGCCCGCCTTGCGGCAGGCGGCCATGGCCGCGACGAGGCGCTCGTCCATCTCCTCGGGATGGCTGGTGGTGAAGCGCACGCGGCGCAGGCCGTCGAGGCGCTCGAACTCGTGGAACAGGTCTCCGAGCGAGCTGCCGAAGGCGCGTCCCCAGGCGTTCACCGTCTGGCCCAGAAGCGTGATCTCGGTCACGCCGTCGTCGACGAGACGCTTCGCCTCGTCGAGGATCTCGTGCATCGGACGCGAGACCTCGAAGCCGCGCGTGCGCGGCACGACGCAGTACGTGCAGCGCTTGTCGCACCCGCGCATGACCGTCAGGAACGCCCGCGCCCGGTGCGGACGCACGGCCAGGTCGCGCTCCTCGCTCACGCGCGGGTCGCCGTCGACGGCCACCAGCCGCACGCGGTCGGCGCGCACCTCGTCGAGCAGAGACGCCACCTTGGGGAAGTCGCGCGTGCCGGCCACGAAATCGAGCGCCGGCCAGCGCTGCAGCAGCGCCGAGCCCTCGCGCGACGCCATGCATCCGAGCACGCCCACGGCGAGTTCGGGACGGCTGCGCTTGAGCACCGCGAGCTCGCCCAGATGGCTGTGCACGCGGTGCTCGGCCTGGTCGCGGATCGAGCAGGTCACCATGAGCACCGCGTCGGCCTCCTCGTCGCGGTCGGTGAAGTCGTAGCCGGCCTTGCGCAGCGCACCAGCCACGAGCTCTCCGTCGAGCTTGTTCATCTGGCAGCCGAAGACCTCGAGCAGGACCTTCGGTCCACCCTGGGTTCCGGGCGGCGGCGGGGAGAGCACGGCGTCGTTCATGGTCGGCGAGATGGTAGCAAGCCTCGCCCGCCGGCCGCGCCCATCCCACGCCGGGGCGGCCGGACGCGTGGAAGGCGACGGCGTCGCCTGCCGACCCGGCGCTCCGATCGTCGGGGCGCGCAGGCTACGATGACGGCCGACGTCCCCCGCCTCCCCCGAGCCTCGCCCCGGTGTCCCGTCCCCGTCCGCCGCTCGTCTCAGCGCTGCTGGCCCTCGTGCTCGGACTCGGGGCCTGCGGAGACGGCGCGACCGAGGGCGGGTCGACCGCCGCGCCGGTCGACCAGGCGGCCTTCGAGCAGGCGCGCAACGCGGCCTTCCGGCTCTTCGACCAGTCGCCGGCACACCCCAAGACGATCGAGGCGCTGCTCGCCGCCTACGCCCTCGACCCCGACGCGTACGGCGTGAACGTGCGGCTGGGACAGGCGTACGCCGAGCAGAAGCTGCACGCCGAGGCGTTGCCGTACTTCGAACGCGCGTACGCCGAGCGTCCCGACGACTCGGCCACCCTGCTGCAGATCGTCACGTTGCTCGTGCGTCTCGACCGCGCCGAGGAGGCGCTCGTGCGTGTCGACGGGCTGCTCGGCGACGAGAAGACACGCGGCGCCGGCCTCTACCAGAAGGCGTACATCCTCGACACGCTGGGACGTCGCGACGAGGCTCTCGCGGCGCTCGAGCAGGCCGACGGGTTGCCGTTCGACGATGCGTACCGCGCGCTCTCGCTGCACGGCCGCTTCCTGCAGGAGGACGGACGCTTCGCCGAGGCCGAATCGCTCTTCGAACGCGCCCTCGCCGGACGTCCCGACTACAAGGAGACGCTGAAAGGCCTGGCCGACTGCAACCGCCGCCTGGGTCACGAAGAGGAAGCCCGTCACTGGGACGAGGTGCTCGGTCTCGTGCTCGACCTGACCGACAACGAGTACATCCGCAAGCAGCGCGACGTGCGCAAGGAGAAGCTCGAGCGACTCGCGCAGATCCACCCGATGTGGGGCGAGGGACAGCTCGAGCTGGCCGACCTGCACCGCCGCGACGGCGAGACCGTCGCTGCCTGTGCGGCGTTCGAGCGCTGGCTGACGACCCACGCGTCCGAACGCGACGCGGACGAACTCGCCGCGCTGCGCGCGCGCTACTGCGGAGACTCGCCGTGACGAGCCGGGGCGAGGTCGGGAGGGCGGATGCACGGGCTCGAGCTCGAGCTCGGGCACGGGGGCGCGCGCGACGCGCGGGTCGCGGGCTCGCATGCCTCGTCGCGTGCGCGCTCGCGGCGTGCGGTGAAGGCGCGCCGTCCGACGCCGACGACCCGGCCGCCCCCGGCGCGACGGGCCCCGGCGCGACGTCGTCCGCCGGTCCGCTGCTGTTGCCCGACGTGGCCGCCGAGGCCGGCATCGACTTCCTGCACGTGCACGGAGGCCGGAACAAGAAGTACCTGTTCGAGACCATGGGCTCCGGCGTCGCCGTGGTCGATCTCGACGGCGACGCGCTGCCCGAGATCCTCTTCCTGCAGAGCGGAACCCTGCCGCCCGACGAGTTCACGCCCGACGAACTCGAGAAGGCGCCCTTCGCCGCCGGCGAGACCTCGAAGCTGTACCGCAACGAGGGCGGTCTGCACTTCTCCGACGTGACCGCGGGCAGCGGCTTCGACATCGCGTTCTACGCCCAGGGACTGGCGGTGGGCGACGTCGACGCGGACGGCGACCGCGACGTCTACGTGGCCGCCTACGGACGCGACCGGCTGTTCCTGAACGACGACGCGCTGCGCTTCCGCGACGTGACGAACGCCGCGGGCGTCGAGGACCCGCGCTGGACCATCGGCGGCGCGTTCCTCGACGCCGACAACGACGGCGACCTCGACCTGTACGTGATCGGCTACCTCGACATGCCCATCGAGAGCCACCGCTTCTGCGGTCCCAACAAGGAGCTGCGCACCTACTGCCACGTCGACTCGTGGGACGGCCTCGACGACCGCCTGCTGCTCAACGACGGACACGGCCGATTCACCGACGGCAGCGCCGCCGCCTCGCTCGTCGGGACGAAGGGCAAGGGCCTCGCGCTCGTGGGCGGCGACTACGACGACGACGGCGACGTCGACCTGTTCGTGGCCAACGACAGCCAGGCCAACCTCATGCTGCGCAACGACGGCGGCGGACGCTTCACCGAGGTCGGACGCATGTCGGGCGCCGACCTGAACGGCGAGGGACGCACCGAGGCCTGCATGGGCACCGACATGGGCGACCTCGACCAGGACGGTGACCTCGACATGTACGTGGTCAACTTCCAGCAGGAGACGAACACGCTCTACCGCAACGACGGCGGCGGCTTCTTCACCGACGTCTCGGTGCGCAGCGGCGCCGGCGCGCCGAGTCTCTCGTCGCTGGGCTTCGGCACCGTGTTCTTCGACCTCGAGAACGACGGTGACCTCGACATCTACGTGGCGAACGGACACATCCTCGACAACGTCGACCAGATCGAGGAGCTGACCACCTTCGCCCAGGACGACCAGCTCTTCCTGAACGACGGCCACGGACGCTTCTCGCCGGCCGACCCGTCGCTCGGCACCTCGCTCCACGAGCCGCGCGTCGGACGCGGCGTGGCGCGCGCCGACCTCGACCGCGACGGCGACGTCGACCTCGTGGTGAGCAACAACTCCGGCCGACCCTGGGTGCTGCGCAACGACGCGGCCACGGGTCATCGCATCGTGCTGCGCCTGCAGGGTCCGGGTGGACGGGCCGACGCCGAGGGCGCGCGTGTCGGCGTGCGCACCGCGCGCGGCCCGATCGTGCGCGAACTGGTCTGCGGCGGCAGCTACGAGAGCGCGTCCGACCCCGAACTCGTGATCGGCCTCGGCACGCTCGAGGCGGTCGAGGGCGTGAGCGTGCGCTGGCCCGGCGGCAGCACGAGCGACCTGGGGGTCCTCGACGTCGACGCGCGCTACACGGTGGCCTTCGACGGGACGATCCTGCAGCGCGAGCTGCTGCCGCCTCCGGGACGGTCCCCGTGAGTGCCGCGCTGGGGCTCGCGCTCGCGCTCGCGACGCTGCTGCAGCAGGCGCCCGGCGTCGCTCCGCCGCCCGTCGAACTGCCCGCGCCGGCCGATCCCTCCGACTGGCGCGCGCTGTGGGACAGCGGACGCCTCGAATCCGCCGTCGACCTGCTGGAGCAGCAGCTCGCCCAGCATCCCGACGACGTGGCGCTGCGCATCGAGTGCGCGCGGCGGCAGATGATGGTGCACCGCTACGCCGCCGCGCTGGCCAGCGCCGAGCCGCTCGGCGAGGTGCTGCGTCCGCTGCGCGGCCAGGCGCTCTACCTGCTGGGACGTCACGAGGAGGCGCTGGACCTGCTCGACCCGGACGATCCCGTCGAGTCGCTCATGCGCGTCGACGCGCTCGAGATGCTGGGCCGGCGCGACGAGACCTGGGCCGCCCTCGCGCAGGCCGAGCGCGTGCGCGGCGCCGACGATCCGCTGCTGCTGGCCCTCGAGGGGCGCCTGCTGGCCGGCGCCGGGAAGCACGAGGAGGCGGTCGCCGCGTTCCGGCACGCGCTCGAGGGCGATCCGTTCCTGCCCGCGGCGCGCTTCGGCCTCGGCCAATCGCTGCTGCGCCTCGGCCGGCGCGAGGAGGGCCTGGCCGTGCTGGCAGAGCACCGTCGGCTGGCACCGCTCATCGACCGCCTCGAGGGCGCCCGGCGCGCCGTCGAGCTGGGCCCCTTCCACGCCGACAACCACGCGCAGCTCGGGGACGTGCTGCGCGAACTGGGACGTCTCGACGAGGCCGACGCCTGCTACTCCCGGGCCATCGACCTCGCCACGCCCGCCTCGCTCGTGCCGGTCGTGCTGCGCCGTGCGCGCCTGCTGGCCGAGGACCGCCACGACGTGGACGGCGCCGTCGCGCAGCTCGAGCAAGGGCTCGAACGGGGCGGCGACGTGCGCCTGGCCGTACGCGCGGGGGACGTGCTGCGCGACGCGGGACGCCCCGCCGAGGCGTTGCCCTGGTACGAACGCGCCCTCGTCCTGCGGCCCGGCGACCCCGCCATCGTCGCGCGCGCCGAGGCCGTGCGCGCCGCCGCGACCGAGGGCACGCCGTGAACGCCGCGCGCGACCGCACCACGCTGGCGACGGGCTCGCGCACGGCCCGCGCGGCGCTCGCCGTGCTGGCCTGCGTCGCCGCGCTGGCGTCCTGCGGCGACGACGACCGGGGACGCACGCCGTCCGTCCCGGGCGACCTCGCGCCGACCGGTGCGACGCCGTCGAGCGAGGGCGCTGCGAGCCAGGGCGCGACGCGCGACGAGGCGTCCGCGGGCGCCTCCGGCGCGACGCACGCGGCGGCCACGGCGCCCGACGCCGCGGGCTGGTTCGTCGACGCGACCACCGCGAGCGGACTCGACTTCGTCCACGACGCAGGGCTGACCCCCGAGAAGCACCTCATCGAGACCATGGGTGCCGGCGCGGCGCTGTGCGACCTCGACGCCGACGGCGACCTCGACGCGTACGTCGTGCAGTCGGGACCGATCCCCCTCGGCGATCGCACCGGCGCTCCCACGAACCGCCTGTTCGCCAACGACGGGACCGCGCGCTTCACCGACGTGACGGCCGGCTGCGGCGCGGCGGCCGACGACGGCTACGGCATGGGCGTGGCCGCGGGCGACGTCGACGGGGACGGGGACGTCGACCTGCTCGTCACGAACGTCGGCCCCGACGTGCTGCTCGTGCAGGACGCCCCGCTGCACTTCGTCGACGACACAGCGCGCGCGGGCGTGGGCGATCCGCGCTGGACGTCGTCGGCCGCGTTCTTCGACGCGGACGCCGACGGCGACCTCGACCTGTACGTGGCCGCGTACCTCACCATCGACCTCGAGCACCCGCTGTGGTGCGGACGGCGCGAGCCCGGCTGGCGCAGCGCCTGCCATCCCGACGCCTACCCGGGCGAGCCCGACCGCTTCTACACGAACCGCGGCGACGGCACGTTCCTCGACGCGACCGAGTCGGCCGGTCTCGTCGACCCGGCGGCCCCCGGCAAGGGCCTGGGCGTGATCGTGCTCGACGCCGACGACGACGGACGTCCCGACGTCTACGTCGCCAACGACAGCGTCGAGAACCGCATGTGGATCAACGACGGCGGCGGGCGCTTCGAGGACGGCACGCTGCTCTCGGGCACCGGCGTGAACGACCGCGGCCTGACCGAGGCCGGCATGGGTCTCGCCCTGGGCGACGTCGACGCCGACGGCGACGACGACCTGTTCGTGACGAACTTCGACGACGAGTCGAACACGCTCTACCGCCACGACGGCGGCGGGATGTTCACCGACGTGACCGCCATGTCGGGCCTCGACGGTCCGTCGCGCCTGCCGGTCGGCTTCGGCACGGTGCTGGCCGACCTCGACGCCGACGGCGACCTCGACTGCGCCGTGACGAACGGACACATCATCGACAACATCGCGCTCTACCACGACGGCAAGACCTGGGCCCAGCACGCGCTGCTGTTCACGAACGACGGCAGCGGACGCTTCCGCGACGAGAGCCCGCGCTCGGGCGCGCTGTGCGCCGAGCCCCACGTCGGGCGCGGCCTGTACTCGGGCGACCTCGACGGTGACGGCGACCTCGACCTGCTGGCCACGGGATGCGGCGAGCGCGCGCGCGTGCTGCTCAACCGCGGCGCGCCGGAGGGCGTCGTCCCCGGCGGTTCGCTGCTGCTGCGTGGCCTGCCGCGCTTCGCGCTCGTGCGTGCGACCCTGGCCGACGGACGGGTCCTGGTGCGGCGCGCCGGTCCCCAGCCGAGCTACTTCGGGCAGACCTCCGGCGACGTCCACCTGGGCCTCGGGACGAGCGCGCTGGCGGTCCTCGAGGTGACGTTGCCGGCCGGCTCTCCAACAGCCGACCCCGCGACTCCGTCCCGCTCCGCGTTCGACCCGCCGCTCGGGCCTGGAAGGCTCGACCTCGCCCCCGACGGCCGCTGGTTGCATTCTCCTCCCGCACCGGCACGATGAACGGCCCCCCGACGAGCGAGGTTCCCCGCGCATGAAGCCCTCCCTGTCCCTGGTCGCCACCGCGGCCCTGTCCCTCGCGGCCGCCCTGATCCCGGCGGGAGACGACGACGTGGTCCTGCGCGGCGAGGACCTGCAGCTCACCCGCGCCGACTACGGGCGCTGGCTGGTCGAACGGCACGGCACCGACTTCCTCGACGACTGGGTCACCGAGGAGGTCGTGATGAAGGAGGCCCGGGCCACCGACAAGCTGCCCACCGAGGCCGAGATCGAGAAGGCCTGGCTGACCGAGCGCGACCTGATCGTCGAGCACAACTACTCCGGCAGCCTCGAGCTGTTCGACCAGGACCTGCAGTCCCAGGGCACCGACCTCGAGCAGTACGAGACGCGCCGCAAGCGCGGCATCACGATGGAACTGGCCCTGCTCGACATGGCGCGCGAGGCGCGCACGTTCTCCGAGGATCAGCTGCGCCGTCGCTACAAGGACATCTTCGGGTCGTACGGCGAGGCGATCTCGCTCGAGGCGCTGTTCTACAGCGCCTACTCGGGCGTCGACCCCGACGGGCCGCGTCCCGACGTGGCCGAGCTGCGCAAGAAGGCCCTCGAGCGCGCCGGGCAGGCGGCCGACGCGCTGCGCGCCGGGACGCCGTTCGCCGAGCTGCTGGCAGGCTCCGACCCGCCCAGCGAAGAGCTCGTCCAGCAGGGCTTCCTGCGCGACGGAAAGGTCACGCAGTACCGCAAGAACCTGCTCGGCGCCGAGGTCGAACGCGCGGTGTCGGGACTCGACGAGGCCGGCCAGGTGGCTGCGCCCATCGCGACCTGGGACGGCGCCTGGGTCGTGCGGCTCACGCGCCGCGAGCCGATGACCTTCGAGGCCGCGCACGACGAACTGCTGCGCATCCTGCGCGAGGACAACCCCACGGCCGAGGAGATCGGCAACGTCGTGATGGGCCTGCGCGCGAAGTACGGCGTCGAGGTCAGCCTGCGCTGACCTCGGTCGCGTCAGCGCGCCGCGTACCAGTCGCGCCACTTCTTCACGGCCCGCGAGCGCTCGCCGGCAGAGGCCTTCGGGTCGAAGCCCGGGTCGAAGCCGGTCAGCCGCACGAGGTTCTCGCCGGCCGTCTTGCGGATCGCGGCGTTGTCGTCCTCGAGCAGGTCGAACAGCGCCGGCACGGCCTCCTCGTAGCCGAAGTCGCCCAGGACCTTCATGGCGTGCATGCGCACGAACATGTCCTCGTCCTGCAGCAGCGTGACGAGGTCGGGGGCGAGCTCGCGGTAGCCGCCCTCCTCGATGCGATCGACGCCTTCGAAGCGCACGCCGGGCTCGGCCGACAGCAGCTGGCGGCGGACCTCCTCGATCAGCGCCACGCGCGCCGGGTCGACCTCGGGCTTCGCCGCCGCGGTCGGTCCGAGCGGCCCCTGGGCCGGAGCCTTGAGTCCCAGGGCGATGGCCGCCTCGTGCGCCATGACCGCGTCGGAGAGCGCGTCGAGGCGCTCTTCGATGCCCGTCAGCCGGCTGGACGACAGCTCCATGCGCTCGAGGAAGCTGCCCGTCTCGGACTGCGTGCGCGCGACGCGATCGAGCACCTCGCGCTGGGACTCGGACGCCCGCCGCAGCTCGGCGTCCGTCTCGCGCAGCGCCTCGAGGTCGGCGCGCAACGAGGTGATCATCTTGGCCCGCGCGCCGCCGTCGGCGCGCAACTGCGCCAGCTCGGACGAGAGCGCGTCGAGTTCGTCGGGCAGGTCGCGCGCCGGCGCGGCCTCGAGGTCTTCGGTCGGCGCCGCGGCGGTCTCGACGAACAGCGCCCGGTCGCGCCAGACCGTGTAGCCCACGAGCAGCACCACCAGCGCCAGCAGCAGCTTGGGCGTCCCGGCGGAGGCCGCGGGTGCGGCCGCCTGCTGGGGCGCGGCGGGGCTCATGACCGCCCCGGGCGGGATGCAGGTCGAGCAGAACATCTTGCCCTGGATGGTCGTGACGCGTCCGGCCTGGATGTCGGCCAGCGGGACGCTCTCGTTGCATCCGTCGCAGAAGTAGATCTTCATGATCGCGACAGGCTCCCTCGTCTTGCCGGATGCGCCCGACGGCCCCTAGAATGCGGGACCGGTCGGAACGCCTGCGGGGGCATCCCGCGCCGCAGACTGTAGCGCCTGCCCGACCCGGGATCACCGAGGAGACGCTCGCCGCGGCCCTCCCATGACGACCCGATCGATCCAGCCCATGCCCATCGACGACCGCCAGGCCCTGCAGAGCGGCCTCTCGAACGCCGGCCTCAGCTTCGAGGCGGGGGTGCTCGAATGTCTCGTGCGGCGCGAGCCCGAGAACCTCGACTACCTCGCGGCCCTCGGCCAGACGTACTCGCAACTCAGGGAGCACCGCCGCGGGCTCTCGGTCGACCGCAGGCTGGTCGCGGCCGACCCCGAGAACTCGACCTTCCGCTACAACCTGGCCTGCTCGCTGGCGCTCACCGGCGACCTCGACGGCGCCTGCACCGAACTGCTGCGCAGCATCGCGCTGGGCTACCGCGACTTCGAGCACCTGCGCGGCGACGACGATCTGGCGGGGCTGCGCGCCGACGCGCGCTTCGTGTTCGTCGAAGACAAGATCAGCGAGCTGAGCGCCGGCTGACGCGCGCCGCGGCCCGCGGGCTCAGGTGCGGGCGTAGGCCGCGAGCACCGCGGCCAGCAGCACCAGCGGACCCAGCAGCGTGAGCACCGCGGCCAGCATCGGCAGGCGCCCCTCGGAGCCCGCGGGAGGCACGTGCGCCGGCAGCGGCAGCACGGGCGGCGCGCGCCGCTCGGCGCCGCAGCGCGGGCAGAAGAGGCGTGCCGCGTCGTACTCCTCGCTGCACAGACGACAGGGCCGCAGCTCGCGCGCCGGGGCCGCCACCGAGTCGGGCTGCGACGCACCGCACGCCGGACAGCTCGCGTCGTCGTACGGCATGGCCTCGCCGCACTCGAGGCAGAAGCGGATGCGCTCGGGCTCGCTCACGGACCGTCCTCCCTCTGGATGCGCCCCGCGCCCAGGACGCGCGCGCCATCGTAGAACACGGCGTACTGTCCCGGACAGACCGCCTCGCTGGGCGTCGCGAACAGGACCCGAGCGCAGCGTCCGTCGTCGTCGGGACGCACCCACGCGCGCTCGGGCTCGTGGTGATGCCGGAGTTGCACGAGCACCTCGCGTTCGACGCACGCGTCGGCGTCCTGCCAGACGAGTTCGCCCACGCGGCAGGAGGGACGCCGCAGCGCCTCGCGCGCACCGACGTGCACGGTGCCGCGCGCGGGGTCGACCGCGGTCACGTACGCGGGACGTCCCAGCGCCACGCCCAGGCCGCGCCGCTGCCCGACGGTGAACGCCGCCACGCCCGCGTGCCGCGCGACGGCGCGTCCGCTCTCGTCGAGCACCTCGCCGGGTGCGCCCAGGTCGCCGCGCCGCTCGGCCACGAGCGCTCGGTAGTCGCCCCCGGGGACGAAGCAGATGTCGGCGCTGTCGGGCTTGTCGGCCACGCCCAGGCCGAGACGCCGGGCATGGTCGCGCACCTCGTGCTTCTCCATCGCCCCCAGCGGGAAGCGCGCGCGGGCGCGCTGGCCGGCGTCGAGTCCGGCGAGCAGGTACGACTGGTCCTTCTCCCGGTCGTGGGCGCGATGCAGCACCCCGTCGACGAGGCGCGCGTAGTGTCCGGTGGCCACCCCGACGCAGCCCAGGTCGCGCGCGAGCTGGTCGAGCTCGCCGAACTTGAGGTCGTTGTTGCAGACCACGCAGGGATTCGGGGTCAGTCCCTTCGCGTAGTCGGACACGAACGCGTCGATCAGGCGCGCGAACGGACGCGCCAGGTCGTGCACGTAGAACGGCACGCCCAGGCGATCGGCCACGGCGCGCGCGTCCCGCGCGTCGGAGAGCGAGCAGCACGAGCGGCTGCCGGACGCGCCGGTCACGCCGTTGCGCATGAAGACGCCCACCACGTCGATTCCCTGCTCGACGAGCAGCGCCGCGGCCACCGACGAGTCGACGCCGCCGCTCATGGCCACGAGAACGCGTCCCGACGCGCGCGCGCCGGCCTCGTCGCCGGTCACGAGCACGCTCCCGCGACGTCCCCCGGAGGGGACGCGCGCGACGCGCGGGGGCTGGCGGGCGGGGCACGCATGGATCTGTCTCTGCGGGGTCGCGTGACGGCGCGCCCGCGACGCCGGGCGTTGTCGCGGGGGCCGTCCCGGATCTCTATGATGCCCGATCGCGCCGCCCGTCCGGAGCCCCCTCCCGCCGGGCGGCTGCCCGTTTCCACTTCGCCCGTTCCCACCGGAAGCTCCGCCATGACCGTCCCGTCCGGCCCCGCTTGGCTCGGTCTGCTCCAGGACACCCCGCCCGAGCAGCCCAACTGGATGTTCCTGCTGCTGGGCGTCGTGGCGATCTTCGTCTTCGTGGCCGTGCTGCCCGAGCGCAAGGAGCGCAAGCGGCGCGAGGCGATGATGAGCGAGCTCAAGAAGAACGACCGCGTCGTGCTGCACAGCGGCTTCCTGGCCACGGTCGCGGCGGTGAGCGAGACCGAGATCACGATCCGCTTCGACGACGGCAACACGCGCGCCAAGGTGCTGCGCTCGGCCATCGCCAACGTCCTCGACAGGGATGGGGCCGAGGCCTGACCCGATGGGCGCCGAGGCTCCTCGCCGAGGGCGTCTGGCCGAGGAGGCGGCGGTGTTCGCCCTCGCCGCAGCCGGCTTCCGCGTGGTCGAGAGCAATTTCCGGGTGACCGGCGCCGAGATCGACGTGGTCTGCCGCGACGGCGACGGCCTCGCGTTCGTCGAGGTGCGCGCGCGCGGCGAGGGTCCGCTCGAGCCGTCCGCCACCATCGACGGACGCAAGTTCCGCCACCTGCTGCGCGGGGCCCGGGCCTGGCTCACGCGCCACGGGCAGCAGGACGCCGACTGGCGCTTCGTGGTCGTGTCGGTCACGCTCGACTCCACCGGCCGCCCGGTGGCCACCGAGATCCTCGAAGATCCCTTCCTGCACCTGCCGGAGTTCCATCGTGGTGACCCGTAGCACGCTGGGCCTGCTCTTCGCGGCGTCGATCCTGCTGGGCTGCGAGTCGACGACCTCGCGCGGACCGGGCGGGTCTCCGACGTTCGACGTCGAGGGCTACGAGTACGGCCGGGTGACGCGGCTCGTCGACCCGGTCATCGTGCCGCCGCCCGACGTGCTCGTCGACGAATGTCGCGCGCGGCGCGTCGCGCTGGCCGAGGGGCTCGGAGGTCCGGCGCTCGTGTTCGTGCGCGCGGCGCCTGGCGACGACGAGAACCGCTTCTTCCAGGCCGACGACTTCTGGTACCTGGCGGGGGTCGACATCCCGGACATCGCGTTGGCGCTCGTGGTCGGCCAGGACGGCGAGCTGCTCGACGAGGTGCTGTTCCTGCCCGAGCACGATCCGGTCTACCAGGTCTGGTCGGGCGACCGGCTCGCGCCCGGGCCCGAGGCCGAGGCCGCCACCGGCTTCGCGCGCACCGCTCCGCTGCCCGCGGCTGCCGAGGGTGACGAGTCCGATCCTTGGACGAGCGTGCTCACCGAGTTGTGGCGCGGCGGACCGCTCGAGATGCTCTCGGTCGACGACGCCGCGGCGCCCGAGGGCATGCTCGTCGAAGCCGGACGCGGCTCGCCGTTGCGGAAGACGCTCGACGCTCTGCGGCTCGTGAAGTCCGACTACGAGCTGCACTGCATGCGCAACGCGATCGACATCACCTGTGCCGCGCAGCTGTGCGCCATGGCCGAGGTCGCGCCGGGCCTGCACGAGTACACCGCGCAGGCCGCCATCGACGGGACGTTCCTTCGGCTGGGCTCCGAGCGTCCGGGCTTCCCGTCGATCTGCGGAGCTGGCCACGACAGCGTCGTGCTTCACTACGAGAGCAACCGCGGCGAGTTGCGCGACGGCGACCTGATGGTCATGGACGTCGGCGCCAAGTACCGCGGCTACTGCGCCGACGTGACGCGCACGATCCCCGTGAGCGGACGCTTCACGCCGCGTCAGCGTGAGATCTACGACCTGGTGCTCGCGGCCCAGACCGCGGCGGCGGCCGCCGCCCGCCCCGGCATGACCCTGCGCGACGTGCACGCGGTGGCGTACGGCGTGCTCGAGCAGGCCGGCTACGCGCAGTACTTCCCGCACGGCACGAGCCACTGGCTCGGCCTCGACGTGCACGACGTGGGTCCGCGGGGCGCGCCGCTCGCTCCCGGGACGCTGTTCACCATCGAGCCGGGCATCTACATCCCCGACGAGTCGCTCGGCGTGCGCATCGAGGACGACTACCTGATGACCGAAGAGGGCGCGGTCAAGCTCTCGACCGGCGTGCCGTCCGATCCCGACGCACTCGAGGCGCTCATGGCGGGTCTGCATTGACGTGAAGGGTCGCGCGCCACTGATCCTGTTCGCGCTGGCGGAGACGATCCTCCTGCTGCTGGTCGTCACGCCGGTGGCGCACATCCGCTCGCTGGCCGAGTGGATGCTGGTCACGTCGACCGACCACCTCCCCCAGGTCGCGGCCGACGAGACCACGTTCATCGTGATGCGCACCCTCGTGATGGTGCTCGCGCTGCAGGTCTCGTTCGCCTTCCGCGACCTGTACCGCTGGTCGGTCATCGTGCGCCCCCAGCTCGTGATCGAGCGCCTGATCGAGGGCGTCATCGCGGTGCTCGTCGCGCTCCCGTTGCTGCACTACGTGATGGGCGTGGCCGACCGTCAGTTCGAGCTCGACGGCACCCTGCTGCGACTGCAGATCCACCCGCTGCTCGTGGTGGCCGGATCGGGGGCCGCGTTCCTGGCGAGCTACGGGCTGCGCATGCAGTTCCCGCGCTGGTTCCAGGGTGCGGGACTGGCCGAGCGCATCGCGCTCGTGGGTCACGGGCCGATGATCGACATCCTCGAGGAGGAGATCAGGCGTCGGGCCGACCCGGCCATCGACTTCGTCGGCGTGCTCGACGACGGCGAGCACCCGCCCGCCGGTCGGGCCGTGATCGGCCCGCCGTCGCACGCCCACGAGATCGTCGCCGAGCACGAGATCCAGCGCCTCGTCGTGTCGCGCCACAGCCGGCTGGCGAACGACATGATCCTGCGTCTGCGCATGGGCGGCGTGAACATCGTGAACACGGCCTCGTTCTACGAGCGCCTCACGGGGCGCATCTCCCCCGAGAGCCTCTCGGAGCCCGACCTGTTCCTGACCTCGTCGGCGCCGAACCGCTTCTCACGCGCCCTGAAGCGCGGGCTCGACATCGTCCTGGCGCTGGTGGGGTTGCTGCTCGCCCTGCCGATCTTCGTCGTGGTCTCGCTGCTCGTGAAGCTCGAGTCGCGCGGTCCGGTGTTCTACAGCCAGGAGCGCGTGGGCGCCAACGGGCACACCTTCGAGCTGAGCAAGTTCCGCTCGATGCGCGCCGACGCGGAGACGCGCTCGGGACCCGTCTGGGCCAGCCGCAACGATCCGCGCATCACGCGCGTGGGACGCTGGCTGCGCAAGCTGCGCGTCGACGAGATCCCGCAGCTGTGGGCCGTGCTGTGCAACGACATGAGCTTCGTCGGACCGCGTCCCGAGCGGCCCGTGTTCGTCGAGGAGCTCGAGGCGAAGATCCCCCACTACGGGCGGCGCCACCTGGTGAAGCCCGGCGTGACGGGCTGGGCGCAGATCAACTACAGCTACGGCAACACCGTCGACGACGCGTTCATCAAGCTCCAGTTCGACCTCTACTACATCAAGCACCGCAGCCTCGCGCTCGACATCGCCATCGTGCTGCGCACGATCAAGGTCGTCGTGCTCCAGCAGGGCGCTGTCTGAACGTCCGCGACCGCCTCGCTCAGAGCGCGACGGCCATGGCCAGGGCGCGCAGCGTCTCGGGATCGAGCCGCCAGAGCTGCTGCACGAGCACGCGCCCGCGGTCGATCCCCAGCTCCGAGAGCGGACGCGCGCCGTCCCAACGCTCCTCGTCGAGCACCTCGACGAGCTGGGCCAGCAACTCGCCGTAGCCCGCCGCGTGCTCGCCCACGCCCGGCAGGCCGGGGTCGCTCCGCAACGACGCGATCACGTGCGCCAGCGGCAGCCGCGGGTCGGTGGCGCGGCGGATCGCGTCGAGCTGCGCCCGGCGCTCGACCTCGGCGCGCACGGCGTCGGGCGTGCCGCCCGCCGAGAGCACGTCGAGCAGCATGCCGAACACATTGCGCGCGAGCAGGTGCTGGACGTCCAGGATGTGCCGCTCCTCGTGCAGCGCGAGGGCCTCGAGCACGCGGCGCGCGAAGTCGTCGCCGGCATCCGCGCGCGCCGCCGCGAGCAGCCGCTCGGCCGTGTCGAGCGGCTCGTCGAGCGCTCGCCGTTCGGCCGTGTCGCGGGCCGGCCAGGCCTCGGGCGGGAGCGGCGCCAGCGGGGACGCCGGACGTCGCGCCTGGCGCAGCACCTGGTCGGCGTCGAGGAACACGACGTCGACCAGTCCCGCCCCGGAGAAGTCGGCGCCCCGGCTGGCCTGCAAGCCCGGCACGCGCATCCCCTGCACGAGCTGACGCGTGTAGCGCACGTGCTCGCCGTCGTCGCCCACGAGGTCGGGGCTGGCGCTCGCCACCCGGTCGTAGAGCGTGAGCTCGGGCGGCAGCAGGAAGCCCTCGCCGGCCAGCACGAACGCATCGGGCAGCGCCTCGGCCAATCCCGTCGTGTCGAGCAGCTCGCCGAACAGGCCGAAGCCGCGGCGCGGCAACTCGGCCAGGCGCGGGACGCCGTCGCCGAGGTGCGCGCCGGCCGCATCGAGCGCCGCCGTGAAGCCGTCGAGGTCGAGCTCGTCACCGTCGACCAGCGCGCCGTGATACGTCGCGCGCGCGGCGAGCGACCACTCGTCCGCCGTGCGCAGCTCGAGCAGCGCACGGCCCCCGACGCGCTGCGGATCGGCGTCGACGCGCTCCTCGGGCGTGGGCGGTCTGCCGTCGTCGTCGGGCACGGGCAGGCCGGCGCGCCGCCGCACGCGACGCGCGAGGCGGTCGTCGACGGGATCGCGCACGTCGAGCCGCGCGAGCTGGGCGACGCCCTCGCGCGCGTGGCCGGCGCGCAACTCAAGCCCGGCCAGGACGCGCGTCCGGGTGCGCTCGTAGCGCTCACCGCGCTCCCCGTCGGCACGCAGCAGCCGGCGCGCCTCGGCCTCGAGGTCGTCCATCGGGACACGTTGCAGCGCGCGCTCGAGAAGCTGCAGACCCGACGTGGTGAGCAGGCCCGCGCCCAGATCGTCGAGCAACCCGCGCACGCCCGAACGCACGCGCCCGGTGGCCAGCTCGAGTCGGTGCCGCGCCGCGCGCAGCCGAGCGGTGGACGGTCCCGCGTCGAGCAACGCGTCGGCGTCGGCCAGACGACCCTGGGCCAGCAGCGCTTCGACCCAGACCGCCAGGGCCTCGGTGCCCCCCGCCCCGGACTCCACGAGCGCCCCCGCGATGGACGCGCGGCGCTGCGGCGGCGAGAGCCGCGCGTCCTCGAGTCGATAGGCGAGTCCGCGCTGGGACTCGGGCACCTCGTCGAGCACCTCCCGCGCGCGGGCGTCGCTGGCCAGGAAACGCGCCCTCCAGAAGGAGCCCTGCTCGCGCGCGCGGGTCAGCGCCGCGACCCGGCCCTCGGCCAGGGCCAGAGCGTCGAATCGGGCGCGCTCGGCGAAGCCCGGGGCGTGCACCTCGGCCGCCGCGCCGGACGCGCCTTCGACGTCGCCGCGCTCGAGTGCCAGCCAGAGCCGATCGAGGCGCAGATCGTCGCCGGAGGCCTCGACCACCGGCCGCGTCAACCCGCAGGCGGCCAGCATGCCCGCCAGGGCCAGGATTGCCGCGTGCCGCCATGCCCCGCGAGACACAGCCCTAAGTCCTTGCATGGCAACGACTCACGCATGTTCGCCCGATGTTCGCCTGCCCTGCGGGACATTCGCACTCGCAGTCGCCGCCGGCGTCGGACACGCCAAGCATGACGCAACGTCCTATCAGACTTTGACTTACGTCGCAAGTGGCCATCTTCGGCGTGTTTGGCACGGCGCTTGTAAGAGAGCAGTCGCCGAGGATTTTTCGGATGCTTCAGTCCTGCGGCCGTCAGGGATCGGGCCCGGGCGCCGCGTACAGGACTGTAGGGAGGAGGACAGGGCCGGCTCCCGCCGAGGAGTCGGCCCTGTCGCTTTTTTCGGCCTCGTCCTCGGCCTCACCGGGCGCGGAAGGTAGCTTCCAGCCGAGAATGCTCGCCTTTCGCCTCTCCAAGGCCCTCGCGCTGTGGATCGCCGTCGCCGTCGCGATCGGCCACGCCTACATGCGCGCTGCGATCGCCTCGACCCTCGACGCGCGCGTCCCCTGGGGGATGCCGATCGTCTTCGGCGCGCTGCTCCTCGGCGCCCTCCTGGCACGGCTGCTGGCGAACCGTCGCCCCGAGCGCTGGACGCAGCTCGATGCCGACCAGTGGGGCCTGGCGCTGCTCGTCGCCGCGCTGCTGACCGACGGTCTGAGCCACGTCCCGGGGCAGACCTCGATCCGCGTGCTGCTCGAGGAGATCCCGCCGCTGTTCGCGCCGTTGTTCCCGGCCGTCGCGCTGGCCGTGCCGCTGCTGCTCGCACGCACGCGACGGGCCGTGGGCGTGCCCGACCAGTTCCTCGCCGCGGGCCTGGCGCTCACCACGCTGAGCGGCGGGCTCGTGCTCATGAGCGGGGCACAGGCGCTCGTGCTGGCGCTCGTGGTGCTGCTCACCCAGCTCGCCGCGGTCGACGGACGACTCACGTGGCGCGCACCGGTGCTGATCGGTGGACTGCTCGTGCTGCTGCTCGCACTGGCCGCCTTCGTCGGTCCGAACGAACTCTCCGCCGTGCCTTCCCTGCGCTGGACGCTGACGCTCGCGGCGCTCGGACTCGCGGTGGCCGTGCGCCCCCGCGAGCGCGACGGCTGGCTGCTGGTGCTCGGCGCACAGGTCGCCCTCGCCACGCTCGTGTCGCTCTGCGGCGTGGCGCTCACGGGCTACCTCGCGCGTGAGGTCGACCTCGGCCCCGCGCTCGACACGCGCCTCACCCTCTTCCGTCAGCACCCCAACTTCCTGGGACCGTTCTTCGCGTTCCACGCCGTGCTGGCGCTCGGCCTGGCGCTCGCCAGTCGCAGGCTGCGCATCCCCGGACTGTTGGCCACGCTGCTGCTCGCGGCCTCGACGATCCACACCGACAGCAAGGCCGGCACCGGCTGCCTGGTCCTCGGCCTGGTCGCCACGCCGCTCGTGATCTGGCTCGGCCGCCGGCGCGCCGCGGGACGTCTGCCCCTGCCGTCGCGTCGCGGCCTGCTGCTCGGTGCCGGCGTGCTGCTCGTCCTCGGCGTGGGCGGCGCGTCCCTGGCGGGAGAGCGTCTCGGCGCGTGGACCGCCGAGCGCTTCGAGCGCTCGTTCGAGTACCGCGTCGACGCCTGGCGCAACAGCCTCGCGATCGTGGGCGAGCACCCTTGGATCGGCATCGGTCCGCACACCTTCGTCTCGCTGACGCGCTTCGCGCCCGGCAGCCGCTTCTTCAACGAGCCCGAGTCGCCCCACCCGCACAACGTGCTGCTCTACGTGGCGCAGGCCGCGGGCCTCCCCGCGCTGGCCGTGTTCCTGGCCTGGATCGCGCTGCTCGCGCTGCGGCTGGGGCGGGCCAGCGTGCGTGACCTCGGAGCGCCGCCGCTGCTGGCGGCCGCCGTGCTCGCGTCGCTGCTCGGCCTGCTCGCGGCCAACCTGCTCGACCTCGGCATGGCCCTCGAGACCGTCGTCCCCGCACCGATCTTCCTCGTGGCCGGACTCCTCGCCGCGCGTCGCGCCGACGCGCCGGTACGCGAGCGCGTCAGCCCGGCGCTGGGCCTGATCGCGTCTCTCGTGGTGCTCGCGCTGCTGGTCGAGCAGGGCCTCGATCCGGTGCGCGCCGAGACGGCCTTCGAACAGGGGCAGATGCACGCCGCCCTGGCCTCGCAGCTCGGGCACGAGGAACGCGACATGGCGGCGGCGCGCGACGCGCTGCGCGAGAGCCTGCGCCTCGACGGCGACGACATGCGTCCGTACGAGATCCTCGCCCGCTGGGAGGAGTCGTCGGCGGGCGGTTTCGCGGCCGCGCGCGACGTGCTCCTGCAGCGCATCGAGCGCGCGCCGCGCTACGGTCCCAGCCACGCGCTCCTCGGTCGCATGTACATGCGCGCGGGCGACTTCGCCCAGGCCTACGACGAACTCGCGCTGGCCCTCGCCGACGGACACGGCAGCCGCTTCCTGAACCAGGACCGCGCCGACGCCGTGGTCTGCCTCGCGCGTCAGGGACGCCGCGACGAGGCGCTCGAGCTGCTGGCCGACTCACTGCGTCTCGACGTCGACGTGATCCAGGGCGTGCCGTGGACGACCGACCCGGCGAGCGGCGACATGACGCTGTCCGTCGCGAACGGCAGCCAGCAGCCCCTGCGCCTCGTCGACGCGATCGAGATCGCCTACGGCCACCAGGTGATGGACCGCAACGCTGGCCGTCCCGTCGGGCGCGTCGACTGGATGTCGACCTACCTCGCCTTCCGCAAGGCCGGACGCGACGACCGCGCGCTCGCGCTGCTCGACGACTTCGAGGCCAACGTGCCCGTCGTCGAACGGCACACGATCGCCACCGAGCGCGCCTGGATCGCCGAGGACGCCGGCGACCTGCGAGGTGCCCTCGCGCTGTGGGAGAAGGCCAAGGAGCTCTCGCCCAACCCGTTCTACGACACGCACATCGGGCGCCTGCGCGGCCTGCTCGGCGAAGCCGTCGAGGCCCAGGGACGCGGCGAGCAGGCGTTCGCCGAGTCGGGCGAGATCCTGGCGCAGCCCACCGCCTTCCGCGACAACCGCGACTCGCTCGCCGCCAACGCCGAGGCCGACGGCAAGCCCGGCAAGGCCGCCGCGCTGCTCGAGCACACGCTGCTCTACGAGGACGACCTGCTCGAGCGCGCCGCGCGCCTGCAGCGCATCGGCGACCTGTGGCTCGACGCCCGCGAGTGGACGCACGCGCTGTCCGCGTACCGCGAGGCGCTCGTGACCCTCGCCGCGCGCCCGTATCCGGCAAGCATGCTGCAGGTGGGCTTCAGCGACTCGCGCCCGGCGCAGCTCGCGCACGGCATGGTGGCCGCGTGGCGCGCCCAGGGCCGCGACGAGGACGGCGTGCAGGACGCGGCCTGGGGACTCCCCGGCTTCTTCGGCGCGCGCGCCGCACCCTCGCTCTTCCGGCTGGCGCTGTTCGCCGAGATCGGGCGCATGGACCAGCTCCTCAAGGAGGCCGACCTGCAGTTGCTCGACGACGAGGACGACCTGCTCGCGCACTGGGCG
>JACKHP010000033.1 GCA_020638905.1 Planctomycetota bacterium | reverse complement strand
CGCGTGAGGCTCTCGGCCAGGGCCGTCCAGGGCAGGATGCCGGTGATCAGATAGAAGGTCGATCGCCAGCCCACGCGCTCGGGCTCGTGCGGCGCCAGGTCGTCGGAGAAACCGATCTTCAGGATCTGCGCGAAGACCAGGTAGTAGATGGCGAACAGCACCACCGGCTGGATGATCGGCCACATCCGCCCCAGGATCGAACCCTCGATGCGCGCGCGCAGCTCGCGCCGCACGAAGGCCCCCAGCAGTTCGCGGTGCTTCGCGAGCACCTGCGGCAGGCGGAGGGCGTCACGCAGGGCGTTCATCGGGGGGCTTCTGCGAGGTCGGGTCGGAGTCGGCGGAGGATACCGCGCCGGGCGGCGACGATCCCAGCCTCATCGGCCCGAGGGGGCCCCCGACCGCAGACCGTCCTCGAGGCGCGCCCAGGCCAGCCGGGCGGCGCCCAGCGTGCCGGCGTCATCGACCAGCCGCGGTTCGTCGACCGGCAGATCGGTGCGTCCCGGGCCGAGGGGGTTGGTGCGGATGGCCCGGTGCGCCGCCTGGACCAGCTCGGGACAGGCGCCCACGACCCCGCCCCCGAGCACGATCCGGGCCGGGTCGAAGGCGTTCACCACGAGCGTGACCAGGCCCTCCATCGCCGCCAGCGCGTCGTCCATCAGGATCGCGGCGTTCACGTCGCCCGCGCGCCAGGCCGCCAGCAGCCCGGGCGTGTCGCCGGCCACGCTCGTGGCCAGCGCCCGACGCCGCAGCGACTCGCCGCCGAGGTAGCTCTCGAAGCATCCCTTGCAGCCCAGCGGACAGGCCTCGCCGTCGGGACGGTAGATGAGGTGCCCGCCCTCACCCGCCATGCCGTGCGTGCCCTCCACGAGCCGTCCGGACGAGACGAACCCGGTGCCGACGCCGGTGCCGACGAGGATCACCGCCAGGTCGTCGCAGTTCCGGACGTGGGCCTCGGCCAGCGCCGCGGCGTTCACGTCGTTCACGAGCACCACCGGGCAGCCCAGCGCCTCCTCGAGCGGCTCGGCCAGGGACAGGTCGTGCAGGTCGAGCGAGGGCGAGACGCGCACCATCCCCCGGCGCAGGTCGATCGTCCCGGCGATGGCGAGGCCGAGCGCGGCGAGCTCGACCTTCTGCGCGCGGGCCAGCTCGCGCGCGACGTCGCGCACGAGCGCGCGCAGCTTCGGTCCGTCGTGGCGCGGCGACGGGACGCGCTCGCGCGCCAGCACGTTGCCGTCGCGGTCGACGAGCGCGGCGCGCAGGTGCGTCCCGCCGACGTCGAAGGCGGCCACCACCGAGCCCGGCTCGGGAGCGCGCTGTCCCGGCGCGCGACTCATCGTCCCACCGGCACCGGACGCGAGAGCGAGCGCGAGAGCTCGTCGAGGTACCAGCTCTCGAAGGCCGACGCGAGCCCGCCCGAGACGGCGGCCGCCTGGGCCACGGCCACCGGATCGTCTCCGGCCAGCAGGTCGACCTGCGCGCCGGGGTCGACCGACAGGTCGAACAACGAGACCGTGTCGGAGAGCCTGTCGTGGATGCGCAACCACTGACCGCGGCGCGACGACTCGAGGTCGCTGCGCGTCACGTCGGTCACGGGACGCAGGATGCCGTGGCGCGTCGTGCCGGGCTCGCGCGGACCGTACGGCGGCGGAACGCGTCCAGAGCGGACGCCCGAGGTCGAGAGCCGGCCGAGCTCGGCCAGCAGCGCGGTCACGTCGACGAGTTCGATCGGCTCGCGCTCGACCACCGGCGGCGGGTCGACACCCAGCACCCGCGGTCCGGCCAGGATGAGCGGCACGCGCACGACCTCGTCGAAGAGCGTGCGTCCCGCCAGCAGGCCGCCGTGCTCGTAGGTCTCGAGCCCGTAGGCGCCCACGACGCACACGAGCGTGTGGTCGAGCAGGTCGCGCGCGGCGAGCGAGTCGAACAGCGCCCCCAGCGCCCGGTCGACGCGCGTCACCTCGCCTTCGTAGGACGGCCCCATCTCGAACGCCATCGTCTCGGCCGCCCCGGGACGCGGGTCGAGCGGACGGAGCCGCTCGACGAGGGCCGGATCGGGGTCGAGGTCGCGGCCTTCGACGTCGACCACGAAGGTCTCGTGCGGCGGCAGCGGGTCGTCGAGCACGAGCGTCGCGAACCACTCGAACTGCGCCGCGTCGACCAGCCAGTCGTCGAAGGCCTCGACGATCTCGGGCGCCCCCGACGAGCCGCTGCGCACGGTCTCCATGCCCAGCAGCAGGCCGCTCTCGGGCGTGACCGTGGCGGACGACGCGAAGCACGCGGTGGTCACGCCCGACCAGGACGCCGAGCGCGCGAGCGTCACCGCGCGCGGCGAGAGCACGCGTCCGTCGTCGAGGCCCACGCCGTGCGCCACGGGCGAGACGCCGGTGAACAGGCTGGCGACGTTCGGCAGCGTCCAGCTCGAGGGCGTGACGAGGTCGGTGTAGCGCACGCCGCGGCGCGCCAGGCCGTCGAGCACGGGCGTGCGCGCGCGCTCGTCGCCGTAGCATCCCAGGCGGTCGGCGCGCAGTCCCTCGACCACGACGAGCAGCACGTTCACGCTCGTGTCGGGGTCGAACGGCCGGCGCACGTGGCTGTCGGGGACGGTCACGTACGCCTCGCGCAGGCCGACCTGCAGGTTCTCGGTGCCCAGCAGCTCGAGCCGCAGCGTGCTGGGCTCGTCGGACGGACCGAGGTCGAACTCGGCCAGCCACTCCTGCTCGGTGCGCGGCGGACGCAGCACCACCGGGACGGCGCCCAGCAGCACCTCGCCCTGGGAGACGCGCACCGTGCCGGCGTGCACCGGAGTGTCGGGCGCGATCTGCGCGGCGTGCACGACGAGGTGCACGCGCGCGTCGGGACCGTACGCCTCGAGGTCGAGGCTGCGCGCCGCGTGCTCGTCCAGCGGCAGGACGCCGGGGCCGGGCGCGTCGACCCGGGCGCTCTCGACGGTGCGCGGCGCGGCGGTCATCTCGAGCGCCAGCGACGCGAGCAGGTCGTCGCGCAGGACGCGTCCCAGCACCGGGTGCTGCGACTCGTCGACCGCGCGCCCGTCCGACTCGAGCACGACGTCGGAGAGGGCCAGCGTGGCGAAGCCGGGCCGGCTGCGTCCGTCGAGGGCCACGAGTTCGACGTCGAGCTGCTCGCCCGCGTCGACTCCGAGCGGGACGCGGTGCACGCCCCAGCCGCCTTCGGTCGAGGTGAGCGAGGCCACCTCGCTGCGCTCGCCGTCCTCGCGCAGCACGCGCACGCTCACGTCGGGGTAGGCGCGCAGGGCGAACTCGCGGAAGCGCAGCACCGCCTCGTCACCCGGCACCGTGACGTGGAAGCGGGCCGTCTCGCCGGCCGCCAGCACCCAGGCGTCGCGCCGCACGCCGCCGGCCATGAGGCCCGGGCTGCGATCGACCTCGTTCGCCGGGGTGAGCGCCAGCACGCGCGCCACGTGGAAGTCGGGGGCGCCCTCGATCAGCAGCCAGACGGCGGCCGCGAGCACGGCCACCACGACCGCCGCGAGACGCAACGCCGCGAAGTACGCGGCCCGCTCGGCCCGCGTCACGGGACGCTCTCTCCGTCGTCGCCGGGGTCGACGGCCCCGGCCAGCGTGCGCGCCGAGACGTGGTGGTCGGCCAGCAGGATGCGGATCTTCTCGGCCAGGAACTCGGCGCGCTCGAAGTCGTCCTTGTACTCCTCCCAGTCCTCGGAGTTGCGCTCGTTGCGTGCCAGCAGTCCGCCCTTGCGGATCACCTCCTCGGGGACGCGCACGCGCACCAGCGTGACCGGCAGCGGGTCCTGGTCCTCGCGCTCGATCTCCGACGGCTCGATCGTCACGAACGCGCGCGTGCGCGACGGGCCGCGCACCTCGCGCACCGACTCGCCGTAGCGCCACTCGGTCTCGATCAGGCCCTCGACCGGGTCCTCGCGCTTGACCGGGTAGCCCTCGGACCCGAGCACGTCGGCCACGGCGCGGTACAGGTTCAGGTAGCTGACATCCTGGAAGCGCACCTCGGCCCAGCGCTCGCTCGACGTCGCGCAGCCCGACGCGAGCGCGCCGAGCAGGAGGATCGTGCACCAACGCGTCGCTGACATGGCGGCACAGTCTAGCAATCCGGCCCTTCGGGAGGGCGCCCTCACCCGCTCGACCCGGCCGAGCGTTCGAAGAACAGGCGCACCGGCACGTCGGGGAACGGCAGGTCCTCCTGGAGCCGGTGCTCGAGGAAGCGACGCCAGCTGCCCTCGAACAGCTCGGGGTCGTTCACGAAGAGCACGATGCGGGGCGGGTGCACGCCGATCTGGCTGGCGTAGTAGATCTTGCCCACGCGTCCCTTGTACGGGCGTGGACGACGCACGTCCCAGGCCTGGCGCACGACGCGGTTGAGGGTTCCCGTGGTGACGCGCTGGCCGGCCTGGTCGTGCAGCTCGGCGGCCAGGGCCAGGGTCGGATCGACGTTCAGCTGTTCGGTGGCCGAGAGGAAGGCGATCGGCGCGTGGGCCATGTGCCGCAGCGTGTTGCGCAGGTAGTCCTCGTAGTCGGCGACCGTGGCCGTGTCGCGCGCCAGGTCCCACTTGTTGACCACCAGGATGCAGGGCAGCGCGCGGTCGGCGATCATCCCGCCGATCTGGCGGTCGATGCGGCCGATCTCGGCCGTGGCGTCGAGCATCAGCAGCGCCACGTCGGAGCGCCGGATCGACTGCTCGGCCCGGGCCTGTCCGTAGAACTCGACCGAGTCGCTGACCGTGCTGCGCTTGCGGATGCCGGCCGTGTCGATGGCCACGAAGGCCCGTCCGCCGCGGATGAACGGGACGTCGACCGAGTCGCGCGTCGTGCCCGCGATCTCGGACACGATCACCCGCGACTGTCCCACGAGGGCGTTCACCAGGGTCGACTTGCCCACGTTCGGGCGTCCCACGATGGCCAGCCGCACGCCCTGGTCGGGGTCGCGGCGGTCGTCGCGCGGATCGTCGCGGTCACGCGCCCGGGACGTGCGCTTCGGGCGCGGCCTGGCGCCCGCGACCTCGTCGGTGGGCCCGTCGGCGACGTCGTCGAAGTGGTCGTCGTCGCGTCGCAGGAGTCCGTGCGCGTCGTCCTCCCCGTCGTCAGCATCCTCGTCGTCGAAGTCGGTGTCTTCGTCGAACGCGTCCTCGTCGGCCTCGGCCTCGGCCTCGGCCTCGTCGTCGGCCGGAACGGCGTCGGCGTCGGCCCACACGTCGACGTACGACTCGTCGTCGTCCGGCGCGCTGACGTCGCCGCCGTTCGCCTCGTCGACCCGCGCGTCGTCCCCGTCGTGCGCCGGCAGGACGCCTCCGCGCGCGGCCGCGTCGACGAGCAGCTCCTCGCGCAGGTCGAGCACGCCCATGCGCTCCTTGGCCGAGATCGGGATCGGGTCGCCGAAGCCCAGGCCCCAGGCGTCACCCACCGCGAGCTCGTCGGCACGCGCCTCGACCTTGTTCACGATCAGCCGCACCGGACGCCCGAGACGCCGCAGCCGCTGGGCGATCTCCTTGTCCTGGGGCGAGACGTTGGCCTTGGCGTCGACCACGAACAGGATCACGTCGGCCAGGTCGAGCGCGATGCCGATCTGGCGCTCGACCTCGACCTTCAGCTGCACCTCGTCGAACAGGCCGATGCCGCCGGTGTCGATCAGCTCGAAGGCGCGTCCCTCGTCTTGCACCACGAAGCTGACCCGATCGCGGGTCACGCCGGCCATCGGGTCCTCGATCGAGATGCGCTGGCCGACGAGGGCGTTGAAGAGCGTCGACTTGCCGACGTTCGGACGACCCACGATCACGAAGCGCGGAAGCGTGCCCCAGGTGCGGGACGCGTGCGGCGCGCGTGTCGCGTCGTCGGAGGGCTGGACGTCTTCGGGGGGCATCGAGGCGGGTGCGTCCGGCGCGCGGCGGCGGCGCGTCGCGGGGAGTCCGCGGACCGGCGCCGAACCGGACATCATGCCCGATCGGCGGTGCGCTTGGGAACGGCCGCGGGGCAGGGAGGCGGCCGGCCGGCCCGGCGCCCGAGGAAGCCGCCCGCTCGGCGTCGCTCGGGGTCGCGCGGGCTACTCGCGCCGCACCACGAGCCGGTTGGCGATCTCGTCGACGTCGTCGTCCCGGCGCGGGGCGTGCTCGGCCAGCACGTCGCCGCAGCGACGCAACGCGGCCACGAGGCCCTCCTGCAGCGCGCCGCGCGCGGCGCCCTCGAGCACGAGCGTGCGCGCGTCGGCCCACACGTCCCCGTCGACCTTCTCGGCGATGCCCTTGTCGGCCAGCACGATGGCGCGTCGCTCGAGCAGGCTCACGAACAGCAGCACGCCCGTGCGTCCGCTCGTCTCGTGCAGACCCTGTCCGAAGAACTCCTGGAAGGCCTGCTCCTCGGCCACGGCGCTGGCGCGCGTCTCGACGATGAACAGGCGCTGCACCGAGGGCAGCGCGCGCACGAGCGCCCAGCCCAGCAGACCGAGCGCCATCTGCAGCGGAAGCAGGAGCTCGGGACGTTCCCAAGGCAGCACGTGCGCGAGCAGCACCGAGCCGATCAGCAGCATCGCGAGCGCGCCGCGCCACGCGGCCGCCGGGTGCGGATCGGAGCGCTCGACGACCACCGGCACGACCTCGCCGGACGTGCGCGCCTCGACCTCGGCGATCACGTCCTGGACGACGCGACGCGCGTCGTCGCCGAGCACGGCCAGCGCGCGGTAGCGGCGCGACTGTCGCAGCGCGGCGAGCAGGACGATCAGCAGACCGGCGCCGAGGATCCAGGGCCCTGCGAGGCCGAGGCGGTGCAGCCACGCACCGGCGCCGCCCCAGGTCGCCTCGGGGACCACGTCGGCGCCGGCCTGGGCGAGCGCGATCCACAGCGGGTGAGTCGTCGTGATCACCATGTCACCATCCCCCCGAGGCGCCGCCGCCGCCGAAGCCGCCGCCGCCCCCGAACCCGCCGAAGCCACCGCCCCCGCCGCCGAAGCCGCCACCCCCGAAGCCACCGCCCCCGAAGCCGCGATGCCGTCCGCGTCCGGAGCCGAGCAGGAAGAACAGGGGCCACAGGCCGCCCATGCCGGCGCTGCGACCGTGGCGCGAGGCGCGCGCGGCCGAGAGCGCGAACAGGATCAGCATGAACAGGAAGACGCCGCCCGCACCCTGGCGCCGGGACGCGTCGCGCGAGGCGTCCTCGATCGGACCGTAGTCGCCGCCGGCCGCCGCGTGGATCGCGACCACGCCCGCGCGCAGTCCGTCACCGAAGCGTCCGGCCTGGAACTGCGGCGTCACGACCTCGTCGAGGATGCGTCGGCAGGCCGCGTCGGTGAGCGTCCCCTCGAGGCCGTAGCCGACCTCGATGCGCATCTTCTTCTCGTCGCGCGCCACCACGAACAACGCGCCCGCATTGTCGGCCTTGCCGATGCCCCAGGCGCGCGCCACCGCGAGCGCGTAGCTCTCGATCGGCTGCCCGCCGAGGGTCGTCACGGTGAGCAGCGCGACCTCGTGTCCCGAGCCCGACTCGTAGCTCGCCATGAGCTGCTCGAGGTCGGCCTTCTCGGACGCCGAGAGCATGCCCGCCAGGTCGGTCACCCAACCCAGGTTCGGCGGGACGTCGACCTCCTGGGCGCGGGGCGAGCCGGCCAGCAGCGCGACCAGCAGCGGCAGCGCGAGCAGGGGACGGAAGCGCTCGGCGAGCGACGCGGCGTGCGTCACTTCTTGTCGCCGAAGTCGATCTGCGGCACCTCTCGGTTCGTCGGATCCGACTCCATCTGCGCCTTCTTCTCGAACCCGCCGAACGTCGCCACGAAGTTCGCGGGGAACTTGCGGATCGCGACGTTGTAGTCCTTGACCGCGTTGGCGTAGTCGATGCGCGCCACGTTGATGCGGTTCTCGGTGCCCTCGATCTGGGCCTGCAGGTCGCGGAACGACGACGTGGCCGTGAGCGTGGGGTAGTTCTCGGCCACCACGAGCAGCTTCGAGAGCGCCGAGCCGAGCTGTTGCTGCGCCTGCATGTAGCGCTGGAACTCGGCCTCGTCGGTGGGCGCGTCCGGCAGCGTGACCTGTCCCACCTTGGCGCGCGCGTCGGTGATCTCGGTGAGCGTCGACTTCTCGAAGTCGGCGGCGCCCTTGACCACCTCGACGAGCTGCGGCACGAGGTCCATGCGGCGCTGGTACTGGCTGTCGAGGATGGTCCACTTGCTGGAGACGTTCTCGTCCTGCGCGACGATGCCGTTGTACGTGCCGGCGGTCATCGACCACGCGATGCCCACGAGCACCAGCACGATCACGAGCGAGATCAGGCAGCCCTTGCCGACCGAGCCGGCCTCGCGACGCGACGCGGCGGACGGACGGGAGACGGACGACGACGTACGGGTCATGGCGGTCCTCGGGTTCCGGGGACGGACGGCGCGCGCGGCGCGTCCGGCGTGGCGCGGGGTGCCGACCGCGCGTGAGCGGCCCATTCTAGGATTCGGCGCGCGCGGTTTCGTCCTCGGCGTCCGCGTCACCGCCTCGACAGATCCTGCGGAGGCACCGCCGTGCCCGCCATGCGGGACGACGCGGCACCGAGGCGTCGTCCGGCCGCGCGTCAGCCGCGCGCGAAGCTCTCGGCCAGTTCGACGAGCGCCTCGACGCCGCGCTCGAGCACGTCGTCGCCGGCCGCGAACGAGAGCCGGAAGTGCGTGTCGCGCGCCGAGAAGGCCTTTCCCGGTACCACGAGCAGCTTGCGTTCGAGGGCGCGCTCGAGGAACGCCGCGCTGTCGGGACAGCCCGGCGGCAGCTTCGGGAAGATGTAGAACGAACCGCCCGGCGAGGCGACCTCGTAGTGCCCGCCGATGCCCGCGAGGATGCGGTCGCGCTTGCCCGCGTAGGCCGCGATGTGCCCGGACATGTCGACGTCGAACGCGACCAGGCAGGCCTTCTGCGCCATCGACGGCGCGCACACGAAGCTGAACTGCTGCATGAGCCGCATGGCGTCGACGAGCGGCTGCGGCCCCACCGCCCAGCCCATGCGCCAGCCCGGCATGCCGTAGGTCTTGCTGAAGCCGCCGAGCTGCAGCAGGCGCTCTTCGGGGACGTGTCCGATGGCGGACACGTGCGGGCCGTCGTAGACGAAGTCTTCGTAGATCTCGTCGGAGAGCACGATCAGGTCGTGGCGCTCGGCCACGCGCCCCACCGCGTCGAGCTCGTCGCCCGTGAGCGTGCGCCCGCTCGGGTTGCTGGGCGAGTTCACGAGGATCATCTTCGTGCGCTCGGTGAGCTTCGCCTCGAGCGCGTCCTCGGTGAGCGGCGTGCCCGGGTAGAGGTCGTAGGTGCTCCAGGTGGCCGAGACCATGTCGGCCAGCACCGGGTACATCGTGAAGTACGGGTCGGGCAGCAGGATGTGGTCGCCCGGGTCGAGCAACCCGAGGTAGCCCAGCATGAGTCCACCCGAGACGCCGGCGGTCACGAGGCTGTGGCGGCCCTGCAGCCCGTAGCGGTCGCGCAGGCGATCGAGGATGCGCGCGTTGAGCTCGGGCAGCCCCTGGGTGACGGTGTAACGGTTGAAGCCCTCGCGGATGGCGGCGATGGCCGCCTCCTTGACCGCCTCGGGGACGTCGAAGTGCGCCTGCCCGATCGACAGGTTGATCGGGTCCTCCATGCTCGCCACGAGCTCGAAGATGCGGCGGATGCCGCTGGGCTGGATGCCTGAGGCGCGGCGGGACAGCAAGGTCGGTCGGCCTACTTCTTCTTCTTGCCGAAGCTCGTGCGGACCTTGCGGATGCCGTACACGCTCACGCCTTCCTTCCACTCGCCCTTCTTCTTGAGCGCCTCGAGACGCTCGACGCGGGTCCAGACGTTGCGCGAACGCAGCAGGGCGCTCTTGACCTTGAGGCTGCGGTGGATGGACATCTCTGCCTGGCTCCGTTCGGTGTCGCTCGCGGTTCGCGCAGGGAGTCGCCGCGGGCTCGCCGAAGAGCCGCCGCGGGACGCGATCCGGAGCCGGGTCATCGTCCACATCGGGCCGGCGAGGTCAAGGACGGCCCGCGGGCCCGGGACGCCGGCCCCGGCGGCGCCCCGTTCAGCGTCCCGACGGGTCGTACAGCGCCGGCACCGGATGCTCGGAGATGAAGGCCGTGGTGAACGGCGCGGGCTTGCCGCCGGGCCAGTCGGAGATGGCCTGGAGCTGCCGGAGCAGGTCGGCCAGCCCGTCGGCGCTGCGCGCCGCGCCCACGATGAGCTCGTAGTGGTCGACCACGCCGGCCTGCCGCTCGTCGGCCCACTCGAGCAGGGCCACGTCGGGGAAGCCGCGCTCGATGAGCTTGTCCCGGGCGTCGAGCGCGATCTCCTGCGCGCGCTCCGTGCCCGGGTAGTTGCTGGCCCGGATGGTGAACAGGGTCGGCGCCGAGAGGTCGGCGTTGCCGGACCCGAGCACGTCTTCGGTGCGGGCCTCCACCGAGAGCGACGTCGGGTCACCCGCGGGCCCGCCGACCGTGCCGCCCCAGATGGTCGAGATCGACCAGACCGCCACGCCCACGAGGGCCAGGCAGGCCAGGGCGTACCCACCCTTCCGCAGCAGGTCGAACGTCGCCGACGAGATGCGCGGGACGGACCTCGAGGCCGCCGCCACCGTCGCCTTGGCCGCCGGGGCCGCGCGCACGGCGGGCGCGGACTGCGGGCGTGACGACGAGGTCAGCACCTTGCCGGTGATCTTCCGCCGACGCTTCTGCTGGCTCGCCGAGACGAAGCCTTCGTCCGTCGACCGGAAGACGTCGAGCGGGTGTCGCTTGGAACCCACGTCACCCTCCGCCAGGGTCTGCTACCGCCGGACTCCAAGCTACGACCTGCGAGGGGCCGATCCAACCGACAATCCGCGAGACGGGACTGCTGCCGCTGGAGCGCGGACTCTTCGCGGCCATGAAGGGCACCCGTCCTGATCCGGAGCCGGATCCTGATTCGAAGCCGAAGCCGAAGCCGAAGCCGAAGCCGAAGCCGAAGCCGAAGCCGAAGCCGAAGCCGAAGCCGAAGCCGAAGCCGAAGCCGAAGCCGAAGCCGAAGCCGAAGCCGAAGCCCGAACCCGAACCCGAACCCGAAGCCGAAGCCGAAGCCGAAGCCGAAGCCGAAGCCGAACCCGAACCCGAACCCGAACCCGAACCCGAACCCGAACCCGAACCCGAACCCGAACCCGAACCCGAACCCGAACCCGAACCCGAACCCGAACCCGATCCCGGTCCCGATCCCGATCCCGATCCCGATCCCGATCCCGAAGCCGATCCCGTGGTCAGCGGGCGGTTCGCAGCAGCTCCCGGAAGATCGCCTCCTCGTCGGCCAGGCTGCGGCCCGTGGCGCGCTGGTAGGCCTCGTCGAGGGGATGGGTCGCCAGTTCGGTCACCCAGCGCATGGCCGCGGCGATGCCGTGGTGCTGGGCCACGTGGTCGACGAAGGCGTACGAGAGCAGGTATCCCATGCGCACCTCGTCGTGGTCGGTGAGCGCCACGAACGAGTCGGGCAGGTCGGCCAGCCGAGGGACGGACGTGCGCTCGCGCCCCGTGTCGTCGAGCCACTCGACCAGGCGCTGCATGCCGTGACCCTGACCGAACTCCAGCACCTGGGCCAGTCCCTCGTTCACCAGGACCGGGCAGCGCGGCGCCACCTCGGAGACGACCAGGTGCGTGAACTCGTGCCGGAAGGCGGCCTCGATCTTCTCGGAGTCGGCCCGGGCGTCGCCGATCGGCAGCCGGATCTTGCGGTCGAACAGTCCGCCCACCCAGTCGTGCGTGCCGGTCACCTCGCGGAAGGCGTCGGGCGGGTACAGCACCACGAGCGCACGCCCCTCGGGACGCGCCTCGAGCAGGTTGCAGACCTCGGTGCGGGCGCGGTCGAGCACCGTCGCCAGCTCGAGGAAGTTGCTCTCGAGCGGGTGCCGGATGACGAAGTGGTCGGTGCGGTCGGTGCGGTAGTCCTTCTCGACGTCGTACTGGCGCTTCACGCGCTCGGCGGCGGCACGCGCCGCGTCGGAGCTGCTGCCCGCGCCGAGCGCCACGGCCTTCTCGTAGGTGGCGATGGCCTCGGGCAGCTCGTCGAGCAGCCCCTGGGCGTCGCCGAGCAGCAGCAGGCCGTCGGCGCTGTCGGGCGCGAGCGCCACGGCCTCGGACAGTACGCGCTCGGCGTCGGCGAGCCGGTAGCGACGCGTGAGCAGGTGCCCGAGGTGCAGTCGGTATCCGACCTCGTCGGGGTTCGTGGCGACCGCCTTCTCGTAGTCGGCCTGGGCGCCGCCGAAGTCGAACGCCTCGAGCCGCGCCTTGCCGCGCAGGAAGTAGGCGTACGCGAGGTTGCGCGTGATGACGTCCTGGGACGGATCTTGGCTGTGCGCCGACTCGAGCAGCAGCACGGCGTCGGCGACCTTGCCCGCGGCCAGCGCGTCGGCGGCCTTCTCGTTGAGCTCGAACGCGTCGTCGACCGGCGCCGCGGCCGGGAGCGCGGCCAGCAGGCACGCCACGACGAGACCGGGGACGCGCGCGCTCAACGTGCATCTCCCGCGTCGGGCGCGACGACACGCCGCACGGACTCGACGAAGCGCTCGTAGCCGTACGGCACGCCGTGCTCGGCGTGCAGCGCGACGAGGCGCGCGTGGAAGCGCTCGTAGATCGCGGGCATGGTGTCCGTCCAGGCGGGGTCGCAGAAGTAGAGACGGCAGCCGAGGGGACGGCCGTCCCGCAGCCTGCAGAGTCCATCGACGTGCCACGGGCAACGACTCGAGGGCGCCTCGGGCACGACACCTCCGGCGGCGTCGCGGGCGTAGGCCGTCTCGAGCGCCGAACTCCACAGTTCGTGGCCGTGGGCCTCGAAATCGCAGCATCGTCCCGACATCTCGCAGCGCGGACGGTGTCGCGCCACCTCGGCCTCGACCTCGGCGTACAGCTCGGACAGCGCGCGTCGGGCCTCGGCGCGCATCAGCGCAGCCTGCGCTTGCGCTTCATGCGCGCCAGACGTCGGCGGCGCGCCTCGGCCTCGTCGTCGCCGTCGGCCTCGGGCAGCTCGAGCGAGCGCGCGCCCTCGATCTTCTGCTCGATGTCGCGGATCAGTTCCTGCGGGCTCTGGTACCGGATGTCCCGGTCCTTGGCCATCATCTTCTCGATGAAGTAGTGCATCGGCGCACTGATGCGCCCGCCCTTGGTCGCCTGGGCGGAGAGCCCCTCGAGCACCGCCTTCTGCACGAGCTCGGCGTCGTCGCCGCTGAACGGCAGCTCGCCCAGCACGAGCTGGTAGAGCGTCGCGCCCAGCGCGTAGATGTCGCTGCGCACGTCGAGGTCGGACTGTCCGCGGGCCTGCTCGGGCGAGAGGTATGCCGCGGTGCCCGCGGTGGTGCCGCCCGAGCCGGCCGCCTCGCCCGACACGGCGAAGCCGAGGTCGATCACCTTCACCTCGTTCTCGTCGGTGACGAGGATGTTGCCCGGCTTGATGTCGCGGTGGACGACACCCTGCGCGCGCAGGTACTCGAGCGCCCGCGCCACCTGCAGCACGACGTACAGGGCACCGTCCTCGTCGAAGGCGCCGCCCTCGGCGATGGCCTCCTGCAGGGTGCGCCCCGACACGAGCTCCATGATCGAGACCCAGCGCGTGCCGATGCGCCCGGCCTTGTGTCCCTTGACGATGTTCGGGTGCTCGAGGCGCGCGAGCAGCTTCGCCTCGGCCAGGAAGGCCTGCACCTGCGCCGGGTCCTTCGCGATCTCGTCGTGCAGGATCTTGACCGCGAACACGGCGCCGTCCTTGCGGCGCACCTCGAACACGTTCGCGGTGCCGCCCTCGCCCAGCTTGCGCACGTACTCGTGGCCGGGCAGGTCGGGGACGTCGTCGCCGTCGGTGTGCGCCAGCAGGACGAGTCGGTCGCGATCGATGAGTCGTCGCGCGACGAGCATCTCGCCCAGGTCGGGCGAGCCGCCGCCCTCGGCCTCGGCGCGCGCGTCGAGGAACACGCGCTCGACGTCCTCGCGACGGAGGATTCCCTTCAGGACGAGGCGCCCCAGGAGCCGAGCGTGGACGGGAGGTTCGACGGTCATGTGCGGCGCATCGTACGGCTCCGAAGAAGCCGCGCCAAGGCGCTCAAGGCAGGTCGCGCACACGGCCGAAGAGACCTCCCCCCCGAGAGGAGACACCGTGGTGGCACGGCCCGACGACGGCATCGTCCTGAAGTACTGCGAGCTCCTCGACGAGTTCATCCGCATCCGCTGCACGTCGGACGACGACACGCGACGGATGCTGTCCGAACACGCCGTGAGGAACCGGGCCGAGTACCACGACCTCGTGGTGCACCTGTGCGTCGTCGACTACGACAAGCAGGTGCTGCCGCTCTTCGAGCGCCACACGAAGGTCTACCAGACCGAGGCCCTGGTCGAGCTGCTGTACCAGATCTGCATCGAGGTCAACCCGCACCTCGAGATCCACAGCGTCACGCTCCCAGGGGAGGGCGGCGAGGGCGGACCGCTGCAGACGCTCGACCCGGCCGACGCGCTGCCGATGACCGGCGACGAGCTCGCGGTGTTCCAGACCCGGGCGCGCGACATCGAGGCCGTGCTCGCCCAGCGCGTCGTCGGGCAGCCGTGCGCCGTGACCGCCGTCTCACGCGCGGTCAAGAAGGCCGCCGTGGGACTCAAGGACCCGCGCAAGCCGATCGGCGTGTTCCTGCTCGTCGGCCCCACGGGCACGGGCAAGACCGAGCTCGCCAAGGTGCTCACGCGCCAGCTCTTCGGCTCGCTCGGATCGCTCGTGCGCATCGACTGCAGCGAGTACGCGCTGCCGCACGAGTACGCCAAGCTCATCGGCGCGCCTCCCGGCTACATCGGACACAACGAGGGCGGACAGCTCACCGAGGCCGTCAAGAAGCACGGCACCTGCGTGGTGCTCTTCGACGAGGTCGAGAAGGCCCACGAGAAGGTGCACAACCTGCTGCTCCAGCTCATGGACGAGGGCACGCTCACCGACAGCAAGGGCGAGGTCGTCTCGTTCCGGCGCTGCATCGTGCTCATGACCAGCAACATCGGCGTCAAGGACGTCTCGCGCCTCGCCGACCGCGTCGGCTTCGGCGCCAAGGGACACGGGACGCTCGACGACAGCCAGGTCGCGTTCACCGTGACCGAGGCGGTCAAGCGCTCGTTCCGTCCCGAGTTCATCAACCGCATCGACGAGATCGTGCAGTTCCGTCCGCTCTCGGTGCGCGACTGCGAGGAGATCGCGCAGCTGCAGCTCGACGAGATGGCCGGCTACCTGTCGCGCACGGGCGTCGACCTGCACTTCACGTCGTCGCTCTGCAAGCACCTGGCCCGGTTGGGTTGGTCGGCCGAGTACGGCGCGCGCGAGCTGCGACGCATGATCCGCGACGAGGTCGAGGACGATCTCACCGAGCGCCTCATGGCCGGCGAGTTCGGCTCCGGCGACAGCGTCACGATCACCGTGCGCGGCAAGAAGGGCAAGGTCGTCATGGGCTGCGGACGGAGCGCCTCGCGCCACGCCGCCGGCACCCGCCGCGCGGCCGGCAACGGACGCGAGGACGCCGCCTGAGGCGCGGCCGTCGCCGACCCGTCGCGGCGCTCAGCGCCGCGCGCGCATGACCTCGGGCAGGCGCAGGATGCCGTCGCAGGCGCGACGCAGGTCGTGCTCCTGCTTCGCGAAGCAGAGCCGCAGCTGGTGTCGCCCGTCGGCCGGGTCGACGTAGAAGCTGTGCCCGGGGATGGCCGCCACGCCGCACGCGTCGAGCAGCACCCGCGCGGCCTCGACGTCGTCGGCGAAGCCCGCCCCACGCACATCGACCATGAGGTAGTACGCGCCCTGGGGACGCAGCGAGCGCAGTCCCACCGCGTCGCAGGCGGCCATGATCGCGGCGCGCTTGGCGTCGTAGTCGGCGAGCAGCGTCTCGTAGTACGAGGACGGCAGCCGCAGCGCCGCGACGACGCCGTGCTGCAGCGGCGTGGGTGCGCAGATGTAGACCAGGTCGGCCACCACGCCCATGCGCCGCGCGAGCGGCTCGGGCGCGTGGGCGTATCCCAGGCGCCAGCCGGTCATGTTGTAGGTCTTGCTGAAGCCCGAGATCGTGATCGTGCGCTCGTGCATGCCCGGCAGCGAGGCCAGCGAGACGTGCTCGTGCCCGTCGTACAGGATGTACTCGTAGATCTCGTCGGTGATCGCGAGCACGTCGTGCTCCTGGCACAGCTCGGCGATCTGCTGCAGCTCGTGGCGCGAGAAGACCTTGCCGCACGGGTTGCACGGCGTGTTCACCACGATCGCCTTGGTCTTCGGCGTGAAGGCCGCGCGCAGCTCGTCGGGATCGAAGGCGAAGTCGTCGCCGCGCAGCGTGACCGAGCGCACCGTCGGCTGGGCGAGCCGCAGCACGTTGTAGTGGTAGCCGTAGAACGGCGAGAACAGGATCACCTCGTCGCCCGGCTGGACGAACGACAGCACCGCCGCGACGAAGCCCCCCGTCGAGCCCGCCGTGACGAGCACCTCGCGATCGGGATCGGCCTCGATGCGGTTGTAGTCGCGCAGCTTGTCGGCGATCAGCCGGCGCAGCTCGTCGATGCCCTCGTACTTGCTGTAGATCGAGCGGTCGTCGTCGATGGCCTGCTGCGCGGCGCGCTTCACGGCGTCGGGCACGGGCTGGTCGCAGATGCCCTGGCCCAGGTTCACCCCACCCACCTCCATGCAGCGGCGGGACATGAGGCGGATGTCGCTCTGGGCGATGCCCTGCACGCGGTCGGCTTCGTAGCTCGGGTTCATGCGCGCGAGGATACCGCCCGCAGGACGCCGCGGAGCGGGTAGACTGGGCTCGCGCGCCGCCCGGCGCGCCCACCACGATCCCCTTCCCCCCGGGGCACCTCATGTTCCGCTGGCTGCCGTTCCGCTCCGACCAACCGTCCGACCGGGGCCCGCCCGAGGGCACCGGCGCCGCCACGGCGTGGGACTCGTCGGGACAGTCCTCGCCGAAGGGCGCGGAGAGCGTGGCCAGTCCGTGCACGTCGGTGTGCGTGCTCGACCGGCGCGGCGAGTGCGAGGGCTGCGGCCGCACCGTCGACGAGATCGCGCTCTGGACGACGCTCGACGCGCCGGCACGCGCGGCCGTGGTACTGGCCGCCACCCAGCGTCGCGCGCGCCGGCAGGCCCGCGCGTCACGCGACGCGTCGTGACGCGTCACGCCGGACCGACGGTCTCCGGCCACAGCCAGCCGAACGTGCCCGCAGTGACGAGCGCGTAGACCACGCCGTCGAACACGAACTTGAAGGTCGTGCTCCAGGCCACGCCCTTCCAGATCGAGTTCGTCACGTTGCTGAATGCGTAGCCGAGGATGGCCACGGTGCCCGCCACGCGGAACACCTCGGGGTAGCCGGTGCCGGCCGGACAGGCCAGGCCCGTGAGGTAGCCCACGAAGAACGAGACGATCACGCTCCACACGAACCAGATCAGCAGGCTCTTGCCGATCGCCGGCGTCGCCGACGGCATCACGGTCATGAACGCCACCGGCCCGCGCTCGTACCTGGCCTTGAACTCCGGCGTGCCCATCTCCTTCATCGACCCGGGGCACGGCAGCAGGTAGTCGCCGGGCTTCACGCCGGCCTTGCGCATGGCCTCGCCCACCGCGTCCTCGTCAGGCAGCTTCTGCATGTCGCCCTTGTGGACGGGCAGCGCCATGTGGATCACCGAGCTCGCGACGAACACGAACACGGCCGAGAGCAGGACGGGCATCCAGAGCTGATCGACGGGGACCATGCGCTTCTCTCCGGGAGAGGGTTCGCCCGCGCGCCCCCCGGCGCGTCCGGACGACCGCGAGTCTAGCGGAGGCGACGCCTCGGCGTCCCGGTGCGGCGGGACGGCGGCGCGCGCTCACGAGATCCGGTCTCCGCCCCCGCACTGCGGACGCACCCTTCCGATGGGCGGGCCGCCCCGCCATGATGGGACCCCCCCGACCGCGCGGCCCCGGAGATCGACGGCGACCGATGAAATCCGAGCGCAGCCTCGTCCTGCTCTTCGGTGCGCTGCTGGCCGGCATGGCGGTGGCCGCGCTGACGGTCTTCGTGCCCGACGCGTGGCACCATTCGGTCGACTCGGCGATCTACATCCTCACCTCGCGCAGCCTGGCCGCCGGCGAGGGACTGACCTACCTCGGGCGGCCGTTCTTCGTGCGGCCCCCGGGACTGCCGTTCCTGCTGCAGCCGTTCGCCGCCGAGCCGGTCGACTTCCACGCGCTGGCGCTGCTGGTGCAGGGGTTCGCGGTGCTCTCGTTCGCGACGGTGGCGCTCGCCATGCGGCGCGTGCACCGTCCGGCGCTGGCGCTGCTCGTGGCCTTCCTGTACGCCGCGAACACGCTCACGGTCGAGGCGTTCGGCGAGGTGCTGGCCGAGTTCCCGTTCACCGCGCTGTTCTTCCTCGGACTCTGGCTGGCCAGCCCGTGCCGCGACGGACGCCAGCCGCGGCTGCCGCGGGCGCTGCTCGGCGCGCTGTTCCTGGCGGCGTCCTGCTACTTCCGCACCGTGGGCGTGATCGTGATCCCGGGCCTCGTGCTGGTCGACCTGTTCCGCAGGGACGGCCGGCGCTGGCAGGGCCTGCTGCTGGCCGGCGTCGTGGCCCTGGCCGTGGCGCCCTGGATCGTGCACGGCCAGCGCGCCTCGGCCGAGTCGGAGCGTCCGTCGACGCAGCTGCTGATGTACAGCTACTCGACGGCCATGTTCCACACCGACCCGCGCGACCCCGACTCGCCCGTGGTCGACCTCGACGGCTGGATCAAGCGCCTGCAGGACAACGCGATGACCGTGGGCGACGCCCTCAGCCACGCGTTCTTCGCCACGCCCTCCGGACGCGACAAGGTCATCGAGCCGACCCTCTCCGGGTACACGGCGCTCGCGCTCACCGCGCTGTGCGCGCTCTACGCCCTCGTCACGCGACGCTCGCTGCTCGACTGGTACCTGGCGGCCTACGGCGTGATCGTGCTCACGTACTTCACGTTCGTCGACCGCCTGCTCGTGCCCGCCATGCCGCTCGTGCTCTCGGCGATCGTGTACACGGTCACGCGCCTGGCGCGCCTGGGAGCGAAGGGCGCCGAGGCCGCGCTGCACCGCGAGGCGCAGGCCGCCACGCTGCTGTGCGGGCTGCTCATGGTCGTGGGAGCGTTCGGCATCGAAGGCTTCCTGCGGCCGCCCGACCGGCACGACGAGATCAACTTCGAGGCCGACCGGGCGATCTCCGACTGGGTGCGCCAGAACACGCGACCGGGCGAGACGATCATGCACGAGAAGGGCGCCATCATCGGCCTGCTCAGCGGACGCACCACGTACACCTGGCGCAACCTCCCGAGACCCTGGCCCGAGGGCGCGCCCGACGTCGACTGGATCCTGATCGGTCCGCGCGAGGCCGACCTCGAGCTCGCGGTCTCGCACGCGGCGGTCGAGACGCTGCACGTGCCCGTCCCGTGGTTCCGCGACCGCGACGCCCCCGTGCGTTTCTACCACATGAAGAAGAGGAAGTGATGGCGCCCGACGGCAGCGAGAGCTTCACGCGCGTGGTGCCCGCCCCGCGTCCCGAGGGCAAGGTCGTGGTGGTCATGCCGGCGTACAACGCCGAGAAGACCCTCGAGGCCACGTTCCGCGACATCGACCGCGACGTCGTCGACGAGATCGTGCTGGTCGACGACGTCTCGCGCGACGGCACGGTCGCGCTCGCCGAGCGGCTCGGCATCACCACCATCCGTCACGAGCGCAACCGCGGGTACGGCGGCAACCAGAAGACCTGCTACGCGGCCGCGCTCGAGCGCGGCGCCGACGTGGTCGTGATGATGCACCCCGACTACCAGTACGACGCGCGGCTCATCCCCGCGATGCTGCAGATCATGCGGCTGCGCATCTGCGACGTGGTGCTGGGCTGCCGCATCCGCAACCGGCGCGAGGCGCTGCGCTCGGGCATGCCCACCTGGAAGTACGTCGCGAACCGCGCGCTCACGATCACCGAGAACGTCGTGCTGGGACAGAACCTGGGCGACTTCCACACCGGCATGCGGGCGTACACGCGCGAGGTGCTCGAGACGATCCCGTTCGAGCGCAACTCCGACGACTTCGTGTTCGACAGCCAGTTCCTGGTGCAGGCGGTGCACTTCGGGTTCACCATCGGCGACATCCCGGTGCCGTGCCGCTACTTCGACGAGGCCAGCTCGATCGACTTCCGGCGCAGCACGCGCTACGGCCTGGGGACGCTCGGCATGCTGGCGCGCTTCCTGGGCCAGAAGGTCGGCGTGTCTTCGGCCTTGTTCGCACCCAAGGAGCCGCCGCCGGGTCCTCCGCCGCGCTGAGCCGGCCCCGCAGCCGACAGGGCCGCGCCCGAAGTCCCTTGGCCGTCCCGGTCCGCGGCGATACAAGAGGGGGTGCCCCGGTGCCGGTCGCCCGCCGACCGCACCGAGGCATCCCTCACCTGGAGTCCCGTCATGGCACGCGCCGTGGTCCTGCTGGCACCCGGCTTCGAAGAGATCGAGGCCGTGACCGTGATCGACGTGCTGCGCCGCGCCGGCGTCGAAACCAGCTCCCTGGCGACGACGGCCCGCGACGTGAAGGGCGCGCACGGGATCGTCCTGCGCGCCGACGGCCTGCTGGCCGAACGCGCGGCCGAGACCTGGGACGTGGTCGTTCTGCCCGGCGGCATGCCCGGCGCGACGAACCTGCGCGACGACGCCGTGGTGCAGGAACTCCTGTCACGCCAGGAGCGCCGTGGCGGACTCGTGGCCGCGATCTGCGCCGCGCCCATCGCACTCGCCCGCGCCGGACTGCTCGAAGGTCGCGCGGCCACGTGCTTCCCGGGCTTCGAGTCGCAGCTCGGCGGCGCCGACGTGCGCGAGGAGCGCGTGGTCGTCGACGGTCCCGTGACCACCAGCCGCGGACCGGGGACGTCGCTCGAGTTCGCGCTCTCGCTCGTCGAGCAGCTCGTGGGCGCCGACCAGGCCGAGTCGCTCGGCGCGTCGATGCTGCACACGGCCCCCGAGCGTTCGCCCAGCGCGAGCTGACGCCGACGCGGCGCGCGCGTCAGGCGCGCGTGAAACGCACGGCATAGACCGGCGGCAGGTGCGCGCTCACGTGCGTCCAGTGGTCGCCCTGGTCTTCGCTCACCCACAGCGAACCGGTCGTGCTGCCGAAGGCGAGCACGTCGCCGGACGGGTCGACGTCGAGCGCGTGCCGGTAGACGAGGTCGTAGGCGTGCGACTGCGGCAGTCCGTCGCCCAGCACGTCGAAGGTCTTGCCGCCGTCGCGCGTGCGCGAGACGACGACCTTGGCCTCGGCCGGGATGCGCATCTCGTCCTTGACCGCGGGGACGAACCACGCCAGGTCGGCGTCGCCGGGGTGCACCGCCACCGGGAAGCCAAACGCCGACGGACGCGCGTTCTCGGACAGCTCGTGCCACGAGCGCGCGTCGTCCGTCGAGCGGAAGATGCCGTTGTGGTGCTGCGCCCAGCAGTGATCGGGACGCGCCGCGCACTGCACGATGCAGTGCGGGTCCTGGTTCTCGGGATCGAGCGCGCGCTCCTCGGGCAGATAGGCCGCGCGCATGCCGTGCGCGCGCTGCTCCCAGCTCGCGCCGTCGTCGGTCGTCAGCCACGCGCCGCCGCACGACACGCCCAGCAGCACGCGCCGGCTGTCGCGCGGGTCGACGCAGATCGAGTGCACGCCCGGCTGGTCGGCGCCGCCGCCGAACCACTTCGCGCGCGACGGGTGGTTCCAGAGCGCCTCGACGAGTTCCCACGAGTCGCCGCCGTCGTCGCTGCGGAACAGTCCGCCGGGGATCGTGCCGCACCACACGCGCCCGGGCTGGTCGGCGCCTCCCGGCTGCAGCGCCCAGATCAGCTTGAGGTTCCACGGGACGGGCTGGGCGCCCTCGGGTTCGACGAAGTCGGCCGGCTTCTCGGGATACGTCGGCGCGGCGATCTCGTCCCACGTGCGGCCGTCGCGCGAGCGGTGCAGCTTGCAGCCGAAGTGCCCGTGGTCGAGGGCGGCCAGGCGTGTGCCGTCGCGCGGGTCGCTCGACACGAGGCTCACGGGCGAGCCGATGAAGTCGGCGCGGTCGATCGTCCAACGAGCGTCGCGACGCACGAGCGTGAAGAGTCCCTTGCGCGTGGCGACGAGCAGTTCGGACACGGATCAACCTCCCGAGAGGGCCTGCATGACGTGGATGCGCGCGGACGGCGACACGGCGTCGGAGAGTCCGACGCGGTCGCGGATCTGCTGTCCGTCGACGAACACGACCATGTGCTTGCGCAACGCGCCCTGGTCGTCGAGGACGTACCCGCGCGCCCGCGGGTTGCCGACGAACACCGCCTCGAGCGCCTCGCGCACCGTGGCGCCCGCGACCTCGCCCGGCGGGCAGCTCACGTGACGCTGGATGTTGGCCGTGAAGTGCACCTGCGGCATGCCGTGCGATCTCGTCGTCGTGCGCGACGCGCGCTCGATGCGGGGACCGTACCGGCGCGCCCCGCAGCCGTCAACGAGACCCGCGCGCGGGACTCCGACGCGTCACGGCTGGTCGTCCTTCGCCTGGGCGTCCTCGAGCATCGCTTCGGCGGTCTCCTTCTCTTCGGCGCGCTCGTCGTCGACGGCGTCCAGCATGCGCTCGGACATCTCGTGTGCGTGCGCGCGGTTCTCCTCGACGGGCGGCTGGTGCGGCGCCGGCTTCTCGTCGGAAGCGCAGCCGAGGACGAAGGTGGCGGCCAGGACGGCCGGCGACAGCGGGATGCGACGGGTCATGGAAGTCTCCGGCGGGACTCGTCCAACGCGAAGGAAGGGCGCGCGAGGGGGGTCCGGCGCCGGAGGACATGGTGGGCGCCCGGCGGGCGCCGATCCAGTCCGGCGCATGATGGGACCGCGGGTCCGACTGCGCCGGCGCCGCGGCGCCCGTCCCGCGGGCCGCGCTCGAGCGTCCTCTCGGCCTGCCGGCGCAGGGCTTCGCGATCCCGAAGCAGCCTCGAGCCCCGAGCGGCGCGGGTGGACGCAGGGGACTTGCGCTCCCCCGCGCGCTCGTTCGACGATGCGCGCATGACCCTGCCCGCGCTGCTGCTCCTCCTCGCGCTCGCCGTCCAGGACGCGGGCACCGCTCCGCCCGTCCGGCCCGTGCCCTCGCCCGCGCCGCCCGCCGACGCGACGACCGCGGCCACGTCGGCGGCGTCGTCCGCCGACGACCCGTCGGCGTCGGCGCCCCTGGCCGAGGACGAGGTGGCCCGCGTCGGCGGCATCGCCATCCCGTGGAGCGAGTTCCGGCGCTACGTCGGCACGGTCTTCGTGCGCCACCCGGAGGGCGACGAGGCCCTGCGGCGGCAGGTCGTGCGCGAGGTCAGCCACGCGCTTGCCGCCGAGCTCGGCCTGACCGTGAGCGACGTCGACGTGGCGCGCCTGTCGGCCGAGATCCTCGAGCGGGCGGCGGCGGCCAGTCCCGACGGCAAGGCGCCGCCCGAGGTGGCGGCCGACCTCGCGCGCCCCGAGCTGCGGCGCTCGCTGGCCGACCTCGCCCTGCAGCGGGAGCTCGTGCGCCACGACGACGGACTCGCCCCCGACGCCGAGGTCTCCGACGAGCGCGTGCAGGCCTTCGTGCAGGCCACCTACGACGGCGCGCACGTGGTCGAGCATCCGCTCGACGACCCCGTCGCGGCGACGTACGACGGCGGCCAGGTCGGGCGCGAGGCGCTCGGCGAGGAGGTGCTCGAGCTGCTGCCCGAGAAGGAGCGCGCCGGGGTGCTCACCGAGCTGATCGGCATCGTGCTCGTCCAGCGCAAGGCGGCCCAGCTCGGGGTGACCTTCGCGCCCGAGGTCGCGGTGGCCGAGCTCGAAGACCGGGCCGCGTACGTGGCGTCCAACCCGACGGCCCAGGGACTCACCTACGACGACGTGCTCGACAAGGTCGACCACCGCACGCGCGAGGAGCTCGTGGCGAGTCCGGCGTTCATCGCCCAGGTCCTGCTGCGCCAGATGGTCGACCTGCGCTGGGACGACGACAAGGTGCGCGAGCTGTGGACCGCCGAGCGCGCCCAGACCCATCCCGGCACGCAGGTCGACTGGGAGGCCGAGCGCCACGCCGCGTGGCGCGTCGTGCGCCAGCGCACCTACCAGCAACTCTTCGCGGAGTGTACGATCCGGCGTCGCTTCTGAGCCTCGCACCGAGCCCCCGCGAGCCCGCGGCGTCCCCCGGGAGTGCCCCATGTTCATCGGCAAGGTGGTCGGATCGGTCGTCTCGACCGTGAAGGACGAGAAGGTCGCCAGCCTCCGCTTCCAGGTGGTGCAGGAGCTCGACGAGCACGGCAAGCCGCGCAACAAGTACGTCGTCGCGGTCGACACGGTCGGCGCCGGACAGGACGACCTCGTGCTCTACGCGTCCGGCAGCTCGGCGCGCCAGACGACGCTCACCGACGGGCGCCCCATCGACGCGGCGATCATGGCCGTGATCGACTCGTGGGACGTGAACGGCACCCTCGTCTACGCCAAGGAAGACCTCGACACCGTCGGCTGGACGGTCGGCGAGCCCTGACGTGCACCTGGGCAAGGTCATCGGCCGCGTCGTCGCGACGCGGCGCTCCGCGGGACTCGACGAGGTGCGGCTGCTGATCGTCCAGCCGCTCGACGAGCAGCGCGCGATCGCGGGCGACACGCTCGTGGCGTGCGACGCGGTGCAGGCCGGCCTGGGCGACCTCGTGCACGTCTGCGACGGACGCGAGGCGACGCTGGCGCTGCCCGTCCCGTTCGTGCCGGTCGACGCGACGATCGTCGGGCACGTCGAGCAGTTCGCGCACGACGGACCGGGCCCGCAGATCGGCGCCGGAGACGAGCCGTGAAGATCGGGCGCGTGGTCGGCACGGTGGTCACGCCGGTGCAGCACCCGGCCTACGACGGGCACAAGCTGCTCGCCGTGCGTCCGCTCGACCCCGACGGCAGCGAGGCGTCCGACCGCATGTTCACGGCGGTCGACCGGGCGCAGGCGGGCGTGGGCGACATCGTGCTGCTCATGGCCGAGGGCTCGTCGGTGCGCGCCCTCGTGGGCGAGAAGGCCCCCATCCGCTGCGCCGTGGTGGGCGTGATCGACGAGATCGCGCTCGACGGGCGCGTCGTGTTCCCCGGCTGGTAGGATCCGTCCCCATGGAAGGCCGCCAAGGCATCGACGACCTGCTGCCCGCCGACGCGTGCTCGCGTCCGGCGGTCGACCCCGCGCTCGAGGGCAAGCCGATCGGCCCCGTGTGGAGCGCGCCGCCGGCGCCGCCGGTGCGGCACGGACTGCTGACCGAGGCGCCGCGCACCGACAAGTCCGCCGTCGCGCAGCAGATCTGCGACGTGATGCGGCTCATGTACCAGCACGAGTTCGTGGTCGCGAACGACGGCAACGTCTCGGCCCGGCTGCCCAACGGCAACATCATGATCACGGCCTCGGGCGTGCTGAAGGGCTTCATGACGCCCGACCAGGTGATCGAGTGCGACCCCGACGGCAAGGCCCTCGACGGACGCCGCGTGACGACCGAGGTCAAGATGCACGTGGCCGCGTATCAGGAGCGTCCCGACGTGGGCGCGGTCGTGCACGGGCACCCGATCTACGCCGTCGCCTTCTCACTCGCCGGCATCTCGCTCGCCGAGTGCACGATCCCCGAGATCATCGTCACCATGGGATCGATCCCCACCGCGCCCTACGCGACGCCCTCGACCTACGACCTGCCCGACGGCCTGCGTCCCTTCCTGCGCGACGGCGACGCGGTGATCATGGAGCGCCACGGCGTCGTGTGCGTCGGCAGCGACCTCTTCGACGCATACAAGAAGATGGAGATGGTCGAGCACACCGCGAAGATCACGCACGCGGCGCGCACGCTCGGCGTCGTGCGTCCCATCGCGCCGCCCGGCGTGCAGGCGCTGCTCGACACGCGCAAGTCGCTCGGCATCCGCACGAAGAACAACCTGTGCGAGGGATGCGGAGCGCGCGAGGTGTGCGCGGCGCCGTTGTATCCCGACTGAGGGGAGGCCGAAGCCGCCGCTTTCGCCGAGCGGCCCCGTACGCGGGAGAACCGAGATGTCCGAGGCCGCGGCACCGGCCTGAGACCGGCGGGTCAGCGCTCGGGCAGGGTCTCGGCGGGAGGCACGAGTTCGCCCGTCGGCGGGAAGTCGAACCACACCTCGGTCCGCGTCCCAAGAGTCTTGTGCGATCCCTCGCGCCCGAGCAGTACGTCCGAGAGCACGAGAGCGTGGTGTCCGTGGGGCGGCGGATCGCGGGTCGTGAAGCGCCACGTCCAACCGGCGGTCTCGCCGGGCTCGAGGAGCAGCGTCTTCTTCAGGCGCGCGGGCCCGAGCACGATCGAGTCGAAACGGCCGGCGAAGACCCGCCCGCCGACGTCGAGACTGAGTGAGCCGTTGCGCTCGATGGACAGTTCCTGCGAACCCGGGTTGTAGAACTCCACGTCCATCGTGATGCCCTCGTCGTCCCAGCTCATCGACGAGATCTCGACCTCGAGCACGATCCCGTCGGGCGTGTCGTAGACCTGGCTGCCGGGGAGCAGGCCCCGCAATTCACCCGTCCCGAACGAGCGCGAGGAGGCGCAAGCGACCGTCGCGCCGAGGAGGATGACGGCCAGCAGCAGCCTGATCGCGACACGTTCCATTCTGATCTTCCCCCTGGGACACACGAGAACGGGTCATTCTGGGCTCGAGATCCTCGCCCCGACAACCGCGAAGACGAGAAACAGAACCCCACCCGCAGCGGTCGCCCAGGCAGAGCGGCGCCGGACCGCCGGCCCGCGCCGACTTCAGTGCCCGTCGACCGCCGGACGCGTGCGCTCGAGCGCCCGCGCGATGGCTGCTGCGCGCGGATCGGCGAGACTGCCCGGCACGACCTGCGGATCGCCGATCGACGAGAGCGTGCTCGGCTCGCCGTCGGTCACCGTGGCGCGCATCGTGATCGAACGCCACTCGCTGCCGTCCCTCGTGACGCGCAGCGTCGCGCCGATCGGCGCGGCACGCTCGCTCGACGTGAGGAAGTCGCGGAACTCGGGCGTGAGGCTCGGGCTCGTCTGCACCGACGAGCCCATCGACACGGGCACGCCGTGCGCGTCGACCGAGATCTGCATCTCGAGCCGGGCCTCGCGCGAGCCGTCGGACGCGATGCCGCTCAGCACGCCGGGCGAGGTGCCGAGCTTCGCGCTCAGGCTGAAGTCGCCGTGGCTGGCGTCGGATCCGTCCCACGCGCGGAGCGTGACCGAGTCGCTGCCGGCGAGCGCCAGCTCGTAGACGGCGGCCCCGTGCTCGACGCGGTCGGGCGCGCGTCCGTCGGCGAGCTGCGCGACGAGGTCTTCGGCCAACGTGAAGAGCGCGTCGGCGTCGGCGTCACCGTGCACGAGGTCGTACGCCACGCGGTGCAGGTCGTCGGTGAGTGCGAACACGTCGAGCGGTGGACGCACGGCGGGCGGCGTCGCGGAGTCGTCCGGCGTGGGCGACGCGTCGCGCGCGTCGTCCGCGAGCAACGGCTCGGGCGCCGGCGCGTCGGGGACGCTCGCCGGCTCGGCGTGCGGCGCGGCCGCCGGCTCCTGCGCGACGGACGGCGTCCACGCGACGTCGCTCGGCACGTCGTCGGTTCGCAGCGCCCACCACGCCACCAGCAGCGCCACGCCGATGCCGAACGCGCCTACGGTCCATGACTTCATGCGTCCTCCTCCCGCGGCGGACGACGCTCGCACGTCCTCGCCGTCCCCCGCCCGACGCACAGCCAGGGCGCGACCCCGCGCGCCACCGAATCAGCCCGCCGGCGGATGCGCGAATTCGTGCAACTGCTGCGCGAACCCGTCGGCGAAGGACTTGTGGATGCGAACCAGGTCCTCGAACACGGGCGTCCAATTCACGACCCACAGATCGCCGTCGCGCCTCAGGAAGCCGGGGACATCCACCTTCGCGCCGGTGTTGGCATTCATACTGAGGACCACGTGCCCGAACCCGCCGATGCCGTAGCCGACGTAGTCCGGGTCGGTCACGGTGACCGACGCGGCCACATCGAGGCCCGCCGAACCGCCCTTCATGGTCCCGACCTGGATCTGGAGATTGAGGAACAGGACGTCCTCGCCCAAGTCGGCCTTGATGGCGGGGAGCGCCTCCGTATCCGGCCAGACCCAGTGCAAGGTGGCGTAGTCGATCAGGTTGGTGGCCTGCTTGACCTTCATCGGATACGCACCCACGACGGTCCATCCGTTCTCGAGGTTGTAGCCGACCGGGTAGTCGCCGTAGAACTTCGCGTAGGCCGCGGTCTTTGCCACGTCTTCATAGGAGACGACTTCGAAGCCCTGCGCGGCGAGTGCCGACTGCAGCTTCAGCGTCAGGTCGACCGCGCTCTCTCGCGCCAGGTCGGTCGGGACCGAGATCTCGGGCGTCGTGGTCTCGGTCCAGGTCGAATGACCGCCGAACTGCCAGTAGTCCGAGGTGAAGGTCATCTCGGGGCGTCCTTCGATCTTGTACGCCACCTGCAGCACCGCGAGCTTGAGCCCGGGGCGTTCGCTGATGCGCTCGGGCAAAGACGGGACGCCGACCGGCGTGTCGAACCCCACGCTCGCGGCTGTCGGATGCGTCCGAAGGGAAGTGACATCCAATGGGATGGCCGCCTTCGTGCCCGCACATCCGACAGCCAACACGCTTGCAAAGAGCAACGCAGCGCCGAACGCACTGATGCTCCGGCAGCCCTTGAACTCGCTCACTGTGTCACTCCCTCGTCTTGTGAACTGGATGCACGTGGCGATACGTCGGCTCGTGCGCAATGTCTTGGTGTGAGTGCAAGCCCGACGCAATCAAGGCTCACCAGAAGTGCCGTCCAAGGCCGGGGAACCGCGCTGATGCTCACGCCGCGGTCCCCATTACCGGAACCATTGTGCGATCGCCTACCAGCGCACAGCCCCTCTGCTGCTCGCAATTGATGGATCGCGCCGTGTCTCAAAGTCATCTCTCCCGGCCACCGTAGTCTGCGAATTGCGCAGGTGCAAGAACGCCGGCATTTCGACGGGCGAGAGGGCGCACACGAGCAGCGATCACGCGCTCGCGACGAGCATGAACGTGAGCAGCACGACGCCGCGCCCGCGCGAGTCCGTCGTCGTCGCGCCGCGCGAGCACGCTCAGGGAGGCGCAACCCCCGTCAACCGCCCCCGCCCCCCTCGCCCTCAGGTCACGCGGTACTTCGGATCGCTGATGCGCGCGCTCTCGACGCGCGCCTTCTCGGCCTCGTAGCCCTTGCGTCCCATGAGGCCGTAGGTGGCGACCTTGCCGGCCTCGACGCCGGGCTGGTCGAAGGCGTCGATGCCGTAGAGCTCGCCGGCGTAGGCCGTGGCGACCATGTTCCACATCAGGAACTCGCCCACCGACTCGGCACAGATCTCGGGGAAGGTCACGGTCATGTTCGGCCGGCCGGCGTCGGTGAGCGCGAGCTGCGTGGCGCGGCACTCGGCGTCGAGCAACTGGCCGAAGGTCTTGCCCTTGAGGTACCCGAGGTCTTCGAGGCCCGCCGGCGGCGCGGGGATCGCGATGTCGTGCGCGTGGTGCAGCACGCGCACGAAGGTGAAGACCTTGTCGAGCGGGCCCTGGGCGAAGAGCTGCACCTGGCTGTGCTGGTCGGTGACGCCCACCGCGCCGTGCGGCGTCGGTCCCACGCCCTGGCCGTCGGACGTGCGCTTGCCCAGGCTCTCGGCCACGAGCTGCACGTTCCAGTCGACGAGCAGCCGCAGCCGGTGGCTGTACGGGAAGAGCACCTGCACGTTCACGCCCGACTCGACGTCGAGCAGGTGCTGCGCGGCGGCCATGACCGCCGCCGGGTTCTCGCCGAACGACGGGGACAGGCAGCGGTCGCGTCCCTCGGCGGCGCCGCGCATGAGCGCGCGCAGGTCCCAGCCCAGCAGCGCGCCGGGCAGCAGGCCCACCGGCGTGAGGACGCTGAAGCGTCCGCCCACGTTCTCGGGCACCGTGAAGGTCTTCAGTCCGTTGGCCTCGGCGAACGGACGCAGGAAGCCCTTGCTGCCGTCGGTCGTCACGACCACGTGCTCGCGCCAGTGCTCTCCGAGGGTGTGCTTGGCCGCCTCGAGGAAGAGCAGGAACTGGCTCATCGTCTCGGCCGTCGAGCCCGACTTGCTGATCACGTTGAAGAGCGTCGTGCCCGGGTTCGCCGTGCGCAGCACGCCGCCCACCATGACCGGGTCGACGTTGTCGACCACGAACAGCCGCGGACGCCCGTTGCGCGGCGCGGTCTCGTGCAGCGGCGGCGAGAGCGCCGCGTGCAGCGCGCGCGTGCCCAGCGCCGAGCCGCCGATGCCCAGCACGACCACGTTCTCGAAGCGCCCGTGGACCGACTCGGCGTACTTCAGGCAGGCCTCGACGGTCGCTCCGTCGTCGGGCACGTCGAGGAACCCGAGCCGTCCCGCGGCGCGCTTGTCGGCCAGCGCCTTGGTCACGGACGAGTGCAGGATGGCGGCCCGGTCGAGCGCGGACGGGTCGACGCCCGCCTCACCCTGGGGACCGCCGCGGACGAGACAGGTGTAGTCGAGGGTCAGCGGCATCCCGGGGTTATACCGCGCTCGCGCGGCGATCCCGAGCGCGCGAACGATGCGATTTGTCCGCGGAACGCTCGTTCGCGTCGCCTCGCCCACCGACGTCGCGCGGGCTCGCTCGACGCCGCCCGGGCCCGCCCGTCACGACTCGCGACGCCGCCCGCGACACGCATGCGCCACCTCGCCCCCCGCGCGGGAGGTCGTCGGCCCCCTGGTATCCTGCGCGGCATGTCCGATCCCGCCCCGCACGGCGCCGCCCACCGCCTCTTCGCCGCGCTCGTGCGGCGTCCCGTGACGTCGCTCATGCTGTTCCTGACGCTCATGGGCACGGGCGTGCTGGCGTACCGGCGCATTCCGCTCACGCTCTTCCCCCGCGGGCTCTCGCAGAGCAGCTTCTCGATCACCCTGCCGTTCCCCGGCGCCGCCCCGCACGAGGTCGAGGACCAGCTCACGCGCGTGGTGGAAGACGAGCTCGAGACGATCCCCGGCGTGTCCGAGATGAACAGCATCAGCTCCGAGGGCGGCGCGTTCATCTCGGTCGAGTTCGGCAACTCGGTCGACATGGACGTGGCCTACGGCGAGGTGCGCGACCGCATCGAGCGCGTGCGCAGCCGCCTGCCGCCCGAGATGGACCGCTACCGCATCCGGCGCTGGAACAGCAACACCGACATGCCCGTGATGTGGATGGGCATCCAGTACGACGCCGAGGCCGACGACCCGTTCGGTCCGCTCGAGCGCATCGTCGTCCCGCGCCTCGAGGGCGTCGACGGCGTGGCCCAGGTGGGACTCATGGGCGTCGTCGACGAGGCCGTGCGCATCTTCGTCGACATGGACAAGTCGTCCGGCTACGGCATCGACCTGGGCGCCCTCATCCGGCGCATGCAGACGGACAACTTCACGCTGCCCGCCGGCCAGGTCGACGACGGCGGACGCACCTTCGCGCTGCGCCTCGACGCGCGCTTCCGCGACATCGACGAGATCAAGCGCTACCCGGTGGGCAACGGGCTCGTGCTGTCCGACATCGCCGACGTGGTGCAGGCGCGCGCCTACCGCGACAGCGTCTGGCGCATCAACGGCCAGGCCGCCGCGGGACTCTCGGTGAGCCGCGAGTCCGACGAGAACACGATCGACGTGTGCACCCGCGTCGAAGAGGTGATCGAGCAGCTCAAGGCCGATCCACGCCTGTCCGACATCACCTTCAACGTCTTCTTCAACCAGAAGGACACGATCCTCGACGCGATCGTCGGCCTGCAGGCCTCGGCCCTGTGGGGTGGACTCTTCGCGGTGATCGTGCTGTTCCTGTTCCTGCGCGACACGCGCATGACGATCATCGCCGCACTGGCCATCCCGTCGTCGCTGCTCACCGCGCTCATGTGCGTCTACTTCGGCGGACAGACGCTCAACCTCATCTCGCTGGCGGGCTTCACCCTCGGCATCGGCATGCTCGTCGACAACGCCGTGGTGGTGATCGAGAACATCGCCAGCAAGCGCGCCGAGGGCCTCTCGCGCACCGACGCCGCCGCCGCCGGCGCGGGCGAGGTCGCGCTGGCGGTGCTGACCGCCACCGGCACCTCGATGGTCGTCTTCCTGCCGCTCGTGTTCATGGGCGGCGACCGCAACACGAGGGTCATGATGCGCGAGGTGGGCCTGCCCATCTCGTGGTCGCTGGCGGCCTCGCTGCTCGTGGCGCTCGTGTTCCTGCCGACCTTCACCGCGGTGCTCGTGCGCAAGATCCCCAAGGTCGCCAGCCAGGGTCTCGAGGGACGCCGCACGCTGCTCGTGCGCAGCTACGAGCGCGTCATGGCGTTCATGCTGCGGCACCGCTTCGGCGCGTCGCTCGTCCTGCTCGCGATCGTCGCGATGGCCGGGCAGATGAGCCAGACGCTGCACCAGTCGTTCTCGGCCGGCGGCCAGAACAACGGGGTCGAGATCGGCGTCGACATGCCCTCGACCTACTCGCTCTCCGACGCGAACGAGGTCTTCCAGCGTCTCGAGGAGTGGGCCGCCGAGCACCAGGAGGAGATGGGCTACGACTTCTACTCGTCGCGCTTCGACCGCCGCGGCGGGGACATCCGGTTCTATCCGAAGGAAGGCCTCGACCACGAGGTGAAGGACTCGATGCCCTGGCGCATCCAGTCGGGCCTGCCCGAGTTGCCGGGGGTGACGTACCAGGCCAGCTGGCAGGGCGGCGAGGGCGGCAAGGACCTGCGCGTCGACCTGCACGGGCCCGACTTCGGGGTGCTGGCGTCCATCGCCGACGACCTGCGCGACGAGCTCGCGAAGCTGAAGGTCGACAAGGACGGCGAGCAGGTGCCCTTGCTCGACAACGTCAAGACCGACCTCGACAAGGGTCTCGACGAGGTGCACGTGCTGGTCGACCGCGATCGCGCGTCCGAGCTGGGCGTCTCGCCCGAGCTCGTGCGCGGCATGGTCGCCTGGGGCCTCGGCGGACAGCGCCTCCCCGACCTGCAGGTGGGAGATCGCGACGTCCGCGTCCAGATCGAGTACGCGCAGAACGACGTCGAGAGCCTCGAGCTGCTGCGCGGGCTCTCGTTGCGCACCGACAAGGGCGCGAAGATCCCGCTCGCGTCGGTGGCCTCGCTCGAGTTCGAGAAGGCCCTCGGCTCGCTCGTGCGTCGCAACGGCGAGACGAGCACGGGCGTCACGGGACGTCCCAGCATCGACAACCTGGCGCTCACCTCGCGCCTCGTCGCCGACGTGCTCGAGAACTACCCGTTCCCCGACGGCTACTCGTGGTCCGAGCAGGGTGGCCAGGGCGAGCTCGGCGAGGACGTCTTCCAGTTGCTGCTCACGCTGCTGTTCTCGTTCGTGCTCGTGTACATCCTGATCGCGATCCTGACCGAGTCGGTCGTGCTGCCGGTGATCATCCAGTACGTCGCCACCGGGCTGGGCATCGTGGGCGTGATCCTCGCACTGGCGGCCACGAACCGTCCGCTCGAGCCGATGGTCTACGTGGGCATGATCCTGCTGGCCGGCATCGTGGTGAACAACTCGATCCTGATGGTCGACCACGTCGAGCGGCTGCGGAAGCGCGGGCTCGACCGCAACGCCGCGCTCGTGCGCGGCGGCTCCGACCGCCTGCGTCCGATCCTGATGACGTCGCTCACGACGATCTTCGGCCTGATGCCGATGGCGAACCCGAAGTGGTTCCCCGGCAGCGGCCAGGAGTCGGGATACGAGAGCATGGCCATCGCGGTGGCCGGGGGCTTGTGCTTCTCGACCGTCTTCACGCTGCTCTTCGTGCCGCTCTTCCACTCGCTGCTCGACGACGCGTGGCGCGTCTTCCTCGCGCTGCTGCCGATGCGCTTCCCGGCCCACGGCGAAGACCTCGAGGGCGAGCGGGACGCCGAACTGCCGCCGGCCGGTGGCGCGGCCGAACCGGTGCCGATGGGTCCCGCCTCCGACACCTGAGCACCTCTCCGGGGGGACGACGGCAACGCGCCCGCGGTCCGACCGGCGTCCCGCTTCCGCCCGGCGGCGACGACGCTGCCCGGACGGCTGCGGATCGGCCGCGCGCGAGGCTCGATGCGGCCGCGCGAATCCGTAGGATACGACCCCATGTCCAACGCCATCGCCCGGGTGCCGACGCCCCGCAACGAACCCGTCCGCAGCTACGCCCCCGGCTCGCCCGAGCGCGTCGAGCTGGCCGCCGCCCTGCGCGCCCTGCGCGCCTCGCCCACCGAGATCCCGGTGCAGGTCGGCGGACGCGACCTCGCCACGGCCAAGACCTTCGAGCAGGTCGAGCCGCACGCGCACAAGCGCGTGCTGGCCACCTGCCACGCGGCCGACGCGTCCCACGTGCAGCAGGCGGTCGACGCGGCGCGCGCCGCGGCCCCCGGCTGGGCGGCCATGAGCTTCGACGACCGCGCCTCGATCTTCCTGCGCGCGGCCGACCTGCTGGCCGGTCCGTGGCGCGCGCGCGTGAACGCCGCCACGATGCTGGGACAGAGCAAGACCTGCTTCCAGGCCGAGATCGACGCGGCCTGCGAGCTGATCGACTTCTTCAGGTTCAACGTGGCCTACGCGCGCCAGATCCTCGAGCTGCAGCCCGAGTCGGCGCCCGGCCTGTGGAACCGCTGCGAGTACCGCAACCTCGAGGGCTTCGTGTTCGCGGTCACGCCCTTCAACTTCACCTCGATCGCGGGCAACCTCCCCACCGCACCGGCGCTCATGGGCAACGTCTGCCTGTGGAAGCCGGCCTCGACCTCGGTGCTCAGCAACTGGCTGCTCATGCAGCTGCTGCGCGAGGCCGGCCTGCCCGACGGCGTGATCGCCTTCCTGCCCGGCAGCGGCGCGACGGTCGGCGATCCGGTGCTGTCCCAGCCCGAGCTCGCGGGCGTGCACTTCACCGGCTCGACCGGCGTGTTCCACTCGATGTGGAAGGCGATCGGCGAGAACATCGCGAACTACAAGAGCTACCCGCGCCTCGTGGGCGAGACCGGCGGCAAGGACTTCGTCTTCGCCCATCCCAGCGCCGACGTCGACGCGCTCGCGGTGGCGCTGCTGCGCGGCGCGTTCGAGTACCAGGGACAGAAGTGCTCGGCCGCCAGCCGCGCGTACGTCCCGCGCAGCCTGGCCGACGCGCTGCGCGAGCGGCTCGTGGCCGAGGTGTCCGCGATCTCGATGGGCGACCCGACCGACTTCACGCACTTCATGGCCGCCGTCATCGACGCGAAGAGCTTCGAGAAGTGCAAGCGCTACATCGACGGCGCGCGCGCCGACCCGGCCGCGTCGATCCTGGTGGGCGGCGAGTGCGACGACTCGACGGGCTGGTTCGTCCAGCCGACGATCATCGAGACCGCCGATCCGATGGCGCCCTCGATGTGCGAGGAGATCTTCGGACCGATCCTGACGCTCTACGTCTACGAGGACGGCAAGCTCGACGAGACCCTCGCGCTGTGCGACGCGACCTCGCCCTACGCGCTCACCGGCGCCGTCTTCGCGCGCGACCGGCAGGCCGTGGCGCACATGGCCGCGCGCCTGCGCCAGGCCGCCGGCAACTTCTACGTGAACGACAAGCCCACCGGCGCCGTGGTCGGACAGCAGCCGTTCGGCGGCGCACGAGCCTCGGGCACGAACGACAAGGCCGGCTCGCTGCTGAACCTCATCCGCTGGACGAGCGTGCGCACGATCAAGGAGACCTTCGTGCCGCCGACCGACTGGCGCTACCCGCACATGCAGGAGGGCTGAGCCCGATGTCCGTCCGCAACCCGCTTCTCTGCGTCGCGCTGCTGCTCGCACTGCTGCCCGCCGGCTGCCATCTCCCCCGGCACGACGCCGAACGTGCGACCGACGAGAGCCCGCGCGCGCCGATCGTGGTGGCGTCCGACCTCGACAACATGCCGTTCGCCGGCGTCGACGAGGCCGGCCGTCCGATGGGACGCGAGGTCGACATGATGGCCGCGCTGTCCGCCGCCGTCGACCGCCCGATCGAGTGGAAGCGCATCCCGTTCGACACGTTGCTGCCGTCGGTCAAGGCGGGCTTCGTCGACGTGGCCTGCGCCACCATCGGCGTCACGCCGGAGCGCGGCGAAGACGTGTCGTTCACGCGTCCGTACTTCGAGACGGTGATCAAGGTCGTCGTGCGCGCCGGCGCCGGCGAGCCGCGCTCGTGGGACGACATGGTCGGACGCCGGCTGGCCGCCGCCCAGGGCACGACGTCCGAGCGCGCGGTGCGGCTCAAGCTGCCGTCGTCCGAGCTCGTGCTCGAGAACAAGTCGGGCCTGGGCGACGCCGAGCGCCTGCTGAGCGGCGACGTCGACGGCATCGCCATGGACGGCCCGGCCGCCGACGCCTTCGTGGCCGCCAGCCAGGGCGCGCTCACGACCCTCGACCTGCCGCTCAGCGCCGAGCGCTACGCGCTGGCCGTGAGCAAGAGCGACCCGGCGCTGCTGGCCGCGCTCGACTCGGCCATCGCCGAGATGCAGGAGTCGGGTCGCATGGCCAGCCTCGACGTGCGCTACGGACTGCGTCCCACCGAGTCGCGCTGAGCCCGGCCCGTTCCGCACGCCGCACCGCCGGACGACGCGCGCCCTGGTCCCCGCGTCACCCGTGCTCCGACGTGTCGTCCCGGCGGGCGGCCTGCTCGCGCAGGATCTGCCGCCGCAGCTTGGGACGCAGCCAGAGCCGGGCGCGATAGGGCAGCCGCCGGCGCTCGTGGCGGTTGATCCAGCGCGCGATGCGCGGGTCGGCCATGCCCAGCAGCACCGCGCCCGCCAGGTAGAGCGGGATGGCCCCGCTCACGAGCGGCGTGATCCAGACCACGACGCCCAGCAGCACGAGCAGCGCCCCCGCCAGCCCGAGCAGGATGCGCACCACGAGCGAGCGACGCGTCCCCGTGGTCGAGAGCAGGTCGGGCAGCTCCGGACGCACCTCGGGATCGGCCGCGATGTCCGGATCGGCATCGGGAGCGGCTGCGACATCCGAGCCGGCCACGGCGCCCGCGCCGGCGACGTCCGCCCCGTCCTCCGCCGCGCGCCCGTCGCCCGGGCGCGCCGACTGCTCGTGATCGCTTACCATCTGCACCATGTTCGGGATCGTCCGGGGCCGTGGCGAGGCCCTGTTCCGGATCGACCGCCGCTCTTTTCGCACAACCCGCACCGGCCGCCTGTTCGATGGGGACGACGACGTCCCCCGCCGCCCGACGAGCCCCATGTCCAGCCTCAAGATCGACTGCCGACACTTCCGCGGCGACCGGCCGTGCGCGCCCCACAAGGCCACCGGCGTGGTCTGCCACGAGTGCCAGGACGCGTACGACCCGATCCGCGTGCGGCTGCTCGTCACGAAGCTGGCGGCCATGGGCGACGTGCTGCGCACCACGAGCCTGCTGCCGGCGCTGCACCGGCGCTTCCCCGGCGCGCACGTGACCTGGGTCACCGAACGCGCGTCCGTCCCGCTGCTGAGAGGACACCCGCTGATCGATCGCGTGCTGGTCTTCGACGGCGCGTTGCCGCTGCCGCTGGCGGTCGAGACCTTCGACGTGGTCGTGAACCCCGACGCCGCCCAGGACGCCTGCGAGCTCGCCGCCGCGGCGCGCACCACCCAGCGCCTGGGCTTCTCCGCCGACAAGCACGGCGCGCCGGTGGCGCTCGGGACGGGTGCCGAGCGCTGGCTCGAGATGGGCATCGACGACCGCCTCAAGAAGGCCAACACGCGCAGCTACCAGGAGCTCATGGCCGACGTGCTCGAGCTCGACTGGCGGCGCGAGCCGCCGCGGCTCGAGATCTCCGACGCCGACGTGCGCTACGGGGCGCGCCTGCGCGAGCTGCACGCACCCGGCAGCCAGGGCGCCGTGATCGGCCTGAACACCGGCGCCGGCGGGCGCTGGAAGTACAAGCGCTGGACCGAGGACGGCTACGAGGCGCTCGTCGCGCGCCTCGGCCGCGACGGCCACCGCGTCCTGCTGCTCGGCGGCCCCGAAGAGCAGGAGCGCAACGCGCGCCTGGCCGCGCGCTCGCACGGCGTGGCGGTCGACACGGGCTGCGACCACACGGTCACGCGCTTCGCCGGCATCGTCGGCGCCTGCGACCTGGTCGTGACCGGCGACACGCTCGCGCTGCACGTGGCCATCGCGCGCGGCGTCCCGGTGGTGGTGCTCTTCGGACCCACGTCGCTGCACGAGATCGACGTCTTCGACCGCGGCGAGAAGCTCTCGTCCGACCTGCCCTGCCTGTGCTGCTACCTGCCCGACTGCGACGTGTCCCCCAACTGCATGGAATCGCTCGCCGTCGACGCGGTGCACGCCGCCGTGCTGCGGCAGCTTCCCGTGCGGAGCTGACGCGACACGACGACGTCCGCCCGCATCCCCGTGCGTGAACCGTGGACGGTCGTCCCCCGCGACACGCCGCCCGCCGATCCGTAGCATGCGGCGTCCCCCCGGAGTCTCCCCGATGCCCACCGCAGTCGTCGTCGGCGCGTCGCCCGACCGCAGCAAGTTCGGCAACAAGGCCGTGCGCAGCTACCTCAAGATGGGCTGGACGGTCGTGCCGGTCCATCCGCGCGAGGCCGCCATCGAGGGCTGCCAGGCGGTGCCGTCGTTGCGCGACGTGCACGGACCCGTCGAGCGCGTGCTGTTCTACGTGCCGCCGCAGGTCGGACTCACGCTGCTGGCCGACGTGGCCACGCTCGCGCCCGCCGAGTTCTGGGTCAACCCGGGCGCCGAGAGTCCCGAGCTCGTGAGGCAGGCGCGCGAACTCGGACTCGATCCGATCATGGCCTGCGCCATCGTCGACGTGGGCGACAGCCCCGCGAACCATCCGGCCTGAGATGACGATGCGCGCCCTGGTGCTGCGCGACGGACGCGCGACGGTCGAGTCGGTCGCGCGTCCCGTGCCCGCCGACGACGAGACGCTCGTCGAGGTGCGCTGCGTCGGCGTGTGCGCCACCGACCTGGCCCTGGCCAAGGGCTACATGGGCTTCGCCGGAGTCCCGGGCCACGAGTTCGTGGGCGTCGCACGCGGCGGCCCGCTCGACGGACGACGCGTGGTGGGCGAGATCAATGCCGGCTGCGGCACGTGCGCACGCTGTCGCGCGGGCGACCCGCGGCACTGCGAGGCGCGCACGGTGCTCGGCATCTTCCGGCGCCCCGGGGCGTTCGCCGAGGCGCTCGCGCTGCCCACGCGCAACCTGCTCGCGGTGCCCGACGACGTGCCCGACGAGGCCGCCGTGTTCACCGAACCGCTCGCCGCCGCGCTGCAGATCCCGAGCCAGGTCGCGATCGTGCCCGGCGCGCCCGCGCTCGTGGCCGGCGACGGACGCCTCGGCATCCTGTGCGCGCACGCGCTGGCCGAGGCCGGCGCCGAGGTCACGCTCGCCGGACGCCATCCCGAGCGCGCGTCGCTGCTGCCCGCGGGCGCGCGCCTCGTCACGGGTCTGCTCGAGTCCGACGCGCCGCCGCCCGCCGAGCGCGTGTACGGCCTCGCGGTCGAGGCCACGGGACGCGCCGACGTCCTGCCGCGGCTGCTGCCGCACGTGCGGCCCGGAGGCACGATCGTGCTCAAGACGACCACCGAACGTCCCGTGACGCTCGACCTCGCGCCGCTCGTGGTCGACGAGATCACGCTGCTCGGTTCGCGCTGCGGACGCTTCGCGCCGGCCCTCGCGCTGCTCGCGAGCGGACGCGTGCCGTGGTCCGCGATGGTCGCCGACCGCTTCCCGCTCGAGCAGGCGCCACGCGCCCTGCAGCGCGCGGCCGAGCCGGGCGTGCTCAAGGTGCTCGTCGACGTGCGCTGACCGGGCTCAAGGCGTCGTCCCCGTCCTGCCGATGAGGCCGATCTCGCCTCCTCGGACGCACCGCCATGGTCACCGGACTCCCCAGCCTCGGGACGAACACCGTCGTCGGACGCCGTCCGGGCGAGAGCCGGGACGGGAGCGAACGCTCGCCCATGTCGCCGGTCAAGATCGGCGTGCTGCTCGCGCTGCTCGCGTTGCTCGTGGTCGTGGGCCTGCTGGCCTGGCCGCACGGCGACGAGCCGGTGGCCTTCGCGAACGGTGACGCGCCCGCGAGCGCTCCGCAGCGCTGAGCGTCCTCGCGACGGGACCCGTCGCGCGCGGTCCGGCACACCCGGCCCCCGATGCGCAGTCAACTCACGCGCCCCGGCGGTCGACAAGGGAGCACGATGCTCCATCGCGAGAATCCGACCCAAAGGGAGCCGGTCGCCGTGCTCGGCGCCGCGCTCGTCCTGCTGCTGGCCGCCGTGGCCGCGTTCGTCCTGCGGGACGACGCGTCGACGGCGACGGGCAGCGCCTCCGCGCTGACGCGCGCCGATCCGCGCGTCGTCCCCCCGCTCGTCGCCGCACGGGACATGGAGTCCGACGCACGCAGGACGCGCGACGACGCGACGTCCCGCGCGCCGCGCTCCCTCGCCGACGTCGCGCTCATCGGTGCGCCCGAGGCGCTGCCCGCGGCGCCCGCGGCCGCACAGACCCTCGAGCAGGCCAAGGGCAAGCTGATCGCGAAGGCCGAGGGCAAGATCGCCAAGACCGAATCCAAGATCGCGAAGGCCGAGGGCTCGCTGGCGTCCAAGCAGGATCAGCTCGCGCAACGCGAACTCGACCTCGCCGACGCCCAGGACACGCTGGACCTCGTCGAAGGCTTCCTGGCCCTCGCCGAACAGGATCTTCTCGACGCCCTCGCGCTGCCCGACGGCACCGTCGAGGAGGTCGAGATCAAGGCCGAGGCCGTGGCCCACGCCCAGCTCGGCGTCAAGCTCGCGCAGAAGGAGGTCAAGAGCTACGGCAAGCTGGTCACGTCGATCGGCAAGGCGATCGACAAGCTCGAGGCGCAGATCGTGACCCTCGAGGACAAGATCGCGACCTCGGAGGACGTCCTCGCGGAACAGCAGGACGACCTCGCCCTGCTCGAGTCGCCGTTCGACTTCCGCGTCGAGGAGGACGTCCCGCTCGGCATCGCGGTGCGCGACGCGAGCGACCAGCCGATCTCCGGCGCACGCGTGCTCGTCACCGACGAGCTGTCCGCCAAGGCCGCCAAGAAGCCGGAGCTGCTGGGCTCCGGCGCCGTCTACTGGCAGGGACTCACCGACGTCGACGGGCGCTGCGACGCGACCCTGCGTCTGCTCCCGGGCCAGGACGCCTTCGACGTCATCGTCGACGCCGACGGCTACATCGGACCGTACAGCGTGGAGGCGCACGCCGAACGCGCCGGGCCGTTCGCGCCGTCCGCACGCGTGAGCGTCACGCGTGACGAGCTGGCCGACACGACCGTCGCGCTGGAGGAGGCCCCGTGACCACCCCACGCCGATCCCTCCCGCCGCTGGCCTGCGCTCTGCTGCTGGCCTCGAACGCGTCGGCAGCCAAGCTCGACGACAAGGCCTTCGTCGACTCGTTCGTCCCGGTCGATGCGGTGATCGCCGACATCGGACGCATGCTGCCCGAGCTGCCCGACCCCGGCGCCGCCTTCCTGCGCGAAGACGTGGACGCCGAGCTGCTCGTGCAGACCGCGTCGACCGTGCAGGTCACGTTCGTGGGCGAGACCTCGACCTGGCGCAACACGCTCGGCGTGTTCACCTGGGACGGCGCCGATCCGGCCACCATCGTCGATCGCCAGCTCGTCTTCCCCGACGCGTCGGACGACGTGCTCGACCCGGGCGAGACGGTCACGCTGCGCGACGGCTCCGGCTACGTCCGCCTGTTCCCGGCGGGCACGCACCTGGGCTTCTTCCTCGTCGCCGACGGCAAGAAGAAGTCGAAGGAGGTGAAGGGGTGGGACGCGCCCGGCGCGACCATCCCGTCCGCCAATGCGGCGGACAACGCCGGCGTCGGGCGCGGGCTGTGCACCACCGTCGACGCGCTCAATCCCGAGACCGCCGCGGGACGCGCCGACGTCGCGCGTCGCGCGGCCCTGTTCTCGACGCCCTCGCTGCTGGGCGACTCCGTGCCGACCTTCGTGCTCGGCTTCGAGGCCCAGGACCGCACCGATCCGCACGGCGACGGCGACTTCAACGACGTGGTCGTGCTCGTGCGCGGCGCCGGACTCGTGGCGTCCGGTGCGCTCGTGCTCGACGACGCGGCCGGCGACGACGACGGCGACGGCGTGCCGGCCGCGTCCGACGCGTTCCCGAACGACCCCGAGCGGGCGCAGGTGCGACGCGTCCCGAGCCAGGGCTTCGCGCTGCTCGCGCTCGACCACGGCTATCCCGAGGACGGCGACGGCGACTTCGACGACGCCGTGCTGGCCTGGGCCTTCGACGTGGTCACCGACGCCGACGGCGGCGTGAAGGAGCTGCTCGGGCACTTCCACCTGCTCGCGCGCTCGCTCGACGGCTCCGACCGCTTCGGGCTGCACCTGCCGGGCCTGCCCCCCGGCGCCACCGGCGACGTGCGCGTCGAGCGCTTCCTGGGCGACGACGACGGCACGCACGAACTCGAGGCCCTGCTGACCGTCGAGGACGTCGTGAGCGACGGCAATCGCATCGAGATCCTGCTCGACGACACCGCCGCGGCGCTGCCGGCCGCCGACTCCGAGTTCGGCGTGAACACCGGCAAGGCGGTCGAGCGTTCGGCCGCGTCGGTGCGCATGCTCGTCACGTTCGACGATCCGGTCGACGCCGAGGCGCTCGGCGCCATGCCCTTCGACCCGTACTGGATGGTCGAGACCGGGGTCGGCGAGGCCGACGTGCACGAGGCCGGCGTGGCCGGCTTCCTCTCCCGTCCGCCCGGACTGCCCAGCGAGGACGGCGAGGACGCGTTCCTCTCGGATTCGGGCTGGCCGTGGAGCCTGGCGCTGCCCGCCGGCTCGCGCTTCGCGCTCGAGGGCGTCCCGGCCTCGAAGGTCTACCCGTGGCTGATCCCCTGGGCCGCGTCCCACGGGCAGACGAAATCGGGCTGGACCGGCAAGATGAAGTCGAAGCAGGCCTCGCTCCCGAGCGCTGCCTACCTCGAGAACCGACCCTGGACGATCGGCCTGCCCGCACCGTGACGCCGTCCGTCCGTCGCTCCCCGGAGACCGCGGGATGAAGCCGCTCGTCGCAGTCTGTCTCGCCGTCCTGATGCCCGCGCTCGCGCTGCCGCTGCGCGCGCAGCAGCTCGTGGAGGGCGTCCTCGGCGACGCCGACATCGCCGTGCTCGTGCGCCAGGCGATCGCGTCCGACGCGGCGCGCTCGGCCATGTCGGCCGACTCGCTCGGACGCGCCGCGAACGTGCGTCCCGACGTGGACGTGGCGCGCGACGTGCGCGCGGTGCTCGAGGCGCGGCTGGGCAAGCGCCTCGACGGCTTCAGCGTGACCTGCAAGGACGGCGTGGTCGTGCTCACCGGCGGCGCCGCGAGCGACGCCGACGCGCAGCTCGCCGTGGTGCTGGCCGACGCCGTCCCCGGCGCGCGTCAGGTCGAGAACCGGCTCACCGGCTCGGCCGCCGCCGGCACGCCGGCCGCGGCCCGCGCCGCGGCGGCTCCCGGCCCGGCCAAGGCCGGTCCCTTCGCGTTCCTCACCAAGGACTCGCTCGCCGCCGCCGACGTGACGGTCGAGGTCGACAAAGGCGTCGTGCGCCTGCGCGGCATCGCGAACAGCATGCGCACCAAGGAGATGGCGACCGCCACCGCGCGCCTGGTCTCCGGCGTGCGAAGCGTCGTGAACGCCATGGACGTGCGCGCCGCCAGCCGCTCCGAGGATGAACGCCTGGGCAAGCTCATCGAGCGGCGCATCGAGTGGAGCACCGAGGTGCTCTCGAGCTTCACGGTCGAGGTCGACAACGGCATCGCGCGCGTGAGCGGCACGGCCCGCCACGGCCCGGCCGAGCGCGACGAGGTCGTGCACCTCGCGTCCACGACCCAGGGCATCCTCGTGGTGGACGACCGCATCGTCGTGCCCTGAGCGCGACGCGCCAGCGCCTCACGGACCCCCGGGCCGTCGCACGCGGCGCGCACGCCGGCGTGCGGCGCCCCGCGTCGGGAGGCCGCCCGGGCCTCAGCGGAACTTCGCCCCGCGCGGCGCCTCGACCCAACCGTAGTCGTCCTCGAGGATGTCGATGAAGAACCAGCCCAGGACGAAGTCGGCCACCTCGGCCAGGTCGATCACGAACTTGCCGCCCGACCCGCCGCCGATGCCGACCTCCCAGTCGCCGACGTTCGAGACGCGTCCGGTGCCCACGCCGCCGCGCCAGGGACCGAAGGCCCAGGTCACGCCCGCGGTGTAGAAGCGATCGCTGTCCGCGCGCCCGTCCCACGTCCAGCCGATGCCGGTGCCGGGGCTCAGCGCGAGCTGGCACCAACGCGTGAGGCGGATGTCGAGCGGGATGCCGATGCCCACGCCGAACGACACGTTGATCATGTCGAAGGCGTCGACGATGCGGTTCGGCAGGTAGTAGACGATCTGCTCGACGACTCCCGGCCGGTCGAGGACGACCCGCGGTTCCTCCACGGTCACGTTCCAGTGGCCGTCGGTGCGGTGCACCGTGGAACGACAGGCCCCGAGCGTGGATGCCAGGAACACGAGGATCGGCGCGGCGAGTCGCACGCCACGACGGTCGACCGACGAAACGGACATCGCCCCCTCCAGACTGGCGCGGCGCCCTCGGCCGCGGCTGCTCCGGAAGGTGGCACACCGCGCGCCGACCTTCAACCGGACGCCTTCTCCCCGCTCACAGCAGCGGCGAGGCGGGCTCGAGGTGATGTCCGTCGCCGACTGCCGCCAGCACGAGGTCGCCGCGGCGCGCGAAACGCACGTCGAGCAGGTCGTCGACCTCGTCGAGCGAGGCGCCCTCGACCAGCACCGGGCGCAGTCCCACGGGCAGCTCCTCGAAGTCGGCGCGCCGCATGAGGAAGACCGACGCCGGCACGTCGCAGCACTCGTACACCAGGTGGATCACCGGCACGCCCGCGAGGTCCTCGCGGCGCGCGCCGAGCAGTTCGACCATGTGACCGTTCACGAAACCGCCGTGGGCGATGGGCAACTCGCCGAAGCCCGCGCCACGCAGCAGCGCGTCGACGCGCTCGGGCGGCACGAGTCCGTCGGAGGACGCGAACGCCGCGCGATGGCTGGCCGTGGCACGCAGCGCCAGCGGCGGACCGTCGACGCGTCCGAAGGGATAGAGGTAGAGGCCGGCGGCCACGAGCAGCACCGCGGCCGCGGCGAACGCGAGCGCCTCGCGGCGCACGGGCAGGCGCGGACGCGGACGGCGCCGCATCCGCCGCGGTGCGTGTCCCGGCAACGCGTCGAGCACGCGCGCACGCACGTCGGCCGGCATGGTCTCCTCGCGCAGCGTGGCGACGAGGGCCTGCTCGAGGCGTCCCTCGCGCTCGAAGCGCTCGCGGCAGCCCGCGCACCCCTTCAGGTGCTCGGTGACCGAGAGCGTCGCGTTCGCGTCGAGCTCGGAGTCGAGGTAGGCCATGAGCATCGCACGGGCCTGTTCGCAACGCAGGGTGGTCATGACGGGACCCTCCTCGGCGAGCCGGACTCGCGCACGTGGTCGGCCAGGAACTCGCGCAGACGGGCCCGCGCCCGGAACAGATGGCTCATCACCGTGCCCATGGGGATCTCGAGCGTGTCGGCGATCTCGCGGTAGCTGAAGCCCTCGATCGCGCGCAGCAGGAAGACCATGCGTTCGGCCTGCGGCAGCGACTTGACCGCGCCCCGCAACTCGTCGGAGACCCGTGACAACACGCGCTCGGGATCGGCCAGCACGTGCTCGTAGGCCTCCTCGCGCTCGAGCGCCGCCACGAGGTCGAGGTCGGCGCCGCGGTCGGTCACGCGCAGCCGGCGGCGCAGCGAGTTGTTCGCGTTGAAGATCGTGTTCACGAGGATGCGGAAGACCCACGCCCGGAAGTTCGTGCCCACGCTGAAGGCCTCGAACTTGCGCCAGGCGGTGAGCACCGCCTCCTGGACGCAGTCCTCGGCCGTGCCGCCCTCCCAGCACATGCGTTCGGCGAAGCGCCACAAGGCGTCGAGCTCGGGCTCGAGCAGGGCGCTGAAGTCGGCGCGTCGGTCGGCCACCGTGGGGCGATCTCCGGGGGGTCGGCTGTGGGACGGCCTCCGATGTCGCGGTCCCGAGGTTCGATTGCGCAGATTTCGGGGCGCCGCCGCAAGCCGTCCTGTACGGGCGACCTGGGAAGCCCACGCCCGTCCGGCCGCAGGATGCCTCGGCGACCGGGTCACGTCCTAAGCAATCCCCTCAAGCAAAGGCCTCCGACCGGCCGACCCAGCCCAGGTGGCTCCCCCCCTCGCCCCCCTTCACTGGGGACTGACCCGCGCCCGCACCTGGCACCTGGCCCTGGCCGAGCGGTTCGTCCCCCCGCACGTCTCGTCGGACGACCACGAGTCGCGCCGGCGCGTGTCGACGCTGGTCGGCGCCTGTGTCGTCTTCTCGCTCATCGCACCGCCGTACGCGGCCCTGCGCGTGGCCATCGGCTGCGACGAGGAGGCCGTGGCCATCCTGCTCGGCGCGCTCGTCTCGTGGTGCGCGCCGACCGTCGCGCGCCGCACCGGGCGTCTCGGCCTGGCGGGCAACATGGCGGTCGCCGACCTGTTCGCCGTGCTGCTGTTCATCTCGTCGGAGACCGGCGGCCTGCACGCCATCGGCCTGGCGTGGATGGGCGTGGTCCCGCTGCTCGCGATGATGGTCGGCACGCGCAGGTCGGCCTGGACCTGGACCGCGCTCTGCTGCCTCGGCGCCGCGTGCTTCCACGAGCTCGACCTGCGTGGTGTCGACCTCACGAACGGACTCGACCAGGACACGCTCCGGCACATCCGCTTCATGGGCACGTTGCTGCTGTTCATCGCGCTGCCCAGCCTCGCCTCCGTCTTCGAGACGGCCAAGCAGACCGCCCTCGACCAGGCGCGCGCCAGCAACGAGCGCCTGGCGGCCACGCGCGACGACCTGGCCC
>JACKHP010000032.1 GCA_020638905.1 Planctomycetota bacterium | reverse complement strand
CTCCGGCGGCATCCTGGTCTCGGACTACTTCGGCCCGGGGACCGAGGCCAGTCTCACAAACTGCCGCTTCACCGACAACAGCGTGGGCGTGTACGTGGGCTACCTGCCGTCCGACGCGTCGCAGGTGTCGATCCACAACTGCACCCTCGCCGACAACGACTACGGTCTCTTCGGCACGTCGACCAGCACGATCGTGGACGCCGCGAACGTGTGGTGGGGCGACGCGAGCGGTCCCGAGGACCCCGACGGCACGTTCGAGGCCGGGCCGGGCACCGTGAACTGCTACCCGGCCAGCTTCACGCCGGCCTCCGACGTGGTGAACGCCGACGGCACCGGCAACGCGGTCAGCGACGCGAACGTCGACTACTGCCCGTGGCTCTCCGAAGAGCCGCTGCTCACCGACCAGGACGTCGTCCCGGCCGTGATCTTCGGGACGGGCAACGGCAACGGCGGATACACGATCGACCACCAGGGCTGCGTCGAGCTCGCCTTGCGCGGCAAGCTGCGCTACCCGGCGCTCAACCAGTTCAACAGCAACGGCGACGGCACCTACACCTTCCACACGGGTTCCGGGACGGGCTCCCCGCCGAACTCCGAATGGACGGTCGAGTTCTCGGTGAACACCGACTACGACTCGGGCTCGGGCGCGAAGCTGGGCGACTTCTCCTACGCCATCGGCATGGACAACGACCCCGGACCGGGCACCGACTACCTCGTGTTCGATCCGATCAGCCAGGGCACGGTCATCCCCTACACCATCCCCGCCGGTCCGATCGACCTGTGGGACCACGACATGGGCGACAACACCTTCACCGGGGACGACGGCGTCGTGGCCAGCAGCCCGGCCGAGTACGCGACGTTCCTCTCGACCTACAACGTGCTGCAGAACTCGTGGCGCCCGACCTTCTACCAGAACGCCGACCCCTACATGTGGGACCCGGACGTGCCCGGTCGCTACGAGTACTACCTCGCGGCCTTCAGCGGCGGCACCGAGGTGGCGCGCACCGCGATCACGATCGTCGTGGTCGACGGCATGACGCTCTCGCTCGAGGCCGATCCCTGCCAGCAAGACCAGGACGCGGTCACGCCGGGCACGCAGATCGCCGTCGAGCTCTGGTTGCGCAACCCCGACGGTGACCCGGTCACCGGGTACCAGACCTTCCTGGCCTACGACGACATGGCGATGACGTACGAGGGCACGGCGAGCAGCTACCACGCCGGGAGCTTCGAGGCGCACGTGGTGCCGGCGGCGCTGGCCGAGGTGGCCGCGGGCGAACTGCGCTTCGACGGCAACACGTTCTCGTCGCCCGCGGGCGTGACGGGCGACGAGCTGCTGGCGACGCTCGTCTTCACCGTGTCCGAGTGCGACCTCAACACGGTGGCCTTCGACCTCACCCAGGCCTTCGGGTCCGAGACGAGCTTCTTCGGGACGCCCTACACGACGTCGCTGCTCGACTCGCCGTCGGTGATCGGGGACGTCACGCCGCCGGTGCTGATCGGCACGCCCGCGGACATCACCCAGGCTGCCGATGCGGGGAGTTGCACCGAGGCGGTGGTGACCTGGGTCGACCCGACGGCCAGCGACGCCTGCGACGCCTCGCCCACGGTGGTCTGCTCGCCGTCCAGCGGCAGCACCTTCCCGGTGGGGACGACGACGGTGACGTGCACGGCCACCGACGACTGCGGCAACGTGTCCACCGAGACGTTCGACGTGACGGTCACGGCGACGAACCTGGTCGACGTCGTGGTCGAACTCACCGGCTCGGTGGCGACGTCGCGCTGCATCCACTTCGTGCTCGACGGCTGCGGCGACACGGTCGACGAGACGCTGGTCTTCAGCGGCAGCGTGCCGGCCACGGCGGTCGCCACGATCGAGGTGCCGTGCGGCGTCTGGACGAGCCTCTCGGCCAAGGACGAGCAGCACACGAAGTGGGACGACGCGGCGCTCGTGGTGAGCGGCGCGAAGTACGTGGCCACGACGACGCTCGTGCTCGACGCCGGCGACACCGACGACGACGGCGACGTCGACATCAACGACGTGACGTTGTTCATCGGCCAGTTCGGCAGCCTCGCGCACGCCGGCGGCTGCCCGTGGGACGGCACCAAGGACGCCGACTTCAGCAACAACGGCGCCGTCGGTTCCGAGGACTACGCCTCGCTCACGCTGAACTGGCTCACCACGTCGGCGCCGCTGTGCGCGGCAGGTTTCGGCGGTGGCCCGTTCGCTCGTGAGCGCCTGCGCGCGTCGATCGAGGTGCACGACCGGGCCACGGCCCAGGCCGACCTCGACGGCAACGGGCGCGTCGACGCCGACGATGTCGAACTCCTCGAACAGGCCTACGGCCTGTCAGGCGAGCTCTCGAAGCGCATGCGCGAGTAGCGCCGTGCCGGGCCGGGGGCGGCGTCGCGCCGCCTCCGGCTCGCGGCGGCGCTGCGTACCCAGCTCTACGGCCCGTCAGGATCGGGGCTAGCCAAGTCATTATCGTCAATGATGGCATCTGGGCAATCGACGCCTGACGACCTAATCAAGCCGATCCAGCTGTCACTCACAGCTCTGGCGTCGAGCATTACTGCCAGACCCATGCGCAGTCGTCTGAGAACAGGCCGTAAGTCCCGAGAAAGATTCTCTATGGGAGTGAGTGCCTCGATGAGGGCTTCGCTACTTCCCAGTCCATCATGGGCAGCTGCTGAGAGTTTGCTGACCATTGCAAAGAACTCGCAGTAGTGGTCCCTTGCAGTAGGATCTTTAGAGATCTCGTCTGGGGCTCTTTCGATTATCGCTCGGATGCCATCGTCGACTTCGTGCATTTGTGTTGCAAATTCGTTGCCGAAAGTCCAGAAGCGATCTGCTGGTTCACCCAGATCTCGCGCCAATCTCTTTGCGATTGCGAGGCGTTTGCCGAATTCGCCTCCCTTTGTGGCAGGCTTCCGCATATTCGTGGCAGCTTCTTGCATTGCGCTGCCTATAGATGTGATTTCTTGCCCAAGATTGTTTAGGGTTTCTTCCCATTTGGGTAGCGCTTCTTCTGTAGCCGCTAGGCGGTCTATTAGTCCGGGGCTTGGCTCGCTCTCTGGACTGATGGCTGGGAGTGGCTGGCTCTGCTTTTCGGCTGTTCGGTTCGCATCTACTAGCTTGCTTGCAAGGATATGGATGTTCGTTCTGTATTCGCGTGACGCCGCCTCACAGAACCGCACCGCAGTCCAATCGTACCACTGGTGTTTCTTTAGTAATTTAACGAGGTCGTCAGATGGCGAGGCTTCTGCAAAGGCTGGTGTGCGGATGTACAGGATTGGAAGTAGCAATGACCGGAGGCCGTTGTTTTCAGCTTGGCGCGCGAAGTGCTGAAGTTCATTCCGGCACTCGGGGCTTTGAAGGTAGCGAGGAGTTACGATAGGTACGAAGAAGGCGACGCGAGCGAGGTTCTCGACGATCCTACTTCGCCAGTCGTCTCCCCACTCAAGATTATCCTTGTCAAGGAATAGCTCAATCGAGTCTCCTGTTAGGGCTTCGTATTCGGCAGCAATGTCACGTGCAAGTTGTGAAATGCGCCCGAGGTCATTGTTGTCGTCATCGTGAACGTACGACCAAAAGCCCGCAAGTGAACTCACTTTATTGCTCCATGCCAGTTTTCGGCGTCTCCGGGCGCGCGTGCCGCTCTAGCGGTGCTCGCGCACCCAGGCGCAGGCGTTCTCGAAGATCGGCGCGCCGGGGCCGAGATCGGGCGGCGCGCTGCCGGGCGACTTCCGGCGCGTCCACTCGGGGTGGTGGAAGCCGAACAGCGCGCGCTCGGGGTGCGGCATGAGGCCCAGCACGCGGCCCGTGGCGTCGGTCAGGCCCGCGATGGCGTCGGTGGCGCCGTTCGGGTTGGCGGGATAGTCCATCGTCGGGGCGCCGGTCGCGTCGGCGTAGCGGAAGACCACGCGGTCGTCGTCGAACAGGCGCCGCCGCACCGACTCGTCGGCGGGCACGAGGCGTCCCTCGCCGTGGGCCAGCGGCAGCTCGGGTTCGGGCATCTCGCCCACGAACACGCAGCGACGGCTGGTGATCGCGCAGCGCACCCAGCGGTCCTCGTACTTGTGGCTGACGTTGTCGGTCAGGCTCACCTCGGGACGTCCGAGCGGGCGTTCGAGGCCGGGCAGCAGCCCGAGCCGCACGAGCACCTGGAAGCCGTTGCAGATGCCGAGCACGAGGCCGCCCTGCTCGACGAACGCGCCCAGCGCGGGGGCGAGCGTCGTGCCCAGCTCGGTGGCCAGCACCGCGCCGGCACCCACGTCGTCGCCGTAGCTGAAGCCTCCCGGCACGGCGAGCACATGGTGCCGCGCGAGCGCCTCGGGATCGGCCAGCAGCGCGTTCACGTGCAGCGTCGTGGCCTCGGCCCCGAAGCGTTCGAACGCGTAGGCCGTCTCGCGTTCGCAGTTCGTGCCCGCGGCGCGCAGCACCAGCACCTTCGGCGTCGTCATCGGTGGACCTGCTCCCCGTCGAGGTCGAGCGTCTTCGCGTACGCCGCGTGCAGTCGTTCGGTCGGCAGGTCGATCAGCACGCCGGACCCGTCGCGCACGCGCAGGCGCGGCTCGCTCGTGGTCTTGCCGAGCCGTGCCCAGGGGACGCCGTCGAGCAGCGCCTCGACCGCGTCGAGCACGTCGGGCGCCACCTCGAGCAGCAGCCGCGTGGGACTCTCGCCGAAGAGCCGCGCGGTCGCGTCGACCTCGCCGCGCACGGGCAGCTTCGTCACGTCGAGTTCGGCGCCCAGTCCGCCGGCGAAGGCCATCTCGGCCGCGGCCACCGCCAGCCCGCCCTCGGACAAATCGTGGCAGGCGTGCACGAGCCCCTCGCGGATCAGGTCGTTCACGGCCGAGAGGATGCGCGGCGCGCGCTCGAGGTCGACCGGCGGCACGGCCTCGCCGGTGGCGCCCAGTGCCCGGGCCAGATGGCTGCCGCCCAGCTCGGGGCCGGTCACGCCCACGATCAGCAGCGCGTGCTCGGGCGCCTTGGCATCCATCGTCGTGGCGACGGACAGGTCGTCGAGGATCGAGAGCGCCGAGATGAGCAGCGTGGGAGGGATCGAGCGGCTCTCGTCGCCCACGCGGTAGTCGTTGTTGAGGCTGTCCTTGCCGGAGATGAACGGCGTGCGGTAGGCCATCGCGCCGTCGTAGCAGGCGCGGCAGGCGTCGACGAGGTCGGCCAGGTTCTCGGGCTTGTCGCAGCGTCCCCAGCTGAAGTTGTCGAGGATGGACGTCTGGCTCGGGTCGCCGCCCACCGCGACGACGTTGCGCAGGGCCTCGTCGATGGCGTGTAGCGTCATCTGGTACGGGTCGACGTCGCCCAGGCAGGGGTTGATGCCGCAGCCCACGGCGAAGGCCCTCTTCGAGCCGAGCACCGGCGCGCAGACGGCGGCGTCGGACGGGCCGTCGCGCGTCACGCCGAGCAGCGGCTTGACGACCGAGCCGGCCTGCACCTCGTGGTCGTACTGGCGCACGATCCAGGCCTTGCTGGCCACGTTCGGCATGCCTAGGATCGTCTCGAGCATCGCCCCGCACTCGCCGCGCGGGAGCGCCGGCACCGGCGTGAGCGCCCGCGGACGCCGCTCGGCCCGGCGCGTCTGCCGCGGCAGGCCGTCGTGCACGAACTCGAGCGAGAGGTCCATCACGCGCGTGCCGGCGTACTCGGCCGTGAGGCGTCCGTCGCCGGTGAACTCGCCGATGACCGTGGCGGGGACGTCCTCGGCGGCGAAGAGCGCGAGCAGCTCGGCCTCGTGCGCCTTCGGCACGGCGAGCACCATGCGCTCCTGCGCTTCGCTGATCCAGATCTCGGGGTAGGTGAGCCCGTCGTACTTGAGCGGGACGCGGTCGAGCACGACGTGCGCGCCGCCGGACGACTCGGCCATCTCTCCGACCGCCGACGAGAGTCCGCCCGCGCCGCAGTCGGTGACGCACGAGTAGAGGCCGCGATCGCGCGCCATGAGCTGCACGTCGAGCAGGCGCTTCTCCTCGATCGCGTTGCCGATCTGCACCGCGCCGGACGAGACGCTCTCGCTCTCGTCGTGCAGCTCGAGGCTGCTGAACGTCGCGCCGTGGATGCCGTCGCGCCCCGTCGCGCCGCCGCAGACCACGATCAGGTCGCCCGGGTCGGCCTTCTTCTCGAGCCGGTCGACGGGCAGCAGGCCGATGCTGCCGCAGTACACGAGCGGGTTCGCGACGTAGCGTTCGTCGAAGCACACCGCGCCCGACACCGTGGGGATGCCCATGCGGTTGCCGTAGTCGCGCACGCCCGCCACGACGCCCTTCATGATGCGCCGCGGCGGGAGGCATCCCTTGGGCACCCGATCGTCGGGCAGGTCGGGCGGGCCGAAGCAGAACACGTCGGTGGACGCCACCGGCCGCGCGCCGAGTCCGGTGCCCAGCGTGTCGCGCAGCACGCCGCCGAGCCCCGTGCCGGCGCCGCCGTACGGCTCGAGCGCCGACGGATGGTTGTGCGTCTCGACCTTGAACGTGAGGTGGAAGGCGTCGTCGAAGGCGACCACGCCGGCGTTGTCCACGAAGACCGACTTGCAGAAGTCGCGGTCGAGCTCCCTGGTGGCGCGCGCGATGGTCGACTTGAGCAGGTTGTCGATCGTCTCGCCGTCGAGTTCGACCTTGCCCGTGAGCGTCTTGTGCTTGCAGTGCTCCGACCAGGTCTGGGCCAGGGTCTCCAGCTCGATGTCGGTCGGGTCGCGCCCCTCGCCGGCGAAGTGCTTCTGGACGGCCTTCATCTCGACCAGGTCGAGGGCCAGGCAGCCGTCGCGGCTGAGCGCGAGCAGGCCTTCGTCGTCGGCCTCGCGCAGCGGCACGTGCACCAGCCGGAACTCCGCGGGACGACCCGCCTGGGCCGGGGCCACGCCCTGCGCGGGGGCGACGCGCACCTCCTCGACCACGTCGTTCGCGAGCAGCTCGCGGCCGAGCCGCCCGGCCAGCGCGCGATCGACCGACCCGGGCAGGACGTACGCGGCCCAGGTGCGCACGTCTCGCACGGTGATGCCCAGGCGCGCCGCCGCGCGCACCACGCTCTGCGCCGCCGGGTCCATCACGCCGGGGCGGCGCACGACCTCGAGCCGCAGGGTGTCGGGCTCGGCGGGGGGGGACTCGGGCGCGTAGACCCGCGTCTCGTGCAGGACCGGATCGGCCAGCAGGTCGCGCGCGAGACGTTCGGCGGCCGGCAGCCCGCCCAAGATGCGCAGCGAGTAGCCGCGCCGGGTGGCCAGGCCGTCGGGCAGGCCGAGACCGGCCTCGCGCGCGCTCTCGAGCAGGCGCGCCGCGAGCACGTCGCGGCGTCCGGGACGGATGGCGATCTCGATGCAGACGGCGCTGCCGCCGGGCGATTCGGAGCTGTCCAAGGGCGGTCCCGTGGTCGGAGTGGCGCATCGTAGCGGGCGGCCGGGGGCCCGATCCAGGACGCCGCCCCAGGGGCCTCCGGGCCCCCGGGATCCGCTCGGAGCCGGCCTGTCTCCCGGGTAGGATGGACCCGATGGCCCGCCACAAGAACGACCCGCTCAAGAACGCCCTGGCCTTCGAGCGTCCCGTCCGCGAACTCGACCTGCAGCTCGAGGAGATCGACAAGAAGCTGGCCGCGTTCGGGGCCGAGCTCGACGAGGAGAAGACCGCCGAGAGGCAGGCGCTGCTCGACGAGCGCGGCACGACCCTGGCCGAGCGTGACGCCAAGCTCGACGAGATGGTGGCCGAGCTCGGGCTCTGGCAGCGCATCCAGCTCTCGCGCCACGTCGACCGGCCGGTCACGGCCGACTACGTCGAGGCGCTCTGCACCGACGTGCTCGAGCTCCACGGCGACCGCACCTACGGCGACGACAAGGCGATCTACACGGCCCTGGCCACCATGGGCGAGCGGCGCATCCTGGTCGTGGCGCACCGCAAGGGACGCACCACCGAGGAGCGCATCGCCTGCAACTGGGGCTGCGCCCATCCCGAGGGCTACCGCAAGGCGCTGCGCTGCATGCAGCTCGCGGCCCGCCTCGGGCACCCGATCGTGACGCTCATCAACACGCCCGGCGCCTACCCCGGCATCGGGGCCGAGGAGCGCGGCCAGGCCGCCGCGATCGCCTGGAACATCCTCGAGATGAGCGCCCTGCCGGTGCCGGTGGTGAGCGTGGTGATCGGCGAGGGAGGCAGCGGCGGGGCCCTGGGCATCGGTGTCTGCGACCGGCTGCTGGTGCTCGAGAACAGCTACTACTCGGTCATCTCGCCCGAGGGCTGCGCCTCGATCCTGTGGAAGGACGGGTCGCGCGCCGAAGAGGCCGCCTCGGCGCTCAAGCTCACGACCACGGCCCTGGGCGAGCTGGGCGTGGCCGACGAGATCGTGCCCGAGCCCAAGGGCGGGGCGAACCGCGACAAGGCCGGGGCCGCGGCCCTGCTGGGGGAGGCCCTGGTGCGCCATCTCGACGAGCTCGAGGCCCTGCCGGTCGACGAACTGCTGGCCCGCCGGCGGTCCAAGTACAGGCACATCGGGCTGTTCCGCGGGGCGGAGGCGCTGGCGCGGGTCGACTCCTTCAGGGTCGGCCCATCAGCGACGCAGGATGCCTCGTAAGGCTGCGAGTGATCCCCAACCGGGCCTCTCGCCCGGGTCCCTTCCGGATCCCTCCGTGACCCAGCCCGTCCGCGACGACCACGAACTCATCCGGGCCTGCCTCTCCGGCAGCCAGGAGGCGTTCGCGTCCCTCGTCAAGCGCCATGAAGAGCGGGCGTTCTGGGCGGCCTATCGCATCCTCGGTGATGCGGAGGCCTCGCGCGACGTGGCGCAGGAAGCGTTCATCCGCGTCTGGAGGGCGCTCGATCGGTTCGACTTCTCGATGGCCTTCTCGACCTGGCTCTACCGCATCTCGGTGAACCTGGCCATCGACCACCTGCGGCGCAACAAGCGGCACCGTGGGGCCGACATCGACATCATGAAGGAGGGACTCGCCGACGAGAGCCTCGACTCGGCCCCCGACCACGAACAGGGTTCGCGCGAACTGGTGCAGAAGGTCCGAGACGTGCTCGACACGCTCGACGAGAAGTACCGCACCGTGCTCGCCCTGCGTGACCTCGAGGGCCTGTCGAGCAAGCAGATCTCGGACATCACGGGGATCACGCACGCCACCGTGAGGTGGCGGTTGCACGTGGCACGCAAACACTTCCGCGACGCCTGGGTCCGCATCGAGGGACCCGACTCGCTCGACTTCGTCGCCCGCGACGACGTGCCCGAGGCAGCATCCGCAGCCCTGAGGGATTGACTCCGTGATGAAGCTCCGCACCGACACCTGCCAGACCGTTCGCGACCTGCTCCCGCTGCACGTGGGCAACGACCTCGAACCGCGCCGCGCGTCCCAGGTCGACAAGCACCTCGAACGCTGCACGACCTGCTTCCGCGAGTTCCGCGAGCTGGCCTCGATGCGCGGCCTGCTCGGCGTGCTCGCCGAGGAACAACTCCCGTCCGGCGTGCTCGACGGCTTCGCCGAGGAGGTCATGGCGCGCATCGCCATCGGCGAGCGCGGGCCCGCGGCGGCGCCGCCGCGGCAGGCGACGATCCTGCGTCCGTTCACCTGGCAGCGCGCCGCGGCCCTGGCCGCCGGACTGCTCGTGGCCGTCTCCGCGTGGCAGGTCGTGTCGCACGACGCGGCCCCCGTCGCGTCGCCGCACCTCGGCGTCGCGTCGATCGCCGACGCCGATCCCGTCGGCACGCCCGACGACGACCCGTCCTTCGGCAACCTCGACTTCGGACGTTTCGACCTGGGCGGCGTGGGCGTCGTCGCGGGTGGGGCGGGGACCTCGCGCGTCCACGGCGCGCGGCAGTTCGTCCCGCAGCACCTCGGGCCCAACGCTCACTTGCCGAGCGACGTCGATCGCATCGTGATGGACATGGCGGGTTCGCTCGGATCGCAGTCGCTCGTGGGCTCGGGGCTCATGGTCGACTACGACCTCGACGGATCCCTCCGCGATCCGCGTCCACGCGAACCCTGACCCGGAGCCGCTCTCCGGGACCTCCGCTTCGGGGAGGTTCGAGGGAACACACACACACACACAGGCAGCACGAGGCGAAGCCCGCCGGACGGACGGTCCGGCGGGCTTCGCTGCTTCCGGCGGGGCGGCGGGGGACGACTCCACGCGAGTGCTCGCGGGCTGGGGATCCGTGTGTGCGGACGCGATTGTGGAGATCCGTGTGTGCGGACCTGCGGGTGCTCGGGGGCGACCGCCCCGCTCGAGCAGTCCTCGGCGCCTGCGGCGCCTGCGGAACTCGCGGGGCGATCGCCCCCTGCGCTCCTCCGGTCCGCACATACGACGAGGGTCGCGAGAATCGAGCGCCGGCATGCCCCGCCGACTCGCAGCGTATCAGCCGCAGCGCCGTCGGCGATTCACGCGCGACGGCGCGCCGTCCCGAGCCGGCAGGCAACTCGATGTCGTCAGCCTTCGCGATCATGCCCACGCACGAGGCTCACCCCGTCGGCGCGCACCACCTGCTTCGAAAGATGTGTTCGCTCGACGTGCGAAACGAATCGCCACGCTCCGGAATGCGCGCCCCGAGGTTCATGCCCAGCGCGCTGCGAGTTCCGCAGCCGCCGAAGGCGGCGAGGACTGTCCGAAGCTGCGCGATGCTGCGTGACGATGGTCAGCGGGCGCGCACACAGCGGCCCGAAACGCCGCGCGTGCGACGTGGGCGCCGCGTCACGCCGCCACTCTGCTCGCGTCCGCCGAGCAGTTCATCCTTCCATCTCGCGAAGGGAGCGCCGCGCGAGCAGCGGCGGGCGATGTGGGACGGAGGCCAGGTGTTTCCCCACCTGGCCGCAGTCCCACGTCGTCCGACGCGTCGCGCCTCGGGCCGACCTTGCAGCCCCTCCGTCCGAAGCTGCGCGATGCTGCGTGACGATGATCAGCGGGCGCGCACACAGCGGCCCGAAACGCCGCGCGTGCGACGTGGGCGCCGCGTCACGTCGCCACTCTGCTCGCGTCCGCCGAGCAGTTCATCCTTCCATCTCGCGAAGGGAGCGCCGCGCGAGCAGCGGCGGGCGATGTGGGACGGAGGCCAGGTGTTTTCCCACCTGGCCGCAGTCCCACGTCGTCCGACGCGTCGCGCCTCGGGCCGACCTTGCAGCCCCCGCCCGAAGCTGCGCGCTGCTGCGTGACGATGGTCAGTGGGCGCGCACGTAGCGGCCCGAAACGCCGCGCGTGCGACGTGGGCGCCGCGTCACGTCGGCGGTTTGCTCGCGTCCGCCGAGCAGTCCATCCTTCCATCTCGCGAAGGGAGCGCCGCGCGGGCAGCGGCGGGCGATGTGGGACGGAGGCCAGGTGTTCCCCCACCTTGCCGCAGTCCCACGTCGCCCGACGCGTCGCGCCTCGGCCGACCTTGCAGCCCCTACAACTCCGCCAGGTACTTGGGCAGCATCGCGCGCCAGGTGGGCCAGTCGTGGTCGTAGCCTTCGCCCCACGGGTCGACGCGGTTGGGGACGCCCTTGGCGCCGAGCAGCTTGGCCATCGTCCAGTCCTGCTCGGGGTCCTCCCAGCGGCCGCCGCCGTGGCACATGGTGATGAAGCGGCGACGCAGCATGTCGAGCTGCGGGCCCTCGCCGAGGTTGGGCAGGAACTGCAGCGCCGAGCTGAAGTAGAAGTCGAGGCCGAGCGGGCCCGGTCCCTTGATGAAGCGCTCGACGTCGTAGCTGCCGCTCATGCAGATCGCGCGGCTGAACACGTCGGGGTGGCGGCAGATCGCGGCCATCGCGTTGAACGCGCCGATGCTCGCGCCGGCCACGACGATCTCGATCTCGGGGTCGTTGCAGTCGCGCCGGATCGCGGGCACGACCTCGTGGTAGACGTAGCCGTCGAACTGGTTCTGCTTCCACGCGGCGTGGCTGGCGGGCTGCTGCTTGTCGCCCCAGATGCGCGCGGCGACCGAATCGATCGAGTAGATCTTGATGCGGCCCGCCTCGAGCAGCGGCGAGAGCACCTTGATCATCAGGAAGCGCTCGATCTCCTCGGCGTCTCCGCCCGCGGTGGGGAAGAGCAGCACCGGACGTCCCATGTGCCCCCAGCGGCAGAACAGGACCTCCTCCTGCACGCGCTCGGAGTACCAGCGGATGCTCTCCTTCACGACGTCCTGCCTCCACGGGGCCGGGTGCGCGGACGGCGCGTCGACGGGCCCTGCGTCGACGTCGCGGGCGCGGCTCCGGAGGGGCGCGCCGAGGTCGCGCGAGTGTGGACGATCGGTCGCCGCGTGTCGAGTGGGCCGCGGCGAGGCGCTGCAACTCGGCGCTCCCGACCCGGACCCGATCCGGCCGCGCGTGCCAGGTCGGCGCCGGCGGGATCCGCCTCGACGCGCCGAGCTACCTGGCCTTGCCGCCCTTCGAGGCGGACTTCGTCGCCGGCGGTGCACCCGCGGCCTTGGACGACTTGCCCCGCGCCTGCGCCGCACGCGCCTCCGCGTCGTGCTCGCGCCAGAGCTGCACGCGACTCCAGAAGAGTTCTGTGAACTCGTCGATCTCGTGGGCCGGGAAGAGCGCGGTCACCTTGGCGCGGATGGCGTCCTTCGCGGTCTGCGAGCCGAAGAACGTCCACACGACCTCGTCGAGGTGGGGCAGGTGCTTCTCGCAGAACGCCTCGAAGCCGGCCACGTCGAGGCGCTCGCGCGCGATGGCCGCGTAGGCGGCGAGGCGCTCGCGCAGCGGCTTGCCCTCGGTCTGTTCGGCCGCGCGCAGGTAGGGGTCCCAGTCGAGGGTCTTGCGCATCGGACGCTTCGTCACGGCGCAGAACAGCGACCAGCGCAGCTTGGCGGCGACGAGCCAGGGGAAGTGGTAGTGCAGCGACGTGACCTGGCTGTCGGGGCAGGCGTTCGCGAAGTCGATCGGGTACCAGACGCCGTCCTTCAACAGCGCCTCGCACGAGTTGAAGTCCCAGCCGAAGAAGGTGTTGATCGTGAGCGTCGTGTCGCGCAGCACCTGCTGGTCGGCCTCGGGGATGAAGTCGCGCGTCATCTCGTAGCGGTCGTGCAGCGGCGCCGACGGGTCGTAGCGGATGTACTTCACCTGCGGACCGACGCCCACGCAGCGCACGAAGTGCTCGTACGGCTCGACCGACTTCTGCAGGTGCATCACGAGTCGTCCGCTCTGTTCGTAGGCGGTCTTCAACGCCTCCTCGTCGGCGATGCGCGAGACGCCCTTCCAGGCGCCGCCGTCGTAGGGCTTCATGAACATCGGGTAGCCGAGTGCAGCGCCGACCTTGCCCAGGTCGAACAGGCGCGCGTAGCGGTCGAGCGTCGTCTGCAGGTCGGGCAGGCCCTCGTGCGCGTACTCCTTCGGCGGCACCATCCACGTGTCGGGGATCGGCATGCCGAGGCGCATCATGGCGCAGTACGTGGTCTGCTTCTCCATCGACTGGATCGACCACGGGTTGTTGAGCACGTACACGTCGTCGAGCAGGATGGCCTTCTTGACCCACTCGCGGCTGGTGGGATACCAGTGCGTGACGCGGTCGAGCACGACGTCGTAGCGCGTCGGCTTGCGCAGGTCGTAGGGTTCGATCGAGACCCGCTCGCACTCGATCGAGATCGTGTCGGGACCCACCGCGAAGGTCGGCTTCAACGCGCGCAGGATGCCTTCGTAGCAGGCCGGCCAGCACAGGTCGGCGCCGAGGGAGAGTCCGATGCGGCGGGTCACGTGGGCCACGGGTGGGCTCCGGCGGTGGGGCGGGGACGCGCGCAGCCCGCGCGCGGGGCGCCCAGTCTAACGTCCCGGTCGCGTCGGCTCCTGCTCCGCGGGGTCACGTCGCACCCGTGGTGCCGTCCTCGCAGGCGGCCGGGCGCGGCGCCGACCGGGCCTCGCACGCCGGACACGGCGGGCGCGGCACGATCCTGCGGCCCGAGGACCTCCGAGCGGCTCGTCCGGATCTCGTGGCCGCCGCCACCCGTCGCCGCGCGACCTACTCGTAGACCATCCAGAGCGGCCCGGGGAAGAGCCAGCTCAGGCCCTCGCGCAGGCGGTCGCGCCAGTTCTCCCAGTTGTGGCCGTCGCGCGACTCGACGAAGCGCACCGCCATGCCCGCGTGCTGCAGCAGCGGGACGAGCGAGCGGTTCTCGTAGATGAGCGACTCGTAGACGCCGCAGCTCACGAACAGCTTGTCCGCCGGACGGCCCGGGGCCTTGCGCAGCGCGTTCACGAACTCGACCACCGGCTCGAACAGCGGCCCGCGCTTGTTCTGTCCGATGTCGGTGAACGCGAACGAACCCGACTGCAGCAGCAGGTTGCCGAACACGCCCTGGTGCCGCCAGGCGGTCGAGAGCGCGGCCACGGCGCCGAAGCTGGCTCCCATCAGGGCGCGCGCCTCGGCCTTGTCGACCAGCGGATAGGCGGACGTCATGAGCGGCAGCAGCTCGTCGACCACGAAGCGCGCGTGGCGCTCGTCGTCGGCGTACTCGTAGAGCCGGTTCGTCGAGGTCGTGAGCGCCACCACGAGCGGCGGGATCTCCAGCCGGTGGATCAGGTTGTCGAGCACCGTCTGCAGCGACGAGAAGCGCAGGTAGTCGGCGCCGTCGTGCACCACGAGCAGCGGGTAGCGTCGCGTGCTGCGGAAGCGCGCCGGCACGTAGACCTGGATCGGCCGCACCTCGCCCAGCGCCTCGCTGCGGATCAGCCGCCGCTCGAGGCTGCCGGGACGCGCCTCGGGGTCGGGCAGCGTCCAGTCGGGTCGCTCGTAGCCCTCGCCGGCGGCCACGGAGTTCGAGCCGTACGGGTCGTGCGCCAGGTGCGGGTTGAGCGGGTCGCGGATGAGTTCGCGGCGCTGGCCGCGTTCGACCACGAACTTGTACTCGACGCGCGATCCCTCGGGGATCTCGACCACGAGGTGCCAGAGGTTCGTGCCCTCGACGCGCTTGAACGGACGTGCCGACTCGAGCCCGTAGATCCAGTGCTGGAGCAGGACCGAGTCGGCCTCGCCGCGGTACACGAACGTGACGCGCGAGCCCTCGACGAGCGGGAACTCGTGCGCCGCCACGAACGCGTCGACGGCGGCCTTGTCGACCGGGCTCGTCTCGAGGAAGGTCTCGATCGCCAGGCTCACGGGGCCTCCATCGCGGCCACGCGGCCGTCGACGTGCAGCCGGCGCGTGCCCGGCTGCGGATGGAGCTCGTCGCCGTCCCACACGACGCCGCTGTGTTCGTCGAGCGCCACGCAGCGACCGGGGTGGAAGCGCCGCGCGAGGAGCTGCACCCGCTGGCCGTCGTCGAGCAGCAGCCGACGCCGGGCGTGGGGCAGCACGACCACCCCCGGGACGAGCGAGAGTCCGGGCTCGAGCACCTCGGCGTAGCCGCGTCCCTGGGGCGGGCTGTCGTGGAACAGCACGACGCGGTCGGTGAGCACCATCGCGCCCGCCGACCACGCGATCACGGGACGCTCGCGCAGCAGCGGCGCGAGGTCGAACAGCCGCATGCGGTTGAGCAGCACGAGCACGTGCCCGCCGGCCACGGCCACGCCGCCGTGGCGCCGGACGATGCTCGTGATCTCCTCGCGCTCCTTCGCCACCGACTCGCGCTGCGCGAGCTTCCAGCGGTCTTCGAACGCCTGCTGGACGTCGCGCACACGCTGCTCGTGCTGCTCGTCGAGCGCCGCCACGGCCTTGAGCGCGTCGACGATCTCGGGCTGGATGCGCGGCGACGGCAGGCGCGCGTTGCGCGCGAAGAGCGCACGCACCGCGTCGAGCATGGCCGTCAGCCGGATGCGGTACAGCTCCTGGATCTCGCGCAGCGCGTCGTAGCGTCCCCGCACGGCGTCGAACAGTTCAGGGTCCTTCGCGAAGACGCGCTCGCCGCGCTGGAACAGGCGCAGGTTCTCGCAGTCGACGAGGTGCTCGGAGAGCTCCTGGTCCTCGTCCTCGCGCTCCTCCCAGCCGGCGGTGATCGTCGCCAGGCAGCCCTCGACGTGCGCCGCCGCGACGGCCTCGCGCACGGTGGGCTGCAGGCGCTGGGGTCCCAGCAGCGTGACGGTGGGGATGGTCGAGACGGCGGGCATGGCTCAGGACGCGTACATCTGCAGGTCGGTGCCGACGCGGTCGGCGATCTCGCAGCAGGTGGCCAGGTCGGGGTGGCGCACGATGAGGTGTCCGTCGGACATGAGCGTGGCCTTCCAGTTGCGACGGTGGGCGCCCACGGGCAGCAGCTCGACCTGCACGATGTGCGGCCCGTAGCGGTGCAGCAGCGACTGCAGGCCCTCGATGCGCGAGATGCGTCCCTCGCCCTGGGCGCGCTTGAAGACCGTCGCGGCGTTGTAGCGGCGCTCGATCGGCTGGCTGAAGCGCTGGTAGCAGACGGCCTCGGCCCAGCCGCGGTAGGCGTCGAAGTCGCAGGCGTAGTTCATGATGTCGACCGTGCGCGCCCCCGGGGGACGGCATCCGATCTCGCCGAAGACCACCTCGCCGTCGGGCTTCAGGAACCACTCCATGTGCGTGTAGCCGGACGTGTAGCGCAGCGCCTCGATCACGGCGTGCCCCATGGCGCGGCCCCCGGCGAGCTTCGGCGCGTCGACGTCGCGCAGCGCCATCGTCTGCGGCGAGACCCACTGCAGCGTGCGCGCCAGGAGCGGGCGGGGACGGTACCAGCAGATGTTGTCGTACGCGATGCGTCCGCCGGCGCAGATCGTGTCGAAGGTGAACTCCTCGCCTTCGATGAACTCCTCGACCGAGACCTCGGGGACGTGCTGGGTGAGCGCGATGACCGTCTCGAGCTGCGCGACGTCGTCGACCCTGTGCGTGTCGGCCGATCCCGCGCCCGCGATGGGCTTGACGATGAGCGGGAAGCCCACGTGCTGCGCCGCCGCGCGGATCTCGTCGGCCGTCCGGCAGCGGGCGTGCCGCGGCGTGCGGATGCCCGCCGCGTCGAGCACCTGCTTCATGACCTCCTTGTCGCGGAACGGGACGGTCTGCGCCACGGTCATGCCGGGGACGCCGAGCGCCTCGCGCAGGCGCGCGGCCAGCAGCACCATCGGCTCCCAGGGCGACTCGACGCGGTCGAAGCGCACGCCCTTGCCCTTCGCCTCGCGCACGATCTCGGCCACGGCGCGGTCCTCGTCCCACAGCGAGGGGACCTGGTGGTACGCGGTCAGGGCCCGGCGCGCGCGCTCGGGCAGCGTGGCCACCGGGGCCTCTCCGACACCGAACACCCGCGCGCCCACGGCGGCGAGTCCTTCGGCGAACCAGACCATCTCGCTCGGGTAGCCGGGAGACAGGAACAGGACGTTCATCGCAGCGACTCCAAGGAACCTCAGCCCAGCTCGACGCGCACCATCGACACGAGGCGCTTGCAGGCCTCGACGAGCACCGCGGTCTCCTCGTGGCGCAGGATCGCGTAGCCCTCGCCCTCGTAACCGCTCGCCGCGGCCTGTCCCGTGCGCGGCAGCTTGACGTCGACGACCATGTCGCCCATCTCGCGCTGCGCCTGCTCGAGCCCGTGGATCGCGCGCACGTGACCGCGCCCCTGTCCGCGCAGGTAGACCGCGCCGGCGGCGTACTTGCGCTGGGGCGGGTCGAAGCGGTCGTGGATCACGAGCCGCGACCAGGCCTTGTACATGTCCGTGTCGTGCGCCACCGAGAGCAGCGTCGTGAACTGCGCGCCCGGCGGACGCGCGCCGACCTCGCTGATCGCGACGCTCCCGTCGGGACGCAGGAACCACTCCATGTGCGCCAGGCCGGTCTGCAGCCCGAGCACGCGCATGGCCGCCGGCCCGGCGGCGCGGATGCCGTCGTACTCGGGTCCGTCGATGGCGCGCGGCAGCACGACGCACCATTGGATCCAGTCGTTCTCGAGCACCTCGAGCGGCGACGGCAGGTAGTGGCTGATGCTGTGGAAGACGCACGTGCCGTCGACGAAGACCGCGTCGAAGCTGTGCTCCTTGCCGGTCATGAACTCCTCGATCAGCACCGGCGCACCGGGCCGCGGGCCGACGCTCGCGAGCGTCGCGTCGAGCTGCTCGGGACGGTCGAGGCGCACCGTGTTCACCGCGCCGGCGCCCGCCGGCGGCTTGATCACTACCGGGTAGCCGACCTGCGCCAGGAACGTCCTGGCCTCGGCGGCGGTGTGCACGAGCGCGTGTCGTGCGCACGGCAGTCCGGCGGCCGCGAGCACGTCCTTCATGTGCGCCTTGTCGCGGAAGCGGCGCGCCGACTCGGGGTCGAGCCCGGGCAGCTCGAGCGCCTTGCGCGCCACGGCCAGCGGCTCCTGGAGCTGCTCGAGCACGCCCACGAGCCGGTCGACGCGTCCCATCTGGCCGGCCAGCCCGCGCACGGCGGTCACGAGCTGCGCGGGATCGAGCGCGTCGTCGACGCGCCAGTGTCCCGCCAGCCGCTCGCGGACCTGGGGCGCGAAGCGTTCGAGGGGATCGCAGCTGATCAGTCCGACCCGGGTGTCGGGCAGGCCCAGCGCGGCTTGCAGGAAGCGCACCGACGTCTCGAAGAGGTAGGGGACGACGAACGCGACGTGGCGCATCGGCAGGGCTCGGCTCGGGGACGACCGCCGACGAAGATACCAGCAACCGCGTCCCGTCCCAGAGGGATCGGCGCGACGGCGCGCGACGCACGCGCTCCGCGGGAAACGGGACGTCCGGCGCGGTACGCTCGGCGCCGCATGCCGACCGTCGCCGCCCTCCTGCTGTTCACGCTGATCGCCCCGGCCGGCGACGGCTGGAGCACCGGACCGCTGCCGGCCTGGGTGCGGCCGCTCGAGGTCCCCACGCCGCCCGCCGACGTGCCGCCGCCCTGGACGCCGCGCGACTTCCGCGTCCTGCTGCACGACGAGCAGACCGACCTGCGGGGCCCGGTCGTCGAGCGCTTCGTGCACACCGCCGACCGTCTCGTCGACGCCCTCGACGTCCAGGAGCAGAGCCACCTCGAGCTGCTGTTCGACCCGTCCTACGAGCAGCTCGTGCTGCACTTCGTGCGCCTGCACCGCGGCGGCGAGGTGCGCGAGCTGCTCGACCCCGCGCGCGTCTCGGTCATCCAGCGCGAGCCCGATCTCGACCAGCTCATGTACGACGGTCAGCGCACGCTGCTGTTCTTCCCCGAGGGCGTGGCCCGCGGCGACGTGATCGAGACCGCCTACACCGTGCGCGGCAGCAACCCGGTCTTCGGCGAGCACGCCCTGGCCGAGCTGCCGCTGGCCAGCGGCGCGGGGGACGTCCTGCTGCAGCAGCGCGTGCTCACGCGCGCCGACGCCGAGCCGCGCTTCGCGGCGCGCGGCGCGAGCGTCGAGCCGCGGACGCGCACGTTGCCCGACGGATCCCGCGAGCGGACGTTCGAGCGTCACCTCGTGCCGCCGGTCCCGTACGAGGACGGGGCGCCGGCCTGGGCCGACGATCTCTCCTGGCTGTCGGTCTCCGACTTCGCGACCTGGGCCGACGTGATCGCCTGGGGACGTCCGCTCTACGCCGTCGACGCGCCGCCGCCCGAGACGCGCGAGCTCGTGCGCCGCTTCGAGCGCGTCGCGCCCGACACCGCGGGCCGCGTCCTGGTCGCCCTGCGCTTCGTGCAGGACGAGGTACGCTACCTCGGCTTCGAGCTGGGTCCCGGCAGCCATCGTCCGCGCTCGCCGGCCGAGGTGCTGGCCCGGCGCTTCGGCGACTGCAAGGACAAGTCGCTGCTGCTCGTGACGCTGCTGCGACAGCTCGGCGTCGAGGCGGCGCCGGCGCTCGTGAGCACCGTGCTCGGCGCGCACCTCGACGACGAGCTCCCGTCGCCGTGGGCCTTCGACCACGTCGTGGTGCGCGCGCGCGTCGACGGACGCACCTGCTGGCTCGACGCGACCCAGCTCGGTGAGCGCGGCCCGCTCGCCGAGCGTGCGACGCTCCCGTTCGGACGGGCGCTCGTGCTGGACGACGGCGAGCGGGGACTCGTCGCGCTGCCCGATCCGGTCGACGCGACGCCCGACTCCGTCACCACCTTCGACCTCGGGCGCGTCGAGCCCGGGCGTCCCACGACCCTGCGCTGGACCTCGGTCTCGACGCGCGAGGCGGCCAACGCGATGCGCCGCAGCCTCGACTGGGACGGCGTCGACGTGCTGGCCGCCGACGTGGCCGACGACCTCGCGGCGCTCGACCCTGCGGTCGTGCTGCAGGGCGATCCCGGCGTGCTCGACGACGAGAGCGGCAACCGCGTCGAGCTCTCGGCCGCGTTCCGCCTGCGTCCGCAGCTCGTGCGTGAGGCGGGACGTCTGGAGCTGCACCTGCGCGCCGCGGGGCTCGAGCGCGAGCTGCAGCCGCCGCCCGCCGGTGACCGTCGCCTGCCGCTGGCCGTGCCGCATCCGGTGCACGAGGTCGTCGAGGTCCGCGTGCGTCCGCCGGCCGACTTCCTGGCCGCGCTCGACACGGGCTGGATGGAGCCCGTGCGCGTCGAGGGTCCGGCGTCGGTGCTCGAGCGCGACGGACGCCGCGACGGCGACGGCCTGGCCCTGCGCTGGACCTTCCGCAGCCTGGCCGACGCCGTGCGTCCCGACGACCTCGACGCGCAGCGCGCGGCGCTGGCGGAGATGCGCGCGTTGCTCGCGCCCGTGCTCGCGGTCGAGCCGCGTGGCCACGCTGGGGGCCCCGGCAGCGAGGATGGCGCGCGTCTTGCTTCGGAACCCGGCGCGACCGACCCCGCGCTCGCGGACCGTCCCAACTGGACCGTGCTCGCGTGCGGCGCGCTCGCGCTGCTGGCGTCGCTCTTCGCCGCCGCGTGGTCGGGAGCGCGCGCGTCGACGGGCGCGCGCGTGGTCGTCGGCGCGAGCGTCTCCGCGGAGGCGCGGGCGTCCGGAGCGCGGGGCGAGCGTCGGCGTCCGTTCCTGGCGCTGGGCGTGCTGCTCGCGGCGGGGCTGCCGATCTCGCAGCTCGTGGCGCGCCGCGCGCTCTTCGCGCTGCCGGCCTGGGTCGCGGCGCTCGCGTCCGGCGGCGACGGCGGACATCCCGCGCGTGCGCCCGTGCTCCTGCTGCACCTCGCGGGCGCGATCTTCCTGGGCTTCCAGGGCCTGTGCGTGGCCGCGCGCCTCTTCCGTGGACGACCCGGGTCGGTGGCCGCGATGACGCCGGTGCTCATGGGACTCACGGCGCTCGTGTGGGCCGACGCGCTGCTGCTGTCCTGGGTCGGACTCGGCGGCAACCGCATCGAGGCCGGCATGCTGACCGGGTTCTGCGGCGCGCTCTCGCTCTTCGCCCACGTGCGCGCGCTGGCTTCGTCCGACGCGGCCGTCGCGGGCGCGCCGCACGCGGGCGACGCGGAGGGCGACTGACGTGCTGCGTCGCGTGCGGCATCCCGACGGACTCGTGGGCTACGTCTCGCCGCGCCTGCTCGCGCTGGGCGTGCGGCACCTGTTCACCACGCGCCACGGCGGCGCGGCGGGGGAGTCGTCCGCCGATTACGGAGGCGCGCTGCTGCGGCGCGCGGCCGAGGCCGCCGACTGCGCCGACGCGACGCTCGTCGCGCTGCGCCAGGTCCACGGCGCCGAGGTCATCTCCGCGCGCGACGCGCTGGCGCGCACGCGCGTGCCCGAGGACGCGGGCGGCACGTCCACGGCGCTCGAGCTGCCCCGCGCCGACGGCGTCTACAGCGACGATGCGTCCCACGTGCTCGCCGTGCGCACCGCCGACTGCGTGCCCGTGCTGCTGGCCTCGCGCGACGGCCGCCTCGTCGCCGCCGTGCACGCCGGCTGGCGCGGACTCGTGGCGGGCATCCTGCCGCACGCGGTCGAGACGCTGCGGGCCGCCGGCGCCGACGGCCTGCTGGCCGCCGTGGGACCGTGCCTCTCGCCCGAACGCTTCGAGGTCGGCGACGAGGTGGCCGAGGACTTCGCGCGGGCCGGCCTCGACGAGTTCGTGCGACGCGTCGCCGGCGCCCGACCGCACGTCGACCTGCGCCTGGCCGCCGCGCGCCAGCTCGTGCGGCACGGCGTGGTGGCGCTCGACGTCTCCGACCGCTGCACCTGGACGCACGCCGACGACTTCCACAGCTACCGCCGCGACGTGACCCACGGCGGGATGGAGCGCACCGGACAGCTCGGCGCGCTCGTCGCGGTCCGGCGCGGCTGACGACTCGTCGCTCCGCACCGGGCGCGCCGTCCGGTATGCTCCGCTCGCATGCAACCCCTGCGCGTGTGCATCGTCTCGTCCGAGGTCGCCCCGCTCGCGAAGACCGGCGGGCTGGCCGACGTGAGCGCGGCCCTGGCGGGCGAGCTGCACCGCCGTGGACACGACGTGCGCCTCGTCATGCCGCTCTACCGCCGCATGCGCGAGGCGGGACGTCCCTTTCGCGACGTGCCCGGGCTGATCGACCGCGAGATGTCGTTCGGCCCGCGCCGCGGACGCTGGTCGGTGCGCGCCACGCCGCTGCCGGGCAAAGATCTCGACGTGCTGTGCGTCGACGTCCCCGAGCTGTACGACCGCGACGGCATCTACACCCAGGACGACGACGAGCACCTGCGCTTCGGCCTGCTCTCGCGCGTCTGCCTCGCGCTCTGCCAGGAGTCGGGCTGGGCGCCGGACATCCTGCACCTGAACGACTGGCACGTGGGTCCGGCCGCGCTCTACCTGCGCCTGCTCGCCTCGTGGGACACCCTCTTCGCGAAGACGCGCAGCGTGCTCACGATCCACAACATCGGCTACCAGGGCGTCTTCGCGAGCGACGTGGTGCACGACCTCGGGCTCGACGACGCCGTCCACAAGCTGCACCAGGAAGACCTCGCCGCCGGGCGCGTGAACTTCTTGAAGACCGGCATCCTGTACGCCGACGCGCTCACCACGGTCAGCCGCACGTACGCGCGCGAGATCCAGACCGAGGAGTACGGGATGGGCCTGGACGGCATGCTGCGAAAGCGCGCCGACCGGCTCGTGGGCATCGTGAACGGCATCGACGACGAGATCTGGAACCCGTCCGTCGACCCGCACATCGCGCGCAAGTTCTCGCTCGACACGCTCGACGACAAGCGCTTCGACCGCGCCGCGCTGCTGTCCGATCTGGGGCTCGCGCCGGACCCCAAGGGTCCGGTGCTGGGCATCGTCTCGCGCCTCGTGGCGCAGAAGGGCTTCGACCTGCTCTTCGACGTGCTGCCCGAGATGCTCCCGTTCCACGACGTGCGTCTCGCGGTGCTCGGCAGCGGCGAGCCGAAGCTCGAGGAGTTCTTCGCCGGCCTGCAGGCGCGCTTCCCCGGCAAGGTGTGCTTCTACCGCGGCTACAACGACCCGCTCTCGCACCGCATCGAAGCCGGCGCCGACGCGTTCCTGATGCCCTCGCGCTACGAGCCCTGCGGCCTGAACCAGATGTACAGCCTGGCCTACGGGACGATCCCCGTCGTGCGCAACACGGGCGGCCTGGCCGACACGGTGACGCTCTTCGACCGCCGCACCGGCGAGGGGACGGGCGTGGTCTTCGACCACTCCGAACCCGGCGCGATGCGCTGGGCGCTGCTCTACCTGCTCGAGCTGTGGGGCGACCGCGACGCCTGGACGCGCATGCAGCGCAACGCCATGGCGCAGGACTGGTCCTGGCGCAAGCAGACCGGACTCTACGAAGCGCTCTACCGCAAGCTGCTCGAGATGCCCGTCGCATCGCATTGAACGGGGCGGACTGCAAGGTCGGCCCGGTGCGCGACGCGGCGGGCGACGTGGGACTGCGGCCAGGTGGGGGAACACCTGGCCTCCGTCCCACATCGCCCGCCGCTGCTCGCGCGGCGCTCCCTTCGCGAGATGAAAGGATGAACGGCTTGGCGGACACGAGCAGAGTGGCGACGTGACGCGGCGCCCACCCCGCACGCGCGGCGTTTCTGGGCGCGGTGTGCGCGCCCACTGACCATCGTCACGCAGCAGCGCGCAGCTTCGGACAGTCCTCGCCGCCTGCGGCGGCTGCGGAACTTGCAGCGCGCTGGGCATGTGCCTCGGGGCGCGCATTCCGGAGCGGGGGGAAGCTCAGCGCGCTGGCGCGCGGCTTCGCGGCGATTCGGAGAGCACATCGAGCGAATGCCTCTTTCGAAGCAGGTGGTGCGCGCCGCCGGGGTGAGTCTCGTGCGTGAGCATGATCGCGAAGGCTGACGGCTTCGAGCTGCGTGCCGGCTCGGGACGGCGCGCCGTCGCGCGTGATTCGCCGACGGCGCTGCGGCCGATACGCTGCGAGTTGGCGGGTTACGCCGGCGCTCGATCCTCGCGACTCGTGTCGAATGTGCGGACCGGAGGAGCGCAGGGGGCGATCGCCCAGCGAGTTCCGCAGGCGCCGCAGGCGCCGAGGACTGCTCGAGCGGGGCGGTCGCCCCCGAGCACCCGGAGTGTCCGCACACACGGATCTCCAGCAAGCGCGCACTCGCGTGGAGTCGCCCCCCTCCGACCCGCCGACCCCCGATCCCGCCGCCGCCGCCCCCCACGCGCCGCTCGCCGCCGCGTCGCGCGGCCGCTACGATGCGCCGACCGCCGCACCCCCTTCAGGAGCCGGCCATGCACGTGGTCTTCGTCGAACCCGCGTTCCCGTTCAACCAGCGAGAGTTCGTGCGCGCCCTCAGCCGGGCGGGGGCGTTCGTGACCGGCATCGGCGAGCGTCCCGTCGAGTTCCTCGACGACGAGCTCAAGTCGTGGATGGGCGCCTACGAGCAGGTGCCGTCGGTGGTGAACATCCCGGCGCTCGACGACGCGGTCCGGCGCGTGCAGGCGCGCGGCTGGGTCGACCGGCTCGAGTGCTCGGTCGAGGCGCACATCCTGCCGGTGGCCAAGGTGCGCGAGGCGCGCGGCATCCCCGGTACGTCGGTGCGCACGGCGTTCCTGTGCCGCGACAAGCCGGCCATGAAAGAGGTGCTGCGCGCGGCCGACGTGCCGTGCGCCATGTCCACCGGCGCCGAGTCGCGCGAGGAGGTGCTCGCCTTCGTGCGCGAGGTCGGCTACCCGGTGATCTTGAAGCCGCGCGACGCGGCGGGGGCGGCGGGTACGTTCCGCTGCGCGAACGACGAGGAACTCGAGCGCGCCATCGTCGAGGCCGGCGTCGACCGCGGCATGCCCACGGCGGTCGAGGAGTTCATCGAGGGCCACGAGGGCTTCTACGACACCCTCTCGCTCGACGGCGAGGTGGTGCACGAGTTCGTGAGCCACTACTACCCGAACGTGCTCGAGGGCATGCGCGAGCGCTGGATCTCGCCGCAGATCATCGCCACGAACCGCGTCGACGCCGCGAGCTACGACGAGGTCAAGGCGCTCGGACGCAAGGTCATCACCGAGCTCGGCATCGGCACCTCGGCCACGCACATGGAGTGGTTCTACGGGCCGAAGGGGCTGAAGTTCTCCGAGATCGGCTGCCGTCCGCCCGGCGTCGGCGCGTGGGACCTCTACTGCAACGGCAACGACATGGACCTGTACCTCGAGTGGGCGCACCTGATCGTGCACGGCAAGCCGCACCAGCGCCCGTCGCGGCGCTTCTCGGCGGGCATGATCAACCTGCGTCCCGATCGCGACGGCACGATCGCCGGCTACGCGAACGTCGACGAGCTGCAGCACGACTGGGGCGAGCACATCATCGACAGCAAGTTCCCCGCGCCGGGCACGCCCACGCAGCCCGTGTCGGCCGGCTACATGGCGAACGCCTGGGTGCGCATGAAGCATCCCGACTTCGACACGCTGCACGCCATGCTCGACAAGGTCGGCGAGCGTGTGAAGGTCTTCGCGCGCTGAGGGACCCGCGGGCCGCGTGTGCCTCGTCCGGGGCCCCGGCCGGCGACAGAGGATCGCTGCGCGACGGCATCGGAGACCGATGCGTCGGACCCGGCACCGGTCGTGGTCGCTGCCCCGGCGAGTCTTGCGCTCGGAACCCCGGGGCTCGGGACGGGGCCTCCCGATCGGTCGGACCGAGCCGTGCCGCGACCCCGCTCGGCGGACGCTGAGACGGCGAACGGCGTCCGCGCATCGGGTATGCTCTCGCGATCCGTCCCGTCGCCGGCGTGCGCGGGACTGCGCCCGACCCGCTCCACGGCCCGTCCTCCGGCATGGTCTTCAACTCGCTCGAGTTCGCGGTCTTCTTCGCGGTCGTGCTGGCGCTCTACGGCCTGCTGCGGCACCGCGGCCAGAACCGCATGCTGCTCGTGGCGAGCTACGTGTTCTACGGCGCCTGGAACTGGAAGTTCCTGAGCCTGATCGCGATCTCGACGCTGATCGACTACCAGGTCGCGCGGCTGATCCAGCGCAGCGACGACGAGCGGCGCCGCAAGCGCCTGCTGCTCGTGAGCCTGGTCAGCAACCTCGGTCTGCTGGGCGTCTTCAAGTACTTCAACTTCTTCGCCACGAGCCTGGCCGAGCTGGGGCAGATGGTCGGCTGGACCTTCCATCCCTGGCTGCTCGACGTGGTGCTGCCGGTCGGCATCAGCTTCTACACGTTCCAGACGCTCAGCTACACGATCGACGTGTACCGCCGGCAGCTCGACGCCACCGACGACCTGCTCGACTTCGCGCTCTTCGTGTCGTTCTTCCCGCAGCTCGTCGCGGGACCCATCGAGCGCGCCAGCCGCCTTCTGCCCCAGGTGCTCGAGCCGCGCAGCCAGACGTGGCGCATGGTCGGCTCGGGCTTCTGGCTGATCCTGGCCGGCATCTTCAAGAAGGTCGTGGTGGCCGACAACCTGTCGTCGCTCGTCGACATGGTCTACGGCCACTCCGACGTCGCCACGGCCTCGCAGATCGCGCTCGGGACCTACGCCTTCGCGTGGCAGATCTACTGCGACTTCAGCGGCTACACCGACGTCGCGCGCGGCGTCTCGCGGGTGCTCGGCTTCGAGCTGATGCTCAACTTCGACCTGCCCTACATCGCCAAGAACCCGTCGGACTTCTGGCGTCGCTGGCACATCAGCCTCTCGACCTGGTTGCGCGACTACCTCTACATCTCGCTCGGCGGCAACCGCGGCGGCTCGCTGCTCACGTACCGCAACCTGTTCCTGACCATGCTGCTGGGCGGCCTGTGGCACGGCGCGGCGTGGACGTTCGTGGTCTGGGGCGTCTACCAGGGCGTGCTGCTCATCGGGCACCGCCTGCTCGAGCCGTCGCTCGGGCGCATCGCGCCGAAGTCGTCGCTGGGACGGTCGGTGTGGTGGGGCGTGCGCGTGGTCGTCATGTTCCAGCTCGCCTGCCTGGGCTGGATGATCTTCCGCGCGGACGACATGCACGAGCTCGTCACGCTGCTGGGTGGCCTCTTCGGCGGCTTCGACCTGGCCTCGATCCGGCCGTGGATCAAGCCGTTCCTCGTGCTCGTGGGTCCGCTGGCGCTCATGCAGGCGCTCCAGGCGGCCACGCGCGACCTCGAGATCGTGCTGCGCTTCCCGGCGCCGCTGCGTGCGGCGCTGTACGTGCTGCTCGTCTACGCCATCGTCCTCCTCGGTGAAGACCACGGTGCCGCGTTCATCTACTTCCAATTCTGACGCGCGCTCGGGCTTCCCCTGGGCCGGGCTCGCCGCGACGCTGATCGTGGCGCTGCTCGACCCGCTCCTGTTCCAGCGCATCGTGCCCTGGGACGCGCTGCTCGAGCGGCTCGACCGGACGTTCTTCCTGGAGGCGGGCCTGGCGCGCGACGAGCTCGCGTTCGCCGAGCTCGACGCCGACCCGGGGCTCGTCCCGCGGGTGGTGTGCGCGGGCAACAGCCGCGCCGGCCGCTTCGCGCGCGTGAAGGACTTCGTCGGCCTCGACCTGAAGGGCGCGCTCGTCGAGCGCTTCACCCACGCCGGGCTCGAGCCGTTCGAGCTGCGCGGACTGGCCGACCGGCTGGCGCCGTACCACCCCGACGTGGTCGTGCTGTCGATCTCCGAGTTCGACACGCACCGTCCGATCCGGCTCAACACGACGACGGCCATGCAGAGCCTGGGCGCCCTCGCGACCCTGGTGCGCGAGGCCGGCCTCGGCTTCGCGTTCGCGCACCGCGACCTCGTGCTGGGACTCACCCTGGGTGCGCTCTTCCCCGCGTACCGCTACCGCGCCGTGCTCCACGTGGCGGGCCTCGACGAGTACGAGCACTTCGCCGGCGTGCTCTCGTCGCGTGCGCCGTCCATCGAGGACTCGCCGTTCCAGCTCGAGGGCGAGGCGCCGCTCCCACTGGCCTTCGCGACGTTCGTCCCGAAGCTGCTGGCCGAGAACCCGCAGCTCGACGGGCGCACCGTGAACGCCCAGCTCAAGCAGTGCCTGAGCATCACGCGCGGGCCGCACGTCGCCGTGCGCATGGCGTTGCTGCGCACGGCCATCGACGAGTACCTCGCGGCGGGCGCGCAGGTGATCGTCGTCGAGGCTCCGGTGCACCCTTCGATGGTGCCGCTCTACCGGCCCGAGACGCGCGAGGAGGCGCACGCGTTCCTGCGCGAGCTCGACGCCCTCGACGGCGTGCAGGTCATGTGGCTGGACGAGATCGGCCCGTTCGCCGCCGCCGACTTCCACGACCTGACGCACCTCGACGACGAGGCCGGCGCGCGCGTGGGACATCTCGTGGGCGAGCGCATCGAGGCCATCCTGAAGGATCGCTGACGATCGCGGGGCGGTGGGCGGCGTGGGCGTCGCATGGACGCCGAGGCGTGACCGTCCAGGCCGAGGCGATCGTCGATCGGCGACCCTGACCGCTCGCGGCGCCCGACGGCGCATGACCTCGTGCGAAGGGATGCGGTCCTCTGCCGGAAGACGGAAGATGGAGCGGGCCGCGCACCTCATCCCAGTGCTCTGGTCCCTCTCCTCGTGCAGGGCCATCGACGATGCCATCACCGGAACCGATCGACTCCGCACCGCGCGAGCCTCGCGACGTCTGCGCAGCCTTCGACGTCGTGTGGCGACGGAACCGCCGCATCCGGCTCGTCGGGCTCGGGGTCTTCGTCGCTCTCGCCGTGACGGACCTCGCCGTGGACCCGCACGGGATCCCGCTGTTCGTGGTGTTCGGATCGATGTTCGCCACGGCGATTGCGACGAGGCTCCTCGCGCTGCGCATCCTGCGCTGCCCGTCGTGCGGTGAGCGCCTGTCGCCTGCCGGTCTCAGGCGCCCGCGCTTCTGCGAGCGTTGCAGTGCGCGCCTGCAAGACTGAGCCGCCCGTCAGCGGTCGATCACGCCCACCCAGCCGTCGCGGCGCGGATCGCCCACGGCGTGCACGCGTCCGCTCGCGTCGACGGCGATCGAGTGCGCGGCGCCCTGGCTGCCGTGCAGCGGCGGGGGCGCGGCGTCGTTCTCGCGCACCACGTGGCCGCGCGCGACGAGCGCGTCGACGACGTCGGACGGGAAGCGCCCCGGCTCGAGGTCGATGCGGTCGGGGAACCACTGGTGGTGCAGGCGCGGCGCGGGGACGGCGTCCTCGAGCGGCGTCCTGCGTCCGATCACGGCGAGCACGATCTGCGCCACGGTCGAGATGATCGTGCGTCCGCCGGGACTGCCGGTGACGAGCGCGACCCTGTCGTCGCGCAGCACGATCGTGGGCGTCATCGACGTGAGCGGACGCTTGCCGGGCGCGGCCAGGTTGGCCGCCGTCCCGATCAGCCCCGCGGGCGTGCTGCGTCCGGGGACGCGGTTGAAGTCGCGCAGCTCGTCGTTGAGCAGCACGCCCGTCCCGGCGGCCACGACCTTGCAGCCGAAGGCCTCCTCGAGCGTGACGGTCATCGCCACCGCGTTGCCCTCGGCGTCGAGCACCGAGACGTGCGTGGTCTGCTTCGGCTCGTCCAGCTCGGTCACCGGCGGACCGAAGGCGTGGCTGTCGCTGGCGTGTTCGGGGTCGACGCCCGCCGCGAGCGCGTCGAGGTGCTCGTCGGAGAGCAGCGCGTCGAGCGGCACCGAACCCTGGTCGGGATCGCCCAGCCAACGCGCGCGGTCGGCGAAGGCGCGCCGCTCGGACTCGACGAGCAGGTGCAGCGCGTCGGCCGAGCCGGGCCGGGTGTCGCGCCAGTGCAGGCGCCCGAGCTGTCCCAGGATCTGCGCTACGGCGAGTCCGCCGGAGCTGGGTGGCGGCATGCCGAGCACCGTGGCGCCCGCGAAGCGCGTGCGCAGCGGCACGCGCCGGACGGCGCGGTACGCCGCGAGGTCGTCGGTCGTCATGCGTCCGCCGCCGGACGTGACCGCGCGGGCGAGGGCGCGCGCCACCGGTCCGCGATAGAAGGCGTCCGGACCGACGTCGCGCAGCAGCGCCAGGGTCTCGGCGAGCTCGGGCTGCCGCAGCAACGAACCGGCGACGGGCGTGTGTCCGTGGTCGTCGAGGAAGACCGCCGCGGTCGACGGGATGGCCGCGAGCTCGGTGGCGAAGGCGGCGAACCAGTCGGCCAGGGTCTCGTCGACCAGGAAGCCGTCGGCCGCCAGCCGGCGCGCGGGTTCCACCAGCTCGGCCCACGGCAGCCGGCCGTGGAGCTCGTGCGCGAGGTACAGGCCGGCCGGCGTACCAGGCACGCCGATGGCGCGGTAGGGCGCCTCCGCGAGGGACGGGTCGTAGCGGCCGTCGGTGTCGAGGAACAGGTCGGGCGTGCTGCCGGCGGGGGCCGTCTCGCGGAAGTCGATGGCTTCGGAGCGTCCGTCTGCACGCTGCAGCAGCAGCATGCCGCCGCCACCCAGGTTGCCGGCGGGAGGCCAGGTCACGGCCAGCGCGAAGGCGGTCGCCACGGCCGCGTCGATCGCGTTGCCGCCGCGCGCCAGGATCGACGCCCCGACCCGCGCCGCCGAGCGGTCGACGCACGCCACCGCACCGCCGTCGGTGGTCGTGGCGTGTTCGAGCCGCACCGCCGCCGAGCGGTCGACGGGAGCCGACGCACACCCGGAACCGGCGAGCAGCACGACCAGCGCCAGGAGACCCGGCAGCAGCGCGCGCGGCGGACGGACGGCGATCGCTCCCATGCGCGCACCATAGCGGATCGCCCCCCGCGCGGTCAGCCGGCCGTCGCCCGGCGGCCGTCCCGCTCGGCGTGGTATCTTCCCGCGACGGGCGACGCCGCGAGCGCCCCGGATGGTCCCCCGAACATCCCCGGCGCATGACCGAGACGACCCGCCCCGACGACGCCCTCCGCCGCCGCTACATGAAGGCGCTGCTGGGCGACCTGCACGCCTTCGAGCGCATGCTCGACGAAGACGTCTTCGAGTCCGGTGTGCGCCGCATCGGCGCCGAGCAGGAGATGTTCCTGGTCGACGCCTCGATGCAGCCGGCGCCGGTGGCCGAGGCCGTCCTGGCCCGGGCCGACGACCCCCAGCTCGTGCACGAGCTGGCGCTGTTCAACGTCGAGGCCAACACGCGCCCGCGCTCGTTCGGCGGACGCTGCCTGTCCGAGATGGAGGACGAGCTGACCGGGCTCGTGCGCAAGGCCGACGAGGCGGCGCGTCACGTGCACGCGCGGGTGCTGCTGACCGGCATCCTGCCCACGCTGCGCAAGTGCGACCTCGGGCTCGACAACATGACGCCCAAGCCGCGCTATCACGACATCGACCGCGCGACGCGCGAGGCCCGCGGCGGCCTCTTCCACGTGCAGATCAAAGGCGACGACGAACTGCAGGTCAGCCACGACAACGTGATGCTCGAGTCGTGCAACACGAGCTTCCAGGTCCACTTCCAGGTCGGACCGAAGGAGTTCGCCAAGCTCTACAACATGGCGCAGGCGATCACCGGGCCGGTCATGGCCGCGGCCGTCAACTCGCCCGTGCTCATGGGTCGCGTGCTGTGGCACGAGACGCGCGTGGCGCTCTTCCAGCACTCGGTCGACGCGCGCACCGAGCTCGAGATGAAGCGCGCGGCCCGTCCGCGGGTGAGCTTCGGCGACGCCTGGGTGCGCTCGTCGCCGGCCGAGGTCTACCGCGAGAACATCGCCCGCTTCCGGGTGCTGTTCGTGACCGAGCCCGAAGAAGACCCGATGGCCGTGCTCGACCGCGGCGAGATCCCCCGGCTCACCGCGCTGTGCCTCCACAACGGCACGGTCTACCGCTGGAACCGGGTCTGCTACGGCACGGTGGGGCCGCACCTGCGCATCGAGAACCGCGTCCTGCCGGCGGGGCCCACGATCCTCGACGAGGTGGCCAACGCGGCTTTCTACTACGGTCTGATGTCGGGTTGTGTCGAAGAGTACGGACACGTCCGCGACCGCATGGAGTTCGAGGACGCGCGCAACAACTTCTTCGCTGCCGCCCGACTGGGCCTGAAGGCGCAGATGGCCTGGGTGGACGGCGAGGTCATGCCAGCCCAGCGTCTCATCCTCGACAAGCTGCTGCCGCTCGCCCACCAGGGGCTCGAGCGTGCCGGCATCGACATGGCCGACGTCGAGCGCTACCTGGGCGTCGTGCGCGAGCGCGTGGCGCACAACCACACCGGCTCGCAGTGGGTGCGCTCGTCGCTGCGCTCGATGGGCGGCGACCGCTCGGTCGACATCCGGCACCGGGCGATCACGCGCGGCATGCTCGCGCGCGGCTTCGACGGCAAGCCCGTGCACGAGTGGACGCTGGCCGGGCTCGAGGAGCTGACTGAGGTCGACGTGTGGCGCGACAGCTACCGCACCGTCGGCCAGTTCATGTCCACCGACCTCTTCACCGTGCGGCCCGAGGACCTCGTCGACCTGGCCGCCAACCTGATGGACTGGGAACACGTGCGCCACGTCCCGGTCGAGGACGAGAAGGGTCGCTGCGTGGGACTGCTGAGCAGCCGAGCGCTGCTGCGCCTGCTGGCGCGCGGGCAGGTCCCGGGCGAGTCCGTCTCGGTCGCCGACGTGATGAAGCGCGACCCGGTCACGGTCGCGCCGAGCACGCCGACCCTCGACGCCATCGCGCTCATGCGCGACCGCAGGGTGGGTTGCCTGCCCGTGGTCGAGGACGATCGCCTGGTCGGCATCGTGACCGAGAGCGACCTGATCGGCGTGGCCGCGCGGCTGCTCGACGAACACCTGCGAGGCGGGTCATGACCCCTCCGCTCTCGCGCCTGGCCGCCTTCGTGTCGAGTCACGCTCCCGCCCGCTTCGGTGACCGCATCCTGGGGACGTACGACGCGGCGCGTCCGGGTCCGACGTTCGTGATCTTCGGCGGCATCCACGGCAACGAGCCGGCGGGCGTGGAGGCCGCGCGCGTCGTGCTCGACGAGCTGCGCCGGCTCGAGCTGCCGTTGCGCGGACGCCTGGTGGGGGTGGCCGGCAACCTCGCGGCGCTCGGCGGCGACCGGCGCTTCGTCGACCGCGACCTGAACCGCAGGTGGTTCGAGTCCGACCTGGGTCGCCTGCTGGCGGCCGATCCCGCGCTCGACGGCGCCGAGGACCGCCAGCAGCGCGAGCTCGCGGCGTTCTTCGAGGAGATCGACCGCAGCACGGACGGTCCGGCGGTGTTCCTAGACCTGCACAGCACGTCGGGCGTCTCCGCGCCCTTCATGTGCATGGCCGACACTCTGCGCAACCGGCGCGTGGCGCTCGCGCTGCCGCTGCCCATCATCCTCGGGCTCGAGGAGGCCATCGACGGCACGGTCATGGGCTACCTCACCGAGCGCGGTCACACGGCCTTCGCGATCGAGGGCGGCAAGCACGACGCGCCGGCCACGCTGCAGAACCACGTCTCGGCCATCTGGCTGGCGCTGGTCGCCTCGGGCAACCTCGCCGCCGGCGAGGTGCCGCGCTACACCGAGCACCGCGCGCGACTCGAAGGATCGGCCGAGGGACAGCCGCGCCTGCTCGAGATCACCTACCGCCATCCGGTGGCCCCCGAGGACGGCTTCGTGATGGACCCGGGCTTCTGGAGCTTCCAGCCGGTGAAGGCCGGGACGCGTCTGGCGCACGACAAGAACGGCCCGATCCGGACGCCCCGCGACGCGGTCATGCTCATGCCGCTCTACCAGGCCCAGGGCGAGGACGGCTTCTTCCTCGGCCGCCCGCTGAGCCTCACGAAGCTGCGTGTCTCGTCGCTGCTGCGCACGTTGCGGCTCGAGTTCCTGCTCGACCTGATCCCCGGCGTGCGGCCGCACTTCGGCGAGGCCGACCGCTGGCTCGTGCCGGCCTCGGTGAGCGAGGGCTTCACGCGCGACCTGTTCTTCCTGTTCGGCTACCGCCGCATGCGGCGCGAGGGCGTGTGGGTCGTGTTCGGCCGTCGTCGTCCGGGCTTCCTGGGACGCACCGCCGCGCGCCCCGGAGAGGTCGACGACGAGGACGGCCCGTGACCGCCGCGCCGCTCCGACGGCGCGCGCGTCGGCGCGCGGAGGCGAGCCTGCTCGGCGCGTGCCTCGTGCTCGCGGCGGCCGCCTGCGGTGCGCCCGGTGGGCACGACGAGCCGGCCTCGTCCACGACCGCGCCCGAGTCGCCGCAGGACGCGCTCGACCGCCTCGACGGACGCGTCCCCGTGCCGCTCGTGGCGCACATGGCCGATCACCAGAAGCGCAACATGCGCGACCACCTCGTGGCGGTGCAGGAGATCGTGCTGGCCGCCGCGCGGGACGACTACGCGACCATCGAGGCCTCCGCGACGCGCATGGGTTCGTCGGACGCCATGACCGCGATGTGCACGCACATGGGGGCGGGCGCGCCCGGGTTCACCGAGCAGGCGCTGGCCTTCCACGCCTCGGCCGACGTGGTGGCCGAGGCCGCGCGTCGGCACGACCTGCCGGCCGTGCTGCACGAGCTCGGCGCGACGCTGCAGAGGTGCACCGGCTGTCACGCGACCTTCCGCCAGGCGCTGGTCGACGACGCGGGCTTCACGCGGCTCACGGCGCAGCCGGTCCCCGGCGGACACTGAGCGCCGCCCCGGGCGGGCGTCAGCGCACGTAGCCGAGCTCGCGCAGCTTGGCGAGCGTCTCCGCGTCGACGCCGTCGGCGTCGTAGCGCTTGAAGGGGTCGAGCTCGGCCTCCTGGCGCAGGCGCTCGAGGCCCAGTTCGGCCTCCGCGTCCGGCGGCCTGGGATGCAGCTCGCGCGGATCGACGCGCAGGTCGTACACGCGCGGCTCGAAGCCGTAGCGCTGCTGCATCGTCTCGGCCGGCAGCACGAGCTTGCGTCCGTCGGGCAGGCGCGCGCCCAGCACGCTGTCGCAGAAGCTGGTGACCCAGCGCGCGGGCGGCACCGCGTCGCCGCGCGTGAGCGGACCCGACAGGTCCCGTCCGGCGGCGTCGACGGGCTGCGGCAGGCCGCACAGGCCGAGCAGCGTGGGCCCCACGTCGAGGTTGCTCACGAGCGCGTCGACGCGCTGTCCCGGCAGCACGCCCGGACCGGCGAGCAGGAACGGCGTGCGCACGAGTTCGTCGTAGACGTAGCGATCGTGGTCCTTCTTGACGTAGTCCCAGAGCCGCATCGGCTCCTTGGCCTTGGTCTTGTACGCGCGCAGCTCGGCCACCCGGTCGGGGTGCTCGCGGCGCCGGAACAGCGTCTCGCCGTGGTCGGCGACCACGACGACGTAGGTGTCCTCGAGCAGACCGCGGCGCGCGAGCTCGTCGAACAGGCGTCCGAGCTGGGCGTCGAGGTAGGCGAGCTCGCCGTCGTAGCGGTCGACCTCGCGTGCCAGGGCGTCGCGCTCGTAGGACAGGCCGGGACGTTCGGCGTCGGGTGCGTCGGCCAGCGCCTGGTCGATGACCGCTTGCTCGCCCTCGTCGAAGAGCTCGTCCGGCGTGCGCTGCCACGGCACCGTGGGCGGCGCGTACGGGTCGTGCGTGTCGAGGAAGTGCAGCCAGGCGAAGAACGGACGTTCGTCGTCGTCGCCGCCTGCGTCGACGAAGGCCAGCGCGCGGTCGACCACCTGGCCCGCCGTCCACTGCCTGGTCATCTTCTCGCGGATCTCGAACTGCTCGATGCCGCGCGCGAATCCGGCCTCGGACGAGACGAGCGAGTTCGCCACGAAGGCGCCCGTGCGCCAGCCCCCGTCGTGGAAGTGCTCGGCCAGCAGCGTGCACTCGTCGGGGATCTTGTAGATCGTCGTGAAGATCGGACGGCCGGTCATGATCGAGATCATCGACGGCATGGTCCAGCTGGCCTGGGACGTGCAGTCGGTGAACAGCGCCCCGCGCGCGGCCAGCTCGTCGAGCCGTGGCGTGGTGGGCCAGGCGTAGCCGTAGGCCGACATGTGGTCGCGCCGCAACGTGTCGAGCAGCACGAAGACCACGTTCGGCGGACGACCCGAGTCGCCGCAGGACGGGACGAGCCCCGCCGCGCCCAGCAGCAGCACCGCGAGCAGCGCGCGGCCGAGGCGGCGTCGCGTCCACGGGTTGACCGCGTCGCCGGCACCGCGGGCGGTGCGCCGCGGGCCGGGCACGATCGGTTCGGCGGGTGGGGCGCAGGGCTCGGTCATGACCTCGGGATCGACGGGATCGGACGCCGACCGTAGCCCACGCCGCCGTCCCGGGCCAGCCTCTGCGGCGGCGGCTACGGCGGGCCGTCCCGAGCCGGCGGGGCGCCGCGCGAGGCCCTCTGCGCGAAGCCTCCCGATCGCTTCCGACATCATATGCCTGTGAATCTATGCCTTGACGGATCGGTCCATGGCCCCCAAATTCCGGGCCAGCGCATGTCGGGAGGTCGGGTCGTCGGAGCCGCGATCCCCGCGGCCCGGGCCCCTGGAGTCGGCACCCCATGTCCATCCGTCCGTTCGTCGCGGCCACGCTCGTGGCGCTCTCGTCCGCCGCCGCGGCCCAGAAGGTGCACATCGACCCCAGCGAGTGCGTCCTCTCGCTCGATCCGGGCGAGTTCGCCCAGGTCTCGATCGAGGTCTGCATCCCCGGCCAGTCGGTCGACAAGGCCGACATCTACCTGCTCGCCGACACGACCACGAGCATGCAGCCGGTGCTCGACCAGATCGCCGCCGACGCCCAGGCGCTGGTCTCGACGCTCCTGAACAACGGACAGGTCGACGTGCAGGTCGGCGTCGGACGCTACCGCGACTTCCCGTTCGACGACCCGCCGTTCGAGCACCAGCAGCCGATCTCGAGCGACGAGCAGGCGCTCGTCGGCGCCATCGACACGTGGACCGCGGGCGGCGGCGGTGACGGCTCGGAGGGCCAGCTCTACGCGCTGCACCGGCTCGTGAACGAGCCGTCGATCGGGTGGCGTCCCGGGTCGAAGCGCATCGTCGTGCTGTTCGGCGACTCGCCCGCGCACGACCCGATCTGCGACACCTTCATGGCCTTCGTGGGCGAGCCGGGCGTCACGCTCACCGAGTCGTCGGTGACCGCCGAGCTGATCGACGCCGGACCGTTCGGCGGGACCACCGTGGTCATGATCGGCGTGCCCACCGGCTACGTCCAGGCGCTCAACGACGACCCGCTGCTGAGCGCCGAGGACTACACCGTGCTGCTCTGCGCACAGGACGGCACGCCCGGGCAGGCCGACCGCATCGCGGCCGCCACCGCCGGTCTCTCGTCGGACATCACCGACCCGGCGCAGATCACGAACGAGATCCTGACCACGATCGAGATGATCCTGAACCAGGTCGAGGTCAAGGTGGTGGCGGACGGCGACATCGACGTGTTCGTCTCGGACATCCAGCCGCCGCTCTACGAGGTCGACCTGCCGCAGTCGTCCACCGAGGAGGTCTGCGTCACGTTCACGATCTCGCTGAGCGCCGACACGGGCTGCTCCGAGAACCAGCACACGTTCCAGGGCGAGCTGCAGGTGCTGCTCAACGGACAGGTGGCGGCCACCAAGGCCGTGACCGTGAACCAGCCCCTGTGCGACACGTCGATGTGCCTCATGTACCTGGGCGTCGAGCCGACCTCGCTCGGGCTGCCGGGCGGCACGTCGGCCGACCTGCTGTACACGCATCCGCTGTGCACCTTCCCGGTGCTGCTCGACAGCATCCCGGTGTTCAAGATCCCGAACCGCCCGATCTACGACGGGCTCTCGGTCTACTTCCAGGTCGTCATGAGCAACTCGTTCGACTTCCCGAACGATCCCATCAAGGCCAGCAACGGTCTGCAGGTGGTGCTCGGCCAGGGCTCGCAGACCTACGGGACGAGCAGCGGCATCCAGCTCTGGCTGGTCGACCCGCCGCTGCTCGGCGGCGTGCTCAAGACGCAGTTCAGCATCGACGGGTTCTGACGGACGACGTCCGGCCTCGACGGCGCGCTCGGGACCGCGTCGAGCGGTGTGCTGGTGCGCGGCTCGTCGACGGCTATCATGCGGCGGCCCCGTCCGGAGCCGCGCCGTCGATGTCCGTCCGCCGTCAAGCGTCGATCGCCGTGCTGCTCGCCGTGGGGACGTGCGGGGCGGGTTGCATCCAGGTCGTGCAGTCGTACTCGCGTCCGGTGGCCGACGACGCGACGCTCGCGCGCCTGCGTCCCGGCGAGAGCCGGCGCGGCGAGGTGCTGGCGCTGCTCGGGCCGCCCGACGAGTACGTCATGCCGCGTCCCACCGAGCGCACGCGCTCGGCCGACCCGGCCGCGCTGCGCATCACCGAGGAGCACGACGTGATCTCCCGGCGGGCGTTCACCTTCAGCCACGAGCGCCGCCGCGACGACGTGTTCGCGATCGTCCCGTTCTTCACGCTCTTCTCGTGGTGGAAGACCACGCACCTCGTCGACCGGGTGCTCGTGACCTTCGACGAGCGCGGCTTCGTCGAGCACGTGGCCGTCCGGCGCGAGACCGGCTCGTGAACGCGGAGCGTGCCGTCGCCGCGGCCGCGCTCGTCCCGGCGCTGGCCCTCGCGCTGTGCGCGCCCGGCTGCCTCTACATCGCCGGACGCAGCCACGTGGGCCCACGCATCGACCCCGACGCGGTGGCGCGCATCCACCCCGGCGAGACGACGCGCTCCGAGGTGCTGGCCGCGCTCGGTCCGCCCAACGAGTACGAGCGTCCCGAGCTCACCACGGCGCTGCTCGACGACGACCTGCGCCTCTCGGGCGTGCTCGAGTCGGCCGACCGCGCCCAGGGCGTCTACACCTGGCAGCACGACGACGTCTCGATGGACGGCACGTGGCTGCTGGTCTACCTCGGCATGGCCGTGCACACCGAGAGCGACCTGCTGGTGGTCTTCTTCGACGAGCGCGGCGTCGTGCTCGACATGGGCTACAGCGGTCCGCGCGTGCATCCCGAGGACGCCGACGGCCGGGTGGCCGGCGAGCCCGTCGGCGACGACGACCCGTGACGTCCGCACAGACGATCCTCGCCGTGCTGACCGGGTGTGCGCTGCTCACGGGATGCATCACGTTCAGCGACACCGACGGCGTCGACTTCAGCGCCGACGACGTGGCCGCCATCGAGATCGGGACGTCCACGCGCCGCGACGTGCTCGAGCGCCTGGGGCCGCCCACGGGCGTGTTCCGCACGCGCATCTTCGACGCCTTCCTCGACGAGGCGGCGTTCGCACCGCCGTCCACCGCCGGGCGCGTCGACGACGACGTGCTCGTCTGGCAGCAGGTGCGCCTCGAGGGCACGCTGCTGCTCTTCCCGGTGCTCGTCACCTGGGCGAACGCGCGGGTCGCGGCGCGCACGCTCATGGTGGTCTTCGACGAACACGACCGCGTGACCGACGTCTCGTTCCGCGAGGACGACGAGTGAACCCGCGGACGAGCTGCGCACGACGTCGGCGGGCCGCGCGCGGCGCGGCGCTCGCGGCGGCGCTGTCCGTCGGCGGCTGCAGCTCGGCCGTCTGGTCCGACTCGAAGATCGACGCCGGCCAGGCGGCGGCCATCCCGCGCGCCGAGCTGGCGCGCTCGCTGCCCGACAAGCCGGCGGTGCTGGCCTGCCTGGGTCCGCCCGGCGAGGTGCTGACCCCGGGGCGCGGCGACGTGTTCGTGTACCGCCTGCTGCAGGTCGACGAGGAGATCGTGCAGCTCAACGCCGCGCTCTTCGCGGGACCGGCGCTGCCGATCATGGCCGACATCGACCGCCGCTCGCGCTCCGAGGTCCTGTTCGTGTTCTTCGACGCCGACGGCAAGGTGACGCAGACCGCGCACCGGCGCCTCGTCCAGGGCGCGTGGGGAGGGTCGTCGGCGGACGGGCTCGCGCCACGTCTTCCGCCGGGCGAGCTGGCGCGTGACGGGACGTCGGCTCGCGCGCCGGGCGACGAGCCGTCCGGCGGTGCCGCGGCCTCGGCGTCCCGTCCGGCGGAGGGGGCGCCGTGAACGTCGCGACGAGGGCGTGTGCGTCGAGGGCCGCCGTCGCGCTGCTGCTGCTCGCGTTGGCGGGCTGCTCGATCCACCACACCACGGTCGGGCTGCCGCTGCCGTCGGTCGACGGTCTGCGCATCGGCGAGAGCACCAAGGCCGACGTGCTGGCCGTGCTCGGCGCGCCGAACTCGCTGCGCCGGCAGTACGACGGCGACATGTTCCTCTATCGACGCAGCGACACGGACTCGCGGCTGCTGCGGCTCATCCCGTACCTCGTGATCTACGAGCGCACCCGGGCGACGCTGCGCGACGATCGCATCGCGGTGCTGTTCGACGCGCGCGGCGTGCTGTCCGGCATCGGCGTCGAGCGCGAGATCCCCGAGGGCTGAGACGAGCGGGCTCTCGGTTCCGTGCGTCACGGGTGCGCGGTGCTCGCTTCACGCGGTGGCGAGGGGCAGCATGGTGGGTCACCCCGACCCGCACCCCTGCCGGAGTCCCCCGTGCGGCAGCCCGTGCCCCAGCGCAGCGCGACGTTCGTCGTCGCCGTCCTGCTCGCGATCCTCGACGCGTCGCTCGCGGCGCAGCTCCCGCGACGCATCGACTGCGGCGACCTCGACGGTGCGTCGTCCGGCGAGCCCGGCTGGGAGCTGCTCGGCGAGTCTCTGGCGCCGCCCGGCGTCTCGCTCTCGCCCGCGCCGCTCGACACGGTGCACGTCGGCTACCACTTCCCCGACCTGCACGGGACGGGCACCGAGCTGGGCGTGGTGTGGCCGGTCGACGTGCTGGCGGCCGACGTCGACGAGCTCGGCGCGACGCATCGCCTGACCGCGCTGCAGCTCGCCGACCACACGCTGCTCTCGATCACGGGACTCGTCCCGAATGCACGGCAGCGCGTGAAGCTCGAGCTGGGCGCGCTCTTCCCGTGGATCGACCTGGGGCCGAGCGGCACGTTCGACGCCCACGAGAGCCTCTCGCGCGCCGTGCGCGTCGAGGTCGTCGAGGACGCCGCTTGGCGCGATGCCGTGCGCGACGTGCGCTGTGGCACCGGCTGGCTGGGCTCCACGCTGGCCACCGACGTGGGCTCGATCGTCGACGCCTGGATCGTGGCGCGCGCCGACGCCACCGGACGCATCCGCCTGCGCTTCTCGACCGAGGGGACGGACCCGGTCTACCTCTCGGGCTTCGAGGTGCACGCGTACGAGGCGCTGCCGCTGCGCTACCACCGCACGGCCGCCGGACCGCTCCAGGCGCTCGATCCGGCGCTGCAGTCGTTCGCGGCGGCGATGGCGGCGCGCGACTACGACGGCGCCGAGCTCGTGGCCGCCGGCCTGGCCGATCCGTTTCGCCGCGGCGTGGCGCGTCTCTTCCTGGCCGGCTGGCTCGACGGCTCGCGCGACGGACGTCCGCACCTGCTCGCGTCGGCGCGCGCCGACCTCGCGGCGGGGGCGGGCACGCACGCGGCGGTGCCGTGGCTGCTCGACCAGCTCGACGACTTCGAGCGGGCGCGGGCGCACCTCGCGGCGCGCGGGTACGAGAGCGCACGCGCGTGTCCGTCCGCCGGCGGGACGGGCTTCCTGAACGAGGGCTGCGGGCCGCGCTCGAGCCTGCACGCGGTCGACGCGGGCTGCAACCCCAACGCGCAGATCGCCCTGCGCTGCCTGTGGGGACTCGTGGCGCCGATGCACGGCGCCACGCTGCTGCACGACCTCGCGGCGTCCAACGCGGGCGACCCGTCGGTGAGCCTGCTCGAGCCGTCGCCGCTCGCGTTCCGCTCCCTGGCCCTGTTCGCCGAGACGCTGGTCGACATGAACCCGCAGCTCGCGGTGGACGCGTCCGACCCCGAGTCGCTCGAGCTGCGCGAGCGCGCCACGGCGATCGTGTCGGCCTTCTTCGACCTGGGCTTCTTCACCGCCGACGTGCCCGACGAGGTCGAGCTGCTGCTGTTCGACCGCATCCTCGAGCTCGGCGCGCAGCCCCACGCGTGGACCCTCGACCAGCTCGGGACGCTCTTCACGCCGGCGCAGCTCGCCTCCGCGTGGTGGGCCGACGACGTGGCCGCGCCGCCGAGCAGTCCCGGGGCGCCGCTGTGGGTCGAGCTCGAGCGCCACCACGCGAGACTGCACGACACGCTCGCGCGCGAGTGGCTGCTCGAACGCGTCCAGGGGCACGAGCTCGGCGGGGGATGGGGCGACGACGTCGAGCTGCTGGCCCAGCTCGCGCTGCCGCTCGTCGCGTCCCACGACCAGACCGACCGGCGCCTGCTCGACGCGGTGCACGAGCTCGTGCGCTACGGCCTCGACGAGCAGGGCGACGTGGTCGGCGGCTACTTCGCCGGCGGACCCACCGACGTCGAGCACAGCGCCGAGTACACCACGAACACCTGGCTGGCCGAGCGCGGCCTGTACGGACTCACGCCGCGCATGGCCCAGGACGGCCTGGACGTGGTGCGCCACCTGCTGCGCGACGACGACCCGTCCAAGGCCTTCTGCGGGACGAACGCGAAGGGACGCCTGCACTTCCGCAGCTACGTCTTCACGGCCGACGGCCCCAGCGACGCGTCGAAGTACGCGCTCGACGTGCTGCTCGACGGACGCGCCACGACGCCCGGCGTGGGGCTCGGCGACCACGCCGTGTTGCCGTCCACGCACAGGAGCCACGTCGACCTGCGGCGGCTGGCCGACGCCTTCCGCGCCGACGCCGAGGACGCCTCGGGGGGCAAGCCCAAGGGCTGGTTCGCGCCGGCGCAGTGGCCGTCCGGCGCGTTCGGCGAGAACGGCGTCTGGTACAGCGAGTCGGGGACGGTGGGCGACGCCGCGTTGTTCGCCAAGACGCTGCACGCGTACGGCCTCGAACTGCTGCGCCTCGCCTGGCGCGACACCGGCGACTGGACGTACCTCGTCCCCGCCGCGCGGTTGTTCCGCACCGTCCAGGCGTGGGACGCGGCCGGCCGGCCGTCCGGCGCGCCGGGCAGCGCGTCCTGGCTGGCGCAGCAGGTCGAGGGCGGGACGCGCTTCGGCCCGCTCGTGATCGCGTCGCGGGGCGCTCTGGCCGCGGAGCCCGCGCTGGCCACGCACGTCGACCCGCTCACCGGCGCGCCGTACGTCGACCAGGGCCTGCTCGACGCCATGCGCACCTGGGTCGAGGTCGAGTTCACCGGACAGACGAACGTGCTGCGCTACGCTCTCACCGGCGTGGTCCCCTGCGAGACGGGGACGAAGGCCACGAACAGCGTCTGGGCCCCGTGGCAGAACGTGATCGCGTACGAGCGCGTCGCGTGGCCGATGCTCGCCAAGCACGTGTTGCACACCGACCGCGTCTTCCTGCGCTACCTCGGCGGCGGACCGGAGACGCTGTGCGCCGCGGGCACCGGCGAGGTCCTCGCGGAGGGGGTCACGTTCCGTCCGCTCGTGCGCTGGAGCAGCCGGCTCGACCAGGGCACCGACCTGTCGTTCCTGTGCAACGACCGCGCCTACGACGGTTCGTCCTTCGGCGCCTTCGTGTGGAACGCGCAGTCGTCCGACGTGCCGCTCGAGCTCGTGCTCGACGTCGGCATGCCGCCTGGACGCTACCGCGTGAGCTGGGCCCCCGACCCCACGGCGTGCGACATGTTCCCGGCATCGACGTCGCCGCAGTCGGTCACGCTGCAGAAGCGCGGCGCCACCGCGCGCGCGTTCCCGAGTGTCGCGCCCGGCATGAACCTCGTGCGCGTCGAGCGGATCGGCGACCCGGTGGGCCCGCCCGCGGGCTGGGAGCTCTCGCTCGACCCGCCGCGCGTCGAGGTGCGCAAGCATCCCGGCGGCGCCGACCTCGCGCTGGTCACGCACGTGGCGAACGTGGGCGCGTCGGCCTCGCCCTCCGCGCTGCTCGAGCTGCGCCTCGCGTTCCTGTTCCCCGACGGACGGGTCGTCCCGCTGCCCGGCCTGCCCGACGAGCTCTTGCTCGGCGACCTCGCGGTGCACGGCCTGCACGGCGCCGACGACTGGGCGTTCGACTCCCAGGACGTCGAGCTGCTGCTGCCCGTCGACGCGCTGCTCGCCGCGGTCCTCACCTCAGGGCTCGGGCTGCAGGTCCGCGCCCAGCTCCTGGTCGGCGCGGGACAGGGCGACACCTCGAACGACGACCAGACGCGCGGCTGGTACCTGCCTCAGATCGAGATGGTCCCCGGGTCGTGAGCGCGGGACGCGCGTCAGGGCGCGATCGGCTGTCCGGCGTCGGCGGCCAGGCGTCTCAGGCGTCCGCCGTCGGTGAGCACGAAGACCTTGCGCCCGGACTCGGGCGAGCCGCGGCGGAGCTCGTCGTCACGCAGGAACGCGGCCCGTCCGAACGCGCCGCGGCGCTCGGCCTCGGCCACGAGCCAGTCCCAGGCGAAGGCGGTGCGCGGCTCGAGCGCGAGCACGGTCTGCATCTCGCGCACGGCCTGCGCGTCGTCACCCAGGGCGGCGTGGCAGAAGGCGAGGTTCGCGTGGGTCGCCGCGGGATCGATGTCGAGCCGTGCGGCGCGCTCGAAGTACGGCAGCGCCTCGGCCGGACGTCCCAGCGAGAGCGCCACGAGGCCGCGGTGCGCGGGCAGGCTGGGATCGTCGGGCGTGCGTGCGGCCAGCTCGTCGAGGAGCGTCGCGGCACGCTCGAGGGCCGCGCGTCCGTCGCGCTCGCGCGTGGTCTCGTCGACGTCGGCGGGGACGCGCGCCGGTCCGTCGAGGCCGAGCAGCGCGCGGCCGCGCGTGAGCAGGTCGCGCGCCTCCTGCAGGCGTCCCACGTCGGGCAGCCGGTCCTTCGTGTCGGGCAGGTCGAGCGGGACGAGCGCGGGCGTGAGCACCGGCGCGGCCGAGGGCGTCGCCGTCAGGTAGCCGAGGGCGAGCAGCTTCTCGTGCGTCTCGGCGTCGGCCGACGAGGCGTCGTCCTGCCAGCCCAGCGGGGGATGTTCGGCGAGCAGCGTCGCGAGCCGTGCGCGCAGCCCGGCGGCGCGCGCGAGCGTGGCGGCGTCGGCGTCGACGAGCAGGTCGTGCAGCTGGCGCGGGTCGGCGTCGAGGTCGTACAGCTCGGGGCGCGCCGTCCAGACGTAGAGCGAGCGCTCGGCGCGCACGGCCGCGATCGGGTGCCAGCGTCGCGTGTGGAACGGGAGCAGGCTCTCGAGCAGCAGCGCGCGCGACGGGTCGGGCGCCCCGAGCAGCGAGGCGCCGGACGCGTCGGGCAACCGCGGGCGCGGCGCGTCGGCGGCGCCCTGGCGCGTGGCCCAGTCGAGCAGCGTGGGCGCCACGTCGACGAGCGACACGGGCGTCGCGATGCGCGCGGCGTCGACGCCGTCGCCGGCCACCACGAGCGGGACGTGCATCGTCGCGTCGTAGACGAACAGTCCGTGGGTGGGCTCGCCGTGCTCGCCCAGCGACTCGCCGTGATCGGACGTCACGACCACCAGCCGCGGACCGTCGCGGCGCGCGTCGAGCGCGCGCAGCAGGCGCCCGAGCTGGTCGTCGGCGTACGCGATCTCGCCGGAGTACGCGTCGGCCGCGCGCGACGCGAACGGCTCGGGCGGCGCGTAGGGATGGTGCGGGTCGTACATGTGCACGAAGGCGAAGGCCGGCGCGTCTCGCGGCAGCTCGTCGAACCAGGCCAGGACGTCGTCGACCACCGCTCCCGCCGGACGCTCGAGGAACTCGGGTGCGAGACCGGCGCCGGACGACGCCGGGGCGCCGTAGCGCTCGAAGCCCTGGTCGAGTCCGAAGCGCGGGTCGAGCACGTAGCTGCCCACGAACGCACCGCAGCGCCAGCCCGCCTCGGCCAGAGCCTCGGACACGAGGCGCGCGCGCCCGGACAGGACGAAGATCGTGTTGTCGCGCACGCCGTGCGCGGCGGGAGGCACGCCGGTCAGCATCGACGCGTGCGAGGGCAGCGTGATCGGCGCCACGCTCGAGCAGGCGAGGAAGGCGCGTCCCGCAGCGGCCAGGGCGTCGAGGTTCGGCGTCAGCGCGCGCGCGTCGCCGAAGGCACCGACGTGGTCGGCGCGCGTCGTGTCGAAGCTCACCAGCAGCAGCGTCGGCGCCGCGGCGCCGCGCCTCGCGTCGGACGCCTCCCGAGCGGCGTCGGACGGTTCGTCGCCGCCGCACGACGCGGCCACGAGCGGCAGCGCGAGCGCGAGCGCGCGCAGCCGCAGCGACGTCCGGCCGAGCCCGCGCGGGGGCGTGGATCGTCCGGTGCTCACGACCCGGGCCCCGGGCCGCAGAGCGCCGCCACGCGCGCGCGCACGACCTTCCCCATCGGGTTGCGCGGCAGCGCGTCGACGAGCACGAGCGCGCGCGGCACCTTGTACGGTGCCAGGTGCGCGCGGCAGTGGCGCAGCAGGTCGTCGACCGCGGGACGCGTGCCGTCGCGCGCCACGACCGCGGCCACCACGCGTTCGCCCAGGTCGGCGTCGGGCGCGCCGGCCACCGCCGACTCGCTCACGTCGGGATGGGCGTCGAGCACCGCCTCGACCTCGCGCGGCGAGACGTTGAAGCCGCCGCTGATCACGAGCTCCTTGCGCCGGCCCGTGAGCTCGAGCTCGCCGTGCGCGTCGCGGCGTCCCAGGTCGCCGCTGCGGAAGAAGCCGTCGGCCGTCGTGGCCGCGCGGGTCTCCTCGGGACGGCGCCAGTAGCCGTCGCACACCGCCGGGCCCCGCACGAGCAGCTCGCCGACCTCGCCCGTCGGCAGGTCGCGCAACGTCTCCGGGTCGACCACGCGGATCGTGACGCCGGGCAGCTCCCGTCCGATGCCGCCGGGACGGCGCTCGCCGTGCAGCGCCTGCGAGGCGGCCATGAGCACCTCGGTCATGCCGTAGCGCTCGAGCAGCGTCTTGCCGGTGAGTGCCGCGAACGCGTGCGCCTCGTCGGGGCGCAGCGGCGCCGATCCGGAGGTGAGCAGCCGCACGGCCGACAGGTCGGGGACGGGCGAGGGGGCGTGTCCCAGCAGCCGGTGGTACATGGTCGGCACGGCCATGAAGACGCTGATCGCGCCCGAGCCCAGCTCGGTCCACACGCGCGCCTCGTCGAAGCGCGGCAGCAGCCGCGCGTGGGCGCCCGAGAAGAGAGCCCCGTGCAGCGCGACGAAGAGCCCGTGCACGTGGAACAGCGGCAGGACGTGCAGCAACGTGTCACGCTCGCTCCAGCCCCAGGCGGCGTGCAGCGCGGCGGCGTTCGCGAACAGGTTGCGCTGCAGCAGGCGCGCGCCCTTGGGGCGTCCCGTGGTGCCGGACGTGTAGAGCAGGCACGCCAGGTCGTCGGGGCGCGGCGCGCCGGCGGACGCGTCCGGCCGTTCGGGCGCCCCGTCGAAGAGCGTGTCGCGCGCGACGACCAGCACCGGCCTCCCGGCGTGCGGGTCGTCGTCCTCGAGCACGAGCAGCGCCGCGTCGGCGTCGTCGGCGTGATGGCTGCGCTCGTCGGCCGTGGCCGCCTCGTGCACCGGCAGCGTGACGAGGCCCAGGCGCAGGCAGGCCAGGTGCAGCAGGACGAACGCGGGACCCTTGCCGAGCTGCAGCAGCACGCGCGCGCCGGGCGGCAGGTCGCGCGCCGCGAGCACGCCGGCCGCGCGTTCCACGGCGGCGTCGAGCGCCGTCCAGGTGAGCGTCAGGTCACCCGCGGGACCGTCGACGAAGGTCAGCGCCGGCGCCTCGCCCCGGACGCGGGCGGTGCGCCGCAGACGCGCGTCGAGCAGCGCTTCGCCGGCGTCGCTCACGCCGTGCCTGCCTCGGCGCGGGACACGACGCGTGCGGCAAGGACGCCGTGCATCTCTGACACCGGGAGGGGAGCGGGAGCGAGCGGGACGCCGCGGGCCGTCGCCGCGTCCGGAACCGATCGCCGAACGCGCGCTCGACCGCGCGCCACGCGCCGATTATCGTCGGCCCGAGCCGGTCGGATCCAGCGCGGCGACGGGGCCTGCCGTCCCCGGGCGCCACGCGACGTCCGTCCGTCGACGAAAGGACTCCGTCTTGGGACCCATCCTACTGGTGGCCGCAGGGGGCGCGCTCGGAGCCGTGAGCCGCTACCTGATCTCGACCGCCATGCTGAAGCGCTTCGGACAGGACTTCCCGTTCGGCACGCTGCTCGTGAACGTGCTGGGCTGCCTGCTGCTGGGCGCGCTCATGGCGTGGGCGCTCGAGCGTCCCGACCTGGCCCAGCGCACGCGGCTGTTCGTGGGCATGGGCTTCCTCGGATCGCTGACGACGTTCTCGACCTTCGGCTACGAGACGGTCTACCTGTTCGAGCACGGCGACCCGCTGGCCGCCTTCGGCAACGCGGCGCTCAACCTCGGGGTGGGATTCGCCGCCGTGGTCGCCGGACAGCTCGCGGTGCGCGGGCTGGCGAGCTGATCCGCGGTCACGGCACCACGGTGAGCGTCACGACGCCGGCGGCGACGGTCACGTCCCACGAGACCTCGGCCGGCAGGTCGTAGGTCGCGAAGGCGCCGGTGACGCCGCCGAGGGCCACGAGCACGTCGAAGCTGGTGCCGACCGTGGGGACGTAGCCCTCGACGAGCACGACCTCGAGGGTTCCGTCGAGTCCGACCACGCCGTCGGCCGTGAAGCGCGCGTGGTCGCCCGGCGCGTTGCCCGCCAGCTCGACGCGCAGCGTCCCGCTCGCGTCGAGGGTGCAGTCGGAGGCCGTGAACTCGTCGTGGGCGCCGCACCAGACGAGGCCCTCGTTCGTCCACGAGTCGCCCGCGGCCAGGTCGCCACCATCCGTGCGCAACGTGCCCGCGTTGACCCAGTCGGCGCCGCGCAGGACGAGCGCGCCCGGTTCGTCGGAGACCACGCTGCCGAGCACGAGCAGGCCTGCGTCCTGCTCGCCCAGGCCGCCCTGGCTGCCATGCACGAGCACGTCGGACGCCACGGTGAGCGTGCCGGACGACGCGCGCAGCGTGGTGAACGGCGTCGTCGAGTCGAACCTGAAGTCGCCCGGACCGGAGAGCGTCTGGTCTCCGGGGAAGTCGACGGTGGCGAACGGCGTGGAGTGCACGAAGGGCACGTCGAGCTGCAGGCCGTTCAGCACCGTCAGCGTCCACGCGGCGGAGATCGTCAGCGGCAGGCCGAGGCTGACGCCGTCGAGCGTGCTGTGCCCGACCACGGCCAGTCCGTTCCCACCTTGGCCGACCACGCTGCCGCCGACGATGGTCCCGCCGTCGAGCTGCCAGCCGGGGTGGGCGATGGTGAGCACGTCGCCCGTGTTCTCGATCACGCCGGTGACGCGGATCGTGCCGCCGTCGCTGGTCGACACGTCGCCCGTGAGAGGGCCGGTCGCGTTGAGCCAGATCGAGCCGCCCGAGGCCAGCAGCTGCCCGCCGCCGGTCCAGGTGCCGAAGGTCTCGATCGTGCCCACCGGGGCCTCGAGCAGG
>JACKHP010000031.1 GCA_020638905.1 Planctomycetota bacterium | reverse complement strand
AGCAGGCCGAACGCGCCACCATGCGCAGCGGCAGCTCGTCGGCCTCGAGGATCTCGCCCCCGCGGAACGCGGTGAGCGGCACCTCGGCGGTGCCCACGAGGTTGAGCTGGTCTTTCTCCATGCGGTAGGCCTGCTCCTCGCCGCCGGGGAAGTACGCGGTGCCGACCATCGCCGGGTCACGCACGAGCACCGGCACCTCGAACGGCTCGAAGCCCTTGCGCACCATGTGGTCGTACGCGAAGTTCAGGACGGCACGGTGCATGAGCGCGCCCGCGCCGCGCAGGACGTAGAAGCGCGTGCCCGACAGCTTCACGCCGCGCTCGAAGTCGACGATCCCGAGCCGCCGCCCCAGCTCGATGTGGTCGAGCGGCTCGAAGTCGAACGCGCGCACCTCGCCCACGCGCCGAAGCTCGACGTTCTCGCTGTCGTCGAGCCCGTCGGGCACCGCCGGCGCGGGGATGTTCGGCACGCGCAGCATGAGCGCGTCGAACTCCTCCTGGACGATCGCGAGCTCGGCCTCGTCGGCCTGGATGGCCGTCTTGAGTTCACCGAGCGCGGCCTTCTCGCGCTCGCGCTCGTCCGGGGACATGCCGCCCAGCGCCTTGCTTCGCCGCTTCTGTTCGGCCTTGCGGTCCTCGGCGGCACGGATGAGCCGACGTCGCTCGTCATCGAGCTGCACGAGGCGGTCGAGGTCGATGGCGATGCGCTTCTTCTGCGCACCGGCTCGCACCTCGTCGAGCCGCTCGCGGATGGTCTTGATGTCCAGCATGGGAGTCCCTAGCGGATCCACTCACTCTCGAACGGTCCACCCAGGATGTTGTGCGCCTTCTGGGTGACCTTGAACTCGAGAGCCTCCTTGCGCGGGTTGTCGACGGGGTACTTGGTCGGGAACCAGAGCACCTTGTCGGTGGCCGAGCCTGCGTTCTGCCACTCTTCGAGTCCGGCGATGCGTGTCTTGCCCTTGTCGATCTTGTGCCCCTCGGCGTCGCGCACCTCCACCTCGAGCTGCAGCGGATCGTCGAAGAACGCCGCGTACTCCTCGCCACCGCGTCCGTAGACGTGCAGCGTGAGCGTGTCGAGGATGCGCTGGTCACCGACCTGAGTCGTCTTGAAGGTCACGTCGAAGGGCGCCCCCAGGGGCACCACGACGGTCTGGTCCTTCTCGACGGTGAACGGCTGGGCGCGGCCCTGGTACATGCGCACCTGGTCGAGGCTGGTCTTCTTGCCGGCCGTGAGGCGGCCCGACACGATCTGGTAGCTGCCCACCGGCAGCTCTGTCGTCCCGCCGCGCTTGTCGGGCAGGATGTCGAAGAACGCGCCCTCGAGCTTGCCACCGACCTCCTGGACGATGACGTGCGAGGGCGTGGTCTTGAGGTTCATGTCGAGCTTGACGAGGCCCGTGGCCAGCGACAGCTCGCGCGCTTTGACCTTGCCCGACTTCGGCTCGAACTCGGTGCGGTACCACGCGTCGCCGACCTGCATCACCGACGAGAGCGGCACGGCCTTCTTGGCCTTGCCGACGATGGCGGAGTCGGTGTCGTACCAGACCACGTGCTCGTCGGGGTCGTAGTCGGTGACCAGGTCGTCGGCGTTGTCGATCGCCGGGCCCAGGATCCCGTCCATGTTGGTGTCGAAGACCTTCCACGTCGTGCCGAGGCCCTTGCCCTCGTAGTAACGGCCGGGGCAGAAGCGCAGGCGCGCGTAGCCCTGCGTCGGCGCGTAGTTCGTCTCGACGCCGAACATCTTCTCGCGGTCGCTGAGGATGCAGACCCACAGCGGGTACGGGTCTCCGCCGTCGGGCGAGGGCACGTCGACGCGACTCGGGGTCGTGCTGGGCGAGAACTCGACGTCGACCTTGCCGTCGCCGTCCGTGTCGAGGGTGAACTTCTGGATGCCGGGCCGCCCGAGCACCCAGCGCCGGGAGTCGGGCTCGAAGACCACCGCGCGCACGTTGTCGAAGTCGACCGGTCCCTCGCCCTCGACCTGGGTGAAGGGCCACAGCTGGTACTGCTCGAACGGGTGGAAGGTCGGCAGGAGGAATCCGTCGAGACCCTTCTTCGGGTCGACCGGCTCGAGCTGGAACTCCTGCTCGGCGCTGCCGGGCGCCCAGGAGGTGAGCGTGCGGCCTCCGCCTTCGGGCACGGGGGCCTCGCCGACGGGCGCGCCTTCGGGCAGGTCGGCGGGCTTCTCCTTGTCGGGGTCGATGCCGCTGGCGATCAGGTCCTGCAGCGTGAGCCGTGAGAGGTCGACGAGCTCGTCGCGGTACGAGAGCTGGTCGCCCTCCGCCACCAGCTTCTTGAGCAGCACGGCCTCCTCCCAGAGGCGGCCGCGGCGGTGCTCGATGGCGGCCTGCTGCGAGAGCAGGTTGATCACTTGCTCGCGATCACCCAGCTGGCGGAAGGTCTGCTCGATGCGCGCCAGGTCGGTGAGCACCTCCGCCCATCCCGAGTCGCTGCGGTCCTCGTCGGCCTGGGCGAGCTTCTCCATCGCCTGGTTCTGCTCGAGGATCGCCCGGCGCCGGCTGCCGCGCTGGTTCATGTCCATGTCGAGCACGAGCCGCACGCGCTCGATGAAGCGTTCGCCGTGCTCGACGCGGTCGAGCGACCACGCCAGGGGACGCACCTCGCCGCGCAGCTCCGCGCGGTCCTTCGAGCACAGCTCGTCGAGCATGATGTCGAGGCAGTCGATGGCGGCCTGCGTGTCCTTCTTGACGAGCTCGTCCATCTTCTTCTCGTCGTCTTCGAGCTTCGCCGCGTGGTAGCGGTCCCAGAAGGCCGTGAGGTCGTCCGGCGGGGAGAAGTCCTGGGCGGACAGCACCTGGACGCACAGCAGCAGGGCGGCTCCCGCGAGGAGCACCGTACGCATCGTCGAGCGGTTCATGGGCGATCTCCTGGTGGCCGGTCGGGACCCAGCAGACGGACTGTCGGACCCGGTTTTGTACCGCGCCGGACGGCTCCGTTCCAAGCGCGGGTCGCGGCGACCCGCCGAACCGTCAGCGCTTCTGCTGCTCGCGCAACTCGCGGCTGCGGCGATCGAGGTACGCGCGCTCCTTGGACGTCAGCGAGCCCAGCCCCTGCGCCTGGATCTTGGCCAGGATGCGGTCCATCTCGCGCCGGTCGGGCTCGTGCTTCTGGGACTGCTTCTCGGCCTTGGTGCGCTTGCGGCGCATGCTGAAGCGGCCGACGAAGTCGCCGCTCTTCCACCACACCAGGCCCATCAGGGCGCCGCCCAGGTGCGCGAAGTGCGCCGTGCCGGTGGCGCCCGCGAAGGCTCCCCCGATGTCGCCCAGCACCTTGATGCCCACCAGCAGCGCCGCGGGCAGGGGGATCGGCGGGAAGAGCAGGAAGATCGTGCGCCGCGGCCAGCGCAGCACGTACAGCACCATGACCGAGTAGACGGCCGCCGACGCGCCCACCACCGGCGTCGGGTCGTGCGTCACGACCGCCACCGCCCACTGGACGAGGCCGCCGACGAAGCCGCCCACGACGTACAGCCGCAGGAACGCGTCCTTGCCCATGAACGCCTCGAGCTCGCGCCCGAAGAGGTACAGGAAGAACATGTTCCAGCCGATGTGCGAGAGCCCCGGCGCGTGCTGCAGCATGTACGTGAAGCACTGCAGCGGGAAGAGCAGGTTGAACGAGAGCTCGTTCGCGTCGGTGATGTTCCAGGCGCGCAGCGCCATGAGGCTCGCCAGCGGCGTGCTGCCGCCGAACAGCGTGCCCGCCAGGAACTCGATCGCCCAGAACGCGCCCGTGATCGTGAGGATGACCCGGAAGCCGGACCAGTCGCCCATGCCCCACAGGCCGCCGGGGCGGCTGCTGCGATCTTGGTACCACTCGGGGCGGAACGACACGCGGCGTCTCCTCGCGCTGCTCTTGTCCTGCGCTCGTCAGTAAGACCGCTCGAGCACGAACGTGCACATGTCCGCCAGGCTCTGACGCTCGGGACCGGGCTCGAACGCCTCGAGCAGGTCGAGACAGCGGTGCAGGAAGCGATCGGCCTGCTCGTGGCACTCGCGCACGGCCGCGTCGAGGTCGAACTCGCTGCGCAGCAAGTCGCGGCGCGAACCGTCGACCGGGTCGACCAGCAGGTGCCGCAGGCGCTCGAGGCCGCGCTCGTCGAGGTCGCGGGCCAGACGGATGATCGGCAGCGTGACCTTGCCGGTCTCGAGGTCGGTGCCCAGCGACTTGCCGGCCACGCGCTCGTCTCCCACCACGTCGAGACAGTCGTCGATGATCTGGAAGGCCGCGCCCGCGTCGAGCCCGAAGGTGGCCATGGTCTCGGCCTCGGTCTCGGTGCCACCGCCGTAGTGCACGCCGAGGTAGCAGGCCGTGCGGAACATCGCGCCCGTCTTGCCGCGGATCACGCGCAGGTAGCGGTCCTCGTCGGGGCGGCCCTCGAACTTGAAGAAGCTCTGGTCGATCTCGCCGCGGCAGACGTCCTGCGTCATGCGCGAGATCTCGTTGGCCGCCACGAGCGTCGGCAGCTTGAGCGAGTGGTCGAACGTGCGCGCGTAGATGATGTCGCCCAGCAGGATCGGCACCTCGTTGCCGTAGAGCGCGTTGAGCGTGGGCACCTTGCGCCGCACGTCGGCCCCGTCGAGCACGTCGTCGTGCAGCAGCGTGGCCATGTGCAGCGCCTCGAGCATGGCGCCGATCGACGCGAGCTCTTCGCTGTCACGCGTGCCCACGAGGCCGCCCGAGAGGTGCACCAGGGCCGGACGCAGGCGCTTGCCCGAGTACTGCCCGATGTGCTCCATGAGCTTGACCACCGCGTCGCTCTGGTCGACGAACAGCTGTTCGCGCAGGATGCGGTCGGTGGCCGCCATGCCGGCCTGGATCGGCTCCATGAAGTTGCTGGTCAACAGGCTCATCGGGCAGGTCCCTGACGCGGGGCGGGGCGGGAACGCGAGGCGACGGCCAGCCGTCGTTCGGCGCGTTCGAGGTCGTCGCGCGTGTCGATGTCTTCGAGGAAGTTGAGTTCGGGATCGAGCGCGCGCAGCTCGGACGCGTCGACCGACGCGATGCCGTCGAGCCGCGCGAGCCAACGCACGAGCGAACGCTCGCCGTCGGCGACGGCGGAGCGCAGGTCGGGCAGCAGCGTGCGCGAGTACAGCGCGTGGAACGGCTGCCAACCGGACGCGTCGCGGACGATCACGGCTCGGCACCCGGCGCGCCTGCGCGCGAGCAGAGCTCCCACGACGTCGGACGACGCCTGCGGCAGGTCGCACGGCAGCAGCACGCACCACGCGTGGCGCGCCGCCTCGAGTCCGGCGCCGAGACCGCCCAGCGGACCGCCCACGCCGGGCCAGTCGGCGACACGTCGCACGCCGGGCGCCGGCAGCGCGCGCTCGCCCGCGAGCAGGATCACGTCGTCGGAGAGCGTGCGCGCCACGGCGAGCACGCGGTCGAGCAGCCGCACGCCGCCCACGTCGCGCTCGGCCTTGCGTCCGCCGAGTCGTGCGGCGCGACCGCCCGCGAGCACCAGGACGCTCGGGACGTCACGTGTCGCGTCGTCCCCGCCCTCCGGGTCGCGCGGCGCCGGTCGGCCGGAGGGATCGTCGCTCACGAGCCCGTTTGGTCCTTCTTGGCCGCGGCGGCTGCGTCGGCGTCGCTGTCGATCTTCTTGCGTGCCTCCTCGTTGCCCTCGCGCAGACCGGCCTTGAACTCGGAGATGCCCGAGCCCAGCGAGCGCGCGACGCCCGGGATGCGCTTGCCGAAGAAGAGCAGGACGACGAGCAGGATGAGCATCCACTCGTAGCCGCCTGGCATGAGTGCGAGTACCGACGTGTCCACGGGGTGACTCCGGAGAGCAGCCGACGAGTATAGGACTTCGGCGGCCCCGGCGCATGTCCCCGAGGGCGCGGGCGGTCGGCCGCCCCACGGTCGCCGATGGGCCCCGGGACCCTCACGGCCCCGGGGCTCGAGCCGGTCAGTCGCGAGCCCGCTGGAGGATCCCCGCCTCCTCGAGGGCGCGCACCATGGCGTCGCCGATGCCGGCCGGCGTGTCGGCCATCACCACCCCCACCGCGGAGAGCGCGGCGATCTTGTCGGAGGCCGTGCCCGAGCCGCCCGAGATGATCGCGCCGGCGTGTCCCATGCGCTTGCCGGCCGGCGCCGTCGTGCCCGCGATGAAGCCCGCCACCGGCTTGGTCATGTGGTCGCGGATGAACTCGGCCGCCTCTTCCTCGGCCGTGCCGCCGATCTCGCCGATCATGACCACCGCGTCGGTGCCCGGGTCGGCCTGGAACAGCGACAGCACGTCGATGAAGTTCGTGCCGTTGACCGGATCGCCGCCGATGCCCACACAGGTGCTCTGGCCGAGGCCGAGCGAGGTGAGCTGCCAGACGGCCTCGTAGGTCAGGGTTCCCGAGCGGGAGAGCACGCCCACGCGTCCCGGCCGATGGATGTAGCCCGGCATGATGCCGATCTTGCACTCGCCGGGCGTGATCACGCCGGGGCAGTTGGGACCCACCAGCCGCGTCGTCGACCCGACCAGCGCCGCCTTGACGCGCATCATGTCGACCACCGGGATGCCCTCGGTGATGCACACCACGAGCGGCACGTCGGCGCCCGCCGCCTCGAGGATCGAGTCGGCCGCGTACGGCGGCGGGACGTAGATCACCGACGCGTTGGCGCCCGTCTCGCGCACGGCCTCCTCGACCGTGTCGAAGATCGGCACGCCGAGCACCGTGGTGCCGCCCTTGCCGGGCGTCACGCCGCCCACCACGCGTGTGCCGTACTCGATGGCCTGCTTGGTGTGGAACATGCCGGTCTTGCCGGTCAGTCCCTGGGTGATGACGCGCGTGTCCTTGTCGACCAGGATGCTCATGCCTTCGCTCCCACGGCCTCGACGGCCTTCGCCGCGGCGTCGGCCAGATCGCCGGCGGTGATCACGTCGACGCCCGACTCCTCGAGCAGGTCGCGGCCGCGCTCGACGTTCGTGCCCTCGAGCCGCACGACGAGCGGCACCGAGATGTGCACCTCCTTCGCGGCGGCGATGATGCCCTCGGCGATCACGTCGCACTTCATGATGCCGCCGAAGATGTTGACCAGGATCGCGGCGACCTTGGGATCGCTCAGGATGATCTTGAACGCGGTCGTCACCTGCTCGGCCGTGGCGCCGCCGCCCACGTCGAGGAAGTTCGCCGGCTCGCCGCCCGCGAGCTTGATCGTGTCCATGGTGCCCATGGCGAGGCCGGCGCCGTTCACCATGCAGCCGATGCTGCCGTCGAGCGCGATGTACGAGAGCCCGGCCGCCGACGCAGCGGTCTCGCGCGCGTCTTCCTCGTCGAGATCGCGCAGTTCGACGATCTCGGGGTGGCGGTAGAGCGCGTTGCTGTCGAAGTTCATCTTGCCGTCGAGCGCCGTGAGCTTGCCGTCGGCGGTGCGCACGAGCGGGTTGATCTCGACCAGCGAGGAATCCTTGGCGATGAACAGCTTCGCGAGCGCCTTGAAGATGCGACAGGCCTCGGCGATCGAGGACGCGGGCAGGCCGAGTCCGAACGAGAGCGTGCGCGCCTGCCAGTCGAGCAGTCCCGCGTCGACGTCGAAGCGCTGCTTGAGGATCTTCTCGGGTGACGTCGCGGCCACGGCCTCGATGTCCATGCCGCCCTCGGTCGAGACCATGAGCACCGGCTTCCCGCAGCTGCGGTCGACCGTGATGCCCACGTAGTACTCGTGGACGATCTGCGAGCCCGCCTCGACCAGCACCGCCTTGACCTTCTGGCCCTCGGGGCCGGTCTGGTGCGTCACGAGCTGCATGCCGAGGATGGCCGAGGCGGCCTCGCGACACTCGTCGGCCGAGCGCACGAGCTTGACGCCCCCGCCCTTGCCGCGGCCGCCCGCGTGGATCTGGGCCTTGACGACGCCCACCTCGACGCCCAGGGCCTCGTACGCCGCGACGGCCTCGTCGACGGTCTGGGCGACGGTTCCGGCCGGGACCGGGATCCCGGCCTCGCGGAAGAGCGCCTTGGCTTGGTATTCGTGGATCTTCATCCGCGACGGTGTACTGGCCGGGCCCCCACGGGGTCAAGCCACCCGACCTCCCCATCCCGGTCCGGCCCCTTGGACGGCATCCTCACGCTGCGACAGATCGACGGGCTGCTGGCCGACGGGAGCGTGCGTCCCGAGCGGCCGATCGACCCGTCCCAGCGCCAGCCGACGACCCTCGACCTGCGCCTCGGGACCGAGGCCCTCGTCCTGCGCTCGGGCTTCCTGCCGGCCCGGGGCACGGTCGAGGACCTCGCCGCGCCGCTCGTGACCGAGCGCATCGACCTCTCCGGCGGGGCCGTGCTGCGCCGTGGACGGGTGCACCTCGTACGCCTGCTCGAGGCGCTCGACCTGCCGCCGCAGCTTCGGGCGCGCGCCAACCCGCGCTCGTCGACCGGCCGCATCGACGTCTTCACGCGCACCGTGGTCGACCGCCACGACCGCTTCGACGACATCCCGGCCGGCTACGCGGGACCGCTCTGGCTGGAGATCGTCCCGCGCTCGTTCGACCTGCGCGTGGCCACCGGGCAACGCCTGAACCAGGTGCGCTTCGTGCGCGGACGTCCGCTGCTGAGCGACTTCGAGCTCGTCGAGCGGGTTCGGTCCGACGACCTCGTGCGTCCGCGAGAGGGACTCTCGGCGGTCGACGGGGCCTCGCTGCTGCTCGGCCTCTCGCTGCGTCCCGACGCGCCCGACGGGCCGGTGGGATGGCGCGCGCGCCTCGACGCGCCCGTGCTCGACCTGTCTCGTCCGGCGGGGGCACACGACCCGCGCGCCTACTTCGATCCGGTCTTCCCCGACGGACGCGACGGGCTCGTGCTCGAACCCGAGGCGTTCTACATCCTGGCCTCCTCCGAGCGGCTGCGCGTGCCCCCCGACCTGGCGGCCGAGATGCTCGCCTGGGACGTCGGCATGGGCGAGCTGCGCACGAACTACGCCGGCTTCTTCGATCCCGGCTTCGGCTGGGGCGAGGGCAGTCCCGAGGGCTCGCGCGCGGTGCTCGAGGTTCGCCCGCACGACGTGCCGTTCCGCGTCGAACACGGCCAGCCGATCTTCCGCCTGCAGTACTCGCGCACGCTCGAGCGCTGCGAGACGCTCTACGGAGGTCCGGGCTCGGCGTACCAGAACCAGGGCCTCACCCTGGCGCGCTACTTCGCCCGCGCCTGACGTCCACGCGGCGGGTCGACGGTGTGGATGTGGATCGAGTTCGTGGCGCCGGTGGTGACCTGCTGTCCGCACACGATCACCAGCCGGTCGCCCTTCTTGACCAGCCTGCCCGCCACGAGCAACGCCTCGGCCTCCTCGATCATGCCGGCCACCGTCGACGCCTGGTGGATCATCATCGGCGTGACGCCCCAGAAGAACTTCATGCGGCGCGCGGTGGCCTCGACGTAGGTGAATCCGAACACCGCGCGCGTCGGGCGCATGCTCGAGACGAGGCGCGCGGTGCGGCCCGAGTTCGTGAAGCCGAGCACGGCCCGGGCGCCGACGGCGCGCGCGGCCACGCGCGCGGCGCGCGTGACGGCCTGCGAAGGGTCTTCGACGCCGTCGGGCTCGTGGATCGGCGACGGCACGCGCGCGATCTCGTGCTCGGCCTCCATCGCCACGTTCGCCAGGGTGCGCACGGCCTCGACGGGATAGCGTCCGACCGCGGTCTCGCCCGAGAGCATGAGCGCGTCGGTACCCTCGAGCACCGCGTTGGCCACGTCGGAGACCTCGGCGCGCGTGGGCGTCGGACGCTCGATCATCGACTCGAGCATCTGCGTCGCGGTGATCACGGGACGGCGCTTGGCGCGCGCGCGGCGGATGATGTGCTTCTGCGCCATCGGCACCTTCTCGACGCCGATCTCCACGCCCAGGTCGCCGCGAGCGACCATCACGCCGCCGGTCACGTCCAGGATCGCGTCGAGGTTGTCGAGCGCGCCCGCGCGCTCGATCTTCGCCACCACGAACGGACGCGCGCCGTGCCGCGCCAGCAGCTTGCGCAGCGTGACCACGTCGGACGCGTCCTGCACGAACGAGAGCGCCACCGCGTCGACGCCGAGCGAGAGTCCGAACTCGAGGTCCTTGCGGTCCTTCCGCGTGAGCGCCTTGACGCCCTGCGCCAGCCCGGGGACGTTCACGCCCTGGCGCGAGCGCAGCGTGCCGCCGTGCACGACGCGACACACCACGCCGTCGTCGGCGCGCGCCACGACCCGCAGCTCGAGCTGTCCGTCGGCGAGGCGGATGACGCGGCCCGGCTCGAGCGAGCGCACGACGCCCGCGGCCTCGACGAAGAGCTGCTCGGCCGTGCCCACCCCGTGTCCCTCGACGACCAGCACCTCGCTGCCGGTGCGCAGCCGTGCGGCGTCCTCGTCCATGCGCCCGACGCGCATCTTGGGTCCCGAGAGATCCTGCAGGATGGCCACGTGCTGGCCCAGCTCGGCGGCCACCTGGCGCACGTCGCGCACGAGCTGTGCGTGGAACTCGTGGCTGCCGTGCGAGAAGTTCAGCCGCACGATGTCGACTCCCGAGCGCACGATGCGGCGGATCGACGCCGGCGAGCACGTGGCCGGGCCGAGGGTGGCGACGATACGGGTCCTGCGGGTGCGTTCGGACATGTCCTCCCCCGGGCGCAGCGCCTGCGTGGCGAGCGTCGAGTGGCGTCGGGACGCGGCGCATGCAGCGCCGCGCGGGACGTCCCATGCTACGTCGCGCGAGCGCCGTTCCAAGGGGAGCGGCCGCGCGTCGCCCGGAGAGGCGCCGCGCCACCCCGGCGGGATCAACGCGGAGCGAAGCCCTGCGCCAGCTCGCGCAGCCCCGGATCGTCGGGGAAGACGGCCAGCGCACCGAGCAGCGCGTCGCGCGCCTCGCCCGCGTCGCCCAGCTGCAGGTACGCCAGGACGAGCGCCCGGCGCGCGGCCGGGTCGTCGTCGCCGGCGCGGATGCGTCCCGCCAGGGTCGCGATCTGCTCCTTGGCCGCGTAGACGGCCGCGCGCCTGGACTCGGCCTGATCGGCCTCGTCGTCGCGGCCCTCCGCCCGCAGCAGCTTGACCTGCAGGAAGAGCGCCTCCTCGTTCGAGGGCCAGGCGTCCAGCAGCGCGGTGACGGCGACCAGCGCCTCGTCGCTGCGCCCCTCGGCGTCGAGCAGCCGGACCTCGGCGAAGCGCGCCTTGAGATAGTCGGGACGCAGGGCCAGCGAGCGATCGAGCGCCACGCGCGCGTCCGGCAGGCGTCCTTCGAGCAGGGCCACGTGGGCCAGACCGTACCAGGCCTTCGACTCCTCGGGATCGGCCGCCACGATGCGCTCGAAGAGCGTCCGTGCGTCGGCGTAGTCGCCGCGCTTGGCGTGCGCGAAGCCGAGCGCGTTGCAGCGCGTGAGGTAGTCGGCCTCGTCGCGTTCGAGCACCTGCTCGAGGCGCGTCACGCAGGCGGCCCAGTCCTGCAGGTAGTACGCGGCCTGCCCGGCGAGGTACTCGGCCTCGACCGGAGTCGGGTCGCGCGCGAGCAGCGGCTCGAGCAACGCCGGCACCTGCTCGGGCGCCTGGTGGTAGAGCAGGTCCTCGGCGCGCGCCAGCACGGCGCGGTCGGCGTCGTCGAGCGGGGCCGCGACGGGGGCCTCGTCCCCGCACGCAGCGAGCGTCGCGAGGACGATCGCGCCGAACGTCCGGGCGAACACGGTCGCACGTCCCCGGGGCGTCATCGCGCCGCTCCGAGCGCGAGCGTGCCGGGCGCGTCGACGGCGTGCTGCTCGTGCGTGCCGTCCGGCCAGCGCACGTCGAGCGTGCCCGTGCCGCGCCACGCGAACAGCGCCCGCGGATCGCCGGCCGCCTGGTACCCCGCGCTGCTGCGCACGCGTCGCGTGCGCGTGCCCTCGGCGTCGGTAAAGGCGACGACGGCTCCGCAGCCGTCGGGGTTGCCCGGCCCGCCGTCGAGCGCGACGGTCAGGCTGCGGCGCTCGGGAGCGAGCCCGCGCCAGACCATCGGCCGTCCGCTGCGGCGCAGGATCACGAGGTCGGTGACGCCGTCGTCGTCGAGATCGCCGGACGAGAGGGCACGGCTCACCGCCGGCGCGTCACCGTCCCATGCGCGCGGCGAGAAGCGTCCCCCGCCGTCGTTGTGCCAGAGCGTGTCGGGCTGCGCGTACGAGGTGTCCGTCCCCGGCTCGTCGGCCTGGGGATACACGTGGCCGTTCGCGTTCACGAGGTCGAGCGCGCCGTCGAGGTCGAAGTCGACGAACGCCGCGCCCCAGCCGAGCAGGCGCCGGGACGGCCCACCGACGCCCATCGGGTCGGCGCGGTCGTCGAAGCGTCCGCCGTCGTTCACGTAGAGCGCGTTGGACTCCATCGAGAAGTTCGTCACGAGCAGGTCCTCGTCGCCGTCGCCCTCGAGATCGCCGGCGGCGATGCCCATGCCGGCCTGCTCGCGCCCGCGCGACGAGAGCGCGGCCCCCGCGGCCAGACCCGACTCGACGACCTTCCCGTGTCCCGTGTTCAGGAACAGGAAGTTCGGCGTGCTGTCGTTGCTCACGTAGACGTCGGGCCAGCCGTCGGCGTCGAAGTCGCCGTCGAGGCAGCCGAGTCCGTAGCCCGGCGGCGCGTCGAAGCCGGCGGCCGCGGTGGCGTCGACGAGGCGTCCATCGTCGTTGCGGTAGTAGTGGTCGGGCTGGGCCGGCAGTCCCTGGGGGCCGCACATGACGGGCATGCCCTTCCAGCGGCAGTCGCGTCCGTCGACGCCGTGCAGCGGCGGATGGTCGGCATCGAAGGCGAGGTAGTCGACCACGTACAGGTCGAGGTCGCCGTCGAGGTCGACGTCGACGAACACCGCCGAGGTGCTCCAGCCGTCCCCCGCCGCGCCGCCGGCTTCGGGCAGCTCCTCGAAGCGCAGGTCGCCCGTGTTGCGCAGCAGCGCGTTGGGGCCGAGTCGCGTGAGGTACACGTCGCGCCGCCCGTCGGCGTCGACGTCGCCCACTGCCACGCCGTTGCAGAAGCCCGGGACGCCGACGCCGCTCGCCTCCCCCACGTCGACGAAGTGCATGCCTCCGTCGTTGCGGTAGAGCGTGTTCGTCCCGCCGCTCGCGACGCCCGCGGACGGGTAGGGACCCGGGTCGACGAGCAGGATCTCGAGGTCGCCGTCGCCGTCCGCGTCGAAGAGCGCAAGGCCCCCGCCGTTCACCTCGAGGATCGTGCGCGCGTTCTCGCCGCCGCAGGTGAGCGGGGCGAGCAACAGCCCGGCGTCGACGAACGGTCCGTCGGCGGCCGCCGTGGTCCGTGAGCCGGCGGGCCCGCTGGCAGAGTCCCCACAGCCAGGCAGGCACGCGCAGAACACGAGGCCCGCGATCGAGGGGACGGACAGCGCGCGGCCGGCGCGCGACGACGGACGGCGGGAACGGCTCACGGCGACGACGGTCTCCCGGTCTGGGTCACGGTGCGGCGCGCAGGGCCGCGAACTCGGGCAGCTCGGGCAGGCGCCGGGGACGTCCCGCGGCCTCGGCCTGGGCCACCAGCCGATCGTAGTCGGACAGGGCCGCACGCGCGCCGTCGACTTCGCCCAGGCGCACCAGCGCCAGGGCCAGCAGGCCGTGTCCGTCGTCGAGTTGCGGCCCGTCGGCGACCAGGCGCTCGGCCTCCAGGCGCGCCTCGGAGGGACGTCCCCCGGCCAGCAGCGCCAGGGTCAGGTACGTGCGCGCCTCGCGATCGTCGGGGCTCGACGCCAGCGCCTCGCGGAAGGACGTCGCGGCGGCCGCCGGCTGGCCCCCGCCGTAGAGCAGCATCCCCTGCTGGTGCAGGGCGCGGGCGCGGGTCGAGGGATCGGCCAGGGCCGTGGCGAGGAGGCGCTGCGCGTGGCTGCGCAGGGCCGCGGCGTCCACCTCGGGGGCGCGCTGGGCCGCGCCGTCGAGCGCCGAAGCGAGGCGCAGGGCGAGTTCGGGCGGCAGCGTCGGGACGTCCTCGACGAGAGGACAGACCTCCAGGGCCGCGGACGTGTTGCCCTGCGCCAGCAGTGCGAGCAGCAGGAACGGCGGCGCACCCTCGTGCCCCGGAACGGCGACGAGTGCTGCCCGCAGCAACCGCTCGGCGTCGGCCCAGGCCCCGTCCTCGAAGGCCAGCAGGCCGGCCACGAAGAGCAGCGGGCCGTGCCCCGGGAAGCGCTGCACGCCGGCCCGGGCGCGCTCGGCCGCTGTGGCGCGCAGCGCCTTCGCCCCTGCGAGGTCGCCCGCGTCGAACAGCTCGTAGGCCGTTCGGCGCTCGACGTCGGCCAGCGCGGCCAGCACGTCGGGCGAGGCCTTGTCCACCGCGGCGCCCTCGGACACCGCGCGCTCGAGCTCGTCGCGTGCGGTGTCGAGGTCGTCGCGGGCCACGGCGAGTTGCGCGGCGTTCAGGAAGCGCGTCATGCGATGCCCGGCGAGCTCGCCCGCGTCGAGCGGACCCAAGGGGCCCTCGGAGACGAGCCCGAGCAGCCAACCCGCCGCGAGGACGGCCACGACGGCCGCCGGACGCGCGCGGTCGCCGCGCGCCGCGAGCAGCGGCACGCGGGCCAGCAGGTATCCCGCGGGGACGACGGCCAGCGAGGCCACCGGCATGCGGAAGCGCGAGGTCATGTTGAAGAGCAGCAGCGAGGCCGCGTAGCCCAGCAGCGCCAGCACGAACGGCACGCGCGACGGGCCAGGCTCGAGCCGCCGGCGACGCAGCAGCAGCCAGCCGCCGGCCAACGCGAGCGGCACGAGCAGGCCGTGGTCGACGGGCGTGAGGCGCAGCGCGGGACAGGCCTCGGCTCCGAGCGCGAAGAGCGTGTTGTCGGGCGCCTCGTAGCGCGAGAAGAGCAGGCCCAGCTTGCGCAGCTCCAGTCGCACCCAGCGCAGCGGATCGGCGGCGATCTCGGCGAGGGCGCGGTCGAACCAGTAGCTGCTGATCTCGGCCGGCGTGAGCCGCCGTCCCGTCGCGGCCTCGGCCGAGCGCTTCCAGTCGTCGAATTCGTAGCGCGGAGTCTGGCGGTTCGTGCGCAGGTGTTCGACGAGGCCCGTGTCGTTGCCGGCGTGGTTGCACAGGTAGAACGCGGTGCCGCCCGCCGCGGTGGCCAGCACGGGACGTCCGGCCACGAGCGTGTTGCGCACCACCACCGGCGCCAGGGCCAGCGCGAAGCCGAGCAGCAGGAACGCGGCCTGCCGCGCGCGGAGTCCGAGCGCGTGCCGACGCAGACCGGCGATGCAGAGCGCCAGCAGCGCCAGTCCGACCAGCAGGTGGATGTTGCCGCGCACGAGTCCGCCCAGGCCGAGCAGGACGCCGGGGAGCATCCACGTCGCGGTGCGACGCGCGCGTTCGGCGCGCAGGCAGGCCAGCACCACGAGCGGCAGCACGAGCAGCGAGAGGCTGACCTTGAGCAGGTGTCCCTCGTAGAACACGCTCGGCCCGTGGAGCGCGGCCAGCAGCGCGGCCCACAGGCCCCCGCCCGGCGAGACGAGGCGACGTCCGAGCAGGAAGGTGACGAGCACGAACAGCATGCCCAGGACGAGGTTCAGCCCACGTCCGACGGACAGCGCCCGTTCGAGCAGCGCGGGGTCGAGGTCGACGGCGCTCGTCGCGTGCACGTCCCCCGGGACACCCGCGGCCCACAGCGTCACGCCCAGAAGGTACGGGTAGAGCGGCGCCTGGTAGTACACGCCCTCGACGATGTCCTCTCCCGCCGGGACGCGCAGCGCCTGCAGCAGGTAGGCCTCGCTGTCGATCACCGGGAAGAACTGGTCGCCCGCCCGCGCCATCTCGGAGTGGGCCACGAGCCGGAACCCGAGCGCCACGAGCAGCACGACGAGCAGCGCGGCGGCCTGTCGCTTCGCGCTCACTTCGGCGAGAGGTTCCGCAGCAGCATCCAGGCCTCGCGCAGCTGGCCGGCGAGCTCGACGGGCGAGCGCAGGTGCGCGAGGCGCCGCAACAGGTAGCGCGGCCGGGCGTAGAACGAGAGCACCGCGCGGCGGCGCCAGCGGAACAGGTCTTCGGACGAGAGCCCGCGGCTGCCGAGGGTCGGCCCGAACCCCGACTGGTCCATCACGAGCACGTCCTCGGGCACGCGGCCCTCGGCGACGGCCTGCTTGCGCAGCCGCGTGCCCGCGCGCGGGACGGCCACGTTGAACGACGCGTAGTCGGCGGGCAGCGAGCGCGCGAAGGCGATCGTCTCGCGCAGCGTGGCCTCTGTCTCCTCGGGCAGGCCGAGGATGAACGTGGCGGCCGTGCGCAGGCCGGCGGCGCGCGCGACCTCGAAGCCCGCGCGCACGCGATCCTTTCCGTAGCCCTTGCGGTGCTTGCCGAGGATCTCGTCCGAAGCCGACTCGACGCCCAGGATGACCGTGTGGCAGCCGGCCGCCCGCATGCGACGCGCGAGCGCCTCGTCGAGCACGTCGACGCGCGTGAACGTCCACCAGCCGAGATCGAGGTCGGCCTCGATCATCGCGTCGAGCACGGCCTCGAAGGGCGCGCGCGGCGCGCCGAAGCACTGGTCCTGGACGAACAGCTCGCGCACGCCGAGGGCGACCAGCGCGCGCAGCTCCTCGACCACGTTCTCGGGAGGCCGCACCGCGCTCCCGAGTTCTCCCATGATGCAGAAGCTGCACGTGTACGGGCAGCCGTAGCCCACGTACACGCTGGCCATCGGACGCCGACGCGCGAAGGCGTAGCGGTAGTCGTGTCCGACGAAGAGATCGTGCGCCGGCACCGGGATCGGACGCGCGCCACGCGTGCGCCGGAACGTGCGCGGCGCCTCGTCGCGCAGCACGAGCGCGTCGCGTTCGCCGTCGGGTGACGACGCGAGGTGTCGCGCGAGTTCGTCGCTCGTGAAGTCGGTCAGCACGCCGGCCAGGAACGGGAAGCGGGCCAGCGACGCGTGCGCGTCCTCCATGAAGAGGTCGCCGCCGGCGAACACGGGGACGCCGGTGCGGGTCGCGACCTGCTCGAGGAACGGGCCGTCGCCGTCCCAGCTCACCGCCCCGGCCAGGGCGAAGACCGCGTCGGGACGCGCCTCCTCGACCCGCCGCAGCGCCTCGTCGGACGAGAGCCGGTCGACGGTCGCGTCGACGAGCACGGGCTCGAGCCCGTGCGCGCGCATCCAGCCGCCCTGCACCGACAGGTCGAGCGGCGGGTGCAGGTAGTTCGCCTGGCTCGTCTTGCTGCAGTAGTAGTCGCGGATCACGACGTCGCGCGAAGGCGGGACGAGCAGCAGCACGCGCTTCGTCACGGCCGCGGCTCCTCGGTCGGCGGCCAGGTGCTCGGCATGTGGTCGGCGACCGGGGCCGGCACGGGCGGTGCCAGGCCGAGCACGCCCAGGCAGAAGCTGCGGCTGCGGGAGATCACGTCGTCGAGCCCGATGCGGCGCATGCACTCGTTCTCGCCGTTGCACATGGCGATCTTGGCGTTGTAGACCGAGAGGCAGGGCGAGCACCAGTGCCCGGCGTAGAAGACCAGGTGGCGCGCCCCCACCGGACCGTAGAGCGCCGGCGTCTCGGGACCGAAGAAGCTGATCGTCGGCAGCGAGAGCGCCGCCGCGAGGTGCATCGGTCCGCTGTCGTTGCTGATCAGCAGCGAGGCGCGCGTGAGCAGCACCATGAGCTCGACCAGCGTGGTGCGGCCCGAGAGGTCGAGGCAGCGCGGCAGCATCGAGGGGTCGACCGAGCGCAGCACCTCGGCCACCGCGGGCGCGTCGGCCGGCGCGCCGATGAACACGAAGCGGTCGACGTGCGCGACCTCGCGCGCGAAGCGCTTCACGAGCGCGCCGAAGCGCTCGGCGGGCCACCGACGCTCGACGCACAGGTCGCTCGCGTTCGGGTTGACCACCACGATCGTCCCCCGCGAGGGGACACCGAGGGTCACGAGCCGCGTCCAGGCGTCCTCGTGCTCGGCACTCGAGACGAGCGGCGGGACGAGCGGCGCGGCGGGTCCGGGCTCACGTTCGTCGAAGAGGCCCAGCGGTCGCAGCAACGCGAGCACGGCTTCGCCGTAGGGACGTGTCGGGTTGAAGTAGACCGGGTCGGTGAGCAGCGAGCCGCGCCAGCGCGCGCGCACGAAGAAGCCGATGCGGCGCCGTGCGCCGCTGCCCCACGAGACGAGGTTGCTGAGGCGCGAGTAGAACTCGAGGTCGATCACCACGTCGAAGCGCGCGCGGCGCAGGCGCCAGAGCAGTCCCGGGACCGCCGCGAAGAGCCGCACCGGATCGGTGCGCGGCACGACCAGCACCTCGTCGACGTTCGGCAGGCGTCCCACGAGCGGCGCCTGCCCGGCGAACGTCAGGAAGGTCACGTGCACGCCCGGGTGGCGCCGACGCAGGCGCTCGAGCATCGGCGTGGCCAGCAGCACCGATCCCAGGCCGAGGAACTTGATCACCAGCACGCGCCGCACGTCGGCCGCGGGGGTCGCGTCGTCCGGACGCCGGAACAGCCGACGCAGCACGCGCGCCGGGAGCCCGAGCAGGAAGGCCAGGCCGCACAGCGGCAGACCCACCACAACGTCCAGGCGGATCATCGCGCGCGTGCCCAAGCGAAGGCTCCCGGGACCGATCGTCCGCGTCAGCTCCGGCACTCGCCGGGGTTGCCGCCCGGCTCGCCGGATCCCCCCGGGCCCTGCACGAGCAGACGGCCGAGCCCGAACGTGCCGCGGAACAACGCGAGCGCCTTGCGCGGCACGAGCAGGTGCGGCAGGAACGTGCGCAGGACGCGCGGCCGCAGGTAGAACTGCATCATGATGCGCCGGTACGCGCGCTCGAGGTCCTTGCGCGTGAGCCCGTTCGGGATGTACGCGATGTTGTAGAAGTTGAGCCGGGTCCAGTCGGCCACGATCTCGCCGTTGCCGACGAGGTCTTCGGTGATGTCGGTGTTCGGGAACGGCGTGAAGAAGGTCAGGCGCAGCGTGTCGATCGGCACGCGCTTCAGGAACTCCTCGGTCTCGCGCAGCGTCTCGTGCGTCTCGCCGGGGAAGCCGATGATGATGTAGGCGTTGCTCTTGATGCCGGCCTCGGCGGTGAGCCGGAGCGCGCGTGCCTGCATGTTCGGCGTGGCCGCCTTCTTGATGCGCTTCAGGATCTCCCAGCTGCCGCTCTCGACGCCGTAGCTGATCTGCCAGCAGCCGGCGCGACGCATGAGCGCGAGGATCTCGGCGTCGACCTCGCTCGTGCGGGCGTTGATGCTCCACTCGAGGTCGTAGCCGCGCTCGACGAGTCCCTCGCAGACCGCGACGAAGTCGTCGCGCAGGGTCATGAGCGAGTCGTCGGTGAAGAACAGCGACTTGATGCCGTAGTCGGCGACGAGGCGGTCGATGTTGCCGAGGATCTTGTCGACCGGCAGCGCACGGATCGAGCGACCGAAGGTCTGGTTGTCGCAGAACGTGCAGCGGTAGCGGCAGCCGCGCGAGACGATCAGGTCGGTGAAGGGCGTCTTGTTGAGGTAGGTCGCGGCCGCGTGGTAGTGGTCGGGGAAGCCGTCGAGCAGGTCCCAGGCGAGATCGGGCAGGCCGGCCAGGTCGATCTGCTCACCGGGCGGGTTCGCGCGCACGCTGCCGTCGTCGTCGCGCACCACGAGCCCGGGCACGTCGCGCGGGTCGCCGCCCGATTCGAGTGCGGCGAGCAGACGCAGCAGCGGCTCCTCGCCTTCGCCGGCGCAGCCCACGTCGAACACGGGCAGGCGCTCGAGCGTCTCGGCGGGCAGGGCCGTCACGTGCGGACCGCCCACCGCGAGCAGCACCTCGGGCGCCTGGCGGCGGATGTCCTCGGCCACGGTGGCGGCCTTCGCGACGCTCATGGTCGTGGTCGTGAAGCCCACCACGTCGGGGTCGTGCTTCAGGATCTCGTCCGCGCAGCGTCCGAGCGGGATGGCCAGCGCGGGACAGTCGACGATGACCGGCGTCCAGCCCGCGCGACGCGCGACGGCGCCGAGGTACAGGAAGGCGTGCGGCGGGAGCGAGTTGCCCGCCGACGCCATCGGTCCGTAGCGGTCCTCGGCCGTCACCGGCGGGACCACGAACACGATGCGACGGCGACCTTGCGGGACGGCGGGACGCGGGAAGCTCATGCAGCCTGCGGGACCGGGGGGAGGGACGGCGGAGGCGGCCGGGACGCGCCGGGAGACGGATGCGCGTCGCGAGCCTTCATTATGCACTGCATACCCAGGCGTGGAGGGAGGGATTCCGTTCCGGTGCCGGCGCGTCGCCCGGGACGTGCCACGGCCCCGCCCGCCATCCCTCGCGGGTGGCGGACGGGGCCGTGAGATCGTCCGGCGAGCGGACGGATCGACCGCGGGTCGCTCAGGGAGCGGTGCCCAGGACCGCGTTGCTGAGGTTGATGCCGTAGAGCGCGACCGACGCGTCCTGGATGGCGTACTGCCAGTAGGTCGGGAAGCCCGAGGGCACACCGGCCGGCCAGGGGAAGTTGATCGTCAGGTTGCCGCTCGGGTCGGTCGGGACGATGAACGTCACGCCCACCGGGAAGGTGTAGAGCGTGCCGCCCTTGAACGCCGTCGGCGTCGAGGTGACCGACAGGAACAGTCCCGCCACGGCGCTGCCGGCCGCGTTCGACAGGTCGAGCGTGGTCGTCGAGCCCGAAGTGAGCGGACCGGAGCCCACGAGCACCGGCGTGCCGTTGATGCCCGGCGTGCCGACGCCCAGCACGGTCCACGGATCGGAGCCGCAGGCCCCCACCGAGTTGCCGTGGTAGTCGGTGGCGCACCAGGCGACGCTGAGCGTGGTCGCACCCGCGGTCGGGATCGCCGCGCGGAACAGGCCGCCGCCCATGTGGTCGGCGTCGACCGTGCCGCTGCCGGCGTCGGTCGTGTAGCTGGCCTTCACCGTGCAGTAGCAGCGACCGTCGTCCTGGACCGCGTCCTGGATCATGCAGTGCGCGAGCGTCGTGGCGCCGGTGGGCGTGAGCGAGGTCTGGCTGTTCAGGATCGTGGGCGGCAGCGTGTCGGCCGGCCCGGCGTTCAGGTAGACCTTGTTCGTGAAGTTGCCCGACTCGCCCTGCGCGGTGACCATGTCGTAGTCGCCGTCGCCGTCGAGGTCGTGGAAGCCGAAGTCGAGCGTCGAGTCGCTCTGCGACTGGATGATCGAGTTCACGTTGGTGAACGTCGAGTCGCCGTTGTTGCGGTAGGCCTTCTCGGTCGACGCGAGGGAGGCCACGAACACGTCGAGGTCGCCGTCGTTGTCGTAGTCGAGGCCGGCCATCTCGTTGTCGTCCTGGCCGTTCGGCGTCGGGAACGTCATCTCGGGCTGCGCGACGGAGGGGCCGTCGTTGCGTCCCCATCCCTCGTTCGTGCTGGCGATCGACTGCACGAGCGAATCGAAGTCGCCGTCACCGTCGAGGTCGCCGTAGTCGATCTCGTAGGTGTTGCCCGAGCCGAGCGCGTCGAGCGCGCTGTCGATCGAGAAGTTGCCCGTGCCGTCGTTCAGGTACAGGCGCGCGCGCTTGCCGGAGGCGCCCTTGCCCGACAGGGCGATGTCGACGTCGAAGTCGAGGTCGTAGTCGAACAGCGTGACGTCCTGGCAGTTGTAGAGGTCGGCCGGCAGGTTCGACGAGGTGATGTTCGCGAAGTTGGCGTTGCCGTCGTTCTCGAGCAGCACGAGCTGCGACGGCGTGCCGCCGAAGGTGCCGCCGTCGGTCACCGCGACGTCGAGGTCGCCGTCGTCGTCGATGTCACCCGCGCACAGGCTGAACGAGCGCAGCGCGAGGGACGGCACGTTCGTCGTGGTCACGTCGGTGAAGTTGCCGGTGCCGTCGTTGAGCAGCAGGCGCGGCGGGCTGCCGGTGCTGCCCGACGCGAAGAACAGGTCGGGGTCGCCGTCGCCGTCGAAGTCCTCGGCGATGACCTGCTTGGCGTTGAAGTTCGCGACGTTGAGCTGGCTGTGCGCGGCGACGAAGCCCGAGCCGGTGTTCAGGAACAGGTGCTGGGGCTGGGCGCCGGAGGAGCCGGTCCCACCGTAGGCGCTGCCGTTGGCGAACACGATGTCGATGTCGTCGTCGGCATCCACGTCGACCAGCACGACGCCGTCTGTCCAGACGTTCTGGGACGGGAGGGCGGGGGCGAAGTAGTTGAACTGCTGGGCGGCGACGGGTGCGGCCGTGAGGGCCGTGAGCCCGATGAGAGCGATCGCTCTACGCATGGAAGTAGCGCTCCGGGTGGAGGAGGAGGGGGGAGGCACGACGGAGAGATTCGGGAGGCCCGCGAGCGGGGCCCTTGGCGCGCAGTCGAGGAGAGAGTGCGGCGCCGGAGCAGTATTCCACATCCTGGAGATCCGACAAGCCTGGATCCATGGATCAGGCCGGACCGGACGCCCCCCGAGCCGCCGGCGGCGCCGAGCACCGCCGACGATCGCCGCTCGCGGTGCGGCCCGTCAGCGAGACCCATCCAGGCGATCGGCGATCAGGGCTCGTCGACGTGAGTCCCGCTTCGAGTCCCGTCGGCGGAGCCGGACGCGCGGACGTGGCGACACGCTCTCGACGCGCGCGGGCCATGCTGCCCCACGCGCAGCCGGCGCACCAAAGGTCAGTCGATGCGCAGCTTCTGCAGGTCGGGGTGAGGACTGTCGGGGCCCACGATGAGGCCCGTCTGCTCGAGCTCGGGGTACTCGTCGAGGTACGCGCGGCCCTGCACCGGCAGGTCGAAGCGCACCACGCTCGCGTCGCCGTAGAGAATGTTCGTGGCCGTCTTGTGGTTCGGTCCGTACTCGTTGTCGTCGGACGCGATCACCTCGGCCGCGTCGTCGGAGCCGCGGATCGGGTAGTTCTCGATGTCGCGGCCCGCGTACGAGATCGTGTCGGACGTGATCGCGTCCCAGTCGTCGTACGAGGAGCCCGGCAGGCCGCTCGGGCCCTCGTCGTTGTAGACGTTGGGCGTCCCCGGACAGATGAAGCACTCGGCCGCGCGACCGGTGATCTGCTTGTCGCGATAGAGCGTCAGCAGGAAGCGGACGCCGCCCTCCTTGGGCCAGCGTCCCTTCGTGAGCATGTTCTTGTACGTGATCATGCTCTGACCGATCTGACGCAGGTTGTCCTGGCAGGCGGTCACGCGACCCGCCTCCATCGCGTTCTGCATCGCGCCGAACCCGAAGGTCATCAGCAGCGCGATGATCGTGATCACGACCAGGATCTCGACCAACGAGAAGCCGGTCGGGCGACGGCGGGCGATCTGTCCGGGGACGGACACGGGGTCAGGCCCTCGCGGGAGTCTTGCGCCGCGCCGCCTTCTTGGCCGGCGCAGCCTTGCTGACCGTGCCGCTGGCCTTGCCGTTCAGCCCGGCGTCGGCGCGCAGCTTGTCGGCCTTGTCGGTCGCCTCCCACGTGAACGAGTCGCCCTTGCGGCCGAAGTGCCCGTGTCGCGCGGTCTCGAAGTAGCGCGGCTTCTTGAGGTCGAGCATCTTGACGATGCCCGCCGGACGCAGGTCGAAGTGCTTGTCGACCAGGCGGCCGATGAACTCCTCGTCGACCTTGCCGGTGCCGAACGTGTTCACGTTGATCGAGACGGGGTCGGCGACGCCGATGGCGTACGCGAGCTGCACCTCGCAGCGCCCCGCCAGTCCGGCCGCCACGATGTTCTTGGCCACGTAGCGCGCGGCGTAGGCGGCGCTGCGGTCGACCTTCGACGGGTCCTTGCCGGAGAAGGCGCCGCCGCCGTGACGACCCATGCCGCCGTACGTGTCGACGATGATCTTGCGGCCCGTGAGGCCGCAGTCACCGTGCGGACCGCCGACGACGAAGCGTCCCGTCGGGTTGATGTGGAACTTCGTCTTGCGGTCGATGTACTTGGCCGGGATGACGTCCTTGCACATCGCGATCATGTCCTTCTTGATGCGCGCGTGCGTGGCACTCGGGTCGTGCTGGGTCGAGATGACCACCGCGTCGACGCGCACGGGCACGTCGTCGTGGTACTCGACCGTGACCTGGCTCTTCGCGTCGGGACGCAGGTACTTGACCTTGCCCGTCTGGCGCAGCTTGGCCACGCGCTCGACGAGGCGGTGCGCGAGGTCGATCGGCAGCGGCATGAGGTTCGGTGTCTCGTCGCACGCGTAGCCGAACATCATGCCCTGGTCGCCGGCGCCCTGCTCCTTGTGCAGGCCCGCGCCCTCGGTGACGCCCTGGGAGATGTCGGGCGACTGGCGGTCGAGCGTGACCATCACGCCGCAGGTGTCGCCGTTGATGCCGTACGCGTCGTTCGTGTAGCCGATCTTCTTGATCGTCTCGCGCGCGATGTCGGCGTAGTTGATCGTCGCGCTCGTGGTGATCTCACCGCTCACGATGCACAGGCCGGTGGTGACGAGCGTCTCGCACGCGACGCGCGAGTTCGGATCCTGCGCGAGGCAGGCGTCGAGGATCGCGTCGCTGACCTGATCGGCCACCTTGTCAGGGTGGCCCATGGAGACGGACTCGGACGTGAAAAGGACCTTCCGGGGCATGTTCGCTGGGCTCCTCGCGCCCGTCGGCGCAGTGGGTTTCGGCGGATACTGGGTGGATCTGGATCGCAGAGCCTACCCGATGGGAACGCACCTTTCCAAAACCGGCTGACCTAGCAGTCCCGCGTCGGACAGCAACCGGACGTCCGCCGCGGCCGCTCCGCGCAGGCCCGAGGCCGCCCGGCGAGCCCTCGCTCCCATCTCGCGCGCGGCCTGCCGATCGGCCAGCAGACGCGACACCTCCCGCCCGAGACCGACCTCGTCGCGCACCGTGAGCAACCCGCCGGCCTCGGCCAGCAGCCGGGCCTCCCGCCGACAGGTCTCGGTGTGGGGTCCGACCAGCAGGGCGCAGCCCGCCACCGCCGGTTCGAGCACGTTGTGTCCTCCCACGGGCACCAGCGTTCCCCCCAGGAAGACCACGTCGGCCAGGCCGAAGAGCGCCTCGAGCTCCCCCATGCTGTCGACCAGCAGCACGCTGCCGGCCGGACGGCTCCCGCTCGTCGCCGAGCGCAGGACGTACGCCACGCCGAGCCGGTCGAGCAGCCGGCCGATGGCCGGGACGCGTTCGAGGTGCCGCGGCACGAGCAGCAGGTGCGCCGCCTCGGCGCCCCCCGCCGCGCGCCAGGCCGCGACGGCCGGACCGTCCTCGCCGTCGTGCGTGCTGCCGGCCACGAAGACCGGGCGTCCGTCGTCGAGACCCAGCGCGGCGCGCAGGAGCTCGACCCGCTCGCGCGGCGCCTCGGCGATCAGATCATGCTTGAGGTTGCCGGTGACCGTCAGCCGTTCGCGCGGCACGCCCAGGTCGGCCAGGCGCTCGGCCACGATCTCGTCCTGCGCGGCCACGAGCGTGAGCCGGTCGAACTCGGGCAGCCACCAGCGCAGCCGCCGGTAGGCGCGATAGCTCTTGGCGCTCATGCGTCCGTTCACGATCACCTGCGGGACGCCGGCGGCGTCCGCCAGGCGCATCCACGTGGGCCAGACCTCGAGCTCGAGCAACACGATCAGCCGCGGCGCCAGCCGGGACAGCGCGCGCGCCACGACCCAGGGGAGGTCGCAGGGCGCCGGGAAGACGTACAGCTCGGGGAACAGGCCGCGCGCCGTCTCGAATCCCGTCGGGGTGCCGGTGCTCAGCACGAGCGGGACGTCGGCGCGCGCCCGGCGCAGCTCGGCCACGAGCGCGCGGGCCGCCTTGACCTCGCCCACCGAGACCGCGTGGATCCAGATCGGGTTCGGGGGCACGGGACCCGGCGGCAGCCGTCCGAAGCGGCCCGCGACGAACGCGCGCAGCTCGCGGTGGCGCAGCGCGCGCAGGCAGACGCCCGCGAGCGCCGCGAGGCACACGAGGTGGGCGACGACGAGGTAGACCGCGTGGGACGCCGCGACACGGAGTCGCGAGCGCGCCGTCGTCATGACTCGTACTTCGGGAAGCAACAGCGCTTGTACTTTTTGCCGCTGCCGCACGGACACGGGTCGTTGCGTCCCACGCGACTCGTGCGCCGCACCACCGGTCGCGTCGGACCGCTGGGCGCCTCGCCCGCGTCCCCCGCGCCCTGTTCGCGGGTCGCCGGAGCCCCGGCGCCGACGGCGACGCGCTCGCGCCCGGCCTGCTGACCGGCCCAGCGCTTCTCGAGGCGCGATTCGTCCTCCTTGCGCACCTGCAGGCGGAAGAACAGGCTCGTGACCTCTTCGGCCACGGCGGCGAGCAGCATCTGGAACTTCTCGTAGCCCTCGCGCTTGTACTCGACCTTGGGGTCGATCTGGGCGTAGCCGCGCAGGCCCACGCCGCGCTTGAGCGCCTGCATCGCCGTGAGGTGGTCCTTCCAGCGCGAGTCGATGGTGTTCAGCAGCAGGAAGCGCTCGAGCACCACCATCTGGTCGGTGCCCAGCTCCTCGACGCGCTCCTGGTAGCGGGTCTCGAGCTGCCGGGCGACCTGGTCGACGACGAGCTGCGGCTCCTCTTCGCTGATGCCGCGCAACGCGGCCGCATCGAAGGGCGTGTGGAAGCGCAGCGTGAGCTGCGACGCGATCGACTCGAAGTCGGGCTCGCCCTTCGCCGGCCAGTTGGCGTGGATGATGCTCTCGGCCACCTCGGCGCACATGTCGAGGATCGTCTCGCGCAGGTTCTCGCCGGTCAGCACCTCCTGGCGCTTCTCGTAGATGGTCTTGCGCTGCGTGTCCATCACCTCGTCGTACTCGAGGAGGCTCTTGCGGATGTCGAAGTTGCGCCCCTCGACGCGCTTCTGCGCTCGCTCGATGCCGCGCGTGACCATCCGGCTCTGGATCTCCTGGCCTTCGGTCATGCCCATGCGCTCGAGCAGGTTGCTCACCCACTCGCGCGCGAAGATGCGCATCAGGTCGTCTTCGAGCGACAGGAAGAAGCACGTCGAGCCGGGGTCGCCCTGACGGCCGGAGCGGCCGCGCAGCTGGTTGTCGATGCGTCGCGCCTCGTGCCGCTCGGTCCCGAGGACGTACAGGCCGCCGGCCGCGAGAACATCCTGCTTCTCGGCCTCGCACTGGGCCTTGAAGCGCGCCAGCACCTCGACGGGGTCGTCCCCCGGGTGCAGCGCGAGGTGCATGCGGAGCAGTCCCTCGGGGTTGCCGCCGAGCATGATGTCGGTGCCGCGGCCGGCCATGTTCGTGGCCACCATGACCGCGCCCTTGCGGCCGGCCTGCCCGACGATCTCGGCCTCGCGCGCGTGCTGCTTGGCGTTCAGCACCTCGTGCTTGATGCCGCGCCGCTTGAGGATGCCCGACAGGTGCTCGCTGGCCTCGATGCTCGTGGTGCCCACCAGCATCGGCTGCCCTGTCTGGTTGACGCGCTCGATCTCGTCGGCGATCGCCGTCCACTTCTCCTTCTTGGTGCGGTAGACGAGGTCGTCGCGGTCGTCGCGGATGATCGGCTTGTTCGTGGGCACCTGCACCACGTCGAGGTTGTAGATCTTCGAGAACTCGGCCGCCTCGGTCAGCGCGGTGCCGGTCATGCCCGCGATCTTGTTGTAGAGGCGGAAGTAGTTCTGGAACGTGATCGTGGCCAGGGTCTGCATCTCCTCGCGGATGCGCAGCCCCTCCTTCGCCTCGACCGCCTGGTGCAGGCCGTCGGACCAGCGCCGGCCCTGCATGAGACGCCCCGTGAACTCGTCGACGATGACGATCTCGGGCCCCTTCTCGCCGTCGTGCACGACGTAGTCCTTGTCGCGCTCGTAGAGGTTGTAGGCCTTCAGCGACTGCTCGAGGTGGTGCGGCCAGTCGAGGTGCTCGCCGTCGTAGAACGACTCGACGCCGGCCAGCTCCTGGGCGTGCTCGATGCCCTCCTCGGTGAGCACGACCGCGCGCTCCTTCTCTTTCACCTCGAAGTCGACCTCGGGACGCAGCTTCTTCGCCACCGCGTCGGCCTGGTAGTAGAGCTGCGTCGAGGCCTCGGGCATGCCCGAGATGATCAGCGGCGTGCGCGCCTCGTCGATCAGGATCGAGTCGACCTCGTCGATGATCGCGTAGTTCAGCTTGGCCTGGACCTGGTCCTCGGCGCGCGTCTTCATGTTGTCGCGCAGGTAGTCGAAGCCGAACTCGTTGTTCGTGCCGAAGGTCACGTCGGCGTCGTACGAGGCCTGCCGATCGGCCACCGACTGCTGCGACTGGATCGCCCCGGTCGTCATGCCGAGCGCGGCGTACACCGGACGCATCCAGTCGCAGTCGCGCTGGGCCAGGTAGTCGTTCACCGTGACGATGAACACGCCGTCGCCCGAGAGCGCGTTGAGGTACGCCGGCGCCACGGCGGTGAGCGTCTTGCCCTCGCCGGTGGCCATCTCGGCGATCTTGCCCTGGTGCAGCACGATGCCGCCCAGCAGCTGCACGTCGAAGGGACGCTGCCCGAGCTTGCGCCGCGCCGCCTCGCGCACCGTGGCGAAGGCCTCGGGCAGCAGGTCGTCGAGGGTCTCGCCCTGGGCCAGCCGCTCGCGGAAGGCCGGCGTACGGGCCGCCAGCTCCTCGTCGGAGAGCGCTCGCGTCGCGTCCTCGAGCGCGTTGATGCGCTCGACCAGTGGACGCAAGGCCTTGACGACGCGGTCGTTGCGGTCACCGAAGACGGACTTCAGGATCTTGGCGAAGGCCATGGTGTCTCTCGGACGGAGGGCGAGACGCGGGCACGGACGAAACCGGCATTGTCCCGCCCCGGTCGGGGTGATGTCAAAGCACGGACCCGATCGCGTGGCCCCGCGCCGCTCATCGGTTGAGCAGGTGGTCGAGCATCGAGAGCAGCAGCTCGATGCGGAAGGGCTTCACGAGGAAGCCGTCGGCGTCGTCGAGCTGCCGCAGGGTCAGCGCACCCGCGGTCGCGATGAGCACGGGGATGTCGCGGGTGCCCTCGCGCGACTTGAGGATGTGGCAGGCCTCGAAGCCGGAGAGGTGCACCATGTCGTTGTCCATCAGGATCAGGTCGTGCCGTGCGGGGTCGGCCTGGTCGACCGCCTCGAGCCCGTCCGACAGGCACTCCACCTCGTAGCCACGCGCCTCGAGCATCAGCGCCACCGTCGACGCGATGGCGGCGTCGTCGTCGACGACGAGGATCCTGCGACCGTTGGGCCGGGCGCGCGGCAGCGGCAACGTCTGCACCAGGCCCTTCAGCGACGCGGCGGTCGGGATGTGGGCGGCGCACCAGGCCGCGTCGACGCGCTCGCGCACGTCGGCGTTGTAGCGGCGGACGGGCTCGAACTTGGCGGCCTCCTCGCCCTCGAGCCGGAACATCTGGTCGTGCGTGTCGACCTCGAAGAAGAACTCGCCCTCGACCAGGTGTTCCTGCAGCACGATCTTCATGAAGGGATAGCGGGCGTTGCCGAGCCGCATCGTGTAGCGCCGCACCTGCGTGTTGCTGGTGCACTGCGACTCGTCGTTGAAGGCCGGCAGGACGCTCTCGAGCGGGTCGGCGTCGGCCCCGGGCACCTCGCGCGCTGCGGGTGCTCCCTCGGGATAGGCCTCGCGCTCGTAGAGTGCGATCACCTCGCGCAGGAGCCCGACGGTCATCTCCCGCAGCTGCATGGATCAGCCCACCCGGAGCGTTCCGATCTGCTCGGCCACGCGTCGGCGCCCCGCCGCCGCCAGCCGCTCGCGCAGCCCCTCGACCACGCGCGGCACGACGTCGGGCGAGCGATAGTGGGCCGTCCCGATCTGCACCGCGCTGGCGCCGACGGTCAGGAACTCGAGCGCGTCGTCGGCGTCGACGATGCCCCCGATGCCGATCACCGGGACGTCCACGTTGCGGACGACCTCGTAGACCATGCGCAGCGCGACGGGCTTGACCGCCGGTCCGGAGAGCCCGCCCACCACGGTGCCCAGTCCGGGGCGTCCCGTGCGCCAGTCGACGGACATGCCGAGCAGCGTGTTGATGAGCGAGATCGCGTCGGTGCCGCCGGCGCGCGCGGCGCGCGCGACGGCCGCGATGTCGTCGACGTTCGGCGAGAGCTTGGTCACGATCGGCAGCGTCGTCGCGCGGCGAACCTGGGCCACGAGGCGCTCGACCACCGTCGGGTCGCGCGCGAACGGGAGGTTGCCGCCCTCGACGTTCGGACACGAGATGTTGAGTTCGAGGGCGTCGATGCCCGGACGTCCGTCGAGGCGCGCGGCCAGCTCGGCGAACTCGGCCACGCTGCCGCCGGCCAGGTTGACCACGAGGCACGACGCCTTGCCCGCGAGCTTCGGCAGGACCACGTCGACGAAGTGGTCGATGCCCTTGTTCGGCAGGCCGATGCTGTTCAGCAGGCCCGACGCCGTCTCGGCCAGGCGCGGCATCGGATTGCCCCGCCGCGGCAGCTTCGTGATCGTCTTGACCACCACCGCGCCGGCCAGTGAGAGGTCCCAGAAGGGCTCCATCTCGAGGCCCAGACCGGCGGTGCCGGAGGCCGTCATGACCGGGTTCGCCAGGCGCAACGGCCCGATCTCGACCGACAGGTCGACGCTCTCGGGCGTGACGGCCGGATGGGCCGTGCGGGCGGCGGGCGGGGTGGTCATGGGCCGGGTGTCCGCGACGTGTCGGACACGGGATGGGTTCGGGCGGGAACCATCATAGCGCAGCGCGCCCTGCGTCGACGCGTCACTCGCCGGCCCCGTCGCGCGCCGCCGACTCGCCGTCGGCGGCCTCGTCACCGGACGAGCGCGCGTCGAGCGCCAAGCCCAGCGCGAGCAACCCGACTCCGATGCAGATGGCGCTGTCGGCCACGTTGAACACCGGGAACGGATCGAACCCCGGCAGGTCGAGGTCGACCAGCAGGAAGTCACGCACCTTGCCGTACGCGAAGCCGTCGTAGATGTTGCCGAGCGCGCCTCCCAGCACCAGCGCCAGCGCCGTCTGGAGCAGGCGCGCACCGCGCGGCGTGCCCACGATCATGACGAACACGACCACGGCGGCCGCCATGCGGGCGATGCGGAGGACCGACGACCATTCCTGCAGGGCACCCCACATCATGCCCTTGTTCCAGACCTTCGTGAACCCGAACCACTCGCCCAGCACCCAGTGGTACTCGCGCTCGGCGAGCGGGCCGAAGATCGACTCCTTGGTCCACAGGTCGGCGACCAGGACGAGCAGTGCCAGCAGCAGCCAGCCCCACTTCCCGCGCAGCGTGCGCCCCTCGCTCACGGCGCATCTCCGGCGGGACCGGGCGCGCGGTGCGATCGCAGGACGCGCGCCGCCGGCACTAGAACAACCCCTCGTTCTTCTCCTGGCAGGGCACGCAGGTCGTGGCGAACGGGAGCGCCTCGAGACGCGCCAGCGGGATCGGGGCGTCGCAGTCGGAGCACAGGCCGTACACACCCTGGCTCATGGCCGCGAGCGCCAGATCGATCTGCTGCAGCGTGCGCGCGTCGTGCTCCATGAGACCCAGGGTGAGGTTGCGCTCGTAGGCGTCGGAGCCGTGGTCGGCGACGTTGTCCGCGTCGACGTCGGGGTCGGACGCGCGCAGCGCCTCGTCGCCCATGAGCGTGAGGTCGCCGGTGATGCGGCGCCGACGCTCCATGAGCATCTTCTCGAGCGGCGCGAGCTGCCGCTTGGCGAAGGGGCTCTTGCGCTTCTTGGCGGCCTTGCTCGGGGCGGCTTCGTCGGACGACGCGGCGGCGCGCGTCGCGCCTCGCGGCGTGGCCTTGCGGGGCGACGCCTTGCGGGCCTCGACCCGCGACGGCCCCCCCACCCGCGACTTCGACTCGCTCGGCTTGGAGCTCCTCGCGCTGGCGACCTTGCTGCCCGCGCCCTTGGACTTCGCGGCCTTGGCGGATCCGGCGGCCGACTTCGAGGCACCCGACGCACGCGTCGCGCCCGAACGCTTGGCCGTCGACGCCGACGTCTTGCCCGCGGCCTTCGCCGACTTGGCCTTGGGAGCCGCCCGCCCCGCGCCCGTGGAGCGGGACGGCTTGGTTGCGCTCGCCTTGGGCGAGCCGGACTTGCGCTTGGTCTTGGCTGACATGGTGTCGCCGGACGGCTTCCTCGTGGTGGACGACTTCTTCTTCGGTGTCTTCGCGGCCCGCGGCTGGACCTTGCTCTTCTTCGCGCTCTTCTTCGCGCTCTTCTTCGCGGCGCTCGTCTTCGGCGCCGTCGCCTTGCGGGCCGTCTTCACGGCCGCCGTCGACGCCTTGCGCGGGGAGGCCTTGCGGGGCGAGCCCTTGGCCGCGGCCTTCTTGGTCGTGCGCTTCCCCATGGTCTTCCCGGATCCTCTTCCGCGGGACGTCGCCGTCCGACCGGCCTGCCGCGCGCTCTTGCTCGTCTGCCTGGCCATGCCCCTCTGGGCCTTCGGGCATCGGGTTCGGCGAACAGTTCGCTAAGCTCTTGCACTAGCGACGGTTACGCCCGCCTTTTGGAGAGGGCCGCAAGATAGCGTCCTCGGCCCCGAATTCAACAGGAAAGCCCTTCGCAGCGCGGATTCGCGCGTGGTTGGCGCATCTGCGCTCCGAGGCCGCCCTCTCGCCCCACACGCTGGCCGCCTACCGCCGCGATCTCGACCGTTTCGGGGCGTTCCTGCAGGCCGGCGGCGCGCTGGACGAGCGGCTCGTGGCGACGGGCGAGATCCTGGCCTTCCTCGAGGCCGAGCGCGCGGCGGGCATGTCCCATCGCACCCGAGCCCGGCGGCTGGCCGCGCTGCGGGCCTTCTTCCGCTTCCTGGCGCGCGAGGACGGCTGGGGATTCGACCCCTGCGAGGACCTGCCCTCACCCCGCCGGGCGCGCTCGCTGCCCCGGCTGCTCGGTCCGTCCCAGGTCGACGCCCTGCTTGCGGCGCCCGACCCCGAACAGATGCTGGGATTGCGCGACCGCGCCCTGCTCGAGGTGCTCTACGCGACCGGGGCGCGCGTGAGCGAGGTCTCCGCGCTGCGCATCGACGACCTGCGGGAGGAGCTCGACGTGCTGCGGTGCGAGGGCAAGCGCAACCGCCATCGGCTCGTCCCGCTGGGGCGCCGCGCCCGGGCGGCCCTGCGTGAGTATCGGACCCGCGAACGTCCCGCGCTGGTGGCGAAGGCCGAGGCCAAGGGGCGCGGGACGCCGCCCTGGGTGTTCCTCTCACGCGGCGGCGGACGGCTCGACCGCCGCCGGATCTTCGCGCTCGTCGAGCGCTACGCGGGACAGGCCGGCCTCGACGCGCGCGTCACGCCGCACGTCCTGCGGCACAGCTTCGCCACGCACATGCTCGAGAACGGCGCCGACATGCGCGCCGTCCAGGAGATGCTGGGACACGCCGACATCGCCTCGACCGAGATCTACACCCACGTCGACGGGCGGCGCCTCAAGGGAGCCCACGCGCGCTTCCATCCGCGCGGCTGAGCACCCGGATGCCCGCGGATTCCCGCGCCCCGGCACCCTCGTCGCGGCCTCGCGCGCCTCAGCCCTCCTGCGCCAGGTGGTCGAGGATGGCCCGCGCCAGCTCGGGGCCCACTCCCTTCACGCCGGCCACCTCATCGACGCTCGCGCGCGCCAGGGCACGCGTCCCGCCGAAGGCCGACAGCAGCCGCTTCTTGAGCACCGGCCCGATGCCCGGGACGTCGTCGAGGCGCGAGCCGAGGCTCTCCTTCTCGCGCGACTTGCGGTGATGGCCGATGGCGAAGCGGTGCGCCTCGTCGCGCAGCCGCTGCAGCAGGTACTCCTCCGGCGAACGCCCGTCGAGCACGACCGGTGCGGCACGCCCCGGGAGGAACACGCGCTCCTGGGGTTCGTCGTCGGCCAGCGTCACGGCGCGCCCGCGGCGTCCGCCCTTGGCCAGCGCCGCGAGGGGCAGCGAGAGGCCGAGCTCCGCCACGGCCTCCTCGGCCACCGCGAGGTGCGTGCGTCCCCCGTCGACCACGAGCAGGTCGGGCAGCGGATCGCTCGCGGCCCGCCGCAGGCGGCGCAGCAGCACCTCCTTCATGGCGCCGTAGTCGTCCTGCCCTTCGAGGGTGCGCATCTTGTAGTGGCGGTAGCGCGCGCGGTCGGGCTCGCCGTGGCGGAACACGACGCGCGAAGCGACGACGGCGGTGCGTCCCGTGTTCGAGACGTCGTAGCACTCGATCGTCTCGGGAGGAGCCGGGAGTCCGAGCCGCTCGGCGAGGGCGTCGAGCAGGCGTCGCTGGTGTCCACGCTGCTCGACGGCGACCACGAGCGCGTCCTGGGCGTTGCGCGCGGCCAGGGCCACGAGGCGCTCCTTCTCGCCGCGCCGCGGGGCGTGCACAGACACCGCGTGACCGCGCGAAGTCGACAGGTACGACGCCATGCCGTCCTGCTCGGGCAGCTCGCAGGGCAGCAGCAGCAGCGCAGGCACGGGACGTCCCTCGCCGTAGAACTCGAGCAGGAAGCCCGACAGCAGCTCGTCGTCGGGCAGTTCGCTCTCGAAGGTGTGGTTGGCGGACGACACGAGCGCTCCGCGCCTGACCGCGAGCACCACGACCTCGGCGAGTTCGCCGGCCCGGTGCAGTCCGATCACGTCGGCGTCGTCGACGCCCAGGTTCTCGACCTCCTGGCGCGCCGTCGTCGCGCGCAGGTAGCGGATGGCGTCGCGCTGCCGCGCCGCCTCCTCGAAACGCAGGTCGGCGGCGGCGGAGGCCATGCGCTCCTCGAGCCGCGCGAGTGTCGCCTCGCAGCGGCCCTCGAGCACGTCGAGCGCGTCGGCCAGCAGGCCGGCGTAGTGCTCCTCGCTCACGAGACCCACGCACGGCGCGCAGCAGCGTCCCATCTCGTGCTTGAGGCAGGGGCGCGTGCGGGACGCGAACTCGCGATCGGTGCAGTCCCGCAGCGGGATCACGCCGCCCAGCATGCGCAACGTGCGCCGCAGTGCGCTCGCGGATGCGAACGGGCCGTGGTAGTCGATCGGCACCGCGCCCTTCTTCGGGCGCCGCGCCAGCCCCAGCGCCGGGAACGCGTGACGCCGGTCGACCTTGACGTACAGGAAGTCCTTGTCGTCGCGCAGCTTGACGTTGTAGGCCGGCTTGTGCCGCTTGACGAGCTGGTTCTCGAGGATGAACGCCGCGGTCTCGCTGTCGGTGCTGATGAAGGCGATGTCGTGCACGTAGCGGTCGACGAAGCGCACCGCGCGACGTCCGTCGCCCGAGCGCGCGAAGTAGCTCCTGACGCGCTCGCGCAGCCGCCGGGCCTTGCCCACGTAGGCCACCGCGCCCGAGACGTCCTTGAAGATGTAGACGCCCGGACCGTCCGGGAGCCGCCGCACGATCTCGAGCAGCCGCTCGCGGCGCTCGCGCAACGACGACATCAGCGGTACCTCAGCTCGAGCCGCTCGAGCGCCAGCATCTCGTCCCGCAGCGCGGCCGCCTTCTCGAACTCGAGCGCCTCGGACGCGGCCATCATCCGCTTGCGCAGCGCCGCGATGCGCTTGCCGATGTCGCCCGGCGCGACGTCGCCCAGGTCGATGCCGGTCTCGGCCGCGATCTCCTCCTCGGCCAGCGCCAGCGAGCGGTCGACGGCGCGCGTGGTCGAGGTCGGGACGATGCCGTGCTCGTCGTTGTACGCGCGCTGGATCGTGCGCCGCCGGTCGGCCTCGTCGATGGCCTGACGCATCGCGTCGGTGACCTGCTCGGCGTAGAAGATCACCCGCCCGTGGACGTTGCGCGCCGCGCGTCCCATGGTCTGGATCAGGCTCGTGGCCGAACGCAGGAAGCCGGTCTTGTCGGCGTCGAGCACCGCCACCAGCGCGACCTCGGGCAGGTCGAGTCCCTCGCGCAGCAGGTTGATGCCCACCAGCACGTCGAACTCCCCGAGCCGCAGCCCGCGGATGATCTCGACCCGCTCGATCGAGTCGATGTCGCTGTGCATGTACTTGACCTTCACGCCCAGCGACGCGTAGTGGTCGGTCAGCTCCTCGGCCATGCGCTTGGTGAGCGTGGTCACGAGCACGCGCTCGCCGCCCTCGTTCACGGCCCGGATCTCGGACAGCAGGTCGTCGACCTGGCCGCGCGCCGGGCGCACGATGACCTCCGGGTCGAGCAGGCCCGTGGGGCGGATGATCTGCTCGACGAGCCGTCCGCCGGCGTTGCGCAGCTCGAGCGCGGCGGGCGTGGCCGAGACGTAGAGCACCTTGTCGAGCAGCGCGTCGAACTCCTCGTACCCGAGGGGACGGTTGTCGATCGCCGACGGCAGCCGGAAGCCGTGTTCGACGAGCGTCGTCTTGCGCGCGAAGTCGCCGCGCCGCATGGCGCCCACCTGCGGCAGCGACTGGTGGCTCTCGTCGACGATCACCAGGTAGTCGTCGGGCAGGTAGTGGATGAGCGTCGCCGGCGGGTCGCCCGGGCGGCGTCCGTCGAGGTGGCGGCTGTAGTTCTCGATGCCGGAGCAGACGCCCGACTCCTCGAGCACCTCGAGGTCGAAGCGCGTGCGCTGCTCGAGCCGCTGGGCCTCGAGCAGCAGCCCCTTGCCGCGCAGCGTGAGCAGGTGTCCCTCGAGCTCGGCGCGGATCGACTCGATGGCGCCCTCGAGCCGCTCGCGCGGCGTGATGTAGTGGCTGGCGGGATAGATCGAGATCGAGTCGACCTCCTCGAGGATCTCGCCGCGCAGCGGGTCGACCACGGCGATGGCCTCGACCTCGTCGTCGAAGAACTCGATGCGCACCACGCGATCCTCCTCGTACACCGGGAAGACCTCGACCACGTCGCCGCGCACCCGGAAGGTGCCGTTGCGGAACTCGAGCGCGGCGCGCTGGTACTGCACGCCGGCCAGCTCGCGCAGCAGGTCGTCGCGGTCGATCGTCTGGCCCTTGCTGACCGTGACGCGCAGGCCCTCGTAGTACTCGGGCGAGCCCAGGCCGTAGATGCACGAGACCGAGGCCACGATCAGCACGTCGCTGCGCTCGAGCAGCGAGCGCGTGGCGCTGTTGCGCAGGCGCTCGATACGCTCGTTGATGAACGCCTCCTTCTCGATGTAGGTGTCGGTGCGCGGGACGTACGCCTCGGGCTGGTAGTAGTCGTAGTAGCTGACGAAGTACTCGACCGCGTTCTCGGGGAAGAGCGTGCGGAACTCGTCGTAGAGCTGGGCGGCGAGCGTCTTGTTGTGCGCCAGCACGAGCGTCGGTCGCTGCAGCGCCTGCACGACGTTGGCCATCGTGAAGGTCTTGCCCGACCCGGTCACGCCGCGCAGCACCTGGCGCTTGCGCCCTTCGGCGAAGCCCGCCACGAGGGCCTCGATGGCCGCCGGCTGGTCGCCGCGCGGCTCGTAGGCGGAACGCAGCTCGAACCTCCCGCTCACCGCGCGTCCCCCGCCACGGACGGCCGACGTCGCGCGGCGCGAGGCACGGGACCGTGTCCCACGGCGCGCGGCGCGCGGACGAAGATCGGATGCGAGCGGAACACGACGCGGACCTCGGGGTTGGGTGATCGCGAGCCGGGAAGGCGACGCTGGCCGTGACCGTCCATGGTCGGGATGATACGCAGTCCCGACCCGGCTCCGCAGGTCGTCACGAGCCGACGCCACGACCGCCCGCGTGGCGGGGCCCGGAGGAACGAGGGGAATGCACCGAACGCCGATCGCGCCGCGCACCGACCCCGTCCCCACCGCCGCGGGCCGCGGCGAGGGACCCGACCGCATGCACGTCCGCGACGCCCGGCGATCCGTCGGTCCGTGGTCGGTCGTCGCCTGGACGCGCCTGCTGCTGGCCTGCGCGCTGCTGAGCGCCTCGGCGGCGGCCCAGTTCCACGACCTCGGGCCCGACGAGTACGCGGTCGTCAAGCGGCTCACCGCGGCGCTGCGCGAGTCGGACGTCTCGACCCTCGTCGACCTGACCGACTTCGAGCTGCGCCAGGAGGAAGGCGTGCTGCGCGGCTGGGCCACGCGCCGCTGGTCCGAGTTCGACGAGCTCGAGCAGCTCGAGCTGCGTCAGTCGACCGTCGAGGGCTGGCTCTCCGACGACCCGACCTTCCGCGCCAGCGCCTACATCTGGGACGTACGCGGCGTCGACGACCCCGACGCGGGACGCGGCCCGATGGCCGAGCGCCACTGGGCGCAGGTGGTGCTCAAGTCGCTCACCCTGGCCCGGCTGCGCGACATGCTGGTCCTGCTCTCGCCCGAGCTCCAGATCGTCGACGTGCGCTTCGGCGAGCGCTACGACGAGGGCGCCAATCCCCTGGGGGCCGACGGATTGATGCCGGTGGCCCTGCAGTCCGAGCTCGACCTCGAACCGCATTGGGCGCCCTCGGTCGACGAGCTCGAGCGCGACGAGGCCGTCGAGCTGGTGCGCAAGCTGCGCTTCGCCGCGTCCGACGACGAGCGGGCGCGTACGGCCGAGTCCCTGCACCGCATCCCGCGCGCGGCGGTCACGGCCCTGCTCGTCGAGCTCGACCGGCTGGCCGACGAGCCCGACTCCGACCTGTCCCAGATGGGACTGCTCGACGATCTGCTCGAGCGCATCACGGGACGCCGCTCGGCCTTCGTCGACGGACCCCGACCGAACCTCGATCCGGACGCGATCCGTCAGCTCGACCGGGCCGAGATCGACGGCTGGCGCCGCTGGCACGCCCTCAACGTGGCGAGCTTCGTCCCGAGCCCGATCGTCGATCCGATCGACCCGACCTTCGGTGAGCGCACCGACCTGGCCGAGAGCGTCGACCTGCCGCGCTGGGAGCAGATCCTGCGCGAACGGGCGGGCGCGGGCACGTCCGGCGCGACGGCGAGCCCCGACACGAGCGGCCGCACGGGGACACGCAGCGGCGCGGGCACGACGACGGGCGTCGGCTCGACGAGCGGCGCGGGATCCCGCACCGGCGTCGGCTCGTCCACTGGCGTCGGGACGCGCACGGGCGTCGGTTCCAGCACGGGCGTCGGTTCCAGCACGGGCGTCGGTTCGTCCGGCGCGGGCGTCGGTTCGTCCGGCGCGGGCGCTCCCGCCAGCGGCGGCGCGACACCCGATCAGCCCGGCCGTCCGCACGTGGTCATCCGCGAGCCGGAACGCGCGCCCGAGCCGACCACCGCGCGCAGCGACGCGCTGACGATCCTGTGGGGTGAACGCGAGGTGACGGTGGCCGAGGTGGCCGAGTCGATCCCGCTGCCGGTGCGACGCGCGCTCGACGAGTGGGCCGAGGCGATCACGCAGCTGGGGCTGCGTCCGATGCTGACCGGCTGCCCCGACCAGGTCATCCTGGGACGCGCGTCCGACACCGACCTCATCGCCGCGGGACGGGTGCTCGACCGGGCCTGGGAGCTGCTCGACCCGATCGTCCCCACCGCGAACGGACGCGGTCCCCGCGCCACGGTGGCCATCGTCTACGACCAGGCCGCGGGACGCAGCGCCTTCTGGTCCGACCTGCTCGACGTCCTGGTCGCGAAGCACGTCCTGCAGGCCGACTTCGCCGAACGCGTGCGCCGCGAACCGGGCGGAGTGCTCGCGCGTTCGACGCCGCTCTTCGTGCAACCCACCTGGGACATGGCCGGCAACGCCGCCGCGGGCGACGACGAGTTCCGGCTCGACAACGAACTGGTCCACAAGTTCGCCCAGTGCCTGCTGACCCAGCGCTGCGGCCAGATGCCCGGCGGGATCCTGTGGGGTTTCGGACACATGGCCGAGATCCGGCTGTTCGGGACGGTCTACCAGTTCAACCGCAGCGGCTTCGTCTCGACCGGCGACCACTTCGACTGGCCGCGCACCACGCGACGCGTGCTCGAGAAGCGCGGCGGCAAGCGGGACTTCTCGTTCTCGGGTCGCGTCCTGGCCGCCGAGGACCACGAGGATCTCGAGAACGCACAGATCACCTGGGCGCTGATCGACTACCTCAGCGTGGCCCAGCTCCCCGAGCTCCAGGAGCTGCTGCTCGACCTGGCCGAGCTGCAGTCCGAGGCCGATCCGTCGGGAAGCTCGAACGTCTACCGCGGAGACGACGCCAAGCTGCGCGCCGCGCTCTCGGCGCGCCTCTCGCGGGTCGACGTCGACGCGGTCGAGCGACACCTCGACCGCTTCTGAGGCGGGCCGTCACGTCGCCCGGCGAGACGGCTAGAGCGAGCGGCTGCAGTCGGTGCGCGGCCCCCGGGGACGGCCCGGCGGGAGCACTCGCCCGACGCCACCCTTGACCGTCCCGGGTCGCGCTCCTAGCCTCGTCCGACCCGAACCTCCGTCCCCGAACCGAGAGCGGAACCATGGCCCGAGTCGGTACCTGCAAGGATTGCGGCGCACGCTTCAAGGTGCCCGACAGCACCACCGCGTCGCGCGCCAAGTGCGCCAAGTGCGGAGGCGTCGTCGAGATCCCGGCCGCCGAAGGAGCGGCTCCCGCCGCATCCGGGACACCGAAGGCCCCGCCGGCGCGACCTGCCGCTCCCAAGGCCGCGGCCGCCCGGACGGCTCCCGCCAAGCCGGGGACGAAGGCGCCCGTGCGCGCCACCGGCGCGGCGAAGGCGGCGGTCAAGGCGCCCGCAAAGGCGGCCGCCGGCGCGCCCTCGCGGCGCGGCAAGACGGCGGAGGGCGCGTCGGGGGCTCGTCCGGGCGGACGTCGCGCCTCGGGAGGCTCGCGCAAGGGCGCCCGCGCCAAGGGTGGCGACACCGAGAAGAAGGGCGCGCCGGTCGGGCTCATCGTGGGCATCGTGCTGGTGATCGTGATCGGTGGCGCGGCCGCGTGGTACTTCACGCAGGACGACGCGCCGCCCGCGACCCCGCCGAGCGAGCCCACGACCTCCAGCGCGACGGACGAGGCCGCGGACACGGCGACCGGGAGCGAGACTCCCGAGACCGATCAGGCCAAGGCACCCGCGCCCGCCGACGAGCCGGCCAAGGCCCCCGCGCCGATCGAGAAGGCCACCCCGCCGGCGGCCCAGGCCACCGGTGGCTCGACGGTGCCCGACGAGCCACTGCCGACCAAGATCGAGTTCGAGGCGTTCCCGCCGGTCGTCGGCACGACCCAGGACCAGCTCGACGAATGGACCGCGCTGCTCAAGGAACTCTACCTCGACGACGGCGGCGCCCTGGGCCGCACGCGCAAGAAGCTCCAGGATCGAGAGGAGGCCGAGATCGACGCCATCGACGGCATCCCGGCGTACCTCAACGCGGTGAACGGCATCGACTTCGCCGACACCGAGTCGGTCAAGGGCGCCTACTCGCTCATCGCGCACTGGCAGGATCGGGTGGCCAACACGCCGACCTTCTACTTCGACGGCGACGTGTCGCGCATGGAGACCGAAGACCAGAACAAGCGCGTGATGGCCGTCCGCAACTGGACCGACTGGTGGAAGGGCCTGCGCAAGTCGGGCCAGGACAAGGCCAACCTCGACGACTACCGCCAGAAGGTCGAGGAGAAGCGCGCGGCCAAGGAAGACGGCTGACCACGCGCGGGGCGCGGCGTCCTCGACGCCGCGCCGCGGGAACTCAGCCTCCCACGGGAGGCACGCCCCCCACCACGGGCTCGACCTGCACGCCGCGGCTCTTGAGGTATTCGACCGCGCGGTCGATCTCGCCGTCGGCGCCCTCGAGGTCGAGGTACACGAGCCCGAGGTCGTCGCTGATCGTCGCGCCGCGGATGTTGGGGATCACCCCGAAGTCGCGCCCCAGGTTGTAGAGCAGCGGCTCGCGGATGAGCTCCTTGGGGAAGGTGCAGTGGACGAGGCGGCTGTGCGTCATGACCCTGGTCGATTCGGCGAGGCTGGGGGGAGTGCCGGAGCGACCACCCTGCGGGGGCCGACCGACCTCGCCATGGTAGTCGTCGCGAGCCCGAAGTCCACTCGCACACCCGACGGGGGACGGGACGCCCCGCGCGGCGCCCCGTCCCCGCGCATTGCCGGACCTACTGGGCGAGCTCGACCACGAGCGGATCACTGGCGGACGCGCCGGCGCCGAGGCACACCGCCTGGGCCGTCACGTCCAGCGCCGTGAGCGCCGCCGGGACGTCGAGGGCCAGCGACGCCCGTCCCGCCGCGTCGGGCAGCACGGTGAGCGACGGGAGCAGATGGGCCGAGGCGAAGAAGAGCGCGTCGTCGGCCAGCACGAGGCCGCCCCAGCCCGCGAGCGGCAGCCAGCTCGGGCCCAGGTCGAGCGCCATCAGCACGACGTGCGGCGCGCCCGGCTCGGCGTCCCACACCTCGAAGCTGAAGCTGCCGCCGGCCGCCGGACGGGGCTCACTGACCGCCAGGCCCGGCCACAGCGACGGCGCGACGCTGAGCGCGTCGAGCTCTTCGTCGGCACCGAACCCGAACGAGGCCTCGTCGTGCCCGTCGAGCAGCGCCCCGCCGCCCGCGGTGGTGAACACGCTCGCGTCGTGGGCCGAGGGGCTCTGCACCACGAACAGCAGCTGGCCCGCGGCGTCGCGCGCCAACCCGCGGGTGTCGACGGTGCTCGTCGACGCACCCAGCGCCGCGCTCACGAAGGCGTCGATCTGTGCCTCGGTGTAGACGATCTGGGCCACCGACTGCCCCGCCGGCCAGACGAGGACGTCGCCGTCACCGATGCTGCCCGGCTGGTCGCCCGAGAGGAACGCGCTGGCCTCGTCCTCGGCGAACGAGAACCAGATCGTGCCGTCGGCGTCGAGGCTGAACGCGTCGACGTCGACGTTGCCATCGGACGCCCCCGCCGCCGCCGCGAACTCGGCCTCGGAGCGGAACACGCTGGCACCCTCCTGCGACAGCGCCAGCACGTCGCCGTCGAGGAAGCCGTTCTCGTTGCTCAGCAGCGAGATGTACAGCCCGTCGCTCGCGAGACCGCCGGGAGAGACGTGCAGCGCGTCGATGTCGCCGAACACGACGTGCAGCCCCGACCCCGTGGGATCTCCGGCCAGCGCCGAGAGCGCCTCGGCCGGCAGCGCGAAGGCCGCGGGCAGTCCCGGGCGGTGCGAGAGCACGTCGGAGTCGCGCACCGGCGATCCGGACAGGTCGGCGTCGGTCGACGTGCTCACGAAGAGATCGACGGACTGTGCGCCGGCGGACGCGACGAGCAGCAGCAGCGCGAGCGCCGTGCGTGGCGTACGGGGACGGACCGCGCGCGCGGCGGCCGCGGGAGGAGCAAGGACGTGCATGGTGGACCTCGAGTCGTCATCGGCGCGCCCGCGGACGGCGGCCCGTTGCCCCGTCGCGCCGCGCGCCACCTCACGCACGTCGGACGGACGGCGCGCGCGTTACGCGCGAGCGGCACGAGCACCGGTCCGGGCGTCGCGCCCGCCGCTCCGCGTCACGCCAGCTCGAGGTACAGCGGCAGGACGTCGCGCAGGTCGTGTCCGCCGAGCAGCGCCAGCGCCAGGCGATCGACGCCCAGCGCCATGCCCACGCTGGGCGGCATCCCGTCGCGCTCGAGCGCCTCCACGAGTCCCTCATCCTGCGGGACGGACACGCCTTCGCGCGCCGCCGCGTCGGCCCTCCAGCGCGCACGCAGCTCGTCGGCGTCCGACAGCTCGACGTAGCCGTTCGCGATCTCGAACCCGCGCAGGTACGCCTCGACGCGCAGCGCCACCGGGGGGTCGTCGTCGGAGAGCCGCGCCAGCGCGGCCTGCTCGCGCGGATAGCCGTGCAGGAACGTCCAGCCTTCGGACGCGGCCAGGCGCGGCTCGACGCGCTCGACGAGCACGCGCGAGAGCAGCGTCGAGACGTCGTCGTCGTCCCGGCAGCCCGTGAGTCCCGACGCGCGTGCGGCGCGCGCGAAGGTCCGTGCGTCACCCGCGAAGAGCGGTGCGGCGTCGAGCCCCGCGTGGAGACACAGGGCCTCGCTCACCGAGAGCAGCCGCGAGGCGTCCGGCGCGGTGACGCCGAGCGCCTCGGCCGCGGCGCGCGCCAGGGTCGACACGTCCTCGACGAGCAGCTCGAGCGACTCGCCGGGACGGTACCACTCGAGCATCGCGAACTGCGGCTGGTGGTGCGTCGAGAGCTCCTCGCGTCCGCCGCGGTAGACGTGGCCCAGGAAGTAGCTGCGCGCGACGCCGGCGCACAGCAGGCGCTTGCACGGCAACTCGGGCGAGGTCTGCAGCCAGAGCGCGTCGGAGAGTCCCGCGACCGACACCCGCGGCGGATGCAGGTGGGGTTCGCTGCCGGCGTGCGGCAGAAGCACGGGGACGTCGAGCTCGACGAAGCCGTCGGCGTCGAGCCGGGCGCGCAGCGCGGCGAGCAGCCGCGCGCGCCGCACGGCGATCTCGGCCGCGCGCGGGTGCGTGCGCAGGACGAGGCGCTCACCCACCGCCGGACGCGTCCCGTGCGTCGTCCGGCAGGGGACAGGCGGTGTGCCGCATGCCCGGTGGCAGGCGCAGCTCGTGCACGCGCACCAGCCGGTCGGCGCGGGCACGCAGGTCGGGACGCGCCGCCAGCTTGCGTCCCCCCACGTGGATCTCGTCGAGGTTCATCATGTTCATCGCGCGCACGACGGTGTCGGCGTCGCCGAAGAGCACGATCGACTCGTCGTCGGCGGCCATCGAGGCGCGCGACCAGAGGGTCATCGCGAGCAGCAGCGCGAGCAGCCCCGCCCCGCCGAAGCAGGCGAGCGCGTACGCCGGCGCGACCATCGCGCCGATCGCGGCCGCCGCCGTGCAGAGCACCGTGGCCCCCGCGATGCGCAGCCCGGCGCGGCGCAGCGCGCGCGCCCGCACGAGCTGCAGCAGCAGGAGCGCCTCGGCCTCCAGCGGACGCAGCCGTTCGAGCACGCGCTCGGACACGAGCAGCTCGTCGCCGCGCACCGTGAACCACGCCGCCGTGCGCGGATCGGGCTCGACCGTGCGGGCGCGCAACGCGAGACCGAAGCGCGCCGCGGTCCGTTCGAGTCCGCTCAGGTCGGCTGCCATGGCACGCGCGCCCTCGGCGGGCGCTCCCCGATCAGGGATAGATCTTGTACAGCATGCGCGGGAACGGGATGCACTCGCGGATGTGGTGCGTGCCGCAGACCCAGGCGACGGTGCGCTCGAGTCCGAGGCCGAAGCCGCCGTGCGGGACGGTGCCGTAGCGGCGCAGGTCGAGGTACCACTCGAACGCTTCCTGCGGCAGATCGTGCTTCTTGATCTGCTCGAGCAGGTAGTCGAGGTCGTCGGCGCGCTCGCTGCCTCCCACGATCTCGCCGTAGCCCTCGGGCGCCAGCACGTCGACGCACAGCGCCACGCGATCGTCGTCCGGGTCGCGCTTCATGTAGAAGGCCTTGACCCCGTGCGGATAGCGGTGCAGCAGCAGCGGCTTGTCGAACAACTGCGTGAGGAAGGTCTCGTCGGGCGCGCCCAGGTCGCCGCCCCACTCGAAGGGATGGCCCTTCTCGTTGAGCAGCGCGACGGCCTCGTCGTAGCTCATGCGCGGGAACGGCGCGCGGATCTTCTGCAGCGGCGCGAGGTCGCGCTCGAGCACGTTCAGCTCGGGAGCGCAGTCGGCCAGCACGTCGGAGACGATCGTGCACAGCAGCCCCTCGGCCAGGTCCATCACGTCGTCGAGGGTGGCGAAGGCCATCTCGGGCTCGCACATCCAGAACTCGGTCAGGTGCCGGCGCGTCTTCGACTTCTCGGCCCGGAACGTGGGACCGAACGTGTAGACGCGGCCGAGGGCCATGGCGCCGGCCTCGGCGTAGAGCTGGCCGCTCTGCGTGAGGTACGCGGGATCGCCGAAGTAGTCGACCTCGAACAGCGTCGAGGTGCCCTCGCAGGCCGACGGCGTGAAGATCGGCGCGTCGAGACACACGAAGTCGCGCCCGTCGAAGAAGTCGCGGATCGACTTGATGATGCGCGCGCGCACGCGCAGCTTGGCGACCTGCTTGCTGGAGCGCAGCCACAGGTGGCGGTGCTTCATCAGGAAGTCGACGCTGTCCTCCTGCACCGCCTTCGTGATCGGGTAGGGTTCGGCGCGTCCGACGACGCGCGCGCCCGTGACCGAGAGCTCGACTCCCGTGGGACTGCGCTCGTCGGCCTTGACGAGTCCGTCGACCTCGAGCGACGACTCCTGCGGGAGACCCTCGAGCTCGGCGAAGAGCTCGTCGCCGATGGCCTTCTTGTGCGCCACGGCCTGCACCGTCCCGCTGCCGTCACGCAGCTCGAGGAACAGCAGCTTGCCGCTGCTGCGCCGGTTGGCGAGCCAGCCCTGGACGCGCACGGTCTCGCCGACGTGCTCGTTGAGGCGGCGCACCCGGGCGAGGGTCGGCGCACCGTCGGACGTCTGGTCTTCGGTCGTGGTCATGATCGGCGTCAGCCTACGCAATCAAGGAAAGGCGGAGTAGGCGGCACGGATCGTCTCGTCGTCGATCACGCCGTCGCGCAGGGACACGTGGCCCTTGTGCATGGCACCGCGTCGCGTGGCCTCGAACACGACCCGTCCCGTGAGGCCGTCGAGCCGGGTCAGATCGGACAACACGCGGACCGACTGGAAGCCCTCGTCCTCGAGGTGCCGACGGACGATCTCGGTGGCGCCCAGCTCGAGCCCCTCGGGTCGCCGTCCCGGACCCGACAGGCCGGCCTCGATGCGTTCGGTGAGCTCGTCGATCTGCTGGCGCAGCTCGCCCACCGCCGCGCCCAGGCGCCGCTCGGCCTCGCCCACCTCGGTCAGCTTGGTCTGGATCTGGGCGTTGAGCTCCTTGCGGTCGAGTTCGGCCGCGAGCCGCTGGACGCGACGCGCCAGGCCGTCGATGTCGTCGAGCCGGCCGAGCCGTTCGTCGAGGGCGTCGAGCCGCCGCACGAGCAGCAGCGAGCCGCCGACCACGAGAGCGGCCAGGATGGCGAGTCCGACGAGCACGGGATCCATGGGCGCATCTTCCCGAGGGGGGCGCAGCCTATCAAGGCACCGCGTGGGACGGCCCGCGCCACCCATGCCGTTGCGTCGCGCCGCCGTCGCGCCGACGGTCCTCGCTGCACGCGCGGCGCGAGCGCCGTCCCACCCCGAGAGAGCGCCGCGGTGCGGGTTGGGATTCGCGCCCGGCGGTCCCTACAATCCGCGCTCCCTCCGCCGTCCTCCTCCGGTCGCTCGCCGATGAACGGACGCCTTTCCGCCTTTCTCGGCACCGCAGTGGGCCTCGCGCTCGCCGCGTTGCTGCTCGTCCCCGATGCCGACCGGCAGACCCTCGTGGCCCAGGCCGTGGGCAAGCTGCTCAGGTCCCAGCAGGACGTCTACGAGCTCGGGCTGAAGACCGCCCGCGAGGCCGGCGAGAGCGTGCCGTCCTCGGTGCCCGAGGGAGTGTCCGCCGCCGAGACGCTGCCCGCCGCGCTCGCGCGCCTCGGAGGCGACCTCGACGATCCCGCGGTGGCGCTCACCGTGCGCGTCGACGGCGAGCTGCGCGTCACGCCCGCGACGGTCTCGAACACCGACCCGTTCGCACGCGCGGTGACGACCGAGCTCAACCTGCTCACCGCCGCGCGCGAGAACGACTCCGCCGAGCGCAAGCTCGAGACGCCGCCCCGCTTCCGGCTCGCGAAGCCCGACGAGACGGCGCCGCTCGAAGTCGAACTCACGGTGCACGTCGACGAGGCGCGCATCACCGTCACGGCCTCGGTCGCCGGGGGCGGGGCGTTCGCCGCGGTCGTGCCGCCCGACGATGGCTGGGTCGACGCCGAGGGCACGATCCACGAGACGCACAAGGAGCTGCCCGACCGGCTCTCGCTCGTGCCGCCGCTGCTCGCGATCCTGGTCGCGCTGCTGCTGCGCAAGACGCTGCTCGCGCTCTTCCTGGGCATCCTGTCCGGTTCGGTGCTCATCCTGTGGGACGGCGGCGCTGGCTGGGGCGAGTCGATCACCCAGGGCTTCGCGAACGTCTTCACGCACTACTTCTGGGCCGAGTTCACCGACTCGTTCCGCTTCGAGATCATCGGCTTCGTCGTGCTGCTCGTGGCGATGGTCGGCATCCTCAGTCGTTCGGGCGGCGTGCAGGGACTGATCGAGCTGCTGATCGGGTTCGCGAAGACGGCGCGCTCGACGCTCTTCGCCACCTGGGGCATGGGGCTGATCATCTTCTTCGACGACTACGCGAACTGCCTGCTCGTCGGCAACACGATGCGTCCGCTCACCGACCGCATGCGCATCTCGCGCGAGAAGCTGGCCTACATCGTCGACGCGACGGCGGCCCCCGTGGCCGGCGTCTCGATGCTCTCGACCTGGATCGCGTACGAGGTCTCGACGTACCAGGCGCACCTGCCCGGCGCGGGCATCACCGAGAACGCCTACGCGATCTTCCTGCAGACCATCCCGTTCCGCTTCTACTGCCTGTTCACGCTGATCTTCGTGTTCCTGACGATCGCCCTCGGGCGCGACTTCGGACCGATGTTGAAGGCCGAGGTGCGCGCCCGCACCACCGGCAAGCTCGTGCGCGACGGCGGCATGCCGATGGTCTCCGACGAGGCCTCGCGCATCACGCCGTACGAGGGCCTGCCGCACCGCTGGTGGGCCGGCGCCGGACCGATCGCGCTCGTGCTGTTCACGACGCTGGCGATCATCTTCCTCGACGGCAAGGGCGTGCAGGCCTGGAACGAAGGTGCCCTGGGCGACCCCGAGCGCATCGCGGACATCCTCTTCGCCGGCAGCGGCGGCAAGCCGATCTTCATCGGCGCGTTCGTCGGCCTCGCGTCCGCGATGCTCATCTCCGGCTCGAACGCCGTGCGCCTGGGCACGCTGCTGGGGCTGGGCGTGGCCACCGGCCTGCAGGACCTGTCGGTGCAGTGGCTGGGCGATCTCTCGTTCGTGCGCGAAGGCGCCGGCTTCGGGCTCTTCCTGCAGCAGACCACGAGCTACCTCGCGTTCGGACTCGTGTTCTCGATCACGATGCTCGTCGTGGTCGTCGCGGCGACCCTCGGCGGACTGCGCACGAAGCGTCCGCACCTGCCCGGCGGCGAGATGACGCGCGCCGGACTCTCGTCGGCCAAGGCTCTCGTGTTCGCGGTGATCATCCTCTTCGAGGCCTGGATGATCGGGCGCGTGTGCCAGGAGATGGACACCGCCGACTACCTCGTTGCGCTGCTCTCCGGCGCCGTCCCGCCGCTGCTGCTGCCGGTGCTGCTGTTCACCGCCGCGTGCCTGGTGGCCTTCGCGACGGGCTCGTCGTGGTCGACCATGGCGATCCTGCTGCCCAACGTCGTGGCGCTCTCGGCGGCCGTGGGTGAAGCCGCCGGCATCGGCGCGCTGGCGATGGTCGTGGTCTGCATCGGCGCGGTGCTCGAGGGCTCGATCTTCGGTGACCACTGCTCGCCGATCTCCGACACGACGGTGCTCTCGTCGGTGGCGTCGGCCTCCGACCACGTCGACCACGTGCGCACCCAGGCGCCCTACGCGATCGTCGTGGCGACGCTCGCGATCGTCCTCGGCTACCTGCCGACGGTCGAGCTCGACTGGTGGAGCACCCCGCTCGCACTCGGCTCGGCCACGCTCGTGATCACCGCGCTGCTGTTCCTCGTGGGACGCAAGGTGCCCGACGCGACGTTCGCCGACCTGTCGCCGGGCAGCGACGCCGAGCGGTGATCCTCGCCACCTGGCGGGCGTTCCTCCCGGACGCCCGACGCTTCCTGTGCGGTGCGCTGCTGCTCGAGGTCGGTCACGGGTTCCTGTGGGTGCTGCAGAACCTGTACGTGCGCTCGCTCGGATTCGGCGAGGCCGACGCGGGCACCGTGCTCTCGGCCGCCGGCATCGGCGTCGTGCTCACGACCATCCCTGCGGCGGCGCTCTACGACGCACTGGGTGCGCGGCGCTGCCTGGTGCTCGCGGCCACGGGTGCCGCGGCCGGACTGCTCGGGTTCGCGCTCAGCGAGAGCCTCCCGGCGCTCCTGTTCTGGTCGGCGGTGCAGAGCGCGTCGTTCACCGTGCACCGCGTGGTGGCTGCGCCGTTCCTCGTCAGCGTGGGACATCCCGGTCAGCGCACCCAGCTCTTCGGCGCCGAGTTCATGACGCACACCGTGGCCGCAGCCTTCGGACTGGCCTGCGCGGGAGCGCTCGCCGACCTGCTCGTGCACGCCGGCCTGGGCGAGTCGGAGGGACTCAGCGCCGCGTTGGCGCTCGGCGCGCTCGCCAGCCTGTGCGCCACGATCCCGTATCGCGGGCTCGTCACCGGACGGCGCCGCGAGCCGACCGCCGCCGAGGCGCCGACCGCGACCCGTCCCGCGTCGCCGCCGTCGGTCTGGCGCATGTTCGCGATCCTCGCGCCGCGACACTGGCACCTGTGGTGGAGGCTCGCGCTGCCGTACCTGATCGTCGGGACGGGCGCAGGGCTGATCATCCCGTTCATCAACCTCTACGTCACCGACCGCTTCGCGCGGCCCAAGAACGAGCTCGGCCTCGTGATGG
>JACKHP010000030.1 GCA_020638905.1 Planctomycetota bacterium | reverse complement strand
TCGTTCGCGTGGGCCGTGGCGACGCTCGGTGACGTGACGGGCGACGGCGTCCCCGACTACGTCGTCGGCAACACGTTCGACGACACCCTGGGTCCCAAGACCGGATCGGCCTGGGTCTACTCCGGGGCCGACCTCTCGCTGCTCATGCTCACGCACGAGCTCTCGATCGAACAGGGCGGCGTGCAGGACCTCGGCCTCGTGGCCGGGCCGCAGCACGCGGGTGCGTCCTACCTGCTGCTGGGCAGCCTCACGGGGACGACCCCGGGCTTCGACGTGCACGGCGTGCACGTGCCGCTCGTGCCGGACGCATGGTTCGACCTGAGCTACGCGTTCCCGAACAACGGCGTGCTCGTGAACTCGCTCGGGACGCTCGACGCGTCGGGCAACGCGCTCGCGGCGTTCTCGCTGCCCGCGGGGCTCGTTCCGACGAGCGCCGCGGGGCTCGTCTTCCACCACGCCTACGTGGTCTTCGAGCCCGGCGCCGGCGTGCAGTTCGCGAGCAACGCGCTGCCGCTCACGCTGCTCCCCTGAGGCCGGATCGCCGAGCCCGTCAGGGCACCCGCAGCCAGTCGAGCGCCAGCACCGCGTAGCCGTCGAGCTCGAAGTGCTCGACCAGCACGTGGACGTCGCGGGGCGCGTCGAGGTCGATCTCGACGGAGGCCTTGCGCGGCGCGTGCCAGGTCCAGTCGTCGAGCACGACCTCGCCGTCGACGGTGACGCGCACGCCGTCGTCGCTCTCGACCTCCAGCCGCCAGCGTCCCGCGCCGAGCGGGACGGAGGCCTCGGCGCGCGTGCCGAAGTGGTCGCTCGGCAGCCGCGGCACGGCGTCGGCGAAGGCCGGCAGGTCGCTCGGTCCGCCGCCCGCGTAGCGCAGCTGGAGCGCGTCGAGGGTGCGCGTCACCGCGGCGGGGGAGGCGGCCGCCGCGTCGAAGACGGCCGGGTCGTCGCGCGGGTCGTCGCACGGGAACACGCTCACCGTCCACGGGATGCGCACGAGCCGGCCCGAACCGGCCAGCGGCGGGGTGCTGCCCTCGACGCGCAGGGTGTACTCGAAGACCCCGTGACGGTCGACGTCGAGGGCGACCTCGATGCGCGTCCCGTCGCGGCGCAGGCGCAGGCCGTCGCCGTCGAGCGTGACGCGCGCATCGTCCGGCGCGGAGAGCAGCTCCCAGGTGTGCAGCCCGGGCGCGCCGGACACGCGCCGCAGCAGCGGCGAGGCGTGGTCCCACGGCCCCCACCCGGTCATCACGATCGAGGCGCGTCCGGCGAGCGGCGCGCGCGCGCCCACGGGCCGCGTCTGCCCGAGCACGACGAGATCGGGGGCCGTCGTCGCCGGGACGACCGGCACGCCCTCGCGGCGCGGGGCCTCGCCCTCGACGACCAGTTCCTCGCCCACGTCGTCGAAGCGGTTGCCGGTCACGAGCGTGCGCGTCGTGGCGCGCAGCTCGATGGCCGTCGTGTCGCCGCCGAAGCGGTTGCCGACCACCGCGTTGTCCTCGGCGTCCGTGCCGAACACGGCGGCCCAGGGCAGCTTCGCGATCTGCGCGTCGTCGTCCCACCACAGGTGTACGCCGCAGCGGTTGCCCGAGAAGGCGTTGTCGCGGATCAGGTTGCGCGCGCCGTGCTCGACGTTCACGCCGCCGCGCTCCTTGCCGTAGCCGGCCTCGCCGTTGCCGGTGAAGAGGTTCTTCTCGATCAGCGTGTCGCGGCTGTAGCCGCCCCAGATGCCGCAGATCGCGTTCTCCGCGAAGCGGTTCTCGCGGATCACGTTGCCGCGCGAGAACGTGAGCTCGAGGCCGTGCGCGGCCGCCGACGAGAGGTCGTTGCCGACGAAGAGGTTGCCGTCGTCGCCGCACGGTGCGTCGGGTGCCCGCCGGGCGCCGTGCGCGGTCTCGCCCAGCGCCTCGCGTCCCGCGAAGGCGAACACGCCGTCGCCGCCGTGGGTGATCGAGTTCTCGGCGACCACGTTGTGCAGGCACTGCTCGAACATCAGCAGCCCGGCGCTGTCCTGGCCGCGGTTGTAGACGCCGTGGCTGTAGCCGCGCACGCAGAAGTCGAGCGCGTTGCGCGTGATCACGTTCTCGGACGAGCGCCACAGCGCCACGCCCCAGCCGGAGAGGAACGAGAAGTCGTCGTCGTACACGCGCGAGCCCGTGACGCGGTCGAGCACGAGCCCGTTCTGCGTGCGGCGCGCGCGACAGCCGCGCACAGTGGCGTCGTCGGTGCGCAGCAGAGCGATGCCGGCGCCGTAGCGCGTCGTCCACTCGCGGGCGTCGTTGTCGTGGGGTTCGAGCCAGTCGGCGCCGTCGTCGGCGGCCTGGGGCGTGCTGCGCAGGCGCTGGGCGAAGTTGTCGGAGACGTCGCAGCCGTCGACGAGCAGGCCGTCCGCCTCGATCGCGTCGATGCCGATCTTGAACCCGTGGACGACGGCGCCGCGCACGACCACGCCCTTCGCCCCGGTGATCGCGATGCCGACGCCGGCGAGCCCGTCGAGCGGCGTGTCGGCGGGGGCGCCGCGCAGCACCGAGCCCGGCGCGAACGTGATCTCGACCCCGTCGGCGCGCACCTGGAGCACGCCGTCGCCCTCGTCGTCGACGAGGATCGTGCCGGGCGGGACGACGAGCGTGCACGAGCGCGTGACCTCGGTGTCGTCGGCGGTCAGCACGAGCTCGGGCGCGGGGGACGCGTCGGCGCGCGACCCGTCCTGCGGCACGGCCGGTGTGACCGGCCGCGCGGCGGGCGCGGGGGCGGCGGACGACTGCATGCCCGGGGTCGCCGGCCCCGCGGCACACAGGGCCGCGAACAGGGCGAGGGCGGCGAGCCCCCTCGTGGGGCGCGCGCGCGTCACGTCCCGATCGGGTGCCAGGCCGTCTTGATCTCGACGAACTCGTCGATGCGGTACAGGCTCTCGGCCGCCGGATCGCGCCAGGCCGCGCGCTCGGGGTCGTCGTGGACGCGCACGCGCTTGACGTTGTCGGCCGCCGCGGTCTGGAGCGCGGTGCGCATGCCCACGTCGGCGCTCCACAGGCCGACCGCGTCGACGTCCATGTGCGCCGCGGCGTGGGGCAGCAGCTCGGCGTGGCGTCCCGTGAGGATGTTCACCACGCCGCCGGGCACGTCGCTCGTGGCGATCGCCTCGCCCAGGTCGAGCGCCGGCGTGAGCAGCTCGCCGTCGACGAGCGCGACCACCGTGTTGCCGGACACGATCGCCGGCAGGATCGCCGAGACGAGTCCCACGAGCGGCGAGCGCAGCGACGGCAGCAGCACGACCACGCCCATGGGCTCGGGCATCGAGAAGTTGAAGAACGGCGAGGCCACCGGGTTCACGTTGCCCAGCACCTGGGTGAACTTGTCGGCCCAGCCGGCGTACCAGAAGACGCGGTCGACGGCGGAGGAGACCTCGGCCGCGGCCTCGGCGGCGGCGAAGCCGCCCTGCTCGACGAGCGTGTGCTCGAAGAGCGAGCGCCTGTCTTCCAGCGTCTCGGCGATGCGGAACAGGATCTGGCTGCGGTTGAAGGCGCTCTTCCTCGCCCAACCTCCCTGCGCCGCGCGTGCGGCGCGCACCGCGTCGCGGAAGTCCTTGCGCGAGGCCTTGCTCACGTTGGCCACGAAGCGTCCCTCCGGGTCGGTCTGCCGGCTCGTCTGCCCGCTCTCGCTGCGCACGAAGGCGCCGCCCACGTAGAGCTTGTACGTCTTCGCCACCGGCACGCGCTCGGGTGCGCCGGACCGCTTGCGTCGTGCCGCGCTCATCCCGTCACCTCGAGGTAGGGCAGCAGGCCGTGGCGTCCGCCCTCGCGTCCGAAGCCCGACTCCTTGTAGCCGCCGAACGGACTGCCGGGATCGAAGGCGTTGAACGTGTTGCCCCACACGACGCCGGCGCGCATGGCGCCCGCGATCGAGAACAGCTTCGATCCCTTGTCGGACCAGATGCCCGCCGAGAGGCCGTACGGCGTGTTGTTGGCGAGCTGCACCGCCTCGTCGGGCGTGCGGAAGGTCTGCACCGCGAGCACCGGACCGAAGATCTCCTCTCTCGCGATGCGGTGGCTCTGCGTGACGCCCGTGAAGTACGTCGGACGGAAGAAGAAGCCGCGCTCGGGGATCGGGCACGCGAGCTGGTGCATGTCGGCGCCCTCGTCGCGTCCGGCGGCGACCAGCTCGTCGATCTTCTCGAGCTGCGCGCGGCTGTTGATCGCGCCGATGTCGGTGTTCTTGTCGAGCGGATCTCCCACGCGCAGCGTCGCCATGCGCTCGTCGAGCTTTGCGAGCAGCGCGTCGGCGACGTTCTCCTGGACGAGCAGGCGCGAGCCGGCGCAGCAGACGTGGCCCTGGTTGAACCAGATGCCGGCCACGATGCCCTCGACCGCCTGGTCGAGCGGCGCGTCGTCGAAGACGATGTTCGCGCCCTTGCCGCCCAGCTCGAGCGTCAGCCGCCTGCCCGTCCCCGCCAGCGCCCGCTGGATGAGCTTGCCGACCTCGGTCGAGCCGGTGAAGGCGACCTTGTCGATGCCCGGGTGCTCGACGAGCAGCTTGCCGGTCGCTCCCGCGCCGTGCACCACGTTCACCACGCCCGGCGGCAGCCCGGCCTCGACGAAGATCTCGCACAGGCGCGTCATCGTGAGCGGCGTCGTCTCGGCCGGCTTGATGACCACGGTGTTGCCGGCGGCCAGCGCGGGCGCGATCTTCCACGCGGCCATGAGCAGCGGGAAGTTCCAGGGGATGACCTGGCCGGCCACGCCGATCGGCGCCACGCTGGCACCCGGGAACGCGTAGCGCAGCTTGTCGGCCCAGCCCGCGTAGTACAGGAAGTGCGCGGCCACGAGCGGGACGTCGACGTCGCGCGACTCTTTGATGGGCTTGCCGTTGTCGATCGACTCGAGCACCGCGAGCTCGCGGCTGCGCTCCTGGATCATGCGTCCGATGCGGTACAGGATCTTGCCGCGCTCGGCGCCCGGCATGTCGCGCCAGCACGTCTCGTAGGCACTCCGCGCGGCCTTCACGGCGCGATCGACGACCTTCGCGTCGGCCGTCGGTACGTGCGTGACGACCTCCTCGGTGGCGGGGTTGACCGACGCGAACCAGCCGTCGCCGTCGACGAACTCGCCGTCGAGGAAGTGCCCGTAGCGCTCGGCGATGGGCCACACGTTGCGCTCGGGGGCGGGCGCGTACGGCCACAGGTCGCCGAACAGAAGCTCGCGCACGTCGGGGATCGAGCGCGCTCCGCCGGACGCGCCGGGGGCGGGGTCGATGGCGTGCAGCTTGGTGGCGTCCATCAGGGTCTCCCGCGGTGGGGCGCGCTCGCGCGCCCGCCGCCGTTCAATCGTCGCTCAGCGAGCGCACGGACTCGTAGTGCCCGGTCCTGGCCCGCTCCCACTGCAGCAGCACGTCGTTGAGCAGCGACGACGCGCCGAGCCGGAAGCGGTCGGGCGTGAGCCAGGCGTCGCCCAGGGTCTCCTTGACCATCACGAGGTACTGCCAGGCCTGCTTCGCGGTGCGGATGCCGCCGGCCGGCTTCATGCCCACGACGCGTCCCGTGGCGTGGAAGTGGTCGCGGATGGCCTCGAGCATGACGAGCGTCACGGGCAGCGTGGCGGCGGGCGAGACCTTGCCGGTCGAGGTCTTGATGAAGTCGGCGCCGGCGTCCATCGCGACCTGGCTGGCCTTGCGCACCTGGTCGTACGTGCCCAGCTCGCCGGTCTCGAGGATCACCTTGAGGTGCGCCGGCCCGCAGGCCTGCTTGATGGACGCGATCTCGTCGTGGACGCGGGCCACGTCGCCCGCCAGCCACGCGCCGCGGTTGATCACCATGTCGATCTCGTCGGCGCCCAGCTCGACCGTGCGCCGCACCTCGTCGAGCCGCACGTCGAGGAAGCTCTGTCCGCTGGGGAAGGCCGTGGCCACCGACGCGACCTTCACGCCGCTGCCGGCCAGCTCGCGCAGCGCCACCCCGACCATCGTGGGGTAGACGCAGACGGCCGCCACCGACGGCACCTGCGGGTCGAGCGCCGGACGCATCGCCTTGCGGCACAGGCGCAGGACCTTGCCGGGCGTGTCGGCGCCCTCGAGCGTGGTGAGGTCGATCATGCGCACGGTGAAGGCCAGGGCGGCCTTCTTGGCGCTCGTCTTGATGCTGCGTTTCGTGAACGCGGCGGCGCGCTGCTCGACGGCCACCTGGTCCACGCTGGGGACGGGCGGCAGGACGTAGCTCATGACGCGACACTCGGCGGGGCGGGACGGCCGTCCAGCGTAGCAGCCGGCGGCGCGGCGCATCCACGGCGGGGCCCTCGGGGACGGGCAAAAGGCGCGCGGCCCCGACGGCCGATGGGATCCCCTTCGAGGAGTCCTCCCATGTCCCGGCCCCGCGCCGTCGCACCGTCGTTCCTGGCAGGCCTGGCCCTGATCGCGGCCGTGGTCGTGACCTGGGCGGGGACGCTGCGCGTGCCGCTGCAGTTCGACGACGTCCCGGCCATCGTGCGCAACGTGCACATCGCGCCGCTCTGGCCGCCGGACGGCCACCTCTGGGCGACGCCCGAGTCGCCGCTCGCGGGACGTCCCGTGACGGCCTTCACGTTCGCGGTCGACTACGCGCTGGGCGAGCTCTCGCCGTACGGCTACCACCTCGTCGACCTCGTGTTGCACGCCGCGTCGGCCTGCCTGCTGTTCGGGCTGCTGCGTCGCATCCTGCCGCGGGCGCTGCGCGACGCGCGGCGTGCGTCGGGCGTGGCCTTCGCCACGGCGCTGCTGTGGGCCGTCCACCCGCTGCAGAGCGAGGCGGTCGCCTACGTCACCCAGCGCACCGAGCTGCTCGCGTCGTTCTTCGTGCTGGCCACGCTCTACGCCGGCTGGCGCGGACTGCGCTCGACGCGTCCCGGCCGCTGGTTTCTGCTCTCGATCGCCTGCTGCGCCCTGGGCATGGGCAGCAAGGAGATCGCCGTCGCCGCGCCGCTGCTCATGCTGCTCGTCGACCGCGCGTTCGTGAGCCGTCGCCTGGGGACGGCGCTGCTGCGCCACCGCGCGCTGCACCTCGGCCTGGCGTCGACCTGGTCGATCGTCGTCCTGCTGCAGCTCGGCTCGCCGCGCGCCGCGTCGGCGGGCTTCGGCGTGGGCATCTCGCCCTGGAGCTGGCTGCTCACTCAGTCGGGCGTGCTGCTGCACATGCTGCGCTTGTCGCTCTGGCCGCATCCGCTCGTGCCCAGCTACGACTGGCCCCTGGCCGCCTCGCTGCTGGACGTCTTCCCCCAGGCGCTCGTGCTGCTGCTGCTGCTCGTGGCGACGCTCGTGCTCGTGCGCCGCAACGCGCCGGCCGGCGTGCTGGGCGCCTTCTTCTTCGCGATCCTGGCGCCCACGTCGAGCGTCGTGCCGATCGCGACCGAGGTCGTGGCCGAGCGGCGCATGTACCTGCCGCTGGCCGCGGTCGTGCTGCTCGTGGTGCTCACGCTGCGCGAGGGACTGCGTCGCGCACCCCGCGCCGCGGGTGCGATCTGCCTGGGCGCGCTGGCCCTGGGCGCGTCGTCCGCCGCGCGCGAGCGCGTGCACGCGTGGCAGGATCCGGTGGAGCTCTGGAGCGAGGCCGCGGAGGATCGTCCGCAGCACGCCTTCGCGCACTACATGCTGGGCAACGCGCTGCGCGACGCGGGACGTCCCGAGGAGGCGCGCGTGGCCTTCGAGCGCGCCTGCGAACTCGCGCCGGACGAGCTCGCGTACCTCGTCAACCTGGGCAACGTGCACCTCGAGCTGCACGACTTCGCCGCGGCGGTGGAGATCCAGCAGCGGGCCGTGGCGCTGGCGCCCGACGAACCGTTCGCGCGCCACAACCTGGCCGTGGCACTGCTCATGGCGGGACGTCCGGAGGACGCGCTGCCGCACCTGCGGCGCTGCGTCGAACTCGTCCCCGACGAACCCGAGCTGCGCTGCAACCTGGCCGCCACGCTGCTCGACCTCGGACGTGACCTCGACGAGGCCCGCGCCCAGGCCGAGGCCGCCCTGCGTCTCGCGCCGGACGGCGATCGCGCGCGCGCGATCCTCGAGGCGCTGGCCGACCTGGACGGCGCGCGCGTGGGGCGAACGTCCGATGGCTGAACGCCCGATCTGCGCCTAGCCTGCGCTCGGCTTCGACTGTCACCGGTGAACCCCTCGGGGTCCTCCGGTTCCGTGGCTCCTCACCGCGGAGGTGTCGAAACCACCTTTCGCGGACGCCTCGTCCGGAGAGGTCGACTCGCGGCCGGCCCGGGCGTGATGCATTCTGCGCCCGCGCCCCCTCCTCATCTCCTCTTCCCCGGACGCGGCCTCCCCGACCGCGTCCCGCCGCGAGGAGTCCTCACCGGCCGACGACCGCACACCCCGATCGGCGCGGGGGGACGGGACTCCGGACCCCCGCGCCGTTCCTTCTCGCTGTTCGCCGACGACGGGCGCGTGACGACGATCGCGCCCCGTGCGTCCGGCGCGCGGACGGTGGCGGACGCGCGCCGGGCGCCGTCAGGCCTCGGCCAGTCCCTCGCGGATGGCGAAGCGCGCCAGCTCGACCCGGTCGTGGATGTCGAGCTTCTCCATGATGTTCTCGGTGTGGCGCGAGACGGTCTTGACGCTCACGTTCATCGTGACCGCGATCTCTTTCTTGGGCAGGCCGCGGGCGAGGTAGCGCAGCACCTCGAGCTCGCGTGCCGTGAGGCGCGAGGCGCGCGACACGGGGGCGTCGCCGAGCCGCACGCCCGTCGTGTCGACCACGATGCGCGCCGAGACCTTGGGCGAGAAGTAGGCCACCTGGGCGGCGGCCGCGCGCACGGCCTTGACGACCACGTCGGGGTGCTCGTCCTTGGTCACGTAGCCGGTGGCCTGGCTCTGCAGCGCACTCTCGATGTAGCGGTCGTGGAAGAACGCCGAGAGGAAGATCACCGAGGTGTCGGGCGAGCCGTCCTTGATCGTGCGCGCGGCGTCGAAGCACGACAGGCCCGGCATGTCGATGTCCATGAGCAGCACGTCGGGCTGCAGCTCGAGGGCCATCGGCACGGCCTCGTCGGCGCTCTGGGCCGTGCCGACCACGTCGATGTCGGGCTCCGACGCCAGCCGGTCGCGCAGCGTCTCGCGCAGCAGGGCGTGGTCGTCCACCATGACGATGCGGATGGTGCGGGTCATGCGTCCTCCACGTGGGCGCGGTCGAGCATCTCGCGCACGAGCGTGCAGAGTTCCTGGATCGCGAACGGCTTGCTCAGCACCACGGTGTCGCTCCCCGAGGCCGCGGCGTCCAGCGCGATCTCGGAGGCGGTCACCAGGATCGCCGGCGCGGACTCGCCCTCGGCGCGCAGGGCGGCGAGCGCGTCGAGGCCCGAGAGCTGCGGCATGTCGACGTCGAAGACGCACAGCCGGATGCGCCCGCGCTCCTCGCGGCCGCGCTCGAGGGCCTGATGACCGTCCTTGGCCTGGACGACCTCGTAGCCCGCCGCGATCAAGGCGGCGGCCACGATCTGCCGCACCTGCCGGTCGTCCTCGGCCAGCAGCACGAGCTCGCCGCAGCCCTCGGCGGCCGGCACGCCGGACGGATCGGAATCGGCGCCGGGCAGCGGGTCGGGCAGCAGCGGGAAGTGCAGCACGAAGCTCGTCCCGCGGCCCTCGGCCGAGGAGACGCTCACGCGTCCGCCGTGCTCGGTCACGATGCCCTGCACCGTGGCCAGCCCGAGGCCCGTGCCCGATTCCTCCTTCGTGGTGAAGAACGGTTCGAAGATGCGCGCGCGCACCTCGGGAGACATGCCCTCGCCGGTGTCGCTCACGCGCACCGTGACCTCGCGCGTGTCGCCGTAGCGACGCTCGACGGCGATCTCGAGCCGTCCTCCCCGGGGCATCGCGTCGCGCGCGTTGAGCGCCAGGTTCAAGATCACCTGGTGCATCTGCGTCGGGTCGGCCAGCACGTGCGGTCGGGGCTGCAGCGCTGTCTTGACCGTGAGCTGGATCGCGGCGGGAAGGGTGCGGGCCAGCATGCGCGCGGCCTCGTCGACGCAGGCGCACAGGTCGAGCGCCTCGCGTCGCGGCTCCATGCGTCGCGAGAACCCGAGCAGCGAGCGCGTGACCTGCGCGGCCTGGTCGACGGCGCGTCCCAGGGCGTCGACCGACTCGGCCACCAGGGCGTCGTCGGAGACGCGGGTCGCGATACGGTCGGTGTGCGCCGAGATGACCGTGAGCAGGTTGCGGAAATCGTGCGCCACGCCGGCGGCGAGCTGTCCGATGGCCTCGAGCTTCTGGCTGTGCCGCAGCTGCGCCTCGAGCTGCTCGCGGTGCTGCTCGGCGCGCACGCGGTCGGCCGTCTCGCGCTGGAGCTCCGAGGCACGTGCGTCGAGCTGGGCGGTGCGCACCGCGAGCTGGCGCCGCAGCACGGCGCCGAAGGCCGCGCTCACGAGCGCCAGCCCGGCCACGACGGCCAGGGTGACGATCAGCCAGCCGGGGATGCCCTCGTCGGCGGGCCGGGGCCGGAACCACTCGTCGCGGATGCGCGCGAAGGCCGACGAGGGGTCGGCCTCCTGCTCGAGCAGCCTCCGGTCGAGGGCCTCGATCAGGTCGGCGTTGCGGCCCTTGGGGACCGCGAGCAGCAGCTCCGACGGACCGAACGGGAAGGTCGGCGTGACGAGGCCGTAGGCGTCCATGTGCCAGTAGCCGGTGAGGCGCTCGAGCACGCCCGCGTCCGCGTCCCCGTCGCGCACGGCGGCCATGACGTCCTGGCACGACGCGAGCGGCAGGTACGAGCACGAGCGCGCGAAGCTGCGCAGCGTCGCGTCGAAGGAGGTGGCGAAGTAGTCGCCGCGCACCACGGCCACCGTGCGGCCGTCGAGGTCGAGCAGCGACTCGACTTCGGAGTCGCGGCGCACGAAGACGTCGCCCCACGTGGTGAGCATCCCGCGCGAGGTGAAGTCGAAGACCTCGAGACGCTCGGGCGTGTCACGGATCGGGAACAGCAGGTCGATCTCGCCGGTGCGGAGGCGTTCCTCGCAGGTGTCCCAGTCGCCGTCGACCCAGTCGAGCGACCAGCCCTCGAGCGCGGCCACGACCTCGAGCACGTCGACGGCGAAGCCCGCCGGACGTCCGTCGTCGTCGCGATACACGAGCGGTTGCGCGGGATGGAGTCCCACGCGCACGACGCGCTCGGCCGGACGCGCCGCGAGCGTCGTCAGCGCCGCGAGCGCGCAGAGCAGCAGGTGCGCGCGCGGACGTCGGGCGACGCTGGTCGCGCGCGCCCCCACGTCAGGCGCGTCCGGCGAGCAGGTCGAGCAGCCGTCCCAGCAGCCGCTCGCCGTCGGCGCGCAGGCCGTTGTGCTCCCAGGCGTTCGTGGTCCAGACGCGCAGGTTGCCGATGCCGGCCGCCGCGCGCAGCGAGAGGTCGCGATCGACGTACATGTCGTCATCGTAGACCACGGCCACCGCCGGGACCTCGTTGCGCAGCAGCCGCTCGGCGTCGTAGAGCGCCGGCCAGTCGGACTTCTCGGCCAGCAGCCCGGCCGCCCCGGCCAGGGGACGCAGCGCGCCGATCTCCTCGAAGAACCACGGGTAGATCATCTCGCCCGTGAAGTGCAGCGGTCCGTCGCCGTCGGGGTCGAGCGCGGGATGCTCGTCGCGCAGCCGCTGGGCGGCCCACCGCGACGCGACGCCCTCGGTGTAGCAGGCCTCGTGGAGCAGCGAGAAGATCGGGTTCGTGTCGTAGTGCAGCAGCGTCTCGTAGCCGCGCAGGAAGGCGTAGCCGAGCTCGTCGCCGTCGGGCAGGAAGGCCTCCTCGAACAGGTAGTGCACCTGCTCCATGCCGTCGGAGAAGCCCAGCAGCAGGCCGAGGAGCTGCAGGCGACGCGGCGAGAGGACGTCACCGCACGGCAGCCGGACGTCGCCGCGACGCAGCCGCGCCGCGACCCGTCCGACGCGCTCGACGTCGCCGGGATAGCGCGCGTAGTAGCGCCGGTTGCGCTCGAGGACGCGCGGGTACGTGTGCCGGTAGACGGTCTCGCAGTCGGCGCCGATGGGCGGCAGTCCGCCGGTGAAGAGCGCGGCGGCCAGGCCCTCGGGCGCGGACGAGAGGTAGTGCGCGGTGCAGAAGCCGCCGTAGCTCTGGCCCAGCACCGTCCAGCGCTCGCCCTCGGGCAGCAGCCGCCGGCGCACGAGCTCGCAGTCGCGCACGATCGCGTCGGCGCGGAAGTGCGACAGGTACTCCGCCTGTCGCGCGGGCGAGCCGCGGAGCGTGACGGTGGCGGCGCAGACCGGCGTGCTGCGTCCGGTGCCGCGCTGGTCGAGCAGCAGCACGCGGTAGTCGCGCAGGGCGCGTCCGATCCAGCCGCCGGCGTCGAACGGACGCGGCGCGGCGAAGCCCGGTCCGCCCTGCAGGAAGACCAGCCAGGGACGCTCGGCGGCCTCGCGTCCCGGCGCGCGCACCTCGCGCGCCGAGAGGCGCAGGGTCTCGCCGTCGGGGCGGGCGTGGTCGAGCGGCACGTCGAACCAGTGGTCGACGAGCACGAGTCCAGGCACCCGGTGGCTGGATCCCTTGGGGGCGACGGTCATGGCGACCCTCGGAGACGGGCCCGGCAGGCTACCACGCGTCGCACGCGCCGCCGAGCCGCGCCGCCCGCGCGCGGCCGCCGGGCTCCCGGACGTCAGCCGAGCCAGCGCGCGGCGGCGTCGACCACGTCGGCCAGGCAGCCCTCGCGCAGCGGCGAGCGCAGGCCGGCCGACTCGACCAGGCGCTCGAAGGGCAGCGTCCCGCCGCGGGCGCAGAGCGCGTGGTAGTCGCTCAGCGCGCCTTCGTGGTCGTCGAGCGAGCGCGCCCAGAACTGCAGCGCGCAGGTGGCCGCCAGGACGTAGTCGACGTAGTAGAACGGGTACTGGTAGACGTGCAGCTGCGACTGCCAGAAGCCGCCCGTCGAGGCGTGCGGCAGGTCGCCCGCGTCGCGCCACGGCAGGTACAGCGCCGAGACCTCGCTCCACATGGCGTGGCGTTCGGAGGCGCCCGCCTCGGGCCGCTCGTAGACCATGTGCTGGAAGTGGTCGACCGCGCATCCGTACGGCAGGAACAGGATCTGCTCGACGAGGTGGCTGCGCCGGAAGTCGTCGGCGCGCCCGTCGAAGAAGCGCTCCATGAGCGGCCAGGTGAGGAACTCGAGGCTCATCGAGTGCACCTCGGCCGACTCGGACGGGCAGCGCGTGACGTCGTACGGGAAGTTTTCGCGGCTCAGGAAGCCCTGCAGCGCGTGTCCCATCTCGTGCGTGAAGACGCGCACGTCGCCGCGCGTGCCGTCGAAGTTCGCGAACACGAACGGCGCCCCGACCTCGGGCAGGAACGAGCAGAAGCCGCCCATGCCCTTGCCGTCGCGGCTCTCGAGGTCGAGCAGTCCGCGCGCGCGCATCGTGCGGAAGAGCGACGTGAGCGGATCGGACAGGTCGGCGAACATGCCGTCGGCCGCGTCGGAGAGCGCCTCGGCATCCTGCTGCGGGACGGGCGGTTCGCCCGTCTCGTGCACCTTCTCGTCCCACAGCATGACCTTGGGGATGCCCAGGCGCTCGGCCTGCCGGCGCACGATCTCGGCGCCCAGCGGCACGACGTGCTCGCGCACCTGCGCGCGGAAGGTCTCGACCTCGGAGCGTCCGTAGCCGGTGCGCTTCATGCGGTGGTAGCCGACCTCGACGAAGTCGGCCGCGCCCAGCTTGCGCGCGATGCCGGCGCGCAGCGCGACGAGCTCGTCGAACAGGCCGTCGAGCTCGGACGCGTGCTCGGCGAGGTATCCCCAGCGCACGCGCTCGGCGCGTTCGCGCAGGGCGCGGTCGGCGTGGCTGGCGAAGCCGCGGATCGACGCCAGCGTGTGCGTCCTGCCGTCGAACGCGAGGCGCGCCGAGCCCATGAGGCGCGTGTACTCGGCGGCCAGGGCGTTCTCGCGTGCGAGGTCGTCCTCGACCTCGGGGCGGTTCACGGCCGCCGGATGCGCCCACAGGTCGAGCACGTGGTCGCCCAGCTCGCGTGCGAACGCCTCGCGATGCGGCCCCTCGAGGATCGCGCGCTGCACGCGCGCGTCGAGTCCGTCGAGCTTCGGCACGAGCGCGTCGGCGATCTCGCGCTCGGCGCGCGCGGCGGCGTCGCCGGTGTCCTGCCGGAAACGGATCTGCGCCAGCGAGGCCCAGGTCGCGTTGCGCCGCCGCTGGGCGTCCCAGCGGCGGACGGCGGCCGTGCGCCGCGCGGCGTCGGCGGCACGCAGGTCGTCGAGCACGCCTTCGACGAGCGCGGTGACCTCGGTCAGATCGGGGGCGGGCAGGCGCAGGTCGGCGAGTCGGGCACGGGTGGGATCCATCGGGCGGCCTCTGCCGGGGAGCGGTCGGACGGAGGGGCGATGCTATCGTGACGCGCCCTTCCGGTGGAGCTCCGATCCCATGCCGCGTACCTTCCCGCTCGTCGTCCTGGCCGCGCTGGCCGTGGGGTGCGCGTCGTCCGACGGGGGACGCGGAGCCGATGGGGGAGCCGGGAGCGCGGCCGCCGCCCCAGGCGCGGACGTCTCCGTGGCCGACATCGCGCCCGCAGCCGGAGCCGCGTTGCTCGCCGACCACGCGGCGTGGATCGCGCGGCGTGAAGCGGGCTTGCGCAGCGAGACCGGCTACCTCGCGCTGTGCGGACTGCACTGGGTCGAGCCGGGCTCGCAGAGCGTCGGCTCGGCGTCCGACAGCGATCGCGTCTTCCCGGCCTGGACGCCGGCGCGACTGGGCGAGCTCACGCGCTCCGACGACGCGCTCCTGTTCGTCCCCGCGTCCGGGGTCGAGCTGTTCGCCGACGAGGCGCCGGTCGACGGGCCGGTCGCGCTGCTCACCGACGCCGACGACGGCGGGCCCACGCGCCTGCGCGTCGGCACGCTCACGTTCTGGGGCATCCGGCGCGGCGAGCGCGTCGGGCTGAGGCTGCGCGACGCGCGCAGTCCCGTGCTCGCGTCGTACGTCGGGACGCCGCGCTACGACTTCGACCCGGAATGGCGCGTGACGGCGCGCTTCGTCCCGTACGCGACGCCGCGCGAGGTGCGCGTGGCGAACATCCTCGGCGACCTCGCGCCCGACACGGTGCCCGGCGAGCTCGTCTTCGAGCACGACGGACGCACGTTGCGCCTGCTGCCCACGGGCGACGTCGAGCACGGGCTCGGACTCATGTTCGGCGACGCCACGAACGGCCGCGCGACCTACGGCGGCGGACGCTTCCTGGCGCTCGACGTGCCCGACGCCGACGGACGGGTCGTGCTCGACTTCAACCGCGCGTACAACCCGCCCTGCGCGTACTCGCCGTACACGACCTGTCCCCTGCCGCTCGACGAGAACGTGCTCGACGTCGAGGTGACGGCGGGCGAGCGCGCGTACGACGACGACGGCGGACACGTCGCCCCGCGGGACGGCTGACGTGACGCGCGAGTTCTTCGCGTCCTGCACCCTCGGCCTCGAGGAGGCGCTCTCTGCCGAGTTGCGCGCGCTCGGCGCCGGCGACGTGCGCGTCCAGCGCGGGGGCGCGGCGTTCACGGGCGACGCGCGGCTCGGCATGGCGAGCTGCCTCTGGCTGCGCTCGGCGATCCGCGTGCAGGAGACGCTGCTGCGCGCGACGTGTGCCAGCGTCGACGAACTCGCGGCGACGGTGGGCGACGTCCCGTGGGAGGACTACATGCGCCTCGAGGACACGCTGGCCGTGGCGGCCTCGGTGCGCGACGCGCCCACGACGCACTCGGGCTTCGCCGCGCTGCGCGTGAAGGACGCCGTGGTCGATCGCTTCCGGCGTCGCACCGGCAGCCGTCCCGACGTCGACAGCAAGCGTCCCGTGCTGCCGCTGCGCCTGCTCTGGCAGGGCCACGAGCTGACCCTCGGACGCGACCTGGCCGGCGCGTCGCTGCACAAGCGCGGCGCGCGTCCCGTGCAGGTCAAGAGCCCGCTCAACGAGGCCACCGCCGCCGGCCTGCTGCTGCTCGCCGGCTGGGACGGGCAGAGCGCGCTGGCCGATCCGATGTGCGGCTCGGCGACCTTCCTGGTCGAGGCGGCGATGATCGCCGTCGATCGCGCGCCCGGCCTGCAGCGCCGTTTCGCGTTCGAGCGCTGGCCCGACACCGACGGATCCGCCTGGGAGCAGCTCAAGGACGAGGCGCGCGGGCGCGTCAAGCAGGGCGTCCAGGTGCCGCTCATGGGCGTCGACCGGCACGCGGGCGCGGTCGTGCTCGCGCGCCGGCACGCCTCGGCCGCGGGCGTCTCGCACCTGCTCGACCTCGACGCCGGCGACTGCGCGCGCTGGACGCCGCGCGTGCGTCCCGAGTGGGTCTTCGTGAACCCGCCGTACGGCGAGCGCCTCGGCGAGGGCGACGACCTCGTCGGCTCGTGGCGCTCGCTCTCGACCTTCCTGCGCGAGCAGTGCGGCGGCGCGAAGGCGCACGTGCTCTCGGGCGACGCCGAACTCACGAAGTCGCTCGGCATGAAGGCCTCGCGCAAGTGGCCCGTCATGAACGGGACGATCGACTGCCGCCTGCTGCGCTACGAGGTGTTCGCCAAGCGCTGAGGCGCGGGATGCGTGCGTCCGTCCTCAGTCCGGCATCGGCGGATCGACAGGCGGCTCTTCCCGGGGCCGCCCAAGTGACCTCGCTTCGGGTTCCAGAACTTGACTCTGCCGTGATTTCGGGGAGCCATCGTCGGTTGGTCTTCCCACCCCAGACGAACCGGGGTAGCCTCCACCGGTGGAAGAACGCCGATCCGCCGGGCAGGGCGGGAAGAGATCCCTTGGAGCCCAGGTGATGAAGAAGGCGCGATGGTCGCACCACTGTCTGTCTGTCTGTCTGTCTGTCTGGCTGGCTGATTCCGTGCTCGCGCAGGGGAGCCAGATCCTCGACGAGCGCTTCGCCTGCGAGTCGGACGTCGTCCTCGAGGGGACGGTGCCCCACGATCATCTCGGCCACACCCTGGCGGCAGCCGACTGGGATCAGGACGGCTACGACGACCTCGCCGTCGGTGGCATCACGTCGGACGCAAGCCCCGCACGAGTGTGGGTCTTCATGGGCTCTGCTTCTGGACTGTCGTTGACGCCGGCGATGACCATCGACAACGTGCCCATCGCGCCAGGCGTGGGCGTCTCGGTGGCCTTCCTCGAGGACGTCAACGGCGGAGGCCGGCCGGAACTCCTGGTGGGGTCGCCGGGCGTGACTGTCGCGGCCGTCGGCAGTCGTTGCGGCCTCGCCGCGATCTACTTCGGCGAAGACTTTCCGCCGCCGCCGAACCAGATCGACGTGACGCTGAGTGATGCGAGCGTGAGCTTCCACGGCAGCGAGGTCGACGCCCTGCTAGGCGCCTCGATCGCGTCGGCCGGTGACGTCGACGGCGACGGACACGTCGATCTCGTGGTCGGTGAGCCTGGTCGATTCGACGTCGACCTCGATCGGCCCGGGAAGGCCTACATCCTCGCGGGCTGGAAGATCAGCGCCCTGTCGTTCGCCTTCGATGGCACGCCCTTCGACCTGAATTCCTACGCTGACTTCAGGCTCCAGGGCCGCGTGGTCGACGGGCGCTACGGCATGGCGGTCGCGGGGGTCGGAGACGTCGATGGCGACGGCTACGACGATGTCGTCGTGGGCGAGCCGGACATGAAGTTCATCAGTCCGTTCCAGTTCGACTTCGGCTCCGCTGGCAATGCGTACCTCTTCAGGTACTCGGCCTACGATCCCGGTGAACCTGCCGACCCCGGGGTCGAACTGCCGAGAGATCCGGGTTCGTACTGGACCGAGGACTACGACACCCTCGCATTCGGCTGGTCGGTGACTGGTCGCGTCGACGTGAACTTCGATGGCAGGCCAGACATCCTCGTCGGTGCTCCGTACTTCGAACTCGTTCGATCGCACGCGTCGATCGGTGCGGTGTTCGCGTTCACGGTCGCCGCGAACGGTGTGGTGAGCGACAGCTACGGCGCCGGTCGGCAACCGTTGACGTACGAGTTGATCGACTCGGACCCCCAGACACAACTCGAGATGGACCTCGACAATCTCGACTCGAAGAGCCTCTTGGGTTGGTCACTCGCCCCGATCGGCGCCTGGAACGACGACTCCCCTCAAGATTTCACCGTCGGGGCACCCACGACATCGCAAGGCATCACCGACCCGTGCGGGGACATGGACCAGGGCGGGCGTGACACGGGACGTACATTCGTGATTCGTGGTGCCGATCCGTTCGATCCGAGTCTCCAGTTCCCGCCGATTCCGCTGGCCCGCTACAAGGGTGAGCTCCAGGCCGACGGTGCGGGCCGCACGCGGCTCGGGACATCGGTCGTGAGCGGCAGGTTCGGGGGTACCACGAGGCCGAGCATCGCGACCGGTGGCAGCGGCTACACGAGCGACATCGGCGAACCAGGCACGCCCGAATACGTCGTCGAGGTGGGCCGGCTCTACGAGTTCGAGAACCCGATCCCATGAACTGCGGCAGCGTCGTGACAACGTACGTGAAGACTCTCGTTCCGGCATGCATCGCGCTTGCGTGTGCCGTATCCGCGACGGCGCAAGTCTACCCGGTCTTGCCGCACGGCTTCCTCGAGAACGGCGGCCAGTGGAGCCACGATGTGCGCTTCGTCCTGCGTCGTGGAGGCGTGCGCATCGGCGTCGAACGCGACGGACTGGTGGTGCTCGTCCCGCGAGACGACGGGGGAAGCGCGCGCATCTCCCTCGCGTGGGATGCGGATGACCCCTCAGAACCGACCGGGCGGGACCCACTGCCCGGCATGCATCACGTGTTCCGGGGGCGTGAGTCCGCCGCGACGGGCCTGCGCATGTACTCGGGAATCGACTGGGGTGGCGCCGGGGATCCGCAACTCGATGCGACGCCCGATGGTGCGACCTTGCGCATGCCCGCGCCTCGCCTGGGCAAGGGACTGCGTGTCGAGGGTGCGACGCTCGACGTGCGCGACGACGGCGCATTGAGTCTGCGGGCCGGGTCGGGGGAGTTGCGCCTCTCCCGCCCAGGTTCTGCACGCTGGCAACTCATCCAGGGGCGTGTCCTCGTCGAGGGTGCCGATCCGGCGGCGGATGGGACGTCGCCGATCAAGGTCGACATCACCTGGGCCACGTTCCTCGGTGGGACGAACCACGGTGAGGAGGCCAAGGAGATCGTGCGCTGTCCTTCGGGCGATCTCATCGTCGTCGGGTTGACGAATGCGACCGACTTTCCGGTGACGCCCGGAGCCGTTCAGCGCAGTCTCTCGACGCCGGGCGGGCAGATGGGAGGAGACGACGACGACGCCTTCGTCGCGCGCCTGTCGGGAGACGGCTCGACGCTCCTCGCGGCGACCTACCTCGGCGGCAGCCTGCGCGACGTCGCGGAACTCGTCGCGTTGTGCGGCGACGACGTGATCGTCGCGGGGAGCACGGGGTCCGCCGACTTCCCGGTGACGTCAGGTGTCGCTCAGACGGTCTATGGCGGCGGCACGGAAGACGGCTTCATCGCGCGTCTCGATGCGTCGCTGTCTGCTCTAGTGTGGACGTCGTACCTCGGTGGCACTGGAGGAGGGGCAGATGCCCCTAGGGCGATGTATGTTCGCGAGAGCGGCGAAGTCGTTCTCGTCGGTCGGACGTGCTCGCCCGCCTTTCCGGTGACTCCAGGCTTCGGCCCGATCGATCTTCCTGAGTGCGATGGTTTCGTGACACAGTTTGCGGCGAACGGGCAACTCGACTTCTCGGGCTACATCGGCGGCAGTGGCGATGATGGCTTCAATTCTGTTGGTGTGACCGCAAGTGGCGACATCATTGTGGGGGGTGGGACGAACAGTGTCGACTTCCCGGTTACGCCAGGAGTCCTCGACGTGACAACCGGGCCGGGCGGCGGAGTGTTGTTGTGTATTGCAAGCAACGGCTCTGCAGTGATCTGGGCCACCTTCCTTATGAAGTTGGGCGCAGGCTACGTCGATGTACTCCCTGACGACACGATACTGGTGAGCGGTATGACCGGCGATCCAGATTTTCCAATCTCCCCCGGCGCATACAGTGATCTCTACGGCCCTGGAACGACCCAGCCTGTCCTGGCGTGGGTTGCACCTGACGGTTCACAGTTCCTGTTCACCACGTTTTGGGGTGAGTACGGCTGGATAGGGACGTACGACATGGCCCTCGACTCCTCCGGTCGGATCACGCTCGTCGGAGAAGAGGCCGCTGGTCAACTCCCCACGACACCCGACGCGTACCAGAAGACGTTCACCGGGGGGCTCTCCGACGGCTTCGTGCAGGTCTTCGACGCAGGTGGAACCGAACTGCTCTACGGCAGCTACTTCAGCAAGCCGAGCGCGTTGGGGGCGCCGATCAACGCCGTGGTCCGTGACGACTGTGGTGGCGCGATCTTCGTCGGGACGACGTACTCACCGTCATTCCCGGTGACAGCCGGCGCGTTCGACCCGGTCTTCGACGGAGTGAACGAGGCCTACATCGCTCGCATGACGGTCATCAACCCGTGGACGAACCTCGGCGGCAGCCTCGCGGGCTCGAACGGTACGCCGACGCTCACGCCCACCGGCGACCTGTGCGAGGGATTCGATGTCTCTCTCGCGATCAGGCGCGGGCCGTCGCTGGGGACCGGGTTCCTGGTCCTCGGCGCGAGCGAACTCTCTGCACCGTTCAAGCTCGGGACTCTCGTACCCGCGCCCGACCTCGTCGTGGGGGGGCTGACGCTGAGTCCGCAAGGCGCGCTCACTCTGCCGCTCGTGTGGCCGCCCGGGCTGCCGAGCGGGCTCGAACTCTGGTGGCAGGTCTGGTTCCCCGATGCCGGCGGTCCGTTCGGCTTCTCCTCGACGAACGGTGTCGTTGGACGCACGCCGTGAGCTGGTGCGCCACCTGACGCGGAGGCGGCGCCCGGCTCCGACCGCGAGCGGCTCGAGCCTGTGTCCTCGAGCTCGATCGACGCCGGGGCAGGTCCGCGAGGAGAATGCGGGAACCGTCCTGAAGACGCCGATCTCGCGCTCGACTGCTGCATGCGCTCCTCTCCGGTTGCTGGACGCTCGCAAGCGCCGAGCATCGTCGGGCGTCGGCTATCCCCCCGGGTGGAGACCCGGCCAGTTCATTCCAGCCGTGTCCCCAACCCCGCTGCCACGCTCGGGCCATGCCGTGGTTCCTTCACGGACCCGCCGCCACGACCTCCGGCGCGCCGATGCGCGTCACGTCGAAGCCCTCGGCCTCGAGCAGCGCGGCGAGTCCGTAGGGTCCGACCTGGTGCAGGGCGCCCACGGCGAAGAAGAAGCTCTTGCCCGGATGGTCGTCGAGCAGGTCGAGGATGCCGTCGAGCATGACCATGTTGCGGTCGACGACGAGGTTGCGCTCGAAGCGCGCCGACTCCTCGGTCGTGTCGTCGGACTCCGACTCGGCGTCGGCCATGTTCAGCAGTGCGTCGGCGTCGCCCGCCAGGTAGTCGCGCAGCAGCGCCTCGTTGGGCGAGCGGCCTTCGGCGGCGGCCTTCTCGATCTGGTCGAGGCTCGATTCGATCATGCGTGCCTGCTCCTCGAGCGAGGTGTGCTCGAAGAGTCCGATCTGCTGCTCGACGGTCTCCAGCGCGCCGCGGTCCTTGCCGAGTTCGCCGGCCATGCCCCAGAGCGTCAGGTCGAGCGGCGCGCCCGCCTCGGGCGACGGGGGATCGACGAGCATCGGGAGCGTCACCGAGAGGGCCCACGGACGAAGTTGCTGCACCGCCGCGAAGGGCAGGTGGTGCGCGTCGAGGAAGTCCTTCAGCCGGGCCAGCGTGGCCTCGGGCAGCAGGTCGCCGAGGCTCGTGCCGAGCGGCAGGAACGACGCCGCGCTGGCCTTGGCCATCGTGCCCATGTCGAACGGGATCTCGACGTACAGCGCGTCGCTGGCGTCGAGCGCCGAGACGACCGCGTCGGGCAGCGCGAGCAGGCGCGGGTCGCCGACATGCATCGTCCCGTACAGCCAGCTCGGCGGGTCGCCCTCGATGCGCCAGAGGAAAGGATGCTCGGTGGGGAGGAGCGCGTCGACGTCGGCCTCGGTCGCGACTTCGGCTTCTGCTTCGGCTTCGGCTGCGCGCGCGCCGACGGGCGCCGGCGTCGCGTCCTGCGGCCGCGCGGCACGCGTGACGGGTCCGAGTACGCCCGAGAGCAGCGTGGACAGCAGCAGGACGAGCAGGACGAGCGGCATGCGGTGCACCTCGGTGGACGGGGACGCCCAGAGTAGCCCGCGTGACGCCGATCGCCCGACGTCCCGTCGGTGACACGTCCGCGCACGGGACCCACCGCGCGGGCGCGAGAGCCCCGGCGGGCCGCCGCGAGAGCCCCGGCGGGCCCGGGCCCTTGCGGCGCGACCCACGCTCGGCGACCCTCGGGATCCCCTCGCCGGTGGAGATCGCCCCATGCGCAGCTCTCGTCCCGCCCTTGCTCTCGCCCGCCTGGTCGCGTGGCTCGTGGCGCTGCCGCTGGCCGCGTCGCCCCTCGCCGCCCAGGACGCCGGCGCGGCGCACAAGGCCGATCCGGCTGCGACCGCCACGCCGGATGCCACCGCGACTCCCGCGATGCCGCGCGTGCTCTTCTACACGCAGTCGGCGGGCTACGTGCACGACGTCGTCAAGCGTTCCGCGCCCGACACGCTCGCCACCGCCGAGGCCGCGCTCGTCGCGATGGCCGAGGGACGCTTCGACGTCGTCTGCAGCCAGGATCCCACGTCGCTCGCGGCCGCGGGGCTCGACGGCTGGGACGCGATCGTGTTCTACACCACCGGCGAGCTGCCGCTGGCGCCGGCCGACAAGGACGCGCTCGTCGCGTGGGTCGCCCACGGCGGCGCGTTCGTCGGCGTCCACTGCGCGGCCGACACGTTCTACGAGTACCCGCCGTACCTCGCCATGCTGGGCGGCACGTTCGACGGCCATCCGTGGCACGAGAAGGTCACGCTGAACGTCGAGGCCGAGGACCACCCGGCCACGCGCGGGCTCGGCGCGCGGCTCTCGATCACCGACGAGATCTACCAGTTCCGCGACTTCCAGCGCTTCCCGACCGACGTGCTCGTGTCGCTCGACACGGGCAGCATCGATGCGAGCAAGGGCAAGCGCGCCGACGGCGACTACGCGAACACGTGGTGCCGGCCGTTCGGCGAGGGACGTGTCTTCTACACCGCGCTCGGACACCGCCCCGAGGTGTGGGCCGACGCGCGCTTCCAGCACCTGCTGCTGGGCGGCATCGGCTGGGCGCTCGACGGCCCCGAGCACCCGGCGCGCGCGCCCGACGGCGCGCTCGTGCTCGTCGGTCCCGACGGATCGGACGCCGCCTTCGGCAAGCGCGGTGGCGGCGACGCGGGCTGGAAGGCGTTGCCCGACGGCAGCCTGGAGGTCGTGCCGGGGGCGGGGGACATCGTCTCGCACGACACCTTCGGCGACGCGCTCGTCCACGTCGAGTTCATGACGCCCGAGCTCGATCCGTCGGTGACCGGCCAGGCGCGCGGCAACAGCGGCGTGTACGTCGCGGGACGCTACGAGGTGCAGGTGCTCGACTCGTACGGCCTGGCTCCGGGAATGGGCGACTGCGCCGCGATCTACGGCGTCGAGGTGCCCGCCGTGAACGCCTGCCGTCGTCCGGGACGCTGGCAGTCGTACGACATCCGCTACACGGCGCCGCGCTTCGACGCCGCGGGTGCGAAGACCGCCGACGCGCGGCTCTCGGTCTGGCACAACGGACGCCTCGTGCACGACGACACCGACGTGCCCGGTCCCACGGCCGGCGGCGACGCCGAGGCCGCGGCGGACGGTCCGCTGCTGCTGCAGGACCACGGCAACCTCGTGCGCTACCGCAACGTGTGGGTGCTGCCGCTCGGCGGCTGAGAGGCGCGGGGCCATCCTGCGCCGCGCCGAGGCAACGTCCGCCACGAGGTGACCGGCGCCGCCGCGGGCGGACGATCCGCTCTGCGCCCGCCCGGTTACGACCCATCCGCGAAGACCTATCGGACGGTCACGTCGGAGGTGGACTCCGGCGTCACCTCACGGGAGGACGAGCGGATGAGCGTCGTGGGAAGCCGTGGAGCTGTGAAGTGCGCGTCGGCGGCCAGGATTGCGGTGCACGCGGCACTGCTCGTCGGACTCTCGTGCGTCGTCGGCTGTGTGGGCGAACGGGCCGCGGTCGACCATCGCGGCGTCGAGGGTCCACGCCTGGCCGCGATGGCGCGGGCGCTCGGCGTCCTCGACGAGGCGCGCTCCGCGGCGATCGCGCCCACGGGCGTGACGCTCCCGTTCTTCGAAGACGTCGACGAGGCGGTGCTGCTCCAGGGCATCGCGGTCCTGACCGGCGCGTATCTCCCCGAGGACGCCCAGCAGGACAGCGTGCGTGTCGTCGTGGTGGCCCTCGACGCGGTCGTGAATCTCGCCGGCGAGACGTGCAGCCGCCTCGTCTCGTCGTCGATCCAGGTGCGGGAGGTGGAGTGCGCGGGCACGGCTCCGTTCGAGTTCTTCTTCACGCTCGATCTCGACGTGCTGCCCGACGTCGCCAGGGTGCCGTTCAGCGAGTCGACGCTGGCGAGTCCCATGAAGCGGCACGTCCTCCGCATGAGACCGCGCGGCGACCTGACGTGGGGCGACGTCGAGCGCATCGACCAGGTCGATCTCACGGTCGAGGAGAGGGACGTCTAGCTCGCTGCGCGTGCGGCTGGGTCCGCAAGGGAGTCGCGCGTCACCCCGCGCCGCGCTCGTGGTCGAGCAGGGCCTGCTTGCGCCAGAGTCCGCCGCCGTAGCCGGTGAGGCGTCCGTCGGCGCCCACCACGCGGTGGCACGGGACGACGATCGCCAGCGGATTGTCGCCGTTCGCGCGGCCGACCGCACGACACGCGCCGGCGTGGCCGATGTCGCGCGCGAGCGCCTCGTACGAGAGCGTCTCGCCGTGGGGGATGGCGCGCAGCCGCGTCCAGACCGCGCGCTGGAAGTCGGTGCCGGGTTGCGCGAGCGGGACGCCGAAGCGCACGAGCCGTCGGTCGAAGTACGCCTCGAGCTCGTCGACGAGGCGTGCCAGGTGGACGTGGTCGCCCGGCGCGTGCGTCGCGTCGAGCCGCTGCGCGACGCGCCGCAGCTGCTCGGGCAGGCGCGTCCGGTCGGCGAACTCGAGCAGCGCGACTCCTTCGTCGCAGGCGGCGGCGACCATCGGTCCGAGCGGCGTCGGAAAGCGCGTCACGGCCAGCACGCGCTGGCCGCGCCCGCGTCCCGGCGGCCTGCCGAACAGGCGCGCGTACGCGTCGCGGAAGCCGCTCGTCGAGTCGAAGCCGTGCTCGAAGCCGACCGCGAGCAGGTCGTCGCCCTTCCCGAGCCGCGCCTGCGCGGCCACGAGCCGCCGTGCGCGCAGCCAGGCATGGAAGGTGAGTCCGTGATGCGCACGGAACCAGCGCCGCACGCGCACCGGGTCGAGCTCGAGCGCGCGCAGGTCGGCGTCGGTGAGGCGACACTGCGGATCGCGCTCGACCTCCGCGAGCAGCGGCTGCAGCCACGCCGGCTCGCTGCCCGGCCGCGCGAGCGGACGACAGCGCAGGCAGGGCCGGAATCCCGCGGCGAGCGCGGCCTGCGCGGCGCCGAAGAAGCGCACGTTCTCGCGCCGCGGCTTGCGCGCCGGGCACACGGGGCGGCAGAAGATGCCCGTGCTCGTGATTCCCGCGAGGAAGACCCCGTCGTAGGACGGGTCCTTGCGCACGAGGGCTCGGTACATCTCGTCGTCGGACGGCAGGTTCGCGGTGAGCATCATGGTGCTCACGATCGTCCGTCGGCGTCGGCTCCGTCCACCGGAGAACGGACACCGAATCCGGGGACTTCGCGCGCAGCGGCGCCGCCCGCCGGGCGTCCTCCGTCGGTGACCAGCAGCAGCGGCGGCAGCACGAGCGCCACGGCCGCGAGCGAGACGACCAGGGCCACGATCGAGAGCAGCCCGAAGTCAGCCACCGGCGGGAACGACGCGCCCAGGAACAGGCCCAGGCCGGCCACGAGCACGGCGCTCGTGCAGGCCATCGGCACGAGCTTGTGCGCCAGCACCCAGCACAGCGCGTCGGCCGGGTCGTCGAAGGCCGCGCGTTCGTGCTTCCAGAACGAGAGCAGGTGGATCGCGTCGTCGACGGCGATGCCCAGCACGATGGCCGAGACCATGACCGTGATCGAGTTGAGCGGGATGCCCGCGTAGCCGATCACCGCCAGCACCGCGCACAGCGCCGGCAGGTTGCACAGCATCACGAGCAGTGCGAGCTTCGGCGACCTCCACAGCACGCACAGCGTGAGGAAGACCGAGAGCGCGCACAGGCCCAGGCTCTCGAGCTGGCTCGCGACCACGCGCCGGTCGCTCTCGAGCACCGAGTGGATGCCCGCGCGCGCGCGCAGCTCCATGCCCTCGGGCCGCGCGTCCTGGGCGAAGTCGAGCAGCTCCTCGAGCAGCGCGAGATAGGCGTGCGCGGGCATGTCGTGCGTGCGCAGGTAGAGCGTCGTCGTACGCTGCGCGTCGTCGTAGATGGCCTCCGAGAACATGAGGTCGGCGTTGTGGACGAGACCCGCCACGAGTCCCAGGCCGAGGTCGCTCTCGGGCAGGCGCGCGGCGGCCGGATCGTCGTCGTTCCAGAGCCGGTTCACGACGGTGTAGATCTGCGAGTAGGTGTAGACGTCGGTCACGCCGGGCAGCTTCTCGGCGTAGGCGCGCACGCGCTCCAGGAACTCGAGCGCCGCGCGGTCGCGGATGCCGCCCGCGCGTCCCGTGTCGAGCTCGAGCTCGAACACGTTCATGCCGCCCACGTTCGCGTCCACGAACTGCAGGCCCTGGCGCGACGGGCTGTCGGGAGAAAGGAATTCGATCGCGCGCAGGTCGGTGCGCACGCCGTCCAGCGCGGGCAGCGAGGCCAGGCACAGCAGCGCGGTGACGGCGAGCAGCGCGACGCGCCGGCGCGAGACGAAGGCCACGAACGGCTGCAGCCGCGCCCGGTGTCCGGGGCGCGGCGGCTCGGGCCGGTCGGACGGCACGGGCACGCCCTCGCGCGCGCGCCGCAGCATCCGGCTCAGCAGCATCGGCGGCACGAACGTCACGCCGAACACGAGCACCACGGCGTACGCGCCCAGGCGTCCGAAGTCGCGCACGAGACCGACGTCGCAGACGAGCAGCGAGAGCAGGCCGATGACCGTCGTCGCCGCCGCCACGAGCGACGGACGCAGCACCTGCCCCAGCGCGGCGGGGAGCGCGGCGGCGAACGGCGCGCCGCGGCGCATGGTCCACTGCAGCGCCGCGATCAGGTGCGTGAGGAAGGTGAGCTGCAGTCCGGCCACGAGCGGGAACAGGATCGCCGTGTAGAGGTTGATCGTGGTCCCGTCCCAGCGGAACAGGATCGGCAGCAGGCCGAGACCCGCGGCCTCGAACGCGAGCACGCACAGGAGCACGAGCAGCGAGCGGAAGGTGACCAGCAGGATCGCCACGAGCAGGATCGGCAGTACGACCAGGAACGTCTTCAGGTCGTGCTCGACGCCCTCCTGGATCTCGGCCTCGATGAACGGGAAGGCCGTCACGTGCACGCTGTCGACGCGGTCCTCGAAGGGGCGCAGCGCCTCGAGCACGTCCTCGCGCAGGGCCACGCGGTCGGCCTGCTCCTCGACCGGACGCGTGGTCTCGGCCACGACCATGGCGTAGCGTCCGTCGCGCGAGACGAGCAGGTCGCGAGCCCACGGATACGTCGTGACGCTCTGCTCGATGCGCTCCCAGTCGGCGTCGCTCTCGTGCTCGAGCGGCACGAACGGTTCGAAGGCCAGGCCCAGTCCGCGCTTGACGGGGCGCGTGGCGCGCACGAGCGAGAGCGCGCGCGAGATGCCGGGGACGCGCTCGAGCGCGGCGCCCACGTCCGCCAGCAGGCGCGCGCCCGCGTCGCTGAAGATGCCGTCGAAGCCCAGCACGATCATGATCACGTGCTGGTCCGACATGAGCGTCTGCAGCTTGTCGAAGCTCGAGCTCGTGCGCTCGTCGGCGGCCAGGAAGACGTCCATCGAGGCGTCGAAGCGCAGGTCGCCGGACGACTCGGAGACGAGCGGCGACAGCAGCAGGAGCTGCGCCAGCGCCGCGAGCAGCAGGGGCAGCAGCGAGTTCCTCACGCCGCGTCCCCGGCCGGGGGCGGACACCTCTGGGCGGGACGGACGGGCATCGGGACGGCTCGGTGCGGCGGGTCGCGGGACGGCGAGGGGTCCCGATTGTGCCGTCCCGCGGCGGCCCGTGCACGCGGCCCCGGCGTGGCGCGCCGACTCACGCCTCCGTGGGTCGGTGTGCGCGCGGGCGCCGGACCGCCGCCTGCCACGCTACGATGGGGGCCCGTCCCGGAGGTCCTGGCGATGATCGCGCGCGGCTGGCCCCTCGTCGCGGGTGCGCTGCTGCTCGCCGCGTCCGGCGACGACCTGCGGCGGCCCCGCGCGCCCGTGGTGCCGACGGTCGCCTTCTTCACCGACGTGTCGAAGGCCAGCGGCCTGCAGGAGGGCGACTTCAGCCGCTCGCCGCCGGCCGGGCTGGCGATCAACGACCACAGCCGGCTCGCCTTCTGCGACCTCGACGGCGACGGCTGGGACGACGTGGTCATGCACAGCCTGTTCCCGAACGCGCTGGCGGGCGTGCCGTTCGAGCACCTCGTCTTCCGCAACCGGCGCGACGGCCGCTTCGTCGACGTGAGCGACGCGAGCGGACTGCGGCAGGTCCAGGCCGGCTTCTTCGCCTTCGCCGACGTCGACGAGGACGGCGACCAGGACGTCTTCGCCGGCCTCGACGTCGACCTGGGCGACGGCAGCACGCACCAGGTGCTGCTCAACGACGGCTCGGGCGTCTTCCTGCGACGCGGCGAGTCCGGCGTCGAGGAGCTGCCGCCGTACGTGGCGAACGCGTGCTTCGCCGACTTCGACGGCGACGTGCTGCTCGACCTCTTCGTCGGACTGGGCGGCACGATCACGCCGGTCTCCGACGCCGTCGGCGTGGGACGCGGCGACGGGACGTTCGACTTCAGCGAGCCGCGCCTCCAGCAGGAGTACGTCCAGCCGAGCAACGGCAGCGTGGTCTGCGACTACGACGAGGACGGCGACCTCGACGTGCTCGTCTCGACCTACGGCGTCAGCCTCGCGAACGGCCTCAACCAGCTCTGGGAGAACGACGGCAGCGCGCACTTCCGCAACGTGGCCGTCGAGCGTGGCTTCGCCAGCCTGGCCACCGGCAACCCGTACCTGCAGAGCACGGGCTTCGGCACGCTGCCCGAGCCCGACGGCCGTCCCGGGACGTACGTGGGCAGCAACGGCTTCGGCATCGACACGGGTGACGTCGACGGCGACGGCCTGTTCGACGTGCTGCTCACGGCCATCTCGCATCCCATCGACGACGAGATCGAGGGGCTCGACGGCACGCCGGCGGGCGACTACCTGCGCAAGTGGTCCGACTCGACGCAGATCCTGATCAACCAGGGACGCGACGCGGGCTTCGCCTTCGTCGACGAGGCGCGCAAGCTGCAGGTCCCGTTCAACGAGGGCGACGTGGACGGCGCGCTGGTCGACTTCGACAACGACGGGCGCCTCGACGTCTCGCTCTCGCGCGAGTCGAAGTACGCGCGGCGCTACCCGTCCGACGCGTTCGAGCAGCAGCCCTGGTTCGGCCTGCTGTGGCAGAAGCCGTCGGGACGCTTCACGAGCCTCGGTCCGGGCAGCGGCATCAACGACCCGCGGCTGCGCGGCGACCGCATGCGCGGCGCCCAGAACCACGTCTGGTCGGACGTCGACCACGACGGCGACCTCGACCTGCTCGTGGGCGGCCGCGACCAGGGCGGCGGGCGTCCCAACTTCCTGTTCCGCAACGACATCGGCAGCAAGAACCGCTGGATCGCCGTGCGCGTGGTGGGCGACGGCTTGCGTGTCTGCCACGACGCCTTCGGCACGCGCCTGGTCGTCGAGGGCAAGGACTTCCGCATGCTGCGCGAGACCAAGGGCAGCCGCGGCATGTACAACAGCGAGGACACGCGCGTCGTGCACCTCGGCCTCGGCGGCCGCGCCTGGGACTTCACCCTGCACGTCCACTGGACGAACGGCGAGGACGTCGCGATCCCGTCCGACGCGTTGCCCGAGGGGCGCTTCGTGACGATCCGCTACCCCGACGTCGTCGAGGTGGTGGACGACTTGCGCTGAGGTGCGGGGCGGCGGGTGGCGGGGGATGACTCCACGCGAGTGGTCGCTTGTTGGAGAGCCGTGTGTGCGGACACTCCGGGTGCTCGGGGGCGACCGCCCCGCTCAGACAGTCCTCGGCGCCTGCGGCGCCTGCGGAACTCGCTGGGCGATCGCCCCCTGCGCTCCTCCGGTCCGCACACTCGATGCCGGGCGCGTGAACGACGCGCCGGCATGCCCCGCCGACTCGCAGCGGATCGAGTGCAGCGCCGTCGGCGATTCACGCGCGACGGCGCGCCGTCCAGAGCGGGCACGCAGCTCGATGTCGTCAGCCTTCGCGATCATGCTCACGCACGAGGCTCACCCCGGCGGCGCGCACCACCAGCTTCGAAAGATCCCTTGGCTCGACGCCCTCTCCGAATCGCCGCGAAGCCGCGCGCAGCGCGCTGAGCTTCCCCCCGCTTCGGAATGCGCGCCCCGAGGCACATGCCCAGCGCGCTGCAAGTTCCGCAGCCGCCGCAGGCGGCGAGGACTGTCCGAAGCTGCGCGATGCTGCGTGACGATGGTGAGTGGGCGCGCACGCAGCGCGTGAAACGCCGCGCGTGCGACGTGGGCGCCGCGTCACGTCGCCACTTTGCTCGTGTCCGCCAAGCCGTTCATCCTTCCATCTCGCGAAGGGAGCGCCGCGCGATCAGCGGCGGGCGATGTGGGACGGAGGCCAGGTGTTTCTTCACCTGGCCGCAGTCCCACGTCGTCCGACGCGTCGCGCACCAGGCCGACCTTGCAGTCTTCCCCCCTGTCCTTCGATGATGCCCTCTCCGCCCCGGAGATCCTGCGATGACCCGTTCCCCGTCCCGACGTCAGGTGCTGGCCCAGGGGATGAAGGCGGGGGCGGCGGCTCTCGCGGCTCCCTCGCTGCTGGGGGCGGTCGCCCGCGAGGCGCGGCTGGCGACGGACGACGGCGATCCGCTGTTCACGGTCTCGTTGGCCGAGTGGTCGCTGCACCGGGCGCTGTTCGCGAACGAGATGTCGAACCTCGACTTCCCGGCCTGGGCGAAGCGCGAGGCGGGCATCGACGCGGTCGAGTACGTGAACACCTTCTTCAAGGACAAGGCGACCGACTTCCGCTACCTGCGCGAGCTCGAGTTGCGCTGCGCCGACGAGGGCGTGCGCAGCGTGCTGATCATGATCGACGGCGAGGGCGAGCTGGCCGACGTCGACGACGCCGCGCGCGCGCGGGCCGTCGAGAACCACCTGCGCTGGATCGCCGCGGCCAGCTTCCTCGGCTGCCACGCCATCCGCGTGAACGCCGGCGGCGGCGGCACGTGGGACGAACGACGTGACCGCGCGGCCGACTCGCTGCACCACCTCGCGACCTACGCCGCGCCGTACGGCCTCTCGGTCATCGTCGAGAACCACGGCGGGCTCTCGAGCAACGGCAAGTGGCTGGCCGAGGTCATGCGCAAGGCCGACCATCCCGGCGTGGGCACGCTCCCCGACTTCGGCAACTTCTCGCTGGGCGACGGCCAGGAGTACGACCGCTACCTGGGCGTGACCGAGCTCATGCCGTTCGCGAAGGCGGTGTCGGCCAAGTCCCACGACTTCGACGCGCGCGGCGAGGAGACGCACACCGACTACCACCGCATGCTGCGCATCGTCGTCGACGCCGGCTACACGGGACGCCTCGGCGTCGAGTACGAGGGCGACGGCCTGTCCGAGAAGGACGGCGTGCTGGCCACCAAGGCGCTCGTGCTGCGCGTGCGCGACGAGATCGCCGCCGAGCGCGCGGCGCGCTGAGCGCGTCGGCGGCGCCGTCCCTCGCATCGGGCGCGCCGGGGACGTCGTCCCGCGCGAGGCGGCGCGTCGTCGTCGCGTGCGCGGTCGTGCTGGCGCTCGCGCTCGGCGTGTGGACGGCGCGCGGTCCGCTCGCGCTCGCCTTCTGGGACGTGCGCCCGCTCGTCGAGGCCGGACGGCGCAACGCGCTCGTAGACGTCGTGCTCGACGCGTACGCCTTCGAGGGGCGTCCGTCGGCCGAGATGACCGCGCGCCTCGGCGAGCCCGACGATCGGTGGAACTGCGCCAGGGACGCGGTCTGGCGGCTCGGTCCGTACGGGAGCTGTGCGCCGACGTCGACGAGCGGGGCGTCGTCGTCGAAGTGCGCGTCCTCGCCCGCGACCATGGCAACTTCCACGCGCGTCCCTCCGAGCTGCCGCGCTCGCAGCGGCCGCGCTGACGCGTGGTAGAGTCGCCGGGGCGACGACGCGACGCCCGTCCGGGTGGCGCACGGATGCGTCGCCGTCCCGCGCGGACGGGTCAGGGAGGTGTGCCATGAGCGGAGTCGGCGGACCGGCCTCGCGCCGCGGGCTCGAGCTGCGACGGCTGGCCGTCCCGCCGCTCGTGGCGCTCGCGTGCCTGTGGGTCACCGGCATGCTCATCGCGTCGCAGCTCGACGCGATCGTGACGCCCGAGGGCGAGGCCGCGCCCGCGGACGACGACACCGTGCAGGCCGTGCTCGTCATGCTCGCCGTCCACGCGCTCGTCGTGGGGCTCGGCGCCTTCGTCGCGACGCGCCTCGATCGCGCGAACGCGCGCTCGGCGGCGATCACCGTGGGCGTGCTCGTGGCCCTCATCGTGGCCCCCGGCTGGGCGCTCCAGGGCTGGCCGATCGCGGCGCTGGGGATGGCGGCGGCGTGCGTCGGGCCGGCTTGGTTCGTGGCGCGCCGCGAGCCGCGCGAGGCCGACGCGACGGGCTGAGGCGCGGCGCGGTATCGTCTCGCGCTCCCCGACAGTCCCCCCGGATGCCGACGTCGTGACCCTCGTGCTGCAGGACCTGCGCGTGCCGCTCGCCCTCGAGGGGACGCCTCCGGCCGAGCTCGCGGCGCGGCGGCTGGGTGTGCCGGTGCGGCGCGCGCGCGTGCTGCGCAAGTCGCTCGACGCGCGCAAGGGTCACGATCCGATCTTCGTCTACTCGCTCGAGCTCGACCTGCCGGACGACGTCGAGGCGACGCTGCTGCGCGGGAAGCGGCGCGGCGAGTTGCGACGTCCCGTGCCGGCGTGGCGCGCGCCCGATCCGCCGGCCGAGCGTGAGGCGCTGGGCGGGCGTCCCGTGATCGTGGGCTCGGGGCCGGCGGGCCTGCTCGCCGCGTGGGGACTGCTGCGCGCCGGGTTCCGTCCGCTGCTGCTCGAGCGCGGGCCCGACGTGCGCACGCGCGCGCTGCAGTGGCACGCGTTCCTGCACGGCGGGCCGTTCGATCCCGAGAGCAACCTGCTCTTCGGCGAGGGCGGCGCGGGGACGTTCAGCGACGGCAAGCTCACGACACGCATCAAGGACCCGCGCGTCGAGTCCGTGCTGGCTGCCTTCGTCGGAGCGGGCGCGCCCGAGGAGATCCTCTGGCTGGCGAAGCCGCACGTGGGCAGCAACGCCCTGCCGGCGATCGTGCGCCGCATGCGCAAGGCGCTCGTCGCCGGCGGCGCCGAAGTGCGCTTCTCGACCCGCGTCGACGACCTCGTCGTGCGCGAGGGACGCGTGGCCGGCGTGCGCTGCGGCGACGAGACGCTCGAGGCCGGCTGCGTGATCATGGGCGTCGGCCACTCGGCGCGCGACACCTTGCGCATGCTGCTCGCGCACGGCGTGGACGCCTCTCCGAAACCGTTCCAGACCGGCCTGCGCGTCGAGCATCCCCAGGCACTGGTCGACGCGGCGCAGTACGGGCGCGCCTGCGGACATCCCGCGCTGCCGGTGGCCGAGTACGCGCTCGTGGCGCGCAAGCCCGCCGGCGCCGCGTGCGACGTGTACTCGTTCTGCATGTGTCCCGGGGGAGAGATCCTGCCGTCGTCGGAGCAGCCCGGCGTGCTGTGCACGAACGGAGCGAGCCCGCGCGCCCGCGACGGACGCTTCGCGAACAGCGGCCTCGTGGTGACCGTCGATCCGTCCGCCTTCGGACACGACGCGGCGCGCGGCCTCGCCTACGTCGAAGCCCTCGAGCGCGAGGGCTGGACCCTCGGCGGCTCGGACTTCGGCGCGCCCGGCCAGCGCGTGGTCGACTTCCTCGCGGGGCGCGTGAGCGAGTCGCTGGGTCCCACGTCGTATCCGTTGCCGGTGCGTCCCGCGCCGCTCGAGCGCGTGCTGCCGGACGGCGCCGCCGACGCCTTGCGCGCCGCGCTGCGCGAGTTCGAGCGACGCATCCCCGGCTTCTGCGGCGAGCACGCGATGCTCGTCGGTCCCGAGAGCCGCAGCAGCGCGCCGCTTCGCCTGGAGCGCGACGACGAGACGCGCGAGTCGCGCTCGCATCCCGGCCTGTATCCCGTGGGCGAGGGCGCGGGCCACGCGGGCGGCATCATGAGCGCCGCGGTCGACGGACTGCGCACGGCCGAGGCGATCGCGTGGAGGTTCGCGCCGGGGTAAGGGGGGCGTGGGCGTGCTGTGCGGAGCCGCGCGCCGAGGAGGCGTCGCGTTGCGACGTCCCTCGCAGCGGCTGACTCTCATCGCGCGGCGGCTGCTAGACTCGCGAGCAAGGCGACGGAGGAGGATGCGGCATGGCAGCAGGCACGGCTCGGCGTGTGGCGATCGTCGGTGTCGCCGTCGCGGCCGCGGCCGCGGCCGCCACCGCGCGTGTCACCTGGAACGTGCCGACGTGGGGCGAACTCGTGCTGCGCTTCGATCGCGTCCCGGCCCCGGCCGAGCTGGAGAGCGTGCTGGTCCGCAATCGCTCGTTCCCCGTGCCCGCGGGGACGCGCGAGCTCTCGTGGCGCCTGGCTCCGGGCGAGGCGCGTCTCGAAGCGGTCTTCACCGCCGGCTCGCCGTGGTCGTGGCCACCGTCCCGCGTCGAGGTGCCCGCCTCGGGTCGGGTCGAGGTCCTCGTCGAGCCGACGAGCGGCCCGCGCGAAGTCGCGGGCTTCGTGGTGGACACGTCCGGCGTGCCGGTCGAGGGCGTCCGTGTGAGCATCCGCGTGATGGAGTCCGACCTCCGCACCATGGCGGTTTCCAAGTCCGCGTCGACGGACGTCTCGGGCTCGTTCGTGTTCCGCGGACTGCCCGAGGGCGAGACGTCGATGATGGTGGACGGCGAGAGCGCCAAGGGTCGCCACCTCGGCCCTCGCGTCCACGTCGCCGACGAGGACGTCGCGCGCGCGCTCGCCGGCGAGCCGCTGCGGCTCGTGGTCGTGCCCGGCATCCGCCTGTCGGTGTGCCTGCCGCCGACATGGCGCGCACTCGTCACGGACGCCGATCGGGTCGCGCTCGACGTGATCCCGGTCGAGCCGCCGGGGCTGTGTCCTGGACAGGATCTCCACGCCCGCGTCGCCGACGACGGCAGCTTCGTGCTCGAGCACCGCCTGCCCGGCCGCTACCTCGCGCGTCTGCTGCAGCGACGCGACGTGCTCGCCGAGCAGGCGTTCGTCGTCGCGGACGACTACGAGGAGGGGACGACGGTCGAGGTCGTGCTCGAGGACGTCGTCTCGACCGACGCGGGTGCGCGCTGATCCGCGGCAGCGCCCCGCGGGGACGACGTCGTCCGCGTGATATCGTGCGCGCCGGGGCCGCGGGGGAGCCGCCGGCCGGGAGGCAGGCGTGGCGAGCGATCTCGACGAGCAACTCCTGGACGACACACCGCGCCACGCCGCACCCGAGTCCGAGTCCGTCGACGAACCCGCGCCCGACGCCTCCCTGCGCACGCTCCTGGCCCGCATCGCGCTCCTCGCGGCGGCCGCGTTCGGGGCCTTCGGGCTGCTGCGCATGGCGCAGTTCGCGCCCCGCATCGGGCCGTGGGTCGCGAGCGCGGGCACGTCGCTCGTGCTGCTCGTCCCGGTGGCCTTCGCCGTGGGACTGGGACTGCCGCGGCGCGTCGTGCTGCGCGTCGCGCTGTGCGGCCTCGCGCTCGGCTTCGCGGCGCTCGAACTCGCCGCGCGCCTCGAGGAGGCCGACTTCCGCGCCGTGTGCGAGCGGCTCGACGTGGACGCCGCGCCTGAGTTCAAGCACGCGGAGCACCGGGGCTGGCCGTTCGACGCGTACGTGTTGCGCTGCGAGCGCGTCGACGGCGTGCGCGTGTTCTCGTCCGGCGACTGAGCGGCGGGGGACGGACGGGCCGGACGCTTCGGCGCCGACCTTCGGCGCCGACCTTCAGCGCCCGTCGTCGTCGAGCAGCCGGTTGCGCAGCACGGCGAGGTGCTCGGCGTACTGGTTCGCGGTCACCACGTCGAGCAGGCCGTCCTCGTCGAGGTCGCCGAGCGCCACGGCCTCGGGCGTGGCCCAGGACGCGAAGCGCGCCGGCGCCTCGAAGGTCAGGTCGCCCTGCCCGCGCAGCACCGAGACGCCGGGGGCGTCCTCGTTCCCGACGACGAGGTCGAGCCGTCCGTCGACGTCGAGGTCGCCGAGTGCCAGCGAGCGCGGACCACTGCCCGCCTCGAAGAAGACCGGCGCGCCGAACGTGCCGTCGCCCTGCCCGCGCAGCACCGACACGCGATGGTCGGGGTACAGGCCGACGACCACGTCGAGGTCGCCGTCGGCGTCGAGGTCGCCCCAGGTCGCGCACGAGAGGAAGGAGCCCGCGGCGACCGACTGCGCCGTGAGGAAGCTGCCGTCGGGGGCCTGCACGAGCACCGAGAGGTTCTTGCTCGAGGCGTTGGCGGTGACCAGGTCGGCTCGCCCGTCCTGCGTGAGGTCGCCGACGAGCACGGTCACGGGACCGTTGCCCACGTGCAGCTCGCCGAGGTCGACGAAGGTGCCGTCGCCCTGACCCTGCAGGACCGACACGTCGAACGCGTTCGTGTTCGCGGTCACCAGGTCGCGCACGCCGTCGCCGTCGAGGTCGGCGGCCTCCACCCAGTACGGGTGGTGCGGCAGGACGAGCGGCGCGAGCGCGGCGAAGGTCGCGTCACCCTGACCGACCAGCGCGCGCAGGGTGTCGTCGAAGCGGTCGACGACGGCCAGGTCGGCCACGCCGTCGCCGGTCAGGTCGGCCACCGCGGTGTGCGCGGGGATGGGTCCCACGGGGATGCTCGCGGGGGCGGCGAGCGTGCCGTCGCCGGTGCCGAGCAGGATGTCGACGCGCTGGTCGCCGTAGCATGTGGCCACCGCGTCGAGGTGTCCGTCGGCGTCGAGGTCGTGCAGCACGACGCCGACGACGTTCTGTCCGGTGGGGTACGTGGCGAGGCCCTCGGGGAACAGGCCCGGGCCGACGCGGAAGAGTTCGACGTCGTCGACGGTGCCGTGGCTCACGGCGAGTTCGGCGCGTCCGTCGCCGTCGAGGTCGGCGGCGAACGGCAGCAGGGGCTTGTCGCCGGTCGTGAGCGCGCCGGCCGACGCGAACGTGCCGTCGCCCTCGCCCGCGAGCAGCGTCACGACGTCGTCGTAGAAGGCGCCGACGGCCAGGTCGAGGTCGCCGTCGCCGTCGAGATCGGCCGCGGCGACACCCTGCGGCCCGTCGCCGGTGGGGTGGTTCGCGGCGGCGCCGAAGGTGAGGTCGCCGTTGCCGAGCAGCACGGCCGCGACGTCGAGCGACAATCGGCTCACCAACAGGTCGGGCGCGCCGTCGGCGTCGAGGTCGGCCAGCGCGAAGGCGCCCGGTGCACCCGAGAGCGCGCGGACCCGCGGCGTGCCGAACGTCCCGTCGCCGACGCCGGGGAAGGCGTACACCGCGTTCGAACCGGCGGACGTCACGACGAGGTCGAGGTCGCCGTCGAGGTCGAGGTCGTCCGCGCGCGCCATGACCGGCGAGAGTCCCGCGCCGAAGGCCTGCGGCGCGCCGAACGAGCCGTCGCCCGCGCCGATCCAGAGGCGCACGCTGTTGTCGTCGGTGCCGGTCACGAGCAGGTCGAGCGCTCCGTCGTCGTCGAGGTCGACGAGCGCGACGTCGCGCGGATGCGAGCCGCACGGCAGCGGCGTCTGGACGAGCGTCGGGAGCGGCGTACCTCCGGTGAGCGCGACGAGCACCTCGCCCGTACCGAAGTTCGTGATGGCGGCGTCGGCGAAGCCGTCGGCGTCGAGGTCGCCGACGGCCAGGGCCGAGGGAAGGAGGACGCCCAGGTCGGGCGTGACCTGCGCCGCGCCGAACGTCCCGTCGCCGAGGCCGGGCCAGAGCGAGAGCTCGCTCGTGATGTCGTCGACGGCCAGGAGGTCGAGCAGGCCGTCGGCGTCCATGTCGTGGAAGGTCGCGGCGGCGGGTCCGGTGGGGGTGGGGAAGCTCTGCGCCGGAAACCACAGCCCCGTCGGACGCGGCGCGAGCACCGTCGCGCGCAGCGTGTTCGACGCGGACAGTCCGAGCCACGCGCCCGGGTCGACGATCCACACCTGCGAGTGGAACTCGTAGCCGACGCTCACGTCGGACGGCAGCGCGTACGGAAGCACGAAGCGGCCGCCCGCGTCGGTCGTCACACCCGACACGATCACGAGCGGCAGCGGCCCGAGGATGCCGCCCTTGAACGGCGCGGCGAGCGCGGAGGGCCCGAGCACGAGCAGCACCGGCGCGCCGGGCAGCGCGTCGTCGAGCGTGAGCGCGTTGAAGAGCGAGCCCGGCGTGCCGAGGCCGACGCCCGTCCAGGTGGGGACGACGCCGCCGGTACCGGGCTTGCCGGGCGTCGTGACCTCGAAGGCGTCGTTCGCGGCGAGCGGCGCGGCGAGGAGGCTGAGCAGCACGAACGCGCGGACTGTCGGCATGGCGCCTCCTTGCCGGAGCGGGACGCTGTGGACCGGACGACGAGCGTCCGGCCGGAGAGCCAGCCTAGCACGCGTCCGTCGGAAAGGGCCCCGCGCGCTCAGTGCGCGAACGCCTCCGCCGGCACGGGACCCGCCGCGACTCCCGGACCCGACCAGCTCAGGGCGAGTCCCGCACCACCGGACGCGTTGAACCAGTCGACCTCGATCTCGTGCCATCCCGCGCGCAGCGCGATCTCGCCGGACTTCACGGACATGCCGTGCAGGCCGTCGAGGTCGACGACCGTCTCGCCGGCCACGCGCAGGCGGCTGCCGTCGTCGGACGCGAGCGTGAAGCGGAAGACGCCGTCGCGCGGGACGGTCAGCACGCCGGAGAAGCGCAGGCCCACGTCCTCGGCGCGCGGGGCGGCGGACGGATCGACGCCGCGCGCGCCGCCGCGCGAGACCGGCTCGCTCGCGAGCATCGCGTCGAGCGCCTCGAAGCGTCCCTCGAAGATCTCGACGCGCAGGCCGGGATCGGGCGCGCGCACGAACGTCACCGGCGCGTGCAGCGCGCTCGCCGGGACGGCGGTGTACGCGGCCTCGGCGGCGAACACCGTCGCCTTGCCGTCGGCGAAGGCGCGCGCGCGCAGCGTGCACGAGTGGTCGATGCGCACCGGTCCCGAGGCGACGGACGACTCCTCGTCGGGCTCGCTGCCGTCGAGCGTGTAGACGACGATCGACCCGGGGACGTCGCAGCCCAGCGTCACGTCGGTCGCGCCCACGAAGCCGCCACCGGGCGGATCGATGCGCACGTCGGGCGGCGCGAGCCAGAGCGAGACCTCCGACAGCATCGGCGTCGCGCGCGCCTCGAGCAGGTGCACGCGCACGCGCCGCGTGCGCACGGGCGGCACGCGCAGGATGCGTCGCACGCCGATCGTGGTGCCTTCGCACAGCGTCGTCCACACGGCGGGGCGGGACGGGTCGACGGGATCGTACGCGTGCTCGGGATCGACGACCTCGGCCTCGACACCGAAGCGCGCGATGCGCTGGCCGAGGGCGATCGGCTCGCGCAGCTCGACGACGTCGAACGTCACGAGGCGCTGCAGGTCGAGCTCGAGCACGGCCGCCTCGACGCCGTCGTCCGCGGCCCAGGCCGACTCGGGATCGCCGTCGACCACGAGCCCGGGCGAGAACGCCGCGTGCATCCCGCGCACGTTCGAGGCGGACACCTGCGCGCCGCGGGCGCGGTCGCGGTCGAAGGTCGCGTCGACGAGCCGCTTCAGGCCGCGCAGGCTCGCGACATCGGGGTCGGCCCACAGCCCGCGCGTGTCGGGCGGGACGTTGAGCAGCAGCGACGTGCCGCGTCCGATCGAGGCGAACCAGAGCGCGAAGAGCTGCTCGGGCGTCTTGACACGTGCGTCGTCGTCGGCTGTGTAGAACCATCCTGGACGGATCGAGACGTCGGCCTCGGCCGGCACCCAGTGCGTCCCGTCGCGGTGGCCCTCGGTGAGCTCGTCGGAGCGCGGCGTGCCGGGGAAGAACTCGTCGCGGCGCAGCATGGCCCAGTCGGTCTCGCCGCCCACGCCGCGCTCGTTGCCGACCCAGCGCACGTCGGGTCCCGCGTCGCTGAAGATCACCGCGTCGGGCGCCCCCTTGCGCACCGTGCGCCGGAAGAGCGGCCAGTCGTACTCCTGCCTGCGTCCGTCGGGACCTTCGCCGTTCGCGCCGTCGAACCAGACCTCGAAGCACGGACCGTAGCTGGCGAGCACGTCCTCGAGCTGGCGCGCGAAGAAGCGGTTGTACTCGGGCGTGCCGTAGCGCGGATCGTGCCTGTCCCAGGGCGAGAGGTAGACGCCGAAGCCGATGCCCTCGGCGCGGCACGCGTCGGACAGCTCGCGCAGCACGTCGCCGTGTCCGTCGCGCCAGCCGCTCTGCGCGACCGTGTGCTGCGAGTCGGCCGAGGGCCACAGGCAGAAGCCGTCGTGATGCTTGGCGGTGATGATCAGGCCGGCCATGCCGACCTCCTTCGCCACGCGCGCCCACTGCCGGCAGTCGAGCTGGGTGGGACGGAACACGTCCGGGTCTTCGTCGCCGTGACCCCATTCGACGCCGGTGAACGTGTTCGGACCGAAGTGCACGAAGCCGTAGAACGGACGCTCGTGCCACGCGAGCTGCTGCAGCGAGGGCAGGGGCGCGATCGGCAGCGGCGGCGCCGGCGCGCGCACCGCGGTCGAGCGGGAGAGTGCGTCCGCGCCGATCAGTGCGGCGTCGAGCGTGGGGGACGGAGCCCCGGCCGCGGACGGGGTGCCCGGACTCGTCGCCACCGCGTCGTCGCCTGTCGAGGAACCGGCCGCGGCGGGGTGCGTCACGTCGGTGGGGGACGAGCAGGCCAGCGCGAGCGCCGCGGCGAGCAGCGGCGCACGCAGCGCGAGGCGCCGCGCACGCGGTGCGGACTCCGAGGTGCGGCGTGCCATCGCGTCGGCTCCGTGGGGGAGGGCCCACGATAGTCGACGCACGGCGAGCGCCGAAGTGTTCGAAGCCGAAGCCGAAGCCGAAGCCGAAGCCGAAGCCGAAGCCGAAGCCGAAGCCGAAGCCGAAGCCGAAGCCGAAGCCGAAGCCGATCCCGATCCCGATCCCGATCCCGATCCCGATCCCGATCCCGATCCCGATCCCGAAGCGCGCTCCCGGCGTCGCGCGCGCTTGCGTATCCTCGGACGGCGCGCGCCGCGTGGCGTCGCGCATCGATCCCGCACCCGTCCCCCGGAACCCCCGCATGAGCTTCGAGACCACGCCGCTGCGCGAGCAGAACGCGACCCTGCGCTGCGCGGACGGCGCGACGATGCGGCTCGACGTCGTCCAGCCGGGTGACCCGGCGGTGCGTGCGCCGGTGGTCGTGATCTGCCACGGCTTCAAGGGCTTCCGCACGTGGGGCATGTTCCCGCACCTGGCGCGCCGGCTGGCCGTCGGCGGACGGGCCGTGGCCACCTTCGACTTCAGCCACAACGGCATCGGCGACGTCGACGGCGAGTTCACGCGGCTCGACCTGTTCCGCGAGCAGACCGTGTCGCGCGCGGTCGAAGACCTGGGCTTCGTGCTGCAGGCCCTCGACGACGCGCGCGAGATGCCGCTCTCGGGCCTCGCGCCCGACGGCGGCTTCCACGTCGTGGGACACTCGATGGGCGGCGGCATCGGCGTGCTGCGCGCGGCCGACGACGAGCGCATCCGCTCGCTCGGGCTGCTCAACGCGGTCTCGCACTTCGAGCGCGTGCCGCCCGAGGGCCTGGCGCTGCTCGAGGAGACCGGCGAGGTGCCGATCAAGAACGCGCGCACCGGTCAGGTCATGCCGCTCGGACGGGCGTGGTTCGACGACCTCGCGCGCATCGACGTCGGCGCGGCGGCGCGGCGCGTGCGCGTCCCGACGCTCGTGCTCGCGGGCGTCGACGACCAGACCGTGCTGCACCTCGAGGCCGAGGCGCTCGCGTCGTGGATCGGCGGCGCGCAGCTCGTCGACGTCGAGGGCGGCGACCACACCTTCGGCGCCAAGCATCCCTGGCTGGGCTGGACGAAGCCGCTCGAGCTCGTGGTCGACGAGCTCGACGCGTTCCTGCCGCACGCCTGAGCCGAGGTGCCGGGGCCGTCTCGCGCGCCAAGGCGACGGCGTAGCCGGCGGGTCGTGCCCACCGACCTCGCCCCTCAGGGCGTGGTCGCGACGAGCGCGTTCGACGACGCGAAGCCCGACGGGTTGCCCGGGTCGGCGATCCACGCCTGGAGCGCGAGCATGACGCCGCCGACGAGTCCCGCCGGCCAGGTGAATCCGATCGGGAGGCTGCCGGCCGCGTCGAGCGGGAGTCCGCCGACGAGCACGTCGGGGCTCGGGACGAGCACGCCGCCCTTGAAGGGAGCGTCGAGCAGCGAGAAGCCGAGCACGAGCCACGCCGAGCCGTTCGGCAGGCCGCTCGTGATCGTCCACGCGACCGTGGCGCCGCCCACGAGCGGGCCGCTGCCTTGCAGATGCGGCGTGCCGTTCGAGCCGAGCGTGCCGCGGCCGGTCTCGGACCACGACGCGTCGTAGGCGAAGGTGAAGTCGTCGGCGAAGCAGTAGACCTGGTCCTCGGCGACCCCCTCGGTCTCGCGCCACTCGAAGGAGTGGAAGCCGTCGGGGTCGACGTAGCCGAGGAACTTCGGCCCCGTGGCGGACGAGATGCTGATGCCGCCGAAGTCGATCGGGTTCGCCGTGTCGCCGTCGAGGATCAGGCTCATCGCGCCGATGCCCGCGTTGACGCGCACCCAGCCACCGATGGCGACGAGCGTCTGCGGGCTCGAGCCGCGCCAGCCGTCGGTGCACGCGCCGGGGGTCGAACATCCGCTGCCGGTGGCCTGGTTGCCGTGCGGGATCTGGTAGAAGCCCCACGAGCCGAAGAGCGCGGCGCCGTGGCCGGTGGTGATCTGGCTGGTCGGGTTGTTCGCGGTCCACGTGATGCCCTGGCTCGTCACGCTCGTCGCGGTGGCCGGCGAGCGCGCGGCGCCCCACGCGCCGTCGTCCTCGAAGCCCTCGAGCTCGGGGACCAGGCCGAGCGCCGACACGGCCGCGAGGTAGGTCGCCTGGTTCGTGAACACGTTCGACGCGCTGCCGGGCATGACGTGGAACGTCACGCTCGCGGGGTTGCCGTCGGTCGTCCCGTCGTTGGCCACGTAGGTGAACACGTCGTCGCCGACGAAGCCCGGTGCCGGCTCGTACTCGAGCGAGCCGTCCGCGAACAGCAGCAGCAGGCCGCTCGCCTGGGACGAGTCGACGAGCAGCGCCTGGAGGTCGTCACCGTCGGCGTCGTGGTCGTTGTCGAGCACGCCGGGCTCGTCGACGCTCAGGTTGTGTCCCGACACGGTCTGGTACACGTCGTCGACGGACACCGGGGCCGTGTTGGCGCGCAGCGAGGGGACGACGCCGAGCAGCATCGCGCAGCAGCACGCGGCCACCCTGCGCGGCAGGGACTCGCCCGCCCGGCGACGGCGGCTCCCGCGCTCGCTCGGCGTCGGACGATCGGCGGGCTGCATGCGCGTCGAGGCGTGCATGGGTGTGTCTCCTCTCGGGGAACGCTCCGGGCAAGGAGCGCCGGGCGTGTTCGCGGCGGGGCGCCCGCGAAGTCACCGTGACGGGCCTGCGGCGGGTCGCGCGGGACGTCGCGGGGCCGGGGCATCGTAACGGGTCCAGGCAGGCGTCGCGTGACGATGTTGTCGCGCCCGCGCCTCTCCCGCTACGGCGAGACGCCGCGCACCGCGTTCGACAACGCCACGCCGTAGATCGCCGCCGCGTCCACGACGGCCCACTGGACGACGAGCTCGGTGCCGCCCGGGAGCGCGTCCCCGACCACGAACGGGATGTCGATCGTGCCCGCCGGACTCGTGGTCACGAACACCGGCCCGAAGAACGGGAACGGCTTGAGCGTGCCGCCCTTGAACGCGAGCGACGCGCTGGACAGCCCGAGGAACAGGCCCGCGAGCGCGTTCGGCCTGGCGGCCGAGAGGTCGACGCTGTCGAGGCTGCCGGCTCCGAGCGTGCCGGTTCCGACGAGCTGCGGGAGGCCCGCGACGCCGGCCAGCGCGCAGCCGAGGTCGTCCCAGCGCGGGGTGATGCGCAGCACGGTGTTCGTCGGGTTGACCGACGCGAACAGGTCGCCGGACGGGCCGAACGCGATGTCCTTGCTGCCGAAGCCCGTCGCGAAGCCGGTGCCGACGACGGTCTTGGTGCCCGCGGCGTCCACGCGCACGAGCGTGCCGGCGACCGTGTCGATCAGGTACACGTCCGTCCCGAAGGCGCCGCCCGGGCCGACCTCGAGGCCGGCGAGACCGCCGACCGTCGCGAGCGACGGGTTCACGAGCACGCCGTTCGCGTCGTAGATGCGGATCTTGTTGTCGGTCGCGCCGACGACGAGGCGGTTCGCAGCGTCGACGGCGAAGAAGGTCGGGTACGCCGAGCCGGGCAGCGTGGCCAGGATCGTCGGCGTGCCGCCGGTCGAGGTCCAGAGGCTGCGCGTCTCCTTCGCGGTGAAGACGAGGCGTCCGCCGAGGTCGAACTTCATCTCGACGATGTTCGCCCAAGTGCCCGAATCGAAAAGCGTGACGACCGTGCCGTCGGGGTGGATGGCGCTGATGCGACCGGTGGTCGTCGTGATGAGTCCCGTCACGAGCAGCGAGCCGGGGACGCCCGAGATCGTGCCCGCCACGTCGAGCAGGATCGTGTCCGGGTCGTCGGTCGGCACGTTGCCGAGCGCCGTCACCGGCGAGCCCCCGAAGCCGATCGAGTGCACGAAGTCGGCCGTGGTGGAGCCCGACGCCTGGGGATCGGTGCCGGCGTAGAGCGTCCCGTCGGGCCCGAACGAGAGCATCACGGGATGGGTCACGCTCGCATACGGCGTGACCTCGAAGCCGGGCACCGACTGCGCGCGCACGACCGCGGGGAGCGCGAGGGCGCAGGCCAGCGCGAGTGCGAGTGCGAGTGCGACGGGCGTCGTCCCCCGACGTGTGAGGTTGCGCGCGGCGCGCGCCGTGGAGGCGCCAGGCGCGTGGTCGAGGTTCCGGTCGCGGGCACGCCGAGTGTCCGTGAAGGTCGAGTGCGGGGGCGCGAAGGAGTCGGTCGGGAGCGGAGGCATGCGAGGGTCCAAGTGCGGAGGGTGGCGGGCTCGCGAGACCGGAGGGCGAAGCCTGCGGAGGCGGCCGCGACCTGATCCGGTTCGCGGACCCGGCGTCACCGGCGGGCACGCGCCCGACCTCCCACGGCGTCTCGCGGCTTGAGCGGCGGGGGACGAAGGGCCTATCGTGCGGCCGATGGTGCGCCTCCCGAGAACCCGCCTGCAGGCCTGGCTCGCGCTCTGCTGGTGCGTGCTGGCGCTGCTCGTCCCGGCCGGGGCGGGCGGACGCGCGCCGGCGCCCTGCGTGGCCTCGTGCCGGTGTCCGTCGCACGACGGGCCGGACGGGTGCTGCTGCGCCGAGCCGTCCGACGCGGGGGGCGCGCGGGCGGCCCCGGCGACCGCTGGCGGGTGCGGTCTCGAGCGCGGAGGCGCGCCGTGCGCCCCCGGCAGCGACGAGGGCGCGACCCAGGCCGGGCGCGTGCTGCTCGTCCCGCCGCCCCAGGGGGTGCGGCTCGCGGACCTCGGCGGGACGCGCGACGTGCCGACGCACGCCACGTGCGTCGCGGTCGGGCGCGCGCGTCCGCCGGTGCCACCGCCGCGAGGGGTGCGCGCGAGCTGACGCCGCGCCGGACGCTCGTCGTCCGCGCGCGTCCGTCATGGCGTCCGCCGCGCGCCTCGCGCGGGACGGGACGTCCCTCGCCCCGGCATGCACTCTCGCGCATGACGGGACGCGCCACGCTCCGCGCGCACGTCGCGTGACGGAGCGCACCTCGCTCCGCGCGCACGACGCGCGCGGGGTCCACCACGTCCCGCGCTGCCGAGTGCGCCGCGGGGCGCCCACGCGTCGTCCGTGCGCAGCTCGTGCACGGGACGCGAGACCGTCCGCCGTCGCGCGGACCGCATGGAAGATCCTCCGATGTCGAAGCCAGCCCAGTCCCTTCGTTCCCTCGTCCGTCCGTCCGCCGCCGCGCTGCTCGCGGGGACGGCGTTGCTGCTCGCGCCGCCGGTGCGCGCCGTCACCGATCCCGGTGCAGGCTCCGTCGATCCGTTCCGCGCCTCCGCGGGGGAGGTCGTGCTCTTCGAGCGCGACGGGGACGGCGGCGTGGCCGAGGCCGGCGCCCACCACGATCGTCCCGACGGACACGCGCCGCTGGGCGTCATGGGCGATCACCTGCACGCTCCGGGCAGCTTCATGCTCTCGGTGCGCGCGATGTCGATGCACATGTCGGGCCTGCGCGACGGCACGCACCGCGAGTCGTCGGCCGACACGTTCGCCCGCGGCTTCGCCGTGGCGCCCGAGACGATGACGATGGAGATGCTCATGCTCGGCGCGATGGCCGGCGTGTCCGACGACGTGACGCTCGTCGCGATGCTGCCGTACCTGCGCAACGAGATGTCCCACGTCACGGCCGGCGGCGCGCAGTTCACCACGAAGAGCGAGGGCCTCGGCGACGCGCGCGTGGGCGGCATCGTGCGCCTGGCGGGCGCGAAGGGCGACGGACTGCTGCTGGGCAACCTCGCGCTCAGCCTGCCGACCGGCACGACGAACGCCAAGGACAGCACGCCGGCGTCGGGCGGTGTCGACGTGCGCCTGCCGTACCCGATGCAGCTCGGCTCGGGCACGTACGACGTGATCCCCGGGCTGACGTACACCACGGCCACGCCCGACGGGTGGTCGTTCGGCGCCCAGGGCAACGTGCGCATCCCGCTGGAGACCAACGACCGCGGCTACCGCCTCGGCCGGCGCACCGAGCTCACCACGTGGGTCGCGCGCGAGCTCTCCGACAGCACGAGCGTCTCGACGCGTCTCGGCTACACGCGCAAGGCGAACATCCACGGCGCCGATCCGCTGCTCAACCCGAACATGGTCCCGACCGCCGACCCGAACCGTCAGGGCGGCGAGCGCCTCGACCTGCTCGTCGGCCTGAACTGGCTCGGCCAGGACGGCGCCCTGAAGGGCCACCGCTTCGCGATCGAGTTCGGCGTCCCGGTCTGGCAGGACCTGAGCGGACCGCAGCTCGAGGTCGACCGCACGCTGGTCTTCGGTTGGCAGAAGGCGTTCTGAGCCGCGTGTCGCGCGGACGTGCGGCGAAGTTGGCCGCCGTCCGCGCGGCCCGACGCATGCGAGGATGATCGACGATCGGCTCGCGCCCGCGAGCCCGCGTCGGAGCCGAGATCATGACACTCGCCTCCATCGGCCCGGGGACGGGTTACGCACTTCCCGTCGTCATGGCCGCGGCGCTGTGGGGCCTCGGTTGGCTTCTGTGGCGCGTCGTCGCCAGGCGCAGACGCAGCGACGACGACGGCGGCGAATCCTGACGCGAGGAGAACAGCTCATGGCGCGTGCGAGGATCGCGGGAGTTCGGGCGTTCGCGTGCTGGCTCGGCGTTGCCGCGGCGACCCTGGTCTGCCTGGGCGCGCTCACGCAGCCCCAGCAGGCAGCCGGCGACGTCGATGCGCCGATCGACATGAAGTCGTGGCGCGAGCAGGGGTTCCCCGCTCTCGAGGCGTGGGAGAAGGGCTTCGCCGAGCAGGCCGGCGAGATCCTCCACGTCTCCGTCGAGCAGGGCGTGCCCTCGCGATGGTCGCTGCGCATGGGCATCTCGTCCGACGGTGTCGTGAGAGCGGTCGAGGTCGGAAGTCGCTCGGGGCCCGTGGGCGATCTGCAGGAGATGCCGGAGGTGACCTCGACCGGGCTCCTGGCACCGGCCGCCACGCAGAAGTTCTTCCGCTGGCTCGTGTCGCTGCACGCGTATCCCGGGAAGGGCCGGCAGACCGTGGTGCCGGGTTGGCACTCGGAGTTCGTCGACGTGCACGTCACCTTCGAGGACGGTTCGGTCGCGCGCATCGCGGACTTCGCCCTGGACTCCGCCGAGGTGGGCTTCGAGACCTGGGCCCTGGCGGCGGCCCTCGACGGACTGCGCGAGCACGTGGTCTGGGAAGGACGGCGGTGACGCCCGCCCTCTGATCCGGCTCCAGGGACGGACGCGCCGATCCGGCGCTCCGCGCATGTCCCGTCCCGGAGCCTCCCGATGTCCGTCCCGACCCTCGCGCGCCGCGGCGCGCTGCTCGCTCTCGCGTTGCTGGCCGGACGCCCCGACGCGCAGTTCGTCTACCTCGGGACGGCGTCCGGCGCGGGCGGCGCCGACAGCCACTACGGCACCTCGGTCGCGCAGCTCCACGACGTCGACGGCGACGGACACGCCGAGTTCCTGGTGGGCTCGCCGGGGGACGACGACGTGGGCGTCGACTCGGGCTCGGTGATCGTCGTCGACGGCAAGAACGGCTCGATCGTGTACGAGCGGCACGGCGCGGCGGGCGACGAACTCGGCACGTCGGTGGCGAACCTCGGCGACGTCGACGGCGACGGCATCGACGACTTCGCCGCCGGCCGCCCGGGACGCGACTTCAACGGCGCCGACGCGGGCGGCGTGGTCGTGTACTCCGGCGCCGACGGCCTCATCCTGTGGTCGAAGACGTGGTCGCAGGCGGGCGCGCGCGCAGGCAGCGTGGTGGCCGCCGCCGGCGACGTGGACGGCGACGGACGCGGCGACGTGCTCGTCGGCGCCCCCGACTGGCACGGCCCGAGCGCGGTGAGCGACGCCCAGTGGGGACGCGCGGTGCTCTACAGCGGCAGCAACGGACTGAGCCTCGCCACGATCACCGGCACGTCCAAGGGCGATCGCCTCGGGGCGGCGCTGGCCGGGGTGTCCGACGTGTCCGGCGACGGCGTGCCCGACTTCGCGATCGGCGAGCCGGGCAAGGAGATCGGCTCGCCGCTCTCGATCGTGAACGCCGGCACGTGCCTCGTGTACTCGGGCGCCACGAAGGCGCTCCTGTTCGGCATCGACGGCAGCGGCGGCAACGAGGCCTGCGGTTCGGCGATCGCTCCGCTCGGCGACAGCGACCTCGACGGCAAGAACGAGTGCGTCGTGGGACGTCCCGGATGGTCGTCGCAGCGCGGACGCGTCACGGTGCACGAGGGCAAGACCGGCGCGACGATCGCGACGCTGCTCGGACTGCAGGAGACGTCCGCCGACGCGTTCGGCAGCGCGGTCTCGTCCGCCGGCGACGTGAACAAGGACGGGCACGTCGACCTGCTCGTCGGCGCGCCGTCCCTCGGCACCGGCGTCGGCGGCTACCTGCAGGTGCTCTCGGGCAAGGACTGGACGCAGTACGGCGACGTGCTGCACTCGACCGACGTCTTCGGCTCGGCCGTCGACTGGGGCTTCGGCACGACGCTCGCCGCCGGCCTCGACACGTCCACCGACGGCTGGGTCGACGCGCTCTTCGGCATGCCGACCTGCGACATCGGCGCGGTCGACAAGGGCTTCGTGTGGGGCATCAGCTTCACGGTCTACCAGCCCGACTACTCGATCACCGACTCCTACCAGACCGGCAACGCGTGGCTCGCGATGTACGGCACCGAGCTCTCCACCGGCGGACTCGCCGACGTCGCCGTCTCGGGCGCGCCGTCCAGCACGCCGGTCTACCTTCTCCTGTCGCTCGTCGACGCGCTGCTGCCGTTCAAGGGCGGCACCCTCGTGCCCGACCCGGCGGCCGCGATCATCGTCCCGCTGCTCACCGACGCGAACGGTCGCGTGACGGTCGCGAACGTGCCCGGCGGCGGCGGCCCGGCCGACCTGCACATGCAGGCGGTCATGAAGAACCCCGCCGGGCCCCAGGGCTGGTGGATCACGAACGCGATCACGGCCGAGTGGTTGCCGTAGGGACGGGGTGCGCGCGCTCGGGGCACGCCCGTCGTCGCGTCAGTCGTCGGGCAGCTTGACGAACCAGCCGTCGCTGAGCGTGCGCAGGAAGGCCACGATGTGCGCCTCCTCGTCGGCGGTGAGCTGAAGGTTGCCGACCTCGCCGCCTTCGGCGCCGGGGACGCCGGCGGGATTGATCAGCGACGTGGGTGAGATGACTTCCGGCGGCGGCCAGAGCGGCCGTCCCTGCAACCCCTCGTACGGGTCGTCGCGCGTGAAGTCGATCAGCTCGCCCTCGACCGTGGTGAGGTTGCGCGTGTTGTAGAAGTGCACGACCTCTTCCAGGCTCTTGAACGCTCCGTCGTGCATGTACGCCTTGACGAAGCCGGGCCCGGGACGCTTGTCGACGTTGCGCAGCGTGGGCACCTTG
>JACKHP010000003.1 GCA_020638905.1 Planctomycetota bacterium | reverse complement strand
GCGCCGCTCGTCGACGCCGCGCGCGCGTCGGACGAGTCCACGCCGCGTTTCCGCGTGCGCGCGGCGACCGGCGCGATCCTCGCGCGCTCGCTCGTGGTGGCCACCGGCGGACTGAGCTGGCCGCGGCTCGGGACGTCCGACGTGGGGCACGCGCTCGCGCGGCGCTTCGGGCTCGCGGTGACGCCGATCCGTCCCGGGCTCGTGCCGTTGCAGTGGAGCGCGGCCGATCGCGCGCGCTTCGGCGCGCTGGCGGGCATCGCCGTGCCCGCGCGCGTCGCGCTCGGCAAGGCGCGCTTCGTCGAGGCGGTGCTCTTCACCCACGGCGGCCTCTCCGGTCCGGCGATCCTGCAGATCAGCAACCACTGGACGCCCGGTGCGACGATCTCCGTCGACTGGCTGCCGGACGTCGACGCGCGCGCGCTGCTCGACGACGCCAAGGCGTCCGGCGAGGTGCGCTCGGCGCGCCGCCTGTTCGCCGAACGCCTGCCGAAGCGCCTCGTCGACGCGCTGCTCGACGGACTCGCCGCGTCCGAGCGTCCCCTCGCGCAGGTCGCGCGCAGAGACCTCGACGCGCTCGCCGCGCGCGTGGCCGCGTTCCCCTTCGCGCCCGCCGGCGACGCCGGCTGGGACAAGGCCGAGGTCACGCTCGGCGGCGTCGACACGCACGCGCTCTCGTCGCGCACGCTCGAGGCGAAGGCGGTGCCCGGCCTGCACTTCGTGGGCGAGGTCGTCGACGTGACCGGCTGGCTGGGAGGCTTCAACTTCCAGTGGGCCTGGGCCTCGGCGCACGCGGCGGGCGAGGCGGTATGACGCGCGACGCGACGCGCGGACGATCCGCGCGCCGCGTCGCGAGTTCGCGCCTCGGCGTCCTCAGTTCGAAGTCGACTTGAGCGTCTCGCTGGCGCAGAAGCCGAGCGGGTTGCCGGGGTCGGCGATCCAGTACTGCCACCAGAGCATGGTGCCCGCGGGCAGCGCCGGCCAGACGAGCGAGAAGGCCAGCGAGCCGGACGGATCCAGCGCCAGCGGCGTGATCAGGTCGGGGCTCGGTCCGAGGATGCCGCCCTTGAACGGTGCGCGCAGCGACGAGAGTCCGATCACGAGGTACGCGGGGGCGAGCGGCGGGCCGCCCGAGAGCGCGAGCGTGAAGGGCGTGCCGGGGACGAGCGGTCCGCTGCCGGTGAGCGACGGCGTGACGCCGTTCGAGCACGGGAGCCCCGCGTTCCAGGTCGACCACGCGGACGGCAGCGTCGGCTCGAACGAGACGAGCGCGAGCGAGTGTCCCACGCAGTCGCCCGCGGCCTGGCGCCGGGACTCGAAGCGCATCGTCGTGTCGCCCGGGCCCACGAGCCCGAGCGCCGCGGGGTCGTCCTCGGCGTGGTCGTAGAGATCGGAGACGCCGTTCGGTCCGAGGAATCCCTGCCATGCGTCGGCCGGTGCGCCGGTGCCCCCGAAGGTGCCGCCGACCGAGATGCCGTTGACGAAGAACTCGTCGCCGAAGATCGGCTGCACGGGCGTGTCCTGCTGTCCGTCGAGGGCGTTGCACAGGAAGTGGAAGTTGCCGCCGGCGTACGGAAGCGTGAAGTCGAGCTGCGCGCGCGCCGTGAGCGTGCGCGCCGGGTCGGATTCCGTGGACGTGTAGCCGCACCATCCGTCGACCAGGCGCAGCGGGTGCCCGGGGATCTCGTAGACGCACACGATCGAGATGCCCTCGCCGTACGCCAGCGGGTCGAAGCCGAGCGGCTTGTCGGTCGCCTTGGCGACGATGTTCACGCCGCCGTGCACGATCTTGGCGTTCTGCAGCCGCGCGAGGTACGACACGCCGCCGCTCTTGAGCCAGCACAGGTCGGGCAGGCCCGTGCCGCAGCGGTCGCCGACGATGGGCTGACCGTTGATCTCGATCGTGTCGGTGAACGGCGTGGGTCCGTCGATCAACCAGTTCCAGCAGACGAGGATCTCGAGCAGGTTGCTGCCCGGCGGGATGGGCGGCACGAAGAGCGCGAACGGCTCGGTCTGTCCCGGCTGCCCCATGTGCGTCACGGTGGCGCGCGTGCTCATGCCCGCGGCGGTGAAGTCGGCGCCCTCGCGCAGCCAGTGCACGAGCGGGACGGGGCCGAGTCCGGTCTCCGTGCCGGAGACGGAGTACCCGTCGGCGGGCGTGTGTCCGGCGCCCGGCGTGCGGGCTGCCGTCTGCGCCGGCGTGGCGTCGGCCAGGCACAGCAGCGCGAGAGCGCCGGTCAGCAGTGCCGCGGACCAGCGCGCGGGCACGGCGCGCCGGCGTCCGGGGCTCGGCGGCGGGGGCGTGCGGTGTGACGAGGAACGAGGACGGAGCGAAGGATCGTGGGGCGTCATGGTCATCTCCCGGAGCGGCGTGGACGGACGACGCGTCGCGTCCACCGAGGCCATCCGCGAACGCGACGGCGATCGCCTCACGCGCTCGCTCCGGCGTCGCGCGCGACCCGTGCGACGGAGCGCATGCATGCGCCCGCGGCGCGCGCGCGGTGCGCGGAGGATCGCACCCTGCGCGGCATTGAGCCCGCCGGCCACGCGCCGCTCGGGCAGCATGGCGGGCCTCACGACGGACGTCCGCACGCACGCTGCGTGCGTTGACGTCGGTCGCTCGCGGGAGGATCTGCCATGGAGTCGCGTCGCGTACGGACGTTCCGGTCCCTCGACCCTGCGCGCGGGTCGCGCGCTGCGCGACGCGCGCGGCACCCGGGGCTCTCGCGGATCGCGCTGCTCGTCGTCGTGCTCGCGTCGCGCGTCCTGGCCCAGGACCCGGGCGGTCCGGCCGGCGAGTCCGCGGCCGTGTCGTCGGGCGCGACGACCGTGGCCATCCTGCTCTACGACGGCGTGGAACTGCTCGACTTCGCCGGGCCGGGCGAGGTCTTCTCGTCGCTGCCGCGCACGCGCGTCGTGACCGTGTCCGAGCGTCCCGGTGCGCTCTCGAGCATGGGGTTCGTGGAGATCGTCCCCGAGTTCACGCCGGTGACGTGTCCCGCGCCCGAGATCATCGTGGTGCCGGGCGGCGGCGTGCCCACTCCCGGACCCGAGCTGGTCGCGTGGCTGCACGCGTGCGTGGAGCGTGGCGGCGTGGTCATGTCGGTCTGCAACGGCGCGCTCGTCCTGGCCCGCGCCGGCCTGCTCGCGGGACTCGAGGCGACCACGCACCACTCGGCCTTCGAGTCCCTCGCGCTCGTCGACCCGACCATCACCGTGCTGCGCAACCGGCGCTACGTCGACCACGGATCGGTGGTCACGACGGCCGGCATCTCGGCCGGCATCGACGGCGCGCTCGCGGTGACGCGCCGGCTGTTCGGCGAGCAGGCGGCGCGCGACGCGGTGGCCTACATGGAATACGACTGGCGCCCCGACGAGATCGCGCGCGAGGACGCGCGTCCCGGCGACGCCGTCGACCTGGGACTGGCCGGCGAGCTGCTGCTCGCGCTGCGCGACGCCGACGTCGGCGCGGTGTTCGACGACTTCGACGCGCGCCTCGCGGCGCTCGACGACGATTCGCGTCGCGAGACCGAGCGCCTGCTCAACCTCGGAGGCTACGCGCTCCTGCTCGGCGACCGCGTCGTCGAGGCCCGGGACGTCTTCGAGTTCCAGGTGCGGGCCTTCCCCGCCTCGGCCAACCCGCTCGACAGCCTGGCGGAGTGCTGCGAGCGTCTGGGCGAGACCGGGCGCGCGCTCGACCTCGCGCGTCGCACGTTGCTCGCGCTGCCGGGCGACACGGCCCTGCAGCCCGTGCGCGCCGGACGCATCCGCGACGCGGCACGGGCGCGCATCGCGCGGCTCGAGGGTCGCGGCTCCGAAGCGCGGGCGTGGCGCTGTCCGCCTTGCGGCGCGGCCTGCGACGGACTCTCCTTCGTCGCGTCCGGCGCGTGTCCGGACTGCGGCATGCCGCTCGCCCGCGACGAGGGCTGAGCGCGGAGGCCGAGTGCGTCTGCGCCTCGTCCGGAGGACGCGCCGAGGCGTCGTGGACGGGAGCGGTGCTCGAGGCAGGACCACGCTGCCCGACACCTTGACGGTCTTCTTCGGGTCGGAGCCCGACGACGAACCGACGGGACGCCGGGTGAATCCCACCTTGCTGTGCTCGTCGAGGGCGGTCAGAGCGGCGGGCTTCTGCTCGTACTCGGTCTGGTACACGAGTTCGTAGTCGGCCGGCTTCTCGGCGAGCGGCAGCACGGCGGGTGGCGTCGACCGCAGTCCGTCCGCGGGTGCGCCCCCCGAGTCGGCGAGCAAGGACGCGATGGGGTCGAGACGATGAGTGCATTACGGAACACGATTCTGCCTCCGTGGAGTTCGGACGGATCACAGCCGTCCCGATCCGAGAGCCGCAGGATGCGCTAGGATCTGCTCCGCCGGTGTGGTGAGAGGAGCGTGCGCGATGGACGGGGGGGCGCCGGGGGACTTCACGTTCCTGCTGCAGCGGGCACGTGGCGGCGACCGGGGTGCGGAGGACGAGCTGTTCCGACTCGTCTACGACGACCTGCGGGCGATGGCGAGCCGTCGCATGCGGAACGTGCCGCCGCACGACGCGCTGCAGTCCACCGCACTCGTCCACGAGTCGTACCTGCGCGTCGTGGGTCGGAGGGGGCTCGACTGGCGCGGGCGGCGCCACTTCTTCGCACTGGCCGCGCGCGCCATGCACGACGTGCTCGTCGAGCAGGCCCGGCGGCACGGGGCCGTCAAGCGTGGGGGCGGCATGCGACAGGTCCAGCTCGACGGCGAGGGAGGGTTCGCCCCCGGCCTGGCGGCCGAGGATCTGCTCTCCCTGAGCGAGGCGATCGCGGCGCTGCGCGAGGCGCAACCCTTCGCGGCCCAGGTCGTCGAGCTGCGCTTCTTCGCGGGTCTGAACCACGAGGAGTGCGCCAGCGTGCTCGGGGTGCCGGCGATCCGGGTGCGGCGCGAATGGTCGTACGCCCGCGCGTTCCTCCAGGACCGCCTCGACCCCGGACGGCCCGGCCCCGGATCGCACGAAGATCCGCGATCCGCTCCCACCTGATTTCGCGGCTCTCGGACATGTCCCTCGAGGAGCAAGCCAAACGACTCTTCGAGCGCCTCCTGGAGATCGATCCCAGGGACCGCGAGGCGTGGCTCGACGCCCGCGACGCGAGCCCCGAACTGCGCGAGCGGGTCGCTCGACTCGTCGAGGCGTTCGAGAAGGGCGTGCATCTCGAGCACCTCGACTTCGCGAGGTCCGCCCGCACGACGGACGTGCGAGACGTCGAGCCTCGCAGGATCGGGGACTTCGAGATCGTGCGCGTCCTGGGTCGGGGCGGCATGGGGGTCGTCTACCTCGCTCGCGACCCGAGCCTCGACCGCTTCCTCGCGCTCAAGACGCTCTCGCCCGGACTGGAGCACGACGCGGCGTCGCTGCTGCGCTTCCAGAACGAGGCGCGCATGCTCGCTCGCCTCAACGATCCCGCCATCGTCCCGGTGTACAGCGTGGGCGAGGCCGACGGCCGCCAATACATCGCGATGGAGTTCGTCGACGGCGAGACGCTCGCGCAGCGCCTCGCGCGCGATCGCGCAGCCGCTGTCGACCCGACCGAGGGATCCCGTGTACGGGAGATGGCCGAGATCGTCGCGGTGGTCGCCGGGGCGCTCGAGCACGCGCACCGGCACGAGGTCGTGCACCGGGACGTGAAGCCGTCGAACGTGCTGATCGGAGCGGACGGCGCCCCGCGGCTGACGGACTTCGGTGTCGCGCGTCGCATGGACGCCACCGCGATCACGCGCACCGGCGACGTCGCCGGAACGTGTCGCTACATGAGCCCGGAGCAGGCGCTCGCCGCCCGCGCCCGGATCGACGGCAGGAGCGACGTCTTCTCGCTGGGCATCGTGTTGTTCGAGATGTTCGCGCTGGGCCCGCCCTTCGACGGAGCGACGGTCGGCGAGGTGCTGTTCGCCATCGTCTATCTCGAGCCCCGTCGACTGGGGCTGGTCGCCCGGGGCATCCCCAGGGACCTCGAGACGATCTGTCACAAGGCTCTCGAGAAGGACGTGCTCCAGCGATACCAGACGGCCGGTCACCTGGCGGCCGACCTGTGGAGCTTCCTGGCGGGCCAGCCGATCCTCGCCAGGCCCCCGGCACGGCTGCGTCGGCTCGCGCGTCGCGTGAAGGCCCGTCCGGCGTGGGCGCTGTCGGTGCTCTGCGTCCTGCTGGCGACGATCGCGGCGGTCGTCGTCTTCGACGCGATCGCCGCGCGGCGCGGCCGACTCCGCGCGCTCGTGGTCACGTGCGACTCGTCCGGCGCGCGCGTGAAGGCGCGCGGCTTCCCGCTCTCGCCCGACGGGGCGAGCGTGCTGGACCTCGGGGCGGCGGGTTCGACGGTGCGGCTCGAGCCGGGCCTGTACCGGATCGTCGCCGTCGACGACGACGGACGCTTCGCGGAGTCGTCCGTGCACATCCTGCCCGAGGTCGCCGAGACGCGCATCCACCTGCTCATGCGAGAGCCGGACGACTCGGGGAACGACTCCGGCATGGTGCTCGTCCCCGCGGGCACGCATCGACTCGGCGTCGAGTCGTCCACCTGTCACTACGACGAGGCCCGGCTGGTCGCGCTGGGCGCCTTCCTGATCGATGCGACCGAGGTCAGCAACGGCGAGTTCCGCGCCTTCGTCGTGGCGACCTCCGCCGAGCCGCCGCTCGGTTGGACGGATCCCTACGACACGCGCCTCGACGACCTGCCGGTGGTCGGCATCGGGCGCGACGAGGCGGAAGACTACGCACGGTGGGTCGGCAAGCGGCTGCCGACCCTCGACGAATGGGAGGCCGCGGCGCGCTCCGGCGACGGGCGGCTGCGTCCGTGGGGCGAGGGCCGCGCGCCGGTCGCCCTCCCGTCGTGGGACGCGCCCCTCCCGCGTTCGCAGTCGGCCTGGCGCGACGCGTACCTGGCGACGGTCGTGCCCGTCGGTTCGGCGCCCGAGCTCGCCAACCCCGCGGGCGTCCGGCATCTCATGAGCAACGTCGCGGAGTTCACCTTCGAGGCGGCCCTGGGCTCGGAAGGCGCGGTGACCTGGAAGGGCGCGCACTGGGCCAACGCCGCGCAGGACTGGGACGCGACCGTCACCGCGACCGGACCGGACTCGCGCTTCTTCACCATCGGGTTCCGCTGCGTGCGGGACCTCTTCCCCATGTCCCTGGAGCCATGACTCGTGTCCAAGTACGCGATCAGCATCTTCCTGCGTGAGGTCAAGCCCTTCGCTGCAGACCAGCCGGCGTTCGACGCACTCTCGGCGAAGAAGAAGGACGACATCCGTACGGGCTGGATCGACCTGCGCAACGCGATCCTGCCGGCGTCCGAGGCGGAGGGATGGCACAACCTGCTCGTCGGGGACTGCTGCGGCCTCGACGAGTGCATGGCGCTGGCGTGCGGGGTCGTGGCCGAGTGCGTGCGGAAGCACGAGAAGCGGATCAGGGCGATGATGCTCCCGATGCCGAGGAGCGGCGTCTCGGATTCGGGACACCATCTCGTGGGCGGTGTCGAAGGAGACTGGGTGCCGTGCGGTCGCAACTGCCACGGCGGCGCCTTCGCGCTGGGCTACGCGGCGTCCGAGCTCTCGGTTCCTCCACTCGCTCTCACGTTCGTGCTGGACGAGACCCCGTGGAGAGGACTCGTGTCGTTCGAGGTCGATGTCGCCGAGCTGTGTCCTCGTCAATGAGCGTTCGTGCCGTGATCGATCGACTCGAGCTGCGGGTGCCGGACGTGTCGCCGGGTGACCTGATCGTCGTCGTGTTGAACCCGACGCGCACGGAGCTCCTCGGGATGACGAGCGAGGGCGCCGAACTCGTCCGGTGGGACGGGAGAGTCGTGGCTCTGCGCGTGTCCGACAGAAGAGGCCGCCTGGGGCTCGACGTCGAACGTCTCGGCGAGCCCGTCTCGCTGCGGAGCCTCGAACGCACCACCGATCGACTCGCGGCGGAACGCCTGTTCGAGTCGGCTCGGTCCGACGTCGACTCCGGGCCCTCTCGGCGCCGTGCCCACGTCGCGAGGGTGCGGGACGACGCGGATTCGTTCCTCTTCGACGGAGGACGGGACGCCCTCGCGCAGGACGCCCAGGCGCGGATGGAGGCCTTCTTCCTCGACTACGACGAGGCCACCCAGCCGCGCGGATCGCGTCGGGTGCTCGTGCTCGAGATGCAGGGTGTGCTCGAGCGCCGGATCGCGAGGCGATGGACCGTCCGCAGCGAGACGCAGGGGGTGACCGCGGCCGCCGAACTGCCCACGGCGCGCGTGGCCGACGTCCTCCGCCTCTCGCGCATCCAGCTCGGCGTCATGCGGCGGCACTACGGCCTCCCCGACGGGACCCTCGATCTCGCCGGGCTGCGGGACGCCTTCCGGATGTTCGCCGCGGGACGGCTCGGCTCCTGTCGCTGCGTCGACGGGCGATGGCCCGCGCGTCCGGACAGCGCGTACGCCTTCCTGTTCGCCGAGTTCGGCTGGCTCGTGATCGATCTGGCGGCGTCCTCGTCGTTGCCGGGCGCGAGCCCCGAGTCGGAGGCGCTCGACCGGCACGCGTGTGCATGGCGTGCCCTCATGCCGAGCCTGCTCGAGGTGCAGATCCTGTACCGGCACTCGTTCGGCGAGCCCTCGGGAAGCTGCTCTCCGCCGTCCGATCCGGACCGCGTCCGGTCGTTCTCGGAATACGGTCCGTCCATCTCGCCGGGCCTCGACGACGACCGGATCCACGATCTGCTGGACGGCTACGACCTGACCGTCGACCCGCTCGAAGTTCACACGCGGAACCTCTGGCTGGCCTTCCAGGCGGGCGTCGACGTCGATCCGAAGGCCTGAATCGCGCGGTCGCCGAGCACCTCGGCGGAGTTCCTGCGGCCATCTTCGTGGACCGTGTCGTCGAGCCTTGCGGGGCGGCGCGCGGTGCGATCCGAGGCTCGCGATCACGGACCTCGACCGCGAGGGTTCGCGCCGGGTCTACGGAGCACCCTTGACCGACTTCGCCTTCGTCGACCGAATCAGGAGGCCGCGCGCATCGCTGCGCGCGCCTCACGGGGCATCACGTCGCCGCTCACGTCGACGCCGACGACGTCGGGGTCAGCGCGCGTTCTCGGGCGAGCGGCTCCACAGCACCGCGATCGCGCCGAGGCACGCGATGCCGCCGAGCAGCAGCACGACGCGTCCGCCGACGAGCGGCGGCTTGTCGAGGCTGTTGGCCCAGGTGAAGCCGGCCACCGCGGCGGCCGCGAGGACGACGAGGAAGATCGTGATGAGCATGCGGATCGTCTTCATGCCGCAGAGTCTATCGCGCGCCATGCGGCGTGGGGCGTCGTCGGGACGAAGTCGCACGAAGAAGTTCACGGCGCATACACGGTGCGCGTCGACACGTAGATCCTATGCGCGCGGCGTGCGGAGCGCGTAGACGCTCGGAGCGCCAAGCTCGAGGCGTCCGGAACGCTCGAAGCACACGCGCGGCCGGGCCGCGCGCCGGCGTCCCGATGGCTACTCGATCGTCATGACGCCGTGGTCGAAGAGACCGCCGGCCCGTCCGCCGCGGCCCTGGACGGCGCCGGTCTCCTGGTCGAGCTGCGCCACGGTGGCGGCGTAGTGCTCGTCGGCCTCGGCCCGCGTGGCGCCGATGCAGGTCACGCCGACCTTCCCGAACTGCGAGAGCGCGCCGATCATGTGGAACAGCGTGCCGGTCTCGGTCGACGGACGGAACTGCAGACCGCGCGAGACGAGCACGTCCATGAGGTCTTCGGCGAGCAGGCCCCGGTAGCTCGGAGCGCGCAGCGTGTCGGTGGCGAAGTAGCAGCGCGGCTCGCCGCGCGTGGTCAGGAAGCATCCCGTCGCGGGGTCGAGCGTGCCGCCGGTCAGGAACTGCAGCGCGAGGAACGGGTGCGTCGTCCCGCCCAGCCGCAGGTTGATCTCGATCGCGTGCGCCTGCCACGGGCCTCCCGCCCGACGCGTGACGATGAAGTCGATGCCGAAACGCGAGACCACGCCGAGGTCGGCCAGCACGCGTCCCACCTTCTCGGCCTCGGCCTGGATGAGCAGGCGGTACTCGGCGTCGGCCGGGAAGCGGCAGCCGATGTAGACCTGGCCCGTGGAACCTCCCAGCACCTGATCGTGGGTCGAGATGACGAGCGTCTCGCCCAGCGGCGTGACGCGCATCTGCACCGACGGCGAGCGCACCTCGTCGCCCGGGACGAACTCCTCGACGATGCCGCCCATCGCCTCGAGCTTCTCGAGGAAGGTCGGCGTCGTCTCGCCCGGTGCCGAGAACTCCAGCGCGAAGAGCGCGTCACGCACGGCACCGCGACGCGCCGCGACGTCCTCGGGCAGCGCGGGCGGGTAGGAGAAGATCGCGTTGCCCTCGCCCGAGAAGCTCGCGTCGAGCTTGACCACCGCCCTGCGCAGCTCCGGACGCCGCGCCACGAGCTCGAGCAGCGCGTCGACGATCTCGTCCTCGGTGCGCAGGTCCTCGAAGCCCGCGGGATGGGCCACGCCCGCGCGCTGGAACGCCTTGCGCGAACCGGACTTCGTGCCCCAGTAGAGCAGCGCCGGGTCGGCTGCGTTGAGCGGGATGCCGAGTGCGATCGCCAGCCGCGCCTCGAGGTTCGTGGCGTTGAAGCACGACAGGTAGGCCAGCGACGGATCGCCGATCCACTGCTTGATGCGCTGCAGCGCGCGCGGCCGGCGCAGGATCTTGCGCGAGAGCGGCTCGGAGGTCGGGTCCCACATGCACAGCTCGCCCAGGCGGCGGCGGGCGTGGCTGGCCGGCACGCCGACGAGCAGGTGCAGGTAGTACTCCACGATCTCGGGATGCACCGGCATGCTCGTCACGTACAGCACGCGCGCGTTCGGGTGCCGCAGGCGCATGAGCGAGAAGAGCTGGCGCTCCTCGTAGCAGGGCGCCCCCTCGATCTTCTTGACCTCCTCCAGGTCGAAGCTGAGCGACGGGACGACGACCGACGTGTGCGGCGCGTCGGGCCGCGCATGGATCGTGCGCCACAGGTCGGGCAGCCGTGCCTCCAGCCTCATGAACGCCTCGCGCTCCTCGGGGGCGAGCGGGGCGGTGTACGGATCGTGGACGGTGGTCATGGGCGGTGCCGCGGGTGGGGAGGTCCAGCATAAACACGCGCGGGCGCCGCACGAACGTCGCGTGCGCGCTCAGGCGTCTCCGCCCGCGTCGCCGAGCGAGAGCACGAAGCGCGCGAGGCGCTCGCGCTCGTCGACCGAGAGCTGCGGGAAGCCGGGCATGCCGTCGTCGTCGAGGCGCGGATCGCGCGCGGCCCAGGCCGCCGGGTCGGCCAGGTACTCGGCCAGAGCGTCGACCGTCCAGGCGTCCAGCGACGGCACGAGGTCCGGTCCGGGACGCCAGAACGCGCTGCGTCCGTCGGCGCCGTGGCACAGCGCGCAGCTCTGGCTCACGTAGAGCTCGGCGCCGGTCTGCACGTCCGGCGGCAGGTCGGACGTCGACGAGCAGCCCGCGCCCGCGAGCAGGCCGGCGAGCACGGGCAGGCGCGCGAGCGCGCCGAGGTGCGCGCCGCTGCGCGTCACGGGTGCTCGTGCTCGGACGCGGGCGTGCCGTGGGCCGCCTCGCTCGCGTCCGACGTGCCGTGTTCGCCGGCGTCTTCGCCGTGTTCGCCGTGGGGCGCCATGCCGAGCGCGGCGAGGCGCGCGGCGGCCGCCGCGGCGTGCGGGTCGGACGCGTCGGATGCGCTCTGGTGCAGCAGCTCGACCTCGCGTCCGAGGTTGCCGAACGCGTCCTGCAGCGCGGCCAGGGTCCAGCGCGCCTCGGCCGCGGTCGAGGCGCGTCCCGTGCGCATCAGCTCGGACAGGCGCGGCGCGAGAGCCGCCAGCGCGTCGTCGTCGTGTTCGGGCTGCAGCAGCCGCGCCGACGCGAGGTAGACGTCGATGTCGGGCGGTCCGCCGCGCTCGAGCGCCAGCTCGAAGGACGAGATCGCCGCCTCGTACTCGCCCTCGCCGTACGCGGCGATGCCGGCCTTCTCGGCCTCGCGCGCGCTGCCGGGCGGCGCCATGTCACGGGCTTCGTGGGCGGGGAGCGGTTCGAGCACGAAGGGCGGCGCCTCTCCCGTGCTGGACCGCACGAGCAGCGTGCCCGCCACGAACACCGCCAGCATGGCAAAGAAGCCCTTGGCGGCGCCTGGGCCCTGGTCGTCGGGATGCCCGTGCGCCATCGCCGGGAGATGCGAGTCGTCGTGCGCGTGGGGTTCGTCGTGCTGGGGCGCGTCGTGCGCCGCGTCGTGCGGTTCGGCGTGTGGATCGGACATGCTCGGGGTTCCCGGGAGGGTGGGCGACGTACGCAGCGTTCGGAAGGGACATTCTACGCTTCGCGAGTCCGCACGGAACGTGATTCAGGTTGTCCGCCGAGCAGACGTGCGCACGCTCGGCCGGGTGTGGAGCGCAGCGATCCGCGCGCGGCGATCGCGCGGCGCGCGCTCCGTCACTCACTCGGAGATCGTCATGACGTCACTCCTGCGCATCATGCTGCCGCTGGCCCTGCTGCTCGTCTCGTCCCGCCCGCTCCAGTCCCAGGTCGTCCCGATCGATCCGATGCTCCTCTTCTCCGACAGCTCGGTCGGCGTGGAGGACGGCGCGGGGAAGGCTGCGCTCGGCGGGCACACCTCGACGGTCACGACGAGCTTCAGCAGCAGCTCGGGGGTGTCCGGGGTGTCGGTGACCTACACGAACGTCACCACGGGCGATCCGGCGACGACGGGCAGCCACTCGTTCGGGGGCGCGAAGACCGGCTCGTACCACGACCAGATGCCGAACACCAAGGCGGGCGACGTGGTGCGCGTCGTGAAGGTCTACGAGCTGTCGAACGGTCAGACGATCACGAAGCGCTCGACGATCGTCATCCAGTAGCCCGACACGGACGGATGGCGTGCGTCCGCGTCTCGCGCGCCGCGGCGTCCCGCGCGGGTCACGACCCCGCGGGACGCTTCGTGTTCGCGCGGATCTCCTCGAGCAGCCCGATCATGCGCGGGCCGTGCTCGTCGCCGCCGCCCGACGAGGCGATCGAGTACGTCGGCTGGACGTGGCTCTCGCCGCAGATCACCACGAGCAGGCTGCTCACGAGGGCGGCGCGCTCGCGCGGCGTGAGTTCGTGTCCGCTCGTCGAGAGCTGCGAGACCGAGTCGTTCACGATCTGCACCGCGCCCTCGACCACGATCTTGCGCGCGTCGACGAGCGCCTGGGCCTGCTGCCGCACGAGCATCGCCTGGGCGATCTCGGGCGCGTAGCTCAGGTCGGAGAGTTCGTACGAGAGCACGCGCGTGCCGGCCGGTTCGACCTTGGTCTGCAGCGCGGCGACCATCTCCTGTCCGATGGCCTGCGCCTCGGCCTTGAGGCTGTGTCCGTCGGGCGACTCGTACGGGTACTTGGACGCGATCTGCTTGAGCACGGCCATCGCCTGGGTCTTGACGAAGTCGTGTGCGTCCTCGACCTCCAACGCGACCTTCAGCGGCGCGACGTACTCGTACGTCACCACGCCCGCGATCTGGATCGGGTTGCCGTTGCCGTCGGCCACCGTGGTGCGCGGCAGCTCGAGCGTCTGGCGCTTGGTCGAGACGGTGATGACCTTGCGTCCCCAGAGGTTCACCCAGACGATGCCGGGTTCCTTGATCACGCCGCGCAGCCTGCCCCAGAAGAGCACGACCTTCTGTTCCTGCGGGTGGATCACGACCCAGCTCGCGAGCAGCGTGAGCGGGAAGAACAGGACGCTGAAGATCAGGGTCAGGGGATGGGACACGGCGCGGATCTCCCGGGGGCGTGGCGCGCGTCGGACGGGATGCGCGCGACGAGACGTCCAGCGTAGCCGCCGGCCGCGCGTCGATCGACGCGTGACCGCGTGACGAGGATGTGTTGCGCGCGACGCCCCATGGGACTTCGTTCCTCCGAAGCCGAAGCCGAAGCCGAAGCCGAAGCCGAAGCCGAAGCCGAAGCCGGAGCCGAAGCCGAAGCCGAAGCCGAAGCCGAAGCCGAAGCCGAAGCCGCCATCCCGAGCAGGAGGGCGCTAGACTGGGGGGGACCCGGAGCGCCGCCATGGACACGTCGATGACCGCAGAGCGCGACGCATTCTCGTCCGAGCAAGGCTCGTCGCCCGACGCGCTCGCCCTGGCGGCGTGGGCGGCGAGCGAACCCGGCTACGACGAACGCCGCCTGGTCGAAGGCGGGAGCCGGTCGGAAGCGCTCGCGCTCCTGGCGCTCGAGCGTGCGCGTCCGCGGCTCGCCGGAGCGTGGGCGTGGGTGCTCGTGTTCTCGGCGCTGACCGTGCGCGTGCTCGCGTCCGAGCTGCCGTGGCTCGCGCTGCCGTACGCCGTGCTGGCGGTGGCCGGCGTTCCGTTCGTGTTGCGCTTCGGACGCCGCAAGCGGCTGGCCATGCTGGCCCTCGCGGCGCTGCATGGGCGCGCCGTCGGGTGACCGGCACGCCGGTCGGCGCGCGGTCTGCTCGTAGAGGGCGCAATGGCGATCGGAGTCTCGTGCTCGGCGTGGCGCGCGTGGAAGTGTGGTGGCGCGTGATCTCGATGGACCATCGTGATCGTGATGCCGTAGAAGCCCGGTGCTCTGGGCACGACGTCGCCCTTCCCGGTGCGGACTGCCCGGGAGGACGGTCGGGATCGCTCGGCGTTGCGTGACGGTGGAACCGTCGGGGAACCGGCCTGGGAGCGGCGTCGTTGCGCCCGTCCGCGTGCGCGCTTCACGCGTCGACGAGACGCACCTCCACGGGATTCGACGCGAGCGTCCAGGGCTTGAGCGCGAAGGCGAAGGTGAAGGTGGCCTCGGTGCCGGGCGGCAGCGGCGGCAGGTGCAGCGTGGCCGTGCCGCGGCCGTCCGCGTCGAGCGTGTCGACGAAGTCCTCGAACGGCGCGGCGCCGAGGTTCGCCACGAGCAGGTCGGTGAAGGCGTCCCAGTTCAGCGGCAGGACGACCTGCCACGGTCCGGGCAACGTGATCCCCGGCGATGATCCGGAGAGTCCCGCGAGCACGAAACGCTGCTCGCCCGCGTGCTCGGGTCCGACGTCGACGAGCAGGTTCACGTCGCCGCCCGTGGAGGCTTCGAGCTGCAGGTCGTCGGCGGCCAGCACGATGGCGCTCTCGACCTCGTGCAACACGGCCACCTCGCCCGCCGAGAGCGGACGGTCGTACACGCGCACCTCGTCGACGCGTCCGTGGAAGTTCAGGAACTCGAGCGTCTGGGCATCGGACGTCTTGCCGTAGCCGAACGCGAACAGGCTCGGGTCGGGGATGTCGGCGAAGAAGAGCGAGTCGTCGGGGCCGCCGAAGTTGTAGTGCCGGTCGACCAGCTCGACGCCGTCGAGGTAGCCGGTGTTGCCCTGCGGTCCGACCACGGCCACGAAGTGGTACCAGCGGCCGAAGTCGAGGTCGAAGCCCGTGTCGAAGCAGAGCGGCAGCACGTCGTCGACGACCCAGGTGATGTACAGCTTGTGGTTGCCCTCCGGTCCGGTGCGGTGCCCGACCTCGACCACGAGCATGTCGTCGGGCTGCGCGGTGTCGTCGATGCCCATGTAGACGATCGGCTGGACGTTGTGGAACGGGGTGAACTCCTCGAACTCGAACCAGACCGAGAGACTGCCCTGGGGCAGCGCGCCGATGGCGGCGAGCGCGGTCTGCGGCAGCACGACCATGTCGTCGACGCCGTCGAACGCGCGTGCGTTGCCACACACGCCGTCGTCGGCCCAGGCGCCGAGGGCGGTGCCGTCGAGCTGCGCGACGTGTTCGCGCACGAGCGTCCCCGCGAGCTCGTCGAAGGCCCAGTGGGCCACCGGATCGGCGGGGAACGACTGGCCGGACGCGCCCGCGGCGAGCGCGAGCAGGACCAGAGCGGCGTGGGACGACGGACGGCGGACGGCGGCGTGCACGAGCGACATGGCGACCTCCGGGAGGATCCGGCCACGCTGTGGGAACCCCGGGCCCGGCGCCATACGTACTTCGGCCCGCCTCCGACGCGCGAGCCCGGCTCACCGCTGCCGCAGCGCGACCGCCTCCCGCCACGCGGCGTCGGACGGACGCACCACGCTCGCGTCGTTGTTGCGGAAGCCCGTCCACGCGACCACGGGCTCGGCGGCCTGCCCGTCCCAGTCGTGCAGGAAGATCCACGTGGCGTACTCGACGTCGAGGTCGGCCACGAGCTCGAAGAAGCGCGTCACGAACGCCGTCTGCTGCGCCTGGCTGCCCGGGTACGCGAACGACGGGAAGGCCTTCCATGCCAGCTCGGTGAAGAGCAGCTTGCCGCTCCAGTGCGCGGCGATCGGCGCGTACACGTCGTCGGGGATGTCGGCCGGGTCGTCGAACTCGAGGAACGGGTACGTCGTGAACGAGAGCACGTCGAGGCGTCCGCTCGTGGTGAAGTCGTCGAGCAGGTCGAAGTGCTCGGGATCCGTCCAGCCGGTGTTCGCGCCGAAGCCGGCCATGTGCTCGAACTGGAAGTTCGTGCCCACGAGCGTCTCGGGACTGACCGCCTTGACCGCGTCGTAGCAGGCCTCGTACTCGCTGATCCACGCGGCCCATTCGAGGTCGCTGTGCGTGAGCCAGTACGAGTTCGTCTCGTTGCCGAGGAATAGGTATGCCGGGTGCGCCTGGCCCGCGAGCGCGGTGACCATCGCCTGGAACTCGGCGCGCGTCTCGGCGTTCGTCCACGAGTCGTCGTCGGGATCGGACTCGCTCGCGAGGTCGGGCTCGCCGGCGCCGTCCGCCCAGCCCACGCCGAGGGCCGCGGCGAAGTCGTCCTGCTGCGCGACGAGCGTCGCGAACTGGAACAGCTCGGGCACCTCGCCGTCGTCGGCCACGTCGTCGCGCCAACGTCCGTGGAAGCCGATCACCGCGCCGTAGTCGGCGTGTCCCGCGAAGAAATCGACGTAGTCCTGCTCGGTCGAGTGCGTCGTGTGGCCGCGCTGGCTCAACGTCACGCCCAGCAGCAGGCCCTGGTGGACGCGCACCGTCCACGCGACGCTCACGGTCGTCCGCGCGTCGCTCACGTCGAGCTGCACGGCGTGCGTGCCGAGATCGTCCTGCGTGGGCGACCACGAGACGAGCCCCTCGGGGGAGACCGTCATCCCCACGGGCGCCGCGACGAGCGCGTACGTGACCTCGCCGTGCGCGTGCTTCGGATGGGCCGTCCATGTGTACGCGTCGTCGAAGCGCACCGACGTGGATGCGTCGGCCTCCACCGAGAGATGCGGCGACCCGCCTCCACCGCCGCCGCCCGAGCAGGCGGCGACGACGCACAGCGCCGCGCCGAGCCCCGCCGCCGCGACGCGCGCCAGGAGCCGCCGACGCGGACGGTGCTCGCCGGAGGCGCGGCGCCCGCGCGCGAACGGCCGGTCGGCACGCGCGGCGGCGTGCGCCTCCGAGGCGGTCGATCGGACGGGATCCATCGCGGCGCTCCACGGGCGGGGACGGCCCGCTGCGCGTCCGGTGCCCGGCGCCGAGGGTAGCAGGCCCGCGCGCCACGTTCGCGTCGCTGCCTCGCTGCGTCCCGCGCGGTAGCATCTGCGACTCGACCCGCCGGAGGAGGAGACCGCCCATGGACGTGCCCGCGCTCGAGATCGTCGACCTGCGCAAGGACTTCGGCACGACGCGCGTGCTCGACGGCATCGACCTCGTCGTCGGTCCCGGGCAGGTGGTCGGCTACATCGGCCCGAACGGCGCGGGCAAGAGCACGACGATCCGCATCCTGACCGGTCTGCTCGACGGCTTCTCGGGGACGGCCAAGGTCGACGGCGTCGACGTGCGCATCGATCCGATCGAGGTCAAGCGGCGCATCGGCTACGTCCCCGAGAACGCGCAGCTCTACGACGCGCTCTCGATGGGCGAGCACCTGCAGCTCGTCGCGCGGCTGCACGGCCTGCCCGACGAGGTCGGCCTGCGTCGCGCCACCGCGCTCATGGACGCCTTCGGTCTCGTGCACCGCATGCGCGTGCGCATCGGCGCGCTCAGCAAGGGCCAGCGCCAGAAGGTGCTGCTCGCGTCGGCGCTGCTTCACGACCCGAAGGTGCTGTTCCTCGACGAGCCGCTCTCGGGACTCGACGTGGCCTCGACGATGCTCGTCAAGGCGCTCATCCGCACGCTGGCCGATCGCGGCAAGACGGTCTTCTACTCGTCGCACATGATGGACGTGGTCGAGCGCGTCTGCGACCGCATCGTGATCCTCTCGGGCGGACGGGTCGTGGCCGACGGCAGCTACGAAGAGCTCGCCGCGGCGCGCGCCGGCGGCTCGCTCGAATCGATCTTCGCCGAGCTCACGGGCACCGGCGGCGAGCAGGTCGCGGCCGACGCCATCGCCGACGCCCTGGGCATGACCGCCTGATGTTCGGACGCAAGAAGCCCGCGCCCGGCCCCGAGGCCGACGACCGTCCGGTGCGCGACAACCTCGGCTTCCGGCTGATGCTCGGACCGGCACGTCTCGGCGCGCGCCTCGCCGGCTGGATGGGTGCCGACCGCAACGCCGCCGAGGCGATCCTGCTCACGCGCCTGCGGCTCGACATGCGCACCGGCGGTCTCAAGCAGCCCAACAAGCCCGAGGGCGCGGGACTGCTCTTCACCTGCGGGCTGTACGCCTTCTTCGGTCTGACCGGCATGGTGCTGGCGGTCCCCGAGATCCCCGTGCACCTCGGCGTGGCGCTCGTGGAGGGACTGCTGCTCGTGCTGCTGGGGATGCTGCTCGTCTCCGACTACGTGACGATCCTGATCGACCCGGCCGAGGCCGACGTCGTCGCGCCGCGTCCCGTGAGCGGACGCACGCTCTTCCTGGCGCGGCTCGTGCACCTCGCGCTGTACCTCGGGCCGCCCGTGCTCGCGTTCTCGATCGCGCCGACGGTCGTCGCCGTGCTGGGTCCCGCGGGATGGCGCCTCGCCGTGCTCCTGCCGCTGCTCTCGTGCCTCACCGCGCTGCTGGCCGTGTCCGCGGTGCTGCTGCTGTTCCTGGTGCTCGTGCGGCGGCTCGACTCCGAGCGCCTGGCGGCCGTGCTGCTGCGCGCGCAGATCGGGTCGAACCTGCTCTTCTTCGTGATCTACATGGGCTTCACGACCTCGGCCCGCAATCCCGCCCTCACGTCCTGGGCGAAGGTGACCGACTGGACGCACCTGCTCGTGCCGCCGATGTGGATGGGCGGCGTGTACTCGCTCGTGGCCGGCGACGGCGAACGCCTCGCCGTGCCGCTCGCGCTGCTGGCCGTCGGCGTCCCGGCGCTGCTGCTGCTGGCCGTCGTGCGTCTGGCCGGCGATCGCTTCGTGTCGGGCATGGCCGGGATGCGCGCACCGCCCGCCGGTGGCCCGCCGCGCCCCGCGGGACGCATCCGGCGGCTCGCCGCGCGGCTCGTGCGTCCGGGGGCCGAGCGTGCGGGCTTCGACTGCTTCCTCGAGCTCTCGGTGCGCGAGCGCGGCTTCCGCTCGCGCGTGTACCCGATGCTCGTGATCCCGTTCGTGATGGTCGGATGGGCGGCGTTCGACCCCGAGCGCGCGGCGCACGGCGGCGCGTCGCCGATGGTCTGGGGCGCGTTCATCCCGATCCTGTACGCGGTGATCATCCTCATGCAGGTGCGCTACAGCGACACGCCCGGCGCCGCGTGGCTGTTCGCCGCCACGCCGCTCGTCGAGCACGGCCTGTTCGTGGCCGGCGTCGTGAAGGCCGTGATCTTCGCCTTCCTGCTGCCGTGGATCGTGCTCGTGATGTTCGTGGCCGCGCTCGCGTCCGGCGACGTGCCGCTGCTCGACGTGCTCTTCGGCGTCGAGATCTCGCTCCTGTTGGCCGTCACCTCGGCGCGCTTCGCCGTGAAGGAGGCCTTCCCGTTCAGCCGCGAGTTCACCCCGCGGCAGAGCGGTCAGCAGGCGCTCATGTTCGGCGTCATGTTCGCCGCCGGCCTCGCCATGGGCCTGCACTGGCTCGTGGGAAAGCTCCCCTACGGCATCGCCGCGAGCTGCATCCTGTTCGTCCCCGGCATCGCCTGGCGCCTGCGCGCCCTGCACCACCTCGACATCGACCCGAGATCGATCCCGATCCCGAAGTAGGGGACTGCAAGGTCGGCCTGGGGCGCGACGCGGCGGACGACGTGGGACTGCGGCCAGGTGGGGGAACACCTGGCCTCCGTCCCACATCGCCCGCCGCTGCCCGCGCGGCGCTCCCTTCGCGAGATGGAAGGATGAACTGCTCGGCGGACACGAGCAGAGTGGCGACGTGACGCGGCGCCCACCCCGCACGCGCGGCGTTTCGGGCCGCGGTGTGCGCGCCCACTGACCATCGTCACGCAGCAGCGCGCAGCTTCGGACAGTCCTCGCCGCCTGCGGCGGCTGCGGAACTTGCAGCGCGCTGGGCATGTGCCTCGGGGCGCGCATTCCGGAGCGGGGGGAAGCTCAGCGCGCTGGCGCGCGGCTTCGCGGCGATTCGGAGAGCTTTGCGAGTCATCATCTCTTTCGAAGCAGGTGGTGCGCGCCGCCGGGGTGAGTCTCGTGCGTGAGCATGATCGCGAAGGCTGACGGCTTCGAGTTGCGTGCCGGCTCTGGACGGCGCGCCGTCGCGCGTGAATCGCCGACGGCGCTGCGGCCGATACGCTGCGAGTCGGCGGGGCATGCCGGCGCGTCGTTCACGCGCCCGGCATCGAGCGTGCGGACCGGAGGAGCGCAGGGGGCGATCGCCCCGCGAGTTCCGCAGGCGCCGCAGGCGCCGAGGACTGCTCGAGCGGGGCGGTCGCCCCCGAGCACCCGGAGTGTCCGCACACACGGATCTCCAGCCCGCGAGCACTCGCGTGGAGTCGTCCCGCGACGCTCAGCCCCACCTCTCGAGCTGTCGCCGATGCCGCAGCAGGTGGCAGACCGCGTGTTCGAGCAGCATGTCGGGGTCGTAGGTCGGACCCCAGCGCACGTTGAAGGTGAGCGCGGACAGCTCCTGCTCCGAGAGGTCGTAGAGGTCGGCGACGGCGTGCTCGGTGGCGGCGAAGGCCTCGCGCAGGGCGGGACGCAACTCGTGCGGCGTGGCCACGGCGTCGTCGGACAGGCTGAAGCGCTCGGCGGGGGCGCGCTGCATGCGCGCGGCGATGTCGTGGGCGTAGCCGTGGGCGGCGCGCACGACGTGGCGGGCGACGGCGCGCGGCGAGCGGGTGTGCGGATCGGCGGCCTCGCGTTCGCGCACGAAGCGCGCGAGGTCGAACGACTCGACCACGCGACAGAGATCCTCGGCGGCGCGGGCGGCCTCGTCGAGCAGCGCGCCGATGCCGCCCGTCGCTCCGGGACGGGACAGCCACGCGGGCAGCACCTCGGCCGAAGCCGTGAGCAAGGGCGGACGATCTCCGGCGTCGCGCGACGCGGCCGGGCGAGCAGAGGGGTCGGGGATGGCTCCGTCGGGGGGCACGGCGAGGCTCCGAGAGAAGGTGGGAGAGGAGGGCGCGCGGGTCGCGACAGACGACCGGCAAGATCATGCCAGACGCTTCCGAGGCGCGCGGGCGACGGGTTCTCGGCAGCCCACGAGCCGCGGTCTGTCGCGCCGGTGCGGACATCCGGCGCCGGATTCATCGAATCTGCACCGAAGACCCATCGACGCAGATGCCCATGTGGGGGACGATGGCGCGACACGCGGGGGTCCCGAAGTCCGTCTGCCCGCCACCTCATCGATCCGCAACCTGGGAGTCACTCCTTGAAGCTCCGTCCCATCCTTTCGACCGCCGTGCTCGCCGCCCTGTGCGCGTCGCACGTCTCCGCCGGCGCCGTCCTGCTCATCAACGAGGTCGATGCCGACCAGACCAGCACCGACGCGTCCGAGTTCATCGAGCTCTACAGCCCGGGCGGTGCCCTCGCGCTCGACGACTTCTTCGTCGTGCTCTACAACGGCAGCACCAACGTCGAGTACTCGACCTTCGACCTCGACGGCCAGGCGGTTCCGGCCGACGGCTTCTTCGTGATCGGCCCGTCGACGCTCACCGTCCCGAACACCGACTACTCGCCGAGCAACTTCGCGGCGACGAATGCGGTGCAGAACGGTCAGGACGCGGTCGCGCTGTACTTCGATCCGACCGGCCTGCTGCTGGCCAGCGACTTCTTCGGCACCGACGTGGCCGCTCCGCCCGCGGGTGCGGTGCTCGTCGACGCGCTCGTGTACGACACGTCCGATGCCGACGATCCCGAACTGCTCGCGGCGCTCACGCCCGGCCAGCCGCAGATCGACGAGAACGGCAACGGCAACGGCGTCACCGAGTCGTGCTCGCGCTGCCCCGACGGCGGCACGGCGCTCGACACGTCGACGTACGCGCCGCTCGCGCCGACCCCCGGCACGAGCAACTGCGCCGGGTTCACCGGCTGGACCGACCTCGGCAACGGCCTGGCCGGCGCCGGCGGCGAGCCGCTGCTCGTGGGCACCGGAATGCTCGGTCCCGACGCGCCGACCTCGCTCGACCTCACGAACGCCAACGGCAGCGCCACGGCGGCCCTGTTCGTCGGACTGTCGGCGATCAATGCGCCCTTCAAGGGCGGCACGATCGTCCCGGCGCCCGACCTCGTGGTGATCGTGACGACGCCGCCCACCGGCGAGATCCCGCTCGCCTTCGTCTGGCCGGACACGGCGCCCGTCGGTGTGCCGATCTACCTGCAGTGGGCGATCCAGGACGCCGGCGCGCCGGTGCTCGTGGCGCTCTCGAACGCGATCTCGGGTCAGACTCCCTGACCGTCGTCGCGTGACGCGGTGGGCGACCGCCGCCGAACTTCGCGGGCCCGGATTCCCCACAGGGAGTCCGGGCCCGCGTGCATTCGGGGAGCAAGCGCGTCGCCGGAGTCGCGGTACCGGAGAACTGCAGGGGGGACGAGGGGGAGCCACGCCCCCGGCGACGCGTCACATGAGGCTACGCGATCCGCACGGCGCGGGAATGAAACCTCCGTCATGCGGCAGCGCCGCACGGATGTGGGAGAAGGCGCCGCCGCCACGAACGCCGCGCGGGGGCGGCCTCGTCGAGGCCACCCCCGCGCGTGTCCAAGATCGGGACGCGACTCGTCGCGGCCCGGTCCCGGTTCAGTTCCAGCCCTCGTGCTTCTTGAAGGCGGCGTAGAGCTCGTTGCGCAGGGTCTCCGCCTTGTCGCCGCCGCCGTTGATCAGGATCACCATGCCCTGGCCGCGTCCGGGAGATCCCGCGATGTAGGCCGAGGTCTGGTCGTGGGCGCCGTCGTGGGCGAACCAGCCCAGGTTGGCGGGGTTGACCACGCTCTGCGAGAGCGCGAGTCCCAGGCCGTAGAGCTTCGACTCACCGACCGGCGTCTGCTTGAGCATCATCGCGTTCGTGGTGCCCGGCTCGAGGATCTCGACGCCCGTCTGCGGGTGCGTGCCCTGGTTCATGAGCATGAGCACGACCTGCGCCAGGTCGGTCGGCGTCGAGTACAGGCCGCCGGCCGCCTCCCACGGGTAGAACGGACGCTGGTTCGCGGGCAGCACCACGCCGGAGGAGTCGTGCGGCAGCGCGACGCGGTCGGCGAAGCCCGGCGGCAGCGGCTGGACGTACGTGCTGTCCGTCATGCCGAGCGGCGAGAGCACGCGCTGCTGCATGAGCACGTGGAAGCTGTTGTCGGTGACCGTCTCGGCCATCGACTGGGCCACCATGAAGCCGCCGCCCGAGTACTTGTAGACCTGTCCCGGCAGCCACGAGCCGCCGTCGCTGAAGAGGTCGGACTGGTAGTACGGCATGTTCGAGCCGCCGTAGGTCATGCCGCCCATGCCGTCGCCGTTGGCGCCGAACAGGATCTCGAGCGTCGAGGGCGTCGCGTCACCGGGCAGGAACGACGTCGAGCCGTGCGGCACCATCGCTGCGGTGTGCGAGAGCAGGCGCCGCAGCGTGATCTGCGTGAACGGCAGGTTGTAGCCCTTGTAGAGGTTTCCGTAGAGCAGATAGAAGAGCAGGTCGTTCCAGAAGATCACCGGACCGCCGAGCGCGGCCTGCTTGAGGTTCATGTCGATGTTCAGGTTGACGCCCGGGTCGTCGCACAGGTTCATGAACAGCGTCGTCGCGACCGTCTTGCTCACCGAGGCCGTGTCGAACGGACTGTCGGTGCGCACCCAGCGCTGCGTGCCGTTCTCGAGCACGCCGTAGCCGCGCGCCCAGCGCAGGCGGTCGTTCTCGATCACGCCGATCGAGACGCCGGCGACGTCGAGGTCGGCCATGCGCTGCCAGATGTTCGAGACGTGGCTGCCGTCGCCGCCGACGCCCTTCAGGCCGTACTCGACGTACTGCATGGTGTCGGTCAGGTCGGGCGCGAACTGGGCGTGGCTGAAGAGCGCCCACGCGCCGCCCGGTCCGAGCATGACGTTGTCGAGCCGGTGCTCGGCGCGCTGGAAGTTCTTGATCCACTCGAAGCAGGTCGAGTCGATGCCCTTGCTCGCGAACCAGTCCTGCGCGAAGAGCACCCAGTTCCCCTCGCCGTCCATCTGGATGCGCTGGATCGTGCGGTCGTGGGCGTGGCGCTCGAGCACCGCGGCGTAGAGGTCCTTGGGCATGCCGTACGAGGTGGCCCACGAGCCGCCGTTGCTGAGCAGCGTCCAGCCGTCGCCGTCGGAGTCGAAGACGAGCTCGGTCAGGCGCTTGCCCGCCGCGATGCGATCGAGGATGGCGGTCTCGAGCTCGTTCACGTAGCTGATCGCGCCGGCGTGCCAGGCGAGGTCCTCGGCGATGACCATCCAGCCGTTGGACGGCGTGAACGCGATGCAGTCGATCTCGCGCCCCGACTGGATGTACTCGTAGACCTTCGTGAGGCAGCTGCTCGGGACGTCGCCGCCCCAGAACACGAGCTGCTCGGGTCCGTCGGTGACGATGATCCAGCCGCCGTTCACGGTCGAGGCCATCTCACGGATGTTCGTGCCGGACGCGAGCAGGTCGCTGAGCACGACCTTGAGGCTGGGCTGGTCCATGAAGCCGGCGGTCTGCCAGCCGCCGAAGTCGGCCAGCGCGGACGGCGCGGCGCCGCCCAGGGCGAGGGCCAGGGTCGCCGCGAAGGCGAGCTTGCGGGGACGGAGCGGGATGGAGCGGGGCATGGGTCTGTGTCCTGGGGAAGGATGGGGATGCGGTCGGGCCGACCCGGCTCCGGGTCGCGCCCCCGGGGCGCGCGGCCGGCGGCCGCCTCGTCCCGTCGGGAGGCCCCGCAGCGGGCGGGGACGGGGGCCGACAGCGAATTCCTGGCGGGTCACGGCGCGCGGTCGCGCAAGCGGGACGTCCACCCGCTCCGTGTGCGGGCGGACCCGCACCACGCCGGCCACGGCGGCGACCTCCGTCCGGTCGCGCCCCGCGCCGGTTCCCCCTGCTCCTGGACTCCGCATGAAGCCGTCGTCGCGCTCGCTCGGGTCGCTCCTGTGCGTCCTGGCCCTGACCCTGCTCCCGTCACCGGCGCGCGCCGCGAGCGACGCCGCCGCCGACGTCGTCCAGGCGAACGCGCTGCTCACGCGCGCCGAGGCGAACCTGGCCCTGGTCGACGGCAGCATCGGACACCTCACCCGTCCGCCCGCGGGGTCGGCGGCGAAGCTGGCGAAGCTGCGGCTCGACCAGGCGTTCGGCGACCTCGAGCCTGCGGGCAAGCTGTTGGCCACGGCCGGTGGAGCGGCGGGGGCCGCCGAGGCCAACGCTCGCTACGCCGCCGCGGCCGCGCTCCACGAGAGGCTTGCGGCGATCCTGACCGGCAAGCCCGCGACCCCCGCGACGGAGCCGGCGGGGAGCGCCGACCCGCCGAGAACGAGCGCGGCCGAGGCGCAACCCGTGGCGCCGGCGACCGTCAAGCTCGGCTACCCGCACGCGGACAACCTCAAGAACACGCTCTTCACCATGCGCGAGGTCGAGGGACTGACGACGTCGCTCGGCGCGTGGCTCGACGCGCTGCGTCCCGTGGACGACCCGCTCACGATCGACTTCCGTACGAGCGCGGCTGCGCTCGACACCCTCGCCGAGGCCCGCCGCAAGGCCGGCTTCGTGCGCGACGGACTGGCGAAGATCCCGGCGAACGGCGAGGGAGTCGCCGAAGCGCAGCAGCGTCTGGCCGACGCCGAGGCGACGCTCGACGCGGCCGAGGAGTTCTTCGTCCCGCTCGACGCGAAGCTGCGGGCGCTCGTCGATCCGGCCGCGTATCCGCAGTTCGACGCCGACCTGCAGCGCCTGCGCGAACTGTCGCGCATGTACGCCGGTCCCGAGCTGACCTTCCAGAGCGATCGCGCCCAGGCGGTCGCGGCCTTCGCCCAGGCCGACGCGGCCGAGCAGGAGGGTCGCCGCATCCTCGACGTGTACGCGCGGCTCGTCGCCCAGCAGACCGACCAGGGCGTGCGCATCGCGTCGGCGTGCGAGCAGTTGCTGAGCCAGCGCCGGGACTTCCTGGCCGTGGCCGAGGCGCAGAAGGCCGTGCTGCCGGGAGAGATCCGCGCGCACCTGGCCGAGGCCGATCGCTACGCGGACGAGGCCGTGGCGGCCCAGAAGCCGCTGTGGTTCACCGGCGGCATCCCGCAGTGCATGGGATGGGCCGACGAGAAGCTGGGCCTCTACGCCGCGCTCGACCCGGCGGGCGGCGTGACGCTCGCGCACGAGGTCGACGCGATGCGGGCCAGTCTCAGGACGCGCGCCGACTCCCTGCGCGAGCTCATCATCCGCGAGAACCCGCTGCCCCCCGACGGCTACGAAGGCGACGACCGCGACGCCGCCGTGGCCGTCGCGATCGACGCCTGGAAGCACCAGCAACCCGACTTCGAGCTGCTCGCCGTGCGCATCCCGTCGAAGGCCTGGTCGCGCGAGACGAAGTGGACCTACAGCAACGGCAGCTGGTATTTCGTCGACCGCTCGACGCTGCAGGTGCGCCTGATCGTGGCCGACACCGAGAACCCGGAGTACGCGATCGACCGTCCCGTGAACGTGCGCCGCGACCACCAGAAGGGCGACACGCTCATCGGCGTGCCGCTGCGCGGCATCGAGGAGGCGCTCGAGCCGAACGAGTACGTGCTGCGCAGCCGCGTCGAGTAGGCCGACGGTTCCCAAGCGCCTCCCGCGGTGGGACGATCGGAGCACCGCGTCCGGGAGGTCGTCCCATGTGCCGCTTCGTGCTCTACCTCGGCCCGGCGATCCGCGTCGCGTCGCTCGTCACCGAGCCGGCGCACTCGCTCATCAGGCAGAGCGTGCACAGCAACGAGCGTCGCGAGCCGCTCAACGGTGACGGATTCGGGGTGGCCTGGTACGCGCGCGACCTGCAGCCCGAGCCGGCCGCCTTCCGCGCGGTGACGCCGGCCTGGAACAACGCGAACCTGATCGACCTGGCGCGCGTCGTCGAGAGCGACGTGATCCTGGCGCACGTGCGCGCGGCCTCGCCGGGCTCGGTGGTGAGCGAGGTGAACTGCCATCCCTTCCGCTCGGGACGCTTCGCGTTCATGCACAACGGCGACGTGCGCGAGTTCCTGCGCGTGAAGCGTCCGCTGCTCGACCGGCTCTCCGACGCGGCCTTCGCCGAGGTGCGCGGCTCGACCGACAGCGAGCACCTCTTCGCGCTCTTCGTCGACGCCGTGGCGCGCATGGGCTCCGGCGACCCGCTCTCGCTCATGGCCGACGGCCTGCGCGACGCGCTGAAGACGATCATCGCGCTGCAGGCCGAGCACAACGCGGCGCGTCCCGTCTACGCGAACGTGGCCGTCTCCGACGGACTGCGCGCGGTCGCGTGCCGCTTCACGTCCGACGCGCCGGGCAAGGCCGACAGCCTCTACGTGCACACGGGCATGCGCTACGAGTGCCGCGAGGGGGCCTGCGCGATGGTGCGCCCCGACGACGGCCTGGGCGCGGTCATCGTGGCGTCCGAGGCGCTCTCGTCCGACCCCGGCTGGGACGAGGTGCCGGAGGGCAGCATGCTGCTGATCGACGAGCAGCGGCGGGTGAAGCTCGAGCCGGTGGGGGTCTGAGCCGGAGCGTCGGACTCACGGCGTGCGCATGTCGGACCGGCGCCTCGACGGGATCTCGACACGGCTCGGGCAGGCTGCGTCGCGTCGTGCCTCCCCCGTCCTCCCGGAGTCCTCGCCATGCGTGCCTCGATCGCGCGTCTCGTCGCGCTCGCCGTGCTGCTCGGAACCTGTCTTCTGTCGGGTGCGTCCGCCGCCGCGACGGCGCCGCCCGACGACGCCGGACTCGAGCGCGCCCGGGCCTTCGTGGCCGGCCTGAACGCCGGCGACGTCGAGGCCTGGGGACGCTTCCGCGCCGAGGCGTTCGCCGAGACCGACCCGGGCGACACGACCTGGCGTGAACGCTACGCCGAGCTGCGCGAACGCTTCGGCGCGCTGGCCATCCTCGACGAGCAGGTCGACGGCGACACGGTCGTGCTCGTGCTCGGCTCGGGCGCGCAGCCCGACGTCGAGCTGCGGCTCGAGATCCAGCTCGAGCCCGAGCCCGCGCGACGCATCGTCTCGGCGGGCCTGGCGGTCGAGGACGGCGGCCTGCCGTCCGCCGCCGAACTCGGCATCGGCGCGCCGCCGGTCGACCCCTCGACGTCGGACGACGACCTCGTGCCGGCACTGCACGCGTGGCTGGCCGACCTCGCCGCGCGCGACGTGTTCAGCGGCGTGGTGCGCGTCGAACGCGACGGCTCGCCCGTGTACGAGGAGGCCTTCGGCATGGCCGAGAAGAGCTTCCGCGTGCCGAACCGAGTCGACACGCCGTTCCGCATCGGCTCGATCGCCAAGACGTTCCTGCAGGTGGCGCTCGCGAAGCAGATCGTCGCCGGACGCCTGTCGCCGCAGACCACGATCGCCGAGGTGCTGCCCGACTATCCCGACGGGGACGCGGCGGCGCGCATCACGGTGCGCATGCTGGCCGACCACACGAGCGGCCTGGCCGAGCTGCGCTTCTGGGACATGCGCGAGCTCTCGATGGCGCGCTTCCGGCGACCGGAGGACTTCTTCCCGTTCTTCGCGGGCGATCCGCTGCTCTTCGAGCCTGGCTCGCAGCAGCGCTACAGCAACGCCGGCTACATCGTGCTGGGCGCCATGCTCGAGGCCGTCAGCGGCGAACGCTGGGAGGATCTCGTGCGGCAGGCCGTGCTCGTCCCCGCGCACACCGAGCACTCGGGGTCGTACGCCCTCGACCGCGTGCACGAAGGCGTGGCCACCGGGTACTGGAAGTGCGAGGGCCGCGACGGTCCGTGGTGCAGCAACACGCTCGTGCTCGACGTCGAGGGCACCCCGTCGGGCGGCGGCTACTGCACCGCGTCCGACCTCGCGCGCATCGCCCACGCGCTGCACGACGGCGCGCTGCTCGACCCCGACTGGACGCATTGGGTCTACACCGGCGAGTGGCCCGGCGCGCTCGGGACGCGCGTCGACCGCACCCGCTGGCGGGCGCAGTGGGCCGGCGGGGCCGAGGGCGTGAACGCGCTCCTGGCCGAGCAGGGCGGTATCCTCGTGGTCGTCCTCTCGAACCACGACGAGCCGGCGGGTGAGCTCACGGGACTGGCGATCCTGCAGGCGCTCGCGCGGTGACGTCGCGGCTCGTCGCCGGAGCCCCCGTGAGCCGTCCGCCATCGCCCCCTTCGCAGGCGCGCGTGCTCGTCGTCGAGGACGACCCGTCCACGGCCGACGCGCTGCGGCGCTACCTCGAGCACGAAGGCCACGCGGTCGACGTGGCCGGCGACGGACTCGCGGCGCTCGACCTGCTGCGCACGCGTCCGCCCGACGCGGTGCTGCTCGACCTCATGCTGCCGGGGCTGGGCGGGCTCGAGATCTGTCGCAGGCTGCGCGAGACGTCCGACGTGCCGGTGCTGATGCTCACCGCCCGCACCCGCGAGGACGAGATCGTACGCGGCCTCGACGCCGGCGCCGACGACTACGTCGTCAAGCCGTTCCGTCCACGTGAGGTCGTGGCGCGCGTGCGCGCGCTGTTGCGCCGGCGCGTGGGCGATGCGGCGCGCGCGTCCGACGACGAGCTGCTCGCCGCGGGGACGCTGCGCCTCGACCCGCGCACGCACACGGTCACCCGCGCCGGACGCGAGATCGTGCTGACGCCCACCGAGTTCGCGCTGCTCGAGACGTTCCTGCGCCATCCCGACCGGGTGCTCAGCCGCGCGCGCCTGATCGAGCTCGCCCTGGGACGCGGCTACGACGGCCTCGAGCGCACGCTCGACACGCACGTGCTCAACCTGCGGCGCAAGCTCGACGACGACCCGCGCCGTGCGCGCGTGCTCGAGACCGTGGTCGGCGTCGGCTACCGCCTGCGCGGGGACGCCCCGTGAGCCTGCGCGCGCGGCTCGTGCTCCAGGCGGGTTTCGTGGTGCTCGTGGCGGCGCTGCTCGCCGGGCTGCTCACGTGGGGCGTGGCGCGCACCGAGATCGACCGCGTGCGCGAGGCGCCCGCGCCGTCCTTCGGCGACGCGTGGCTGCTGCTCGACGACGCGGAGCACGTGCTGGACGCGTCCGACGCGGTGTTGCGCGCGGCGCGCGTGACGTCCACGGGCGACGGGGGACTCGAGCTGCGGCTGCGCGACGCGTCCGACGGTGGCACGCGCGAGACGGTGCTCGTGCTCGACGCCGGGGCGCTGCGCCCCGCGTCCGGTGCCGCGGCGGCTCCGGGCGCGCGGCGCGTGTCCGTCCCCGGCTGGCCGCCCGCGCCGGACGACGAGCAGACGGTGGACGACGCGTTCGGGCTGGTGCTGGCGCTCGTGGCCGCGGTCGCGGCGCTGGCGCTCGTCTCGCTGCTGCTGCTGGCGCGGCGCGTGCTGCGTCCGCTCGAGCGCATCACGGACGCGGCCACGCGGCTCTCGGCGGGCGACCTCGCGGCGCGCGCCGGCGTCGAGGGCGCCGACGAACTCGGCGAGCTGGGACGCGCGTTCGACGGCATGGCCGACGCGTTCGCGCGCACCGAGGCGCTGCGTCGCGACCTCGTCTCCGACGTGGCCCACGAGCTGCGCACGCCGCTCACCGCGCTGCGCTGCCAGCTCGACGCGGTGCGCGACGGGCTGCGTCCCGCCGACGAGGCGTGGGACGCGCTGGACGGCGAGCTGGTCCGGCTCGCGCGCCTCGTCGACGACCTCCAGCAGCTCGCCCTGGCCGACGCGGGACAGCTCGCGTTCCGTCCCGAGAGCGTCGTCCCGCGCGAGGCGGTCGGCGCGGCGCTCGACGCGTTGCGCGCGCTGCGCGGCGACGACCTGCCGCGCCTCGTCGTGGACGTCGACATGTTGCCGGCGTTGCGCGCCGACCCCGAGCGGCTGCAGCAGGTGCTGCGCAACCTGCTCGTGAATGCCGCCGCGCACACGCCGCGCGACGGCACGATCACGCTCGACGGCGAGGCCGACGCGTCCGCCGTTCGGTTGCGCGTGTCGGACACCGGCCCGGGCCTCGCGCCGGACGACCTGCCGCGCGTCTTCGAGCGCTTCTTCCGCGGCGACGCGGCCCGTGCGCGGCGCGCCGACGGCGGCGGCAGCGGCCTCGGCCTGGCCATCGCGAAACGCCTCGTCGAGGGCATGCAGGGGAGCATCGAGGTCGTCTCGCGGCCGGGACACGGCGCGCGCTTCGAGATCGTCCTGCCGCGGGCCTGACGCGCGCCGCAGGCCGCGGAACGTGCGCGGGACCCCGCGATCGTCGACGCATCGAGGTCGGCGGGTGCGGTCCCCTGGTCCTGCCGCCCGCCGTTCCCGGACGCCGCTTTACCGGAGTGCGGCCCGCTTCCTATCCTCTACGGACGTTTGCCCACCCGCCGAAGAGGAGACCTCGATGACCGCCCTGACCCACGTCACCGCCAAGGACATGATGCAGGCGAAGGTGCTGACCCTCGCGGTCGACGCGTCGGTGCTCGAGGCCATCGAGATCTTCGAGGACGAGCGCATCAGCGGCGCGCCGGTGGTCGACGCCGGCGGCAACCTCGTGGGCGTCCTCTCGCTGCACGACATCGCGCGCAAGGAGCACGTCCTGCGCGGGCGCCTCGTGACCGAGCGCAACGACGAGCTGGCCGACGTCGACGAGAGCGAGCGCGCCCCCTGGGACGAGCCCGAGCAGTACGGCCGCGACGACTACAGCCGCGAGGTGCTGGGCGACCAGCGCGTCGCCGACTGGATGAACCCCAAGGTCATCCGCGTGGCGCCCGAGGCATCGCTCAAGGAGATCTGCCGCACGATGGCGGGCGAGGGCATCCACCGCGTGGTCGTGACCGAGGGAGCCCGCGTGGTCGGCATCATCTCGACCACCGACGTGGTGCGGCTGCTCGCGAACAAGCTGTAGGCGTCGCGTCGAGGGGCCGGCGGGTTCGTCATGACCTCCGACTGGCGTCCCGCGCCGAACATCCGGCGGCATCCCGAGGTCTACGAGCGCGAGAACGAGGCACTCGCGCGCGACGGCCGGCTCGATGTGGCGCTGCGCGAGGTCGCCGACTGGCGCGGCAGGCGCCTGCTCGACGTCGGCTGCGGCACGGGATTCTGGTTGCCGCGCTACGCCGACGCGTCCTCCGTGCTCGGCGTCGAGCCCGATCCCGACCTGCTCGGGGCCGCCCGGGCGCGCGTCGCGCACCTGCCGCACGTGTCGGCCGAACTCGGCTCGGCCGAGCACCTGCCGTGCGAGGACGCGAGCTTCGACGTGGTCCACGCGCGCTTCGCGTACTTCTTTGGCGCCGGCGCCGAACGCGGGTTGCACGAGGTGCGTCGGGTGCTCGCGCCGGGCGGCGTCTTCGTCGCGATCGACAACGCGTGGACGCACGGCGACTTCGCCGACCTGCTGCGCGACGCGGTGGGGGGCAACGCCGACCTCGATCCCGAGGCGACCGCCGCGTGGTGGCGCGCGCAGGGCGCCGAGCGTCTCGACGTCGACGCCGGCTGGCAGGCGGACAGCGCCGACGAGCTCGAGCGGATCCTGCGCATCGAGTTCCCGGCAGAGACGGTCGAACGCTTCGTCGCACGCCGGCGCGCGGCCTCGCTGAGCTACGCGATGGCGCTCTTCGTCGTGCGCGGCTGAGCCGCGCGTCGGCCGCGGCCGGCAGCCCACCGTCTTTCGTGCTTGCACCGGGGTCGGCGGTGTTGCCAGAAAGCACCTCCCGGAACGATCCCGACCCCCCGCGGAGGCCACCTTGAGCACGACGACCGAAGCGCCCGATGCGGGCGGTCCCGAAGCCGAGCAGGAGGCGGCGTCCGAGCAGCGCTACTTCCCCGAGCCGGGCGAGGCCCAGCTCACGCTGCGCGCGCTCGTCGTGGGCTGCCTGGTGGGCAGCGTCGCGGCCTGCACGAACGTCTACATCGGCCTCAAGATCGGCTGGACGTTCGGCGCCTCGATCACCTGCGCCGTGCTCGGCTACGCGCTCTTCGCGTCGACCGGCAAGAAGCTCTCGGTGCTCGAGACGAACATCACCCAGACCGCCGGCTCCGCGGCCGGGCAGATGGCGTCGGCGGGCGGCTTCGTGGCGGCCATCCCGGCCATGAAGATGCTCGGCTACGACTTCCCGTGGTACGACCTCGTGGGCTGGTCGCTCGCCGTGGCGTTCCTGGGCGTGTTCTTCGCGGTACCGCTGCGCCGTCAGATGGTCGTGGTCGAGAAGCTGCGGTTCCCGACCGGGACGGCCACGTGCGAGACCGTGCTCGCGATGCACGGTCACGGCGACGACGACGGCGGCCAGGCGGCGCTCAAGAAGGCCCGCGTCCTGTTCTGGGCGACCGGCGGCGCGGCGCTCTACACGCTCGCGTTCTACTTCGTCCCCGAACTCGAGGCCCCTCCGCTGCACGTGTGGTTCCCCGGGACGGTGTTCGCCGGGCTCGCCACGTGGAGCTTCACGCTCTCGCTCGGCCCGTCGCTCTTCGGCGCGGGCTTCCTGATCGGTCCGCGCGTCGCGTGGTCGCTGCTGCTCGGCGCGATCGTCGCCTGGGGCGTGCTGGCCCCGCATGCCCAGGCCCAGGGCTGGGCTCCCGGCGCCGTCATGTCCTACAAGGACGGCGCGCGCGGCTGGATCCTCTGGCCCGGCGTGGCGCTCATGGTGTCCGAGTCGCTCACCGCGCTGCTGCTCTCGTGGAAGACGTTCGTGCGCGCGTTCCGCTTCGGCTCGACGCTCTCCGAAGGCGGGCAGCCCGACCCCGAATCGATCCCGAACTCGTGGTGGATGGGCGGTCTCGCGGCCGGCTCGGCGCTCACCTGCGTCCTCGCCCAGAGCATCTTCGGCATCCCGTGGTGGATGACGCTCATCGCGGTGGCGCTCTCGAGCGTGCTCGCGGTCGTGGCGGTGCGCTCGACCGGCGAGACCGACATCAACCCCGTGGGCGGCATGGGCAAGGTCACGCAGCTCGTCTTCGGCGCCGTCTCGCCCGGCTCGACCGGCACGAACCTCATGTGTGCGGCGATCACCGGCGCCGGCGCCAGCCAGGCCGGCGACATGATGCAGGACCTCAAGACCGGACACCTGCTCGGGGCCTCCCCGAGGAAGCAGTTCCTGGCGCAGCTCGTCGGCATCCTGACCGGCGTGGTGCTCGTCGTCCCGGCCTACCGCCTCTTCACGACGGCCTACCCGATCGGCGGCACGAAGCTCACGGCGCCCGCGGCCAACGCGTGGAAGGCCATGGCCGAGCTGCTCGCGCAGGGCCTCGACGCCCTGCCTCCCCACGCGCTGACGGCGGTGACCCTCGCCACGCTGGTCGGCATCGCGATCCCGCTGCTGCGCAAGATCGCCACGATCAGGCCCTGGCTGCCGAGCGGCCTCGCGATGGGCATCGCGTTCATCGTGCCGGCGTACAACTCGGTGCAGATGTTCCTCGGCCTGCTCGTGTGGCTGGTGTGGCGGCGCCTCAGTCCCGACTCGGTCAAGAAGTACGACTTCGTGCTCGCGTCGGGACTCGTGGCCGGTGAGGGATTGATGGGACTCGTGAACGCGGGGCTCACGATCGGCGAGGTCCCGAACCTCTGGCAGATGCTCGGCAAGTGACGTCGCTCCCCCCGGGGCGATCGGACTTCAGCGCGAGGCGTGCGCGGCGCGTACGGGACGGCACACGGCGGACGTCCGCCGGCTCCCGACTCGCCGAGGTTCGCCCATGCCGGCTCTCCTGATCGTCCTCGTCCTCGCGGCGAGCTCGCCCGTGTGGCCGGTCGACGACGCCGCGGTGGCCGAGATGCGGGCGCTCTACGAGGCGTGCGCCGAGAGCGGATCGAGCGTCGAGGCGCGCGCGCGGCTCGACGCGTGGTGGACGGCACACGACGCGTCCCACGCCTGCGACTGGCCGTACCAGCTCGAGAAGTCGCTCGTCCTCGACTGGCTCGACGAGCCGGCCGAGTCGGAGCGCGTCTTCCGGGGCGTGCCCGACGAAGCGCTCGAGCAGGCGTACCAGATCGGCAACCGGCTGCGCGTGCGCATCGACGACGACCTCGAGCTCGCGCTGCCGCTCATGCTGCGACTCGCGGACGTCGCGCCTCCCGCGTTCGAGAGCTGGGTGCACGAGTCGTACGCGCAGCGTTTCGCGCCGCGTCCCCGCGCCGATGTCGACCTCGCCGCGCACCGTGCGTTGCTCGAACGCGTGGCGGACGCGGGCGGTCCCGCGCGGCAGATCGTCTCCTCGTTGCTCGCCTGGGTCGACGTGCTCGCGTCGGACGACACGCCGCGGGCGCTGCGCGCCGCGCTCGCGCGTCCGGCGGCGGACGGTGCGCGCTCCGAGCGCTACCGGCTCCTGCTCGTGGACGAGGCGGCCTCGCATCCCGAGCTGCACGACGTCGCGCGGCGCGCCTCGCTCGATCTCGTCGACGACCTCGAGCGGCGCTGCGACGCGTCTGTGGCGGTCGACGCCGCGCGACGCGCGCGGGAGCGCTACGTGCTGGCCCAGGCGTGCCTCGTCCACGCGCGGCGGTTCTGCGCCGACGACCCGGATGAAGAGGTGCGCTGGCTCCTGCGCGCCGCGCGCGGGGCGCCCGGTCTCGCCGAACAGGGCGTGACGGCCGCGGCGCTGTCGTACGAGCAGGTGTGCCTCGGCGGTGCGTTCGACCCGCGCGCCGAGTGCGCCGCCCGGCTGGAGGATCTCGGCCGGCCGCGGGACGCCCTGCAGGCGTGGCTCGAGCTCGTCCTCGCCACGCCGGCTCGCATCGAGCAGGCGCGCGCCGCGTTCGTCCGGCTCGCGCCCGAACGCGATGTCGAGCAGGCACTGCTCGACCTGCTCGACGCGCGTCTCCCGAGCGCGCCCGACTTCGAACTCCCGACGCCGGACGGCACGACGCTGCGGCTGTCCGACCTGCGCGGCCGCTGGGTGCTGCTCGACTTCTGGGGGACGTGGTGCGGGCCGTGTCGCGCGGAACTCCCCGCGATCGAGGCGCTGCACCGCGCGTGCTCGCAGCGCGCCGACGGGCGTGCCGCCGTGCTCACGGTGGCGTGTCGCGACACGGCCGCCACGGTGGACCGCGTCCGGCGCGAGCGCGGCGACACCTTCCCGGTGGTCCTCGGCGACGACGACGTCACGAGCGCGTTCGGCGTCACGGGCTTCCCGACCAAGATCCTCGTGACGCCGCGTGGGCACTCCCTCGTGCTCGCCTACGGCCGTGGCGACTGGGAGTCAGCCGCCCGCGCGTTCTTGTTCGGGCCTCCGTGACGGGTCGGCCCGGGCCCCGGGGGGGCGACGCGCTGCCCGCGGCGGCCGGACGGGAGTACCATGGCCCCCGGGAAGTCCGGGGAGCGTCGGCCCGACGGAGCGGTCGGGCGGGTCCACGGTCGTCCCTCCCGCACCCGACGAGGCTTCGATGACGACCACCTCCATGACGCGTGCCGTGGCGCCCTCGCTCCCGTGCGTGGCGCTCGTGTGCGCGCTCGCCGTGCCGCTGCGCGCGCAGACCTTCGAGACCACGCTCACGCCCGACGAGGTGCACGAGGACCTCTTCGGCCAGGCCGTCGCGCTCGAGGGCACGACGCTCGCGGTCGGGGCGCCGAGCGACAACGACGGCGACACGGACACCGGCTCGGTGCACGTCTTCGTGCACGACGGCGGCGCGTGGCAGCTGCAGGCCGAGCTCGACGTCGATCCGTCCGACCTCTACGGCGCGAACCTCGGCGCGTCGTTGGCCCTCGACGGCGACACGCTGCTCGCCGGTGCGTTCGGCGTGAGCGACGGCAACTGGACGCAGCCCGGCTTCCAGCGCGGCGCAGCGTACGTCTTCGAACGCGACGCCGGCACCTGGACGCGCGTCGCGCGCCTGCAACCCGCGCTCGCCGCCGGCGGCGACCACTTCGGCCTCGCGGTGGCGCTCTTCGGCGACCTGGCGGTGGTGGGCGCGCCGTACGCCGACCCGTCCGGCGAAGGCTCGGGACGCGCGTGGGTCTACCGCGAGGTGGCCGGCGTGTGGACCGAAGAAGCGCTGCTCGAGCCCGACGACGGCGGCGCCGACCAGCGCTTCGGGCGCAGCGTCGCCGTCGGCACCGGGGGCGTGTTCGTGGGCGCGCCGATCGCCGACGGCGTCGTCCCCGGTGCGGGCGCCGTCTACCGCTTCACGTTCGACGGCAGCGTGTGGACGCAGGCCGACAAGCTCGTCGCGCCGGACGGCGCATCCGGTGACCGCTTCGGACTCACCCTCGCGCTCGACGGCACGCGCCTCGCGATCGGCGCACCGCAGCGCACGGTCGGCGGCAAGCGTCACGCGGGCGCGGTGGCCGTCTGGGAGGACGCTGCCGGCTGGACGCAGCAGGCCTGGGTGGGCGAAGCCGTCCCGCGGACGCTGGCGCACGTCGGCAGCGCGCTCGATCTGCAGGGCGAGCGGCTGATCGTCGGCCTGCCCGAGGACGACGACGCCGCGCCCCAGGCCGGCGCCGCGCGCATCTTCGTCCTCACGGGCGGCGTCTGGAGCGAAGGCGCGAAGCTGCTCCCCGCGCAACCGACGAGCGGCGACGCGCTGGGCGAGTCGGTCGCGCTGAGCGGCGACCGCGCGGCGGCCGGCACCGTCTGGCGCACGTACCTGCCGCTCTTCGGCATCGGCAACGTCGACCTGTGGACCGGCGTCACAGGAGGGGGACGATGATCCCGCACGCAACGCACCCGCGCATCGCGCCGTCCGCGCGTCGTGTCGCCTGGCTCGCGATCGTCGTGCTGCTCGTCGCGTCCGGCGCGCGCGCCCAGCTCGAGGTGCACGGGACGCAGGCGGGCGACACGCTCGGCTCCACGCTCGCCGTCGCGCCGGACGTCGATGGCGACGGCGTCCCCGAGCTCGTTCTCGGCGCACCCGACGCACAACGCGGCGCCCTCGACTCCGGCGCCGTGCAGCTCGTCTCCGGCGCCGACGGCAGCCTGCTCTGGGAGGCGGCCGGCGTGTCGGCCCTCGACGACCTGGGATTCGCGGTCGCGGTCGTGGGCGACACGAACGGCGACGGCAAGGCCGACGTCCTGGCCGGCGCACCGCAGGACGGCTTCGACGAGTCGCCCGGGACGCTGGCCAACCGCGCGGGCTACGCGCGCCTGCTCTCGGGCGACGATGGCAGCGAGCTCGTGCTCGCGGCGGGCGAGCGTCTCGCGCTCCCCGGCGGCGGCTACTACGGACGCGGCGTGGCCGGCCTCGACGATCTGTCGGGCGACGGCGTGCCCGACCTGCTCGTGAGCGAGCCGTGGGGCGACGCGGGAGCCGTGCCGACGTGGTCGATCCCCGCCGGGCGCGTGTTCGTGCTCTCGGGCGCCGACGGCAGCGTGGTGCGCGAGCACGTCGGCAAGTTCGCGTCGGTGCCCGGCCAACCGGGATGGTCTCTGTGCGCCACGAGCGACCTCGATGACGACGGCGTCGGCGACTACGCCCTCGGCTGCAACAACACCGGCGTCGTGCTCGTTTCGGGCACCACGGGCTCCGTCGTCTGGACGTCCGCCGTGCTGGCGCAGGTCGAGGGCCTGTCGCCCGCGGGCGACGTCGACGGCGACGGTTTCGACGACGTGCTGGCGAGTTCGAACAGCGCGGTGGTCGTGCTCTCGGGCGCCGACGGGCACACGATCCGCACGCACGGCGTCACGGGAGTGGGCGGCGACCGGGGTCCCGGCGCGTGCTCGGCGGGTGACGTCGACGGCGACGGCTTCGACGACGTGGCCGTGGGCGATCCTCTCGCGAGCACGCTGCACGGCAACGGCACCGGACGCGTGCGCGTCTACTCGGGCCAGCTCGGCCTGTTGCTGGGCGAGATCCCGGGCACGCAGGAGGGAGAGCGTTTCGGCAGCGCGCTCGCGCGCGTCGAGGGTCCGGGCGGTGTGCAACTGCTCATCGGCGCACCGGGGCACGACGGACCTGCCGGCATCGACGCCGGACGCGTCGTGCTCGTCACCCCCGAGGGCGGCTTCGATCTCCCGGACGTGTTCGTGCTCCCGGAGACCGGCTTCCCGAGCGGCTTCGGCACGGCCGTGGCGATCGCCGGCGACGTCGACGCCGACGGCTGGGACGACCTGCTCGTGGGCGACTACCTCGCGAGCGATCCGCTCGGCAACGCGGGACGCATCGCGGTCCTCTCGGGGCGCGACGGCACGCTGCTGCACGACATCGACGGCACCGCGGCGAACGACCGTCTCGGCTACGCGGTGTCGGCGGTGGGCGACGTCGACCGCGACGGACACGCCGACCTGCTGGCATCGGCACCGTTCCCCGCCAACCCTCTGAAGCCCGGCAGGGCCACGATCTTCTCGGGCGCCGACGGCAGCGTGCTCGTGTCGGTCACCGGCGTCTCGAACAACGACCAGTTCGGCTGGACGCTCACGGGCCTCGGCGACGTCGACGGCGACGGCGCGGGCGACTTCGCGGTGGGCGCGCCGGCCGACGACGTGGCCGGCCCGAACTTCGGCGCGGCGCGGGCCTTCTCCGGCGCCGACGGCCACGTGCTCTTCGAGGTGCTGAGCAGCCAGGCCGACTCGATGTTCGCGACCGAGCTCGCCGCGGCGGGCGACGTCGACGGCGACGGCGTACCCGATCTCGCCGTCGGAGCGCCGGGCCACGACGTGGGCCTCGGCCTGCTCTCCGCGGGACGCGTGCTGGTCGTCTCCGGCAACGACGGTGCGACGCTCTGGATGCGCGACGGCACCTGGAATCTCGGCCGGCTGGGCAGCGCGCTGGCCGGCGTGGGCGACCAGGACGGCGACGGCGTGCCCGATCTGCTCGTGGGCGAGCCGGGCGACGACTCGCTCGCTCCCGATGCCGGCCGCGCCCTGGTGTTCTCCGGCGTCGACGGATCGACGATCGGCGTCTACCCGGGTGTCGTGGCCGACGGACAGATGGGCGGCAACGTGGCTGCGCTGGGCGACGTCACCGGCGACGGCGTGTCCGAACTCGTGCTGCGCGCCAAGAAGGAGTCGGGTCCGGGGACCTCGTCCGGCCACGTCGAGGTCTGGGACCCGATGCTGGCAAAGAAGATCTTCGCCATCGACGGTGCCGGCAGCACCGACCAGTACGGCATCGGCCTCGCGGGAGGCGGCGACGTCGACAACGACGGTGCGCTCGACCTCCTCGTCGGTGCCCAGCATGCGAGCTACTTCGGCGAGACGGGCGGCGTGGTCATCGTGATCCACGTGAACGCGCAGGACACGCCGTGGCAGAGCGCGGGCGCGGTGCTGCCCGGCGCGACGACCACGCCGCAACTGCACGGCGCGGGCACGCTGCTCGCGAACGATCCCGTGACGCTCAGCTTGAGCGGCGCGCTGCCCGGTGCGACGTCGGGTCTCTTCCTCGGACTCAGCCAGGCGTCGCTGCCCTTCAAGGGTGGCGTGCTCGTGCCCGCGCCCGACCTGATCGTCGCGGGCCTGCCGGTGGGCGTCGACGGCGGCTACACGCTCGGCTTCCCGTGGCCGCCCGCGGTCCCGTCCGGCGTGAGCACCTGGTACCAGGTGTGGGTCGTCGATCCGTCGGGCCCCGTGGGACTGACCGCGAGCAACGCGTTGCACGCCGTCACGCCGTGAGGCGACGCGGGGTCGTCTTCGGCGTCGTGCTCGCGACGCTCGCAACCGCATGGGGATGCTCGCGCGACGAGGATCGTCTCGCGCAGGCGCGCGCGTGGGTCGCGAGCGGCGAATTCCTCGGCCTCTCCGCCGACGACGTGCAGGCACGGCTCGGCGAGCCGCGCATGACTCTCTGGACGATGGTCTACGACCTCGGTGCGCAGGGATTCTGCGACGACCGCTCCTTCCTCACGAGCATGTCGGGCCTCCCGCATCGGGCCAGCCTCCTGGTGTTCCTGGGTCGTCCGGGCGACGTGGCCTCGACGGAACTCGACGGCGTGTGCCGCGATGCCGAACGTGGTGCGCCGTTCGACGCGGCGACCTGGTCGGACGGCCGTGATCGCGTGCGCATGGCCGACGCGCTCGCGGCGTCGATCGAACCCGGCACGTCGCGCGCCGACGTCGTCGCCCGACTCGGCGAGCCGGACCTCGAGCTGCGCAGGCTCTCGTACGAACTCGGTGTCGCGTCGTCCGACCCGTGGGGCTTCAGCCACTGGCACTTCCGGCTGTGGTGCGACGCCGCCTGGCGCGTCGAGCGCACGGCCGTCGAGCGCGAATGAGCGCGGGACGAACGCCTAGGGCGTGACGCCCACGATCGCGTTGCTGAGCGAGACGCCCCAGATCGCCGCGGCGTCCTGCACGGCCCACTGGAACCACAGCTCGCCGGCGGACGGCACGCCCGCGGGCATCGTGAACGCGAGCGGGATCGCTCCGGCGGCACTCGTCGTGAGCACGATCGGGCCGACGAACGGGAACGGAAGCAGCGTGCCGCCCTTGAACGGCACCGGCGTGCTCGCGAAGGCCAGGAAGAGCGCGGCGGTCGCGCTCGGCGCGGCGTTCGAGAGATCGACGAGGGTACGGCTCCCCGCGACGAGCGTGCCCGATCCCTCGAGCCACGGGACGCCCGAGACGCCCGCCAGTCCGGAGCCCGCGTCGGTCCACGGGGAGGGCGCCCAGATCGACGCGATCGCGGCGGCCGACACGGTGCCGGCGTGGTGCGGCAGCGCGTACATCTCCTCGAGCGTGCGCAGCACGTCGTCGTGGTCGATGACCTGCGCGTACTGCCCGGGGAGGATCGACGCGCCGTAGAGGATCGTGGCGATGTGGTTGCCCGCCGAGTGATCGTCCTCGTCGAAGGTGACGATCAGCAGGCTGTCGTGCGTGAGGCACCAGTCGGCGTAGTCGGACAGGTTCGACTGCAGCCACGCGTCGCCCTCGGCGACCGTCCCGTCGTGCATGTCGTGCAACTGGTTCGGGATCACGAAGCTCAGCGTCGGCAGGTCGTCGTAGTGCGCGGCGTCGGGGAAGAAGCCCGCGTACGGCATGTTCACCGAGGCCGGCAGCTTGTTCGCGGGCAGCGGCAGGGTGGCGTCCTGCCAGTTCACCCACGGGTTGTGCTTGCGCTGGTAGGTGGCGGGCGCGCTGCCGAAGCTCGCGCCGTCGTAGCCGACCGACGGCATCGTCTCGGAGAAGCCGCCGAAGGTGAGTCCCGCGGCGAGCAGCTTCGCGCCGAGGTTCGGCGCGGTGAACTGGCTGTGCGGATAGACCGAGTCGTTCGTCACGCCCTGGGTCGAACCCGAGAAGAGCTCGAGGTAGTTGCCCTGGCTCGGGTGCGTGACCCCGTAGCTCTGCGTCATGTGCGCCCCGCCGGCCGCGAGCGCGTTGATGAACGGCGCCGACGACGAGCCGATGATCTGCGAGGACGCGTGGTTCTCCTCGATCACGATCACGACGTGCGCGTAGCGCGGGATCGCGTCGGCGGCCGCGACGGACGAGGAGGCCAGCGCGAGCGCGAGCGCCGCGAGCGGGAACCGGGTGGTGGACATGGGGGAGCTCCGGGGCCCGGGGCGCGCCGGATCGAGGGCGCGTCCCGCGGGAGGGTCGGCAGGATACCGCCTGCTCGGAGATCGCGCGCATGACGGCGATGTGCATCTCGTGCGCGTTGCCCGGGGCGACGCAGGCAGCGCCCGGGGGAGGCTGGTCGACGGTTGCGCCGCGCGTCGCGAAGCGCATCCTGGACGGGAGACACGAATCGAGGGTCCCCCGGAGCAAACGGACATGAGCACGTACAAGAAGATCGAGATCGTCGGCACGTCGAGCGAGTCGTTCGCGAAGGCCGTCGACAGCGGCGTGCGTCACGCGGCGAAGTCGCTGCGCAACCTCGACTGGTTCGAGGTGTGCGAGATGCGCGGCCGCATCGTCGACGGCAAGGTGGCCGAGTACCAGGTGGCGCTCAAGCTGGGCATGCGCCTCGAGGAGTGAGGCGAGCGCCCGTCTCCCGGGAGGGTCGCCGGAGATGTCGTCGGGTCGATCCCGGCTGACGCCCCTCGGGACGGGCCGTCCCGGGGTCGTCCACCGCCTCCGAGAGCGGCCCGCCCGAGGCTGTGGACACCGACGTCGGCGGCGGTATCGTGACCGCTTCGTCCGACGTCGACGCCGGACGCCCCGGATGTCCACGAGGGAGACGGGCGCCATGGCCCTGTTCCAACCCGCACCGAAGACCACCGAAGACTTCGAAGCCGCCAAGCCGCTCGACATCCCGCCCGACCAGGTGCTCGAGTTCGACGAGGAGCGCTGGTACGCCGAGGTCTACCGCGGCGACGACATGCCGCAGCTCACGCTGCGCGCGGTCTTCGTGGGCTCGGGTCTCGGCTTCGTGCTGGCCTTCACGAACCTGTACATCGGGCTGAAGACCGGCTGGGCGCTCGGCGTCGCGATCACCGCCTGCATCCTCGCGTACGCGATCTACTCGGGACTGTTCAAGATCGGCCTCGCCAAGACGCCGATGACGATCCTCGAGACGAACTGCATGCAGTCGACGGCGAGCTCGGCGGGCTACGCCACGGGCGGCACGATGGTCTCGGCCATCTCCGCGCTGCTGATGCTCTCGGCCACGTCCGACAATCCGCAGGGCGAGCACCTGCCGTGGCCCGTGCTGGTGGCCTGGACGTTCTTCCTCGCCGCGCTCGGGACGGTCATGGCCATCCCGATGAAGCGCAACCTGATCAACAAGGAGCGGCTCAAGTTCCCGTCGGGCACGGCCGCGGCGGTCACGCTGCAGTCGCTCTACTCCGAGGGGACGCAGGCCATCCGCAAGGCGCGCGCACTGCTCGTCGCGGCGCTCGTCGGTGCGATCAGTCCGCTCCTGATCGACCTGCAGATCCTCAAGGAGAAGGGCGCGGCGGTGGGCCACGCGCTGCTGCCGGCCGACAGCCCGATCTTCGACTGGATCGGTGCGCGCGGCATGCACGAGGCCAACGGCGTGATGGTGCAGAACAAGCCGTCGGACTGGACGATGGTCATGGATCACAACCCCGTGATGATCGCCGCCGGCGCGCTCGTGGGGCTGCGCGTGGCGATCTACATGACGCTCGGCGGTCTGGCGCTGGCCTACGCCGTCGGCCCCGCGGCCTACGACGCGGCCTGGACCTCGACGGCCACGGGCGAGGTCGTGCGCGCGGCCTCCGAACCCTGGAAGGCCTGGAAGGAGATCGGCATCTGGTTGGGCGTGCCGATCATGGTCTCAAGCGGCCTGATCAGCTTCGCGCTGCAGTGGCGCACGATCGTGCGCGCGTTCAAGGGCCTGGGCGGCGACTCGTCGAGCGTCGACTCCGCTCTCGTGAAGAGCACCGAGGTGCCCTTCTCGTGGTTCGCCTGGGGCACGGTGCTCGCCGGCGGCGGCGTGATGTGGGTGGCCCACGCGAACTTCGAGGTGCCTCTGCACTACGGTGCCCTCGCCGTGGCGCTCACGTTCCTGCTGGCGATGGTGGCCTGCCGCGCCACGGGTGAGTCGGACATCACGCCGGTGGGCGCGATGGGCAAGATCATGCAGCTCACCTACGGCGTGCTCATCCCGCAGTCGACCACCGCGAACCTCATGACCGCGAGCATCACCGCGAGCTCGGCGGGTTCGGCGGCCGACCTGCTCAACGACCTCAAGAGCGGCTACCTGATCGGAGCCAACCCGCGCCGGCAGTTCGTGGCGCAGTTCATCGGCATCTTCTCGGGCACGGCGGCCACGGTGCTGGGCTTCTACCTGCTCGTGCCCGACGCGACGGTGCTCAACGGCGTGGGTGAGACGGCGCCCGCGTTCCCCGCTCCGGCGGCCCAGGCCTGGGCCGCGGTGGCCAAGGTCTTCCAGCTCGGTCTCGACAACATGCACCCGATGCACCAGAAGGCCATCTTCTGGGGACTCGCGCTGGGCGCGGTCATGGTCGGACTCGAACTCGCGCTGCCCAAGGCGCGCAAGTGGCTGCCCTCGGCGACGGGCATCGGCCTCGGACTCATCCTCCCGTTCCAGTACCCGCTCTCGATGCTCATCGGCGCCGTGATCGCCGCCGTGTGGACCTCGACGAAGAAGAAGAACGCCGAGGACTACCTGGTGCCGGTGGCCGCGGGCGTGATCGCCGGCGTCTCGATCATGGGTGTGATCGTCGCGTTCCTGAACAGCTTCGTCCTGGCGTCGTGAGGGCGGCGGGCGGGCGAGGGCGCGGCTCGAGGTGAGATCACCGGGGGCGGCGATCCCGAGTCCGTCCGGGGGCGCTCAGGGAATCCTGACCGGTCCGGCCGCCGGCTGGCGCATGCGGGTGTATCTTGGCCGCAAGCCCGCATCCCCTGGGAGGACCCGCCGATGGCGCGTCACGGCCGATCTCGGATGAATGCCTTCCTCGAGCTGTTCTGCGCGGCCGAGACCCGCACCAGGATCCTGATCACGCTCGCGTTGCTGGCCGCGTACCGGGTCGCGTTCCACTTGCCGGTCCCCGGCGTGGACTTCGAGCGCCTCGAACAGCTGCGGGCGACGGGCGCGAGCGGCGATGCATTCGCGTTCGGTCTCATGAACGCGTTCTCCGGCGGCAGCTTCGGGAGCTGCCGCCTGCTCACGCTGGGTGTCCTGCCCTGGCTCTGCGCGTCGCTCGTCGTCGGCCTGCTCGTGAGGATCGTGCCGCGACTCTCGGTCCTCGCGAACGAGGGTGAGCGCGGCCGGGCGGCCGTCCGCCGCTGGACGCGCTGGGGCACGGTCGCGATGGGCATCGTCCAGGCGATCGTCCTGGTGGTCGTCCCGCTCGGTCGATTCGCCGGCGGCGAGGTCGTCGACCCAGCGCTCGCCGACAGCGTCTTCTACCAGGCGTTCGTCGTGCTGACGCTCACCACCGGCTCGCTGATCCTGATGTGGATCGCCGGACAGATCGACGAGCGCGGCGTCGGCCACGGCATCCTGCTCATCGTCGTGGCCGGTCTCCTGGCGCGACTGCCCACGATGTTGGCGCAACTCAAGTTGACCGTCGGCGACGAGACCGAGTGGTTGCAGTCGGTCGTGACGCTGGGTGTGCTGTTCCTGGGGATCGTGCTCGTGGTGCGGCTGGTGGGTCGGTTCGGCGGGGGGCGGGTCCTCCGCTGACGGCGCTCTCGTTGCGCGGCATCCGACTCGCCTCCGAGTCGAGTGACCCGACACCAGGGAGAGTCCATCGACATCCCACAACACCTCGACCCGTTCGCCCCAGAGGTCGGCCGCTGCTGGACACGTAGCTCCGGCGCGCGCACAGGGTACCTGGGCGAATCACACGGTTGTCGTCGTCATCGCTACGAACTTGGCGCTGACGATCTCGTCGGCCCGTGATGCTGCTCGAAGAGTGGCCGGTGTCTCCGCCGCTCGGGAAGTGACTCTCGGTCTGACGGTGTTGCTCAGACGCGCGTCGCACCGTCTTGCCGCGAATCGCAGAATCAAGGTTCTGCTTCGCAGGTCCTCGTCGAGCCTGGACGATGAAGGGTGCTTGCCCTAGGCTCTGCCACGGGAAGTGAGGGTCGCGATGCCACGCATGCAGGGCCGCTCCTGTACGAGCCGGCTGTCGGCGAATCATGGGTGCTGCTTCGCTCGCGGGTCGCGCGTCCACCGAGCCGGACTGCAGTGAACGCCGTTCGTCTCTCCTGCATCGGACGCCCCGTGGTCGGCGCTCCCGGTGCTGTCGGCAATCGATCGTGACCCATGAGAGGAGGATGCATGATGTGCAACAGTCCAACCGGATGTCGGGCGAGCGTCGAACTGGAAAGGCGGAGGAGGTTTGCGCCGTCTGTCGGAGTGGTCGTGCTCTCTCTGCTGCTCGTCGCGCCGAACGCGGCATCAGCGCCCTTCGAGGGGCCTCAAGACCATGAGTGGGGAGACTCGGCACCGACGGTCTACGAGCAAGGTCTCGTTTCGCCCGTGGTGAGTTCGCTGAAGGACTTCTTCGCCGCGACGAGTGGATTTGCGGTGAATCCGGCGGTCGACGGGATCTACCCGGGCGCCAACGACGAGCCCGTCGTTCACACGAACGTGGACTGCGGCGGAGCCGGCAGCAAGCACTACGAGTTGCCGCTCTACTTCTTCCATTCGCCGACGGGGCCGAATGCGCCTGCCATCGTCGGACTGGCGTCGTACGACGGGGAGGCGATCGCGCTCAATCAGGACTACTTCGACGGCGAGATGCCGGTCGACGACGCGACGTGGAACGCCCAGGCGATGGGGACCGTCATGCATGAAGGTGCGCATCAGCACTTCCAGAGCCAGCTCGAGGAGAATGGTGACCAGGCTTGCTACGATCAGATCGAGCAGTTGGCAAGCAACCTCGAGGCAAAGGAAGAACCCTGCACCCAGGCGTTCGCCTACTCCTACGAAGCCCAGGAACTCTGCAAGGAAGCGAACAACGGTACCGGAGTGACAGGGCTGGGCTGGGATCAGGACACCAAGAACGCGATGAAGGGCCTTGCCGACTCGGCGAACCAGAAGTGCGAGGACAATTCGACCATCTGCGCCTCATATCAAGCCACCGCCGGTTGCAGCCTGACTTCTCCGTGTGGCCTCACCGACGCCTGCCCCGGGGATTGCGTGCTCCAATGAGCGTCTCCCGAGAAGGTGATTCGTGGGCGGCGTTCCGGCTCGTGATCGTCGCATGTCTCGTGTTGTCCTGGAGCCCGCCGGTCGATGTCGTCGTGGCGCTGCCGTCGGAGCTGCACGCGAGCTTCGGCATCGGGTGGTGTGCCAGTTTCGAGGTCGACATGGGGACGTCGCCGAATCGTGTCAGGGTCCAGGGGCGATACGACTCGACGGGCCAGGGCTCGTCGATCTCCATCGACTGGGGCATCCGGCACGGCACCGCGAAGCCGAAGTGGATCACGCAGGAGATTCCCGTCTCCTTCCGTCCGATGGCGATGACGCCTCGGGCCGGGACCACCGATGTCATGTACGTCGCGGGCTGGGCAGAGCGCGGGGGCGAGCTCGTCATCGAGAAATGGACGTTCGTCCCGCCGTCCGCCATCGGATCCGCATTCAATCCGGCTGCGGGAGCGGAACTCACCGTGTGCTCGAATCCCCGCATCGTCCGTTCGGAGGCGCTGGAGACCCCGGAGGACTGGCCGGTCTGGGCCATGGTGTGCAGTCCGTATGGCCAGCATGACCGGCTGCTCATGCTGAGGTACTGCCCGTCGGAGCCTTCTGCCGGTTGTGCCGAGGTCTGGGAGTACGACGTCGAGTGCGAGTGCTTCCTGGATCACGACAGCGACGGCGTCGCCGACCCCCTGATGTCCTCTGCGTCGATGCCGGATCTCGACGTCGCACGCGACCTGTTCACCAGCGTGATCCCGGGGCTGGGCTTCGTCGTGGGCGTGGCGCCCACGCCTCGATGGCAGAAGAGTCTGAACGAGAAACAATGGGCACTCATCGTGGACTGGAACCAGGATGGCACCCTCCAGCCGCTGGGCGTCGTCTCCACGGCGAGCTTCCTGCAGGAGCATCCCTACCCGACCTGGGACGGTGCCTACAACGGGGACTGACTCGCTGGCCGGCGCTCTGACGCGTCGCCTCGCCGTTGCGCGTTGAGTCGTGGGGGGGGGGGGGCCACCCCCCCCCCCCCCCCCCCCGGGGCGGCGCCCCCCGGGGGGGGGCCCCCCCCCTCCGGGACGACGACCGGCGCGCGTCGCGCGTCGGTCGCGATGCGTGGGGACGACCGATCAGGTGTCGGCCTTGCCCTCGGCGCAGCAGGCCTTCTTCTCGGCGCACTCGGCCTTCTGCTCGGCGGTGCACTCGCCACCGGCTTCGCACTTGGCCTTCATCTCGGCCGAGCAGTGGCCCTCGGCGGCGCACTCGGGCGTCGCGATGGTGGCGGCCTGGTCGGCCTGGACGGGGGAACCGCAACCGGCGAGCAGCAGGGCGACGGCGGCGATCGAGAGCAGGTTGCGCATGGGAGAACCTCGGAAGTGTGCGGGATGTGGAGCAGCCGGTGGCCGGCAAGTCGATAGGGTATCGTCACCACGTCGCGCCTGTCCATCGGCGATCGGGCCGCAGGGGCCGATCCGAGGCCGTGCGCGGCCGCCGATGGGTGTTCATGCAGCGTCACGTCCATCCCGCCTGCCTGTCCGACGAGGCCCTGCTGGCCGAGGTCTCGGCCACGCCCACGCGCGCCAGCGGTCCCGGGGGACAGCACCGGAACAAGGTCTCGACGGCGATGCGGCTCGTGCACCGTCCCACGGGGGTGGTGGCGCTGGCGGCCGAGAGCCGCGAGGCCACGCGCAACCGCGAGCAGGCGCTGCTGCGGCTGCGGCGCCGGCTGGCGGCCGAGGTGCGCACGCCGGTCGAGCTCGAGGGCTTCGAGCCGTCGGAGCTCTTCGTCCGCCGGACGGGCGGCGCGCGCCTCGCGGTGAGCGAGGGGCACGCCGACGCGCCGGCGCTCGTGGCCGAGGCGCTCGACGTGCTCGCGGCCGCCGGCGACGATCCGCTGATGGCCGCGTCCGCGCTGCGGATCGCCGTGAGCCGCTTCGTGAAGGTGCTCAAGCTGCAGCCGGACGTGCTGCGCGCGGCGAACGCGAGGTGGCGCGACGCGGGGCGTCCGACGTACCGCTGAGACGCGCGCGGGGGTGGCGTGGCGGACGACGTCGCGCGTCGGCCGAGCGTTGATGCATCGAGCGTGCATGGATCGCGTGGGCGCGTCTCGCGGGTCGCGATGGGTACACTCCCCGACGTCCGCCGGAGACGCGGACCTTCCCGTCCCCGAGGACACACCCGTGATCACCAAGGACCAGCTCGCCGCCGCCATGCTGCGCGAGTGCGACATCTGCCTGCACCTGCACGGCAAGCTCGATGCGGCCGCGTTCGACTACCGTCCGTCGGACGGCCAGCGCTCGACGCTCGAGCTGCTGCGCTACCTCGCGGTGTGCGGCATCGCGCCCGTGCGTTGCATGCTCTCCGGCGACTGGAGCCAGTGGGCCGCGCTCACCGCGCACGTCAAGGAGATGCCGGCCGCCGGCTTCCCCGCCGCGATGGCGCGTCAGAAGAACGAGCTCGGCGCGTGGTTCGCCGAGGTCACCGAGCACGAGCTCGAGACGCGCGTCGTCACGCTGCCCACCGGCGTCGAGGTCCCGCTCGGCGTGGCCGTGCTCGAGGGCCCGCTCAAGTGGCTCACGGGATACAAGCTGCAGCTCTTCCTGTACGCCAAGGCCAGCGGCGCGAGCGACCTCGGCACGTCGAACGCATGGGTGGGGGTCGACCGCGTGTCGTGACTCAGCGCGCGCCGATCGCCACCGCGACCGACACGCCGATCTCGACGGGAATGCCGAGGATCGGGACGCCCGCGCCGTCCAGCGGGATCACGTCGAGCCGCAGCGACTCGCCCTCGGGTCCGCTGAGCACGGCTTCGTGGCGCGAGCGCGCGCGGGCCACGTCGACGATGCTGCCGTCCGTCCGGCGCAGCACGAGCAGGAAGCGGTCACTGACCGTCGAGTAGATGAAGGAGGGGAGCGGGCCGACGACCTTGCCGGTGGGGGGCGTGCCGACGCCGGGCTGGTAGCTACTGGGGTGCGGGGTCGAGGTCGGAGGATCTGGAAGTGTTCCGCCGCCGGCCGAGTAGGGTCCACGCTGGGATGCGAGTCCCGCCTGGTGGCCGAAAACCAGAGCCAACAGCAGGACGATGATGCGAGGCTGCTTCGGCGGCCTCATGATCCCGCCTCCAGCTCAGCGAGTCCGAGAGCTTCATGAATATCGCTCGGCTTGCACCTCAGGATTGCGGAGAGTTCCTCAGCCGCTTCGCGAATCTGTGTTGCCCACGCTTCCCGCGCAGATGGAATCGCATCGGTGGCACGAAACTGAATCGCCGCGTGAGCGCATTCGTCGACCCTTCCCAGGAGGGCCAGCGAGCGCCAGATGCCGTACCACGCGGCTTTGGCGGACGTGCCATGGGAAAGCATCACGCGAGCAAGGTCGATCGCGTCTTGGTGCCTGCCCGACTCTGACAATGCCGTGAGGAGTGCATGGCGGCAGGTGTCTTTGAAGGGGCCCTCGGCAACATCAACTGCCTTGGTGAGCAACTCCTGCGCGGTATCCCAGTCACTGTCGAGGACTTCGCAGTAGGCCTTTCGAAGCAACACGCGAGCAGTCTCGCCTTCGACTCTTTCCAAGGCGGCGACTACGGTGCGTGTGAGCGCAACCCACTGTTCCTGGCTCGCCGGATCAATCGCCTCGACGGACTCGGCTGAGCGTGAGCGCAACTGATCCACATCTTCGAGGATCTGGTGTGGTGGCTCTGGTCTGAGTATCTGCTCGGCCCGCCTGTGGAATGATGGAGATTGGTCTGTGCACGCGCGAGCCAGTTCGTACAAGAAGTTCGCCAGCGCCTCCTTGCCCTTTCCGTGCGCGTCGGCGACGAGCGCGGCGACACGCGACGTCTTCGGGTCGCGCGGACTGCCGAGCACGACGAGCGCTTCGCGTTGCGCGCTCACCGCGTCGAGCGACTTCACGCAGGCGTCGCATTCGACGAGGTGCTTCGCGACGTCCTCGGCGGTGATCTCGTCGGGGCGCTTGCCGGAGAGCGTGCAGCCGGCGCGGCGGGCCTTGCCGGCGAGGCGCTCGCAGACGTCCTCGATCGAGTGCGCGAGCGCGGCGCGGGCGGAGTCGAGGCGGGCGGTGGCTTCGGACACGTCCACCTCCGATCTTTCGGCGATCTGGCGGGGTGACTTGCCTTCGATCTCGGCGGCGCGCAGCACGACGCGCTGGGCCTGATCGAGGCGGTAGTAGAGCGTCTCCACCAACCAGGTGAAGGTGAAACCGAGGTGCTCGAAGTCGATCGCGGCGGCGATCGGCGGCGCACCGCTCGGCACGAGCTTGTCGATCGACTGCGGCTCCTCGATCGGGTCGCCTTCGTCCGGCGCACCGGGGTACGCCGAGCGCGGCGCAGGCAGTCCGCTCGGCAAGCGTTCGAGGTGCGGGATCGGTCGCGCGGCGAACCACTTCACGCGCGCCTCGGCGAGCACGCGCAGCTTGCGCTCGGCGAACGAGAGGAAGTCGCGCACGTCGACCTGCGCCGGACGCGTGTCGCAGAACAGCGCACCGTAGAACGCGCCGAGCATGCTGTCGTCCGACAGCGGGAGTCCGACCTCGCGCACGACGTCGAGCGCCACCGGCGCGAGAAACTCGCAGGTCAGCTCGACGAGCGGCGAGAAGCACGCCGCGTCGGCACGCTCGTAGAAGCGCCGCAGCAGTGGACGCGCGGCCGCGTCGACGTGCGTCGGGTCACCCAGGTCGAACGGGTCGGGCAGCCGCGCCGCGTCCTTGCCCAGCACCCTGCGGATCGTGGCGACGAGCGGAGCGGACGGCGCACCGTCGTGCCCGCGCTGCAGTTGCTCGTCGTTGGCCATGCCCGAGTTCCGGCCTGCCGTCACCGGTCCACGCAGTGGTCTGCCCGCCACTGCACCGCCGGACCCACCCTTGCGGGTGACCCTTCCCCGACGGCGGAATCAGGGTACTCGCTGGGACGTCGGGCAACAGGTCAAAAGCCCCGAACTCGCCCTGTTGACGCAGAACGTCGTTCTGCTCGGGGCGTCATCCGACGCCGATCGGCTGGGGGTGGCCGAGGTCGCAGGCTCCGCGAAGCGGGACTCCCGGCGACGAGCTGCGGCGGGTCCTGGACGCCAAGGCCGCGGGCGCGAGCGAAGGTCGGTGCAGTGCGCGCCGTGTCGCGCGAACGCGGCGCCTCAGAGCGACGCGTCGAGCATCGTGACGACCTGGGGTGGGCCGAGCAGGGCGACACCGTCGGCGACGTTCACGGCCTGGAGATGCAGGTCGACGGCTTGAAGCGATCCGCCCAGTTCGGGGACGGTCAGCGACACCGGCAGCACGCCGCCGAGTCCATCGGGCATGACGGCCACGAAGAAGCCCGGCAGCAGCAGCGCGCCGCCGAGGTGGAAGATGCCTTCGTGCAGCGGCTTGGCGAGATGCGCCCCGTTCAGCGCGGCGAACAGCAGGAGCGTGTCGCCGACCTGGCCCTCGAACGTGAGCGTGAGCGGGCCGCCTTCGCGCACGGGCGAGTCGGCGTCGAACCCGCGATAGGCGTGGACGTACTCGGTCTTCGTGCCCGAGATCATCTGGACGTCGCTGCCCGGTTGTCCGGCGAACGCGCCCGGTCCGCCCGCGGCGCCGCCGGCGCCGGGCTCGAACGTCGCGCCGCGCAGGATCGAGGCCACGCCGCTCCCGCGCTGGACGATGCCGTCGCCGCCCTTGCCGCCGTTGCCGCAGACGGATGCGACGCAGTTGCCGGCGCCTCCGTCACCGCCGACGAGCGTCGTGCCGTGGGCCGACACGCTCGAGGTGTCGACGTCGATGCCGACGCCACCCGGGGGTGCGTTCAGCGTCGTCGCGTCGAGGTACGACCCGCCGCGTCCACCACTCACGGTCGTGTCGTAGAGCGCCACGTCGGCGAGGATCATGGTGAGTCCCGGCCCTCCCGCGGTGGCGAAGAACTGCGCGCCTGCGTCGGTCAGGTCGGCGCCGTCGCCGCCCTCGATCGTGCAGTGGTGGAAGGCGGCGTGGGCGTCGATCACGCTCGCCGCGCGCAGACCCTGCTTGGACGGTGAGTTCGTGGCCGTCGATCCGGCGAAGCCCGCGTTGCCCAGGATCGTGCAGTGCTGGACGCGCACCGGACCGTCGTCGTTCTCGGCGGCGAAGGCGGTGATCGCCGCGCCGGGTGCCGCGAGCGGATCGAGCGTGAAGCCGTCGAGCACGAACACCTGTCCCGCCGGGACGTCGCGCACGTAGCAGCGGAGGAGCGAGGCCGCGCCGTCGGCGACGAGGGTGATGCCCTTGCCCACCACGGTCACCGCCTCGGGGTAGTCGCCCGGCGCGACGAGCACGACGTCCCCCGGCCCGGCCAGGTCGACGGCGCCCTGCACCGTCGCGGCGTCGCCCGGGACCGTCCAGACATCGGCCGCCGAGGCGACGGGGCCCAGAGCGAGCAGCGCGACCAGCGCGGTCGACGACAGAGTGGTGCGCAGGTCGGTCATGGCTTGGCTCCCGGATGCCGCGTGGGCAGGACGTCCCTCCGGGTCGGAGTCTACCTGGGATGCGGCGGGCTGGGGAGTGGACCGCCCCCCGCAGCGTCCGTCGCACAACTGGACGCCCCACGCGCCGTCCGACCCGCGGCGCCGCGTGCCATCATGCGGGCCATCGCACTCCGCGCGGCATTCCGCGCGGCGTCCCGCGTCCGCCTGCGAGCATCCGTCCGCCATGAGCCCGTCCCGCACGCCGTCTTCGTCCGCGTCCGCCGACTCGTCGTCGCCCGCGCCGCATGCGTCCGCGTCGTCCTCCGCCGCGCTCCCGTGGGACGGCGACCTCACGACGCCGCGCGCGGCGCGCTCGCTCTGGCACCTCGACGACGACATCGTGTTCCTGAACCACGGCAGCTTCGGCGCGTGTCCCAAGGCGGTGCTCGCGGTGCAGGACGGGTACCGCACCCGGCTGGAGCGCGAGCCGATCCGCTTCATGGTGCGCGAGCTCGAGGGACTGCTCGACGCGGCGCGCACCGAGCTCGCGGCGTTCGTCGGCGCGCGTCCGGACGACCTCGTGTTCGTGCCGAACGCGACGACCGGCGTGAACGCGGTGCTGCGCTCGCTGGACTTCGCGCCGGGCGACGAGATCGTCGTCACCGATCACGGCTACAACGCGTGCACGAACGCGGCCGAGTTCGTCGCGGCGCGCACGGGCGCGAAGGTGGTGCGCGCGGCGCTGCCGATCCCGCTGGCGGGGGACGACGCGGTCGTCGAGCGGGTGCTCGCGGCGGTCACGCCGCGCACGAAGCTGGCGATGATCGACCACGTCACGAGTCCTTCGGGGCTCGTGCTGCCGGTCGCGGCGCTCGTCCGAAAGCTGGCCGAGCGCGGCGTCGACCTGCTCGTCGACGGGGCCCACGCGCCGGGCATGCTGCCGCTCGATCTCGGACGGCTCGGCGCGGCGTACTACACCGGCAACCTGCACAAGTGGGTCTGCGCGCCGAAGGGCGCGGCCTTCCTGTGGGTGCGCGAGGACCGGCGCGACGCGATCCGTCCGCACGTCATCAGCCACGGCGCGAACGCGACGCGCACCGACCGCTCGCGCCTGCACCTCGAGTTCGACTGGACGGGTACCTCCGACCCGAGCGCGCTGCTGTCCGTCCCCGCGGCGCTCGAGTTCCTGCGCACGCGTCTGCCCGGCGGATGGCCCGAGGTCATGGCGGCCAACCGCTCGCTCGCGATCGCCGCGCGCACGCTGCTCGACGACGCGCTCGAGCTCGACGTGCTCGGGCCGGCGTCGATGCTCGGCTCGCTCGCGGCGCTCGTGCTGCCGCTGCCGCCCGTCGCGCCGCTCGCGAACGGCATCGATCCGCTGCAGGACGCGCTCTTCACGAAGCACCGCATCGAGGTCCCCGTGATGACCCTGCTGGGACGCCGGCTGCTGCGCGTCTCGGCCCAGCTCTACGACACGCTCGACGAGTACCGCGTGCTGGCCGACGCGCTGCGCGTCGAGCTGCCTGCCCACCGAGGTCCCGCATGACGACGTACGAGGTCACCGCCCCGCAGGACGACCGGGAGCTCGATCGCTTCGCGCACCTGCTCGCCGTCTCGTACGGCATCGACGAGCAGAAGGCCGGCGAGGCGCTGCGCAAGAGTCCGCGGGACGCGCTGCGCGTCGTGCGCGCCGACGGCGCGGTCGTCGGCGGGCTCAAGTGGTACCTGCTCGGCCAGTGGTTCTCCGGACGCTGCGTCCCGTGCGACGGCGTCGCGGCGGTGGCCATCGACCCGGTCTGGCGCGGACGCGGCGCGGCGCAGACGCTCATGCTCGAGGCGGCGCGCGAGCGCGGCGCCCAGGGCGTCCCGATCGCGTCGCTCTACCCGGCGACGGTGCCGCTCTACCGCAGCGTGGGCTACGCGCTGGCCGGCGTGCGCGAGCGTCTCGAGCTCCCGTTGCAGGGACTCGTCGCGCGCGACCTCGAGCCCGAGCTGTGCGAGGCCGGTCCCGCCGACTTCGCCGAGATGGAGGCCGCGCAGCAGGTCTTCGCGAGTGCGCGCAACGGCATGCTGCGCCGCGACGCCATCCTCTGGGAGCGCGTGCGCAGGGTCGACGGCAAGGACGCGCACCACTTCGTCGTGCGCGGCGCGTCGGGCGAGGTCGAGGCCTACCTCTCGTTCGCGCAGCCGCCCGACTGGCTCATGGGCAAGGACCTCACCCTGACCGACTGCGTCGTGAACACGGCCGCCGCGGGACGTCGCCTGCTGGCCTTCCTGCAGAGCTACTCGACGCTCTCGCCGACCGCCGTGCTGCACGGCTCGGTGCGTCACCCGCTCGTCGGGCTCGCCTCGCACGGCCGCACGAAGACCTCGCTCTTCATGCCCTGGATGACGCGCATCCTGAACGTGCAGGCGGCGCTCGAGGCGCGCGGCTGGCCGCACGGCGCCACGGGCGAGCTGCACCTCGACGTGCGCGACGACGGCCTCCCGGCCAACCACCGGCGCTTCCTGCTCGAGGTGCACCCCGACGCGACGCGCGTGAGCGACGGCGGCCAGGGATTGCTGAAGATCGACGTGCGCGGGCTGGCCGCGGCGTACACCGGCTTCGCGAGCGCGGGCGAGCTCGTCACGCTCGGGCTGCTCGACGGGGCGCCCGCCGACCTGGCCGCCTTCGACGCGCTGTTCGGCACGTCCGCGCCCTGGATGCCCGACTTCTTCTGAGCGACGATGCGGCGGCCATGTCGCCGCATCCCGCACCCGCCGAGGACGACGCCGCGCCGAGCGCGGGGTCGCGCGGCGCGGGGGACGCGTCGTCGAGCGCGTCGTCGACTGCCGCGACCGCGGCGACCGGCGCCGATCACTCGGCGTCCGACGCGGGCCTCGCGTCCGCCGTCGGCCCGGTGCTGCTCGTGGGACTGCTCGCCAAGCTGCTGCTCGTGGGGGTGGTCGTGTTCGCGGCGACGACGCAGCCGTCCGACTCGCCGTACGTCGCGCCGCGCGAGGGCGACGCGAACGACGTGGTCTGGGACCTGTCCCGGGGCTGGGACGCCAACAGCTATCAGCGCATGGCCTTCGAGGGCTGGTACGACGGCTTCGCGAGCGTGCGTCCGCTCGGCTACCCGGCGCTCATCCGCGCGGCGCGGCTGCTCGTGCCCGAGAGCCAGACGGCGGCGGTGCTCGTGAGCAACGCCATGTCGGTGCTCGCGCTGCTGCTGTTCGTGCTCGTGGCCCGGCGCTGCGCGGCGGGCATGGCTCGCGACGGACGCGCGTCCGTGTCCGCCGCCGAGGCGGGCGACGGCGCAACCGGCGCACCCGGCGCAACCGGCGACGTCGGCGCGCGCGTGCGCGACGCGGGCATCCTCTTCGCGCTCACGCCGGGCGTGCTGACCTTCGGGACGGTGGCGTACAGCGAGAGCAGCCAGATCGCCTTCGGACTCGCCGCGTGGTGGTGCCTGCTGCGCGCGTCCGACCCGCCGCGCGGCGCCGGACTCGCCGCCGTCGCATCGCGCGACACGCCCGCCGCCGATCCCGACGCGCCGCGCTCGTACGCGTGGCTCGCGCTCGCATCGCTGCTGATCGGCGTCTCGGTCATGATGCGCCACCTCGGCGCGCCGCTGCTGCTGGCCCTCGGACTCGTCGAGCTCGTGCGCGTCGTCCGGCGCCGCACGCGGCGCGCGCTGCTCGAGGCCACGGCGCTGCTCTGGACGGGTCCGCTGCTCGTCGCGTACTTCGTCTCGATCTGGGACGCGGTCGACACGCACCAGCGCGAGATCTTCGCCATGCGCTTCGTGCCCTTCGGCGGACCGCCGAGCCTGCTCGCGCTGGGCATCTCGGTCGAGAGCGTGCTGCTCATCTTCATGACCCTGCCGCTCGTCGTCCTGCTGCTCGCGCGCCTGCGCGCCGTCGACGGACGGCTGCTGCTCGTGGCGCTGCTCACGCTCGTCACCGCGGTCTCGTTCACCGGCATCGCCGCGCAGTCGTTCACGCGCTACGCGTGGGCGATCTGGGCCCTGCCGCTGGGCGCCCTCGCGATCCGCGACCGGGCCGTGACCTGGACGCTCGCGGCGTTCCTCGGCATCGTCTCGCTGTGGTGCGCGGTGGCGCACGTCCAGGGCTCGGCCGCGCTCTGAGCGCGGCGCGCGTCACGCGCGCTCACGCCGTCCAGTCGAGATCGTCCTCGTACCCGAGCTGGACGAGCAGCGCGCCCTGGCGTTCCTTGAACGCCGCGACGTGCTCCGGCTCGAAGTGGTTCTTCCAGTCGCCGGCCACGCCCTTGCGGTAGTGGCTCTTGACGTCGGTCTGGCCCTCTTTGCGTCCGCCGGTCTTCGCCTCGAAGCGGTTGTCGTGGACGATGCCGAGCAGGCGCTCGGCCGGCAGCGCGGGCAGCGGGAAGCGCAGCGGCAGCCTGCCGTGCCTGTGCAGCACGTTGACCGCCGAGCGCATCATGAAGCCGGCCTGACGGCGCTTGCCGAAGTGCTCCTCGTCGACGATGCCCAGGAAGCGGAAGATCTCCATCCACCCGTTGAGCGGGTCGGGCGTGAGGTCCTCCATCTTGAGCTCGAGCACGTTCTCCTGGGCGTAGTCCCAGCTCGCCATCTCGCGGAACACGTCGGCGTTGAAGTCGAGCTCGAGCATCAGCCCGTCCGACTTGTCCACCGACTGCAGCCGCTTGCGATGTTCGACGAGCGCCGGCCAGGCCTCGGTCTTGTGGCTGTGGAGGTGCGAGAAGTACGCCGAGACCATGATGTCGCGCGGGTCGCGCACCATGTGGAAGCCGCGGAAGGGCGGCAGCCCGCGCACCTGCTCGATGTCGGCGTTCGCGTAGCAGAGGAAGTCGGTGCCGTGCTCGCGCACCCATCCGCCGAGGTCGCCGCCGAACATGCCCTCGTTCGCGAGGTAGTCGCTGCGCAGCCCGGCCTCGTCGCAGAAGTTGTTGACGATGTTGTGCACCCACGTCGAGGCGCACTTGTGGTGGCCGAAGTAGGCGAGCAGCGGACGGTCGGCGGTCATGGCGGGGCGCGGGAGAGGCGGTGCGGGCGGGCGAGGTCGCGACGGCCGCGGGTGGGCCGCCTCCGCTCTTCGGCCGCGGCGGGGGGACGCCTGAAACGATAGCAGGCCGCGGCGGCCGGCGAGCGCCGCCCTCGCGCGGCGCTCGCCGGGTCCTCGCCGGGCGCTCACGAAACGCGACGGGCCTTCCGGTAGACTTCGCCGAAGCAGAGGCGGCCGGCCGTCCGATAAGGATGGCCCGCCGCCGGTCGTCCCCCGAGAGCCTCGTGAAGATCCTGCTGCTCACCCACAAGCTGCCGTATCCGCTGCACGACGGATACAACCTGCACAACTGGAACTACGTGCGGCGGCTGCACACGGAGCACGAGATCCACCTCGTCTCGCTGGGACGGCGCGAGGACCTGCCCGACGAGGTCGCCGGCTGGTTCGCGAGCGTCCACACGGTGCCGGCGCGGCCCGATCCCGTGCCGTCGCTGCCGCACAAGCTGCTGCACGTGTTCGACCTCGACGAGTTCTTCGATCGCGACCCCGCGGTGGTGCGCGCGGTCGACGCGGTGCTGGCCGAGCACGAGATCGACGTGGTCTGGACGTCCGGTGCGAAGATGCTCGTCTACAGCGAGCGCCTGGGCCTTCCCACGTTGGGCGACATCGCCGACGAGGCGGCCAAGGAGGCGCTGCACGACCTGAAGACCGCGTCCGGCGCGCCGTGGCGGGCGCCCACGCTGCTGCGCGCGGTGCGCGGCTTCGTGAACACCTGGCGCTTCCAGCGGCGCTTCCTCGGGCACGCGCGCGTGTGCACGGTGGTCTCGCAGATCGACGAGGCCACGCTGGCGCGCAACTGCCCCGGCCTCGACGTGCGCGTGGTGCCGAACGGCGTCGACGCGCAGTTCTACGCGCCGCAGCTCGGCGAGGACGGCCGTCCCGTGCTCGTCTTCGAGGGCGCGATGGACTTCCGTCCCAACGTCGAGGGCATCGTGGCGTTCTTCGACGACACGCTGCCGCTCATCCGCGCGCAGCGTCCCGACGTCGAGGTCGTGCTCGTCGGCAAGCGTCCGGCGCCCGAGGTGGCCGCGCTCGACGGACCGGGCGTGACCGTGACCGGCTTCGTCGACGACGTGCGTCCGTACGTCGACCGCGCGGCGGTCTTCGTCTGTCCGCTGCGCCGCGGCGCCGGCATCAAGAACAAGATCCTGCAGGCCTGGGCGATGGAGAAGCCCGTCGTCGCGACGCCCGTGTCGTGCGGCGGACTCGAGCTGCAGGACGGCACGAACATCCTCGTGCGCGAGTCGCCGGCGGACTTCGCGCGCGGCGTGCTCGAGCTGCTCGACGACCCGGCGCGGCGCGCGTCGCTCGGCAAGGCCGGCCGACGCACGGTGCTCGAGAGGTACTCCTGGGAGCGCCAGGCGCGCAGGCTGGCGGGCATCCTCGAAGAGGTCGCGGACAAGGCTGCCGTGACGGTGTAGCCTCGGGCGCGTGCCCGGCGAGGGTCGTCGTTTCGTGCAGGCCTCGGCGACGACGTCTCCGCGCGGCGAGAACAGCAGGGGAAGCCGCGGCTCGTTCGTCGCGGTCGCGGGTTGGTGGATCCTGCTGAGCCTGTTCGCCATGGCGATCTGGCGCGGCTCGCTGCGCTCCTGAGCGGGGCGGCGCGCCCGGGCATGCGTGCGGGTACGCTGGACGAGAGCCGCGCGTCGTTCCCACGAGGGAACCGAACCGCATCCCACGCAGCGCACCGAGGCCGATCCCATGCGACACGTCGAACGACACAGGACGCAGCGCATCGCCTGGCTGCGCGCGGCCGTCCTGGGTGCGAACGACGGCATCGTCTCCACGGCCAGCCTCGTGCTGGGCGTCGCGGCGGCGGGCGCGGCCGCGCAGGAACTCCTCGTGGCGGGCGTCGCGGGTCTCGTGGCCGGGGCGATGTCGATGGCGGCCGGCGAGTACGTGTCGGTGAGTTCGCAGGCCGACACCGAGCGCGCCGACCTCTCGCGCGAGCGCAAGGAGCTCGCGACGAGCCCCGTCCACGAGCACGCCGAGCTGGCCCAGATCTACGTCAAGCGCGGGCTCGACGAGGAGCTCGCCGCGCGGGTGGCGACCGAGCTCATGCAGCACGATGCGCTCGGTGCGCACGCGCGCGACGAGCTGGGCATCTCGGAGGCGGTCAGCGCGCGTCCGGTGCAGGCCGCGCTCGCCTCGGCCTGCACGTTCGCGGTCGGGGCCGCGCTGCCGCTGCTGGTCGTCGTGGGGGTGCCGGAGTCGGCGCTCGTGCCCTCCGTCGCGGTCGGCTCGCTCGCCTTCCTGGCCCTGCTGGGATCGGTCGCGGCGCGCACCGGCGGCGCGCCCGTGGGCAAGGCCGCCGCGCGCGTGACGTTCTGGGGCGCCCTGGCCATGGCGATCACGGCCGGTGTCGGAGCGCTCTTCGGCGTCGCCGTCTGAGCCCGGACGTCCCCGCGCCGAAGCAGTCGATCCGTCCGGGGACCCCCGCGGGTTACGATGGTCCGTTCGCCCGTTTTGCCGCCGAGTCCGGGAGTCGTCCCGAGGTGCCCACCGATCCCCGTTCCCCCGATCGACCCGCGCAGGACGCGGTGCGCCCGGGCACCGACGGGGCAGATCCGACGCAGGGCTGGCTCTCGGCCGAGTCGCTCGACGTCCTGGCGGCGGTGCTCGAGGGGATGCCCGACGAGATCGTCGAGCGCGGCTCGCGCGACGCCGAGCAGCGTCGCGTGGGACGCCTGCTGCTCGGCGAGCACGAGGTGCGCGCCGAGGTCTCCGGCGGCCGCAGCCACGACGTGCGCTGGCGCTGCGTGGACGGCGACTGGACGCCGTCGTGCACCTGTCCCGCGGCCCCCGAGTGCAAGCACGCCTTCGCGCTGGGGCTCTCCGTGCTGGCCGAGCACCTGCCGCTGCGCATGCTGCAGGGCACGTGGATCGCCGACATGCTGCCGACGGTGCTCGTCGCGCGCCGCGTCGAACGCGAGGACAGGAAGCGGCGCGAGCGCCGCGCCGAGGCGAAGGCGACGGGTCCCGACGGGTCGTCGGGCGACGACGACGAGATCCTCGACGAGGACGACGACGGGGACGAAGACGCGCTCGATGCCGGCGAGGACGCGCCGTCCGACGACGCCTCGGACGACGAGCTCCCGACGAGTGCTCCCGATGTCGACGCGCCGCGCCTGCCGGCCTCCGAACGCGTCACGGCGCGGGCGCGGCTGGCCCTCGAGCGGCTGCGCGACTCCCAGAGCTGGAGCGTGCGCATGCAGGCGCTCGACGACCTCGCCACCGGCGACCGGCTGCTGCGCGAGGCGATCATGCTGCCGCCGTTCACCGAGCTCACGACGCTCGACGACCCCGACCTGCGCTGCTTCCTGATCGCCGGCGCGTGCTTCGAGGCCGCCGGACGCGTCCCGCCGGCGTTGCGCGCCTACCACGAGCGCGACGACCTGCGCAGGCGCATGGACGCGCGCCGCGAGGAGGCCCTGGCCGAGCGCGTCGAGGCCTGGATCGGCCGCTCGCGTCCGCGCGCGGCGCGCAGTCTGCGGCTCGTGTTCGGTCTGCGCGGCGAGACGCCCGACGAGGTCGTGGTCACGCTCGAGGCGCGTCTCAGCTCGCACCGCCTGCAGGACGAGCCGCGCACCCTCGCGCAGCTGCGCCAGCTCCAGAACGACGTGCGCCGCGAGCCGGGCATCCTGCCCGACGAACAGCAGGCGCTGCTCGAGCTGCTGCTCGACCCCGTGGTCACGCACTCCCTGCGTGACGAGGGCTCGACGCTCGTGATCGGCGGCGCGGCGCTGCTGCGCGTGCTGCTGGGAGCGGCCGGGTCGCCGCTCATGACCTGGGGACGCGACCTGCCCGCCGTGTGGGCGAAGCTCGGCGGCGTCACGCCCGACGCCGTGTTGCGCCTGGCCGCCGGCGCGGTCGAGATCGGTCCCGTGCTGGCCGGCGACGGGGACGAGCCGCGGGTGCAGCTCGCGTACAGCCTGCCCGACGGACGACGCCTCGGCCCCGACGACGCGCTCGTGCTGCGCCCGTCCTCGGCCTGGCGGCGCGAGGCGCCGATCGTGTTGAGCGGGGGCGCCTTCTGGCCCACGCGCGGCGATCCGCCGGCGGACATCGCCGACCTGTTCCAGTCCTCGGGCGGGCTCTCGCTCTCCAGCCTGCGCGCGCGCGCGCTGGTCGAACCGATGGCGCGCGTGTTCCCGGCCTTCCGCGCCTCGATCGCGGGACGCACCCGCGTGCACGCCGTGCGCTGCGCGGTGTGCCTCGACCTGCGCGCCGACGACTGGCTGCAGCTGCGCGCCTTCGCCACGAGCGACGACGCCTGGCGTCCCGGGTCCGCGCCGGCGGCCGGCGCGCCGCTGTTCGAGTGGCTGGCCGACGGCCGCTGGACGCGCGTCGATCCGGCAGCGTCCGACGCGCCGACGCCCGACGACGGGCACGAGTCGATCGAAGCCGAAGCCGCGACCGAAGCCGAAGCCGCGACCGAAACCGAAGCCGCGACCGCGACCGAAGCCGCGACCGAAATCGAAACCGATGCCGACGGGATCCTGCTCGAGCTTCCGGAGCCCGAGCGCGTGGCTTCGGTGGTCGGCTGGCTCGACGCGTTGGGTGCGGCGTCGGGCACCAAGGGGCGTCCCGGCGGATCGCGTCCCGCGGCCGACGACAGCGACGTCGGGTTGTGGATGAAGCTCACCGCGCGCAGCATCGAGCGCTTCATCGAAGCCTGGGACAGCCGTCCGCGCGACGTGGCGTGGTACGGCAACGCGACGGTGCGGCGTCTGCTCGCGGCGCCGGCGCCGGTGGCGCCGCGCGTGCGCGTGGCGGCCAGCGGCGTCGATTGGTTCTCGGTCTCGGCCGACTGGGCGTCCGAGGGCGAGACGCTGAGCGCCGCCGAGCTCTCGGCGCTGCGCGCGTCGGGCGCGCGCTTCGTGCGCCTGGCCTCGGGCTGGACGCGTGCCGAGCACGCCCTGGCCCACGACGAGAGCGCGTTCGTGCTGGCCGAGCTGGGCATCGAGCCCGGCGTCGGCGAGCAGCAGCTCAGCGTCTGGGACCTGGCGCGCGCGCGTCCCGAGGCGCTGGCCGCGCTCGAGGACTTCGCCGGTGGCGAGGACGCGCTCGTCGCGGTGCGCGCCCTGCGCGACAAGGTGGCGGCCTTCGAGGGGCTGCCGCGCATCGACGTGCCGCGCGGCATCCAGGCCGACCTGCGTCCCTACCAGCGCGAGGGACTCGACTTCCTGGCGCACACCTCTTCGCTCGGGCTGGGCGCGATCCTGGCCGACGACATGGGACTGGGCAAGACGCTGCAGGCCCTGGCGTGGCTGGCGTGGCTGCGCGAGCGCGAGCCCGACGGCGGGCCGACGCTGGTGGTGTGTCCCGCGTCGGTGCTGCACAACTGGGAGCGCGAGGCCGCGCGCTTCGCGCCGGAGCTCACCGTGCTCGCGCTGGCGGCCGGCGACGAGCGGCGCGAGCAGCTGCGCGACGCGGGCGAGTACGACCTGGTGCTCACGAACTACGCGCTGCTGAGACGCGACCTCGAGGAGCTGCGCGAGGTCGCGTGGCGCGCGGTCGTCCTCGACGAGGCGCAGAACGTCAAGAACCCCGACGCGATGGTGAGCCGCGCGGCGCGCGCGCTCCCGGCGCAGCACCGGCTGGCGCTCACCGGCACGCCGCTCGAGAACCGCGCCCTCGACCTGTGGAGCATCCTGTCGTTCGTGAACCCGGGCTACCTCGGTACGCGCAGCGCGTTCGCCGAGCGCTACGACCGTCCCGACGCGCCGGCGTACGCGCGCAAGCTGCTGGCGGCGAAGCTGCGTCCGGTCATGCTGCGGCGCCTGAAGGCGCAGGTGGCGCCCGAGCTCCCGCCGCGCATCGAGGAGCAGTACGACTGCGAGATGCTGCCCGGCCAGCGCAAGCTGTACCTGGCCGAGCTGGCCAAGGCGCGCGCGGCCATCGCGGGACTCACCACCGCCGACGCGGTGGCACGCCACAAGATCACGATCCTGGCTGTGCTCACGCGGCTGCGGCAGATCTGCTGCCATCCCGCCCTCGCCGGCGGCAAGCCGGGGCTCGGCTCGGGCAAGTTCGACGCGCTCTTCGAGCTGCTCGAGCCGCTGCTCGCCGAGGGACACAAGGTGCTCGTGTTCTCGCAGTTCGTGCGCTGCCTGGAGCTGCTCGCGGGCGAGATGTCGCGCCTCGGCGTGGCGCACCACATGCTCACCGGCGCCAGCCGTCGGCGCGGCGAGATCGTCGCCGCCTTCGAGGACGACCCGCGTCCCGCGGTCTTCCTGGTCTCGCTGAAAGCCGGCGGCACGGGACTCAACCTCACCGCCGCGAGCTACGTCGTGCTCTTCGACCCGTGGTGGAACCCCGCCGTCGAGGCCCAGGCCATCGACCGCACCCACCGCATCGGCCAGGACAAGACCGTCATCGCCTACCGCATGGTGACCCAGGGCACGCTCGAGGAACGCATCCGCGAGCTGCAGGAGCGCAAGGCCGCCCTGGCCCGCGACGTGCTCGGCGAGGACGGCTTCGCCAAGGCGCTCACGCGCGACGACCTCGACTACCTGCTGGCCGACGTCTGAGCGTGCGACGCGCCCCTCAGCGCACGTAGCCGAGGGCCTCGAGCGCCGCGCGCGTCTCGGGATCGAGCAGCTCGTCCGGCGACGCGCCGTCGAGCTCGCGCTCGAAGACGCCGAACGTGGTGCGCAGCGAGTCGAGCAGCGCCGCGGGCGGGGCGTCCCACTCGCGCGAGATCACGCGCGCGGAGTCGCCCTCGAAGAGCTTGCCGTTGCGCGCGTGGTAGAAGCGGTTGCCGGACAGCTCCTCGACCTCGCCGCTGACGAGCACGTCGTTGCCGGGCTCGGGGAAGGTGCGGCGCATGCCCCACGCGCCGCGCGTCGGGTCGGGCGGCAGCAGCAGGCTGCGTCCCGCGACGGACGGGTCGGCGGGCAGGCCGGCCAGGTCGAGCAGCGTGGCGAAGACGTCGACCGAGCCGATCGTGTCGTCGCGCGTCCCGGGTTGCACGCGCGGCGAGAGCAGCACCGTGGGGACGTGGATCTGCGGCCGCGTGACGCGCTTGCCGTGGCCGAACGCGCCGTCGTCCCCGAACGACTCGCCGTGGTCGGCGGCGAGCAGCACGTGCGTCTCGCAGCTCGGGTCGTCGAGCAGCGCGTCGAGCAGCGTGGCGAGCGAACGGTCGAGCGAGCGCACGTCGGCGTCGTACAGCGCGCGCGCCTCGACGAGCGCGGCGGGGACGTCCTGCGGTCGGCGCTTGGCGAGGCCGAGCAGCTCGGCCTGCTCGACGCCCTGGCCCTGGGTGTCGCCGTACGGCGGGTGCGGATCGTAGTAGTGCACCCACACGAAGCGCCGCGCGCCGTGTTCGCGTCCGAGCTCGTCGAGCGCCTCGGCGGTGATCGTGTCGGCCAGGCTGTAGAACAGGCCGCCCTGGACCTGCTCGTCGTTCCATTCGCCCTTGCGGCCCTCGGCCACGGTGAACTCGTCGACGTAGCGGTCGAAGCCCTGGGTGAACCCGAAGCGCCGCTCGAGCGGGAAGGACGCCACGATCGCGGCGGTCTCGAAGCCCGCGTCGTGCAGGCGCTCGGCGAGCGTGAGCGCGGCGTCGGGCAGCACCTGTCCGTTGCGGGTCAGCCCGTGCTGCCAGGGGTTCAGTCCGGTGAACATCGAGGCGTGCGACGGCTGCGTGCTGGAGGTCGCGGCGTAGCTCTCGGTGAACACCGCGCCGCGCGCGGCGGTCGCGGCCAGGCGCGGCATCGAGGCGTGCTCGCCCGGCAGGAACGCGTCGGCTCGCAGCGTGTCGAGCGTCACGAGCACCACGCGCAACGCGCGCGCGTCCGTGTCGCCGGACGCCGGCCGCCGCGCGGTGTCGTCGCCGCAGGCCGCGAGCGTGGCGAGCGCGACGAGCGCGCAGCACCGCGCGGACGTCCGCGCACGGACTGCGAACACGGCGTGCGCGAGGCGCGGCAGGCGTCGGACGTGGGTCATGCGCGGGTCGTCCCCGGGGCGAACGAGGGGACGCCCACGATATCAGGCCCGGGCGTGTGTCAGCGCGAGGGGTCGCGCAGGACCCAGGCGGCGCCGGCGTCGATGCCGAGCGCGCCGTCGAGGTATCCGCCGCTCACGATCGTCGAGCCGGACAGCGCGAGCGACGAGCCGAAGTCGGTGGTGCCCGGCAGCGCCGGCGACACGAGCTTGGCGCGCTGGGTCCACACGCCGGTCTCGTGGCCGAAGACGTAGATCGTGCCGGCGTACGGCATCGGTCCCACGGGGTCGACGGCGCCGACGATCAGGGTCTGGTCCTCGAGGTCGAGCACGCGCCCGAACGCGTGGTCGGTCTGCGGGTCGAGCGGCTGCAGCTTCTGCTCGAGCACCCACAGGCCGTCGGCGTCGGTGAACAGGTACACCGAGCCCGAGCCGTTGCCCGCGTCGTCGTCGGCCGGCACGCCGACCGCGATGTGTCCGCCCGAGATCGAGACGGCGCGTCCGAAGTCGTCGTAGTACTGCGGGTCGGGCGAGGCGAGCTTGCCCGTCTGGTGCCAGGCGCCCGCCGCGTCGGCCTCGAAGACGTAGGCCGCTCCGCCCAGCAGGACGGTCGCGCTGTCCCAGTGTGCGCCCACGACCACGCGTTGGCCGTCGGTGTCGACCGAGACGCCGCAGTACTGCTCGGCGTGGGCGTCGTCCGGCACGAGCACCGCCTCGAAGACGTAGCCGTGCGAGGGGACGTGCCGGTACACGTACGCGGCGCCCTGGTTGAAGAGCGGTTCGTCGGCGTTGGGCGCGCCCACGACGAGCAGGTCACCGGCCAGCGCGAGCGCGTCGCCGAAGTGTCCGAGCAGCTGAGGCTGCGGCGGCAGGATGCGCTGCCACGGCTTCCAGCGTTCGTCTCCGCGGCGGAACAGGTCGACCACGCCCGACTCGGGCTGTCCGTTCGCGTGCCGCGAGCTCACGGCGAGCACGCCGTCGCCCAGCGCGACCGCGAGTCCGAAGCGGTCGTTCTGCGCCGCCTCGATCGGCAGCAGCTTCTGGACCGTCGCCCCGCGCTCGTACACGTAGACGGCGCCGATGTTGTACAGGCCGAGTCCGTCCGCGAGATGGCTGCCCACCGCGACGGTGCTGCCCAGCGCGTCGACCGACCATCCGAGCTGGTCGTAGGGCTGTGCGTCGGGCGCCTCGAGCTTGACGAGCTGCTGCGCCGACGCCGGCAGTGCGAGTGCCGCCAGCGCGAGGGCCGCGCCGCGCGCGACGTGGGGCCATGCGGACGAACGCGGATGCACCATTCGGATTCCTCCAGAGCCTGCAGGCCTGCGGGACCGCCCGGTTCCCGTCGGGCCCAGCCTACACGGCTTCGTCCGCCGCGGGTGAAGGATGCGGCAGACGTCATGCGACGCGGCGCGCGACGCGGCGCTCAGACGGACGGGGACGACGCGCGCGAGCGCAGCACGCGCCACAGCCCGAACGCCGCGAGGACGTAGCACAGCGTGCCCACCACGAGCGTGGCACCGAAGCCCTGGTCCATCGCCAGCATGACCGCCGGCGGACCGGCGAGCACCGAAGCCGCACCGTTCCAGACGAAGGCGCGCGCCACGTCGCCCGGCCCGGACGCGGTGGCCCGCACGGCCAGCGGGAAGACTCCGCCCATGGCGATCCCCGGCGGAGCGAGCAGCAGCAGCGCGCAGCCCACGCGCAGCGCGAACGTGCCGTGCAGCATCGTCGGCGAGAGCAGCTCGTATCCGCCGAGCAACGTGACGGCCACGGCCAGCGCGGCGAGCAGCGCGAGGCGCGGGGCGTGGCGCGGCGCGAGACGCTGGGCGAGCAGGGCGCCGAGCCCCGAGAAGACCAGCAGGCCGACCAGCACCACGGCCACGGCGTACACGGGATGTCCCAGCGGCAGGCTGAAGCGCTGCATGGTCGGCAGCTCGACGAACAGGTAGCCCAGGCCCACGAGCGCGAACGGCGACCGCGGGACCGACGACGTCGCGTCGACGCGCGAACGCTCGAAGAGCGGGGCGCACAGCAGCAGCAGCACGACGAACGTGACGAGCAGCACCTCCTGTCCGCCGAGCCGGTCGTGGATCCAGTTGAACTCGGCGGCGAAGAGCGTGGCCAGGCGTCCGTTCTCGAAGAAGAAGGGACGGTCGTCGGTGGTCGGATCGACGCGGTACGGATAGGCCTCGATCCACGCGGCGGGGTCCTTCGCGTCGATCGCCTCGACCAGCACGGGATGCGACGGGAGCGTCCAGGCGTAGAGCGTGCGCATGCCGCGGAAGCGCGCGTCGCGGTCGAGCGCGGCGATCTCGTCGGCCGTGAAGTCGGCGTGCGCCTTGCAGAGGAAGAGCGCGTTGCCCACGCGCAGGTCGGCCGAGTCGGTGGCCACGTACATGCGACGCGCGGGATCGTCGACGCCGCGTGCGCGCAACACGTCCGCCGCGGTGAGCATGAGGCGCAGCGTCTGGCGCGGTGGGTCGAACCACCAGCGCGTCATGAACAGCACGCCGTCCTCGGTGAGCCGGTCGAGGTAGGCGGAGAGCGCCTCGGTCGTGTAGAGCGCGTTCTCGGCCAGGGCGAAGGCGCCGGCCTGGGTGGCGGCGAAGGTGTCGACGCCGGCCAGCACGATGCGGTCGTAGAGGCGCGCGTCGTTCTCGACGAAGAAGCGGCCCTCGGCCAGGTGCGGTTCGACCCGCGGGTCGTCGTAGAGGTGTCCGGCGAAGTCGGCCCAGCGCGTGGTCACGGCGGACATCACGAACGGGTTGATCTCGACCGCCACGACGTGCGACGCGCCCTCGTGCAGCGCGCCCAGCACGTCCCAGCCGCCGCCGGCGCCGAGCACGAGGGCCGAGAAGCCGGGCGACGTGCCGGAGTACGCGAGCCCTGCCGGATGGTGGTCGAGCAGCTCGGGGAAGTCGTCGGGGCCCGAGCGCTGCACGAGGAACGTGATCGCCCAGCTGTCGATGGCCGCCGCGATGCTGCGCGGCCACGTCCCGTGGAAGTTCGGGGCCGGCGCGCCGATGCCGTGCCGTTCGCGGTTCTCGTAGAACACGACCTCGGTCGTGGCGTCGCTCTGCTCGAGCAGCACGTCGCGCGGGTCGACCTTGGGGAAGTGCTTGCGGCTCGCGTACGGCAGCACGTCGTCCGGGGCGACGAGCAGCACGATCGCGCACAGCGCCGCGAGCGCCAGCAGCCCCCGCGGCGCGGGGCGCGAGAACGCACGCATGGCGAGGATGCCGGTGTGCGCTTCGGTCGCGGTGTCCGGTTCGGGGGTCGACGCGCCGCGTCCGCGCGGGAACGCGCCCGCGAGCGGCAGCAGCGCGAGCAGCAGCGCGCCGCCGCGGGTCCCGAGGAGCTGCATCGCACCCAACGCGAGCAGCGCGCCGAGGGCGCCCCCGGCGAAGGTCGCGGCGTAGGTGCGTCCCACGCCTGCGGCGGACAGGTCGAGCGCCGCGCAGACCACGGCCCCGAGCAGCACGAACGGCACCGCCAGCGCCGCGGCGAGCAGCAGCAGCAGCGCCGGGTCGACGAACGAGTCGAGCAGCGCCGAGGCGTCGATGGGCAGGCGCACGAGCAGCGCGAGCGCCGCCACGAAGGCCAGCGACGCGCCGGCCAGCAGCGCCGGAGCCGAGAGTCCGCCGCCGGGCAGGCCGCGCCGCGTCACGCGACGCCGGACGAGGGCACCTCCCAGGGCGAATCCGGCCATCGAGAGGCTGACCACCAGGAAGGCCAGGTGGTACCAGAGCAGCACCGAGAACAGCCGCGGCAGGACGACCTGCGCCGCGAGCACCGTCGCCGAAGCCGCCACGGCCGGCATCGTCACGGGAGGCAGTCGGCTGCGGGCGTCGTTCACGCCACCTCGTTGCGGGCACGCGGGCGTGTCACGGTATCACGGACGGAGTCGTCACACCGCCGCGCTCCGGACGGGGTGCACGCTGGATGGGGGCGTCCCGGGGTGCTCAACTCGCGCGGCCGGGAGGTCGATCCGAGGTGGGCAGTCCGTCTCCGCGAGGTACGAGGTGAATCGACGTCGCACAGCACGCGCTCCGCACCGCATCGGACGTCTCGTGGTCGCCGGCGCGGGGCTCGTCACCTGCGTGCTGCTGATGCTCGTCGCGCTGCCGGCGTCCGACGTCGCGGCGGGCGCCGACGCGGGGCGTCCCGGGCTCGACGGTGAGCCGGCGCGCGCGGTGCGGCGCGAGGCGGCGCGCCCGCGTGCCGCCGGGTGCGCGTGGGACGCGACGCTCGCGTCGACCGCCGGTCGCACGAACGAGGGTGCGCGCGACGCTCGTCCCCTCGAACCGCCGCGGCCGACGGCGTTCGCCGACCGCTCGGCGCTGGCGCTCGATCCCGCCGCCGACGGCGCGCGCGACGGGGCGGCCAAGTCGCTCGAGAAGACGATCGCCAAGCTCGAGAAGAAGCTCGCCAAGTCCGAGGCCAAGGAGGCCAAGGCCGCCGGGAAGCTGGCCGAGGCCGAGCAGCTCGAGCTCGACGGACAGGATGCGCTGGCCGCGGCCGAGCTGCTGCCCGAGACCACCAAGAAGGAACAGAAGGCCAAGGCCAAGGCGATCAAGAAGGCGAACAAGCTGCTCGCCAAGGCCGCCAAGCGCCAGGCCAAGTGGAGCGGCGTGATCGCCCAGCAGCAGGCGAAGCAGGACGCGCTGCAGGACGAGATCGACGAGCTCGAGTCCCAGCTCACGGTCGAGCAGCTCTCCGGCGCGCCGACGCTGACGCTGGCTCCCGGCGGCCTCGACGCGCTCGACTTCGCGTGGGACGCGCTCGAGGGCGCGGCCGGCTACGAGCTCGCCTGGAGCGCGACCGCGGGCGTCGATCCCGACGCCGCCGACGGCAGCGCGGCGGTCGACGGCACGTCGTACCGGCTGGACCCCCAGGACACCGGGATGTTCGTGCACGCGGTGTTGCGCGCCCGAGCCGGCGAGGTCGTCTCGCCCGCGTCGAACGAGGTCGCCGCCCTGCTGCCCGCGTGGGACGAGACCTTCGCGCCCGACTGGGCCGACGTCGAACCGCTGGACGTGATCGCGCTCGACTACGATCCCGAGCTGTCGGAGACCGGCAACGGCGCGCGCCTGAAGACCGCCGTGGGCGCGCTGCAGCCGGGCGACCGGCTCGAGGTGGGCGCCGGCACCTGGAGCATCGCGAGCAAGTGGGAGATCGCGAAGGCCGGGACGGCGCAGGCGCCGATCTTCGTCGTCGCGGCCGACGGCGCGCGGCCGGTCATCACCCGTCCCGACGCGAGCCAGAACGTGATCAACGTGGGCTCGGGCGGTCCGGCACGTTACCTCTGCCTGCGCGGCTTCGAGATCACCGGCGGCTCGGCCGGCGTGCGCTTCGTCGACTGCCAGGAGGTCTGGTTCGATCGCAACGACGTGCACGGAACCGGCGAGGCGGCCCTGACCGCGAACCAGGTCGACACCGACCGCATGTTCATCACGCGCAACCACCTGCACGACACGTCCGGCTACGGCGAGGGGATGTACCTGGGCGCGAACAACGGCGCGGTGATCATGAGCCGCGCCGTGATCGCGCTGAACCACGTGCACGACACCGGCGGCCTGCAGGGCGACGGCATCGAGCTCAAGCAGGGCAGCTGGGGCAATCGCATCGTGGGCAACTTCATCCACGACACGCACTACCCGTGCCTGCTCGTCTACGGCACCGACGGCGCCGAGCGCAACCTGATCGAGCGCAACGTGCTCATGCGCAGCCAGGACAACACGCTGCAGGTCCAGGGCGAGGCGATCGTGCGCGACAACCTGATCGTGGGCGGCAACGTGGGCGTCCACAGCCACGACCACCAGGGGCTCACGCGCGACCTCGAGCTCGTGCACAACACGATCGTGAACGACGGCAAGGCCACGAACCTCACCAGCTGGAACGGTCGCGAGGGCATGGTCTGCGCGAACAACGTGGTCTACAGCGGGACGAACAAGTCGCTCAACTTCACGGGCGGCAGCAGCGGCGTCGCCATCGCGGGCAACGTCGTCGTGGGACAGGTCGTGGGCGCGACGACGGGGTTCGTGCAGGGAGTGGGCCTGGCCGACTTCGTCGATCTTCTGTGGGAAGGCGGAGCGTACGAGGCCGTTCCCGCGGCGGGCGCCGCGATGCTCGGCGCGGGCGATGCGTCCTACGCAACCGGGGTCGACCTGCTGGGCAACGCGCGCGGGCAGAGCGTGACCGCCGGCTGCATCGACGCGCCGTAGCGCGCGCCAGGTGGCAGGTCACCCCGCCGGGCGTCGCTCGGGCGGGCCGCGTTCGGGAGCGCGCTTGCGCATTCCGAGGGTGAACATCAGTCCCCCGACGACCACCCCGAGGGTGACGACCGCGCGCACGGCCCCGGAGGCGCGTGGGGGCGAGGACAGGACTTCCACCACCATGACGGCCACCATCGAGTCAGCATGCCGGAGCCGAACATCGCGAGGGTGGGATGCCGGCGCCGGTCGAGGTGCAGGTGCGGCATGTCGTCGCCTCGCAGTCCGGAGTCACTCGCCCGAGGCTACGGCCGACCCCGGGTCGCGTCAATCGGAGGGCGACCCGTGTCGAGGTCCGGGTGGAGTGGAGCGTCGAGTGATAGGCTGACGCGCATGGCGTTCCTCTCGAACCCGAGCGCGCTCCGCGTCGTGCGCGTGTCCGTCGCGTCGCTCGCGCTGCTGCTCGCCGCGTGCGGGGACGCGACACCGTCCGGCGACGACGCGAGCGGCTCCGAGGCGCTGCCGGCGATCGCGGCGATCCCCGCGGTGCCGGCGATGGCGCGACCGGCGCCGCCGAGCGGACCCGTGGCGCCGTCGACCGCGGCCATGGCCGCGCGCCTGGCGAAGATCGCCGACGAGACCCGTCCCGAGGACAACGTCTACGTGAACGACCGGCGTGCCGACGCGCTGGCCGCGCAGATCGACGCCGAAGGCGGTCCCGATTCGGCGCGCATCATGCTCGTCATGGACCAGGCGCGCGAATCGCTGCTGGCCGGACGCACCGACGTCGCGCTGCGTGGCTTCGGGGTGGCCGAGCGCCGCCTCGCCGAGGCGCCCGCGCAGGTCAATCCCGACGTGCTGCGCGAGCTGCACCGCATGATCACGCTAGCCTGGCTGCGCCTGGGTGAGCAGCAGAACTGCCTCTTCCACCACGACACGCGTTCGTGCCTGCTGCCGATCGAGGGCAACGGGGTGCACGGCGAGCGGCTGCCGAGCGAGACGGCGCGCGACCGCCTGCTCGACGAGCTCGCCGCCGACCCCACCGACTGGACGGCGCGCTGGCTGCTCAACGTCACCGCGATGACGCTCGGCGAGTGGCCGGACGGCGTGGACGCGCGCTGGCTCATCCCGCCGTCGGCCTTCGCGAGCGGTGCCGACCCGGGACGCTTCGACGACGTGGCGCAGGCCGCGCACGCGAACCTCGTCAGCCTGGCCGGCGGCGTGTGCGCCGAGGACTTCGACGGCGACGGCCTGCTCGACCTGTTCGTGACCTCGTGGGGCATGCGCGACAACGTGCGCCTGCTGCACAACGCGGGCGACGGCACCTTCGCCGACGTGACCGCCGCCGCCGGCCTGTCCGGCATCACCGGCGGCCTGAACGCGCTGCACGCCGACTACGACGACGACGGCGATCCCGACGTGCTCGTGCTGCGCGGCGCCTGGTTCGAGACGAAGGGCGGCCATCCCAACAGCCTGCTGCGCAACGAGGGCGACGGCACCTTCGTCGACGTGACCGAGCAGGCGGGGCTCGGCGTGGGACATCCCACGCAGGCCGCGAACTTCGCCGACTACGACGGCGACGGCTGGCTCGACCTGTTCGTCGGCAACGAGACCGGTCCGAACGAGACGCACCCGTGCGAGCTGTTCCACAACCGCGGCGACGGCGGCTTCGAGGACGTGGCGCCGCGCGTGGGGCTGGCGCTCGAGGCGTACGTGAAGGGCGTCGCCTGGGGCGACGTGGACGGCGACGGCGATCCCGACCTGTACGTCTCGCGCATCGACGGCCCGAACCGGCTCTTCCGCAACGACGGACCGGCCACGCCGCGCGCGCCGACGGGGATGCGTCCCGGCGCCGAGCGCATCGGCGCGGCGGCTCCCGGCGGACCGCGTCCGGCGGGGCCTGCCGGGCCGGGCGACGACGCGGCCGAGGACGACGCGTCCTCCGGGGCGGCCGGTCCGATGCGCCTCGCGCGCCTGCCCGCGGCGCCGTTCGAGCCGTGGATCTTCACCGACGTGACCGAGGCCGCGGGCGTCGCCGAGCCGAAGCGTTCGTTCCCGACGTGGTTCTTCGACGCGGACGACGACGGCGACCTCGACCTGTTCGTGAGCGGCTACCGCTACGGCAGCGCGGGCCACGTGGCCAAGGACTACCTCGGCCTGCCGAACAAGGGCGTCGAAGCGCGCTTCTACCGCAACCGCGGCGACGGCACCTTCGACGACGCGTCGCACGCGGCCGGCGTCGACCACGTCCTGCTCACCATGGGCTGCAACTTCGGCGACCTCGACGAGGACGGCTTCCTCGACTTCTACGTGTCGACCGGCGAGCCCGACCTGGCCGGCATCGTCCCCAACCGCATGTTCCTGAACGACCGCGCGGGGGGCTTCGTCGACGTGACCACCGCCGGAGGCTTCGGCCACCTGCAGAAGGGACACGGCGTCGCGTTCGCCGACCTCGACGACGACGGCGACCAGGACGTCTACGCGGTCATGGGCGGTGCGTACTCGGGCGACGTCTTCCCGAACGCGCTCTTCCTGAACCCGGGCCACGGCCGTCGCACGGTCACGCTCGAACTGCACGGGACGCGCGCCAACGCCAGCGCGATCGGCGCGCGCGTGCGCGTGCGGCTGGTCGAGCCGCAGGGCCGGCGCGACGTGTTCGTGACCGTCGGCACCGGCGGCAGCTTCGGCAGCTCGAGCCTGCAACAAGAGGTGGGTTGCGGCGACGCGACGTCGATCGCCGAGGTCGAGATCGCGTGGCCCGGCTCGGGCACGCGCGAGCTGCTGCACGACGTCCCGCTCGACCGGCACGTCACCGTGCGCGAGGGACAGGGCGTCGTCGCGGTGCGCGAGTACCGCCGGCTGCCGATGGGCGGCGCGCACTGAGAGTCCCACCGTTCCGGCGAGACGTCAGCCGTCGTCCCAGGAGCCCGGGGGTGGAGTGGAGGGGGCCGGGTGGCGCGAGAGCGCCGGCGCGTTGGCCAGGATCTGGTACCTGCGTCCGCCGCCGGTGACGCGTGCGAACACGCCGCCCGGCGGGGCGGCGCCGTCCTCGGCGCGCAGCAGCGGGGCGTCGCCGCGCACGATGCAGTAGGCCGGTTCGTCGCGCGCCAGGAACGCGCGCACGTCGTCGGCCGCGCCGAGCGGCGCGACGTCGCGGTCGAGCACGAAGGCGAACGTGCCGAGGTCCGAGTCGCCCCAGCGGTAGATCGCCAGCGGCTCGCCGTGGAGCTCGTCGGCCAGCCAGCGCGCCGCGCGCGACGGACCTTCGTCGACCGTCGTCTCGTGGGCCGCGTAGCCGAGCAGGACGCCGCCCGCGAGCGCGGCCGCGACTCCGCAGGCCGCCTCGAAGCGATGCCGGCGACGCCAGAGCGCGGCCGCGCCCCAGGCGGCGACGAGCGCCAGGAGCGCGCCGGCCAGCGACGCCGTGAGCAGGTCCGGCTTGCCGACCGCGACCGATCCGAGGAACACGAGCGGGGCGACGAGGGCGAGAGACGTCGTCCAGGTGTGCGCCCACGCGGGCGGCGGACGACCGGCTTGCGGGCGCAGCCGGGCGGACAGCGCGAGCGCCGCGGCCACGGCGAATCCGCTCGTGCACGAGCCGAGGTGATGGGTGCCCTTCTGGCGCGAGAAGAGCAGCACGACCACGGGGATCACGGCCCAGCAGAGCGCCATGGCGGCGATGCGCATGCGCGGACCGCGCAACCGTGGTCCGCGTCGCAGCAGCGCGGCCGCCAGGAACGGCACCACGAGCAGCGAGAGTCCGAGCACCGCGTTGAGCGAACGCAGGTAGTCCCACGACGAGCTGTCGCCGTTCACGTCGCCGTACGGCAGCGCGAGCGTGCCCGCGACGTCGTAGCGGATGCCGACGAAGCGTCCGAGGCTGTTGTTCAGGAACGCTTCGGCCACGTACGTCGCGCCGCCGTCGCGGTAGAGCAGCGCGGCCCACAGTGCGATCGGCAGGCAGAGCGCCAGCCACGAGGCAGGCCGCAGCAACGCGCGCACGATGCGTCCGTCGCGCGACCAGAGCGAGTACGCAGCGAGCGGCGCCAGGACGAGGAACGTCCCGAACAGGCCCTTGGTCAGGAAGGCCGCGTCGGCCGCCAGCACGAACAGCCACCACGGGCGCGCGCGCAGCGGTCCGCGCGGTGAACTCGCGGCGGCGGCCAGCGCGGCCAGCGCGAGCGTCACCTCGGCGGCCAGCAGGTTGTCGAGGGCCACGCGCCGCGAGAGCGTCAGGAACTGCGGCGAGAAGGCCGCCAGCGAGACCGCGAGGACGGCCGCGCCGCGTCCCGCCGCGCGCCACGCGCAGGCTGCCACCCCGGTCAGCCAGAGCAGGCCCACGAGTCCGACCAGGACGCGTGCGGCCAGGACCGACGGACCGCCCGCGACGCGGAAGGCCAGCGCGAGGGCGTCGGTGAAGAGCGGCGGCTTCTCGAGGAACGGCATGCCGCCGAACGTGGGGACGGACAGCCACGAGCCGGCCACGAGGCGCTCGCGCGCGATCTCGAGCTCGCGCGGCTCGAAGACGCCGCCGAACGACGTCTGCATCGCGCCGAGGAACGCGACCGTGGCGAGGCACAGCCAGAGCAGCGCGTGGTCGCGAGACGCGTCACGCGCGGCGTGCCCGCGACGACTCGATCGGAATCCGAACTGCCTTGCCGGAGGAGAGGCCATGGACGGACCTGCAGCGAGGACGATGGTGTCCCGTTTACCATCGTGTCGGCGGTCGTTTCGACCTCCGCGTCGGCTCCTTCCGGCGCAGATCTTCGGGGTTCTTCACCCGTGAGGGCGTCGACCGGTCGCCAGGCGCGCCATCGCCGTCTGCCATCGCCGTCGCGTCCCCGACCGGCCCGCGCCGGCCGGGGACGACGGACGGAGCCGTCTCAGGGCGTCGTGGCCTTGACCGCATTGCTCGCGCTGAAGCCGTACACCGCGCCGGGGTCGCTGGGCCACTCCTGGAACCAGACGGGCACGCCCGCCGGGGTGCCGGTCGGGAACGGGAAGCTGATCGTGAGCTCGCCGCTGGCGTCCACCGGCAGGCCGAGCAGCACGACGTCGGGATGCGGCACCATGACGCCTCCCTTGAACGGCGCCGAGAGCTCGCTGACGCCGATCACGAGCGCGGTGGTCGTGTTCGGCAGCGCGTTCGTGAGCTCGAGGCGCGTGAGCGAGCCGCCCTGGACCGTGCCGCGCCCGCGCAGCATGGGCTGCGCGCCGCCGGTGCCGGCCAGTCCGTGACCGAGGAAGGTCCACGGGCCGATGTGGTCGAGGACCGCCATCTCGGTGCCGCCCACGAGGTTCGCCTCGAACAGCAGCCAGTCGCCGTCGGGGCTCATCGTGTAGCCGTCCTGGATGCCGCGCAGGTCGTCGATCACCACGCCGTTCACCGTGGTCACGCCCTCCTGCACGATGAGCTGGCCGTTCAGGAACAGGCCGGTGTCGCGCGTCGTGTCGGGGTCGTCCCAGTCGGCGAAGAAGAGCACGTTGCCGCTGTTGCCGAGCTTGACCGGTCCGCTGCCGAAGCTCGTGATCTTGAAGCCGTTCATGCCGGGCAGCGAGTCACCTTCCTGCGCGATCTTGCCCGCGTCCGTGGCGATGAGCAGGTTGCTCGCCGAGTCGCCGTCGAGCGATCCGCTCACGACCCAGCCGCCGAGGTCGTCGAGGTCGACCTCGGCGCCCGAGAGCGAGCTCCAGTTGCGTCCGGCGACGGGCGAGGGCGAGCCCTCCCGCGCGACGAGCGAGTCGCCGATGTAGACCACGTAGTCGGCGGTCGTGTCGCCGGTCATGTTGGCGACGTAGATGAGCTCGTTGTTCGCGTTCAAGGCGAACGCGTGCGGACCGGTGTCGAAGTTCTCGATCGTCTCGACCTGTCCCGCGAGCGTGTCGCCCTCCTTGTAGAGCACGTTCTCGGCCACCAGGTTGCCGGACGTGTCGACCTGCAGGCTGACGAACGCCTGGTCGACGCTGCTGGCGATGTTCGGGTCGTCGACCGAGCAGAGCGCGACGATGCGACCGGGCTCGTTGATCTTGCACTCGAAGAAGCCGATGTACGGCGTGCCCGGGGTGAACTGCGTCGCGCCCGCGATCGAACCCTCCTGGATGAGCAGCTTCGTGCCCCAGAAGAGGCCCGAGTCGGTGCTCGTCGAGCCCGTGTTGTCGAGGAAGAAGTTCCAGCCGCTGTGCAGCGACGTGTTGAGCGAGACGGTGTCGAAGCTGCCGACCTGGGCGCCGGCCGGCGCGTCGAGGGCCTGTCCCTCGCGGATGTACAGGTCGCCGTTGAGCACGAGCGCGCCGTCGGCCGTCGTGTCGGCGTTGTCGGTGTCGAGTTCGACGATCGTGTTGCCGTCGTCGTCGACGACGAGGTTGTCGATCGACGTGACGGTCCCCACGCCGGCGAGGACGTCGCCCTCTCCGATCACGACGCGCTCGTCGGCCGGCGCGGTGGCCTGGCAGCAGGGCGGCATGTCGGAGTCGGCCCCGGCGGCGGCGTCGGCGGCGTCGACGAGGAGCGCGTACCAGCGTCCCTCGACGGCGCCGAGCGAGCCGGACGCCGCGAGCGAACCCGTGCCCGCGTCGGACAGGTCGGCCACCTGCACGATCTTCAGCACGTTCGTGTCGGCGATGCAGTCGGCCTGGGTCGCGTAGCAGCGGATGCCGGCGCTCAGGCCGATGAGGTCGCCGTCGACGTCGGAGGCCGAGGCGCTCCACGACAGGGTGCCGTCGCTCTCGCAGGTCAGCGAGCCGGACGCCACGGGGTTGGTGGCCAGCGCGGCGGGCGCCAGGAGGAGTCCGGCCAGAGCCGGCAACAAGGAGGTGCGTGCGAACACGGGGTGTCTCCGGTGAGGTTTGCCCTGGGATCGCGTGCGCCCCTGCGCGCGCGACGTCCCACCCGCCCGTCCGGCGGGGGCTCCATCATGGACCGGGATGCGCGCCGCGTGGGCCGCGAAAGGTCCGATTCGCGTGCGGCCGGTCGCCGCCCGGGCGGCGGGATGCCAGGGCCCGTCGCGTGTCGACGACGGACTGCGCGCTCAGGGAGTCGTGCCGACCACCGCGGTCGTGGACGAGAACGTCGGTCCGGGGAACCAGCACTGCGCCCAGAGCGACATCCCGCCCGGGATGCCGGTCGGCCAGGTCGTCGCGAACAGGCCCTCGCCGTCGGCGTCGCACGCCAGCGGCACGAGTGCATCGGGGAAGGGCACGAGCAGCCCGCCGTGGAAGGGCGCGTCGAGCTCCTGCAGCCCGAGCACGAGCACGCCCTGGGCGTCCGGGCGCGCGAGCTCGACGAGCAGTTCGACCTGCGATCCGGCCGTGAGAGGGCCGGCGCCGGTGAGGCGCGACCGTCCCTGCGCGCCGGCCAGCGACGCGCCGAGCGGTGTCCACGGGCCCTTGCCGTGCACGACGAGCGGCGTCGCCCCGACATGGACGACGTCGAGCGCGCCGTCGTCGTCGACGTCGCCCAGTTGCGAGCGCTCCGCGTAGAGCGTCGCGCCCAGCTTGGCCATGAGCTTCGTGCCAAGGAACGCGCCCGTCCCGTCGCCGCGGAAGAGCAGCAGTCCGGCACCGGTCGCGACCGCGTCGAGGTGCCCGTCATCGTCGACGTCCGCGACCTCGAGGCCGAAGGCCCCGCCGACGTTCGCGCTCGCGTCGGACGACACGACGCCCGGCCCGAACGTGCCGTCGCCGAGTCCGGCGCGGAAGCGCAACCCCGTGCCCTGCGGGAAGCCGATCGGCGTCGTGATCGTGAGCAGGTCGGGCAGTCCGTCCTCGTCGGCGTCGCCCAGCGCGAGGTCCTGCTCTACGGTGAATTCGGTCGTCACGTGCTCGATCGTCGGGAAGGCACCCGTCCCGTCGTTGAGTGCCGAGAGCGTCAGCGTGCTCGAGCCCGCGCCGACGAGGGCGTCGAGGTCGCCGTCGAGATCGAGGTCGCCGAGCCGCACCGTGATGATGGCGTTCGGCGCGCCGGACGTGGGCAGGTCGACCTCCGTCGCGAGCGCGAGCTCGCCGTGGCCGTCGTTGAGCGCCGTGCCGAGCCGCTGGAGGTCGTCGGACTCGCGCAGCGTCGCGCGCACCACGTCGGCGTCGCCATCGCCGTCGAGGTCACCCAGCTCGGCTCCCACGATCGACGTGTCGGCGGGCGCCAGGAGCGGCGACGGGTCGGGCGAGAAGGAGCCGGGGTGCGACGCGAGTTCGACGGCGATCGCGCCGCCGGTCGGACCGAAGAGCAGGTACGGCGCGCTCACGAGGTCGGGGACGGCGTCGCCGTCCATGTCGGCCACCCGCAGCCAGCCCGTCGCCGGCGGCAGTTCGAGCGGTGCGAACACTCCGATGCGCCCGCCGCTGCGGCCGAACGCGATGCCGTAGGGGGTCACGATGTCGGTGCGTCCGTCGAGGTCGACGTCGGCCACTGCGATCGCGCTGGCCGGATGGTCGGGCCAGCACGCGCTCGGCACGCCGTGTCCGTCGCCAAGCATGACGTAGGCGGCCTGCGCGGTGCGCTCGAGGAAGACGACGCGGTCAGGCGAGCCATCCTCGTCGACGTCGCCGGCGAGGATGCGTTCGAGCGGGGTGGCGAAGCTGTACGGCGGGTCGGCGAGGAACGTCCCGAGACTCGTCTGGCGCAGCACGAGCTGGAAGGACGAGGTGCCCTGGGGGACGAGCAGGTCGACGAGGCCGTCGCGGTCCTCGTCGACGAAGGTGGCCTGCTCGATCGGCAGGCCGGCGTCGTACACCAGGACCGGCGGGCTGAACGTCCCGCCGCCGAGCGAGCGCTTGAGCAGCAGGACGTCGTCGTTTTGGACCGTGACGTCGTCGCGCCTGACGACGACGTCCGCGCGTCCGTCGCCGTCGACGTCGTGCACCGCGACCGCATCGACGGCTCCGCGGAACACCTCGTGCAGCGCGCCCGGGCTCCCGTCGGGCGTGGAGAGCGCGCAGGCCACGAACCTGCAGTTCCACGGGATGGCGCAGCCCTGGTCGGTGCGCAGCACGACGTCGGCGCGCCCGTCGCCGTCGACGTCGCCGGCGTCGACCTCCTTGACGTCGCCCGGCGCCACGAGCGTGACCGGCGGCGCGAACGTCCCGTCGCCGAGCCCGCGGCGGACGCTCAGTGTGTCACCCGAGACGGTGAGCAGGTCGGGCGTCCCGTCGGCGTCGACGTCGCCGACGTCGAGGTCGCTCACCCACGTCGCGCCGTCGACCGCGATCGGCGGTCCGAAGCTCCCGTCGCCGGACGCGAGGTGCACGCGGACGTCCTGCTGCCACCACAGGAGCACGTCTTGTGCGCCGTCGCCGTCGAAGTCGGCCAGCCGCAGGCCCTCGACCTGCGAGGTCGGCGTCGACGTGACGACCGTCGGCGCGAAGCCGCCAAGGCCGTCGCCGAGGTTCGCGCCGATCTCGGTCGCACGCGCGGCCACGAGGTCGAGGTGCCCGTCGCCGTCGACGTCTCCGAGGCCCTGCACGTCGGGCCGCACGCCGAGCGGCACGAAGGCGGGCGCAGGCGGCTCGCCGGCGAGTGCCGCGGAGGACAGGACGAGCGATGCGAGGAGCAGCCGGGCGGGCGTCATGGCGTGGCTCGAGGAAGGGGCGGGAGAGCAGCGGGTCGCCGCCCAACGCCGGAGGCCGCCTGCGTGGACGGTGCCTCAGGGCGTGGTCGACTTCAGCGCGTTGCTGGCCGACAGGCCCTTGGGAGTCTGCGGGTCGACCGTCCAGGACTGCCACCAGAGCGGCACGCCGGCGGGCGTGCCGCCGGGGAACGGGAAGCTGACCGTGAGCGCGCCCTGCGCGTCGAGCGGGATGCCGAGCACGAGCAGGTCGGCGTCGGGGACCATCGTGCCGCCCTTGAACGGTACGCCGAGTTGCGTGATGCCGATGACCAGGTTCGTGGACGAGTTCGGCAGCGCGTCGCTGAGCAGGAGCGTGGTCTCGCTGCCGCCCGCGAGGTCGCCCTGGCCGACGAGCTGCGGGATCTTGCCGCCGGTGCCGGCGAGGCCGTGGCCCAGGTCTTCCCACGCGCTGGCGTAGACCAGGAAGGCGCCGCTGCGTCCGTCGGCGAGGCGTCCTTCGAAGACCACCCAGCGTCCGTCGCGCGAGAGCACGTAGCCCTCGGTGACCGCGAAGACGTCGGTCAGCAGGACGCCGCCGACCTGGCTCACGCCGGTCTCGACGAGCAGCCGGTCGTCGAGCAGCAGTCCCTTGCCTCGACCGGGCGTGGGGTCGTCCCAGCGCGCCGACCAGAGCAGCGTGCCGTTCTCGCCGCGGAACACGGGGCCCGACGCGCCCGACGAGCCCAGGTCGGTCACGTGGAAGCCGCCCAGGAACGCCGGCGCGTCGCCCTCCTGCACGAACGCGGCGCCGTCCTTCACGAGCAGCAGGTCGCTGGCCGGGTCGCCGGAGAGCTTCGCGCTCATCGTCCAGCGGGCGCCGCTCGCCAGGTCGACGTGCGCGTTCGCGAGCGAGCTCCAGGTGCGTCCGGCCACGGGCGACGGCGAGCCCTCCTGGGCCAGCAGCGTGTCGTCGAGGAACAGGGCGTGGTCCTTGGACGGGTCGCCGGTCAGGTCGACGAGCGCGAGCGTGTGTCCGTCGCGGTCGAGCGCGAGCGAGTGCACGTCGGTCTCGAGGTCGGCCACCGCCTCGCTCTCGCCCGGCAGCAGGTCGCCCTCGGCCACGACCGAGACCGCCGAGGTGATCGATCCCGAGGGACCGAGTTGCAGGCGCACGAGCGCGCGGTCGTTGCTCGACGGGAGCAGCGGGTCGTCGACCGTGCCGACGACGAGCATCTCGTGCGCGTCGTTCCAGTGCACGGCCGAGAAGGTCTTCCAGGTCGTGCCGGAGGAGAGGCCGGCGGCGCCCACGAGCGCGCCCTCCTGCACGACGAGCGCGCCGTCGACGAACAGCCCGCTGTCGTCGCCGAGCGAGACCGCACCGCCCAGCAGGAGGTTGAGTCCGACGCTGCCGTCGGACGCGAAGGCGCGCGCCACGGGTCCGAAGCCGGCCACCGTCGCGCCGGCCGGCGCGACGAGCACGTCGCCTTCGCGCAGCAGCACCACGCCGTCCTCGAGCAACACGCCGTCGCGCGTCGTGTCGGGATGGTCGGTGTCGACCTCGACCAGCCAGTGCCCCGCGTCGTTCACCGCCACCGCGGCGACGGTCGTCACCCGTCCGACACCGGGCACGAGGTCGCCTTCGAGCACGAGCGGCACGACGACCGTCGCGGACGGATCGCCCGAAGGCGGCGGCACGGTGGCGAGCAGGGCGAGGCCGATCGCCCAGGAGGCCGGCACGGCAGGTCCTCGGTGTGGAGCAGGGGTGGCCGGCGAGCTTCGGGCGTGCGCCGGGAGGCTGAGTCTACCCCGCGCGGCCGACTACGGCTGCGTCGCGAGCAGTCCATTGCTGGCGGCGAATCCCGCGGGTCCGGCGCCGTCGGCGATCCAGTGCTGGAACGCGATCGTCGTGCCGGGCGCGAGGACGGGCCACGCGAACGCGAGGTCGAGCTCGCCGCTCGGCGAGGTCGGCACGGGGATGACGACGTCGGGCGACGGCACGAGCACGCCGCCCTTGAACGGGGCCGACAGCAGGCTCGCGCCGAGCACGAAGTACGTCGTCGAGCTCCCGAGCGCGCCGTCGAGCGCGAGCGTGGTGGGGCTGCCCGCGGCGAGCGTGCCCGTGCCCGTGAGCGTCGGGACGCCGTTCGTGCCGGCGAGGCCGTGGCCGAGGTCGGTGAACGGGGAGCCGCACTCGAGGCGCGGGTTGTCGGCGCCCACGTCCCAGATGTCGAAGATGAAGAAGAAGGTGGGGTCGCCGTAGAAGAAGCGCACCTCGGTCACGTCGGTGATGACCGTGTTCCAGGTCTGGTCGTCGCTGCCGCACGGGTTCAGCACGGACCAGCCGGCGGGCAGCGTGGTCGACGCGGCGTCGACGGCGAAGTCGAACGACTTCCATCCCTCGGCCACCTGGGGCACGAAGTCGGTGCCCAGGAAGTACACCTGGCAACCGCTGCCCGAGGTGAGGATGAGCGTGCATTCACGCTGGAAGGCGAACTGCGTCGAGATCGTGCGCAGGTCGACGCCGACGGACGACACCTGCATCGCGCGCCAGTCGCCGTGGAAGGGCGAGCCCGCCACGGTCGTGTGCAGCTGCGGGGCGAACGTGTCGGGCTGGCTGCGCAGGAACGACCCCGGGTTGCCGCCGCCGGGCGGGAACTGGCTGGGCGGACCCCACGTCCAGCCGCTGGGGTTGCTCGCTCCGGTGAAGGTGTCGACGGTGCCGTTGGCGCGCGCGTCGGTGGGCAGCAGGAAGAGCAGGACGGCGGCGAGCAGCGCGAGGTGACGCATCGGTGGGACTCACGGGTGGGGGACGAGGAGATCGAGGGACGCCGGCACGTGTCGGGTCCCGCGCGCTCGTCGGCGGAGCGTGTCGAGGATATCCGCGATCGGGGCGCGCGTGGGCGCTCAGTTCGGCGGGATGTCGTCGAGGGCCTGCTCGGCCACGTGCCCGCCGATGGCCAGGCTCGCGGTGGCCGCCGGAGAGGGGGCGTTGAGCACGTGCAGCGAGCGCGGTCCGCGCACCATGTGGAAGTCGTCGATGAGCGTCCCGTCGGGACGCACGGCCTGGGCGCGCACGCCGCAGCGCGCGGGCTCGACGTCGCCGTCACGCAGCTCGGGCACCAGCCGGCGCATGGCCGCCAGCGAGAGTCCGCGGCTGCGCGCGCGCAGCAGCTCGGAGAGCCCGCGGCGCCAGCGCTGCAGCAGCATGCGTCGCACGCCGCCGCTCTTCAGCATCTCGAGCACGTCCTCGCGGTCGACGTCGCCCTTGCGGTAGCCGTGGCGCGAGAGCGCGAGCACCGCGTCGGGACCGATCTCGACCTCGCCGCCCACGGTGCGCGTGAAGTGCACGCCCAGGAACGGGTACGCCGGGTCGGGGACCGGATAGATCAGGTGGCGTCGCACGAGCCCGCGCCGTGCCGGCACGAGGCGCTTGTACTCCCCGCGGAAGGGCACGATCGTCGCGCCCGGATCGGCGCCCAGTCCGCGCGCGACGCGGTCGGCCTGCAGGCCCGCGCAGGCCACCACGAACCCGGCCTCGATCTCGCCCGCCGTGGTCGCCAGGCGCAGCGGCCCCGGACGCGTGCCCGCCGCGCCGTCCGCGCCGGCGAGTCCGAGCAGGGCGGCGTCGGTGCGCACCTCGACGCCGGCCGTCCGCAGCTCGTCGGCCAGCGCGCGCGCCACCGCGCCGAAGTCGACGATGCCGGTCTCGGGGACGAACAGCGCCGCGACCCCGCGCACGTGCGGCTCGCGCTCGCCGAGCTGCCGCGCGTCGAGGCGTTCCAGTCCGACGAGTCCGTTCGCGCGGCCGCGCGCCTCGAGCGCGTCGAGGCGCGCGTGCTCGACGTCGTCGCAGGCCACCACGAGCTTGCCGCAGACCTCGTGCGGGACGTCGCGCGCCGCGCACAGCTCGAGCAGCGCGGCCCGTCCGGCGCGGCACAGGCGAGCCTTGAGCGAGCCCGGCTCGTAGTACAGCCCCGCGTGGACCACTCCGCTGTTGTGCCCGGTCTGGTGCCGTCCCACGGCGCCCTCGGCCTCGAGCACGAGCAGCGACGCCTCGGGACGGCGCGCGTGCAGCGCCCGGGCCGTGGCGAGTCCGACGACACCGGCGCCCACCACGACGAGATCGACGCGACGGCTCATGGGACCCTCCCGGGTGCGGCCCGGGGTGCCCCGGCGCGACACCATCGGTACCATCCCACACTCCCGCCGCCCAGGACGTAGGCGGGAACCTCGGGCCGGTGTTCCGGCCGCGGGGCCGTCCAGGCTCCCGGCCGGGTGCCGCCCGGGGGGCGCGGCCTGGCGGGCCCGTCCCACGATCGCAGCGTTCGAACGCACGACGTCCTTCGAGGAGAGCGGATCCCCATGACGGCCTCGGTCGACATCCGTCAACTCACCAAGTCCTTCGGGCCCATCCACGCCGTGCGTGACGTGTCGTTCCGCGTCGAGCAGGGCGAGGTGCTCGGATTCCTCGGGCCCAACGGCGCCGGCAAGTCCACCACGATGAAGATGGTGGCGGGCTTCCTCGAGCCCACGAGCGGGACGGCGCTCGTCTGCGGCCACGACGTGCGCGAGGAGCCGCGCGAGGTCAAGCGCGCCATCGGCTACCTGCCCGAGGGCGCGCCGGCGTACGGCGAGATGACGCCGGCCTCGTTCCTCGACTTCGTGGCCGAGGTGCGCGGCTTCGGCGGCGCCGAACGCGCGCGCAAGGTCGAGCTCGCGGCGCACCGCGCCCAGCTCGAGAGCGTGCTCGGGCAGCGCATCGAGACGCTCAGCAAGGGCTTCAAGCGCCGCGTGGGACTGGCCGCCGCGATCCTCCACGACCCGGCGGTGCTGATCCTCGACGAGCCCACCGACGGCCTCGACCCGAACCAGAAGCACGAGGTGCGTCAGCTCATCCGCTCGATGGCGAAGGACAAGGTGATCGTGCTCTCGACGCACATCCTCGAGGAGGTCGACGCGGTCTGCACGCGCGCGATCATCATCTCCGACGGGCGCCTGCTGGCCGACGGCACGCCGGCCGAGCTGTCGTCCGGCGACGGCGGACTCGAGGCCTTCTTCCGCCGCATCACGCTGGGCGGCGCGCCGAGCGCGGCCGCGGAGCGCGTCGAGCGCGAGCCCGTGGAGGTCGCGTCGTGAACGTCACGCTGGCCGTCTTCAAGCGCGAGCTGAAGAGCTACTTCGCGACGCCCATCGCGTACGTCTTCATCGCGGTCTTCCTGGGGCTCGCGGGCCTGCTCACGTTCCCGCTCTCGGGCTACTTCGAGCGCGGACAGGCCGACCTCGAGCCGTTCTTCCAGAGCCTGCCGATGCTGTTCCTGGTGCTCGTGCCGGCGGTCTCGATGCGGCTGTGGTCCGAGGAGCGGCAGTCGGGGACGATCGAGCTGCTCATGACGCTGCCGATCTCGATGGGCGAGGCCGTGATGGGCAAGTTCCTCGCGGCGTGGGCCTTCTCGGGCATCGCGCTGGCCGGCACCTTCCCCATGTGGCTCACGGTGAACTGGCTGGGCGACCCCGACAACGGCGTGATCGCCGCGGGCTACCTGGTGGGCTTCCTGATGGCCGGCGCGTTCCTGGCCGTGGGGGCGTCGGTCTCGGCGCTGACCAAGAACCAGGTGATCGCCTTCGTGGTCACCGTGGCCACCCTCGGGCTGTTCATCATCCTCTCGTACGTGGTGGCGTGGCTGCCCGACGCCGCGAGCGACACGCTCGCGACGGTGAGCCCGCTCGACCACTTCCAGTCGATCGTGCGCGGGGTCGTCGAGCTGCGCGACCTCGTCTTCTTCGCCAGCTTCATCGCGCTCTGGCTGTTCGTGAACGCGGTGGTCGTCCAGCGTCGCAAGGCCGCGTGACGGAGATCGTGATCCCATGAAGCGTTCCGTGCTGAGGCCCGAGGCCGTGGTCCTCGTGGTCGTGCTGTTCCTGGCCCTGCAGATGGTGTCCGATCTCGCGCTCGGATCGGCGCGCGTCGACCTGACCGAAGGCGGGCTGTACACGCTCACCGACGGCAGCAAGCGCATCGCGGCGTCGTTCGACGAACCCGTGCACATGCAGTTCTTCTTCAGCGACTCGCTCGGCAACGACGTGCGACGGCTCGAGACCTACGCGACACGCGTGCGCGAGCTGCTCGAGGAGTACGCCGCGTCGTCGCACGGCATGCTCGAGCTGCAGGTGATCGACCCCGCCCCGTTCAGCGAGGACGAGGACCTGGCCATGGGCGCCGGACTCCAGGGCGCGCCGCTCAACGACGCGGGCGACGTGCTCTACTTCGGCCTCGTGGTGTCCGACGCGACGGGCGCGCAGGAGGTCATCCCGTTCTTCGACCCGCGCCGGGAAGAGTTCCTCGAGTACGACGTCTCGCAGCTTCTCTACAAGCTCGCGCACCCCGAGAAGCCCGTGGTCGGGCTGCTCTCCACGCTGCCGCTCGAGGGCGGCGGCGAGCCGCAGATGCCGGGACGTCCGCCCCAGGGCGACCCGCCGTGGATGATCCTGCAGCAGATCCAGCAGACCTTCGAGGTGCACGACATCGACCCGGGCGCCGACGCGCTGCCCGACGACGTCGACGTGCTCGTGCTCGTCCACCCGCAGGGGCTCAGCCAGGACATGCTCTGGTCGATCGACCAGTTCGTGCTGGGCGGCGGACGTGCGCTCGTGTTCGTCGACCCGCACTGCGAGGAGCAGCCGACCCCGAGCGATCCGAGCAACCCGCTGGCCGGCATGGGGACGCCGCGCTCGTCCGACCTCGAGCCGCTCTTGAAGGCGTGGGGCGTGAAGTACGACCCCGAGAAGGTGCTGGCCGACCGCGCGGCGGCGATGCAGGTCAACGCCGGCTCGGGACCGCGTCCCGAGGTGCTCGACTACGTCCTGTTCCTCGAGATGGGCCCCGAGGCGATGGCCGCCGACGACCCGGTGCTCACGAACCTCACCGCGCTGCGCTTCGGCGTGCCGGGTGCGCTCTCGAAGGCCGAGGGCGCGACGACGGAGTTCACGCCGCTCGTCACCACCGGCGACGACGCGTCGCTGCTGGACGCGAGCACGGTGCGCTTCTTCCCCGACCCGAAGAAGCTGCTGGCCGACTACCAGCCGGGCGGCGTCCCGCAGGTGCTCGCGGCGCGCGTGTTCGGCAAGGCGAAGACGGCCTTCCCCGGCGGCAAGCCGTCCGGCGCGGACGACGCGGCGGCCGAGGCCGAGGGCGAGGACGCCGCGAAGGACGCCACGGCCGCGGCGCCGCTGGTCGAGTCGACGGACGACATCCACGTGATCGTGGTGGCCGACGCCGACATGCTGGCCGACCGCTGGTGGGTGCGCGTGCAGAGCCTGCTCGGCATGCAGATGGCGATGCCCACGGCCGACAACGCCGACTTCGTGATCAACGCGCTCGACAGCCTGGGCGGCAGCACCGACCTGGTCGAGGTGCGCGGACGCGGCAGCTTCCAGCGTCCGTTCACCAAGCTCGAGGAGCTGCGCAAGGAGGCCGACCAGCGCTTCCTCGAGAAGGAGCAGGATCTGCAGGCACGGCTCTCCGACACCGAGCGCCGGCTGAACGACCTGCAGCGCCAGCGCGGCGACGACGCGTCGAGCATGATCCTGACCAAGGAACAGGAGGCGGAGATCGAAGGCTTCGAGCAGGATCGCATCGCGACGCGCAAGGAGCTGCGCTCGGTGCGCCACGAGCTGCGCAAGGACATCGAGGACACGCAGACCCTGTTGAGCGGGCTGAACATGGCCGGCATCCCGCTGCTGCTGCTCGTCGCGGCGGCGGTGCGCGGTTTCCTGAAGCGTTCGTGATCGCGCCGGCCGACCCAGGAGACGACCGATGAAGATGCTCTCGATCGCAACCGTGATCGTCGTCGTGCTCGCGATCTTCGCCGTGATGCGGCACGAGAACGCCGGCGCGCCCGCGCCCGAGGTGGGACGTCCCTTCCTGCCCGAGCTCGCGGCGCACGTGAACGACGTGGCCACGCTCACCGTGCGCGGCGCCGACGGCGACTTCGTGGTGCGCCGCGCCGACGCCGGCTGGACGCTCGACGCGTGGGACGGCCATCCGGCCGACTTCGCCACGGTCAAGGCGGCCATCACGGGACTGGCCGACCTCACGCTGCGCGCGGCGATGACCGCCAAGCCCGAGAAGCACGCGCAGCTCGGCCTGGCCGAGCCGGGCGGGGGCGCCACGTCCACCGGATTGAAGCTCGAGGACGCGAACGGCGCCGTGCTGGCCGACGTGATCGTGGGCGAGAGCCGTCCCGGGACGCCGCCCTCTCTCTTCGTACGCAAGGAGGGCGATGACCAGAGCTGGCAGGTGGACGGCAAGCTCGAGGTGCCCGGCGAGATCGCGCGCTGGGCCGACAAGCAGCTCCTGCGCGTGCCGGCCGAGCAGATCGCGAGCGTGGTCGTGACGCATCCCGACGGTGAGACGCTCACCGTCGAGCGCAAGCCGGAAGAGCCGGCGCCGCAGCCGCCTGCCGACGCGAGCGACGAAGACGCCGCGGTTGCGGCGGCCGCCGCAGCCGACGCGACGCCGAAGGCCCCCGAGTGGACGCTGCGCGACCTGCCCGAAGGACGCGAGCTGCGCAGCACGTACGTGCTCTCGAGCCTGGCCGGCGCGCTGGCGCGGCTCGACCTCGACGGCGTGGCGAAGCCCGACGCCGTCCCCGACGACGCCGAGTGGACCGAGGCGCGCTTCGTCGCGACCGACGGCGTCACCTACGCGCTGCGTCTCACCGAGCACGACGGCAAGCACTACGTGCGCATCGAGGTGACGCGCGCCGACGACGCGAGCGCCGACGCGGCCGCGACGAAGTCCCTCGCCGAGCGCCTGGCGGGACGCACGTTCGAGCTGGCGAGCTGGCGCGCGAGCGCGCTCGACAAGCGGCTCGACGACCTGCTGAAGCCCCTGCCGAGCGCCGACGACACGGCGGCGGCTCCCTCCGGCGCGCCGTTCGCACCCGGTGCCGACGGGACCGACGTCGCGCTGCCCGAGGGTCTCGACGCCGCGACGCTCGAGCAGCTGAAGGCGATGATGTCGCAGGACGGCGCGGTCGACGTCCCGGCGACGGACGGTGGCAGCGACGCGCCCGGGGCCGAGCCGCCGGCGGACGACGCGGGTGCCTCGAGCGGCGTCGAGCCGAAGGACGACGCCCCGGCCGGCGCGGGCGGCGGCATGCGCTGAGCCCGGGTCCGCGGCGTCCGACCCCGGGGCGGCACGGGCCGCCTCCTCGACGTGTCGGCCCGCGTCGATCCCGACCGGACGCGAGGCTCCGATCCGGGGCCTCGAGCCGGTAGGATGCGCTTCGAGTGGCCGGGCGGGCGCGGGGCGTCCGTCGCGGGCGGCGGGGGCACCGGACCCTCGCGCCGGGCCGCCGGAGCGTCGCATGGACGGCAGGACGTGGACTCGCTGATGGACGTCCCCGCGCGGGACGCGCGCCCGGCTCGTGATCCGTCCGCCGACGTGCACGACGCGCCCGACGGCGAGTCCGACGAGCGGCTCGAGCTCGCGGCGCGCGAACCCGTCCGGCTCGCCGGCCTGCCCGCCCCGTGGGACGGCCTCGACTGGCGCCGGCTCGTCACCGAGCGCAACGAGGGCAAGGCCGTGCTGGGCGTGGCCGAGCGCGACGGCGCGTTCGTCGTCTGCAAGGACCGCACGCGCGCCCTCGCGGGACTGCGCGGCGTGTACGCCCGCTGGGCACACCGCAACGAGACGCGCGCGCTCGCGGCGCTCGACGGCGTGGTGGGCATCCCTCGGCTGCTCGCGAGCTGGCCGGCGGGACTCGTCATGACGCGGCTGCCCGGCGTCAAGCTGCGCGATCTGCCGCGGCGCGGCGTGCCCGAGAGCGTGCTCGGGCAGCTGGAAGCGATCGTCGACGAGATCCACGCGCGCGGCTTCGTGGTGGGCGACATCCACCGCAACAACGTGCTCGTGGACGACGCGGGCGAAGTCGGCCTGGTCGACTTCGAGAACGCGCTCGATGTGCGCACGGGCTGGCGGCGTATCATGCGCCGGCGACTGCTCGCCCTCGATCGCTACTGCATCGCGAAGATCCGCCAGCAGCTCGGCCTGCCGCTCGACGAGAGCCAGGGCCGCGCGCTCGACGGGCCGATGGCGCGCGTGTCGCGCGTCGGGCGCGCGTGGCGTACGTGGGTGCACGACCGCAAGCGCGCCCGCGGCGGCAGGCAGCGCGCGCGCTGAGACCTCCTTCACCGAAACGAGAGCCGATGACCGAGACCAGCCTGACCGACAGCCTGGGCAACAAGATCCAGAAGCGCGGCGCGCTGAACATCCTGCGCGCGTTGACGGCCTGCGCGTTCCTCGCGGCGCTCGTGTACATCGCGCAGCCCACGCGGCTGGGCATGATCCTCGGGCTGCCGTGCCTCGCGCTGGGGCTGCTGTTCCGCGTCTGGGCCGCCGGACACCTGATCAAGACCAAGGAGCTCTCGACGAGCGGTCCGTACCGGCACGTGCAGCACCCGCTGTACTTCGGACGCCTCGCGCTCGGCACCGGCTTCTGCTTCATCGCCTGGCGCGAGCAGGTCATCGGGGGCGCGACGATCCCGCTCAACCTCGTGCTGCTGGGGCTCTTCTGGCTGGTCTTCTTCGGGTACTACATCCCGCGCAAGAAGCGTGTCGAGGGCAGCCGCCTGCTCAAGATCCACGGTCAGCCGTACGCCGACTGGACGGCCCACGTGCCGCTCGTGATCCCGCGCCTGACGCCGTGGGGCGAGCAGAAGCAGCACTGGTCGAAGGCCAAGTTCGACGAACTGGGCGAGATCTGGACCGTGCTCGCCGTGGTCGCCGCGGCACTGCTGATCCTGGTCCAGGTGAAGTAGGCGCGGCGGAGCGGACGCGCGGGCCCGGGCGGCTGGCATATATGCGCGAGTTGCGATACGTCCAGCTCGACCCGCCGGACGCGCGGGCCCGAGCCGAGATGGCCTCCATCTCGCGTTACGTACAAACCGATAAGTAGTCTCCGAAAGCTCGCAATCGGAGACACGCGATGCGCGCACTCGCCGTCCTCGCGCTGATCATCCCGGTGTCCTGCTCCTCGCTCGACACGCGGCTCGACGCCGACCACGCACCACGCCTGTACGACGGTCCCGGCGACGTGCTGTTCGAGCTGGCGCAGCATGCCGCCCGCGACTGCTTCGGCGACGTCGTGGTCGAGGACGCCCGCCAGCACACCCTGTCCGCCCGCCACGAGGACCTCTGGACCGGCGACACGCTGGTGCAGATCCGGGTCGTCGACGTCGAGTGGGGCTTCTCGCGCATCGACTTCCAGAGTCGCTGCGCGGGTTGGAACCTGCCGTTCTCGAACCGGCCCGAGAGCGACTACACCGACTTCTTCGACGCGCTCGACTGGTACTTCGACGAACACGTCGCGGGACGCGATCCGGCGAAGTCGGACGTGGCGCTCACCACGCAGGAGCGTTTCCGCGAGCTGCGCGCGCAGTTCGACGCGCACGAGATCTCCGAGGCCGAGTACGCCCAGGCGCAGCTGCGGATCCTGACCGGGCGCTGAGCGGTGCGCGGCCGGCTTCTTCGGCCTGCTCGACGCCGAGGGACGGGCCGATCTCCCGCGCGAGGCCGCCGTGTTCCCGAGTGGGGCGGCGCTTTCCTTGCGTGGGTGCAGCGGGTCGGGTCTCACCCGACGGGTTGTGCGTCGGGTTGCGAGCGGGTAGGACGAGGGTCTCGTGCCACGAGGTCCGCATGGCGTCTGCTGCCCGACACGTCTCGCTCGTCCGATGGCCGCCGACGCGCGTGCTGGGTCTCGTGGCGGTGTGCCTGGCGACGTCCGCGTGCGCGCCGTCCGACCCGGGGACGTCCGCCTCCCGAAGCGCCGCGGTGGCGCCCGGGTCTCCGCGGGGCGTGCTGCTCGTGGTGATCGACACGCTGCGCGCCGACCACGTGGGAGCCTGCGGCTCGACCCTCGGACTCACGCCGCGCCTCGACGCACTGGCCGCCGAGGGTCTCGTGTTCACCCACACGGTCGCGTCCTCGAGCTGGACCCGTCCGTCGGTGGCCTCGATCCTCACCGGCCAGTACCCGACCACGCTCGGCGTGCTCGGCAAGCAGGACGTGCTGGCCGAGCACGTCACGACCCTCCCCGAGCGCCTCGGCGCCGCGGGCTACACGAGCCTCGCCGTGTCGACCAACGGCAACGCGGGCAAGGCCTTCGGCTTCGGCCAGGGCTTCGACACCTTCGAGTGGCGTCTGCCGAAGCGCGGCTATCCCGACGGCTTCCTGGTCACGCCCGCCGAAGAGGTCACGCGCGAAGGACTGGCCCTGGTCGACGGCCTCGGACCCGACGAGCGCTTCTTCCTCTTCCTGCACTACATCGACCCGCACGACCCGTACCTGCCGCATCCGCGCCTGATGCGGACGCCCGAACCCCCGGGGCGCTTCGACGGGTCGCGCGCCGAGCTCTCCGCGCTCGACCGTCTCGGACCGGCCCGCACGCCCGACGACGAGGCGCGCGTCGAGTGGCTCTACTCGGGCGAGGTGCGCTACTGCGACGAGCAGCTCGGCGTGCTCTTCGACGGCATGCGTGCGCGCGGCCTGCTCGACGACATGCTCGTGGTCGTCACCGCCGACCACGGCGAGGGACTCTACGACCACGGCTTCCGTGGGCACGGCACCGACCTGTACGAGGAGCAGGTGCGCGTGCCGCTCGTGCTGCGCGCGCCGCGTGCGGCCGCGCCCGCGCCCGCACGCCTGCCGGTGCCCGTGGGGCACGTGGACATCGCGCCCACGATCCTCGCCGCGTGCGGCCTGCCGCTGCCCGGCTCGTGCCAGGGCCGCGACCTGCTCGGCGCGCTGCGCAGCGGCACGCTCGGCGCGACCGGCGTGACCTACTCCGAGATGGACTTCACCGGCATCGACCTCGAGGCCGTGAGCGACGGCCGCTCCAAGCTCATCCGTGACCGGTCCTACGACGGCGAGAAGGCCCAGCCGTTCGAGCACGTCGTGCGGCCGGGCGAGTCGCTCGCGAAGCTCTCGCGCAGCCTCTACGGACTGCTCAACCACGTCGCCGAGATCCGCGCGCTCAACCCCGAGAGCGTCCCGCGCGGGTTCGCGTCGGACGCCGAGCTCGTCCCCGGCGTGACGCTGCACATGCCGGCTCGCCGCCTGCCCGACGACGGGGCCCTCGAGGAGTTCTTCCGGCTCGACGAAGATCCCGGCGAACACGACGACCGCGCGCTGCGCGAGGCCGCGAGTCTCGGCCCGATCCGCGCGCGCATGGCCGATTTCGCCTCCCGCAACGCCGCGGCACGCGCCGGCGGCGAGCAGGTCGACCTCGACACGCTCGACCCCGAGACGATCGAGGAGTTGCGCGCGCTCGGATACGTGTCCCACGACGGATGAGAGGCGGGCGCGGCCCCGCACCGTCTGCTCAATCCGCGCCGAGCACCTCGCGCAACGTCGCGAGCACCGCGTACTTCCCCGGACGCTTCGGGCCGCCGTCGCCGCGCGCGCGGTCGAGGGCCCACAGCAGGCGCCGCACGCCCGTCGGCTCGAGGTACCACGCGCACACCGCGGCGAGGCGCGCGCGATCGCCGTACGCGTCGACGAGCGTGCGCAGGTCGGCGCGGAACGTGTCGGGCTCGGTACGCGCGGCCAGCGAGCGCAGGAACCCGGCGACCTCCTTGGCGACCAGCGGCAGCACCGGCTGCCCGGGCAGGAAGCCCTGCTCGAGGTCGAAGGTCACCAGCCGTTCGCCGCTGCACAGCACGTGCAGGACGGTGCCGTGTTCGTGGACGAGCGACGGGTCCGTGTCGGTGAGCGCGCGGTCGTGGCGCGCGCGCCACGCGGCGCCGAAGCGCCGCAGCAGCGGGTCGCGCTCGGCACGCGGCAGAGCGGCGCGACGTCCCAGCCGCCGGGCGAGGGTGTCGCCCTCGATGTGCTCGTAGATCGCGACGCACGGCCCGCCCAGTTCCGGGTACGCCTCGGTGAGATCGGCCGGGACGTCGCAGCCCGCGGCCTTCCAGTGCTGCAGCAGGCGGCGCTCGGTGGCGCGGCGCGCGCGCGCGGTCACGCCCGACTTGCGCCCCGCGAGCCGCGTGAGGACGTGCCGCGTCGTCTCCGAGATCCACGTCCCGCGCCGGCGGTAGAGCTTCTGGACGACCCGTCCGCGCGCGGTGTCGACGACCCACAGGCGGTTGCCGTCGTCGTCGTCCCGCCGCTCGTCGTCGTCGCGCGCGGCGCCCACGCCGCGCTCAGCGCCCGCGGGTGGTGAGCGAGCGCGCGTCGAGCCTCTTCTTGAGGTCGAGCGCCACGCGGTACTTGCTGTACTTCGTCTTGTGCCGCGGCTTGAGCGCGAAGTCGAGCTTGCGCGCGGCCCGGATCGTGAGGCTGTCGTTGTGGAAGGCGTGCTCCCAGCCGGCCATCAGCAGCGCCGGATCGGGGTAGTGCTGCACGAGCTCGTCCATCATCGTCTCGTACATCGTGTCGCCGAAGAACTTGCCCACCGAGCGCAGGTACGCCAGCAGCTCGCGTCCGACGAGGTCGCGCACGTTGCGCGAGCGGAACGCGATCTCGAAGTCGAAGTAGACGAAGTCGCCGTCGACGAGCATGACGTGCTTCACGTCGCCGTTCTCGTGGATCAGCCGCGGCTCGTCGTGGTCGAGCGCCGCGCGGTGCCTCCTGTGCCACTCGGGCAGCCAGCGCCGCCACGTGGCCAGGCGCTCGTCGAGCGGCACGGACGCGTCCTTGAAGTAGTTCTTGAAGTGCAGGCCCTCGACGAAGTCGAACAGCATGTACGTGCCGTCGGGCAGGTCGTCGAACGTGACCTCGGGGTGCATGCCGAAGCAGCGGAAGCCGTGCTGCTCCCAGATGCGCACCGTCTCGGTCTCCATCTTGCAGCGCGCGTGGGGCATGTGCGACGTGCGGCCGGTGAGCACGAGGTTGCCCATGGTCTTGCGCACGTGCAGCATCGGGTTGCGGTTGCCCAGGTAGACCTTGAGCACGCCGAACCCGCCGTCGAAGGGGATCTTCCACAGCCAGTTGCCGGCGCCCGCGAGGTGCTCGCGGTCCGACTCGGGGATGTCGCCGAGCCGCATGTGGCGCACGGGCTTCTCTCGCTGCGGCTGCGCGCTGCTGTCCGACAAGGAACCTCTCCGACGGGCACGGGACGGGCGGGGGACGGGGGCTCGCCATTCTAGCCGCGAGTGCGCGCCGGGCCGCGCGCTTCCTCGGGGGGGCTGTGCGCCACCGACGCCGATGCCCGCGCTAGGATGCGCAGCGCGCGTCGGACGGCGCGCGCAGGGCCGCGTCCGACGCGGCGCGGGGCCGCTCGGGACGGCCCCCGGGAGGAGACGATGATGGCCGATCGACGCGCCCTCGCGTGGGGACTGGCGGCCCTGGCTCTGGCCGGACTCGTGACGTTCGCGCTGCTGCGCGACGCGCCCGGCGGCGAGCGCCCCGCGCTGTCCGGCGCCGACGATGCCGCGCGGGGCGTCTCGATGGACCTCGCGCCCGGGCGCGTCGAGGGCGACGCACCGCGTCCGCTCGACGGCCTCGCGACGGACGTCGCGCCGTCGGGCGACCTCGCCTCGTCCGACGCGCCCGACGCGCCGACCACGGGCGAGCTCGAGATCCGCGCGCGCTTCGCCGACGGACGTCCCGCGCCGGGCGTCACGCTCACGTTGGTGACGTGGGCGATCGATCTCCCGCGCGCGGCGCGTCCGTCGCGGCGCACCGATCGCGAGGGCCTGGCGCGCTACCTCGAGCTGCCGCCCGGCACGTTCGCCGTCTACAGCGATCGCGGCGACGAGCAGGTCGAAGGCGAGATCGTCCCCGGCGAGCGGCTGCAGCGCGAGCTCGTGCTCGCCCCGGGACGCACCGTGCGCGGCCTCGTGCTCGACGCCGACGGGCGCCCCGTGCCCGACGCCGACGTGTGGCTGTCCGACTACGGCAATCCCTTCAGCGGCGCGTTCGTCGCGCGCAGCGACGGCGGTGGCGCGTTCGCGATCGAGGCCGTGGGCGTGCAGCGCTACGTCGGTGCGCGCAAGCCGCCGTGGCAGCCGTCCGGGCTGCACTGGCTGGACGACGACGTCGACCTCGACGCGCCGGTGGTGCTGCGGCTCGGCGAAGCGGGTGCGTCGCTGGCCGGCAGCGTGCGCGACGAGGCGGGACGTCCCGTGGTCGGCGCCGCGCTCACCGTGGGCGAGGGCTGGCGCGGCACGGGCGGCGACGCGCCTCCGCCGCCGCAGCACGCGCTCTCCGATCGCGACGGCGCGTTCGCCTGGGACGGCCTGCCGCCCGGCTCGACGAACGTGGACGCGCAGGCGCCGGGCTTCGCGCCGCTGCGCGCGTCGGTGCAGCTCGCGCTCGACGCGCCGGCGACGCTCGAACTCGTGCTGCGTCCCGGCTGCCGCGTCACGGGACTCGTGCTCGACGCCGCCGACGGCGCGCCGCTCGCCGACGCGTGGGTGTCGTCCGGACGGACCGGCGCGTTCGACACACGCCGGACGCAGACCGACGCGCAGGGGCGCTTCGCGCTGGACGACCTGCCCGCGGACCGACTCGACCTGCGCGCGGATCACCGCGCGTACCTGACCGCGAGCGCGCACCTGTCCCTCGACCCGGACGCGCCGTGCGAGCAACGCTTCGAGCTCGTGCGCGGCGGGACGATCCGCGGACGCGTGCTCGACGCGGCGAGCGGCGAGCCGTCCCCCGACTGGATCGTGGCCGCCGCGACGCCCGACGACGAGAGCCTGTGGGACGCGTCGTGCCGGCCCGACGCCGACGGCGCGTTCGTGCTCGAGGGCCTCGGCCAGGGACCGTTCAGCGTGTCCGCGGTGCGGCTGCTCGAGGCGGGCTTCGTGCCGGGCGCGCGGCTGCGCGGCGTGCGTCCCGGGGGCGAGCCGCTCGAACTGCGCGTCGTGACGCCGGGCGCTCCGGGCGTGCTGCTCGGCGCGCTGCGCGACGGCCACGATCGCGCGCCGTCGTCCGGCTGGCTGAGCCTCGTCGCACGCACGACTCCCGAGTGGACGACCACGACGCGCGTCGACGGGGAGGGTCGCTTCCGCTTCGACGGCGTGCCGGCCGGCGAGTCCACGCTGACCGTCCACGTCCCCGGCGCGGGCCTGGCCGAACCGCTCGGCGTGCGGGTCGAGTCCGGGGTGACGACCGACCTGGGCGTCCTGCGCCTGCGCGTCGGCGGGACGCTGCGCGTCCGTGTGCATCCGCGCGAAGACGTCGACACGAGCGGGTTGCGCCTGCGGCTCGTGCGTCCCGACACGGACAGCGTGCCCTGCGCGCCGGACGCCGACGGCTGGCTCTCGGAGCCGGCCGCCCCCGGGCGTTGGGACCTGGTCGTCAGCGGCCCGGAGATCGCGAACGAGCTGCTGCCGGTCGACGTGGTCGAGGACCTCGAGTCGCTCGTCGACGTGGACCTGCGACGCGGCGTGAGGCAATCCTTCGAGTTGGGCGACGCGGTCCTCGGTCCGGGACAGTTCCTGCCGTTCACCATCGAGCGCGCGGGACGGGTCGTCGTGCGCGGCGTGTTCGGCTCGTTCCCCGACGCGCCGCCGCGTGCGTTCGCGTGCCTCGCGCCGGGGCCGCACGTGCTCGTGCTCGCGCCGCAGGGCGAGGCCGAGCGGCGCGTGCCGTTCGAGGTCGGCCGCGAACGGGGGCCGACGCTGGTCGTCCCGGACGAGTGAACCCGCGCACGCGGCCGGCGGACGCCCGCTACGATGGGGCGCCGGGACGACGAACGTCCCGCCCGTCGTCGGAGGGGTCGATGGACTCTCGCAGGCTGCCGCTCGTCTGGGTCGTGCTCGCCGCCGCGATCGTGGCGGTCGCGGCGTGGCTCCTCCTGTCCGACGCACCGGGCGACGAGCGCGCGGAACTCGACGTGCCGGGCGAGGTCGTGCGCGGCGAAGCGATGGACCTCGCGACGCCGACGCACGACGGCGAGCCGCGGCCGCTCGAGCTGGGCCCGGGGCACGACGCGCCGGACGCGCGCGAGGTCGCGTCCGCGGCCATGCCCGACGCGCTCGCGACCACCGAGGCGCTCGGCGCGCTGCGCGTGCGCGTGACGTTCGCCGACGGACGTCCGGCCCCGGACGTGCGGCTCGTGCTGCATCTCGGCGGACCCGGCGCGCACGACGATCCGACGCCGCCCGCGCGCCGCACCGACGTCGCGGGCGAGGCGCGCTTCGGCCTGCTGCTCCCGGGGAGCGTGGCCGTCGAGTCCGATCGGGGGGGCAGCGCGGTCGGCGCCGTCGTCGCGGGGGAGGTGCTCGACCTGGCGCTGCGCCTCGCGCCGGGGCGCACCGTGCGCGGGCTCGTGCTCGACGCGCACGACGCACCGGTGTCCGACGCCGAGCTGTGGCTCTCGCTCGCCGGGAACTCCGTCGAAGGCGACGTCGTCGCGCGCAGCGACGCGTCCGGCGCGTTCGCGCTCGAGGCCGTGGGACAGGGGCACATGCTGGCCGCGTTCGCGCCCGGGCACGCGCCGTCGGAGCGGCACGACCTCGACGCCGACGTCGATCCCGACGCGCCCGTGGTGCTGCGCCTGGGCGACGCCGGCGCGCGGCTGACCGGCCTCGTGCGCGACGGCGACGGACGTCCCGTGGCCGGAGCCATCGTGCAGGTCGGCGGCGAGGGCGGCTGGGTCGGCGAGGGCGACGCGCGGGGCGCGCCGCCGCGGCGCACGACGTCCGACGCGGGGGGCGCGTTCGCGTTCGACGGCCTGCCGCCCGGCGCGACCGACGTGCTCGCGCGCGCGGACGGCTTCGCGCCGCTCGAGCAACGCGTGGTCCTCGCGGCCGACGACACGACGCGGGTCGAGCTCGTCCTGCTGCCCGGCGGCGTGGTGCTCGGCGAGGTGCACGACGAGGACGGCCTGCCGGTGGTCGGCGCGCACGTGGCGCTCGGCACGCTGGGCGGTTTCGGACGGCACGGCGCGATCTCCGACGGAGCCGGACGCGTCGAGATCGACGGTGTCGAGGCCGGCATCCACATCGTGCAGGTCACGCAGCCCGAGTTCGTCCCGCGCACCGATCACGTGTCGGTCGACGAGGGAGAGACGGCCGAGCTGCAGATCACTCTCGTGCGCGGCGGCGTGATCGAGGGCCGGGTGCTCGACGCGCACACCCGGGTGCCGGTGGCGGGCGCGTTCGTCGCGGTCCAGGGCCACGGGGCGCGCACGCTGGACGACGGGACGTTCCGGCTGGCGGGCCTCGAGGGCGACGCGTTCACGCTCGTCGTGTACGTGGCGCGGGACGACGGCACGGGCGCCGAGGTCGCGCGTCTCGACGAGCTGCCGCCCGACGGCGAGCCGCTCGAGATCCTCGTCTCGCCTCCGGGTGCGCCGGGAGAGGTGCTGGGCGTGCTGCGCGACGCGCGCGATCGTCCGCTGGCCGGCGTGTGGGTGCGCCTGGCCGGTCTCGATCCGCCGTTCCCCGAGGACGGCTTCCGCAGCGACGACGAGGGACGCTTCCGCTTCGCCGGCGTCCCGCCCGGGGCGTACGCCCTCGACGGGCACCTGACCGACGCGGCCTTCCCGCGCGTCGCGCGCCTCGACGTGGCCCCCGGCGCGTCGCTCGACCTGGGCGTGCTGCGTCCCGCCGTGGGAGGCCGGTTGCGCGTGCGCCTGCTGGCCGACGACGCCGCGTTGCTCGACGTGGTCTCGCTGCGCTTGAGCCACGCGAACGGCGTCGACTGGGCCACGCCGACGCGCGTCGGCGCCGAGGCCGGCGCCGAGTCGCTGACCGCCGGCACCTGGACGCTCTCGGTCACCGGCAAGGGCCTCATCCCGCAGCGGGTCGAGGTCGAGCTGCGCGACGGACGCGAGAGCACGCTCGACGTCGCGTTGCGTCGCGGGGTGCGGCAGCAGTTCGTGCTGCGCTGGAGCGACGGCGAGCAGGTGCGAGGCTGCTCCTGGCGCGTCGAACGCGGCGACGAGGTGGTGTTCGAGTCGCCGCGGCTCGACCGGATGACGGCCGAGTGGTCGCCGTCGATCACCCTCGAACCGGGCGCGTACCGCTTCGTCCTGACCGAGGACGGGCGCGAGCTGGCGCGGCGCGCGTTCGTGGTCGACGCGCAGGAGGGTCCGCCGCTCGTGGTCGAGCTCTAGACGAGGCGCGCACTCAGAACCTCTCGCTGGCCTCGAATGCGTACCAGTCGCCGCCCAGCGGCTCGAGTTCGTAGCCGTCGTCGCCGAAGGGCGTGCCCTCACGGTTGGGACGGAACGCGAAGCCCTCGGTGACCCCGCCGTTGCCGCAGACCTCGAGGTGCCGGTCGGTGCTCAGGAACACGCCGCCGCGCTCGTCGCTGGCGACCTCGAGGATGCGCCAGCGTCCGACGGCGTGCCCGTGGGACGAGAGGCCGCGCGAGCCGTGCCGCGGCGCCGACTCGACGAGCGCGCGCAGCTCGGGCTCGACGTCGTCGATCCGCGCGCCGAAAGGTGAGTCCGACGGCATGAACCGTTCCGTCCAGTGTCCGTCGCGCGCCGCCCAGGCCGCCACGACGATCAGCGTGAGCAGGACGAGCATGCTCGTGCGCGGTCGGCGCGGTCCGGGATCGGGGGCGCGCAGCACGTCGCGCAGGGCCCAGCCGCCCAGCACGAGCAGCGCGCCGAGGATCCAGGGCGCGAGCGGCGACGGGAGCTTCGCGACGGCGAGCAGCATGGTCGGGGTGAACCGGAGGCCGTCGGCGAGGTCGCGCGCCTACTTCGCGAAGAACTCCTCCGACCAGGTGAGCACCTGGATCATGAACGTGTCCTGCTGGTAGTCGTAGAAGGTCTCGTCGGACAGGTGCGTCGCGCGCCGGCGGCGGGCCGCGCGCAGGAGTTCGACGTCTTCGGCGCGCAGCTCGCGCAGGGCGTTGAGGACGAAGTCGCGCGGCGAGAGCGGCTCGCCGTCCACGAACCTGCCGTCGCGCTGCGCGCGCAGGGCGGCCCGGAGTTCCTCGCGCGACGCGTGCACCTGCGGTTCGCCGTCCGGACGCTGCGGCCCGTCGCGACACAGCGACTCGACCGACTCGCGCAGCTCGGCCGGCAACGTCTGCAGATCGAGCGCGCCGAGCGCACGCCACGACTCGGGCGTGGCCTGCAGCGTCAGCAGCGCGATCGCCATCTCCCGCGCGGGATGCCCGGGGTCGGCCGCCAGGCGCGCCAGCGACGGCGTCGCGCGCGACTCGTCCATGCAGCCGTAGAGCAGCAGCGCCCCCTCGATCGGGCCGAGGGTCAGGAAGTGCTCGGGGACGAAAGCCGTCCGCTCGGCCGCGATCCAGCGCTCGGCGGCGCGGGTCACGTCGAAGTCGCCGCCGCCGAGCCACAGGAGCTGACGCAGCCACTCGGCCGGGTCGACGTCGGCCAGGTCGACCTCGCACAGCAGGCGCGCGGCCAGCGTCTTCGAGGCCTCGGTCGGCGCCATCTCGAGCAGCAGTCCGGTGCCGTCGAAGCGGAACCACGGGTCGGCGTCGTCGGCCGAGAGCGCCTCGGTCAGGCACGGGACGATCGGGTCGCCCTGCGCCCTGGCCCAGGTCCAGAACGCGTCCATCGCGGTGGCGGCGGCCTTGCGCTCGGCGCCTTCGAGCGCGTGGGGCACGAAGCCGTAGGTCTCGGCGACCTTCGCGCGCAGTTCGGCGCAGGGGTCGACGGTGTCCTGCTGGAGCGCGATCCAGAGCGCGAACGTCGCGAGCATCTCTTGTCCCCCGAAGGTCGGCCGCTGCGGCCGACGGTGTCCCGAGGCGGCGCGTCCCGTGGCGCGCCGCATCCCTGCGACCAGCTTAGCAACCGGAGGGACGGTCCTCCCCGACGCCGTCCGATCCAACAGGGCGTGCCCGCGCTGCGTCCCGCGCCCCGTGCCGGGGCGCGACGCGCTCCTCGCGCGGATGCCTGCCCATCCCTAGAATCCGACCCCCTGGACGCGTCCGCCGCGAGCGCGGCCGCGTCCGCCGGGAGGAGCGCATGATCGAGGTCGACCACGTCACCAAGCGCTACGGCGCCTTCACCGCCGTGGACGACGTGTCGTTCACGGTGCAGCCGGGCGAGATCGTGGGCTTCCTGGGGCCGAACGGCGCCGGCAAGAGCACGCTGCTCAAGATGATGTGCACCTGGCTGCCGGTCACGAAGGGATCGATCCGCATCGCGGGCTTCGACGTGACGAAGCAGCCCCACGGCGTGCGCGCCAGCCTCGGCTACCTGACCGAGCACAACGCGCTCTACGACAGCATGCGCGTCGACCGCTTCCTGCGCTTCATGGGCAAGATGCGCGGGCTCTCGGGCAGGCACCTCGACGAGCGCCTGGCCTGGGTCAGCCGGCAGTGCATCCTGGGCGACGTGCTCGGCAAGCGCGTGAGCGAGTGCAGCAAGGGCTACCGCCAGCGCATCGGCGTGGCCGCGGCGCTCGTGCACGACCCGAAGGTGATCCTGCTCGACGAGCCGACGCACGGCCTCGATCCGCTGCAGGTGGTGGCCTTCCGCGACTTCCTGCGCTCGCTGCGCGACGGGCGCACGATCCTGTTCAGCAGCCACAACCTGGCCGAGGTGGCGTCGATCAGCGAGCGGCTGCTGATCATCAACCGCGGCAAGCTGCTGGCCGACGAGACCGTCGACGGCATCTCGGAACGGGCCGCGTCCGCAGGACGCACGCTCGAGGACGTCGTGCTCGACATCGTGCGCAAGAGCGGCGGGTCGGCCGGATACGGCGCGATCGCGTCCGACGCGGCCGAGCCCGCCACCACGGGAGCCGTCCGGTGACGTCGACCAGCGCTGCGCCCGCGACCACGCGTCCGGGCTTCCTCTCGGCGGTCTTCACGATCGCGGCACGTGAGCTGGGCGGCTACTTCGACGGCAAGATCGCGTACGTCTACACGATCGCCTTCGTGGTGCTCACGAACTCGGTCTTCATGAACGAGTTCTTCCTGACCGGCACGGTCGACATGACCGGCTTCTTCGATCTCATGCCGATGCTGCTGCCGGTGTTCCTGCCGGCGATCACCATGCGGCTGTGGGCCGAGGAGCGCAAGCAGCGCACGATCGAGATGCTGCTCACGATGCCGATCCGTCCGATCCAGGCGGTGCTGGGCAAGTACCTGGCGGCCATGGCGCTGTACGGCATCTTCCTGCTGGGCTCGCTGCCGATCGTGTTCATGCTGCTCTCGCTCGGGCAGCCCGACCTGGGCCTGATCGCCTCCGGCTACCTCGGACTGCTCTTCTTCGGCTCGATGTTCCTGGCCCTCGGCATGCTCGTCTCGTCGCTCACGAGCGACCAGATCGTGGCCTACGTGCTGGCCTCGGCCGTGGGCGTGCTGCTCGTCGTGCTCGGCTGGGACCGCGCCGTCTCGGTGCTCGACGGACTCGACCCGGGCCTGGCGCTCGGCACCTTCCTCTACGAGCGCGTCTCGGTCATGCCGCACATCGAGGCCTTCGTGCGCGGCGTGGTCGGCCTGCCGGGCGTGCTCTACTTCGGCGGCATGACGACCGTGCTGCTGTGGATCGACGCCGTGATCCTCGAGCGTCACCGCGCATGAGGACGCGCACCCTGCTCGACGTCGTCGTCTCGCTCGTGCTGGCCTGCCTCGTGGTCGGCCTCGCGGTCGAGGTCGCCGACCACCTCGACGGCACGCGCCTCGAGTGGGGACGCGCGCACCTCATCCGCCTCGACGAGAGCACGCAGGAGCGGCTCGACACCCTCGCCGACGACGTCTTCATCACGTACTACTGCTCGCCGCGCGAACGCATGCCGAGCCACATGCGGCGCCTCGAGCGCGACGTGACCGAGCTGCTGACCGCGATGAAGGACGGCAGCCACGGTCGGCTCGACTTCCAGATCGTCGACCCGACCGACGACCCCGACCTCGAGCAGTACGCCTCGCGGCGCAAGGTGGCGCCCGTGCGCGAGCGGCACGTCACGCGCGACAGCTACAGCGAGCAGGAGGTCTGGTCGACGCTCACCATCGCGTACGGACCGCACCCGCCGGCGATGATCCACGGGCTGACGCCCGACCACCTGCCGCGGCTGCAGGCGCTCATCGTGCAGCACCTCGACCAGCTCGAGAACCCGCGCCGGCCGGTCTTCGCGGTCATGGCGCCCCAGGGCTTCACGCAGCTCGCGCTGTACCTGTCCGAGCGCGGGGAGGTGATCGACGTCGACCCCGCGTCCGACGCGCCGCTGCCCGAGGCGGCCGACGTGCTCTTCGTGCTCGACCCGCGCCGGGTCGACGCGGGCCGCGTGCTCGAGTTCCAGCGCTGGCTCGACACGGGACGCAGCCTGGTCGTGGCCGGGTCGCCCTACGACGCGGACCTCGACCTGGTGCCCGGGCACGAGACGCTGATCCTGAAGCCCAACGGCTTCGACGCCGACGCCTTCTGGGACGCCTTCGGCCTGCGTCCCGTCGACGGACTCGTGATGGACGAGCGCTCGGCCGCGCTGCCGCTGGGCGACCACGAGCTGGCCGCTCCGTTCCGCATCACCTGCATCGCGACGAACCACGACTTCCACAGCATGGCCTTCGAGCCGAACGGCACGTTCGTGTTCGTGGCGCCCACGCCGCTGCAGCCCGACGGCGAGCGCCTGTCCGAGCTGGGCTGGACGGCCGAGACGCTGGCCTCCACGTCCGACGGCACGTGGATGCTGCCCGTGGGCGACGGCCGCATCCCGTTCGCCGACATGGGACGCGGCGATGCGCCCGCGCTGGCCAAGCAGCCGCTCGTGACCTGGCTGCGTCCCCGCGACCCGTGGCGCGGGTCGGTCGTCGCGCTCGCGAACAGCACGCCCTTCCGCGACGAGATGTTCACCGCCGAGGGCGTCGCGCACCGGCGCCTCGCGCAGGTCATCGCCGACACGCTCGGCGCGCCCGACCGGCTCGTCGTGACGCGCGCCGACGTGCACCGTCCCGAGCCGCTGCCCGAACTGCCGGCGGACGAGCGCGTCATGTGGCGCCTGCTGTGCATCCTGCTCGTGCCGCTGCTCATGGGCCTGGCCGCGCTCGTGCGCGGCGGACGGGCGGCGCTGCCGTCGGCGGCCGGGCTGCGGCGCGCGCTCGGCTTCGCGCTCCCGCTCGTGGCGGCGTCGGTGCTCGTGGGCTGGCTCGCGTCGTCCCTCGGCGGGCGCTCCGACTGGACGGCCGAGGGCCTCAACTCGCTGCACCCGACGACCCGCGCGCTCGCCGCGCAGGCCACCGGCGCGCAGGCCGTGACGGCCGAGATCCTGTTCAGCCCGCCCGAGCAGATGCCGCCGGCGATGCGCGGCTGGTCCCAGCGCATCGTGGGCCTGCTCGACGCGATGGCGGCCGAGGGCGCGCAGATCGACGTCCAGCAGCGGGTGCTCGCGGGGCTCTCCGACGACGAGGCCGCGCAGCTCGCGGCGCGCGGCGTCGAGCCGCACAAGGTCACCAGCAGCGACGAGGAGGTCACCACCGTCCGCTCGGTCTACAGCAGCCTCGTGCTGCACGCCGGCGAGCGCGCCGAGACGCTCACCTTCCGCGACCCGCGCAGCCTCGAGACGCTCGAGTTCAGGCTGGCCTTCGCGCTCTGGCGGCTGCAGACCGGCAAGCACCCGAAGGTGGGCTTCGCGTCCGACGTGCCGCGCCTCTCGGCGGCCGAGGCGCACCAATTCTACCAGCAGCAGGGCCTCATCGCGCCCCAGGGCAAGGACGTCTACAGCCTCGCGCGCGCCGCGATCGAGGACGCCGACTTCGATCTCGTCCACATCAACCCGCGCGTGCCGGAGCTGCCCGACGACCTCGACGCGATCGTCTGGCTGCAGCCGCGGCGCCCGTCGACGCCGATGCTCATGCAGCTCGTCGACTACCTCTACAAGGGCGGCTCGGCGATGCTCGCCGCGCAGCACTTCAACATCCAGTCGCGGCAGTACCGCGGGGCGGGCTTCGAATTCGTGTACTGGCCGCAGCCGCAGTCGCCCGACGTCGAGCTGTACTGGTTCCCCGAGTTCGGCTTCGACATGGTGCGGCAGGTGCTCTTCGACGAGGTCTCGACGCGCGTCTCGCTCGAGAGCCAGGTGAACCGCACCATGCGCCGCGACTTCGACACGATGCAGTCGGCGCGCCCGTTCAACATCCGCGCGTCGGCGTCCGACTTCGATCCGACGTCGCCCTTCACGAAGGGACTCGGCGACCAGGCGTTCCTGTGGGCCGCGCCGTTCCGGTGGGACGACGAGCAACTCGCGAAGCTCGGCCTGCACGCGCAGACGCTCATCACGACCTCGCCGCACAGCTGGATGTACGACTGGTCCGGCGGCTGGCTGCCCGACGACGTGCTGGCCGGTCCGCCGAAGGACGACGCCGGCGAGCCGCAGTGGGCCGGACGGCTGCCGCTGGCCGTGCTGCTGAGCGGACAGTTCCCGTGGCCGAAGGCGTCGTTCGAGCGCCTGCCGGTGAGTGTCGGGCCCGACGGCGTGCCCGAGGAGCAGGGCGAGCTGGCTCCCTATCCCGTGCCCGAGCCGAAGGACGAAGCCGCGCCGGGACGCCTGCTGTTCCTGGGCTGCAGCGAGCCCTTCAAGGACGTGCGCCTGACCGACCCGCTGCTGGCGGACTTCCGCGGCGACCAACTGCTGCTGAACTCGGTCACCGAGCTGGCGCTGCCGCCCGAGCTCGCGGCGGTCATGTCGCGGCGTCCCGTGGCGCGCGGCTTCGGCGTGATCGACGACGGGACGCGCGAGGACTGGCGCATGATCGTGGTGCTCGTCGGTCCCGCGGTGCTGCTGGCGTTCGCGCTCCTGCGACGCCTGTTCGCGCGCCGCGCACCCGTCTTCCCGGTGACCGCGTCATGAAGTCGCTGCTGATCAAGCTGCTGCTGGCCGCAGCCGCGTACGGCCTCTGGACGTGGAACGCCGACCTCGCGCGGGTCGAGGCCGAGGCGCGCCAGGCCAGCAACCGCGTGGGACGGCTCGTCGATCCGTCCGAACGCGACGCGATGCGCGTGGCCGCGGTGACGGTCACGTCGGGCGCGGGCCAGTCGTGGATGTACGCCCGCGTCGACGGACTCTGGCGCTGCCTCGACGCGGGCCGCACGGTGGCGGACGAGGCCGCGATCGCCGGTCTCGTCGACGCGATCCTGCGCGCCGAGGGCGTCGCGCGCACCGACGACCCCTCGCGCTTCGGCGACTACGGCATCGGCACGCCCGACGGCTGGACGGTCACGCTGCACGGCAGCGAGGTGCTCACCCGTCCCGACAAGGACGTCCAGCTCGAGCTCGCCATCGGCCTGCCGGTCGAGGGGCTCGACGGCTGCTTCGTGCGCCGCGCCGACCGCGACGTCGTGTGGGCCATCGACACCGATCCGCGCAGCGCGCTCGACGAGCATCCCGAGGGACAGCCGCCGTTGCTCGACCACGGCGTGATGCCCGCGGTCTGGCCGGGACAGGGCATCCGGCTGGACAAGATCCAGGTCGACCGGGTCGACGGCGTGCGCTTCCAGCTCGACCTGCGCGAGGAGGAGATCTCGCCCGACGACATGCAGCGCGGCCTCTCGCCCTGGAAGTGGTGGATGCTGCGCCCGGACGTCGAGGCGGTCGAGTGCCATCCGATGCTGGCCACGGCGTACACGGTCTTCCTGCGTCAGTGCGAGTGGGCCGAGGTCGTGCCGCCCGACAAGGCGAACACGGTCGGGCTCGAGCTGCCGACCGCGCGCGTGCTGCTCGTGACGTCCGACGAGAAGGTCACCCAGCTCGTGTTCGGCGCGGTGCTGGCCGACGGACGGGTGCCGATGTTCAACAGCTTCAGCAACCAGGTCGTCCTGCTCGACGAGTCGACCGCGAGCCTGCTCACGCCGTCGGCCGACCAGCTGCTGCCCGGCACGCCGACCAACCTGTGGGACCTGGCGCTGCACCGCTGATGCGCGCGTCGTGCGCAGGTCGCGCGTCCGGGCGCCGTGCGAGCGGCGCGCCCCGGGCGGGGCGCGCCTCGTGACCTCGCCGGTCTTCGAGCGTCTCGTGGCGTGGCTCGACACGCAGGACGTCGCGTACCGCGTCCGGCGGCACGCGGCCGCGTACACGAGCGAGGAGGCCGCGGCCGTGCGCGGCGTGCCGCTCTCGACCGGCGCCAAGGCGCTCGTGTGCAAGGGCGACGACGGCTTCGTGCTGTGCGTGCTGCCGGCCGACCGGCGCCTGCACAGCAACGCCGTGCGCCGCGCCCGCCGCTGGCGCGGCCTGCGCTTCGCCACCGAGGACGAGCTGCTCGCGCTGACGGGCCTGCGTCCCGGGGCGGTGCCGCCGTTCGGCAGCCTGTTCTCGCTGCCCACGCTGTGCGACCGCGACCTGCCGGACAACGAGGTGATGAACTTCACCGCGGGCGACCACGAGCTGTCGATCTCGATGAGCCCGGCCGACTACGTGCGCGTCGAACGTCCCGAGCTGCTGCGCGTGGGACGCTGACGCGGCGGGGGCAGGGCGTGCCGTCCTTGTATCGCGTCGGCGCGGGCCTTAACCTCCGGATTCGTCCAGATCCGGGGGTCCCGACGCGCTCCATGTCCAGCGATCGACAGGACGTCGACGGCTACGACGAGGTCTGGCGACTCGACCTCGGCGACACCGTCGCGTATCTCGCGCTGCACGCGGTGCTGGCCGGACGGGCGTTCGGCGGCATCCGCATCCGTCCCTACCCCGACGAGCGGGCGGCACGCGACGACGCGCTCGCGCTGGCCTCGGCCATGAGCCGCAAGGTGGTGCTGGCCGGGCTGCACGGCGGCGGCGGCAAGACGGTCATGATCGCGCCGTCCGACGAGGCGCGGGCCGCCTGCGTGGCGCGGCTGGGCGACTTCATCGAGTCGCTCGACGGACGCTACTGCTGTGGGCCCGACTTCGGCTTCACCGCCGACGACGACGCGGTGCTGCGCGAGCGCACGCGCTGGGTGGCATGCTCGGGCATGTCGGCCGCCACGGCGCGCAGCGTGCGCGACACGATGCTCGCGGTGCTGCCCACGACGCGCAAGGTGGCCGTCCAGGGGCTGGGCGCGGTGGGGGCGCCGCTGGCCAACATGCTCGAGGCGCGCGGCATCGAGGTCGCGGCCACCGACGTGCGTCCCGTCGCCGACGAGCGCAAGCTCGTGCCGCCGCACGCCATCCTCGACGAGGAGGCCGACGTGTTCGCGCCCTGTGCGGCGGGCGGCGTGCTCGACGCCGGAGCCGTCGACCGGCTGCGCGTGCAGCTCGTGTGCGGCGGCGCGAACAACCCGTTCGCCACCGATGACGACGCGCGTCGCCTGCACCGGCGTGGCATCGGCTACGTCCCCGACGTGCTCAGCAACTGCGGCGCGGCCATCGTGGGCGCCAGCACCACGCTGGGCGAGACGCACCTGATCGAGAGCCGGCTCGCCGCCGTGGGACCGCTCGCGCGCGAGGTCTGCGCGCGCGCTGCGTCCGAAGACCGCTCGTCCCACGAGGTCGTGCGCGAGATCGCCGACGAACGCATCGCCGCGTTGCGCGAGGTCGACCCGCGTCCATGAGCCGACGCGCCGTGCTCGCCGGCGTGCTGTTCCTGGCCCTGGCCGTGGCGGGCGTGTTCTGCGCCGGCGTGCGCGCCGGCCTGCTGTGGTGGGGCATGGACGACTTCACCGCGTACGTCGTGCTGGGCCGCAACCTGGCCGACGGCCTGCCGTACGACCGGCTCGACACCGTCCACGACCCGGGGCTGCCGCCCTCGCACCTGCACGACTCGTTCCCGCCCTTCCTGCCGCTGCTCATCGCGACGCTCGAGCGCTTCGGCGCGCCGCGGGGGGCCACGTCGCTCGTCGAGGAGTTCCGCGCTGACGGCGTGCGCGTGCGCGTCGAGCAGCCGCCCGCGCCGCCGGGCGACGCCGAGCATCCCTTCGGCTTCGACACGAAGACGATCAAGCGCGTGCTCGTGGTGTTCTTCGCGCTCTCGCTCGTGGGCTTCGCGCTGGCGTTCCGGCGCCAGCTCCCGGGACCGGCGCTGCTGGCCTTCGTGGCGCTGCTGGGCTTCCATCCGTACCTGTTTGCATTCAAGGAGCTCGTGCGCGCCGAGCTGCCGTTCCTGGCCTTCCTGGCCTTCTGGTTCGCGAGCGTCGAGGCGCTCGACCGGCGGCGGGCCGAGCAGCGCCCGGCGGGCGCCTTGCTGCCGGTGGCCTGCGGCGCGCTGCTGTACCTCGCGTACGCCACGCGCTCGGCGGCGGTCGTGCTCGTCCCCGCGCTGCTGGTCTGGGACGTGTGGCGCTGGCGGCGCCTGCGCGTCACGTCGCTCGTCGCGCTGGCGGTGGCGGCGCTCGGCTACGTGGTGCAGAAGCACGCGCTCGGCTCGGTCGAGGGCGGCTACGTGGCCCAGGCACAGGACATGTTCTCGCCCGCGATCCTGATCGAGAACGCCAGCCAGCTCGTGTGGAAGTTCGAGAAGCTGTGCGACCCGATGGTCTTCGACCACGCGCTCGAGCTGCCGGCGGCGCTCTTCGTGCTCGCGCTCGCCGTCGTCGGCGCCGGCGCGCGTCTGCGTCGCCTCGGCGTGTGGGACGTCTTCGCCGCCGGCTACCTGGCGATGATCGTGCTGCTGCCGACGCACTCGGCGTGGCTGCGCTACCTCATCCCGCTGCTGCCGGTGCTGCTGCTCGACGTCGTGGCGGGGGCATGCCGCCTCGCCGGCTGGCGCCCGGACGACGACCCGCGCGCGGCCGACGCGCCCGCCCCGCCGCGCGCGCGCCTCCTGCTGGGAATGGCGCCGCTCGCGCTGCTCTTCGTCGCGTACGGCGGCGCCTACGCCTCCTTCGACCGGGGTCCCCTGCGCACGGGGCTCACCGATCCCGACACCGTGGCGGCCTACGCGTACGTGGCCGCGAACACCGCGCCCGACGAGATCGTCGTGAGCAGCAAGAACCGCACGCTGACCCTGGTCACCGGACGTCCCGCGCTGCCGTACCCGCAGCTCCACGCCTACGGGGCGCTGTCCGACGCCGAGATGACGGCGCACTTCGAGCGCATCGGCGCACGGCTCTTCCTGCTCAAGCACAGCCCGGCCGCCGAGGTCGGTCCGTACGGCATGCTCGAGCACAGCGACCGGCAGTTCCTGGAGGGCTGGGAGGACGAGGACGGCTTCCATCCCGGCTACCTCGCGCGGCACCCGGACGAGTTCGAGGAGCGCTACCGCAACGACGACTTCGTGGTCTACGCCTGGCGCGGACGCTAGGCGTCGGGCGCCCGCCGCGACCGGGATGGCCGTCCTGCTATCCTGGGACACCTCCGTGAACGAGCTCTCACGGGCGGTTCCGAGGCCCTCCGGACGGGGCCCCGGAGGCTTCATGCGGCCCTCATCGTCCACACACATCCGACCGGTTTCATCCTGCCCATGCCGAAGCCCAGGGTGCTCATCGTCGAGGACGAGGCCGACATCCGCGAACTCATCGAGTACGCGCTGACCCGCGAAGGTCTCGAGGCCGAGACCGCCGCCGACGGGACCGCCGGCCTGGCCGCCGTGCGCCGTCGCGTCCCCGACCTCGTCCTGCTCGACCTCATGCTGCCGGGAGTCGACGGCCTCGAGGTCTGCCGCCGACTCAAGGCCGACGACGCCACGTCGAAGGTGCCGATCATCATGGTCACCGCGAAGGGCGACGAGTCCGACGTGGTGCTCGGACTCGGTCTCGGCGCGGACGACTACGTGGCCAAGCCGTTCAGCCCGAAAGAGCTGGTGGCCCGCGTGCAGGCCGTGCTGCGCCGCTCGCGCTCGGCGACCTCGGTGAACGACAAGCAGGTCATCGACCACGGTCCCGTGCGCATCGACCCGAACCGGCACAAGGTCTTCGTGCTCGACGACGAGGTGCCGCTCACCGCGACCGAGTTCCGCATCCTGCTCTACCTCGCCTCGCGGCCGGGACGCGTCTTCTCGCGCGACCAGATCCTGGCCTTCGCGCTCGGGCCGAACACGATCGTGACCGACCGCTCGGTCGACGTGCACATCCGCGCCATCCGCAAGAAGCTCGGCGAGCACCGCGACCTGGTCGAGACCGTGCGCGGCATCGGCTACCGCTTCTCGGAGGAACCGGCCGTCCACTGAAGCGGTCGGTCGGGAGGGTGTCGGGCGGCGCGGCGTGCCGCCGATCCCGCGGCGACCGTCGAGCGTGCCGCGGCCCGGAGACCCGGGCCCCTGGTTCTGCGGGTTCCTGGACGGCCGCCGAGCCGCACGCTGGCGGTGCCCGCGCGCGGATGGCAACCTCGCGGCGTCCCGCGTCCCACTGTCGTGACCCGCCGCCTCGCGTCGTGACCGGCGCGTCCCGTCTCCTCACTCGCATCGAGCGCATCGCCTTGGGTTTCACCTGGAAGGTCTTCGTCGGCACGCTGCTCGTCGTCCTGGTCACGACCGTGCTGCTCGAGCGCCAGGTGGGCACGATGCTGGCCGAGCGACGCATGGCGTCCATCCAGCAGCGCATCGTCGACGACGCGATGGTGACCTCGTCGGCGTTGCGCGACGCGATGGCGTCCGGTGACGTGGCGCGGCTGCGCGAGCTCGTGCGCGGCATGGGCGAGCACCTCGAGGACCGCCGCCTGACCGTCATCGCCGCCGACGGCAAGGTGCTGGCCGACACGCACGAAGACCCGGCGCTCATGGAGCGTCACGCCGACCGGCCCGAGATCAAGGCGCCGGGCACGTTCCAGGAGCGCTACAGCACGACGCTCTCGCGCGAGATGATGTACTACGCCGTGCCGCTCGAGAGCGGCGGCCGCAAGCTCGGCTCCCTGCGCGTGGCGCTCTCGATGGACGACATCGGACGCGACGTCGACGACGTGCGCTCGGCCTTCCGCACGGGCGCGCTCATGGCGCTGGGCGTCGGGCTCGTGCTGGCCGTGGTCTTCGCGCGGCGCATCGCCCGTCCGCTGCGCGACATCACCGACTTCGTGGCCGCGGTGGGACAGGGCGAGTACGGCCGGCGCATCGCGATCACGACCCACGACGAGCTGGGCAGCCTCGCGGGCGCGCTCAACGACATGACCGACCAGCTCGTCGGGCGCGCCCTGCGCATCGCCGCCGAGGTGAGCCAGAAGTCCGCCATCCTGGCCGCGATGGACGAGGGCGTGCTGGCGGTCGACGCCGAGGAGCACGTCGTGCTCGCCAACGACGCGGCGGTGTCGCTGCTGAACGCCGACCCGTCGATCCCCGGCGGACGCCGGCTGGCCGAGCTGACGCGTGCGCCGGAGATCCTCGAGCTGGCCGAGTCGTGCCTGCACGACGGACGCCGCGCCCAGGCCGAGCTGAGCGTCCCGGGCCCGCGCGGCGGACGCATCCTGCAGGTCACCGCGGGCCCGGTGCGCGACGACGACGGCGAGATGGCGATGGTCGTGTTCGTGCTGCACGACCTGACCGAGGTGCGTCGGCTCGAGAAGGTGCGACGCGACTTCGTGGCCAACGTGTCCCACGAGCTGAAGACGCCGCTCACGTCGATGCGCGGCTTCCTCGAGGCGGTGGTCGACGACCCGGACATGCCCAAGGAGACGCGCGTCAAGTTCCTCGACAAGGTGTCCCAGGGCACGGCGCGGCTGGGCTCGATCGTGGCCGACCTGCTCGAGCTGGCGCGCATCGAGGCCGAGCAGGGACGCTTCCTGCGCGAGCCGCTGTTCCTCGACGACCTGGCCATGGCCTGCGTGGCGCGCAACCAGGCCGAGGCCGAGATGCGGCGCGTGCGCCTCGTGCGGCACGACCCGCCCGTGCCGGTGGCGGTGCGCGGCGACGAGCGCGCGCTCGTGACGGCGATCAACAACCTGCTCACGAACGCGATCAAGTACTCGCCCGAGGGCGGCCACGTCGACGTGCGCACCTCCGCCGACGAGCGCGGCGCGTGGATCGCCGTCTCCGACGACGGTCCCGGCATCGCCAAGCACGAGCAGGAGCGCATCTTCGAGCGCTTCTACCGCGTCGACAAAGACCGCTCGCGCGCGCTCGGCGGGACGGGCCTGGGCCTCTCGATCGTCAAGAACGTGGTGCTCGGGCACGGCGGCGAGGTCTCGGTCGAGAGCGAGCTCGGGCGCGGCAGCACGTTCCGCATCCGGCTGCCGCGCGCGCCGCGCGACGAGGGCGAGGCGCCCGGCGGCGTCGCGCCGGCCGGCGACGACGCGGGGTCGTCCGGCGGGAGCGAGCCGGGCGACGACGGCGCGGGAGGAGGCTCCGACTCCCGCGGGGCGGACGACGGCGCGTCGGGCGGGCACCCCGAGGCGTCTTGAGGCGCGATTCGCCGTTTCGTCCCGATCTTCTCGCCCCGCGTTCACGGTATCTTCACGGGATCCTCGCCTCGCCATCGGGCGGGCGAGCCACGCTGCATGCTCGGTCGCGGGCCCCGTCGGACGTCCCGCGCCCCGGCGTGCAAGCACACTCCCAGGTTCGAGGCAGCACCATGACCGGCCATCTCCAGCGCGACCTGGCGCTCCTCAAGGACCGCATCCTCGGCATGGGAGGTCGCGTCGAGGAGGCCGTCGACCGCGCCCATCGCGCGCTGGTCGAGCGCCGCCCCGACCTCGCGCGCAAGGTCATCGCCGAGGACCGCGTGATCGACGAGAGCGAGCTGGCCGTCGACGAGGAGTGCCTGAAGATCCTGGCGCTGCACCAGCCGGTGGCGGGCGATCTGCGCTTCATCACCTCGGTGATGAAGATCAACAACGACCTCGAGCGCATCGCCGACCTGGCCGTGAACATTGCCGAGCGCGCGCTCGAGGTGTGCTCGGCCGCGCCGCTCGACGAGCCGCTGCGCTTCGAGGCCATGTCGGCCATCACGCGCCGCATGCTGCGCGACAGCCTCGACGCGCTCGTGAGCAGCAACGCCGGGCTGGCGCGTGACGTCTGCCGCCGCGACGACGAGGTCGATGCGATCAACCGCAGCCACTTCGTCGTGCTCATCAAGCGCATGCACGAAGATCCCGACTCGACCGACGTGGCGCTCTCGCTGCTGACCTCGTCGCTGCACATCGAGCGCATCGCCGACCTGGCCACGAACATCGCCGAGGACGTCGTCTTCATGGTCGAGGCCGTGGTCATCCGCCACCACGGCCTGCCCGAGACGGTCGAGAACTGACCCGCCGGCGATGACGAGCGCGCGTCGCCTGTCCCAGCTCGAGCGGGCGCGGCTCGACGCGCGTCGGCTGCTCTCGGCCCGCGACCTGCTGCGCGAGCGCGTGCTCGGCGTGCGCGAGGCGCACGCGCGCTACCGCGACGACGGCGCCGTGCGCACGCTGCACGTGGCGGCCCAGGCCTACGTCGACGATCTCGACGCGCTCTTCGGCCTCCCGGCCAAGCGCGTCTTCATGCGTGACCGGCCGCGTCCCCACAAGCGGCGCGGGGGACGCATCGTGTACGAGCTGCACGGCCTGTGCCACGCCGACGGCCCGATCGAGGTCTACACACGCACCGCCGCCCGCGAGCAGCCCGTGGCGCTGCTCACGCTGCTCGACACGCTGCACCACGAGTGGGTGCACCACTTCGACTTCAGCGCCTTCCGCGCCTCGGTGCACTGCCGCGGGTTCTACGAGCGGTTGCGGCAGCTGCACGACCCGGCGCGCGACTGGCTGGCGAACGGCGGGCGTCCGAGGGTGCCGCGGGGCTGAAGGCGGGCTCCGTCTCCGGCTCCGGCTCCGGCTTCTGTCCTTCAACCACCCCTGCGGTCGACTTACGATCGCCGAGATGACTGCCCTCTTGCGTCCCGCGCGCTGCGCGGCCTTGATCTCGATCGCGCTTCTCGCCGCCTGCGCGGCGCCGCAGCCGGCGACCCTGACCGACCTGACCCAGGGCTTCGCGCGCGTCTGCCGGCTCGATCAGGTTCCGTCCTACGAGGACGGGTCGATCCGGATGTACCAGGGCTTCGACGTCCTCGTGAGCGACGGCATCGAGGAGCTCGACGTGCCCTTCGTCGGGGTCGAGGACATCGATCGGCTGCGCTACCACTTCGTCCCCGGGCATGTCGACGTGCCGCCGGCGGAGCGCACGCTGCTCGGCAGCACCGCCTTCCTCGACGATCACCTCGACCCGAGCCATGCGCTCGCGACCCTGGCCGCCGCGGGCGTCACGCCGCGCGCCGTGCACGGCGTGCTCTCGCTGGGACCGGTGAAGGGCGCCAGCGTCCAGCCGTCGGGTCCGGAGCACACGCCGCGCGACCCCCGCATCACGCTGCTCGTCTCGACGTCGCGGCCCGACGTGTACCTCGGCTTCCGGGAGGGACGGCCGACGCTCTACGTGACCGTGCTCGACGCGCGCTTCTTCGAGTACGTCCCCGGATGGCTCGACGCCGCGGGGTACGCGTCCCTGCTGGGTGAGCTGCCGGAGCTCGATCTGGCGCCCGGCGTGCTGAGCGTCGTCGCTTCGCCGGTGATGCAGGACGTCCCGGTCGATGGCCTTCGCCCCCTGGCCGAGCTCGCGCGGGTCGCGCTCGACACGCGCCGGCGCACGTCGCTCGACGGCCTGGCCGCCGCCCGCGCCGCGTGGGATGCACGCCTCGCGCAGGCCGGCCTCGACGACGGCCTGGCGCTGTTCGCCGAGGTCCACGAGATCGTGGCAGGACTGATCGACGGCACGGGGGTCGTCCTGCCCGAGGCCGTGAGTTGGGAGGAGCGGGCGCGCTCGGACTGGATCAGCCGCTGCAGCTCGGAGTTCGCGACGTTCGAGTCGTCGCGGGTCACCGGGAAATGCGCGAGGAATGCGACGCGCGCGCTGGGGCGTTTCGACCGCGAGGGACTCGACGGCTTCCGCACGTGGCTCGGCCTCGCGCGCGAGTGGCATGCCCTGCGCGACGACGATCCCGTGCAAGAGAGCGAGCTGCGCTTCCGGTGGTTGTGCGCGCTCGACGACGACCCCGACGCGCCCGGGCACGATCTGGTGGACGGCGGCATGGTCGACCTGAGCGACGCCCTGCGCGTCGTGGCCGAAGCGAAGCAGACCGAGTCGTTCGTGCGCGGCTGGTCGGACGGGCTGCAGAACACCTTCTGGTTCCTGAACGACGCGGGACGGCGCAAGCGCGAGCGGCCGGCGGTGCAGTCGATGTATGCCGTCTACGACGCGCTCGGCCCGCCGCCCACGAGTTGGGAGGCCGAGCTGACACGGCTGCGCGTCGTGGTGGCCGAGCGTCCGAAGCTGCTGGACAGCTACAACGCCACGGTGCGGCGTCCTGCCAAGAGCCTGCCGGACGACTGCGCGGCGCACGTGCGCGCGCTCGTCCCGTCGCTGACCGATCCGACCGAGGCGCTGCTGGCGCGCGGCCTGGCCGACGCCCTGGAGCGCGACGACGACCTGCGCGCCGTCGATGCCGTCGCCGAGTTGTCCGTCGTCGCCCGCGCGTGGGACGACTCGGGCAGCCTGTCCGAGCGCATCGACCGCGTGGACGCCCTCGCCGCGCGGCACGTGACCCTGGGCAGCCTGGCCTTCACCGTGGCGCGTGCGCTGGGACATCCGGCGGCGCGCGAACTCGCGGCGACGGCGCATGACCTCGAGGCCGAGCAGCCGGCCGTGGCCGCTGCGGTGTACTTCGACGCCGCCACGCTGGGCCTGCCCGAGTGTCCCGCCGGCATCAGCTCGCGCACGCTGACGTACGAGCAGATGGCGTGGTTCACGGGGCAGCCGTCGGGCGTCGACGCCGAGCGCGACGACTGGTTGCGCCGCGCGCGCACCCTGGCCCTGCACGCGGTGGGCGAGAGCCTGCCCGCGGTGAGCGCCGGCGATCCGGTCTTTCGGCTGTGGGATCGCTACGTGGGACGCCAGCTCGGCGGCGATCTCGAACTCGCGCGGCGCATCGGCGTGCGCCTGGGCGGCGCCCACGACGTGACGGGCTTCGCCGGACGTCCTCCGTCGACGCTGCGCCTGCTCGGCGGCGCGCCGCGCTGGACCGAGGATGCGTCCGTCGGCGAGCCCGTCGATCTCGAGGCCTACGCCATCGACCAGGAGAGCTGGGATCGTCTGCCCGGGCTGGCCGGTGACCTCGAGGTCGCGCGCGTCGACCTCGAGGCCTCGCGCTCCGCGCTGCACAGCGATCTGCCGACGCTCGAGCAGCAGCGCGACGGCGTCGACGCGCGCTCGGCCGAGCTGCTCGCCCAGGTGCAGGCGGGCTCGGTGCCGGTCGACGAGGCCCAGCGCCAGATCGACGCGCTGAAACAGGAGAGCGCGTCGCTCTCGTTCGCGATCCGCAACTACAACTCGCGCCAGACGCACTTCAACGAGCGCGTGAACGCCTTCAACGAGCGTGTGAACGAGTACAACGCCCTGCTCTTCGAGCTCAACGCCCAGCTCGCCACGGCGTTCACCGAACTGCTGGGCCCGGCCACCGACGCGGCCAGCGACGCCTGGCTGGCCGCCGCGCCGCTGACCGACGAGGAGCGCGAGGCCCGCCGCTGGCTGCTCGGCAAGTCCGACGCGCGCTCCCCGCTGAGGGTCACGCGCGCCGCGAACGGCGCCGACGTGGGACAGGCCCTGCGCTTCGCCACCGACCCCGTGCGCGCCGCGCGCATCCTTTCCCACGCCTGGAACGAGCGCCGCACCGACACGCGCCTGCACCCCGGCGGCACCGACGCCCAGCGCGTCCACGCCCTGGCGCCGGCGATCGGGGCGTACCTGACGTCGTACGGCGCGCCGCCCTTCGTGGAGCACGTCCTGCGCGAGCAACTCTCGGCCGACCGCGCGCTCGAGGACCTCGTGCTGGCCGAGCTGCGGCGGGATCCCGAGCTCGACGAGCGGCGCGAGGGATTGCAGCGCGCGTTGGGGCGGTGACGGCCGAGCGAGGCCGCCGGATGGGGACACGGCGGAACTTGGTCTAGCAGGGCGTGGCGGGCAGCGACCGCCGTCACCTGCGCGGGGTGCGTTGATCGAGCCGGGCACCGAAGATCGTCGTCGCCGCGAACCCGGCTCCGAACAGGATCAAGACACCCGACACAGCAGACAAGGGTCCTGGCTTCGACGCCCGCAACATGGCCAGCGAGGCCACCGACCATCCGACGAGGACACCGAGGGCTGCCGCCCACTCGGTGCCGGGCCGTTTCCGAGCGCTCAACGCGCCCAGGATGCCGAAGCCCACGCACGACGGCAGCGGCCACAGGTCGTGGAGGACCGGTACGAACTCGATGCTGGGGGTGATGCAGGCGTGCGCCACGGACCAGGATGCCGCGATCCAGAAGGACGTGGCCTTGTCAGTCACGGGTTGGTGCTTTGGGGTGAGTCGAGGATTGGTTGGAGTCGGCGCTCGATTGCTTGCTGTGACGGAACTCCGCCCCGGGAGAAGCGTCAGGAGGGCGGGGCGGGCTCGGGGATCGGAGCGACGAACAAGTCGCGGTTGCTCACGAGCAGTTCGAACAGCCGTCGGGCATGAGGAAGCAGACGTGCATGGGTGAGGGGCGGCGGGGATGCGGGCGTGGTGCACGCGGCGGTGAGCAGGATGAGGGCTGTTGCCGCGAAGCGTCAGGAGGTCATGAGCGGGACGTCGTGTCCAAACGGTGATGCCGTTCTGCGGCGCTGCAATGCGGTGTCTGCTGCAAGCGCGTAGTGGGACGCGCTAGGCATTCACGCGCATGCTGACTCAGGCATCGCTTGTCTGAGGGCCCGCTCGTGGCGTGAATTGATTGGGATGTCTAGGCGGATAGCGGAGCACACCGGCGTTAGTCACGGGTCTTTGCGCATTTCCTCATTGGCGGCGTCTATGAATCCCCAGTATCGGCATCAGGACCTGCAACGCAGGCGACGAGAAACATCTTCCCAAGTTGTGTGACTTTTAGCAAGCCGGGCTCCAAGCCGGGTAACCCTCCTGCTCTTAGAATCCCTGAGCACATATCTACAAGCACATGCCCGCGTATCGTGCTGAGATACTTACCCTTGTCGACTAAGCTCGCTTGATCGTCCAAGCGCACTAGGCCGAGGCGCTCAAGGTTTTCAAGATGTGGCGTCATGAACTCGCCTTTGGCGCAGAGTTCAGCGTCGAACTCGCTGACCGCTCCCAACTCGATGAAGCCACCAGTGGGGCTCTCGCGCTTTTGGAATAGCGAGTGCCTGCCTCCCTGGGCGAATAACTGAGAGATCTGCCCTTCGGTTGACTCTGCGGAGGGAAGCCGCCAGTCATCATAGTTCTTGCCGTCTATGCGGCTGTACGAAAGTACATGGATGAGAGCAGCGCGACCCCGGCCAAGCAGTCTCTGCATCACACGTGCCTCGTCGGGCACTATCTGTCGAAGGAACTCCGCGAAGGCCGGGTGGGCGGAATTGGCTTTGCCGCGAACCATGCTAGTCGCTAGGAGGTTCAGGAACATATCTCTGAGTTCTGGCTGTTCCTGGTTGTAGACGAGTCCCGCTAGCGTCGGGCCCGCAACTGTAGGGCTCGGCTCAATGATGTCCTCTACTGGCTGCCTCTTGAGTTTCATGGCAAGCCATGGATCCAGTCTGTCAAACAGAGAGTCCCACAGCATCTGCGCCGACCGGAATGGCCTCAACACCGACGATGTAAATGAGCCGACCTGCCCAAGGCTCTGACCTAGCTCCTGTGCGAGCGGCTGAACTGCGTCTTTGTAGGCATCCTTGACGACTGGGATGAGTTCCCCAACAGTCTTCGCGATGCTGTCGCCTTTGCCGCTACTCATGCGCCCTTCCTCTAGCGAGTGGCTTGGATGGAGCCGCGTCTGCCCACCGGTGGTGCATCTCACTCGCGGTGCGAAGCGCCGTCCGCGTGCAGCGGCGTGTTGGCGACAGCATCTACTTGCCGCCGTCGCCATCGGGGTTACTGCCAGCCTCCGGCTCAGGCTGTGGGTTTCGCCTGGATTCGATCGTGTCCGGATCGTAGGACTCGGTGAGATACACGACATCCGGCCCTTGGATCGAGGTGTCAGGGATCCCTGTGTCTGCTGGTGGCCTCGCGCCCTGGGGCGCGGGCGCGCGGCTTTCCTGAGGCGTCTTATCTATGGAGTCGTCGGACGGAGTTGGCGTCTTGGATTCATCGGTCATTGCAAGATCCCCATTGTTGGCTTCCAGATGTTTCTGCGGGTCGATCCTCTGCCAGCGATAACCGCAGTAACAAATCACCAACGGTATCAGTAGAGCGACACCTAGCTTGTTCAATTGGTAGGCGCGGGCAAGCAGCTTGGCCTTCGCGTGCGTTTGCTCAACGAGTAGTCCGTGCGCCTTCGTGCTGATCTTCGCAAGATGGTAGTTTACATTCGTTCGGCTTTGTGCCTGGACGAACTGGAGGTACTCGTCGGTAAGTGGAATGAACGGGATGATGTGGTGCTTGATAACTGCAAGCAGGTGCCAAAGTGCTCCAATTACAGCGCCAGCACAAGCAACCCCTAGCGCAATCGTTAGCCAGGCAAGCGGGCTATGTGGTGGAAGGAGGTCGTCGGCGGCCCATCCGCCGAAAAAGGTGGCGGCACCGAGCAAGACGGTTGTTGCGGATAGCTGCATCGCTGCCTTCTCATCGACGCGAGAGAAGCGAGCCTGCTGCTGGAACAACATCTCTCGTGCATGCTCGGCGAGCTCGCGGTACTTGGCGCGGTTCTGCTCAAGCTGGTCGTTCTCATCCGATAGTGGCATGGCCGCTCGTTCCTGGCTCGCTAGCACCTATTCGACAGAGCTATGTTGTGGTGTGCCCTGTGTAGATTCGCGGCTACTCTCCACCTCGTTGCGGGCGCCGGTTGGCAATCAGTATCTTTGCCGCAAGCTCCATGCGGAACGATTTTCGCCCGTCTCTCTCCACTGGGCAAGCCTGTTGTTGAGGGCTTTATTCGGTCCGCCAAACCCGACCGCCTCAGGCGTGATAGATGTCGTGCGACTTTTACCCAGAACGACATTCCGCCGTACTGGCCTCGCCTTCGCCAACTACCCCTCGCCTACCCCGCCCCCGCCACCATCGCCTCCACCCCCAAACCCGCGCGCGCCAGCACCCGACACCCGCGCAACTCGACCCGCGGCGTCAAGTAGTGCTCCTCGACCGGCTCCACGCTGCACAGATCGGTACTCAGGTACTTCTTGTTGCTGTCCGCGAACACCGTCGCGACGACCGCATCCTCGCCCTGGTCGAGGGCCACCTTCAGCGCGCCGAGCATGTTCGCGCCCGAGCTGATGCCGACGGCGAGACCGAGGTCGGCGGCCAGGCGCTGCGCCATGAGGATCGCGTCGCCGTCCCAGACGTCGACGATCGGGTCGAGTTCGGCGAGGTGGCAGATGTCGGGGACGAACTCGTCGCTGATGCCCTGGATGCGGTGGCGTCCCGTCTTGTGGCCGGTGCGCAGGGTGGGGGAATTGGCTGGTTCGAGCGGGTGCACGCAGACGTGGTCGAGCACCTCGCGCAGGTGCGCGCCGACGCCCATGACCGTCCCGCCGGTGCCCACGCCCGCGACGAACGCGGTGGGACGTCGCCCGATCGCGGCGAGCTGCGCGACGAGTTCGGGGCCCGTCGTGCGCTTGTGCGCGTCGACGTTGTCGGTGTTGCTGAACTGGTGCGGGAGGAACACCGAGCCGTGTTCGGCGGCGAAGGTGTCGGCGAGTGAGATGCTGCCGACGAATCCACCCTGGTCGGCCGAGACGGGCACGATCGTCGCGCCCAGGCTCTGGATCACGAGCACGCGTTCGCGGCTCATCCAGTCGGGCATGAAGATGCGCACGGGATGGCCGAGGGCGCGCCCGATGGCCGCGAACGAGATGCCGGTGTTGCCGCTCGTGGCCTCGGCGATCACGTCGCCGGGTGAGATGCCCTCCTCGGCGTAGGCGCGCTCGAGCACGTGCAGCGCCATGCGGTCCTTGATCGAGCCGGTGAAGTTGGCGGTCTCGTGCTTGGCCCAGATCGTGACGGGACGTCCGTCGACGGCCGCGTGGATCTCGAGCAGCGGCGTGTCGCCCACGAGCAGGTGCAGCGAGGCGAGGCGCTCGGCGAGCGGGGAGCGGTGCGGCATGGCGTGATCTCCCGGCGGATTGATGACCTGGAAGTCTACTTTATCGACGACAGGGCGGGGAGGCCGGAAAGGCGCGTTTCGGGCAGGTTTTCGGGATCGGAATCGGGATCGGGATCGGGATCGGGATCGGCTCCGGCTCCGGTCACGCGCCCGCGGGCGCGTCGCGCCTCAGCCGACGCGAACTCCCGCCGGACGCCCGCCGACCCGCCCGCGGAACGTCGCGCCGCTCTTCGCCATCGCGCGCAGCGACTCGGGCGCACGGAAGCGCGCCGGGCCGCCTTCGCGTCCCGCGACGTCGGGACGTGCGGCGAGCACGTCGAGGCGGCGCACCACCTCGGTGGCGCCGAGCGTGTCGGCGTAGCGCAGCAGTCCTCCGCGGAAGGGCGGGAAGCCCATGCCGAAGATCGTGGCCAGGTCGAGCTCGGCGGCGGACGCGACGACGTGCTCGTCGAGCGCGCGCACGGCCTCGGCCAGCATGGCGAGCACGCAGCGGTCGACGAGCTCGTCGTCGCCGAGATCGCGCGCCGTCGTCCCGCGCTGGAACTCGGGCAGGTCGTCGGCGGGGACGGGCGGCTTGCTCTTGCCGCGTCCGTGGGCGGTCTCGTGGCGGTAGAAGCCGAAGGACGTCTTCTTGCCGAGGCGTCCGTCGCGCGCGAGCTTCGCGATGCCGTCGGTGGGCGTCATGCGCTCGCCGTACGCGGCGAAGAGCGACGCGCCGGCGTGCTGCGCGATGTCGAGTCCGACCTCGTCGAGCAGCAGCAGCGGACCCATCGGCATGCCGAAGCGCACGAGCGCGGCGTCGAGGCGCAGCGCGTCGGCCCCGTCGACGAACAGGCGCACGGCCTCGTCGAGGTACGGACCGAGCAGGCGGTTCACGAGGAAGCCGGCCACGTCCTTGACGACCACGGGCGTCTTGCCGAGGCGCACCGCGACGGCGGCGGCGCGCACGACCGTCTCGTCGCTCGTGGCCGGGCCGCGCACGATCTCGACCAGCGGCATCTTGCGCACGGGGTTGAAGAAGTGGAGTCCGACCACGCGCTCGGGGTGCGGCAGGCCCTCGGCGATGTCGGCCACGGCGAGCGACGACGTGTTCGTGCACAACAGCGCGTCGGACGGCGCGCGCGCCGCGAGGTCGCCGAGCACCTTGCGCTTGACGTCGAGGCGCTCGGCCACGGCCTCGAGCACGAGCCCGGTGCGCTTCAGTCCCACGACGTCGGGGGACGCGTCGAGCCGATCGACGGCGGCGTCGGCCTCGTGGCGCTGCATGCGGCGCCGCGCGAGCTGCTTCTTCACGTGCGCGCGGTGCTCGAGCAGCGACGCGTCGAGCGCCGGACGCGAGAGGTCGGACAGCCGCGTCCAGACGCCCTTCTCGGCGAGCAGGCTGGCGATCGCGCCGCCCATCACGCCGGCGCCGATCACGTGCGCGTGCTCGAGTGGCGCGGGACGCGTGCCGTCGGTGCGCTTGGCGAGCGACTTCGCGTGTTCGCTGCCGAAGAAGATGCCGACCAGGTTCTTGCACAGCGCGCTCGTGATGAGCGGCGCCGCGGCGGACGCCTCCTTGTCGGCGGCCTCCTCGAGCGAGGTCGTGGTCGCCTTGAGCACGAGCTCGAGCGCCACGAGCGGCGCGGGATAGTGTCCTTTCGTACGCGCCAGGACCGACTTGCGCGCCATGCCGCCCACGATCGCGCGCGCGAGCGGGTTCGCGTCGATGAAGAACGACTCGAGCGGACCGCGCGTGCGCGGCGTGACGTCGAGGCGTCCCAGCGCCACGTCGGACGCGACGCGCAGCAGCAGCTCGGGCTTCGTGAGCCGGTCGACCATGCCGATCTTCAGCGCCGAGCGCGCGCGGAACAGGCGTCCGGTCAGGATCGCGTCGAGCGCCTTGGGCACGCCGATGCGGCGCGGCAGCCGGTGCGCTCCGCCCCAGGCGGGGAAGAGTCCGAGCTGCGTCTCGGGCAGGCCGAGGCGCGTCGAGTCGTCGTCGCAGGCCACGATCACGTCGCACGCGAGGCACAGCTCGTAGGCTCCGCCGGGCACCGGTCCGCCCACGGCCGCGACGACCCGCGGACGCATGCGGTCGACGAAGCGGTACAGCCGGTGCACCGCGCGGATCAGGTCTTCGACGAGGCGCGGATCGGTGACGCTCTCGATCGACTTGACGTCGGCGCCGGCGGCGAAGCGTCCGGGCGACTTGCCGGTGATCACCACGCCGCGCAGCGAGGCGTCCTCGGCGAGCGACCAGAGCGTCGTGCCGAGGTCGCGCAGCAGCGGCGCGTCGAGCAGCGGCATGCTGCGGTGGGGCGGGTCGAGGCGCACGATCGCGAGGCCGTCCTCGGGACGCTCGACCTGGACGCACGCGCCGGCCGGCGGTGCGTCGGACGGGAACAGCTCTGCCGGGACGTCGATCATGCCGCGATCCTCTCGAGCAGCACCGCGCCGCCCTGTCCGCCGCCGATGCAGAGCGTGGCCAGGCCGAGTTCGTGGTCGCCGTGCTGGAGTTCGTGCGCCGTGGTGAGCAGCAGCCGCGCGCCGGTCGCGCCCACGGGATGGCCGAGCGCGATGGCGCCGCCGTTCGGGTTGAGCCGCGCCGGATCGAGCGTGCCGAGCGCGCGCTCGCGCTGCAGGTGCTGCTTCGCGAAGGCGTCGCTCGCGAACGCGCGCTCGCAGGCCAGCACCTGGGCCGCGAAGGCTTCGTTGAGCTCGACCACGCCGATGTCGGAGAGCTCGACGCCGCCCAGTCGCAGGGCCTCGGCGCTCGCGAACACGGGACCGAGTCCCATGCGCGACGGATCGAGTCCGACCCACGACCAGCTGCGCAGCTTCGCGAGCGGACGCAGGCCCAGCTCGCGCGCGCGCGTGGCCGTGGTGACGAGCAGCGCGCAGGCGCCGTCGGTGATGCCGCACGCGTTGCCGACGGTCACGATGCCGTCCGGCTTCTCGAAGTACGGCTTGAGCTTGCCGAGCCGCTCGGGGCTCTGGTCCTCGCGGATGGCGTCGTCCTGCGCGAGCGACGCCTCGGGCGGACGGCCGTCGCCGGCCAGCGGCAGGTGCGCGACGATCTCGCGCTCGAAGCGTCCCTTCGCGCGGGCGGCGGCGGCGCGCTCGTGGCTGCGCAACGCGTAGGCGTCGGCCTCGGCGCGCGTGATGCCGAAGTCGCGCGCGAGGACCTCGGCGGTCTGTCCCATGAGCAGCCCGACGACGGGGTCGCGCAGGCCCTCGAGCAGCGCCACGCGCGGCGCGAGGAAGCTCGGCCGGAACTTCGCCAGCGCCGAGAGCTTGGCGCCCAGCGTCCTGGCCGCCGCGAGGCGCGCGAACATGCGCGTCATCTTGCGTCCCACGATGAGCGGGTAGGACGACATGACCTCGACGCCCAGGCACAGGTAGAGGTCGCCGTGGCCGGCCACGATCGAGGTGGCCGCCTCGGTCACGGCCTCGATGCCGCTGGCGCAGTTGCGTCCCACGGTGCGGGCAGGAACCCGCCACGGGACGCCGGCCCGCAGGGCGATCACGCGCGCCACGTTCGCCTGGTCGTGGGCCGGTCCCACGCAGCCCGCGATGACCTCGTTCAGCAGGGACGGGTCGAGGTCGGTGCGGGCCAGCAGCTCGCGCGCGGTGGCGGCGCCCAGGTGGGCCGCGTCCTCGCCGGAGAAGGCTCCCCCGGCGCGAGCCCAGGGGGTGCGCAGGCCGGCGGCCAGCACGATCGAGTCGGAGAAGGTCATGGCGGGCGGTCTCGTCCGGGGTCAGGGGCCAGTCTGGCGTCGGCGGGGCCCGATCCCAAGGCGCGGATCGGGGAACTCGTGCGGTCGGGCGGTGGGCCGTGGTCGACGGGGCGGAAACGGGGGGATGGTCGGCGAGCGGGCTCCGCGCGATTTCGCGCCCGGGCGCCTCCGGCCGACTTGGCGCCTGGTTTGTGAACAGTGTAAACTTGACGCCGTCAACTTCCGAGGAGCTCTCCGTGCAACCCTCCCCCCTCTTCCCATCCTCGGAAGCTCGGGAGCGGTCGGCGCACCCCTCGCGCCGGCCGCTCCCGCCTTCGTCCGGGGGCCGGACCGGGGCGACGGGCGACGCGCCGCGGCGGGCGCGCGGGGAGTGCGCGCCGGCGCCCGGACGCACACCGTGAGCCCGCGGGCGGTCGATCCGGCCCAGGTGCCGCGGCGGATCCTGGAGCAGACCCGGCACCTGCTCGTGCGCGACGGCTGGGCCGCGCTCTCGATGCGCAAGGTGGCGGCGCGGGTGGGCTGCACCGCCACGAACCTGTACCGGCACTTCGCCTCGAAGGACGCCCTGGTCCACGCGCTCATCGACGAGGGCATGGCCGAACTTCACGGAAGGCTGGCCGTCGCCGTGGCCGATGGAGGGAGTCCGGACGAGCGCCTGGAGTGCCTCTGCCGCGCGTACCTCTCTTTCGCCCGGACGAACCGCGAGTACTACGAGATCATGTTCATGCTCCATCCCGAACGCATGGAGCGCTATCCGCCGGAGAGCTATCGGCGTGCGCGGCGCAACCTCGAGCTGATCGAGGACGTGCTGGCCGACGGACGCGGCGTCGCGCGCGACGATGCGCGCCTGCCGGCCGCGGCGACCGCCGTCTGGTCGGCGCTGCACGGCGCCGCGTCGCTGCAACTGGCCTTCCGCGTCGACCACTCGATCGATCACGCGGCGCTCGAGGACGAACTCGTCGCGCTCGCGCTCACCGCCCTCCACCCCGCGTCACCCTGAGAGGCTGCACCCCATGATGCCGCTCGCCGCCCTCGCCGGATTCCTCGACGAACTGCCCCTGGTCGCGACCCTCGGCACCGCGTTGCTGTGCGCCCTCGTGCTGGGCTTCGTCGGCGCCCCGCTCACCGCCTGGACGGCGCTCGCCGCCGTGCTGCTGTTCGGCTTCGGCGCGCCGACGTGGCTGCTCGTGGCGTTCGTGATCGCCGCGCTCGTGATGCTCGTGCCCGTCGTGCGCACGGCCGTCGTGTCGGCGCCGGTGATGCACCTCATGCGCAAGCTCGAGTTCCTGCCGACCATCTCCGGGACCGAGCGCACCGCGATCGAGGCCGGCACGGTCTGGATGGACGGCGAGCTGTTCTCGGGCTTCCCCGACTTCGAGCGGCTCATGGGGCAGCCGATGGCGAAGCTCTCGGACGACGAGCAGGCGTTCCTCGACGGGCCTTGCGAGGAGGTCTGCCGCATGACGTCCGACTGGGAGGTCACGCTGCGCCACGACCTGCCGTCCGAGGTGTGGGCCTTCTTGCGCGCGCACGGCTTCTTCGGCCTGATCATCCCCAAGGCGTACGGCGGCAAGGGATTCTCGCAGTCGGCGCACAGCGCGGTGATCGCCAAGCTCGCGTCGCGCTGCATGCCGCTCGCGATCACGGTCATGGTGCCGAACTCGCTCGGCCCCGCCGAGCTGCTCAACCACTACGGGACGCAGGCGCAGAAGGACCACTACCTGCCGCGCCTGGCCCGCGGCGACGAGATCCCGTGCTTCGCGCTCACCGAGCCGGCCGCGGGCTCGGACGCGGGCTCGATCACGTCACACGGCGTCGTGTTCCGCGACAAGGACGGCCAGATCAAGATCTCGCTCAACTGGCGCAAGCGCTACATCACGCTCGCGGCGGTGTCGACCGTGCTCGGCCTGGCGTTCAAGCTGCGCGATCCCGAGAACCTGCTCGGCAAGGGCACCGATCCCGGCATCACCTGCGCGCTCGTCCCGAGCAAGGCCCAGGGCGTCGTGCTCGGACGGCGCCACGACCCGATGGGCGTGCCGTTCTTCAACTGCCCGACCGAGGGACACGACGTCGTCGTCGGCGTCGACGCGATCATCGGCGGCGAGGCCGGCGTCGGCAACGGCTGGCGCATGCTCATGGAGTGCCTGGCGGCCGGACGCGGCGTGTCGCTGCCCGCGTCGAGCTGCGGCGGCGCGCGCAAGTCGGCCCGCGTGGCCGGCGCCTACGCCGCGGTGCGCAAGCAGTTCGGCCTGCCCATCGGACGCTTCGAGGGCATCCACGAACCGCTGGCGCGCATCGCCGGCAACGCCTACCTGCTCGAGGCCGCGCGCCGCTACACCTGCGGCGCGCTCGACCAGGGCGCCAAGCCCGCCGTGGTGACCGCCATGGCGAAGTGGGCCTTCACCGAGGTCGCGCGCACCACGGTCAACGACGCGATGGACGTCGTGGGCGGCGCCGGCATCTCGCGCGGCCCGCGCAACACGCTGGCGAACACGTACATCGCCACGCCGATCTCGATCACGGTCGAGGGCGCGAACATCCTCACGCGGACGCTCATGATCTTCGGACAGGGCGCCATCCGCTGCCACCCGTTCGCGTACAAGGAGATCGTCGCGGCCGCCGCCGGCGACGCGTCCGCCTTCGACGCGGCCTTCTGGGGACACGTCGGGCACGTCGTGCGCAACGGCAGCCGCGCGCTGCTGCTCTCGCTCACGCGCGGTCGCCTCGCGGGCTCGCCGATCGACGGTCCGCTCGTGCCCTACGCGCGCAAGCTGGCCTGGACGAGCGCCTCGTTCGCGTTCCTGGCCGACGTCGCGATGGCCTCGCTGGGCGGCGACCTCAAGCGCAAGGAGACCGTCACCGGCCGCTTCGCCGACGTCTTCGCCTGGATGTACCTGGCCACCGCGACGCTGCGCCGCTTCGAGGCCGACGGACGTCCCGCGGCCGAGCTGCCGCTCGCGCGCTGGTCGCTCGAGACCGCCTTCGACAGGATCCAGCACGCGTTCGACGGCATCTACGCGAACCTGCCGGTGCCCGGCCTCTCGTGGCTGCTGAAGGGACCGGTCGCGTTCTGGTCACGCACGAACCGTCTCGGCGGCGCGCCGTCCGACGATCTCGTGAACGACGTGGCCACCGCGATCCAGCAGCCTGGCGCGCTGCGCGACGCGCTCACCGCGGGCACGTACCTGCCGCCCTCCGACGAGCCCGGCCTGGGACGCCTCGAGCACGCGTTCACGCTCTGCGTCGCCGCCGAGGCGCCGCTCAAGGCGATCAAGAACGCGGTGCGCGCGAAGGTCCTGCCCAAGGACGACCCGCTGCGGCTCGTCGAGCAGGCCGTCTCGCACGGCGTGATCTCGGCCGAGGACGGCCAGCTCGTGCGGCAGGCCGAGCAGGCCCGCGCCGACGTGATCGAGGTCGACGCCTACGACCTCGACAGCTACCTCGCGCCGGACAGCGAGCCGGCGCCGCTCGGCACGCTCGACGTCCGCAGCGACAGCCTCGTGTCGTGATGCCGTCCGCGCGCCGCGCGCCGGAGACGGCCGCGACGCGCGGCTACTCCGCGAGCGCGGCCCGCAGCTTGGCGCGCAACGACTTCTCGAGTCCGTCGTCGAAGCCGGTGTGCACGTCGAACACGCGGCCGTCCTTGCCCACGATGACCGTGTGCGGGATGGGACGCACGCCGTAGGCCGCCGCGATCGAGCCGTCGCGGTCGAGCGCCACGGGCCAGCGCGTGCCGCGCTTCTCGAAGAAGGCCTCGATCGTCTCGGCCGGTTCGCGCACGTCGACGGCCCACAGCACGACGCCGCGCGGCCCCAGCTCGTCGACGACGCGCTCGAGGATCGGCAGCCCCTGGATGCAGGGCTTGCACCACGTGGCCCAGAAGTCGAGCACCACGACCTGTCCGCGCAGGTCGGAGAGCTTGCGCGTGCTGCCGTCGAGCGCGGTCAGCGTCACGTCCGGCGCGAGCGGCGCCTTCGTCGCGGCATCGCCCTCGTCCGCGGGTGCGCCGGTCGCGCCGAGCGGGAGCGCCTCGACGTCGGCGCGACCGAGGGAGGACACCTCGCGGCTGTCGGCGGGCGGCTCGAGCGAGAACGCGCCGTCGAGCGCGGGCTCGGCCGTCCAGTCGGAGAAGCGCACGTCGATGCGCATCACGTGTCCGAGGTCGACGCCCTCGGGCAGCTCCGACGCGTCGGGCGGCGCCGGCGACCAGCGCAGCACCCAGGGCGCGTCGCCGGCGTCGATCCACAGGTCGACCTGCCGCTGGGCGCCGAGCCGCAGGTGGAACGCGGGCCGTCCGCCGAGGTCTTCGCGCACGAGCGAGGCGACGGGCGCGTCGACGTCGACCATCCGGCCCCGGGCCAGGTCGGCCAGCAGCGCGAGCGCCGGCCAGGGCTGACCGAGCCGATCGTCGTGCGGCAGATCGGAGAGATCGTCGGGCGCGGGGCCGATCGCGTGGCGTCCCTTGCCGAGGGCCAGCAGGCGTCCGTCGGCGACGATCATCGAGAGCTGCGGGCTGCCTTCGAGGTGACGCAGCGCGAGTCGTCGCGGTTCGCGCTCGACGAGGGCCGCGTAGCGTCCGTCTTCATGGGCCTGGGGATAGGCGGGCACGTCGAGCACCTGCCGCATCGTGAAGCCCAGGCGCGGGTGCGCCGCGTAGTGCGCGGCGGTGCGCTCGAGCAGCGCGCGTCCGTCGGGCAGGTCGTCGGCCGCGCGCGCCGGTGCGAGCAGCGTCAGCAGCGCGAACAGCGCGAGCGTGGGGGCGACGGACGGGCGTACGCGCATGGCGTCGATCTCCGGTGAGGCGGCGCGGGCCAGGATACCAGCGTCGGCGTGGGTTGCCTTGGACGCGCGGATGGCGCCCGGGCGTCCCGCGAAAGGGGCGCGCCGTCGCGTACGATGGCGCGGCGTCCGCGGCGACGCGCCCCGATCGGCCCGACGGAAGCCAGCCCATGCGAACCGACCGCGCGTGCATCCCGCTGCTCGCCCTCGCGCTGTGCGTGACGGCCGGTTGTGCGTCGTCCGACGCGGGCGCGGGCGAAGGTGCGGACGCGTCCGGCGCGTCGGTCGCCGACGCGTCGCGCGACGGAGACGCGACGCCGGACCGTCCGCCGAACCTCGTGTTCATCATGGTCGACGACCTCGGTTGGGGCGAGCTCGGCTGCTACGGACAGACGCGCATCGCCACGCCGAACATCGACCGCCTCGCGCGCGAGGGGACGCGCTTCACGACCGCGTACGCCGGCAGTCCGGTCTGCGCGCCGAGCCGCTGCGTGCTGCTCACGGGACTGCACGGCGGGCACGCCGTGGTGCGCGACAACCGCGAGATGGGCGGCTGGGCCGAGGGCGATCCCGAGGGACAGATGCCGCTGCCGCCGGGCACGACGACGATCGGCACGCTGCTGCAGGCGCGCGGCTACGTCACGGCGTGCATCGGCAAGTGGGGCCTCGGCGGCCCCGGGTCGAGCGGCGAGCCGAACGCCCAGGGCTTCGACCACTTCTTCGGACACCTCTGCCAGCGCATCGCGCACAACCAGTATCCCACGCACCTGTGGCGCGACGGCGAGCGCGTCGAGCTGCCCGGCAACACCTGGGGCAACGTCGTCGGCGAGACGTACGCGCACGACCTCATGGCCGACGACGCGTTGCGCTTCGTCGACGAACACGCCGACGTCCCGTTCTTCCTCGATCTCTCCTTCCACCTGCCGCACCTCGCGCTGCAGGCGCCCGACGACGAGCTGCTCGCGCGGTACGAGGGCGCGTTCGACGACCCGCCGTACGACGGCGGCAAGGGCTACCTGCCGAACGCGCACCCGCGCGCCACGTACGCCGCGATGGTGAGCCGCATCGACCGCGACGTGGGACGCCTGCTCGAGCGTCTCGCGGCGCTCGGCCTGGACGACGACACGCTCGTGCTGTTCACGAGCGACAACGGTCCGACGTACGACGTGGGCGGAGCCGACAGCGACTTCTTCGCGAGCGCGGGCACGCTGCGCGGACGCAAGGGCTCGGTCTACGAGGGCGGCCTGCGCGTGCCGCTCCTCGCGCGCTGGCCGGGCCACGTCCCGGCGGGACGGGTCACCGACGTGGTCGCGTCGTTCCCCGACGTGCTGCCCACGCTCGTCGAGCTCGCGGGTGGGGCGCCTCCCGCCGGCGGAGACGGCATCAGCCTCGCGCCGACGCTGCTCGGCGTGCCGGGCCAGCGCGCGCGCAGCCACGTCTACGTCGAGTTCCCCGGCTACGGTGGACAGCAGATGCTGCGCTTCGGCGACTGGTCGGCCGTGCGGCGCGACCTCGCGAAGGGCAACACGCGCGTCGAGCTCTACGACCTGGCCGTCGATCCCGACCAGCGGCACGACGTGGCCGATGCGCACCCCGACGTGGTGGCGCGCGCGCTCGAGGTCATGCGCGTCGAGCACGTCCCGTCGGCGGAGTTCCCGCTGAAGGGTGTCGACGAGTAGCGGCGGCGGTTTGCGCCCGGGCTCCGACGAGACGCGGGTGGTGTCCGCGGGTGCCTGTTGCGATGCGCGCGTGGACGCGTCCCCGTCACGGGAACGCGAGGTCCATCCACACGAGGCGGTGGTCGGACGCATCGACGAGCTCGGCGCCGGGTTCGCCCTCGGCGGGCCAGTAGACGCCGCTGTCGAGCACGCGCAGGTCGCTCGACGGCAGCACGTAGTCGAGGCGCAGGTTGCCCACCGTGGCGTCGTCGAAGTCGGTCGTGTCGTGCTCGGGACGCCCGCGCTGCGTCGCGTTCTTCCCGCCGAACGCCTTCGCAGCGCGCGCCGCGCCGCGGCTGGCCGGCGTCACCGTCGCGTTCACGCGCGGCACCGCGAGCAGGCGCGCCACCGCGCCGGGCACGCCGTCGCCGTCGAGCGGGTCGCAGTTCAGGTCGCCCAGTGCCACGAACGACGCGTCGGACGGCAGTCCGCCACGTCCGCCGCGATCGTCGACGAGCCACGCGCCCGCCTCGCCGCCCGCGAGCACGTCGGCCAGCAGCCGGATCTCGTCGGCGTTGCGCAGTCCGTTGCGGTCTTCCGGTCCGTCGAAGACCGGCGGCGTGGGATGGCTCACGACGACGTGCAGCTCGTGGCCGTCGACGCGTACGGGCACGTCCCACAGGCTCTTGGACGGCAGCGGCAGCACGGCCAGCGCCGCGTCGGAGTAGAAGCCGCGCGTCGGGTCGTCGGGATCGCGCGGCAGGTGCGCGCCGGGCATGTCCTTCCACAGCACGTGCTGGAAGGTGCGCGCCCGGGCGCGGTCGATCGGGAAGCGCGAGAGCACGAGCATGCCGTACTGTCCCGGGAAGACGCCGTAGCCCAGGGCGTCGCGCGCGGCGGCCGGGCCTTCGGTGCCCACCACGCCGTCGCCGTCGAGGTCGACGCCGCTCGGGACGCCGGTGTTCACCGGCGCGACGAAGCGCTCGGGCAGCACGAGCGGACGCGACGCGTCGCCCTCGGCGGCCGGCGCGGCGAGCGCCTTCTGGAGTCGCGCGGCCGCCTCGGCGGGCGCCGCGGGGTCGTAGTCGAACTCGTTCACGAGCAGCACGTCGGGATGCACGCGGCGCAGGATCTCGACGATCTGCGCCGCCTGCCGAGCGCCGGCCGCGTCGCCGCCGAGGTCGCCCAGGTCGCGCGCGAGTTCGCCCGGCGCGCCGCGGAAGAGCGAGGCGTTGAACGTCGCCACGCGCAGCTTCGTCGGCGCGTCGGCGCGTGCCGTCCCGTCGTCGTCGTCGCCGGATTTGCGCGCGGGGAAGGGGGCGGTGCCGGCATCGCCGCGCAGCGGGGGATCGAGCGCGAGCGCCATGACGTGGTGCAGCACGTTCTGCTCGAGCACGCCGCGCACGAGGTGTGCCCACGGACCGCGCGCGAACGCGGCCACGTCCTCGCCGCCGTGGGTCTCGGACTCGAGCGCGTGGGTGGCGTCCTGCTGGTAGTCGCGCGCGGTCGGGTCGACGTCGTCGGGACGCCTGTCGGTGAGCGCGCCGCCGGGACCGGTCGCGTAGCCGAGCGTCGTGTACGGCCGTCCCGCGAGGTCGAGCGCGGGCTTGCCGTGCGCTCCGACCAGGCTCACCCAGCCGAGGATGTCGTTGCCGCGGGCGGGATAGCCGGCCATCGTGAACACGTGGCTGTGGTCGGCGGTCACGAGCACGAGCGTGTCCGTCGGGTCGGTGCGCTCGAGCGCCACGCGCACCGCGTCCGAGAAGGCGATCGCCTCGGAGAGCGCGCGGTAGGCGTTGCCCGCGTGGTGCCCGTGGTCGATGCGTCCGCCCTCGACCATCAGGAAGTAGCCGTGCTCGTTGCCGAGCAGGTCGAGCGCCTTGGACGTCATGTCGGCCAGCGAGGGCACGCCGGGGACCTCTTCGCAGACGTACGGCATGTGGCTCTCCGCGAAGAGTCCCAGCACCTGGCTGCCGGACGGGACGCCCGCGAGCTCGCTCGCGTCGTGCACGAGCACGCGTCCCGGACGCGCGTCGGCCCAGGCGCGCTCGAGGTCGAGTCCGTCGGTGCGCCGTCCGCCCGCCGCGCGCGGGACGAACTGCGCGCGTCCGCCGCCGAGGGCCACGTCGATGCCGTCGCCCACCGGGAACTGCGCGAGCTGGCGCGCGATGTCGACCACGCCCGCGGTGCGCGCCGCGTCGGGCATGTCGGCGTCGCACTCCCAGTCGCGGTGCGAGACGTGCGCGTAGCAGCAGGCCGGCGTGGCGTGGGTGAGGCGCGCGGTGGTCACCACGCCGGTGCGCATCCCGCGTCGCTCGCAGTCCTCGAGCAGCGTCGCGAGGGCGTGCGTCCCCGCCGGGACGGGCGCGCCGAGGGGCAGCTCGGGGTCGACGGAGATCACGCCCGCGCGCGTCTTGCTGCCGGTCATGATGGCCGACATCGTGCCGGCCGAGTCGGGCACCTGCTGGTTCGTGTCGTAGGTCTTGATCAGCGCGCTGTAGGGCAGCGTCTCGAACGCGAGCGAGTTCTCCTCGCCCGTCTCGCCGCGCAACTGGCCTTCGCGGATGCGCGCGGCGGTGATCGTCGAGACGCCCATGCCGTCCCCGAGGAACAGGATCACGTTCTTCGCGCGCGTCTCGATCGGACGCTCGGCGAGCAGCCGCGCGATCGTCGCGTCGGCCGCGGCGCGCCACGCGTCGGCGTCGTCCTGGGCGGCGAGCCTTGCGACGGGCGCCAGCAGCAGCGCGGCAGCCAGAGCGAGGCGGCGCGCGCGCGCGTCGCGGCGCGTGGGACGGGACGAGGCTGCGAGCGCCTGCGCGCGCGGAGGACGGACATCGGGCATCGGAGCGGCTCGGGAGGCGACGGGACGGGGCGGCACCGACGATCATCCCCGCTCGCGCCCCGCAGCGTCCAGGCGCGGGCCGCCGAGCCCCGCGAGGGACGCTGCCCGTCGCGGCCCGGCCGGCGCCGACCGTCCCCGGACCCGCGTCGTCCCGTGGCGCGCGCCCGCGGCCCGTGCGTGACGTCGCGCCGCGCGGCACGACGGGCGGTACGCTGGGCGGCGCGCATCCGGTGATGCGCGTCCCGTGAACGACGAGCGAGGATCCCATGCGCGGACTGCGTGGACGACGTGTGCTGGTGACGGGCGGCGCGAGCGGCATCGGCGAGGCCACCGCGCGGCGCTTCGTCGAGGAGGGTTGTCGCGTGGTCGTCCTCGACCGGCACGCGCAGAACCTGGCCCGGGTCGAGCGCGAACTGCCCGGCCTCGCCGGCGCGTGGAGCTGCGACGTCTCGCGGCGCAACGAGGTGCGCACGGCGTTCGCGCGGCTCGACGCGCAGCTCGGCGGGCTCGACGTGCTCGTCAACAACGCCGGCATCTCGCTGCGCCACGACTTCCTCGAGATCTCCGAGGACGAGTGGCGCGCGGTGCTCGACACGAACCTGACCGGCCTGTTCTTCGTGGCTCAAGAGGCGGCGCGCCGCATGCACGCGGCCGGCTCGGGGGTGATCCTCAACATGGGCTCGATGAACGGGCTCGTGGGCTGCCGCCACTACTCCGACTACAACGCCAGCAAGGCCGGCGTGATCGAGCTCTCGCGCACCATGGCGCTCGAGCTCGCGCCGCGCGTGCGCGTGCTGTGCGTGTGTCCCGGCGCGGTGCGCACGCCGATGCAGGAGGCCGAGTACACGCCCGACATGTTCGCCGCGCTCGACGCCCGCATCCCGCTGGGACGGCACGGCACGCCGGACGAGATCGCCGCGCTGTTCGCGTTCCTGGCCTCCGACGAGGCGCCGTTCATGACCGGACACCCGGTGGTCATCGACGGCGGCGAAGCCGTCGGCGGCCTGGGCAGCGACCTGGGATAGGCGCGTCGCACGCGGCCCGCGGCCCGGCGCCTGCTACGCTCGGCGTCCATGACGGACGGCTTCCTCGACGACGCGTTGGCGCTGCTGCTGCCGCCGCCGGTGCGGGTCGGGTCGGCGGAGATCGACGCGCGGCCCGCCTTTCGGCACGCCGCCGAGGCCGACGCGGTGGCGCGGGCGGTCGACAAGCGCGTGCGCGAGTTCGCCACCGGACGCCGCCTCGCGCACGTCCTGCTCGACGGGCTCGGATGCCGGGACGTCCCGCTGCTGCCCGACGGACGGCGCGCGCCGGGCTGGCCCGACGGCGTCGCGGGCACGATCGCGCACTGCCGCGGTGCGTGCGTGGTCGCGGTCGCGGCGCGCGCACACGCGGCCGGCCTGGGACTCGACGTCGAACCCGACACGCCGCTGCGCGACGAGCTGCTGCGGCGCATCCTGCGCGACGACGAACGTGCGGCGCTGGTCGCGCTCGACCTCGCGCCCGAGCTTCGCGGCCGGCTGGCGAAGGCGTCCTTCGTGGCGAAGGAGGCCTTCTACAAGGCGCTCGCGGCCGAGGTCGGCGTGGTGCTCGAGTTCTCCGACGTGCGGCTCGACGTCGGGGCGCTCGCCGACGTCCTCGCGCCCCGCGGGAGCGCACCGGGGTGCCTGGAGCGAGCGGCGTCCGGGCCGTGCGTCCTCGAACTCGTGCGCGACGGCCTGCCCGTCGCGTCCGGGACGACACTCAGCCTGCGCTTCGCTGCACGCGCCGGCTTCCTCCTGGCCGGATGCGTCCGGCCGCCGCCGACCTGACGCCGGCCCGGGTGCCCTCGCCGCGGCTCCGGCGGCGTCCCGGTGAACCGGAATCCTCTCTTGGCCGCCCCCGCGCACGGCTGGCGCATGGGGAGGGCCGGATCGCCCGGTCTTGTCGTGTTCTCGTGGACGCTCGGCCGAGGCAGGTCCGGCGTGCGCGACGGCAGGCTCGACCGGCCCGTCGGCGGGATGCCGCGACCCTCGCACAAGGACCTCCAGGGCGCGGTACTCTCATGGATCGCAACCTTCTCTCCCGGTTCTCCCCGACGCGCCCGACTCATGTCGGATCCGACACCATGCCTGCACACTCACCGATCAGGTCGATCGTCGTCTGTCTCACGGCCGCCGCGCTGGCCGTCCCCGGGCGCGCCAACGACGTGCTCACCGAACTCGACGGAACGGTCGCGAACGAGGTCTTCGGCCAGCTCGTGCGTCCGGCCGGCGACGTCGACGGCGACGCGGTCCCCGATCTCATGGTGGGCTCGCTCTTCGGCCCCGAAGGCGGCGTGGGACGCATCGGCATCTACTCCGGCGTGTCGGGTGCCCTGCTGCACACGGTCGACGGCGAGTCGGTCAACGACGGCGTGGGACTCAGTGGCTGCGCCGCGGGCGACGTGGACGGCGACGGCTTCGGCGACTTCGTCGTCGGCGCCTGGAAGTACGACCAGCCCGCGGTCGACGTCGGACGCCTGAGCGTCTACTCCGGGGCGACGGGCGACGTGCTGCTGCAGATCACGGGCTCCCAGCACGGCGAGCAGCTCGGCCGCTCGGTGGCCCCGGCGGGCGACGTCGACCTCGACGGCACGCCCGACCTCGTGGCCGGCGCGTGGATGTACGACGAGGGCTTCGTCGACGCGGGTCGCGCGATGGTGCTCTCGGGCACCGATCTCTCGATCATCCACCAGTGGGTGGGCGTGGGCGACAACGACTACATGGGCATCGACGTGCGCGCGGCCGGCGACGTCGACGACGACGGCGTGCCCGACGTGATCGTCGGTGCCGCCGAGTACTTCGGGCACGGTTACGGCAACGGACGCGCGTACGTGTTCTCGGGCTCCGACGGCGACGAGCTGTTCGCCTTCGAGGGCGACGGTTTCGCCGACCTGTTCGGCCACTCGGTCACGGGCCTCGGCGACGCCGACCTCGACGGCCTGCCCGACCTCGCCGTGGGCGCCTACGCCGACGACGACTTCGGCAGCAAGAGCGGCACCGCGCGCACCTTCTCGGGTGCCGACGGGCATGCCTTCCAGACCTTCTACGGACAGTTCACGAACGACCGGCTGGGCTACGCGGTCGACGGGCTGGCCGACATGAACGGCGACGGCGTGCCGGAGCTGCTGACCTGCGCCTACCGCACCGACCACGTCGGGCTCGACGCGGGTTCGGTCTTCGTCTTCGAGCCCACGACCGGCGCCCAGCTCGCGGTGCTCGAGGGTCCCGAGGACGGCGCGCTCTTCGGACAGTCGATGGCCGCGTTGCCCGACGTCGACGGCGACGGCTTCCCCGACGTGTTCGTGGCGGCGTCGAAGTACGACGGAGTGGGCGTCGACTCGGGCAAGGTCTACGTGCTCTCGGTCACGCCCTGGTCCGACCTGGGCCACTCGCTCGACGGCGCGCTCGGCGAGCCGCTGCTCGACGTGGGCGGCTCGCTGCTGCCCGACTCGATCCTCCACGCCGTGACGTCGAACCTGCCGCCCTTCGCCGTGGCGAACCTCGTGCTGGGATTCAGCGCGCTCGAGGCGCCGTTCAAGGGTGGCGTCCTGGTCCCCGAGGCCGACGTGGTCCTGCGCATGAAGGCCGACGGCTCCGGCGTCGACGCGGTCGACCTGCCGTGGCCCGCCGGCTTCCCGTCGGGCACGTCGATCTGGCTGCAGACGTGGACGAAGGACGTCTCCGGTCCCCAGGGATTCAGTGCCACGAGAGCGGTCGTCGGCGTCACCCCGTAGCGCGCGCGCCGGGCCGGGTGGCGTCCCAGAAGCCGCCCTGCTCGTACATGAAGCGCAGCTGCTGGTAGCGCGCGAAGGCCTCCATGATCGGCACCGTCGCGCCGGGGTTGCCGGGCAGCACGGCCATCACCTCGCGCCACATGCGCGCCGCCTCGGCGTCGAGCTTGGGGACGTCGGCGATCAGCGCCAGCGTGTCGCGGTCGACGCTGCGCACGTTCGTGCGCCGCGGCTGGGGACGCTTGACGCCCTGTGGGATCTGCAGCAGCTCGACGTAAGCCAGCAGGCGTTCGCCGAACGCCTGCGGGTGGTAGAGCCTGTTCGCCAGCCAGCGGATGCCGTCGGTCAGCTCGGCGCGCGTCATGAGCGCGGGCACGACGTTGCTGTTCCACGGGTGGCCCGGGACCTCGTACGCGTCGACCAGGCGTCCGGCGTCCGCGAGCCGCGCGTGCAGCGGCGTGGCGTGGGGCGCGGCCAGAGCCGAGAGGGTGCAGATCGGGACGGCGGCCTCCTGCGCGAAGGCGAACTGGCGCTCGAAGATGTCGGGGCCGTCCTTGTCGAAGCCGCAGATCATGCCGGCCGTGACGCCGATGCCGTGCGCCATGAAGCGGTGCACCTGGTCGACCAGCGTCGGCTCGGCGACCACGCTGTTCTTCAGGAACTTGCGCAGGTTCTGGTTCTTGTGCGTGACGAGCAGGCTCTCCTCGTTGATCGTCTCGATGCCGATGAAGCAGTGCGTCATGCCGGCGTGCGCGGCCAGCTCGAGCAGCTCGTCGTCGCGCGCCGCGTCGATCGAGAGCTGGGTCGAGAGCGAGAGCATCTCGTCCTGGGCGCGGTTCCAGACGCCGACGGCCTGCATGACCTCCTTGCACCACGACTTGTTGGCGGTCGTGTTGTCGTCGGCGAAGAGCACGCTGCGGTAGCCGGCGGCGTGGACGGCGGCCAGCTCCTCGACGATGCGCGTCGGGGACTTGTGCCGCTGGCGGCGTCCCACGTACTGGATCACGTCGCAGAACTCGCACTCGAACGGGCAGCCGCGGGACGTCTGCACGGTCACGGTGAGCACGCGGTCGTTGTACTTGCGGTACAGGTCCCAGCGCGGGACGGGCGAGCTCGCGAGGTCGGGCTGACCGCCCACGTACTCGTCCTTGACGTCGCCGCTGCGCAGGTCGGCGAAGAACTCGTCGACGATCTCCTCGATCTCGTCGCGCACGAGCACGTCGCAGTGCGGACGCACGACCTCGGGGCACAGCGACGCGTGCGGACCGCCGATGATGACCGTCTTGCCGCGCCGCCGGAACTCGGCCGCGATGGCCTTCGTGCGTCCCCACTGGCTGATCTTGCCGGTGATGCCGACGTAGTCGACGTCGAGGTCGAAGTCGACGGGCTCCATGTGCTCGTCGCAGATCTCGACGTGCATGTCGGACGGCACCATCGCCGCCAGCGTGGGCACCACGAGGTCGGCCAGGAACGCCGCGGGACGGTAGCCGCGTCCCGCGTAGACCTCGGCTCCGTAGTACGTCGGGAAGTCGGCGGCCGGGTTCACGAGGTAGATCGAACGGCTCATGGTCTGGTTTCCGGGTGGAGCGGCAGCAGCCCGCGTGCGGCGAAGTCGTCCAGCCAGCGCTCGGCCATCGCGGCGTCGACCGGCGGACAGGTGATGCCGGCCGGCCCGAGCACGGCGTCGGCGCGGGAGTGTCCCACGGGCGGCAGGCGCAGGTCGGGCAGCACGTCGGACGCGCGCGGCGCGCGTCCCAGGGGGCTGGTCACGAGCGGCAGCAGTGCGTGCAGCGGATGCGTCGGGTCGGGACGCACGCGCTCGCGCAGCAGCGCCTGCCACGCGTCGAGCGGGAGCGCGCGCACGTCGAGTCCGCGCCGGCGGGCCGCGTCGAAGACGAGCCCGAAGGGCGTCGGCGCCGGGTTCACGAGGTGCAGGGTGCCGCCGTCGTGCGGGCCGTGCAGCGCGATGTGCGCGAGCGCGCGCGCCACGAAGTCGACCGGCGTCACGTCGAGCGTGCCGTCGAGCTCGGGGTGCGCGCCGAGCGCGAGGCAGCCGAGGAAGATGCGCGCCGCGGCGTCGTCCTCGTTCCAGGCGCCGTCCCGGCTGTGTCCCGCGATGCGTCCCGGGCGGCTGATCGAGATCGGGAGGCCGCGCGCGTGCGCCGCGTGCGCGAGCGCCTCGGCGACCCACTTGGTCTGCTCGTAGCCGCCCTCGACCGCGGCCAGTCCGTCGAGCGGCAGGTCCTCGTCGAGCACGGGACGCGCGAGCGCGGACGGCTCGAGCAGCACGCCCAGGGTCGACACGAGGTGCAGCGGCGCGCCGCCGGCCTCGCACGCCAGCCGCAGCAGCTCGCGCGTGCCGTCCACGTTCTCGGGCGCCAGCGTCTCGTAGCCGTGCAGGAAGTGCACGCGCGCGGCGGCGTGCAGCACTCCGTCGAGCCGGTCCGCCAGCGCGGCACGCACTTGGGACGTCAACCCCAGGCCGGGACGCGCGAGGTCGCCGCAGGCCACGCGCACGCGGCGCGGGTCGAGCGCGTCGTCGAGTTCGCGTCGGCGCAGGTTCGCCGCCAGGCGAGCCCGTCCGGCGTCTTCGTCGCGTGCGCGCACGAGGCAGTGGACGACGCCGTCCCAGCCGTCGAGCAGCTCGCGCAGCAGGTGCGCGCCGAGGAAGCCCGTGGCGCCGGTGAGCAGCAGCTCGCGCGGCGGCGTGCGCGGCCTGCGTCCGGCGCGCCGGGGCCGGACGTCGTCGGGCAGCACGGCCAGCGCGCGCAGGTCACGCGGCGCGCCTTGCTCCGCGTCGGCCGACCCGGCGCGCAGCGCGCGCGCCACGTCGCACACGCGCGGCGCCTCGAACAGCGCGCGCAGGGCGAACGGCCGGCCGCTGTCGTCCTCGAGCAGCGACGCGAGGCGCAGCGCGAGCAGCGAGTGTCCGCCGAGGGCGAAGAAGTCGGCCGTGCGGCCCGGCGGCTCGATCTGCAGCACGTCGGCGAAGCGCCGCGCCACGAGGCGTTCGAGCGCGTCGCGCGCGGCCTCTCCGTCGCCGGACGCGCGGCGCGCGGCCTCGTCGGCCAACGCCGTGCGGGCGCGCGCGAGCAGCGCGCGCCGGTCGAGCTTGCCTGACGCGAGGCGCGGCAGCGCGTCGACCTCGACGAACACGTCGGGCAGCAGCGCCTCGGGGAGCTGCGCGCGCGCGGCCTCGCGCCAGGCGTCCGACGCGCGGGGCGAGCCGTCCGCGGAGCGTGCGTCGGCGTCGGTCCGCACGAGGGCCACGAGCCGTCGCGTGCCGCCGGAGCCGGCCGGCGCGGCCACCGCCGCCTCGCGCACGCCGGGGACGCGGGCCAGCGCGTCCTCGATCTCGCCCGGCTCGGTGCGGCGTCCGCGCAGCTTGAACTGCGCGTCCGCGCGTCCGACGAAGTGCAGCCGCCCGTCGGCGCGGACGCGTGCGAGGTCGCCGGTGCGATACAGCCGCCTGCCCGGAGCCAGCGGATCGTCGAGACACGCCGCGCGCGTGCGCTCCTCGTCGCCGAGGTAGCCGAGGAAGAGTCCCGGGCCGCCGAGCGCGATCTCGCCCACGCAGCCGCGCGGCACCGGACGGCCGCGCGGGTCGAGCAGCCGCAGCGTGACGTACGGCAACGGACGTCCGAGCGGCGGCGTCTCGCGCGCGTCGGGCTCGCAGCGGTGCGCCGTGGCGTCCACGCAGGCCTCGCTCGGCCCGTAGAGCTGGTGCAGCGTCGGCGCGGGACGTCCCGCGTGCGCGAGCGCGGCGACGCGCCCGGGCAACGACGCGGGCATCGGTTCGCCACCGCACATCACGTGCCGCAGCGCGCGTGCGTCCCGCAGCGCCGGGCTGCCGACGAGCGGACCCAGCAACGCGGGCGTCCCCACGATCAGGCTCACGTCGTGCTCGACCACGAGGCGCGCCAGCGCGTCCGGGTCGGACGCCGCGGTCTCGGACGCGAGCACGAGCGCACCGCCCGCGGCCAGCACCGGCAGCAGCTCGAGCTGCGCCGCGTCGAACGTCGGCGGCAGGCGAGCGAGCGCGCGATCGTGCGCGTCGATCGTGAAGTGCTGCAGCGTCCAGGCGAGATGCGCGGCGGGACCGCGGCGCGGCATGACCACGCCCTTGGGCTCGCCGCTGCTGCCCGAGGTGAAGAGCACGTAGGACGGCGACTCGGGATCGCGCGGCGTCGCCGCCCAGGTCTCGAGCGCCGCGAGTGCGCCCGGCGTCGCGCGGAGACGATCGGTGTCGGCATCGGCACCGGCTTCCACCACGAGCTTCGGATGCGCGACGTCGAGCACCCGCGTGCGCCGCGCCGGCGGCTCGGCCGGGTCGAGCGGCATCCACGCGGCGCCCAGGGCGTCGGCGGCCAGGATCGCGACGAGCAGGTCGATGCCGCGCGGGAGCGCGAGGGCCACGAGCGCGCCGGGACCCACGCCGCGCGCGTCCCAGTCGAGCGCGCGCGAGGCCGTGCGCGTGCACAGCTCGGCGTACGACACGACGCGCTCGCCGTCGATCAGCGCGGGCGCGTCCGGCGTGGCGCGCGCGTGCGCGAGGACGCGCGCTGCGAGCGAGGCGATTGGCTCGGCGCGCGGTGCGTCCGGCGCGTCGTCGGCGCGCAGGTCGTCGGCGTCGAGCGGCGGGAGCGCGTCGAGCGCCGCGTGCGGGTCGTCGGCCGCCGCGCGCAGGACGCGCTCGAACGCCGCCACGATCGCCGCCGCGCTGCCTGGATCGAAGAGTGCCGTGTCGTACTCGCACTGCAGCGCGAGCGTGCCGTCGGCGCGGGCCTCGACCACGAAGGCCAGGTCGAGCTTGCTCGTGGACGGCGTGCCGTCGACGGCGCGCACGCGGAGTCCGGGCAGCTCGGGCGGCCGTGGCGCGCCGAGCAGGTCGAGCGAGACCTGCGCCAGCGGCGGACGCGCCGGGTCGCGCTCGTGGACGACGGCCTCGACGATGCGCTCGAAGGGCACCTCGGCTCCGGCGCGCGCCTCGGCCAGCACGGCGTGCGCGCGCCGGACGACCTCGGCGAAGTCGTCCGCGTCCTCGAGGTCGACGCGCAGCGGGAGCGTGTCGACGAAGAAGCCGAGCAGGTCTTCGAGCGCCGGGTGCGGACGGGCGGCGTGGGTGGTGGCCACGAGCAGGTCGTCCTCGCCGGTGAGCCTGCGCAGCAGGACGTCGCAGGCGGCGAGCAGCGTCACGAAGAGCGTCGTGCCGTGATCCCGAGCCAGGGCGCGCAGGCGCGTCGCGAGCGCGGCGTCGAGGACGCACCGCACCTGCGCGCCCGCGTGGGCGGCCCGCGCCGGACGCGCACGATCGCGCGGGAGCGCCATCTCGACGGGGGCGTCGTGCAGGCGTGCGTGCCAGGCGGAGAGCTGCGCGCGCAGCTCCGGCTGCTCGAGACGGCGGCGCTGCCAGGCGGCCACGTCCGGCAGCTGCACGGCGGGCGGCTCGAGCGGCGCGGCCGCGCCGCGCAGGTGGGTCGCGTAGCGCGTCGCGAGCTCGTCTCCCAACAGCGCCAGCGAGCGCGCGTCGGTCACGAGGTGGTGCTGGACGAGCAGCAGCGCGTGGTCGTCCGGCGCGAAGCGCAGCAGGTGCGCGCGCAGCAGCGGCTCGCGCGACGGGTCGAAGGGGACGTCCGCGAGGCGCGCGAGCCGCTCGCGCAGCGCGTCGTCGCGCGCCGCGTCCGGGATGTCGTCGAGCACCTCGCGCACGAGCACGCCGGACCGCGGCGCGTCGAGCTCGAGCACGTGCCGTCCGTCGCGCAGCGGGAAGCGCGCGCGCAGGACCTCGTGCCGCGCGACCACGTCGTCGAGGGCGCGGGCCAGCGCGTCGGCATCGAGCTCGCCCTGCAGGCGCAGGGCGGCCGGCACCGCGTAGTGCGTCGCCGCAGGCTCGAGGCGCTGCAGCAGCAGCAGCCGCTCCTGGCCCGGCGTCGGGTGCATGGGTGCATCGCGCGGCACGCGCGGGATCGGCGCGGCCGCCGATCCGTCGGCGGCGGACGCGTCGCCGCGCGCGGTGCGGGCCGCGTCGAGCGCGGCCGCCCATCCCGCCACGCTGGGCCGCTCGAAGAAGCGCAGCAGCGGGACCTCGACGCCGAACGCGCGCGCGCTGCGGGCCGCCAGCCGGCTCACGAGCAGCGAGTGCCCGCCGAGCGCGAAGAAGTCGTCGTCGCGCCCGGGACGCGCGACGTCCAGCAACTCGGCGAACAGCTCGGCCACGCGCGCCTCGGTTGGCGTGCGCGGAGGATCGGCGGCGCCGGTCGCACCGCCGGTCGCGTCGGGCGCGGGCAGCGCGTTGCGGTCGAGCTTCTCGCTCGACGTGCGCGGGATCGCGTCGAGCACGGTGACGAGCGCGGGCCGCAGTGGACGCGGCAGGTTGCGCTCGATCCACGCGCTCAGCGCGGCGGGTTCGGGGGCTGCTCGCCCGTGCGCGGGGACGACGTACGCGAGCAGGCGCGCGGGCGCGTCCTTCGGGTCGGCGATCACGGCCACGTCGCGCAGGTCGGGATGGCTCGCGAGCACGGCCTCGACTTCTCCCAGCTCGACGCGGTGGCCGCGCAGCTTGACCTGTCCGTCGCGGCGGCCGACCGATTCGAGCCGTCCGTCGGAGAGGCGGCGCGCCAGGTCGCCGGTGCGGTACGCGCGTCCCGGGCCGAACGGGTCGGGGACGAAGCAGGTCGCCGTGAGCTCGGGCCGCCCGAGGTAGCCGCGCGCGACGGTGGGTCCGCACACGATCAGCTCGCCCACGACGCCCTCGGGCACGGGCTCGCCGCGCGCGTCGACCACGTGCAGCGCCGTGTTCGGCAGCGGACGTCCGATGGGCACCGCCTCGCGCCGCGCCGTGACGAGCTCGTCCCACGAGCAGGTGTGCATGCTCGCGTCGATGGTGGCCTCGCTCGGACCGTAGAGGTTGTGCAGCCGCGCGTCGACGCCGGCGGCGCGCCAGCGCGCGAGCACATCCCGAGCGAGCGGCACGAGCAGCGCCTCGCCGGCGCAGATGAGGTGTCGCAGCGACGCGCAGCGCTCGAAGCCGTCGTGCTCGAGCCAGGTGCGCAGCATGGACGGGACGGTCTGCAGCACGCTGATGCGCGCCTCGCGCACGAGCGTGAGCAGCGCGCCCGGGTCGCGTTGCACGTCCGGCGGCGCGACCACGAGGCACGCCCCGCAGGTGAGCGGATGGACGATCTCCCACAGCGACGCGTCGAAGGTGATCGGCGTGCGGAACAGGAAGCGATCGCGCGGCCCGAGGTCGAACGCCTCGCGCACCCAGGCGAGATGGTGGCAGAGCGACCCGTGTTCGACGAGCACGCCCTTGGGCCGTCCCGTCGAGCCCGAGGTGTGGATCACGTACGCGAGATCGCGCGCCCCCGCGCGCGGCGGCAGGGGAGAGTCGTCGAGCGCGGTGAGCGCCGCGGCCTCCTCGTCGAGCAGCAGCCACGTGGGCTGCGGCGCGGTGTCGGCTGCGGCTTCGGCTTCGGCTTCGGCTTCGGCTTCGGCTTCGGCGCGCGCGGCGTCGTCCAGCGCGTGGGGCAGCGCGGCGTGCGCGATCACGACGCGCGCGCCGCAGTCGCGCAGCAGCGCGCGCAGCCGCCGCGGAGGATCGTCCGGGTCGAGCGGGACGTACGCGCCGCCGGCCTTCCACAGCGCGAGCAGGGCGACGAGCACGTCGGGCGAGCGCGGCAGGCACACGGCCACGAGCACGCCGGGTCGCACGCCGAGGGCGACGAGCCGGCGCGCGAGGCGGTTGCTGCCGCGCTCGAGCTCGGCGTAGGACGTGACGCGTCCCGCGTGCTCGAGCGCGGGTGCGTCGGGCGTGCGCGCGGCCGTCTCCGCGAACAGCGCGTGCACGGGACGGCTCGTGTCGACGGCGCGCGACGGCCCGCGCGCGACGGCCAGCAGCGCGCTGCGCGCCTCCGCGTCGAGCAGCGGCAGCGCGGCGACGGGCCGCGTCGGATCGTCGAGCGCGGCGCGCAGCAGCGCGACGAGCTCTCGTCCCATGCGCCGCAGGCTGGGCGGCTCGAAGAGCGGCGCGGACGCGGTCAGGCGCAGCGCGAGCCGGCCGTCCTCGTCGTGGACGGCGAGCGACAGGTCGAACGGCGCGTCGTCCCCGCCCAGCGGCAGCGTCAGGAAGCGCAGCCCTGGGAAGCTCGGCGGCGCGATGGACACCGGCATGTCGAAGAACACGTCGAAGAGCGGATGCCGGCTCGGATCGCGCAGCGGTGCGAGGGTCTCGACGAGCGTCTCGAAGGGGACGGCGGCGTCGGCCAGCGCATCGCGCGCCGCGCCGCGGGCGCGGTCGACGAGGGTCGCGAAGTCGCAGCCGCCGGCGTCCACGCGCAGCACGAGGGTGCTCACGAAGGGACCCATGAGGTCCTCGAGGCCGCGTCGCGTGCGGTTCGCGAACGATGTGCCGAGGCACAGATCGTGGTGGTCGCACAGCCGCGCGAGCCAGGCGCAGGCGCCGGCCAGCAGCGTGGCGTAGAGCGTGGCGCCGCGCGCGCGGGCGAAGGCGCGCAGGTCGGCGGCCAGCGCGTCGGGCAGCACGAGCTCGTGGGTTTGCCCGGTATGCGCCATGACCGCCGGACGCGCGCCGTCCGCCGGCAAGGGGAGCGCGCTCGCGGCGCCTTGCAGGCGGCGGCACGCGCGCGCCAACGCCTCGCGCGCGGCCGGCTCGGCGAGGCGCCGACGTTCGTCGCGCGCGTGCTGCCCGAACTGCAGCGGCAGCTCCGGCAGCGGATCGGCGCGTCCCGCGGCGAAGGCGGCGTAGAGCGCGGAGAGCTCGCGCATGAGCACCGCGAGCGACCAGCCGTCGGAGACGATGTGGTGCTGGCTGACCACGAGCACGTGCTCGTCGGGGCCGAGTCGCAGCAGCGCGGCGCGGAAGAGCGGTCCCCGCGCGAGATCGAAGGGACGCGCGCCGAACGCGCGCGCCGCGTCGAGGGCGCGCGGCAGCCGCTCGTCGGCCGGCAGGTGCGAGAGGTCGTCCCGCGTGAGCGCGAGGGGCTCGGGTGGCAGCACGCGCTGGGCGGGCACGCCGTCCCGGGCGGGGAAGACCGAGCGCAGCACGGCGTGCCGCTCGACGATGCGCGAGAGCGCCCGCGCGAGGGCCGTCTCGTCGAGGGCGCCGACGAAGCGTCCCGCGCCGGTCATGTGGTACTCGCGCGAGTCGGGTTCGAGGCGCTGCAGGAACCAGAAACGCTCCTGCGACGAGCTCAGCGGATGCTCGTCGGCGCGCGCGTCGGCGTCGTCGTGCGGGACGCGTGCGTCGTCCGGTGGGGCGCGGCGTTCGGCCAGCCGGCGCCGCAGCAGCTCCTGCTTCGCGGGCGACAGCCGCCGCACGCGCCGCGCGCGGTCAGCCATGCGTCTCGTCCAGCAGACGCCGCGCCTCGTGCTCGTCGAGGCCCTCGATCTCGTCGAGCAGCGCGCTCTCGTCGGCGTCGAGCACGTCGTCCCCGTCGCCGTCGAGCAGTTCGAGCAGGTGCGCCACGAGCGCGTCGAGGGTCGGATGGTCGAACACGAGCGTGGCCGGCAGGTCGCGTCGCAGGCTGGTCTCCAGCCGGTTGCGCAGGTCGACCGCGAGCAGCGAGTCGACGCCCATCTCGACCAGCGGCCGGGACGCATCGAGCGCGCCCGCCGTGCCGCCCATGACGCGCGCGAGCTGCTCGCCCAGCCACGCCAGCAGCAGCGCGCGCCGCGCGGCGTCGTCGTCGAGGGCCAGCAGCCGCTCGAGCACGTCGTCGTCGGACGCGTCGGACGTCGCGCGCGCGGTCGTCGTCGCGAGCCGTGACAGGAAGCCGGGCACCTCGCCGGGATACGTCGCGAGGTGGCGCGTCCAGTCGACGGGCAGCACGCCCAGGTGCGCGGGTCCGTCGGGCTCGGCGAGCACGCGCCGCAGCACCGCCAGGCCCTGCTCGGGATCGATGCTGCCGATGCCGCGCTCGGCGAAGCGCGCGCGGTTGCGCTCCTCGCTCGCGGCGGCCATGCCGGCGCCGGCCCACGGTCCCCAGCCGAGCGAGACGCCGCACAGGCCCTGCGCGCGGCGGTGCTGCGCGAGGGCGTCGAGCCACGCGTTCGCGGCGGCGTAGCTGGACTGTCCCGCGGCCCCGGTGAGCGAGACCATCGACGAGAAGCAGACGAAGAACGAGAGGTCTTTCGGCGCGAGCTCGTGCAGGTGCAGCGCGCCGAGCACCTTGGGGTCCAGGACGCGCCGCATGCGCTCGCCGTCGAGGTTCGCGAGCAGGCCGTCGTCGAGTACGCCGGCCGCGTGCAGCACGCCGTCGAGCGGGTGCTCGAGGCTCGCGAGCAGCGCCTCCAGCGCCGCGCGGTCGGACACGTCGAGCTGTGCCACGCGCACGTCGGCGCCGCGCGCACGCAGCGCGTCGATGCGTTCCTGCGCGTCGGCGGACGGTGCGCGGCGCGCGGCGAGCACGAGGTGTCGCGCGCCCGCGTCGACGAGCAGGCCCGCGCAGGCGAGTCCGAGGGCGCCCGTCCCGCCGGTCACGAGCTGGCAGCCCTCGGGACGCAGGCGCGGCTCGCCGCCGCGCGGAGGCGGCAGCGTGAGCACGAGCTTGCCCACGAGCTTCGCCTGGGCCAGGCGCGTGAAGGCGGTCACCGCGTCGCGCAGCGGCACGACCGTGGTCGGGGGCGGGACGAGTTCGCCGCGCGCGAGTCCGTCGACGAGCTCGTCGAGCAGGGCGCGGTGCAGCGCCGGGTCGGCGCCCAGCACGTCGGCCATGTCGAAGGCGTGGTACTCGGCGTCCGGGCGTTCGGCGACGAAGGCCTCGGGCGTGCGGATGCCGATCTTGCCGATCTCGACGAAGCGTCCGCCGCGGGCCAGGCAGCGCAGGCTGGCGTCGAGCGCCTCGCCCGAGAGGCTGTTCAGCACCACGTCGACGCCGCGTCCGCCGGTGGCGGACAGGATCGCTTCGGCGAACGCCGGCGTGCGCGAGTCGAACACGTGCGTCACGCCCTGGGCGCGCAGGTGCGCGTGCTTGCCGCGGCTCGCGGTGGCGAAGACCTCGGCGCCGGCGAGGCGCGCGAGCTGCAACGCGGCCTGTCCCACGCCACCGGCCGCGGCGTGGATCAGCACGCGTTCGCCACGACGCAGCCGAGCGCAGCGGCGCAGGCCGAAGAGTGCGGTCAGGAACACCGTCTGCACGCCGGCCGCGCGAGGCGTGTCGAGCGTCCCGGGGATCGCCGCGACGGCGTGGCGCGGCACGACGACGTGGCTGGCGAACGCGCCCGCGCAGGACGCGAATACGCGCTGTCCCACGGCGAGGTCGGTCACGCCGGGGCCGATCGACTCGACGCGCCCGGCGCACTCGAGGCCCAGCGGCTGGTCGGGGGCGTGGACGATGCCGGTGTGCTCGCGCAGCAGGCCGAGGGCGAAGAGCACGTCCTTGAAGTTGAGCGCGGCGGCTTCGACCGCGATGCGCACCTCGCCGGCGGCGGGCGCGCGCGGCGTGAGCGGCAGCAGCGCGAGGCGTTCGAGCGATCCGTACGACGAGACGGCCAGGCGGTAGCCGGGCGCCTCGGGGGGACGCAGGCCGCCGCGCGCGACCTGCGCGGCGCGCAGCAGACGCGCGACGCGCAGGCGTCCGTCGCGCAGGGCGAGGCGATCTTCGGTGGGCGGCGCGCGGCGCAGCGCGTCGACGAGGCGCGCACACTCGGCGGCACGCGCGGTGACGGACGCCTCGTCGTCGACGCGCGGCGCGAGGGCCGGGTCGAGGTCGACGCGCAGGCAGCCGCGCTGGACGTGCTCGAGCGCCGCGCTGGCGCCCAGTCCCCACAGGCAGGCGGCGTCGAGGTCGAGCGGACGCGGCAGGTCGTCGGCCGCCACCGCGCCGCGCGTCACGAACACGAGTCGCGCCCCGGACGCCGAGGGCTCGCGCTCCAGCGCGCGCATCAGTCCCGGCAGCGGCGCGAGCAACGCGTCGCGGCGGACGTCGTCCGGTGCGGGGACGAAGGCGTGCGCGCCGGACGCGAGGGCGTCGGGTGCGTGCGCGTCGGCGTGCGCGGCGCCGGACGTCGCGTCGTCCGGCGTCCAGCCGTCGAGCGCGGAGGCGACGATCACGGCGCGCCAGTGGCTCCGCGCGCCGAGGCGCTCGGCGAACGCCGCGGCGGACGCGTCGACGTCGCCGCCGCGGTCGACGTCCGCGGGGGCCACGAGCTCGACCGACGCGCCGCTCGCGACGAGCGCGTCGGCCAGGGCGCGCGCCGGTCCGTCGGGCGCACCGAGCACGAGGGTGCTGCCCGCGTCGGCCTCGGCTTCGGAGTTCACGTCGGCGTGTGCGCGCGCGGCGTCGTCGAGGTCGAAGTCCTCCCAGGCCACGACGTGCCCGAGCGCGGCGAGCGGATCGGCGGCGGCCAGGAACGCGCTGCGCGTGGTGCGCAGGAGCTGCTGGCCTTCGATCTGGGCGAGCTCGGCGCCGTCACGGTCGAGCAGGCGCAGGTCGACGAGCAACAGGCGTCCGTCGCCGGCCACCGAGCGCAGGCGCACGTGGCAGCGCACGCTGCGCGAGGGCGCGCGTCGCACGACGACGCGCTCGAAACCCACCGGCAGGTACATGTCCTCGAGGCCGCGCTGGAGCGCCAGGGCGCGCGCCGCCTGGAAGCAGGCGTCGAGCAGCACGGGATGCAGGCGCCACGCCGGCGACGCGTCGAGGCCCTCGGGCAGCGTCACGTCGGCCAGGCATTCGTCGTCGCCGCAGCGCAGGGCGCGCAGCGCGCGGAAGGACGGATCGTAGGTCAGCCCGACCTCGTCGTAGAGCGCGTAGAAGCCGTCGACGTCGAGGGACTCGTCGCAACGACGCTCGATCGCGTCGAGCGTGTCGTCGTCGTCGTCGCGCCCGCCGTCGCGCCCGCCGTCGTCGTGCGCGCGCGCGTCGATCGCGTCGGCGGACAGGAGGCGTCCGTGGGCGTGTCGCGTCCAGGCGCCGGCGTCGTCGCGGCGCGAGAGGATCTCGACCTCGCGCGTGGCGCCGTCGTCGGCGTCGCGCACGACGACCTGCACCCGGGCGCCGTCGGCGTCCAGCACGAGCGGCGCGTCCAGCGCGAAGGCGGACAGGGCGCTCGTCGCGTCGCCGGCGGCCAGGGCGAGTTCGACGAACGCGGCGGCGGGCAGTACGACGGCGTCGTACGCGCGGTGGTCGGCCAGCCAGCGCGGGTCGCGCTCGGCCAGGCGCGTCTCGTGCACGCGCACGTCGGACGGCAGCGCCGGCGAGTCGAGCGCCGCGCCCAGCAGCGGATGGGCGCCGGGGGCGACCTCGCGTCGGGCGTGCGCGCGGCGTCCCGGGAGCCAGTGCTCCTCGCGCTGGAAGGGATGGGTCGGCAGCGCGCAGCGCCGCGCGCCCGTGCCGCGGAAGAGCGCCTCGCCGTCGATCGGCGCGCCGCGCACGAGCAGCTCGGCCACGCTCTCGAGCAGGCGCGCGCAGTCGCCCGTCCCCGGACGCAGGCTGGGCAGCCACGCGCGGCCGCCTTCGTCGACGAAGCGCCGCGCCATGCCGAGCAGCACCGGCGCGGGACCGATCTCGACGAACGCGTCGCAGTCTTGGGCGGCGAGCGCGGTCATGCCCTCGACGAAGCGCACCGGCTCGCGCACGTGGCGCACCCAGTATTCGGGCGTCGTGAGTTCGTCGCGCACGGGACGCGGGTCGACGCACGAGACGAAGCCGAGCTGCGGCGCGTGCAGCGTGAGTCCGCGCGCCACGTCGGCGAACGCGGCCAGCATCGGATCCATGAGCGGCGAGTGGAAGGCGTGGCTCACGTCGAGCGGCTTGCAGCGCACGCCGTCGGACTGCAACCGCGCGGTCACGTCGGCCACGCGCGCCGCGCTGCCCGAGAGCACGAGGTGTCCGCTGCAGTTCCAGGCGGCGATCGAGAGCTCGTCGGGGTGGGCCAGCAGGTGTGGACGCAGCACGTCGGCGTCGGCGAAGACCGTCACCATCGCGCCGGGCGGCGTGTGCTCGACCATGAGTCGTCCGCGGGCGGCGACCAGGGCCGCGGCGTCCTCGAGCGAGAGCACGCCGGCCAGGCACGCGGCGGCGTACTCGCCCACGCTGTGTCCCAGCACCCACGTGGGACGCACGCCGAGCGCGCCCCAGGTCGCGGCCAGCGCGTACTCGAGCGCGAAGAGCGCCGGTTGCGTGGAGTCGGTGCGCGAGAGCAGCTCGCCGCGGGCGCCGAAGAGCACCTCGCGAAGGTCGACCTCCAGGTGCGGACCGAGCGCGTCGGCGCACGCGTCGAGCGCCTCGCGATAGGCCGGGAAGGTCGCGTAGAGCTGCTGTCCCATGCCGGGGGACTGGCTGCCCTGGCCGGTGAACAGGAAGGCCACGCGCGGGCCCGGCGGCGAGGCCTTGCCGCGGATGCCGGCGTCGCGTCCGGCGGCGACGTCGTCGAGGCGCGCGACGAGCTCGGCGCGATCGGCGGCCAGCAGCACGGCGCGGCGCGGCAAGCGCGCGCGTCCCACGCAGGACGTGTAGGCGGCGTCGAGCAGCGAGGGCGCGTCGTCGCGGGCGAGCGCGTCGCGCGTGCGCGCGGCGAGCTCGGTGAGCGCCGAGGCGTCGTGGGTCGCGAGCACGAACGGCTGCACGGGACGCTCGACGCCGGACGCGCGCGCGGCTTCGGGCGGCGCCTCCGAGAGCACGACGTGCGCGTTCGTCCCGCCGAAGCCGAAGGAGCTCACGCCGGCGATGCGCGGGCGTGGGCCGGCCGGCCAGGGCGTGGTCTCCAGCGGCACGCGCACCACGCTCTTGTCCCACGGGACGTGCGGGTTCGGCTCGCGCAGGTGCAGGTGCGGCGGGAGCGCGGCGTGGCGCAGCGCGAGCACGACCTTGATGAGTCCCGCGACGCCGGCGGCGGGTTCGCTGTGTCCGATGTTCGTCTTGACCGAGCCGACCAGCAGCGGACGCTCGCGCCCCGGGCCGAAGACCGCGTCGAGCGCGGCGATCTCGATCGGGTCGCCGAGCGACGTGCCCGTGCCGTGGGCCTCGACGTAGTCGATCTCGTCGGGCCGCAGCCCCGCGTCGCGCAGCGCGCGCCGGATGACGTCTTCCTGCGCCTTGCCGTTCGGCACGGTGAGGCCGCTGCCGGCGCCGTCCTGGTTCGACGCGCTGCCGCGCACGAGCGCCAGCACGCGGTGGCCCTCGGAGAGCGCGCGCGAGAGGCGCATGAGCACGAGCACGCCGCAGCCCTCGCTGCGCACGTAGCCGTCGGCGGACGCGTCGAAGGTCTTGCAGCGCGCGTCGCGGCTGAGCATCGAGGCCTTGCTGATGGCGATGGTGCCGAACGGGTCGAGCAGCAGGTTCACGCCGGCGGCCAGGGCCGCGCTGCACTCGCCGCGCCGCAGGCTCTGGAGCGCGTCGTGCACCGCGACGAGCGACGAGCTGCACGCGGTGTCGATCGCCTGGCACGGTCCGGTGAGTCCGAGCACGTAGCTGATGCGGCCCGCCATCGTGCTCGCGGCGTTGCCGGTGGCGTAGTACGTCGTGGCGTCTTCGGGGGCCCAGTCGGAGTGTCCGGTGAAGTACTCGGCGCCGCGCTGTCCGACGAAGACGCCGACCGGCGCGCCCTTCAGTGCGTCGGCCGAGAGCGCGGCGTCCTCGAGCGCCTCCCAGGTGACCTCGAGCAGGACGCGCTGCTGCGGGTCGAGCTGCTGCGCCTCGCGCGGCGAGATGCCGAAGAAGCCCGCGTCGAAGCGGCGCACGTCGCTGAGGAATCCGCCCTGGCGCACGTAGGTGCGGCCCGGCGCGGCGGGGTCGGGATCGTAGAGGCGCGCGGCGTCCCAGCGATCGGGCGGGACGTCGACGATGGCGTCCCGTCCGTCGCGCTGCAGGCGCCAGTAGGCGTCGACGTCGTCGGCGCCGCCGGGGAAGCGGCAGGCCATGCCGACGATCGCGATCGGTTCGCTGCGCGCGTCCTCGAGCGAGCGGATGAGCGCGCCCTGGCGCCGCGCGAGGGCCAGCAGCTCGTCGCGCGGGAGGGCCGCGAGGGTCGCCTCGTCGGGCAGCTCGTGGGTGCGGCGCGAGGGCAGCGCGGACGCCGACGGCGTGCGCGCGCGCGTTCCGTCGAGCGCGTCGCGCAGGTGCTGCACGAGGTCGTCCGGCGTGGGACAGTCGAACAGCACCGTCGACGGGAGCGCGCAGCCGAGCCGCTGCTCGAGCAGGATCTTGAAGTCGACCGCGCGCAGCGAGTCGAAGCCCAGGTCGAGGAAGCGATCGTCGGCGCGCACCTCGTCGTCGTCCTCGAAGCCGAGGAAGCGCTGGGCGAGGCTGCAGGTGTAGTCGGACAGCAGGCGCGCCGTCTCGCTCGGCGGCGCGGCGTGCAGCCGCGCGAGGAACGCGTCGTCGAGCGCGTCGTCGGGACGTCCGTCGCGGGACTCGGGCGGCATGGCGCCGTCAGCTCCGGGTGCCTGTGCGCACGTCGCGCGGGGTGCCGCTGCGATCGACGATGGCCAGCGAGACCGAGCCCTCGGACGAGCCGTCGGCGTCGTCCCAGAAGCGCACCGACGTGCGCACGAACAGGAACCGCCGGCGGTCGCGCACCTCGTCGATGCGCACCTCGCCGTAGAAGCGCTCGATGCACATCGGCTGCCTGAACTTGCTCGCGAAGTCGTGGATCAGCACGTCGGGGAGCTGCCGCGCCAGGTACTCGTCGAGCGACATCGCGGCGAACGGCTCGGTCACGCCGCTCACGACGCACTGCGCCATGAGCGTGTACACGAGCTGGTTGTAGCAGATGTTGAACTCGACCGAGTTGAAGTGCCCCGTGTCGTCGATGTAGCAGGACGAAGGGATCGCGAGCACGCCGCGCAGCAACGCCGGGGGGCCGTCGCCGCCCGCGTCGAAGACGGCCTCGGCCGAGCGCAGGTAGCGGCAGTTCGGGAAGTACGGCGTGAGCACGCGCTGCAGCAGCGCGTCGTCGACGGGCACCGGTGCGCTCACGACGCGAGCCGTCCGCGCGGTTCGTCGGCGTAGAACGGCAGGCCGTCGTAGACGCCCACCCGGTGGCTCTCGGCGGGCTCGCGGTGCGAGCCGCCGGCGGCCATGTGCACGAGCTGGCGGTTGTCCCAGAGCAGCATGCGGCCGGGGCGCCAGGGTTCGCGGTGGACGTGCGCCTCGTGCTCGACGAAGTCGAACAGCTCGCCGAGCGCCTTCATCGAGACGTCCGGCGGCCACTCCTCGAGCGCCACGGTGAAGCCGCGGCTCACGTAGAGCAGCTTGCGTCCGTGCACCGGGTGCGTGATGACCGTCGGATGGGTCACGGCCGGGGTGAGCGCGCCGAACTCCTCGAGGATCTCGGTGATCGACTTGTCGACGTCGCAGGGCTGGATCTTGTAGCGCCACTTGGCCTCGTGCCGCGCGCGTCCGTCGACGAACGGATGCAGCGCCTCGGGCAGCTCGCGCAGCACGCGCTCCATGTCGATGAAGCAGGTGGCGCGCTCGCCCGACGGCACGACGCGCGGCAGCACGGTCGTGAGCGGCAGCGGCTCGGGGAAGAACTGGTAGTCGGTGTGCCAGTAGCGGCCCGTCCCCGCGACCCCGACCTTCTTGCCGTCGTGCGGGATGTTCGACGAGACGAAGATCTCGGGGTGGTCGGGGTGGTGGTAGTTGTGCTGGAAGTAGATCTGCGGTTCGCCCAGGGCGCGCGCGAAGGCGATGTGCTCTCGCGTCGTGAGCTCGCACTCGGGGAAGGTCACGAGCTTGTGCTCGTACACGAGCGCGCGCAGCGCCGGGCCCAGCGACGCGTCGACGTCGCGCGGGTCGAGTTCGACGCGCACGCCGAGGCGTCCGGCGGGGGGCAGCGTGACGGGCAGCGCGTCGGCGGACGTCGCCGACGCACGAGGGCTTTGCGAGGATTCCACGGCGGGACTCCAGGACGACGAGCGGGCGAGGCGCGACACGACGCGAGGTCGTCGCGGCGAGTCGATCGGGATGCGAGGAGGAGGGACGGGCGCCCGCTTCTGTGTGCCGACACGCGAGCGAGACCGTCGTCGTCGCCCGGCGTGACACGGGACTCCCGCCGGAGGCGTCCCGTCACGCAGATCGTGCCGACCCCGAAGCCGGAGGCCCGCGGGCATGGAGTATAAGGGTGCCCGCGAAACGCGGGGGATCGAACTCCGTGGCGCATCCGTGCGCACGGACCGCCGCCGCCCGGACCCGACGGAGTGCGCCATGTCGACGCCCATCGATGCGAGCGTCCTGCACGATGTGCCGCGGCTGTGGGCCGCCCGGCGTCCCGCGGCGGCGGCTCTCACCTGTGAAGATCGCGTGACGACCTGGGACGACCTCGCGCGCGCCACCGAGCGCATGGCCGCCGCGCTGGCCGCGGCCGGCGTGCGTCCCGGGACGCGCGTGGCCTGGCTCGGCAAGGACTCCGAGCGAGCCTACGAGGTCGTCTTCGGATGCGCCCGCGCCGGCGCCGTGCTCATGGGACTCAACTGGCGTCTCACACCGAGCGAACTGCAGTTCATCCTGGCCGACGGGCGGGCCGAGGTGTGCTTCGTCGACGCGCTCGGGACCTCGCTCGTCGCGCCGATCCGCGAGGCGTTGCCGGACCTGCGCGTCGTGGTGGAAGTGGATGCGGGCGGAGCCGAGACCGGAGCCGCGAGCGGCACCGAGACCGTCGACTACGCGGCGTTCCTCGCGGCGGCTCCGGGTCCCGCGCCGGCGCACGCGGCGTCGCCCGAGGACGTCGTGGTGCAGATGTACACGAGCGGCACCACGGGGCGTCCCAAGGGCGTCATGCTCGCGCATCGCAGCTTCTTCGCGGTGGTGCGCTCGATGCGCGCCGCCGGCGACGGGTGGATCGGCTTCGACGAGCACGACGTGAGCCTGTGCGCGCTGCCGACCTTCCACATCGGCGGACTGTGGTGGGCGATCACGGGCTTGGCGGCCGGCGCGACGAACGTGCTCGTGCCCGCGTTCACGGCCGGGGCGGTGCTCGAGCTCGTCCCGAGGCACGGGGTCACGAAGACGTGTCTCGTGCCGGCGATGATGCAGGTCGTGCTGGCCGAGCCGGGCTGCGAGGCGGCCGCCTTCGCGACGCTCGACTGCATCGTGTACGGCGGGTCGCCCATCCCGCGCACGCTGCTCGAGCGCGCGCTCGACGTGTTCGGCTGCCGCTTCGCGCAGATCTACGGACTCACCGAGACGGGCAACACCGCGGTCTGCCTGCGTCCCGAAGACCACGCCGATCTCGCGAGCGAGCGCCTGCTCGCCGCGGGACGTCCGTATCCGTGCGTGCGCCTCAAGGTGATCGACGCCGAGGGGCGCGAGCTGCCGCCGCGCGCGGTGGGCGAGATCTGCATCCGCTCGGACGCGAACATGGTCGGCTACGCGAACCGTCCCGAGGCGACCGCCGAGACGCTGCGCGACGGCTGGGTGCACACCGGCGACGCGGGCTTCCTCGACGAGGACGGTTACGTCTTCATCCGCGACCGGGTCAAGGACATGGTCATCTACGCCGGCGAGAACGTGTACCCGGCCGAGATCGAGAGCGTGCTGTGCGCGCACCCGGCCGTCGCCGAGGCGGCGGTGATCGGCGTCCCCGACGAACGCTGGGGCGAACTCGTCAAGGCGATCGTCGTGAAGCGTCCGGGCGCGGACGTGCGCGCGCGCGAGCTCATCGCGTGGTGCCGCCACGACCTGGCCGACTTCAAGGTGCCGAAGTCGGTCGACTTCGTCGACGCGCTGCCGCGCACGCCGAGCGGCAAGATCCAGAAGGCGAAGCTGCGGGCGCCGTACTGGGAGGGACGCGAGCGGCAGGTGTGAGTCGCGTCGGAGGCCCGACGCGGTCAGCGCGCGGAGATCGCGCGACGCGCGGCGATCGCGCGCGCTCAGGTCATCGCGAGCACGACGGCGGCGACGAAGGCGAGCAGCGCGCAGCCCGCGAGGAGCGCGACCTGGAGGCTCCCGAGGCGGCGCACGCGTTCGTAGCCCGGAGGCGGCGCGGGGAGCTCGGCCGCCTCGCGCGCGTAGCGCGTCCAGAGCAGCGCGCCCAGGATCCAGCCGAACGGCGGCAGGCAGATCAGGCACCAGCCCACGCGCGTCCCCAGCCGCTGGACGTTCGCGAGCGCGGGCGACTCGGCGGGGTCGTCGTCGTCGCCCTCTTCGAAGTCATCGGGCGCGGTCTCGTCGCGCGCGGCGGCTGCCTCGGCGCGCGATGACTCCAGCAGCGCGCGGGCCTCGGCGGCGAACGCGTCGGGCACCTCGAGCCGCGCGCCGAGCGGGTTGGCGCCGGTCACGAACGGATCGACGACCTTGGTCATCGCGTCGGGGATGCGCGTCTCGATGCCGGCCGCCTCGAGCACGGACTGCACCGCGAGCACCTGCGCGAAGGGTCCGGCGTGCACGGTCGTCCAGGTGGTGATCATCGCGGAGGCTCGTCAAGATGGTGTGTCATGGATTGCCCTCGCGGCCCAGGAGTTCGCGCGCCACGCGGCGCACGACGGGGTCGTCGTCGGCGAGCAGCGCGTCGCGTAGCGGCGTGAAGCGCGCGGACCAGCGCTGCGGCGAGCGCGCGAGGTCCTCGGCGAGGGCGAGGCGCACGCGCGGGTCCGCATCGCTGAACGCGGCGACGGGATCGACGTCGTAGGGCGGTGGCGCGACGCGCAGCAGCAGGCGCCGGACGCGCAGGCGCGCCACGGCGTCGTCCTGCGCGAGCACGTCGGACGCGGCGGCTGAGAGCTCGTCCGTCCAGGCGGCGCGCAGGGCGGCGTCGTCGACCGCGAGGGCCTCCGCCGCGGCGTCGGTGCGCAGTGCGACGAGCCACGCGAGCGTGTCGGACGCGGAGTGCGTCACGTCCGCGGGGGACACGCCCGGCGGTTCGGGCGTCTGCGGCGGGAACGGGTGCGGCGACGGCGCGTCGGGCAGCTCGTCGGTCCGGGCCGCGTCGCCGCGCGTGAACGGCCGGATGTCGAACAGGCTGCGTCCGACGAACGAGAGCACGAGGTGCACCGCCGTGAGCGGGATGCGCACCAGCGTGAACGCGGTCTGCGAGTAGTAGTGCGCCTGCCAGTCGATGTCGTGCCAGCCGTCGGTCGAGGCGCCCCACGCGTCGTCCATGACCTGGATCGGATGCGCGACGAACAGGTCGACGACGATCGCGACGATGCCGAGCGGGATGGTCACCGGCGCCGTGACCCACTGCAGCGTCTCGTCGTCGGGCACGAGGTTCTGCTCGAAGGCGTTCCACACGGGACGGTTGTCGCGGTTCGTCCACGCGCAGCCGGGTGCGGCGAGCACGAGCAGCAGCGCGACGAGCGCGCAGGCGCGCAGGCGTGGTGGACGGCGCGGCGTCATGCGTCGGCCTCGCGTTCGGCGTCGGCGGCGCGTTCGCGCTCCGCGGCGTCGCGCGACGGGATCGGCGCCATCCAGCGTCCGACCCAGTCGCCGACGAGCACGACCGGCGTGAGCACCACCGCGAACGGCACCCACAGGATGCGCCGGAAGGTCGACTCCTCGTGGGAGGTCCAGAGCAGGTCGACGGTGTCGAACCACGCGTCGTCGGCCGCGCGCACCGGGTTCACGACGAAGCTGTCGATCACGTAGGCGCCCACGCCGGCCGGCAGCGCGACGGGGACGAGCAGCCAGCGCGCCGTGCTCGACGCGGGTGTCGCGTATTCGTCGAGCGCCGTGAGCAGGTGCCGATGCTCGGGCCGCGCCACCGCGCAGCCCGCGAGGAGCAGGAGCGCGACGAGCAGGGCGGCGGACGGGCCGCGCGCCGCGTGCGGCGACGGCGGTCGCGGAGTCGTGCGCGTCATCGGTCGTCTCCCGGCGGGGCGTCGGACGGCGCCCCGGGCGTCCATGCTACCGCGCTCGCTGCGGTCCGCCACTCGTCGCGCTTCCTTGCGCCCCGCGACGGGCGTAGGCTCGTGCGCTTCCCGTCCGCCGTCCCCGAGTCGTGCGATGGACCGTTCGCGCTGGATCCTGCTCGGCGGCTGCTGCCTCGCGTTCCTGGCGGCGGCGCTCAACACCTCGTTCATGGTGCTTCTCGGCACGTCGGTGAGCCACCTCACCGGCGACCTGTCGCGCTTCGCCATCGACCTCACGGTCGACGACCGGGGCGAGCACGCCGCGGTGCTCTTCCTCGTGGCGGCGCTCTCGGGCTTCGTGCTCGGCGCGACGATCTCGGGCGTGTTCATCCACCACCCGCGGCTCGAGTTCTCGCGCCCGTACGGACGCTCGGTCTCGTCGATCGGCCTGCTGCTCGTGGTGGCCTGGCTCGTGCTGCCGCGCGGCGAGGTGCTCGCGGTGCTGCTGGCCGCCATGGCCTGCGGCTTCCAGAACGCCCTGGCGACGCACTTCCGCGGCGTGATCCTGCGCACGACGCACGTCACCGGTCTGCTCACCGACTTCGGCGTGCACCTCGGCATGCGCCTGCGCGGCCACGAGATCGACCCGTTCAAGATCGCGGTGCCCGCCTGCCTCGTGGTCGCCTTCTTCGCCGGCGCCGCGTGCGGCGCCTACGCGAGCGTGCGGCTCGACGACCGCGTGTTCCTCGCGCTCGGCTGCACGTACCTCGCCGGGGGGGTGGGGTGGACGCTGCTCAAGCACGTCGTGTTGCCGCGGGTGTCGCGGGGCTGAGGCGGGGGACGGGAGCCCGCGGGCGGCGCGTGCGGGAGCGCTATCGTGCCGGATCGTCGCCGAGGCGTCCCGAGGTCGGCGCCTCGGCTGCATCCGCGGGACAGAGGAAGACCAGGCGATCGGCCGGCGCCCACACGTGGTCGAGGTCCGACCAGTAGCCGCGCAGCCAGGGCGTCCCGTCGATGTGGCGCAGGTAGAAGCCCTTGGGGACCTCGTACTCCTCCGCGAGCGGCGAGCTGACGACGGTCGTCGATCCGGGCGGCGCGCGATGCGGGATCGCCGGCCGTGCCTGCGCGTCTTCGGGCGGCTCGAGGTCGTGGAGGCGAAGGTGCGGTCCGAGCTCGAGGGGACAGAGCGCGAGTCGGAGCTCGGCGGCCTTCGCGAAGATCGCGGGCATCGTCGCGCCGTCGGCGAAGCCGAGTTCGCGCACCGTGATCTCGCAGACGGTGACCGTGGAGGTCGACGCCGAAGTCCGGAAGGCGTCGTGCGCGAACAGCGCGCGGGCGGCGTCGTTGAGCTGCACGCCGTGGGATTGCAGCGCCGTGAGCAGGGCGGGCTTGGTGAGTCCGCCGATTCGGAGTGTTCGGAGCATGCGCTTGCGCTGCCGGGCGTCTCTCGCGGTTCAGTGACCGCGCGAACCGCCGTCCGTCGGGGCCGCAGCTGCGCCGGCACTCGCATGGGACGGCCTCGGGCGCGATCGGGCAAACCGGACGATTCCGATCGCGATGCCGATGAACGAGAGCCACGCGACGACGGCGACGCCGCCAGGCACGAGGCTGAGGCACGCGAAGCAGCCGAAGACTCCGAGGGTCAGGTCGCGGAGATCGCGTTGCAGCTTCGCGTTCGCGACGCGCAGTTCCCCGACCTTCGCCTCGACCCTCGCCAGGCGCTCGATGTCCGTTCCCATGCTGCACTCCTCGCCCCGCTCATGCCGTTTCCTGCTCAGTCGCGAGCGGCGCCGCGAGTGTACCGTTCTCGCGGGACGGGTTCCCGACGCACGCCGACAGCAGCACCGGGCCGGGGGGATGACTCAGGAGTCGATGCGCCACTCGCGCTCCCGAGACGCCCAGGACAGCACCTTGCCGTTGATCTCGTAGTCGCCGATGCTGAGTTCGCATCCGGACCCGTCGCTCTCCGCCCAATACTGCCAACCGCCATATCCGGCGTCCGGCACCGCGATGCCGGCGGCGGACAGATCGGTCGGGTAGCGGCCGGTCGACTCGAAGACGGCGTCGAGAGCTTGGATCACGGGCATGGCTTGGCGCTCGAAGGCATCGAGTTCCCCGAGAGTGGGCGTACCTCCGCCTGTCATGTGCAGGACCAGGTCATACCCACAGAGGCCGACGAACACGGCGAGCGTCGCGCCCAGCATTCGGTTCGTGCTCATGAGTCCGCCGGAAGTGGCCACGGTGCGGTTACAGCGCCTTCCACTGAAGGCAGATGCCGTAGCCATCGGGGTCTCGAAAGGAGATCTGGCGCATGCCGTACGGCGCCGTCGTGGGTGCGGAAGCGGATACGCCCAGCGCCTGCAGCGACGAATAGGCACCGTCGACGTCAGGGCAGCCGAAGAACAGCACTGTGTCTTCGTGAGCGCTGACCCGCGCCGGGTCAGGGGTGGACGGGCGGTTCTCAGACTCGTACGCAGTGTTCAGCATGAGCTCGGCGTCGTTGAGACGGAGCCAAGCCCAGCCGCAGTCGTCGCCCGGTTGGGACTGCTGAATCAACTGGAAGCCGAGAAGATCGCGGTAGAAACGCAATGACGTCGGCATGTCGAAGACTTGGAGCAGCTTGACGACGCCAGCGACGTTGAGCGACATGACGTGTGATCTCTGTGAGCGGCCTAACTGTGCCGAGCAGGCACGTTGTTCACCCGGGGCTTCCAGGGATCATGGGGTTGTTCGACGACCTCGATGACCCCGGGAGAGCCCCGAGTGAAGCTGCATGGTAACGCGCGGACGACGGTCAAGACGCGGTACGAGCTGGTGCGGATGGTGGAGGGCGGAGCGACGCTCGGTGTGGCGGCTGACGCCCTGGGCGTCAGCCGCCACACCGCAGCCAAGTGGGTGCGTCGGTACCGTGAGGGCGGGCCGGACGGCCTCTTCGATCGACCGAGCCGGCCCAAGAGATGTCCTCACCAGACGCCCTCGCGGCGAGCACTCGAGATCGTCGCGCTGCGCCAGCGACGGCTGACATCCCGGCAGATCGCCCACCAGTTCGGGATGCCGCACTCGACGGTCTGCGCGGTATTGCGGCGTGTCGGCTTGAGCCAGCTCCCGCCGCTCCAGAGCCCGCCTCCGGTGGTGCGCTACGAGCGCCAGGCGCCCGGCGATCTGCTCCACCTCGACACCAAGAAGCTCGGCAGGATCTCTGGCGTCGGGCATCGCATCCACGGAGACCGACGACGCTGCTCACGCGGAGTCGGCTGGGAGTTTGCCCACGTCTGCATCGACGATCACAGCCGCGTCGCGTACGTCGAGGTGCTGCCCGACGAGAAGGGTGCGACGACCGCGGCTTTCTTCGAGCGGGCGCTCGCCTGGTTTGCCGAGCGTGGCGTGAAGACCCAGCGCGTGCTCACCGACAACGGCAGCGGATACCTCTCGCGCGACTTCGCCGCAGCCTGCCGTGACGCCCAGGTCAGGCACCTCAAGACAAGGCCCTACACCCCGCGCACGAACGGCAAGGCTGAGCGCCTCATCCAGACGCTCCTGCGCGAGTGGGCCTACGTCCGGCCGTACGTCTCGTCGCGACGACGCACCGCCGCCCTCTCGGCCTATCTCCGTCGCTACAATGAGCGACGTCCTCATGCCTCCCTGGGCTACGCCCCGCCCGTCAGCAGGCTGCCTCGCTGGCAACAACCTGCCTGAACACCACACCTAACGCGATGGCGATCAACGGCGGCCCGAAGTGCCGTCCATTGGATCGGTGGGTTAGGCGCTTTGGATCCCCAGCAGCTCTTTGAGCGCATCGACATGCTCCGACTCCATGGACGCGGCTGAGCAATCCTTCCAGAAACGGTCTTTTACGTCCTGCTGAGTCGCCAGAATCTTCCTTCCTTTTGTTGGATCATTGGGTGCCTGGTTCCGCAGGGCGGCGGCAGCCCTGGTGAGGTCCATCGGTGCCGTATCCTTGAGCTTCTTTGTCCCCGGATCGTACAGGTCGTCCACAGCCTGCTGCAGAACCTCCGGCCAACTGTCAAACAAGTGTTCCATCGCATGCCCCGGGGGCAACAGCAGGAGGTAGCAGCTTCCTCCACAATCAACTTTCGTCCATCCCCCAGCGGTCGCCACCATCGTTCCCTGGTCTATCCACTTCTTGATCGCCTTCACTCCGGGGTCAGAGTCTACGACGAAGAAGGCGGTACCAGCCGCCCCGTTTAGTGGTGTCAGAACGTGAAGGTGCCTATCTACGTCTCCAATACCGTTGAGAGGAACGAGGTTCTTAAAGCCTGCCGCGTCAAGTTTGTCGCGCGTCTCGGCCCTTGAGTCCTCAAGGAAGACTTGACGATCCGCCCTCGCTGCGCCGAAATACACACTGAAGTTCCCATCACCCATCAAGCTGGCGACATCGGCCACCACGTCAGCGTCCACCCCGTTTACGACGTAGCGCCCCTTGATCGCCCCTTCGGCACAGAGAACCCATGAAGTCAGATCCGGGTTCCGAGTTGACCCAGCCAGCATTATCGGCGAATGCGTCGAGATTGCCATCTGTATGGAACCTAGCCACTCGTCGGAGCTGAGGAGCCTGGCGACCTCAAATGCTATGTCGGCGTGCAAGAAGGACTCCGGCTCTTCCAGCAACCACACCGGGTAGTACTGCCCTTGATGCAGGGTGCGATCACTGTCAAGGACATAGTGCGTCTGATACAGGATCGTCGACTGCGCACCAGTTCCGTGAGAGGTAAGCGATATTTGTGGAAGTGTCGGACTAGTGCGAAACGTAATATCGGATACAGCAACGATCTCTTTTATACTTTCCGGAAGGTCAACCTTGACCTCAGCATGTGGCCAAATCTCGCGAAGTCGAGTAGACAGTGCCGATGAGAGGTAGCTGTTTGCTGTTGCCCTGAGTGATTCCCACTCGCCTTCGATGCTCTTCACCTTTTCAGCGACAGAGGCGTGGCGTCCCCAGTTATGAAAGAGACGGTCTTTGAACTTCTGCTGAGCCTTGGCCAACAGAGCAGCTCCCTCCTGTGGGTGAATGTAGGAGACGCGAATTGCCCCAAGAAGCTCACGTACATCCCGGGGCAGATCCTCCCAGAGGTAGGGGCTTCCGGCAACGTGGTATTCGATAGCAAGGGTATCGCTGGCTTCTCGCCAAGTGATTGACTTGCGCACCTCTATTCGAGATCCGTAGTCAGCCTGCATGCGCTTCTGGCGCCCCTTACCTGAGACCTCGTCAACGTCGAGGACGACCGTGATGTCTGACCGGTTGAAGCCTTCCTTCTTAGCTGCAAGCTCAGTGCGGTTGATGAGGAGTGATCGGTAGGCGCTGTCATCAAAGAAGCAACTGAGCGCTTCTAGGACCGCTGTCTTCCCTGAGTTGTTGGCTCCCACGAGAAACGTGCCTTGAGTCAGAGGGATAGTGACCTCCGACCTAAAGCACTTGAAGTTGCGGATGCGAACCTCAGCTAAGATGCCCACGTGACCTCCATTGCGTACAAGCGCGCCTAACACCAATTCACCAAAACTCGCTTGGCCGCCGGTTCGTCCGCGAACGCAGCCATTTGCGCCCCCCTTCGAATCGGCATCAGGTTGGATTCCTTCAAAGCGTCCTCGGTCGCAACCTCAGGGCCCGTCGCATGCTACGCGTCCTCGCCGATCTCGTCCACAAGACGGGTCGTCATGATAGGCAGACCCGCCTATCGTGCCTCGGGCGTGGCGCGTGAGACGGAGTGGCCGCATGCTGAATCGCGATTCTCGAATGCAGGCACCTCAGACTCCTCGCCGCGAGTCGTCCCCAACTGCATGCGGTCGAGCGGGCTGCGCGCCGTAGCCTCGACTCACACCCGCGAGCGTCACCCCTCCCTCGTCTCGAGCTCCTCCCAGCGCGCGTAGAGGCGTGCCACTTCTCCGGACGCCGCGTCGTGCGCGGCCTGCACCTTCTTGCGCTCGCTCTCGGGACCGGCGTACAGCGCCGGATTGGCGAGCCGCGCGTCGAGCGCGACGAGCTGCGCCTCGGCGGCCTCGAGCTTCGCCGGCAGCGCGGCCAACTCGTCGCGCTCCCAGTTCGACAGACGCTTGCGCGCCGGACTCGGCGCCGACGCCTCGGCGGAGCTCGGACCGGCACCCGGCGGCGGACTCGCGCTCGACGTGGCACCCGCGCTCGGGGTCATACTCGCGCCGCCAACCGAAGCCTCGCGCCGTCCGGAGACGGCTCGCGCTCCACTCCCCTCGGACTTCGCCTCCCGCGCGCGCAGCGTCTCGTCCTCCCGCTCGGCCGCCACCCTCGCCAACACGGCCGACGCGCTGCAGTGATCGACCCGCTGCCTCCCGCGGCCGTCGAGGTACAGGACGTGCGTGGCCACGCGGTCGACGAACGAGCGGTCGTGGCTCACGACGACGACCGTGCCGGCGAAGGCGGCCAGGGCTTCCTCGAGGGCGCGCAGGGTCATCAGGTCGAGGTCGTTCGTGGGCTCGTCGAGCACGAGCAGGTTGCCGCCTTGCAGCAGGAGCTTCGCGAGCAGGACGCGGTTGCGCTCGCCGCCCGAGAGGTCCTTCACGAGGGTGTACTTGCGCGGACCGGGAAAGAGGAAGCGGTCGAGGAAGCTCTCGACGCGCTGGACGCGGTCGCCCACCCGCACGCCGGTGCCCTCGCCGGCCACCTCCTGCACGACGGTCGCCTCGGGGTCGAGGGCCGTGCGCTCCTGGTCGATCGACGCGAAGCGCACCGTCTCGCCCAGGTGCACCGTGCCGCTGTCGGGCGCGATCTCGCCCGTGAGCAGCTTGAGGAAGGTCGTCTTGCCGGCGCCGTTCGGGCCGATCACGCCCAGGCGCGCGCGCGGCTGCAGTTCGAGGTCGAGCGCGTCGAGGATCGTGCGTCCCGCGAAGGCCTTGCTCACGCGCTCGAAGCGCACCACGCGCGAACCCATGCGCGGCCCGGGCGGGATGGCGAACAGCAGTTCGCCGTCGGGCGGCGGCGGGGCGGCGGTCACGAGCTGCTCGAAGCGCTGGATGCGCGCGCGCGCCTTGGTCGTGCGTGCGGGCGCGCCGCGGCGCATCCAGGCGGTCTCGCGCCGCAGCATGTTGCAGCGCGCCGACTCGACCCGGCGCTCGGCCTCGAGCCGCGCGGCGCGCAGGTCGAGGTAGTCGAGGTAGCCGCCTTCGTACGCGATCAGGCGTCCCTGCTCGAGCTCGACGATGCGCTGGCAGACCCGGTCGAGGACGTAGCGGTCGTGGGTCACGAGCAGCAGCGCGGCCTTCTGCTGGGCCAGCCAGTCCTCGAGCCAGGCGATCGTCTCGACGTCGAGGTGGTTCGTGGGCTCGTCGAGCAGGAGCAGCGTGGGGGAGCCGAGCAGCAGCCGCGCGAGGGCCACGCGCCGGCGCTCGCCGCCCGAGAGCGAGCCGCAGATCGCGTCGGCGTCGGGCAGTCCGAGGTCGGCGATGAGCGATTCGACCCGGTGCTCGGGATCGTAGCCGCCCATCGCGGCCAGCTCGTCCTCGAGGCGCGTCGACTCGGCCAGCAGCGCGTCGAGCTCGCCCTTGTCGTGACACGTCCCCTCGAGCCGCCGGTGGACGACGTCGAGCCGCGCCAGCACCGAGTCGCGATCGCCGAGCCCGGCGCGCACGGCGTCGCGCACGCTGAGCGTCGGCTCGACGCGCGGCTCCTGCGGCAGATACCCCAGCACGAGGTCGCGCTGCAGGACGCGTTCGCCCGTGTCCGGCACCTCGACGCCGGCGGCGATGCGCATGAGCGTCGACTTGCCGCTGCCGTTCGGCCCGAGCAGGCCAACGCGCACGCCCTCGTCGAGCACGAGGTCGACGCCGTCGAGGATCGGACGGTCCATGACGGTGCGACGCACGTCGCGCAGGGTGAGCAGGGGCATGGCGGTCCGGGACGAGGGAGGGCGCGCGTCGGGAGGTGCGGCGAGGACGCGCGGCGACGATGGTAGTCGGAACGGCACGTCCACGGGAATGCGGCGACGCCGGCGCGGCACAGGGGCGGGCGGCGCGATCACGGCGCGCGCGTTCCTCGCGAGCGCGCGGTCGCGTGACGCCCCGGCGACGCGCGCCGACCGACGTGGATTCGCGCCCGGCCACCTGGGACAATGCCGCCTCGCGCCCGCGCTCCGGCGCCGGGCGACCCCGCCATGACAGGCATCCTTCCCTTCCGCATCCTGCGCCAGCCCGACGACTCGACCTGCGGGCCGACGTGCCTCCACGCCATCTATGACTACCATGGCGACTGGATGGAGCTCGACGACGTCATCGCCGAGGTCCGCACGTTGCGCGCGGGCGGCACGCTCGAGGTGCTGCTCGCGAACCACGCGCTGCGGCGCGGCTACCGCGCGCTCGTCTACACCTTCAACCTCCAGGTCTTCGACCCGACCTGGTTCGCGCCGGGGGCAAAGGTCGACATCGCCGAGCGCCTGCGGGCCCAGAAGCGCGCCAAGTCGTCGCGCAAGCTGCGGCTCACCTGCGCGGCGTACATCGACTTCCTCAAGCTCGGCGGCGAGCTGCGCATGGGCGACCTCAACGCCGCGCTGCTGCGGCGCTACCTCACGCGCGGCGTGCCGATCCTGTCGGGACTCTCGGCCACGTACCTCTACCAGAGCGCGCGCGAGCTGGGCGACCCGATGCGCTACGACGACGTGCGCGGCCAGGCCCAGGGACACTTCGTCGTCCTGTGCGGATACGACAAGACGCAGCGCACGGTCGCGGTGGCCGACCCGCTGCTGCCGAACCCCGTCGCGAAGACCCAGTACTACGGCGTGGACATCGATCGACTCGTGTGCGCGATCATGCTGGGCATCATCACCTACGACGCCAGCCTGCTGGTGATCGAACCCCGCCGGAGCAAGGATGGGCATCCTCATCGTCGTCGAGAACCCTGACACCTGGCCGTTCCAGATCAAGACGGTCAAGGTCGTCGCGGCGCGCGAATACCTCATCGACAGCGAGCTCTCGGGGCAGCGCGACACGGTCGTGTTCAACCTGTGCCGCAGCTACGCCTACCAGAGCCTCGGGTACTACGTCTCGCTGCTGGCCGAGGCGCGCGGACACCGTCCGCAGCCGAGCGTCTCGACGCTGCAAGACCTGCGCGACCGCGCCACCGTGCGCGTCGTCTCGAGCGAGCTGGCCGAGCTCGTGCAGAGCAGCCTGGCGCGCCTCACGGGCAAGACGTTCGAGCTCTCGATCTACTTCGGACGCAACGTGTCCGAGCGCTACAAGCGCCTGGCGCGCGCGCTCTTCAACCAGTTCAGGGCGCCGCTGCTGCGCGCGCGCTTCACCAAGGTCGACGAGAAGTGGCAGCTCCAGAACGTGAGCCCGATCGCGACCAAGGAGATCCCGCCGTCGCACCACGACTTCGTCGTCGTGGCGGCCGAGGAGTACTTCGCCGACAGGCGCTGGTCGACGCGCACGCGCAAGCGTCCCAAGGCGCACCTGGCGATCCTGGTCGACCCCGACGAGCAGGATCCGCCGTCCGACGAGAAGGCGCTCAAGAAGTTCGAGCGCGCGGCGCAGGGCTTCGACATGGCCACCGAGCGCATCGACCGCAACGACGCGGGACGGCTCTCGGGCTTCGACGCGCTGTTCATCCGCGCCACGACGTCGGTGAACCACTACACGTTCCGCTTCGCGAACCGCGCCGCGGCCGACGGACTGATCGTGATCGACGACCCGGTCTCGATCATCCGCTGCACGAACAAGGTCTTCCTCAAGGAGCTGCTCGAGCGCAACGCGGTGTCGATCCCGCGCACGCTGATCGTCGACCAGAGCAACCGCGCCACGGTGGGCGAGACCCTCGGCTGGCCGTGCGTGCTCAAGGTCCCCGACAGCTCGTTCTCGCGCGGCGTCGAGAAGGCCGAAGACGAGCAGGCGCTGCAGGCGGCCCTCGACCGCATGCTCGACGGCTCGGCGCTCGTGGTCGCCCAGGAGTTCCTGCCCACGAGCTACGACTGGCGCGTGGGCGTGCTCGACCGGCGTCCCATCTACGCCTGCCGCTACTTCATGGCGCCGCGGCACTGGCAGATCCTGAAGCACGAGGGCGACGCCCCGTCGAAGTGGGGACGCGTCGAGACGCTCATGGTCGAGGCCGCGCCCAGCAACGTGATCCGCACCGCGGTCAAGGCGGCCAACCTGATCGGCGACGGACTCTACGGCGTCGACATCAAGCAGTCGGGCAAGCGCGCCTACGTGATCGAGGTGAACGACAATCCCACCATCGAGTCGGGGGTCGAAGATCGATTCCTCGGCTCGGGACTCTACGAGGCCGTGATGCGCGTCTTCCTCGACCGCATCGAGGCCCGCCGCTTCGGGAGGGCCTGAGCGCGTGTCGCGTCTGAAGCTGTTCGCCGGGTTCGGCATCGAGCTCGAGTACATGATCGTCGACCGCGAGACGCTCGCGGTGCGTCCCATGAGCGACACGGTGCTCGCCGCGGTGGCGGGCGAGATCGTCTCGGAGGTCGAGGTCGGTCCGCTGGCCTGGTCGAACGAGCTCGTGCTGCACGTGATCGAGCTCAAGACGAACGGTCCGACGCCCGACCTGCGCGCCGCCGCCGGCCACTTCCAAGATCAGGTGCGCCGCATCGACGAGATCCTGGCGCCGCACGGCGCGCGGCTCATGCCGACCGGCATGCATCCCTTCATGGACCCGGGCACCGAGACCGTGCTCTGGCCGCACGAGTACAGCGCGGTCTACGAGCAGTACCACAAGATCTTCGACTGCCGCGGGCACGGCTGGTCGAACCTGCAGAGCATGCACATCAACCTGCCCTTCGGCGACGACCCCGAGTTCGAGCGCCTGCACGCGGCGATCCGGGTGCTGCTGCCGATCCTGCCGGCGCTCACGGCGAGCACGCCGATCGTCGAGGGCATCGTGACCGGCACCGATGACAACCGCCTGCGCTTCTACCGCGGCAACAGCAAGCGCGTGCCGTCCGTCGCGGGGCGCGTCGTGCCCGAGCCCGTCTTCAGCCGCGCCGACTACGAGGCCAGGCTGCTGGGCGGCATCTACGCCGACATGAAGGAGCTCGATCCCGAGGGCGTGCTGCGCTTCGAGTTCATCAACGCCCGCGGCGCCATCGCGCGCTTCGACCGCTACGCCATCGAGATCCGCGTGCTCGACATCCAGGAGTGCCCGGCCGCCGACATCGCCGTGGCCTCGGCGATCATCGCCGTGCTGCGCGCCCTCGTCGCCGAGACGTGGATGGTCCTCGAGCAGCAGAAGTCGTGGGACACGCTGCGCCTGGCCGCGATCTTCGACGCGGTGACCGAGACGTCCGACCGCACGCGCATCGACGACGCCGACTACTGCGGCGCGTTCGGGGTCGCGCCCGGCACCGCCGCGCGCGTGCTCTGGCGCGCCCTGCTCGACGCCGTGTGGCCGAAGGGCAGCGAGGGCGACCTCGCCTGGCGCCCGTGGATCGACGCGATCCTCGAGCACGGCACCCTCGCGCACCGCATCGTCGCGGCGACCGGCGACCGCCCCGACCGGGCGAAGCTGCACGCCGTGTACGGCGAGCTGTGCGACTGCCTGCACGAGGGACGGGGCTTCCGGGCCTGACGTCGATGGCGAGACGAGCGCCGCGCCCGCGTGGGGACGACGTCGCGTCGGCGCGCACGCGTCCGCCGGCGCTGCTGATCACCTGCGAGCACGCGTCGAAGGCCGTCCCGGCGCGCTACCGGCGCTTCTTCGAGGGACGCGACGCGCTGCTCGACAGCCATCGCGGCTGGGACCCCGGGGCGCTCGTGCTCGCGCGCCGGCTCGGCCTCGCGCTGCGCGTGCCCGTGATCGCCGGCCGCTGGACGCGCCTGCTCGTCGACCTGAACCGTCCGCCGGGACACGACGAGCTCGTCTCGCACCTGCTCGCGGATCTGCCTGCCGAGCGGCGCGCGCGGCTCGTGGCCGAAGTCCACGACACCCACTGGACGCGCGTCGAGACGAGCCTGCGCGACCTGCACACCGGCGGGCGCCCCGTGCTGCACCTCGGCGTCCACAGCTTCACGCCCGTGCGGCGCGGCGAGCGGCGGCTGCTCGACGTGGGCATCCTGTTCGACCCGGCGCGTTCGGCCGAGCGCACCTTCGCCGCCGAGCTGCGCGCCGCGATCGCCGCGCGCGACCCGCGCCTGCGCGTGCGCTTCAACGAGCCGTACCTCGGCATCCACCCGGGACTCACGACGCACCTGCGCACGCTCGTGCGCGACCCGGGCTACGCGGGCATCGAGCTCGAGCTCAACCAGCGCTTCGCGCGCGGCGTCCCCGGGCGTTGGCGCGACGTGCAGCGGGTCGTGGTCGACGCCGTGGCCGCGTGCGTGGGGGAGTCGGAGGGTGCGGGCTGAGCGTGTGCTGCACGGCGACGGGTCGGCGGCCCGACGAAAGGGTACGCAGGTTCTGACGGATCGACCCGCCGCGCGCATCGTGTGAGAGGACCCTGGTCGCGAAGGCCCGGGATGCGCACGACGGGAGTCGATCATGACGACAGGCCGGATCCGCCCGCGACCGGCGGCGGCGATGCTTCGCGGCTCGCTCGCGTCCTTCTTGCTCATGGCGCCGGCCGTCCCGCTCGCGCGAGGGATGCCGGTCGTGGGGGACGACGAGGCCGTGCTGGCGTCGCTCGACGCGATCGAGCGTGCCGCGTCGATCGCCTACACCGCCGAAGCGATCCGCGACGAGCGCGACCTGCCCACCGGCCGGACGAAGCACTCGTCTGTGCGCGGCCAGGTCTGGCTCGAGCAGATCCCCGTCGTGGACGCGGCGGCCGCGCCCGCGCTGCGCTGGAAGATCGCCCTGAGCACCGTCCTCGAGGCTCCGGCCGCGCAGTTCGAGGGCGCCTTCGCGTACTGGGCGTACGACGCCCGCACGCTGCGGATGCTGCATCCCGAACAGCGCCGCGCCGACGTGCGCGACCCGACGCCCGCCAACCTCTCGATCCTCACCGGCTTCTTCCGCTCGAAGGTCCTCGCGCCGGGGATCGTCGACCCGGACCGTGCGCGCGCCGCCGTCACCGCCGCCACGCACGTCGAGAGCCTGGGGACCCGTCAGGTCGGCGGCGTCGCGTGCCGCGGCTTCCGCCTGCACTACGCCGACGATCCCGACCGCGCCCTGTCGGACGACTGGAACGAATGGTGGATCGGCCCCGACGCGCTCCCGCGCAGCGTGTCCACGAACTTCGTCATCGCGGGCGCGCACGTGCTCGAGTCGCTGCGCCTCTGCGAGGTGCGCGTCGACGAGGAGATCCCCGCGTTCGTCTTCGCGCCCGAGATCCCGTCGACGTTCGACGTCCCCGCCCAGCGGTCGCCCTCAGACGAGGCGGCTGCGGTTCCCGTCGACCTCGAGAGCCTCGCCGTCCGCGGTCCCGCGGTGGGTGATCCCGCGCCGCCGATCGAACTCGAGGACGGCGACGGCCGGCCGCACTCCCTCGCCGCCCGCAAGGGCTCCGTGACCGTCCTCGACTTCTGGGGCACGTGGTGCGCCCCGTGCCGGATCGCGCTCCCGCACCTCGACGCCCTCGCGCGGGAGCATGCCGACCGCGGTCTCGAAGTCTGGGCCATGAGTTGCCAGGAGCGCGACGGCGGCGATCCGCGGTCGTACGCCGCCTCGCGCGGGTTCGCGCTGACCGTCCTGCCGGACGCCGACGAGGTCGCCACCCGCTACGCGGTCGGCGCCTTCCCCACGACGCTCGTCGTCGCCCGCGACGGGAGCATCGCCTTCGTCGCCAGCGGCTACTCGCCGGACGGAGTCGCGCAGCTCGATCGCGCCGTCGAGGCCGCGCTGGACGCCGGGCCGTAGTCGACTCCCGACGCGGCGGACGACGGGAGACGGCTTGCTAGACTCGGGGCCCTCCATGCGCCTCGCCGCCACCCACCCGTCCGAGTCCTCGCTGCGACATGCCGGGGTCGGTGCGTGCGTCGGAGACGCCGTCGTCTTCGCGATCGAAGAGGGTCACAGCGACGTGTGCGTCGCCGGGGCGCGCTGATGCTCTCGATCGTGCTGCAGGTCGCGCTCTTCGCCTTCCCCGTCTCCGAGCTCGTGCTCGCCTTCGTGCGTCGGGGCTCGCACGGCGCGCAGGTCGACGACCGCGGCTCGATGCGCCTCGTGTGGATCGTGATCCTCGCCAGCTCCGCGATCGCCGTCGTGCTGAGCTCCTGGCCGCCGGGACGCCTGCCGATCTCCGCGACGGCCCGGCAGGCGACGGCGACGGCGCTGCTGCTCGCCGGCCTCGTCCTGCGCTGGACGGCCATCCTCACGCTCGGTCGCTTCTTCACCGTCGACGTCGCCGTCCACGAAGGGCATCGCGTCGTGCGCGCGGGCCCGTACCGCTTCGTGCGCCACCCGTCGTACACGGGACTGCTCGTCGCGCTGCTCGGGCTCGGCGTCTTCTACGGGAGCTGGGCCGGCCTGCTCGTGCTCATGCTGCCGATCACGCTGGCGCTGCGGCGCCGCATCCTGGTCGAAGAGGACGTCCTCGCGCGCGCGCTCGGCGCCGAGTACACCGAGTACTGCGCGCACACGAAGCGGCTGCTGCCCGGGGTCTGGTAGCCGTCCCCCTGGTCGGCGGGGGCCCGCGGGGTTGTCGTTCCCGGACACGCGTCGACCTCTCAACGGGTTCTCCGCGCGCACGGCTGAGTCCCTTCCCACGCCGCTCGCGCTCGCGTATCGTCCCGGCGATCCCTCGCGGAGCCACACGCATGAGTCACGTGCCGATCCTGAACGACCTGTACGCGAAGTTCGCGACCGGCGACATCCCCGGGGTGCTCGCGCTGCTCGACACCGACGTCGCGTGGTTCGAGGCCGAGAACAACCCGTACCGTCCGGGCGGCGAACCGTGGCACGGACCGCAGGCCGTGCTCGACGAGCTGTTCATGCGGCTCGGCGGCGAGTGGGACGGCTTCGGCGTGACGCCGCTGCGCTACCACGACGCGGGCGACAGCGTCATCGTCGAGGGGCGCTACAGCGGCACCTTCCTCGCCACAGGCAAGTCCCTCGATGCGCAGGTCTGCCACGTCTGGACGCTCCGTGACGGCCGCATCACGCGCTTCCAGCAGTACGTCGACACGGCCCAGCTCCATGCGGTCATGGGCGCGTGACGCGTCGCGTGTCCCACGTTCGTCCCGCCGGCCGCGGGGCAGGCACGCGCACGCCCTTCGATCGGTGAGAGCGCTCTTCGTCTGCAGCCGCAACAAGCTGCGCAGTCCCACCGCCGAGGCCGTCTTCGCGACGTGGGACGGCGTCGAGGCGCTCTCGGCCGGCGTGAACCCCGACGCCGTCACGCCCGTCGACGCCGACCTGCTCGAATGGGCCGACCTCGTCTTCGTGATGGAGGCCATGCACAAGCGCAAGCTCGAGCGCCGCTTCGGCGCCCTGCTGCGCGAAAAGCGCGTCGTGGTGCTGGCCATCCCCGACGACTACGCCTGCATGGACCCGGAACTGGTGCGCCTGCTCGTCGCGAAGGCGGGGTCGTGGCTGCGTCCGCCGGGTTGAGCCGTGGAGACGATCTCGCGCGCTGTGGGACACGGAACTCCGGGAGCGCGCACGCGGAGGCATCGCGGCCGCCTGCGCAACGAGCCTCCCGGTACCGTTGGCTCCGAGAGGCTCGTGACGCACCTTCCCTATCGTTACCCGATGGTCACGAGCAGTGCGTTCGAGGCCGAGAAGCCGCAGGACGAACTCGGGTCGGGGATGAAGACCTGCATGGCGAACATGACCCCGATGGCCGAGGTGGGGACCGCGACCACGATCGTGAACGTGCCGCCGCCCGCACCCGAGCCGCCGAGGGGGACCACGACAGCCAGGGGTCCCGGGCGGACGAACAGGGTGCACCCGCAACCCGAGAGCGGCTTCAGCGGGTGCTCCACCGGGCCGCTTCCGAAGAGGATGATGGCGTTGCTACCGCCCAGGCCGCCTGTGAGTTCGATGGTCACGTCGTCGCCCGCGATGGCGGCGCCCATCGACAGCACGGGGACGATGCCGCCTTCACCCGCGCAGCCGTCACCGTAGTCGGAGGTGGTGGCCTGGCAGCTCTCGGCGATCGCGATCGCGTTCGTGTCGAGGGTCACCGAGCCGGTCAGCGCGAGCAGGCGTCCCGTGACGTCGGTGCTCGTGTCGGCGCTGATGCTGGCCAGCGCGATCACCGTCCCGACGAAGCTCGTGTCGGTGCCGAGGGTCGCCGAGCTGCCCACCTGCCAGTACACGTTGCAGCCCGTCCCGCCGTTGATCATCAGCACCGACGAGTTGCTCGCGGTGATGAGGGTGCTCGCGATCTGGAATACGAAGAGCGCCTCGTCGTTGCCGAGGGCGTCGAGCTGGAGCGCGCCGGTGAGTTGCGCCGACGAACTGAATGAGTAGACGCCGGGCGTGAGTGTGAGTCCGCCGAGGTCCTGTCCGGTGAGGTCGAAGTCGGGTGCGAGGCCGGCCAGGGTGTCATAGGCGGTGGTCGCATCCGACTGGGCCTGGCCCGCCACGGCGTCGGCGACGTGCAGGGCTCCGAGGACGATGCCCGGCGGGAAGCCCGTCACCGCGGTGCCGGGACTCACGCCGACATCGCCGTCGATCACACTCGTACCGGTGTTCGTGATGGAGGCACCGCCCAGCACGCCGAACGTCTGGGCCGTGCCGAGAGTCACCTGCGCCGAGGTGAGCGAGGCGCCCAGGAGGATGGCTGCGGCGACGACGCCCAGCCGGAACTTGCCGATGGCTTTCATGGAATCTCTCTTTCCGCCGAGGCGCTCCGACGTGCGGAATGCACGGCGCGACGACGCCCAGGTCTCCCCGGTCGACCGACGCCGTGTGGTCCGTGGCCGCCACGAGGAGCGCGGTGAGCCCAGGCACGGGAGCAGATCGAGTGAGGTCCATATTGCAATCGATGTGCCAATTGCGGTGAACGGGTGTTCCGTCCGCCGCCGCCTCCGCCGCGGGTGGTCGAGTCGGTCGTCGGGGTCGAATCGAGAGGCGCGGCGAGGGTCCGGGTGCGATTCGCTCGCCCGCAGGGACGCACCGCGATCCGTGTGGATTGTTCAATGCGGGGTTCGGAATCGACCTGGGATCCCAGCCGTCGGGCTGCGCGTGCATCCGTGTGCCCGGGATGGCGGTGGCGGAGCGCTCCCAGAGCGGCTTCATCCGAGTCGACGACTCGCGCTCGCACGAAGGCACGAGTCACACGGCGCGTGTCGTGCCGTGCGGAGCCTGCGGAACCTTGCGGCCGCGCGAGACCTCGGCGTCGCCGGGGATCCCGCGCGTCGCCCTCGTGTCTCAGTTCGCGGCGGAGGAGTCGAAAGTCGACACCAGGCGTGCCCGGATGGGGGCGGACATCTCGGTGAGTTCCTTGTCGAGGCCGCGCGCCTTCTCGGTGTATCCGGACACCCCGGACACGCCTCGGTCGCTGAGGTCGTTCGACAACACGCGGCGCAGGTCCTTCACGTACGCCACGAAGGCCGCAGACTCCACCAGCATGCGGTCGGCGTCGAGCACCGTGTCCTGGAACTTCTCGGCCGCCGCCATCCGCTGCTGCTGGGATCCGAGCCGCATGTCCTTGTCTTCGTAGGCCTGGTTGGCCTCGCTCCACGCCAGGAAGCGCGTCTTCGCCGTGGATCGCATGTCGGCCAGGGAATCGCGCAGGTCCTCCTCGGAGGAGACGACACGATCCACCGACCGGCTGAAGCTCTTGAATCTCGAATTGAGGTCCTCGCGCGGCTCGGAGGCCAGCTTCGCCAGGGTCGCGAAGAGCTCGGTGCGCGAGTCGCCGTAGTCATCCATCGAGGCGACGGTCTCGTCGACGTGCTCCGAGAGATCCTGGGACCGCTCGATCCCCAGCATCGTGCATCCCGGCAGGATGGAGGCGGTGGGAGTTGCCAGGGCGATCATGGCAATGAGGGTGATTCGCGTCTTCATGACTCTTCTGCCTTCTCGAGAGAGGGTGCTGAACCCCTGTGGTCGCAACCGTACTCCTCCAGGAGTCCGTCACTCGATGGGGTGATTCCCTACTCGGGGCGTTGTGTGCCGCAATCCCGTGACCAGGCGCTCGCCGCACTCCGCCTACCAGGGCGCGGGCCGGTAGTCCTTGAGGAACTGGCCCCAAACGTGCTCGCCCGTGTTGAAGCCGTCGAACACCGGAGCACAGATGCGCGCGGCCGCGTCGACGTGGTCGAGCGGGGGATGGAAGCCGTGTTCCTCGCGCTTCTGCCGCGAGATGTGGGCCGGGTCCTCGTCGGTGATCCAGCCCGTGTCGACCGAGTTCATGTGGATGCCGTCGCGCTGGTAGTCGGGCGCCGACGTGCGCGTGAGCATGTTGAGCGCGGCCTTGGCCATGTTCGTGTGCGGGTGCTTGTCGGTCTTGAAGGCGCGGTAGAACTGCCCTTCCATCGCCGACACGTTCACGATGTGCTTGTCGCGGCCGGGCGTGCGCAGCATGAGCGGCTTGAGCCGTGCGTTGAGCACGAAGGGCGCGATGGCGTTCACGAGCGTGACCTCGAGCAGCTCGACGGTCGGCACCGCGGCCAGCGGCAGGCGCCAGCTGTTCACGTCGCGCAGGTCGACCTGCTGCAGGTCGGCGTCGAGCGCGCCCGCGGGGAAGAGCGCCTCGCGGGCGTCGTCGTCGCCGTCGACGAGCGCGAGCTGCGAGAGCGCCGCCGAGAGACGCAGGCCGGCCAGTTCCGCGGGACGTCCCGCCGACCATGAGGCGTGCACGAGCGGGTCGGTCGCTTGGGACGCGTCGCGCGCCGCGTCCGCCGCATCGTCCGGCGTGCCGAGCGCGGCGCGTGCGCCCCGCCCGCCGGACGCCGCGCCGAGCCGTCCCTCGCCGCGCAGCCGTTCGTGCTCGGCGAGCAGCGCACGCACCTCGGCCGGCAGCTGCGCGTAGGGACGCTCCTCGCCCTGCATGAGGTGCGCGTAGAACCCCGGCGGACGCCGCACGGTCTGGCACGCGTTGTTGAGGATCACGTCGAGCCGCTCGTAGTTCCGGGCGAGGTGCGCGCAGAGCGCCTCGACGCTGGGCGTGTGGCGCAGGTCGAGTCCGTACACGTCGAGCCGCTCTTGCCACTGCGCGAAGTCGGGCTCGCGTGCGTAGCGCTCGGCCGCGTCGCGCGGGAAACGCGTCGTGACGACGAGCCGCGCGCCGGCGCGCAGCAGCTTGATGCCCGCCTGGTAGCCGATCTTGACCCGTCCGCCGGTGAGCAGCGCGACGCGGCCGGAGAGGTCGGCGCTCTGGTGCCGCCGGACGAAGTTGAACTCGGCGCAGTCGGGACACATCGCGTCGTAGAAGTGGTGCACGTCGCGGTAGTCGGCCTTGCAGATGTAGCAGGAGCGCGCCTCGTGCAGCCTGCCGGGAGAAGACGGCGCATCGGCGAGTCCGGGTTGCGCGGGTCCGTCCCCCTGCACGTCGGGCGTCGGATAGACGAGCTCGAGCCGCTGCACGCGGATGCCCGTGCGGTCGAGCACGGCCTCGTCGGCCACCCGGCGAGCGCTGTGGTCGCGGCGGCGGCGCGCCTTGTTGAACGCGTTGCGCGCCAGGCGGTCGGGCCGCGCGAGCTGTCCGCAGGCACGCAGCAGGCGCTCGCGCATCGCGTCCGGCAGCGCCGCGAGGTGGCCGCGGTCGGCGGCCAGCGACTCGAGCCACGCGGCCACGTCGGCCGCCTCGACGCGGTGCGGCTGGGAGGACGGCGCGGGCTCGGGGCTGGGCGTGGACAAGGAGGCGGGCTTCCGGGGCGGGTGGGCCGGGGAGTGTACCGGGTTGGCCCACGCGTATGCTCGGGGGCCGGAGAGGCGCGGTCCCGCGGGAGGCCTGGCGTCTCCGACGCCCGCCCCGTGCGACGCGGCCGCGAGGCCCGGCGACTCCGGATCGGCGCCGGCCGCGCCTACTCGCGCCGCAGGACGACGACCCCCGCGCTCGCGTCGCCGGACGCGTCGCCGCCGCCGAGCGCGTGCTCGCTCGTCGTGCCGTCCGGCCAGCGGACGCGCAGCGACGTGACCGCGTCGCGCGGCACGCCGAACGCCAGCGTCGCCGACGACTGTGCGAGGTAGCCGCCGCCCGCGCCGACCTCCGCCACGCGGGACGTCCCGTCGCGCAGCATCGTGGTGACGCGCGCACCCACGGCCGACGCGTTGCCCGGCGCGCCGACGAGGCGCACGTGCAGCGCGGGCGAGCGCGTGCGCGCGCTCGCGCCGGACTCGCCCGACACGGTCGCGTCCGCCGCGCCGCGCCGCAGCCCGACGCGCAGCGGACCGTCGCTGCACGCGACGACGACGTCGCTGCGTCCGTCGCCGTCGAGGTCGCCGAGCGCGACGCCGCGGCCGTCGTCGGGGATCACGATCCCGCTCTCGGCGGCGGACACGGGCGCGAAGCCGCCCCGTCCGTCGCCGCGCAGGAGCAGGCCCAGGCCGCCGTTCCAGCGCCCGGCCTCGGGCTGCGCGGACGAGAAGTTCTGCGCCAGCACGAGGTCGACGTGCCCGTCGTCGTCGGCAGCCAGGAGCGCGGCGCCGAACGCCGGCGCCACCTGCGCCCTCCGCGGCAGGGGACGGAACGTGAACGCGCCGCGTCCGTCGTTGAGCAGCACGCCGTGGCGCAGCTCGCTGACCGACAGGCGCGGCAGCCCGGCCAGCACGTCGGCGCCGTACACGTCGGCGAGCGACGCGGCGCCGTACGACGCGTACGTCCCGAAGGCCATGCCGAGCACGGGCAGCGCGTCGCGCACGCAGTCGAGGCAGCGCGCGGGGACCTCGACGCCGTCGGCGTACGTCGACTCGACGAGCTGCTCCTCGCCGCTGCCGTCGACGTCGCCGTGGTAGAGCGTGTACGGCGCGCCCGTGTCGGCCTGGATCGGCGTGTTCAGCCCGAGGTTCGTGACCACGAGATCGAGGTCGCCGTCGTCGTCGACGTCGCCGGCGGTGACGCCGTTCCAGAGCCCGGTGAGCGCGGACGTGCCGGCCGCGTCGGTGGCGTCGACGAGTCCCGCGTCGCTGCCGCGCAGGACGCGCACGGGGCCCCACGCGATCGCGAGCGCGAGGTCTTCGCGTCCGTCGTCGTCGAGGTCGGCGAACGTGGCGCCCTGCACGAGGCCCACGTCGGCGAGTCCCGGGGCGAGCTCGGAGGTGGCGTCGACGAGCGCGCCGCCGGTGTTGCGCAGCACGCGGCTCGGCGCGGCGGCGGGATAGGCGCCGGGCACGGCGCGTCCGCCGACGAAGACGTCGAGCAGGCCGTCGCGATCGAGGTCGGCGGCGCACAGCGGTCCGCCGCTCTCGCGCAGCTCGGGGATCGTCCCCTTCTTCGCCTTGGCGAAGCCGAAGGCGCCGTCGCCGAGGTAGAGCCGGTCGCGCAGGGCGCCGCCGCCGGCCGAGGCCTCGTTGCCGCCGCTCGCCACGTAGAGGTCGAGGTCTCCGTCGGCGTCGACGTCGAACAGCAGTCCGCCCAGGTCTTCGTAGTAGTCGTCGACCGAGAGCGCGGTGGATTCGCGCGGCTGGAGCGCGCCGGCGTCGTTCGCGAGCAGCACGCCGGCGCAGCCCGCGGGACCGCCGCGCCAGCAGTCGTCGTCGCCGTCGCCGTCGAGGTCGCCCAGCGCCAGGCCGGGACCCTGCGTCGACAGCTTCCACGGCAGGAGCGTCTGCTTCTTGAAGTCGTCGTAGGGCGCCTCGTTCGCCGACGGACCCTCGGCGAGCGCGAAGAGCGGCTGGGGACGCGGCGGGTCGACGCGCGCGGGCGGCTCGCCGTCGGGTTCGGCGAGCACGAGCAGCCGATCGGCCGGGACGTCGTGCAGCGTCTGGACGTGTCCCGACGGCCAGCGCACGCGGAGCGTGTCGACGACGTCGTGCGCGCCGAGTCCGAAGTGCACGCGCGCCTCGCTGCCGGCCATGTAGCCGTGGGTCAGCGTGAGCTGGCGCACCTGGCGTCCCGTGAGCGAGTGCGCGGGATCGTCGGCGGGCGTCTCGATCGTGATCTCGGCGCCCACGCCGTCGGGCGCGCTGCGCGACGCGACGAGCCGCACGAGCAGCACGTGTCCCGCCGTCGAGCCGTTGCGGTAGAGCGAGGCCTCGTCGTCGAAGTCGTTGCTGAGCACGTCGAGGTCGCCGTCGCGGTCGAGGTCGCACAGGACGGCGCCGAAGCTGGCCGCGGCGCGGTCGAGTCCCCAGGCGGGACCGACGCTGGCGAACGAGAGGTCGCCCTCGTTGCGGAAGGCCAGGTTCCGGTCGCGCAGCGGCTCGGCCTCGGCCCAGAAGGCGCGCATGTAGTCGGCCGCGTAGCCCGCCGCCGCGCCGCGCAGGTCGGAGTTGAAGTAGTCGCGCGACATGCCGTTGCTCACGAACAGGTCGAGCCGTCCGTCGGCGTCGAGGTCGCCGAAGAGCGTCGACCAGGTCCAGTCGGACGCCGACAGTCCCGCCATCTGCGAGGCCTCGAGGAAGCGCCCGACGCCGTCGTTGAGCGAGAGCGCGTTGCGCACCGCCTGGTTCGGACGCGAGCGCTCGAGGTACCAGCGCGTGCGCCACACGTCGCCCATGGCCGTCATGCGCCGCGCGTGCGTCGTCGACGCCATGTCGGACGCGAACAGGTCGACGCGCCCGTCGTTGTCGACGTCGCCGGCGTCGCTGCCCATGCTGAACCACGGCGTGCGCGCGAACGACGCGGCCGCCGTCTCGGCGAAGGTGCCGTCACGCAGGTTGCGATACAGGCGGTCGGGCCCGAAGAAGTCGTTCGCCACGTACAGGTCGGGCCACAGGTCGTCGTCGGGATCGAAGAAGGTGGCCGAGAGCCCGAAGTGGAAGCCGCTGATGCCCGAGCGCGCGGTGACGTCGGTGAACGTCCCGCGGCCGTCGTTGAGCAGGAGGTGGTCGGCCTGGCCGGCGGTGATCACGCTCACGTTGCCCGACGGGTCGGCCAGCAGGTCGAACTGCTCGAGCAGGTCGTCGGGGATGTAGATGCGTCCGTCGCGCGTCGGCACCGGACGGTCGGGCACGTCGTTGGGCGAGAAGCGGTTCGTGAGCAGGTACGCGTCGAGGTCGCCGTCGAGGTCGACGTCCGCGAACGCGAAGCCGATGCTCGCCCCGCGGAAGGCCAGTCCCGCCTCCGCGCCGCGCTCTTCGAAGGTGCCGTCGCCGCGGTTGCGGTAGAGCCGGTCGGGCGTGTCGTAGCCGCACACGGTCAGGTCGAGGTCGCCGTCGTCGTCGACGTCGGCGAACGTCGCGCCGCCGCCCCAGCCCTCGGCGAGCAGTCCCGCGCGCTCGGTCACGTCGTCGAAGGTGAAGTCGCCGAGGTTGCGGTACAGCCGCGCGCCGCCCACGGGACGGGTGAAGAGCACCTCGGGCAGGTCGTCGCCGTCGCAATCGCCCACGGCCACGCCGCCGCCGGACATCGCGTTGCCGAGCACGTGCAGGTACTGCGGGTCGTCCGTCCAGCGGTGGCGGAAGGTGATGCCGCTCACCGAGGACGGCACGCGCTCGAAGAGCGTGGATCCCGAGCAGGGCGCGCGCGGCGCGAGGTCGACGAGCAGGTGTTCGCCGGGCGCCGGGAGCGTGACGCGGCGGACGTCGCGATCGCGATCGCGTTCGGTGGCGGCTTCGGAGCCGGCTTCGCGTTCGCGATCGGATTCGGCTTCGATCTCGGCTTCGGAACCGGCTTCGCCTTCGGCTTCGGTTCCTGCGTCGCTCAGCGCGCGCGTCGCGCCGGGCGCTCCGCCCTCTGCCGCGCCGTCACCCGCCGCGCCGGACGACGCGTCGCCGCCGCATGCCGCGAGGCAGCCGATCAACGTCCACGCGACGGCCCACGGCGACGGAAGGCGGCGACTCGACACGATGGCGGGCTCCTCGCGCGGGGCTCAGCGGGTGCCCGACGTCGCTCTCCGGTAGCGATCGGCCGAGACCCAGCGCGTGTTGTACAACAGGCGCCACGCGTCGTCCTCTTCGGGAGTGCGTCCGAAGCGGATGTCGACGCCGAGCGGCCAGATCGAATCGCCGCCGGACGTGTTCGGGTCGCCCTCCTTGTTCCAGCCGTGCGACCACCACATCCACGTGCGCTCGAGACCCTCGGGGAGGGGCGGGAACGCGTCGACGGGCACCGTGAGCTGCATCTCGTCGCCGCCGTTCAGCACGCACACCTTGCCGTCGATCTCGTCGAGCAGCGGCAGCACGTCGCCGAAGCGCGTGCACCAGCCCTGCAGCGACGTGCGCCACGGCGGGACGTCGATCGTCACGTCGTAGTCGGGCGTGCGCGGCGCGCCCGGCGCGCGCACGCGCAGGTCGGAGTGTCCGCGCCAGCGCAGCTCGGCCCGGTCGGGCTCGGCCGTGTGCACGAAGGCCGGGTCGAGCGGCGCGCGCCGACCCAGCGCGATGCGGTCCCACGAGAGCTGGAAGGTGGTCGTGAGGCGCAGCCGGTCGGCGCCCTCGGGGAGCCTGCCGCCGAGCTCGACGAGCAGCGTCTTGATCTTGCCCGCGGGCAGGCCGACGAAGACGTCGAGCGGCGTCCAGCTGCCGTCGGACGCGCGCGCCTCGAGCCGCGGCCAGATCGTCGCGACCGAGGTGTCCTGCGAGAGCGCGATCTGCGAGCTCGCGGTGCCGTACTCGATCCAGCCGGTGAGCGCGAGCACGAGGTCGTCGGCGTCGGGCAGCGGGCCGAAGTCGAGCTCGAGCGTCATCGGCGCGCACACGCCGCGCAGCGGGGCGGGCAGCACCGGTCCCGGGGGCGCGAACACGCCGTCGAGCGCGGCCACGGCGGACGTGCGGTCGAGGCCGTCGTCGCCGAGCGCGCGCTTCGGCGCCTGCGGGTCGGCCAGCAGCCACGGCTCCGACGCGGGGAAGGGCGGCCCGCGCAGCCGATCGGTCGAGTGCACCTCGAGGCCCGGCGCGTGGTCGACGGCCATGAGCGCGACGTGGTCGTAGTACGCCGCCTCGCGCAGCTCGCTCGTGACGCGCATCGCGTAGTGCCCGTCGACGGGGACGAGCAGGTCCTCGGGCCCGACCTCGACGATCTCGCTCGGGTTCACGGGGCACATGACGTCGCGCGTGAGCGGCAGCCCCACGGCGCCGCTGCCGATCATGTCGTTCACGAAGCGGAAGCGCTCGCCGTCCCAGACGAAGAGGAAGGGACAACTGCCGGTGTCGACCTGCTCGAGGATGACCACGTCGAGCGGCCGCGGTCCGACCTCGACGTCGAGCCGGTTGTCGACGATGCCGTTGGGCCACAGCGTCTGGACCGAGTCGAGTCGCGTGCGTCCGCCGAGGCCGATCGTGACCGGCTGCTCGGCGCTCGCGAGACGGCTGGCCACGAAGTCGCTGGCGCGCACCTGGACGCGCGTGCCGATGCCGCCCGAGGTGTTCACGAGGCTGAACAGCCGCAGCGCGAGCTGGCCGTTCGCCGATCCGCCGTCGTTGCGCAGCGCGTGCAGGCTGCCGTCGGACGCGCGCAGCAGCAGGTCGTCGTCGCCGTCGCGGTCGACGTCGGCCGCCAGCGCGTCGGCCAGCGGCGGGAGCGCGAGCGCGTCGAGCTTGCAGGCGGACGTGGCGTCGACGAGCGTGCCGTCGCCCGCGTTGCGCAGCAGGAGCAGCGCGCCGTGTCCGTCGCGCGCGCCGACGACGAGCAGATCGGCGCGTCCGTCGGCGTCGTGATCGAGCAGCGTGGCGCCGCGCGCGTCGAGTCCGTCGAGGGCGATCGTCTGCTGCAGGGTGCCTTGCGCGCGGCGCACGTGGACCGCGTCCCGCGCCACGAGCAGCACGTCGGGATCGTCGTCGGCGTCGAGGTGCTCGAGCAGCACCCGGCGCGCGGCGGGCAGCGGACCGGGCGGCTCGGGCTGCTCCGCGAAGCGCCCCGCGCGCAGGTTCTCGAGCACGATGGTGGGGGTGTCGTCGCCGCGCGCGACGACGAAGTCGACCGCGCCGTTGCCGTCCAGGTCGGCGGCCGCCACGTCGACGCACGCGCCCAGCTCGGGGATGCCGGACTCGGCCGTCCCGTCGACGAGTTCGCCGTCGCCGGACGCGAGCATCAGGCGCACGCCGTTCTCGCCCACGGCGAGCAGGTCGAGGTCGCCGTCGTGGTCGGCGTCGACGAGCGTGACGCGTCCCGCGCGCACCTCGTCGAGTCCGGCGCGGGACGTGGTGTCGGCGTAGTCGCCGCCGGCGTCGCGCTCGAGCAGCGTCACGTGGCCGCCGGCCGCGAGCACGAGGTCGGGACGGCGCACCGGCAAGGCGTCCTTCGCCACGGGCTGCGGGGGATCGTAGACGTTGCCGACCACGAGGTCACCCACGCCGGGCGGCGCCTCGGCCGTGAGCGTGCGCGCCCCGAGCGGTCCGGCGTCGGACGCGGCGAGTTCGACGAGCGTTCCGTCTTCGCCGACCGCGGTGAACGTGAGCCGTCCCGCGTCGTCGATGGCGGACGCGGCCAGCGCCGCCGCCGAGCGCTCGCCCAGCCAGGCGTCGGTCACGTCGACGAAGGCCACGTCGATCTGCGGCCACGTCGCGTTCGCGTCCTCGGCCTCGTCGCCCGCCTCGGCCAGCGTGTGGACGCAGCGCTCGAGCGAGACCGGCGTCTTGTACGCGTCGCCGTAGAGCGCCTTGAGCCGCAGGAACTCGCGGTTGCGATCGCGGTACTCGGCGGTGTCCCCGCGCTTGCGCGCCGCGAGCGCGAGCTTGAACTGCGCCGCCGAGTGGGCCGGATCGAGCCGAGCCGTCTCGCGGTACTGCGCGAGCGCGTCGTCCTCGCGTCCCACGAGCTCGTACGCGTTGCCGAGCTGGAAGCGGATCGCAGCCGTGAGCGGATCGCGCCGCGCCGCGTCCTCGAGCACCGGCACGGCCTCGTCGTAGCGCGACGCCCGCGCGAGCGCGATGCCCGTCAGGTACACCGTCGCAGCGCTCTGCGGATCGGCCGCGCGCGCGCGCGCGAGCAGCGGCAGCGCGCCCTCGGGATCGGCCGCGAGCAGCTTGGCCCGCGCCAGGTTGCGCAGGATCGGCGCGCTCTCGGGACGCAGCGCGAGCGCGCGTTCGAGCGTGGCCTGCGCGCCCGTGGCGTCGCCGTTCTCGAGCTGCGCCTTGGCCGTGTTCATCAGCCCCGCGGGGTCGGGACGCTCGGTGTCCTTCGTCACGGCGACCTTCTGCGAGGGCGCCGGCGGGGGGACGTCCTGCACCGAGCCGTCGGGCCACGTGACCACGAGCGACTCGATCGCGCTCGCGAGGCCGAGTCCGAAGACGAGCGTCGAGGGCACCGCGCTCAGGTAGCTGCGCGTCGGACGCACCTCGCGCTCCTGCGTGCGTCCGTCGGCGGTGAGCGCGACGCGCGCGCCGGCGACGATCGGCTGGGACGCGCTGCCGCGCAGGTCGACGGCCAGCCACGCGTTCCCGCTGCGCTGGTCGTTGCGCAGCAGGCGCGGCGCGGCGCCGGGCTGCGTGAGCAGCAGGTCGAGGTCGCCGTCGCCGTCGACGTCGGCCGCCGCCGCCCCGCGTCCCACGATCGGACGGGCGAGGTCGCCCACGTCGTCGGCCAGCGCGAGCAGCGGACCGCGCGCCGCGCCGGTGTTCCAGAAGAGCTGCGGCGCCTGGGCGTAGCTCTGGCCCGGCTGGGCGTCGGCGATCGACTCCTCGAGGTGGCCGTTCGCGGTGAGCAGGTCGAGGCGTCCGTCGAGGTCGGCATCGAACAGCAGCAATCCGAAGGTGAGCGCCCAGCGCGTGGGTGCGCCGAGTCCGATCGCGACGGTCTCGTCGGTGAAGAAGCCGCCTCCTGGCGCAGCCACGTAGGCCGAGGTCATCTCGTCGGCGAAGTTGCCGACCACGAGCGTCGTCGCGCCGTCGCCGCGCAGGTCGCCCGCGTCGACGCCCATGGCGCCGGTGGGCTGACCGAGCCGGTCGTACGCGAGTCCGGCGTCGACGCCCGTCTCGTCGAACACGCCGTCGCCGCGGTTGGTGTAGAGGAAGTTGCGCGTCGTGTCGTTGGACACGAACAGGTCGACGTCGCCGTCGGCGTCGGCGTCGAAGGGCAGCAGCGCGAGCATCTTGGCCACCGGCCGGCCGTCCTCGTCGACCACCCGCACGCCGGACGTCGCGGACACGTCGGCGAACACACCGCGCCCGTCGTTGCGGAAGAGCGCGGGCTGCGTGCCCGGGAAGCTCATCGGCGGCAGGTACGCGCGGCCCGCGATGCCTTCGAGGGTGCGCTCCTGGGCGAGGTCGCGCTCGGGGCTCCACTCGACGTAGTGGCCCACGAAGAGGTCGAGATCGCCGTCGCGGTCGACGTCCACGAAGCACGCCGCGGTGCTCCACGCGTCGGATGCGCCGCCCACGCCGGCCGACGCGGTGACGTCGACGAAGCGCAGATCGTCGTTGCGCAGCAGGACGTCCGGTCCCAGCGCGGTCACGAAGAGGTCGTCGTCGCCGTCGCCGTCGCAGTCGCCCACCGCGGCGCCCATGCCCTGCACGCGCAGGTCGAGCCCGCACTCGCGCGACGCCTCGATGAACGCGCCGCGTCCGTCGTTGCGGTAGTAGGTCGTGTGCGCGTCGGACGACTGCGCGTCGGGCGCGTCGGGCCAGGGCCGTCCGTTCACGAGCAGCAGATCGGCGTCGCCGTCGCGGTCGGCGTCGAGGAACGCGCAGCCGCCGCCCATCGTCTCCGGCAGCAGCTTGGCTCCGCGCGCGCCGTTCTCGTGCACGAAGTCGATGCCCGCCGCATGCGTGACGTCGGTGAACGGGATCGCCGGCGGCGCGTCCGGGGCGCGGGCGATCTCGCGCGTGGCGATGATCGATGGGGCTGCGTCGGCCGCGGCGTCCTCGGCGGACGACTCGTTGAGCGCGTTCTCACGTGTCGCGACGATCGACGGCGCCGCGTCGGACGACGCCGCGCCGGCGGACGTCGTCTTGTCGGGGGCGCCGTCGTCGGACGACGTCTCGCCGCAGGCCGCGAGCGGCAGGAGTGCGAGCAGCGCGCAGGCGCAGGTCACGAGCGGCGAGGCGCGACGAGCTCGTCGGCTCATCGGATGGCTGGGCGTCGGCACGATGGCTCGGTCCTCCGGCGGCGGGATCGCCCGGGGACGGTTCCGCCGTCGCGCGTGCGATCCGCGCGCAGTCCCGCCCCGAGCGTGCGCCAGGATACCGGGCCGCCGCGCCGGCCCGACCTACTTGTCCATCTTGGCCAGCAAGCCGGCCAGGTCGTCGGCGTGCTCCTCCTCCATGGCCAGGATGCCCTCGAGCATCGAGCGCGTGGTGGGGTCGTCGCTGCCCAGGTAGCGGATCATGTCGCCGTAGCTGTCGATGGCGATGCGCTCGGCGACCAGGTCTTCCTTGATCATGTCGGTCAGCGAGTCGCCCTCGACGTACTCGGCGTGGCTGCGCGTGGCGAGGCCCTCGGGCGAGAAGTTCGGCTCGCCGCCGAGTTGCACGATGCGCGTCGCGATCTGGTCGGCGTGTCCCTGCTCCTCGTTCGCGTGCAGCAGGAACTCGTCGGCCACCGGTCCGGCCTGCAGGCCCTCGGCCATGAAGTGGTGCCGACGGTAGCGCAGGATGCACACGATCTCGGTGGCCAGCGCCTCGTTGAGGATCTTGACCACCGTCTCGCGATCGGCCTTGTACCCGGCCGTCACGGCGCCCTGCTCGATGTGCTTGCGCGCGCGCTCGCGGATCTTCTTGACGTCCGAGACGAACTCCTTGGCCATGGGTCGTGTCCTTTCTCTGCGCGTGCGGCTCGGCGGGAGCGCGTGCGTGGGGATGCGTGGGGGAGCCATCCACCATGCGCGATGGGGTGCTCGGCGTTCAAGCGCCCGCGCGGTCGGACGATGCACGGAGGGTGCGTGACTCAGCCGTCCTTCGCTTCGAGCGTCAGGTCGAGCTCGCGTGACTCGAGCGGCGCGAGGTCGAGCTGTCGTTCGGCCAGGCGCGGGAGTTCGACGCCCGGTTCGCCGCGCAGGCCCTCGCCGCGTCCGAGTTCCTTGTCGCCGAAGTCGGCGGCGTCGAGGCTCCACGCGCCGGGTGCGATCGGGTCGCTCCAGAACTCGCCGTCGTCGACCTCGACGACCTCGTAGCCGTCGCCGCCGTCGGTGCGGCGCAGGTGCAGGAAGCCGTCCCACGGCACGCCGGCAGCGTCGCGCACGAAGCCGTGCAGCGTGGCGGCCGGACGCAGCACGAACTCGAGGTCGTCGCGCTGCTCGCCGGCCCCGAGCACCACCGTCTGCTCGACGGGCAGGACGTGATGGCCGCGCAGCGAGAGCGTATAGGTGTCGGCGGGCAGCGGCGCGAACGCGAAGCGTCCCGAGGCGTCGAGGTCGAGGAAGCCGCGCATCTCGCCGTGGGCGGAGAGCGAGCACGACAAGGAGTCGTCGCCGGCGGGTGGCGCGTTCCCGACGAGCACGCGTCCGGCGAGGCGGCCGGTGCCGAAGTCGACGTCGAGCACGGGCGCGTCGCCGTCCCGCACGCGGACGTTGCGGAACAGGTTCGGACCGTCGCGAAGCGTGAACGCGACGTGGTAGTCCCCGGCGCCAGGCAGGGTCAGCGCGAAGCGTCCGCCGATGCCGCTGCGCGTCGACACGGGCCGGCCGTCGGACGAGCCGTCGGCGGCGACGCGTTGGGCGCTCACGCGCACCTGTCCCAGCGGCTCGGGCCCGGCGTGCACGAAGCCCTCGGCGCTCGGCGTGGGCGGCAGGCGCAGCGCGAGCGGGACGACCTCCGCCGGCGCGAGCGTCACGCCGAGCTCGAGTTCGGGCGCGACGCTCAGCGTCCACGCGCCGGGACGCAGGTCGACGAGGGCGAAGCGCCCGTCGCGGTCGACGCGTGTGTCGCAGCCGACGAGGGTCGCGTCCGCCGGTTCGTCCGGGCCCGCGGCGCACACGGCCTCGACGCTGCGCCCGACGGCGGGCGCGCCGCGCGCGTCGACGAGCGTGCCCTCGATGCGCGCGCCGCGCGCGAGCACGAGCGTCCAGTCGTCGGGGGGACGGGCCGCGTCGACGGTGGCGCCGAACACGCCCGCGTAGCCCTCGCGCACGGCGTCGACGCCCCACGTGCCGGCGGCGAGCGCGTCGAACGCGAAGCGTCCCTCGGCGTCGCTGCGTGTCTCGCGTGCGCCCCAGGCCTCGCGGTCGGCGGACGACTCGGGTCCGAGGCGCACGACGACGTCGCGCAGCGGAGCGCCGGTGTCGTCGACCACGCGTCCGTCCAGGTCGGCGCCCGGGGAGAGATCGACGCGCACGTCGCGCCGCTCGCCGGACGCGCACGGCGCGACCTCGACCGTGCGCGGAACGTGTCCCGGGGCCGAGACGAAGAGGCGCGCGCCGTGCGGGCCCACGCCGCCGACGCGCGTGCCCTCGACCGCGAGCGGCACGCGCGCCGGACGCTCGAAGGCGTCCTCGTCGTCCTCGGGGAAGCCGGTCAGCCCGAACGCGGCGACCGACGCGTCGTCCAGCGCCGTGCCGCTCGGCGCGTCGCGCACCTCGACCTCGAGCGTCGCCGCGCGCGCGAGCGCGAACGCGACGTCCGCGTCGCCCGGCACGAGCCCGTCGACCCACGCCGGACGGAATCCCGGCGCCTGCGCGACGAGCGCCAGCCCGGCCTCGTCGGACGCCAACCCGCCGAGCGCGAAGGCGCCGTCGTCGTCACTCGTCGTGCGCCGGTCGGAGAAGCGCGCGCCGTAGGCCAGCACGGCCGCCACGTCGAACGCGTCGCCGTCGACGTCGCGCAGCGGGCGCACGTCGTACTCCGCGAGCAGGACGATGTCGGCGCCCGCGAGGGGACGTCCCGCGTCGTCGAGGACGCGACCCGCGAGCGTGGCCCCGCGCACGAGCACGAAGTCTCCGAGGTCGAGCCGATCCCCGGCCGACAACACGCAGCTCACGGGCTGCGGCACGCGCCCGTCCGCGACCAGCCGGAAGTCGAGGCTGGTCGGCCAGCGGTGTTCGAGGCGCAGACGGCCCTCGGCATCGGTCACGCCCAGCGTGCGGTGCGACGTGAGCCGCGCCGGCGGGACGGGATCGTCGTCGGCGTGCGTCTGCCATCCCATGCTGCGCAGCACCGCGCGCACGCCGGGCAGCGGCGCACCCTGCTCGTCGACCGCGCGCAACGACAGGCTCGCGCCGGGCTGCGCGAGCACGAGGTCGCCCACGTCCTGCTGCGCGCCGAGGTACGCGAGCACGGCATGTCCTTGCCAGGCCATGCCGGGCGCCGTGATCGCGAGCACGGGATCGGGCTGCGGGCCGTCGGCGAGCAGCGTGCGCGCGAGCCACGGTCCGCCGATCGCGAAGCGTCCGTCGGCGTCGCACACGGTGCGCGGCAGTCCGGCGAGGCCGTCGACGTCGCGCGCGGGACGTCCGCCGGGCGACTCGCCGAGCGCGCCCCCGGTGGGGCGGTCGGGGACGAAGAGCACCTCGGCGCCGGGCCACGGCACGCCGCGCGCGTCGACCACGCGTCCCGTGAGCCGCGCCTCGACGACGCCCGCCGGCCACGCGGGCGCGGCGGCCTCGACGTCGGACGCCACCGCGAGCGGCTCGATCGTCGCGTCGCGCGCGTCGGGAGTGGCCGGCGACGCGCCGTCGTGCGCTGCGCCGACGTCCTGCGTCGCGAGCGCGGGACGCGGCGCGTCGGGCGCGCCGGCACCGGGTGATGCGTCGTCGAAGAGCCAGAACGCGACACCCAGCAGGAGCAGCACAAGCGCGCCACCGGCCGCCAGCATGCCCCGTCGCTCGCCCATCGATGCCGTCCTCCCGAAGCCGAACCCGAACCCGAACCCGAAGCCGAACCCGAACCCGAACCCGAACCCGAAGCCGAACCCGAACCCGAACCCGAACCCGAACCCGAACCCGAACCCGATCCCGATCCCGATCCCGATCCCGATCCCGATCCCGATCCCGATCCCGATCCCGATCCCGATCCCGATCCCGAAGCCGACTTCGCAGCGTAGCGGCCCCCGTGGCGGAGGTCACCTCAGCGCGGGATCTTCGGCGCGACGGCCACGTCGATCCGTCGCCCCGCGTCGCGCGGGAGGTCGATGGCGTCGGGACGCAGCGCGAGGTCTTCGGGGAACGCGCGCAGCAGCCAGCGTCCCTCGGACAGGCCGCGCAGCGTGGCCGTGGCGTCGCGGTCATCGATCGTCACGCGCACGCACCCCGAGGGACCGTCGTCGACGCGCAGGCGCAGCGTCGCTCCGTCGAAGCTGTAGGTTCTCGCGCCCTGCTCGCCGTCGTCGGCGAGGCGCACGGAGTCGGGCCGGCTCCGGGGCAGCGCGAAGAACACGTGCCCGGACGGCTTGCGCGCGAGCCCGTTCTCGGTGACGAAGCGCAGCACGAGTTCGCGGCCGCGCTCGAGGCGCAGTTCGAGCGGCGGCTCCCGCTCGCCCGCGAGGACGTCGAGCCCCGGCAGCTCGAGCGGCAGGTAGCCCTGCCCGCGCAGGTCGATCGTGATGTCGACGGTCCCCGCCGTGACCGGCGCGGCGAACATCCCGGTCGCGTCGGGGCCGCGCGGCACGGACGCGTGGTACGGCGCGATTCCGCCGGTGCGCCACGCGAACCAGGTGCCGCGCGACGTGGGCAGCAGCGTCTCGCCGCTCGCGGCGTCGACGAGGCGCAGGCGCAGCGTGCCCTGGGCGGCCAGCACGTTCTCGAGGTCGAGCTTCCCGGGGGGGATGCCGTTCCACACACCCCCGGTGCCCGCCGCCGAGATCGACACGTCGTACACGCCGTCGTCCGGGACGTCGACCGACCAGCTCCCGTCGGCCTCGGTGCGCGTGTGCGCCGAGAAGCGCGAGCTCGTCGACCAGACGTTCACGAACACGCCCGCGGCGGGCTCGCCGGTGGTCCAGCGCACGTGGCCGCCGATCGGGGCGAAGTCGGCCTCGAAGTCGAAGTCGCACACGCTGGCGCGGCCGGCTTCGACGACGACCTCGCGCTGGCGCAACGCGTTCGTCAGCGGGTCGCGCAGCTCGACGTGCACCGCTCCGGGCAGCACGTCCGGCACGAGGTAGCCGCCCTCGTCGTCGGTGCGCGCGCTGCCGAGGCCCCGGCCGTCGGCGTCGAGGCAGTGCACGCTGGTCTGCGCGAGCGGCGCGCCGTTGCGCCGGACGCGCCCCTGGACGCGTCCCGCGGCGTGCAGGGTGAAGTCGACGGACGCATGTCGACCCGCGTCGCGCAGCGCGACCGGCGGCGCCTCGACGCCGGCGTAGCCGTCGCAGCGCGCCGTGAGCCGGTAGTCGCTCGGCCACGGCATGAGCGGCAGGCGCAGCATGCCCTGCGCGTCGCTGCGCAGGTCGCGGGACGGCTCGACGTCGCGCGCGCGTCCGGGCAGGCCGCAGCGCTCGAGCAGCTCGACGTCCAGCCGGAAGTGCAGGCCGTCGGGCTTGTCGACGCGCAGCCAGGCCCCGGCCAGGGGACGTCCCCGGTCGTCGGTCACGCGCGCGTCGACGATGGCGGGACGGCGCAGCGGCACGTCCGCGCGCACGCCGTCGACCGCCTGGCTGCCGTCCCACAGCCACCACAGCGACGCATGGTCCTCGTGCGCGAAGACCCAGCCGGCCTCGCGCCCCGGCAGGACGCGCAGCGCGAGCCGTCCGCCGTCGTCGGCGCGCTGCAGCGCGTCGCCGTCCTCCGACTCGCGCAGCTCGACGCCGGCGATCGGTCGCCCGCTGTCGCGGTCGACGCACGTGAGCTGGACGAGCACTCCGTGTTGCAGCACGAAGTCGATGCGTCCGTCGTGCTGGGCGCGCCGCCAGGTCTTCGGCTCGCTCACGTAGTCGGGATGCCGCGCGGTGATCGCCGCGAACTCGCCGGACGGCCGTGCCAGCCGATAGCGTCCGTCGGGTCCCGTGACGCAGCCGTCGCGCCGGCCGACGAAGGCCACCACCGCGCCCTCGATCGGACGCAGCGTCTCGCGGTCGCGCACGATGCCCCACAGGGGGGGCGGCGCGTCGTCGGCGGGCGAGGCCTCCGCGAGCTCGAGCGGCTCGACCCGCGCGGGACGCACGAGCGCGTCGAGGTCGCGCGCACCCGGCGGCTCGGGCGTCGCGAGTCGCGCGGACGCGGCGTCGGCGTCATCCGCGTCGTCCGTCGCGGCGAGCGTCACGTCGCCGGACGCGGGCGTCGCGTCGGACGCGGCATCGTGGCCCAGCCACGCGACGGCGCCGAGCACGGCGCCGGCCACGACGGCGGCGAGCGCGATGATCGTCGTCCTGCCCGCGTGCATGCGTTGGCTCCCGTGCGTCCGGGGGACGACGAACCGCGCCGTCGCGCGCGGGTCGCGGGTGCGAATCGCGCGAGGGCGGCGCGCCGACCGCCCGGCGCGGCGAGGGTCCAGGATATCGCGCGGCGCGGCTTCAGCCTTCGTCCGGCAGCGTGAAGCGGATCTCGATCGGCGCGCCGTCCGCCGCGGGCACGTCGATCGCGTCGGGCTCGAGTCGCACGTCGTCGGGGATGATCACGAGCGCCCAGCGTCCGGGCGCGAGGCCGCGCTGCCGGCGCAGGCCGTCCTCGCCCCTCAGGAGCCAGCGGCCGCGCAGCCGGGGATCGTCGACGCGCACCCGGATCCCGTCGCCTCCGCCGAAGTTCTGGTTGGCCTCGCCGTCCGCCGCCTCGCGGACGAGCTGCCGGTCGGCCTCGGGCACGAGGTACACGACGTGCTCCATGATCAGGCCCGGCTCGCCGGTGGCCGCGTCGACCATGCGCAGCGCGACCTCGTGGCCGCGGCTCAGCGCGATCAGCAGCGGCGGTCCGTCCCATCGCTGCGGGACGGACGCGCTCAGTGTGCGCGGCTCGTAGCCCGCGTCGTCGAGCGCGACCGTGAACTCGACCGGGCCCACGGGCAGTTCGAGCTCGGCCTCGCCGTCTCGATCGAGCGCAGGGCGCGCCAGCGGCAAGGCCCAGGGCATCGACGGGTCGCGCCACCACGCCCAGGGCTCGCCGGACCCCGTCCCCGCGACGACCGGACGTCCGGTCTCGGCGTCGACGACGCGCACACGCAGCGTGCCGAGCAGCGGCAGCACGAGGTCGACGTCGCGCTCGCCCGCCGTGGCGCGGCGCGGTTCGCTGTTCGCGACCGAGTCGGCCAGGACGTCGAACACGCCGTCGGGCTCGACCTCGAGCGTGTAGCGTCCGTCGTCGTCGGTCTCGGTGCGTCCGACCCAACGCGGCTCGGCGTCGGCCGTCGTGGCGCGGACGTGCACGCCGGCCGCCGGCGTGCCGTCGGTGAACGTGACGCGTCCCGCGATGGCCGCCACGACGTACTCGATGCGGACGTCGTGCTCGAGCTCGACACCGGCCTCGACCATGACGGTGTCCTCGCCGAGCGTGCGGCCGGTCGGCCCTTCGAGGACCCGCAGCCGCACCTCGCCCGCGGGCAACCGCTCGAGGGAGTACGAGCCGTCCGCGCGCAGCCAGGCGTGACCCACGGGGATGCCGTCGGGGCCGCGGGCCTCGAGTCGCCGCGATGTTCCTGCGGGCTCGTCGTTCACGAAGACGCGTCCCACGAGGCTGCCGGCGCGCGGCAGGACGAGCGTCACGCGTGCGTGCGCGCCGGGCGCCGGTACGACGAGCGGATCGGAACGCCCAGGGACGTAGCCGTCGCACGACGACGCGACGCGGTATTCCTGGCCCGCGATGACCGGGAGGGCGGCGGCGCCGGCGGCGTCGCATCCCCCGTCGAAGTCGAGCTCGAGGTCGTCGGCGTGGCCGGGCAGCCCGGACGCGGCGTGCCACTCGGGTGACAGCGGCACCCGATCGTGGAACCCGGGGGCACCCGAGAACTCGGCGTAGGCCACCGCGTCCGGCAGTGGCGTGCCGTCGACCTCGGTGACGCTCACGTCGATCCACGCACTGCGCTGCAGCGGGATGCGCACGGTCCGGTCGGACGTCGCGTCGTGTCCGTCCCACGACCATCTCAGCGGCACGAAGCCGTCGGACGTCACGACGAGCGTCTGCAGTTCGTCCGTCGCGATCCGGAACGCCCAGCGTCCGGCGGCGTCGGCCCGCGCGAACGGCGGCCGTCTCACCGACCGGCGCAGCTCCGCGCCGGGGACGGGCGAGCCGCCGTCGCGCTCGACGACCTCGACGTCGACGCGCACCCCGCGCCGGAGCTCGAGATCGACCTCGTTGTCACCCGGCGCCAAGCGCACGCTGCGCGATCCGGGGGCGTGGTCGGCCTCACGCGCGACGATCGCGAGGTCGTACTCGGCGAGCAGGCCTTCGAGCGCGAAGCGGCCCTGGACGTCGGCCTCGACCTCGGGTCCTCCTTCGGACGTGGACACGACGGCGTGCGCGAGCGGCGCGCCGTCGTCGGCGTCGCGCACCACGCCGTGCACCGTCGCCGCCCAGGGCATCGTCCACTCGAACTCGTCGTGGCCCCAGTCGACGGACCCCCGGCCGCCCGAGGCGACGGAGCCGAACCCGTCGGCGCGCGCGACGACGCCGACGCCCTCGGGGGGAACCTCGTCGAGCGTGAGCACGATTCGTCCGTCGTCGTCGGAGTGCGCGGTGACGAGCGGCGGCGAGTCGTCCCACGCGCGTTCGCGTGCGGAATGCAGGGTCACCGTCGCGCCGACCACCGGCGAGCGGTCCGGCGCGACGAGGCGTACGTGCAGGTCGATCGCCGGCGTCGCCGCGTCCGCCGCGTCGATCGCGGGCGGCTCGATCGGCGCGACGACGGCGTCGCGCGCGGGCGTCGGCGCGAGGTCCATCGCGTGCCCCGCGGCGCCCGCGTCGGGGGACGCCAGCCGCTGGCGCGCCTCGTCGCGTCCGTCGCCGAGCAGCCACAGGGTCGCGCCGACGACGAGCGCGAGCAGCGCGACGCCGGCGAGCAGGGTTCCCTGGCGCGTGCGCATGGCGCTCCTCCGTCCTGTCCCTGGGCCGATCGGGAGACCGGCCCGTCCGCCGCGGGCCGTCTTCCCGGAAGGCCGCGCGACTCCGTCGGACGGGCAGCTTACCTCACGGCGCCGGACGGGTGACGACGGGCGTGCGGACGCCACGCATCCCGGCCGGGGTCCCGTGCGAACATGGGGCCCATGCACGCCGATCCCGAAGCCGATCCCGAACCCGCCGGACGCACCCTGCGCGCGCTGTGGATCGCCGTCGGCGTGCTGCTCGTGGCGCTCGGGATGCTCGGCGCGCTGCTGCCGGTGCTGCCGACCACGCCGTTCCTCCTGCTGGCCGCGGCGTGCTTCGCGCGTGGGTCGCCGCGGCTGCTCGCGCGGCTCCAGGCGCATCCCACGTTCGGGCCCGCCGTGCGGGGATGGCGCGAGCAGCGTGCGCTGCCGCGACGCGCGCGGCGTCCGGCGCTGCTGCTCGTCGTCGTCAGCTTCGCGCTCTCGATCGTGGCCGTCGAACTGCACCTCGTGCGCGCGCTGCTGTTCGTGGTGGGCGTGGGACTGTTCGTGTTCCTGGCGCGCCTGCCGGTGATCGACGCGGACGCGGTGTGAACGGACGGGACCGGGCCCGTCCGCCACGTTCGTCCGCTGTGCGCGTCAGTCGCGCTCGATCTCGAGCAGCGTGCCGTCGGCGAGCAGTTCGATCTCGACGTCCTCGCCGTCGACGGTGCCGGACAGCTCCCAGTGCGCGACGCCGTCCTCCATTTCGGTGCTGGCGGCGGTGAACGACGCGCCCGGCAGCGCCGCATTGGCCGCGGCCAGGATCGCCGCCGGGACGTCGCGCAGGTTGACAGCCATCTCTCCGTCGTCGTCCTGCTCACCGTCCTCGTCGGCTTCTTCGTCGCCCTCGTCGTCGCCGCGTTCGGCGTGCTCGTCGTTCTCGGGACCGCCCTCGAGCGCTTCGGCGTCGACCAGGCCGCCGGTGGCGCGCAGCAGGAGTTCATTGCCGTCCGCCGACTGGGCCTCGAAGAACACGAAGGTCTGCTTCACGAACGTGAGCTGGCCGGACATGTGCTTCGCGGCCGCCGCGCGCGCCGCGGCCGGCACGTCGGACGCGTCGACCTGGTCTTCGGTGTCGACGAGCACGCCGTCGGCCGTGACCGCCGCCTCGTGCCGGTGCACGCCGTCGCTCCAGCGGGCCTCGTACACGAGCGCGCCGTCGGAGTGCTCGATCTTCACCTTCTCGATGGCGTGTCCGGACGCTCGGCGTTCGAGCTCGGCCCGCGCGCCGGCGGGCACGTCCTGCTGGAGGGTGGCGACGAACGCGCCGGCGCCGAGCGCGAGCGCTCCGGCCAGGCCCGAGGTGACGACGAGGATCAGGTTGCGCACGGGATTCTCTCCGGGAGATCGCAGGATCGCGATCGGGGGTCGGTCTTGGCACGCGGTCTGTCGGCGAGCGCCGTCGCGTGCCGGGGTCGCTCTTCAGGGACTGCCGTCGCCGGCGGACTGCACCTCGAGCGACGTGGCGATCAGGTCTCGCTTGCGCCGCTTGGCGCGCTCCTTCACGGTGCCGATGCCGGGCACGATCCAGCGTGACTCGGGACCGGTGTCCTCGCCGTCGTCGAGCTCGGTGACGCGCACCGCGTGCAGGAACTTGCCGGCGGACACCCTGACCGTGACGTCGACCGCCTTCACGGTGAGCGTCTCGAGCGTCGCCGGGTCGTGGTCCTGCACGATCACGTCGCCGGGCGCGAGCGTCGCGGGCATGAAGACCGCCGGCTCGTCGAAGCTGCGGATGACCGGGTCGTCGCCCGGCTGCGGTCCGCCCACGAGCCAGCTGTCGGCCTCGGTGCCCACGGGGACGCCGTCGACGTACTCGACCGCCACCTCGCCGAAGAGCTGCACGTTGCCCTGGTCGTCCTGCGCCAGGTAGCTGAGCGTCGACTCGACCAGCCGGCCGCTCTCGAACTCCTGCTCCTGGAGCACGCGGCAGGCGATCTGCTGGCCGTGCCACGCGAAGCTGCGCGTCGTGTCGAGGCAGGTGTCGACGGAGGCCGTGCGTTGTCCCTCGGTCCTGCCGCGGTAGAGCTTGACGCGTCCCGGGACGAAGGGCGCGAGCGGGTTGTCGATGCCGAGCGGGTCGGCGAACGTCGGCGACGGGACGGTGCTGTCGGCGGCGGAGGTCGTGGGGGCGACCAGCGCGAGCGCGAGGGACGCGACCAGCGGCAGGGCGAGGTGCTTCGACACGGGATCGACTCCTCCTGGGAAGGTGCCGGACCCGCGTCAGGCTATCGCGTGCCGTCGACGAGCGGGTTACCCGAAGGTGACCGTGCTGTGGGCGTCGTGTCGCGTGTCGCGCGCGCCGGGTCGTTCGTCGCCGATGCGTCGTGCGGGGCGCGTGTCCGAGCGTCGTCGTCCGCCGTGCGGGAGGACGCGGTCCCGGCGCGGGCAAGGCCCGTGAGCGAGGCGATCAGCACGCCGTTCACGAGCTCGAAGTGAAGCTCCGCGTCGAGCAGGCGCGCCACGGCGTTGCACAGGGTGAGTCCGAAGCCGCTGTGCGCGTCGCCGGTGCGGGCCGTGTCGGCGCGCCAGAACGGTTCGGCCAGCCGCGACACGTCGGACGGGTGCAGGTCGGACGCCGTGTTGGCGACGCGCAGCGCGAGGGTCGTCGGGCCGTGGGCCTCGCACGTGACGCGGATCGTCCCCGCGCTGGCGAACTCGGCGGCGTTGCCGAGCAGGTTCGCGAGCACGAGCCCGAGCAGTTCGGGATCGACGTGCACGCGCTCGTCGTCGGCGACCTCGTCGGAGAAGCGCAGGCCGCGGGCCTCGGCGCGGCGCGCCACGCCGCTCCAGTGCGTCTCGACGAGCGCGCGCAACGACGTGTCGCGCGGCTGCGACGCCTCGCGTCCGGCGTCGACGCGGCAGAAGCGCATCACGGCCTCGACCGTCGACGAGAGTCGTGCCGAGGCGGTGCTGGCGGCGCGCAGCAGGTCGTCGCGCAGGGCCGCGTCGTCCGGCCAGCGGTGCGCCACGTCGCTCGCGGCGCGCAGCTCGGCCAGCGGCGTGCGCAGCTCGTGCGCCATGGCGGCGGTCATGCGGCGCTGGCGCGCGAAGGCCTCGTCGAGGCGTTCGAGCAGCTCGTCGATGCGGCGCGCCACGGGCTGCAGTTCGTTCGGCACGTCGGACGATCCCACGCGCGCGTCGAGCGAGTCGGCGTCGATGCGCGCCACCCGGTCGGCCAGGGCGTCGACGGGACGCAGCGCGCGCCGCACGCCGAAGCCCACGGCGAAGAGCACGAGCAGCGCCGCGAGCCCGGCCGCGCCCGCGAGTCCGGCGCCGAGCGAGGCCAGCCGCGCGTCGAGCGCCTCGCGCGAGACGGCCACCACGAGCGCCAGCCGGAAGGTCTCGTACTCGATGGGCGGACGCGGCTCGACGTCCTCCTGGACGGGGACGAGCACGCCCACGGCCCGTCCCGCGCGGCCGTCGGGCAGGGTCAGGTCGAACAGGCGCGGCGCGCTCAGGCTGCCGGTGTGGTCGGGGAGGTGCTCGTCGCCGAGGGTCGGCGAGCGCACGAGCTCCCGTCCGTCGGGGTAGCGCACCTCGAAGTACTCGGGCTCGGGACCGCCCTCGAAGGCGGTCATGACCTGTCCCGCGTAGTCGAACTCGAGCCGCTCGCCGGAGCGCTCGAAGAGGCTGCCCAGCGCGCGCGCGCGGGCGAGCAGTCCCGCGTCGAGCTCGTCGACGAGGGTGTCGTGCGCGAGCGTGGCGAGCACCAGTCCCGCCAGCGCGAACGCGACCAGCACGCCGGGCACGATCACGAGCAGCAGGCGCCTGCGCAGCGACGTCACGGAGGCGAGTCCGCGAGCATGTAGCCCAGCCCGCGCCGGGTGTGGATGAGTCGCGGCGCACCCCCGGACTCGAGCTTCTCGCGCAGGGAGCAGACGGTCGAGGCCACGACGTTGCTCATCGGCAGCGAGTCCTCGTCGTAGAGCTGGTCCTCGATCTCGATGCGCGAGGCGGTCTCGCCCCGGCGCGACGCGAGGTAGGTGATCAGCGCGTACTCGCGGCGCGAGAGGTCGAGCACGCGCTCGCCGCGGGTGACCGAGCGCGCCGACGTGTCGATCTTCAGGTCGCCGATCGTGACCACCGGCAGCGCCGGGCCGCGCACGCGTCGTCCCAGCGCGTCGACGCGCGCGGCGAGCTCGTCGAACGCGAACGGCTTGACGAGGTAGTCGTCGGCGCCGGCCTGCAGCCCGTGGACGCGGTCTTCGACGGCGTCGCGCGCGGTGAGCATGAGCACGTGCACGTCGACGCCGTCGTCGCGCAGCGCGCGCAGGACGCTGAAGCCGTCGCGTCCCGGCAGCATCACGTCGAGCAGCACGAGGTCGTAGGGGTTGTTGCGCGCGTAGCTCAACCCGCGGTCGCCGTCGTGCACGACGTCGACGCCGTGCCCGAGCCGGCGCAGGCCCGACTGGATCGAGTGCGCGAGGCGTTCGCTGTCTTCGACGAGGAGGATGCGCATGGGGAGCCTTCCGCGACGCAGGCTACGTCGGTCGCGCGGGACGCGCAACGCGGGCGGGACTCGCGATCACCCTCGCGTAACCCGCCCGGCGCGAGCCCGCCGGCCTGCCCGGGCGGCGCGGCCCGTCCGGCGCCCGGCCGACCCTCGGTCGGGATGGGACGGCGCCTCCACCGCGCACCCGGCGCGCGACGACGAGCGGACCCAGGGACGCGTCCCAGGCACCGCGGCCTCCCGGAGCGCGGCGTGTCGTGGCCGTCGCGGCGCTGCGGTATCCTCGCGGCGATGACGCGCACGACGACGAACGATGCCTCGGCGAGCCGACGGGCCGACGAGCTCGACGGGAGCGAACCGCGCGACGAGGCGTTGCCGATCCTGGTCGACGCCGAGGGCGCGCGCCTGCTGGCGCTCGGGCACCGCTTCTGCGGCAACGCCGACGACGCCGAGGACCTCGTGCAGGAGACGTTCCTGCAGGCGTACCGCAAGTGGGAGCGCTTCGAGGGCCGCTCGCGTCCGTCGACCTGGCTGTACGCCATCGCCGCGAACGTCTGCCGGCGCTTCCATCGCCGCCGCGTCGGAGAGCCGGCGCGGCTCGAGTCGCTCGACGAGCTGTCGGCCTTCGGCGAGCCGAGCATGGGCGTCGTCCCCGCCGACGATCAGCGACCCGATGCGCGGCGCCTGCGCGTCGAGGCGCGCGAGCAGCTCGAGCGCGCCGTGGCCGACCTGCCCGTGGCCTTCCGCATGCCGTTCGTGCTCAAGGAGATCGTCGGCTTCTCGGTCGAGGACGTCGCGGCGGTGCTCGGCCTCAAGCCCAACACGGTCAAGACGCGTCTGCACCGCGGGCGGCTGCGCGTGCGCGACGCGATCGAGCACGTGCTGCCGCGCCGCGACGTGCCCGCGCCGATCTTCTCCCAGCAGGTGTGCCTCGACCTGTTGCGCGCCAAGCAGGAGGCCCTCGACCGCGACCTGCCCTTCCGTTTCCCCGACGACGTGGTCTGCGAGCGCTGCTCGGAGTTCTTCGCCACGCTCGACCTCGCGCGCACGATCTGCCACGACGTGGCCCGCGGCGAGCTGCCCGAGGCGCTGCGGCGCAGGCTGCTCGACGAGGTGCGCGACTCGCGCGCCTGAGCCCGGCCCGGCCCTGCCGGTGCGCGACGGCCACCGTCCGCAGCGCGGCGCAGATTCTCGTCGATCGGCGGGAACCCCGCCGCCCGGACGCGGCTCACAGGGGGCAGCACGACGACCCCGACGGGTCGGCGCCGCGTACCCGCCGGCTCCACGCTCCCCCGAAGCCGGTCGGGACGGCCCCGCGACGCCTCCGTCGGGGTCGGCGCGCATCCAGACCGGAGGCCTGACATGCAGTGCAACGTGGGTGGTGCCGATCGTGCCGTGCGCATCGTGCTCGGACTGGCCGTGATCGGCTGGGGCGTCGCGGCCGCGAACGGGTGGGGCGCGCTGGGCGTCGTCCCGCTGCTGACGGGCCTCGTGCGCCGCTGCCCGGCGTACCTGCCGTTCGGCTTCCGCACCTGCCCGCCCGAGGGTGCCGGGAAAGCCTGAGCGCGCGCAACCCGCTCCGGTGCACCCGGTTTCGGCGCGTCCCCGCCCCCTGGGATGACCGCCGATGCACCCATCGAAGCGCGCCCCGACGCCGAAGACGCTCGTGCCGCTGGTCGTCGCGCTGCTCTCTGCGTGCGCCGACGCGCGCGACGTGGCGCGCCTGTCGGACGAGGCCCTGACCGCGCGGGTCGAGACCGCCACTCTCTTCGGACGGTCCCTGGCCGCGCCCGGGGACGTCGACCACGACGGCGTGCCCGACCTGGCCGTCGGCGCGCGCGGCTCCTCGGGCTCGGGCCAGGTGTGGCTGCTGTCGGGCCGCGACGGCGCCGTGATCGACGTCTGGACGGGCGAGCCCGGCGACGACGCCGGTGCGGCGCTGGCGGTCTTCCCGCGGGACGCGCGCAGCGGCGCGTGCGACCTCGTCGTGGGTGCGCCGGGCTTCGACGACGGGCGCGGCGCGGTCACCTTGCGCGACCTGCGCGACTTCGCCGAGCTCGCACGCTGTGAAGGCGAACTCCCGGGCGACCGCTTCGGATGCGCGCTCGGCGTGGGGGACGTCGACGGCGGCAGCCTGCTCGACGTCGTCGTGGGCGCCCCCGGCGCGCGGCTGCGGCGCGGAGACGACGAGGCGCCGCGCGCGGGCGCGGTGGTCGTGCTCTCGCCGGCCGACTTCACGCCCGCCGGCGGCTGGACGTGCGATGCACCCGACGCGCGCTTCGGCGAGACGTTCGTGGTGGCGTCGGACCTCGACGGCGACGGACGCGCCGACGTCGCCGTCGCCGCGCCCGGCCTCGACGCCGTGGCGCTGCGTCCGGCGCGCCCGGGGGCGCCCGAGTGGTTCGCCCGGGCGCCCGAGGGGCGCCGCCTCGCGGGGCCGCCGACACTGCTGCGGCAGGGCGAAGGCGTCCCGGGTGGCCTGCTCGTGGGCTGGGCGACACGTGTCGCGCCGTGGCGGTCGAGGGTCGAGGTCCTGCCGCTCGACGGCGGCGCGGCACGTCCGCTCGCGCTGCCCGAGGGCTCGTCGTACACGGGACTCGACTGCGTCGCCTGCGTCCTGCCCGACCTCGACGGCGACGGCCTCGACGACTTCGCCCTCGCCTGGCCGTCCGGCGAGGCCTGGGGCGGACAACTGGGCCATCTGCGCGTGCACTCGGGCAGCAGCCTCGCGCCGCTCGACGTCGCCGACGGCTCGGCGCACTCCCGCTACCAGGGCGACGCGTGGTCGCTCACCTGGCCGGACGACGACGAGGTGCCGTGGCGCCTGGGCAGCGCGCTGTGCGTGCTGGGGGACGTCGACGGCGACGGGGTCGCCGATCTCGCGGTGGGCGCGCCCGACGAGGGTCTGCGCAAGGGCGGCGTGGTGCTGGTGTCCGGCAGGGAGCGCCGCCCGGTGTGGTGGACGACACCCGAGACGGCGCGCCCGGCCCGGCGTTGAGCCTGCGGCGCGCGCGCTCGCGTCCCGTGGCTGCGGCAGGTGCAGTAGGCAAGAAAATGCCGCGCACCCTCGAATAGAGGACATACACATCCTGTTTGTCTTGGAAGCAGGGCGTGGCGCGACGATAGCGTAGAGGCTGCATCCGACTTCCGTGTCGGAAGTCGCCCCGCCCGAGCCCGCCTGCCATGTACCAGATCGTCCGCCGCGCGTCGCTCAACGACGTGACCTTCCTGTGGGACGTCTTCGCGCCCGACGTGGCGCGCTCGGCGCGTCCCGGACAGTTCGTGATGATCCGCCTCGACGACGACGGCGAGCGCATCCCGCTCACGATCGCCGACTACGACGCGCGGCGCGGCACGGTGACGCTCGTCGTCCAGGCCCTGGGACGCACCACGGTGCGCATGCAACGCGATTACGCCGAGGGCGACTGGTTCCGCGACTTCGTCGGTCCGCTCGGTCTCGCGAGCGAGGTCGAGCCCTTCGGACACGTGGTGCTCGTCGGCGGCGGACTCGGCGTCGCGCCGATCTTCCCCCAGGTGCGCGCACTGGCCGAAGCCGGCAACACGGTCACCGCGGTGGTGGGCTTCCGCAGCAAGGACCTCGTGTTCTGGGAGGATCGCTTCCGTCCGTATTGCACGGACGTCGTGGTCTGCACCGACGACGGCAGCGCCGGACGCAAGGGCCTCGTGACCGACGCGCTGGTCGACCTGTGCCGCGGCGCGTCGCGTCCCGATCGCGTGATCGCCGTGGGACCGCTGCCGATGATGCGCGCGTGCGCCGAGGCCACGCGTCCGTTCGGCGTGCCGACCGTCGCCAGCCTGAACGCGATCATGGTCGACGGGACGGGCATGTGCGGCTCGTGCCGCGTGACCGTGGGCGGCGAGATCCGCTTCGCGTGCGTCGACGGTCCGGAGTTCGACGCGCACGCGGTGGCGTTCGACGAGCTCATGGCGCGCCAGCGGCGCTTCGGCAAGCTCGAGCACGCGGCCAGCGAAGACTACGCGCACGTCTGCAAGGCGAAGCAGACGCTCGTCACCGAGGGCAAGCGCAACTACAAGAAGATCAAGGACGTCGACCCGAAGGCGCATTGCATGCCCGAGCGCGACGCCGGCGAGCGCGCGCACAACTTCCTCGAGGTGAACCTCGGCTACGCGATGACCGACGCGCTGGCCGAGGCCGAGCGCTGCCTGCAGTGCCAGCGTCCCACGTGCGTGACGGGATGCCCGGTGGGCGTGGACATCCCGGGCTTCATCCGCAAGCTGCTCGTGCGCGACCTCGAGGGTGCGCGCGACGCGATCCACGGCAACAACCTGTTCCCGTCGATCTGCGGACGCGTCTGCCCGCAGGAGCTGCAGTGCGAGTCGCAGTGCATCCTCGGACGCAAGGTCGAGCCGGTCGCCATCGGACGCCTCGAGCGCTTCGTGGGCGACCACGCGCCGCCCGCCGCGGCGTCGGCGCCGGTCCCCAAGGATCCGTCGCTGGGCAAGGTCGCGATCGTCGGCTCGGGACCCGCCGGCCTCGCCTGCGCGGGCGACCTCGCGCGTCAGGGCGTGGACGTCACGGTCTACGAGGCGCTGCACGTGCTGGGCGGCGTGCTGCGCTACGGCATCCCGAGCTTCCGGTTGCCGCGCGACATCATCGCGCGCGAACTCGAGTCGCTGAGCTCGCTCGGCGTGCGCTTCGAGACGAACAAGGTCGTGGGCAAGACGTTCACGCTCGAGCAGCTGCGCGGCGAGCTGGGCTACGCCGCGGTGTTCGTCGGCACCGGCGCGGGCTACCCGATCTTCCTCGGCATCGAGGGCGAGTCGGCGGGACAGGTCTACAGCGCGAACGAGTTCCTGACGCGCGTGAACCTCATGGGAGCCGGCTCGTTCCCGTACCGCGACACGCCCGTGGGCATGGGGGACGACGTCGTCGTGCTCGGCGCCGGCAACACCGCGATGGACTGCCTGCGCGTGGCGCGCAGGCTCGGCGCGCGCAACGTCCACTGCGTGTACCGGCGCACCGAGGCCGAGGCCCCGGGTCGGCTCGAGGAGATCCGCCACGCCAAGGAAGAGGGCGTGCAGTTCCGCTGGCTGCGCGCGCCGCAGCGCATCGAGGTCGACGCGCAGGGCGACGTGACCGCGCTCGTCTGCCAGGTCATGGAGATGGGCGAGCCCGACGCGTCCGGACGCCGCAAGCCGGTGCCGGTCGAGGGCGAGTTCGAGACGATCGTCTGCGACACGGTGATCTACGCCCTCGGCACGCGCGCGAACCCGATCGTGCCACAGTCGGCCACCGACCTGTCGCTCGACAAGCGCGGCTACATCGCGGCCGATCCCGTGACGCAGGCCACGAACCTGCCCGGCGTCTTCGCCGGCGGCGACATCGTGACCGGCGGCGCGACGGTGATCCTCGCGCTCGGCGCGGGACGGCGCGCGGCCAAGGGCGTGCTGCGCTGGCTGCGCGACGGCGAGTGGCCGCCGCGGGCGACGACGGCCGCCGCGGCATCCGACGCGGCCGCGGCCGACGCCGAGGCGCGCTGCCCGCGCTGCCACGGCGCGCTCGAGGGCGAGGACGCGTACGTGTGCTGCTCGGGCGAGTCGATCGCCTGGCGCTGCACGTCATGCCACAAGATCGCCGAGGGCTTCGCGTTCCCGTACGGACGCTGCCCCGCGTGCGGCGGGACGCTCGAGGCCGGCGGCGCCGACCCGGCCCGGGACGACGGGACGCGCCGCGCCATCCGCCACGCGTTCGAGATCGAGCTGGGCGGCATGGCCTTCTACGCGCGCGGCGCCGAACTCGCCGAGGACGACGAGCTGTCCGCGCTCTTCGGCTCGCTGGCCGAGATGGAGCGCGGCCACCTGGCCACGCTCTGCAGGCGCTACCACGTGCGCGCGCCCGACGCGGTCGAGCCCGCCGACGACGGCTGGCTGGCCGTCCACGCGGGACGCGACGCGCTGCCGTCCGACGCCGAGGGCCTGATGGACGTGGCCGTCGAGCTCGAACGCCGGGCGCGCGACGTCTTCGCGTCCCGTGCGCGCGAGCTGCCCGAGGGCTCGCCCGAGTGGCGCCTCTACAAGGAACTCGAGGCCGAGGAGTACGAGCACGTCGCGCTGCTCGAGACCGAGCGCGCGCGTCTGCGCCAGGGCAAGGGCAGCAGCCTGCTCGTGTGAGGCGGGACGGGTGACGGAGGCTCGACCGGCGGGCGCGGCAAGATCCCTGCGCGCGGCAGACGGTCTGCGCGTCAGGAAGTCCGGGCAGCGCGGGACGTCCGGCGTCGGGCGCGAGGTGTGACGCGCGCAGTGTCGCGTGCTGGGTGATCGTACCCAGTCGGCGATGCGGCGTGGGCCGCGGCACACGTGTCGCACCGCGTCACGACGTCACCCTTCACGTATCGACGCGCACCGACGCGCGCCGCGGACTTCGCGCGTGACGTCGCGAATCGTCATCCGGTGCGCGGGTGCGGCTCGCTACAATCCGCGCGCTCGCACGTCGAGGTCCGCAGGGGGGGCCGAGGGGAGTCGATCGACGTCCGCGTCCTTCCCTCGGGTCTCTCCATGTCCCCCACCCCGGGTCTCTCCCACGGGACGCGGCTTGCCGCGTGCCTGTGTGTGTTGCTGTGCGTGTCCGCGTCGCGCCCGTCGGCGCAGGTCTGCAACGCGACGAACACCGCGACGCTGCTCGGTCCCTCGCTGATCGACGTGCTCACGCTGCCCGTGCAGAACGGGAAGTACCTCGTGACGCTCGACGCGCTCGGACTCGATCCTTCGCCCGAGGTCGTCAGCCAGGTGCTGGCGAGCCTCGACGACGGGCCGTTCCTCCCGATCGCCGCGACGGTGCTGGTCGATTCGGTGGTCGTCGCCGTGCCGCCCTCGGCCGTCCCGGGCCAGCATCTGCAGTTCATGATCGCGAATCTGGTCACGACGGCCGGGATGTACTGCTTCTCGAACAAGCTCCTGGTCACGTTCGTCGAGGGCGGCTGCCAGTCGGGCGCGACGCTCACCGGCGAGCTGCGTGAGTGGCACCCGATCCGGCTCGACCTGCACGGACCCGCGAGCGACGAGCAGGGCGATCCGAACCCGTTCCGCGACATGCGGCTGGTGCTCGACTTCGTCCACACGAGCAGCGGGACGACGCGCACGGTGCAGGGCTTCTTCGCCGCCGACGGCGACGCGGCCGAGACGTCGTCCACCGCCGGCGACGTGTGGCGCACCTACTTCACGCCCGACCTGCAGGGCGAGTGGACCTGGACGGCCTCGTTCCGCGTCGGACCGCTCGTGGCCGCCAGCCTCGACCCGCTGGCCGGCGTGCCCGATCCGTCGCTCGACGGCGCGCAGGGCTGCTTCGTCGTCGAACCCGCCGCGTCCGCCGGCGACGACTTCAAGGGCCGTGGCCTGCTGCGGCACGACGGCACGCACTGGCTGCGCTTCGCCGAGAGCGGCGAGCACTTCCTGAAGGGCGGCGCCGACAGTCCCGAGAACCTGCTCGCGTTCGCCGACTTCGACGCGACCACGCCGTCGCACCGCTACCTGCCGCACGTGGCCGACTGGCAGCCGGGCGATCCGACCTGGAAGGGCGGGCTCGGCAAGGGACTCGTGGGCGCGCTCGACTACCTCGCGTCGAAGGGCATGAACTCGGTCTACTTCCTGACGTTCAACGTGGGCGGCGACGGCGACGACGTCTGGATGTGGACGGACCCGTACGACCGCGAGCGCTTCGACGTGAGCAAGCTCGACCAGTGGGAGATCGTCTTCGCCCACATGGACACGCTCGGCATCGCGATGCACGTCGTCACGCAGGAGACGCGCATCGGCGAGGCGCTCGGCGGACCGGACGCCCTCGAGCGCAGGCTCTACTACCGCGAGCTCGTGGCGCGCTTCGGCCACCACCTCGGCGTGTCGTGGAACCTGGGCGAGGAGATCGTGAACTCGACCGCCGAGCAGCTCGGGTTCGCCGCGCTGCTGCGCGCGCTCGATCCGTACGAGCACCCGATCGTGGTGCACACCTTCCCCGACTGGCAGGACATCATCTACCCGCCGCTGCTGCCGTCGCCCGACGTGACCGGGGCGTCGTTGCAGGCGGGCCTGCCTTCGCAGGCCCACGCCGAGACGCTGCAGTGGCGCGCCGCATCCGAGGCCGCTGGATCGGCGCTGCCGTGGATCGTGTGCGTCGACGAGGTCGGTCCGTCGAACGTGGGGGCCAAGCCCGACGCGAACGATCCGACCCACGAGGAGATGCGCTCGCTCGTGCTGTGGGGCAACCTGATGGCCGGCGGCGCGGGCGTCGAGTGGTACTTCGGCTACGGCTACGCGAACGACGACCTCGACTGCGAGGACTGGCGCTCGCGCGACCTGCTGTGGGACCAGACCCGCTACGCGCTCGACTTCTTCCACGAGCAACTGCCGTTCACGACCATGGCGCCGCACGACGAGCTGCTGCTCGCGGGCGGCGACTACGGCTTCGCCAAGCCCGGGTCGATCTACGCCTTCTACGACCGGGACTCCGCCTCGCCGATGACCGTGACGTTGGCCGCGGGCTCGTGGTCGGTGGGCTGGTTCGATCCCGAGCACGGCGGTCCGCTCGTCAAGGGCAGCGTGCTCTCGGTCGTGGGCGCCGGGCCGGCCGAGCTGGGCACGCCGCCGTTCCCCGGGGACGCGGTGGCGCTGCTCAAGCCGCTCAACACGGGCGGCACGAAGCTGACGGCCGAGGCCCAGGCGCTCCAGGCCGGCGAGGGCGTGGTCGGCGAGTTCCATCCCTGATGCGGGGGAGCGCGCGCGTGCGGCGAGGGGCCGCGCGCGCGAGGGACCGCACGCGTCCGCGCGTCGTGCGCGGCGAGCGCTCAGGGACGCGTCGCGTGCTCCAGCGCGGCGAGCAGCGCGCGGGCCTCGGCTTCGTCGCGTCCGCACCAGTCGAGGCGCGGCGGCAGGCTGGCGCACACCGCCGGGCGCTCGGGACGTCCCCACAGCGCGCAGCGCAGGTCGTCGGTGAGGTGCGGGCAGCGCACGCCCGCCGGCTTGCCGTGCGGCAGTCCCGGCATGGGCGACGAGATCGACGGGACGATGCAGCACGCGCCGCAGCCGACGCGGCACGCGAGCGCTGCGTCGTCCGTCGCGTGCGGGGAGGCGCCGCCGGGCGGCGTCCGGTCCGCGCTCACTCGACCACGTCGAAGGCGCACGACAGTTCGGGACGCGCCGGGTCGCTGACCGTGAAGCGCGTGCCCACCGGCGTGCCCTCGGGGACGGTGAAGCTGGCCTTGCCGTCGGTCACGGCCAGCGCCGTCACCGCGCCGCTGGCCGAGTCGTACAGCGAGAGCGCGGACGTCCCCGCGGGCACGCCGATCTCGACCGTCTCGCCGGCCTTGGCCGACTCGACGCACGACAACTCGTCGCTCACGTACGCCGGGACGTACTCGGGCAGCCACTCGTGCAGGTATCCGAAGCGGTAGAGGCCGTATCCCACGCCGGCCAGGACGAGCAGCACGAGCAGCACCCGCGGCCACGCGCTCTTCTTCGGCGCGTACGGGTCCTTGAGCGAGCGCTCGGCGCCCTCGGGGATCGCGGACACCGCCGTGAGCGAGCGCCCGAGCGGCAGGTTGACGCGGGTGAGCGCGTTGACCGCCCACCCGTTCGCGTCGAGCAGCGGACCCAGGTTGCGCTGCCGCAGCTTGAGCCACGCGATGACCATCGACGGACCCGAGATGAGCAGCATGAGTCCCAGCAGTCCGAGCGGCATGAGGTAGCCGAGGCCGAAGAACGCCTCCATGATGCCGCCCAGCACGGTGGCGATGCCGCCGATGGCCACGCTGATCGCGGCCAGCACGCCGATGTCCATCTTCTTGGGCGGGGCGGCCGTGCCGGTGGACGCCGCGGTGCCGGCCGTGGCAGCCGAGGTCTGCAGCTTCGTCGACGCGTCGGCGTCGGCCGCGGCGGCCTTCTTGGCGACCTGCTCCTCGATCCAGCGCAGGAGCTTCTTGTAAGGCGACCAGAAGGCCTGCCCGATGCTGATCGGGTTGTCGACGATCTTCGTGATCGTCGCGTCCCAGTCGCGGCCCTTGCGGTCGTAGAACAGGCCGTTGCGTCCCACGAACAGGTTGTCGCTGTCGCCCGCGGTGAACGCCGCCGCGATCTGGAGCTTCTGTCCGTCGGGACGGGTGCAGTCGAGGTAGGCGAGGTACGACTTCGACATCGGCGCGAGGGTTCCGTGCTTGGCGGCGTCGAGCACCTGCACGCACAGGTCGCAGGCGCGTCCGTCGAAGTACAGCGTGCCGGCCTGGAAGATCGCCGTGCGGCGCGCGTAGAAGTCGGTGAAGCTGACGAAGTTGTTGAGCAGCTTGAACAGGTCGCGGTGCAGGCGCGCGAGCTTCTCGACCGATGTGATCGCGTCGACGCGCGAGGCGAGCGCCTTGTCCTCGTCGATCGCGGCCGCCAGCGCGTCCTTCGTCCCTCCGGCGAGGATCGCGCGCACGCGCTCGAGGCCGAGGGACTCGACCGACGCGCCGGCCTTGCCCGCCTGCCACGCGCGGTAGGGTGCGAGCTTCGCGCACAGCGCCGTCCAGTCGGCCTCGGAGAGCGAGGCACGCTGCTCGCCGAGCAGCGGACGCACGGCCGCGTCGCGCAGCGCGGTCATCGCGGCGGTCCAGGCGGGGTTGAGGTCCTGCTCGAGCGGCAGCTCGCGCCCGGCCTGGATCGAGGCCAGCGGGAACTGCGCCACCTCGTCGACGGTGATCGAGAGGTCTTTCGCGGCCACCTCGAGGTAGGCCGACTCCTCCTTGTTGAGCGCCGCCAGCGCGCGCTCGTCGAAGGCGGCCAGCCGGCAGCGCGCGAAGAAGTCGTCGACCTTCGTGCGGACCGCGTCGATCGCCGCCAGCGCCGCGCCGGTCGCGTCGCCCAGAGGCAGGATCGCGTCCGCGTCGGCGGCGCCCGCGTCGCGCCAGGCCGCGTACGCCGCGCAGTCGGCGAAGAACGCGTCGAGCGTCGCGCCGTCGAAGCCGGGGAGGCCCGAGCGGTCGATCGCGCCGCCGGTGCAGCGCACGATCTCCTCGGCCACCGCGCGCGCGTCGGCGTCGGACAGCGACGCGGGCGGCACCACGCCGTCGCCGTTGAAGCGCGCCTGCGCGAACACCTCGGCGGTCATGAGCGTGTCGCCGATCGTGATCGCGCCGGACGACTCCTTGCCGAGGCTGGCCAGGATGTGCTTCGCCGACGCGAGCACCGAGCGCCCTTCGTCGGTGTCGTCGCGGATCGACGACAGCTTCACGCCGTCGACGCCCTGGGTGAGTTCGTCGGCGTCCTTCAGGACCTTGCCGAGCCACTGCGTGGCCGCGACGAGTTCGGGGGCGCGCACGCGTCCGTCGCCGTCGGTGTCGAGCAACGCCAGGGTGCGCTCGTCGAACTCGAGACCCCTGACCGGGCAGCTCAGCGCGACCCACAGCTTCTGGTCGAGGGTGTGCAGGTTCAGGACGTCGGAACCGCGCTCGATGCGCACCTGGTCGACACCGCCCGAGCGGAAGAAACGCCAGCGGTGGTTCGTGGTCGGCTTGGTCGCCATGAGGGGTCTCCCGGTTCGTCCGTTGGCGGTGCGGCGGTGCCGAGGCACCGGTGAACGGGGGGAGAGCCTAGCAATCGGGCGCCGTCCGGCGCTCGCGTGTTCGCGGGTGAGTAGGGGGTCCGTCGACATCCATCGATGGGTGCCGAGCCGCGGAGGCGATCTACGCCCGAGAGCGGATGGCGCACCGGTCGGTGGACGCTCCGGTGCGGGTCGGGTGGGTCGCGCAAGGGGGGCGTGATCCGTCCGGGGCGACCTCGCGGCGTTCTCCTTCCCGAGCCCTCGGGACGAGCCTCGGGACGGGTCGATCGGTTACGCTGATCGGCCCGTCCTTTTCATCGGAGGATGTCCCGTGAAGACGCCGCTCCCCTCGTCCGTCGCGCTCGCCGCGAGCCTCGCCGCCGCCCTCTGCCTGCCTTGCGCGTGCAGCCCGACGGCACCCTCCGAATCGAAGGAGGCGGCGCCGACGCGTCCGGATGTGCAGCACGGCGTCGAGGCGCTGGGCATCACGCCCGCGGCCGGGACGGCGATGCAGCCGTCGACGCCCGCTCCCGCGATGGCCGCCGCCGACGGCATGCTGCGCGGCCGCGTGCTCGAGACCATGGACACCGCCGGATACACCTACGTGCACGTGGACGTGGGCGGCTCCCAGGTCTGGGCCGCGTGCACCGAGTTCGAGGTGGCGGTCGGCGACGAGGTCGCGTTCCCGAGCGCGATGGCGATGCGCGACTACGAGAGCAGCACGCTGCACCGCACCTTCGACGTGGTCTACTTCGCCGATCACGTCGACGTGCTGGGACACGGCGCCGCGGCGGCGCCGTCGGGTGCGATGGCCGCGGGCGCCCAGCCCGGCGCCGCGCACACCTCGGCTCCGGCCGGAGCCGTCGAGCCGGTGCCGCCCGTCGAGGGCGGCAAGACCGTGGCCGCGGTGTTCGCCGAGAAGGCCGCGCTGTCGGGCAGCGAGGTCACGCTGCGCGGACGCGTGGTCAAGTTCAACGCCGGCATCCTGGGCCGCAACTGGGTCCACATCAAGGACGGTACGGGCGCCGCCGGAACCGACGACCTGACCGTGACCACCGACGACAGCGTGGCGGTGGGCGACGTCGTGCTCGTCAAGGGCACCGTGGCCCTGGCCAAGGACTTCGGCGCCGGATACAGCTACGACGTCCTGGTCGAGAAGGCCAGCGTCACCAAGGAGTGATGCGTCGCACGACGCCGCGCGCGCAGCGCGCGGCGTCGTGCCGTTCCGGCGCGGGCATCCGCGCCGCCTGACGATGCCGCGCCGCCCTCACCAGGGATCGGCGAGGCCCCCGCGCACCGCATGCACGTGGTCGAGCAGCGCCGCGCCCGGGTCGAAGTCGCGCCGCGCCATCGAGAGGCAGATCTCGACCAGGTCTTCGGCGCGCGGACGCGAGTTGGGGTTCACCACGGCTTCGTCGAGCGCGAGCGAGTAGATCTCGCGCGCGGCGTCGACGTCTCCCAGGTCGAGGTAGGCCTCGGCCAGCGGACGCAGCGCACCCGCGCGGAAGATGTCGACGATGGTCTTTCGCTCGTCGTCGTAGATCACGCGCGCGGCGTCGACCTCGACGCGTCCCTGCTCGCGATCGCCGCACAGGAAGCGCAGCGCGCCCAGGCGCGCCAGCAACGGGACGTGGTCCTCGGCCGTCCAGCGGGCACCCTGCACCATCGCGCGGGCGTCGGCGAGCGCCTTCTGCGCGCCGGGCAGGTCGCCGTGGTCGAGGGCGATGCGTGCGAGCTGGAACTCGAGGTCGATCGCCATGCCGCGCGGCAGCTTGGGCGCGGCCGCGTCGAACGCTTCGCCGATGCGCGCGCGCAGCGCGGCGTCGTCGTCGAAGCGCTTGCGCACCTCGAGGCACGCGGTGAGCGCGTTGCGCACGCGGTCGAGGGTGCCCGCCGTGAGCGATGCATCGAGTTCGTCGAGGAAGGCGCCGACGCCGTCGGCGCCGACCGTCTCGGCGCGCGCGACCCACAGCAGGCCGATCTCCGAGTCGGACAGGTGTTCGGTGAGACCGGTGACGTCCTCGCCGAGCAGCAGGCGCGCCTGGGCCACATGGGCGCGGATGCGGTCGCGGCGCCAGTCCTGCAGGAGCTCGGGATCGTCGCCCCGTGCGATGTCCAGCGCGCTCTCGAGCTGCGCGTCGAGCCCGTCGTGCACGCCGTGGCGCGCGCTCCACGCGGCGTGGTCGGCCAGCGCGATGCCGCGGCGCCAGTTCGCGATCCCGTCGGAGAAGCGGCGCGCGAGGGTCGGCTGGTCGAGCTCGAGGCAGGCGTCGACGACCGACTCCTGGGCGCGCGAGCGGTCTTTGAGGTGCGGCTCGAGCGGCATCGCGGAGGCGGCGTCGAAGGCGACCTGGAGCAGTTCGAGGCGCTGGACGCCGAGGGGCGCGTCGACCGCGGACGTCGCGTCCTGCGCCTTCGCGGCGGGGGCCCCGCGGGCGGCGGAGTCGTCGCCGGCGCGCAGAGGAGAGCAGAGGAGCGCGAGGACGCACAGCGCCGCCGCGACCGTCGGGTGCGAGATCTTGGGTGTGGTCATGGGGCAGAGGATGGTCGGGCGACGTGTGGCTTCGGTGAAGCCGCGGTGAAAGGGCTCGGTGCAAACGGATGCGGCCCCCGTCCGACGTGACGTCGGACGGGGGCCGCGGGTGCCTTGCAGAGGTGCTGTCGGTCTTGCGGGGTCAGCGCGCCGTGGCGTAGACCGCGTTCGACAGGGCGACGAAGGCCGGAGCGCCCGGATCCTGGATGCCCCACTGCGCCCACAGCTCGATGCCGGCCGGGATGCCCGACGGCCAGGCGAAGGCGACCGGCAGGTTGCCCTCGGGCAGCGTGGTCACCACGATCGGCGAGAGCAGCGCGTCCCACTTGAGCGTGCCGAACTTGAACGGGATGCCCGGGACGCCGCCGACCGCCACGCTCAGGAAGAGCGCCGCGATGGCGTTCGGGTTGGCGTTGTGCAGCGAGATGAGCACCGGCTCGCCGTCGGCGGCGTGGCCGCTGCCGATGAGACGGGCCTGCCCGTGCTGGCCCTTGAGATCGCAGCCGGGGTTCGTCCACGAACCCGTGGTGGTCGTGAAGCCGAAGGCGTAGGACGCGGTCCACTGGTCGAGCCAGGTGTCACCGGGGGCGAACGCGCCGCGGTAGTCGGCGTTCTCGTACCAGCCGTCGAAGAAGATGTTCGGCTTGAGGGCGTCGTCCAGACGCTCGAGGGCCGGACCCTGCGGACGGGGGTCGAGCGAGACGACCTGCAGCATCGTCTTGCCGCCCTTGACCACCGGGGCGGCGCGCGTGATCGAGGTGATCGGCGCGTCGACGTCGGCGAATCCAGGGATGAAGACGTTGTTGTTGCCCGGAGCGAAGACGCCGCGCGCGGTGGCCTCGGCGTAGGCCGGGTCGGTCACGAGGCCCGTGCCGCCGCCCTTGAGGTTGCGGAAGAAGACGCTGTCGCGGATCTCGGCCAGCTTGCCGTTGGTCTGCGCGGTGTAGGTGCCGGGCGGGCAGTCGTTCGCGGTGGGCGGGGCGGCGTTCCAGTCGGTGGTCCAGGTGTCGGCCCACGAGAGGGTGCCGTTGAAGCCGTAGCCGTTCGCACCGTCGCCGTCGACGTTGTCGAACTTGACCAGGTCCTCGCCCAGGTCCATGAAGATGCAGTTGCGGTACTGGACGCGCGCGTTGTCGCGCCAGGCCGTGCCCTGGTCGCCGTCGATCGGCTGGCCGATGACGGTGGCGTTGTAGACCACCGTCGTCGTGACCGGCTGCCAGTCGCTGTCCTCGGCACCGTCGGTCTCGAAGCAGTTGTCGCCGACGCCCGAGCCCTGGCTCGCGTCGAGGCTGTAGCCCTGGACGATCAGGACGAACTGCACCTTGCCGCGGAAGCCCTGGTCGATGTCGAAGCTGTCGTCACCGATGTTCCAGATGTTGAAGTAGCTGAGGCACGCGGTGCCGCCCCAGATCTCCACGCCGTCGTCGACGTTGTTCATGATGTCGACGTGGTGGATGTCGGTCTCGCGACCGATGCCGCCCAGCGAGAGGCCGTTCAGCTCGTTGCCGAGGCCGATCACCTTGCCGCCGTAGCGCAGCGAGAGGTAGCTGATCGTGCCGCTGTCGTCGTCGTCGTTGCCGCCGCCGTAGAGCACCTTGGTGTCCCCCGGGAAGTCGGCGACGAGGCCTTCCATGGCCGCGACGTTGTCCGGGTCGCACGTCGGCACGTTGCCGGCGGTCGCGTTCTCGGAGATGAAGGCGTCACCCATGAGCGTCAGGTTGCCCCACTCGTTGGCGGCTTCGCGCCAGGTGCCCGTCTTCGGGTTCTTGCCCGTGGGATGGCCGGGCATCGGGGCCCAGGTCGCCACGTCGGCCTTCGAGGTCATGATGACCGGGTCGGTCTGGCTGCCGAGCACGCAGATCTTCGCGCCCTTGCTGACCGCGAGGCTGCCGCCCGGATCGCTCGCGACCACGACGCCGGCCTCGATGGTCAGCGTGGCGCCCGGGAGCACGTAGATCTGGCCCTGGAGGTTGTAGGTGTTGTTCGCGGTCCAGGTGGTCGAGGTCGAGATGTTGCTCGACACGAGGATCTCCGCGGCCTCGGCGGAGGTGATGAACGCCGCGCCGACCATGGCGAGTGCGGTTCCCTTGATGATGCTTCTCACAGGATGGATCTCTTCGACGAGAGGTGCGAATGGGTGATCCGTCCGAGGAGCCGCTCTCCGTCGTGTCCGGATCACGAGGCGGAACGGTAGGGGGCCACTGTGCGTCGGGCGTGAGATGCATGTGAGCGTTTGCGACGTCGTGCGCGACGCCAACGCGAGTCTCGTCGGTGTGCTGCGTCGGCGCGCGTCGGCCGCCGCGCGGCGGCCTCACGTCCAATCCACGCGATGTTCACGCCGTGTTCACGGGTCGCACCGACCATGCGCGACGTCGTGCCGGTCGGCTGTTCCGGGGACGTCCGGCGTATCTCACGCCATCCTCACGCGGTCGTCACGAACGGGCGGCACGATCCCGCGATCCTGTCGGCGATCGGGTTCGCCCGCGTCCGTCCGGAGCCGAAGTGCCCGTGCCTGCAAGCCCTGCCCGACGGACCGAGGAGCGTACGCGCCAGCCGTGCTGACCTGGAGACACCGAGCGTGGACGCTCATTCTGTCGCTGATCGTCGCGGCGCACGGTTCCGCACAGGACCAGAAAGGCACGATCCGCGGCGTGGTCTACGACAAGGACTTCGAGGCGCCGCTCGCGCTCGCGCAGGTGCTCGTCGTCGAGACCGGCCAGGAGGCCGACGGCACCGAGCAGGGCAACTACTCCATCCCCGACGTGGCGCCCGGCAAGTACACGCTCGTCTTCTCGAAAGAGGGTTACGTGCGCCAGGTGCGCTCCGACGTCGTGGTGAGCGCGGGCCGCCTGACCGACGTCGACGCCTGGCTGTCGGGCCAGTTCACCGACATGCCCGAGTTCATCGTCCAGGACTCGCTCGCGCTCTCGGGCAGCTCCGAGGCCGTGCTGCTCGAGCTGCGCTTCGAGAGCGCCTCGTTCATGGACTCGATCGGTGCTGACCTGATGAGCAAGGCGGGCGCCAGCGACGCGGCCAGTGCGCTCACGCTCGTGTCGGGCGCGACCGTGCAGGAGGGCAAGTTCGCGGTCATCCGGGGACTGCCCGACCGCTACGTCAGCTCGCAGATGAACGGCGTGCGTCTGCCCACCGCCGACGAGGACAAGCGCGCGGTCGAGCTCGACCAGTTCCCGTCGACGGTGATCGAGAGCATCCAGGTCAGCAAGACGTTCACGCCCGACCAGCAGGGCGACGCGTCGGGCGGCGCGGTCGACGTGCGCCTGCGCGGCATCCCGGATGAGTCGGTGTTCCAGTTCAAGTCGCAGGTCGGCTACAACTCGAACGTCCGGCGACGCAGCGACTTCCTCACCTACGAGGGCGGCGGCGTGTCCGTCTTCGGGCACGACGACGGGTCGCGCGACATCCAGTACGACCAGCTCGGCAGCAACTGGGACGGCGCGGTCGGCGTCTCCCGTGATCGCGCGCCGGTCGACTACAAGCTCTCGATGGGCCTGGGCGGCTCGACCGATCTCGACGACGGCCTGCGCCTGGGCGGCTTCGCGAGCCTCTTCTACGAGCGCGACAGCAGCTACCACGACGACGGCAAGAACGACTCGTACTGGGTCGAGGACGCGGGCGGAAAGCTCGTGCCCGAGACGATCCAGGGTTCGTCGACCGGCGGCGACTTCAAGACCGCGCTGTTCGACATCGAGCAGGGCACGCAGGAGGTCAAGTGGGGCGGCCTCGGCACGGTCGGCCTCGAGAGCGAACACCACGACGTCTCGCTCACCTACCTCTACACGCACAGCGCCGAGGACACGGCCACCCTGGCCATCGACACCCGCGGCAAGCAGCACTTCTTCCCGGGCTACGACCCGAACGACCCCACCGGCACGGGCAACGCCCCCGACGAGCTGGCGATCGCGCCGTACATCCGCACCGAGACGCTCGAGTACACCGAGCGCACGACCGAGACGATGCAGCTCCGCGGACGGCACGACATCGACGTCGGCTGGGAGGGCGGCGGCGCATTCGAGAACCCGCGTCTCGAGTGGCGCGCCTCGAAGAGCTCGGCCCTGCTCGACCAGCCCGACAAGCGTCAGTTCGGCGCGCTCTGGCTGCCCGAGTCGTTCCACCCGGGGCAGGGACCGTTCCTGCCGCCGTACACCTCGCCGGAGACCTGGCTGCCGTTCAAGCCGGCCGCGTTGTTCACGATCGGCAACCTGCAGCGCATCTGGAAGCGCATCGAGGAGAAGAGCGACCAGTACGCCGTCGATCTCGAGCTGCCCTTCGTGAACGACGACGAGAGCAAGGGATCGCTCAAGTTCGGTCTCTTCGAGGACCACACGCGCCGCACCTACAACCAGGACACGTTCAGCAACTTCAACGAGACCGGACTGAACTACCAGGGCGGCTTCGACGAGCCGTGGAGCCAGGTCTTCGGCCTCGAGAACCACCCCGTCACCGCGTCGCAGACGGACGTCGACTACCGCGGCGACCAGCAGATCTCGGCCTGGTACGGCATGTTCGACGTGCCGCTCGACGACGACCTGCAGCTCATCGGCGGCGCGCGCGTCGAGCGCACGGCGCTCGAGATCCGCAACGATCCCGAGGCCGACGCGACCTGGTTCCCGCCGGGAGCCACCTCGCCCGTGGCGCTCGACCCGGGCGACCCGGCCGCCGACGCCTCGTTCGAGCGGCGCGACGTGCTGCCCGCCGTGGGACTCGTCTACCAGGCGAGCGACTCGGTCACGCTGCGCACGTCGTACAGCGAGACCGTGGCGCGCCAGACCTTCAAGGAGCTCACGCCGATCCTGCAGTCGGAGTTCCTGGGCGGACCGATCTTCATCGGCAACCCCGACCTCACCATGAGCTCGCTGAAGAACTACGACGTGCGTGCCGACTGGGTGCCGTACGAGAAGGGCCTGTTCTCGGTCTCGTGGTTCCGGAAGGACATCGAGGACCCGATCGAGTACGTCCAGCGCTTCGCCGACTTCACCTTCACCACGCCGGTGAACTACCCGAGCGGCCAGCTCACCGGCTACGAGTTCGAGACGCGTCACGACCTGGGCCACTTCACCGAGAGCCTCGAGGGTCTCGGGGTGGGCGCCAACGCGACGCTCATCGACTCGGTCGTCGACCTCCCGCAGAGCGAGATCGACGCCTTCAACGACCCGGGGGTCGCGACGCCGATCGAGCACCGCGACATGACGGGCGCTCCCGAGCACCTCTACAACCTGTACTGCACCTTCGACGTCCCGGCGACGGGCACCGCGTTCTCGCTCTTCTACACCGTCAAGGGCGACACGCTCGTGGCGGGCGCGAACGTCGCGAACGGCAACTTCGTCCCGAACATCTACGCCAAGGAGTACGGGACGCTCAACTTCGGGGTCTCGCAGGAGCTCTCCGAGCGCACGAAGCTCGAGTTCCAGGCGAAGAACCTGACCAACCCGCGCATCGAGGAGGTCTACCGCTCCGACTTCACCGGCGGCGACGTGACCCACACCTCGTACACCCGCGGGCGCGAGTTCTCGATCGCGCTCTCGGGGCGCTTCTGACCACGACACACCTCCAGCACGTCCCATCCGGGAGACGACAGATGGCCATCGACGATCATCGGGCAGGGCGGCGACAGGCCGCCGACGCGGAGCGCGCAGGGCGCGCCGGACGGCGGCGCCGACGCGCCGCCTCGACCCTCACGCTGGCCGCGACCTTCGCGCTTCTCTCCGGGCACGCCACGCCGGGCGACGAGGTGACCGATCTCGGCGTGACGCGGGCGGCGCTCGAGAAGTGGGTCGAGACGCGTCGCGTCATCTCGCAGGAGAAGCGCGACTGGGCGCTCGGGCGCGAGATGCTCGAGGAGCGCATCGACGTCGTCCAGCGCGAGATCGACTCGTTCCGGCAGAAGATCGACGACACGCAGGGCAGCATCGCCGAGGCCGACGCCAAGAAGCTCGAGCTGTCGGCCGAGAACCGGAAGCTGCAGGAGGCCTCGACGGCGCTCGACGAGGCCATCGTCACGCTCGAGGCGCGCACGCGCCGGCTCATCGCGCGCCTGCCCGACCCGATCGTCGAGAAGGTCAAGCCGCTCACGCAGCAGCTCCCGGGGGACGACGGCGACTCGAAGCTCTCGCTCTCGCAGCGCTTCCAGAACGTGATCGGCATCCTGAACGAGGTCGACAAGTTCAACCGCGCCATCACCGTCACGAGCGAGGTGCGCAGTTTCGACGACGGCACCGCGGCCGAGGTCACGGCCCTCTACGTCGGCATCGGGCAGGGCTACTACGCCAGCGTGAACGGCCGCGTCGCCGGCTACGGCACCGCCACCGACGCCGGCTGGACGTGGACGCCCGCCGACGCCCTCGCGCCGGCCGTGCTGCGCGCCGTGAGCATCCTGCAGAGCGAAGAGGTGGCCGACTTCGTGTCGCTGCCCGTCGACGTCACGGAAGGGAACTGATCCCATGACGAAGCGCATGTACGCCGCCGCCCTCGCGTGCGCCGCAGCCTGGCTGACGGCTCCCGCCGCGTTCGCACAGGACGCCGCGACGTCCCCGGACACTGCCTCCGTGCAGGACGCCGCGAGCGTCCCGTCCCTGCCTGCCGACCGCTTCGACGCGGCCACGTCGACCGTGCAGCGCGACCTGGCCGAGAGCCTGGCCGAACTCGACCGGCTGCGCGACGCGATGGCCGCCGAGCGCATCCCGCTCGGACGCCGTCTCTCGGAGCTCGAGGCGCAGCTGAGCTCGGTGCGTCAGGAGTACCAGCAGGTCTCGCGTTCGCTCGACACGAGCACGCTCGACCTCAGCAACCTGAAGTCGGAGATCAAGAGCCGGCAGGACGAGGCCAGCTACCTCTCGAACCTGCTGGGCGAGTACGGACGCAACTTCGAGTCGCGCCTGCACATCGCCGAGCTGCAGCGCTACGAGGCGGTGCTCGAGAAGGCCAAGCTGGCCCAGGAGAACGAGGGCCTCTCGCAGCAGGACCTGTTCGCCGTCCAGGCCGAGCTGGTCTCGACCTCGCTCGACCGGCTGCTCGACGCGCTGGGCGGCACGCGCTTCGACGGCACCGCGGTCGACCCCAGCGGGCTCGTCGACCACGGCACGTTCGTGCTCGTGGGCCCGGCCGCGCTGTTCCGTTCGCAGGACGGCAGCGACGTCGGCACCGCCGAGCAGCGTCTGGGATCGCTCGAGCCCACGATCATCCCGTTCTCGCGCCCCGAGGACGGGGCCTCGGCCTCGCGCCTGATCGAGACCGGCGTCGGCGAGTTCCCGCTCGACCCGACGCTGGGCGACGCGCACAAGATCGAGGCCACCGAGGAGACCTTCGTCGAGCACGTCAAGAAGGGCGGCCCGGTGATGATCCCGATCTTCGTCATGGCGGGCGCGGCGTTGCTGGTCGTGCTCTTCAAGTGGCTCTCGATGGTCGCGCTGCGCAAGCCGCGCCAGCAGAGCATCGACGCGCTGCTCGACGCCGTCGAGGCGCACGACGAGCAGGGAGCGAGGGAGCGCGCGGCCGCGATCAAGGGTCCCGTGGGACGCATGCTCGCCGTCGGCGTCGAGCACATCCGCGAGCCCAAGGACCTGATCGAGGAGGTGATGTACGAACAGGTCTTCACCACGCGCCTCAAGCTCGACCGGCTGCTGCCGTTCGTGGCCATCTGCGCCGCGTCGGCCCCGCTGCTCGGCCTGCTCGGCACCGTGACCGGCATCATCAACACCTTCAAGCTCATCACGGTGTTCGGCTCGGGCGACGTGAAGTCGCTCTCGGGAGGCATCTCCGAGGCGCTCATCACCACCGAGTTCGGCCTGATCGTGGCCATCCCGTCGCTGCTGCTGCACGCCTTCCTGTCGCGCAAGGCGCGCGGCGTCGTGTCGCAGATGGAGGGCGCCGCGGTGGCGCTCGTGAACCAGATCGGCAAGTCGCCGTTCCGGCGCGACGACGGCCACGGTGGACACGGGCCGTCCGACGACGGGCGCGACGACGGCGAGCTGCTGCTCGAGGACGACCGCGAGTCGGTGCGCGACCAGGTGCGCGAGGCGCTCACCGACCTGCTCGCTCCGAAGGCCGCGCGCGTGCGGCACGAAGACGAGCTCACCCGGGCCTGACCCACATCGGGGGGACGCGTCCGCGCGCCCTCTCGCGAGGACACCATCATGGACGCCCTGCTGGAACGCTTCACCGACCTGTGGGACCACGCCACCGAGATCTGGTCGTCCGGCGGCTGGGCCATGCCGCCCATCGCGATCATCGCCTTCGTGGTCTTCGGGCTCGGCATCCACGTCTGGCTGCGCCTGCGTGCGAAGGGCTTCGAGACCGTCCCCGAGCACCGTTGGCGCCACTGGATCGACCACCCGGCCGAGCGCACGGGACCGATCGGCGAGCTGCTCGACTTCGTCACCGGCAACGAGTCGATCGAGCAGACGAGCGAGTCGTTCGCGCAGCTGCGCGTGACCGAGACCGTCCCGTTCGAGCGCGACCTGCGCGTGATGCGCATCTGCGTGAGCGCCGCGCCGCTCGTGGGACTGCTCGGCACCGTGACCGGCATGCTCTCGACGTTCTCCGCGCTGGCCTCGGGTTCGGGCGGCGAGAAGACCATGCTGCTCGTGGCGGACGGCATCTCCGAGGCGCTCGTGACCACCGAGACCGGGCTCGTGATCGCGCTGCCCGGCCTGTTCCTGCAGTACCAGCTCGTGCGCAAGTCGGAACGCTACAAGGCGTTCCTCGCGCACCTCGAGACGGTCTGCAACCAGAAGCTCCACCGCCATCTGCAGAAGCGCCGGTCACGCGCGCGGCAGGCGGCCTGACGCACACGACGAGGAGGACGAGACATGGGCAAGTTCCGCGACTCGGCGGCGAACGACGAGGTCGAGACGAGCATCGACATCAGTCCGCTGATGGACTGCGTGTTCATCCTGCTGATCTTCTTCATCGTGACCACGACGTTCGTCGAGGAGACCGGCGTCGAGGTCGACAAGCCCCAGGCGGCCTCGGCCGCGCGCCTCGAGAAGACCAGCATCCTGATCGCGATCACCGACAAGGGCGCCGTGGTCTACGGCGGACGTGACGTCGGCGTCGGCGGCGTGCAGGCCATCGTCAAGCGCCTGATCGCGAAGGAGGACCTGCCGGTGATCATCCAGGCCGACGCCTCGTCGCAGTCGGGGCTGCTCGTGCGCGTGATCGACGAGGCCAAGCTCGCCGGCGCCACGAAGGTCTCGGTCGCCACCCGCAAGGCCGCGGGCTGAGGAGCGGTCGCATGCGTCATCACGTCAAGACCTCGTGGCCCGCGGCCCTCGCGCAGCAGGCGATCGTGGTGGTCGGCGCGGCGGCGTTCACCACGGCGTTCTTCCTGGTGCTGCCGATGATCCAGGCCATCAACGAGCCGCCGCAGAACGACCAGCTCGTGCGCTCGGTCGAGACGGCCGACGTGCCGCCTCCGCCGCCGCCTCCCGAGGAGGAGCCGCAGAAAGAAGAGGAGTCCGAGCCCGAGCCGCCGCAGCTCGCCGACGAGGCGCCGCCGCTCGACCTGTCGCAGCTCGAGCTGGCGCTCAACCCCGGCTTCAGCGACGGCTGGATGGCCGGCGACTTCGCCGTGAAGCTCGGCGGAGTGGGAGCGGCCGGCGGAGACGTCGACGAGCTGTTCGCCATCGACGACCTCGACCAGCCGCCGCGGCCCGTGCACCAGCCGAGTCCCGTGCTCAGCTCGAAGGTGCGCGAGCACGCGCCCGGCACCGTCTACGTCCTGTTCGTCGTCGATCCCGAGGGCCGCGTGCAGGATCCCCGCGTGCAGAAGTCGACCGATCCCGTCTTCGACGCGCCGACGCTCAACGCCGTCAAGCAGTGGCGCTTCGAGCCGGGCAAGCGCGCCGGCAAGGCGGTGCGCACGCGCGTGCGCTACCCGATCTCGTTCCCGAAGAGCTGAACCGAAGTCCTGTGAGAAGACCCGTGAAGACCATGTCCCGTGCGATGTCCGTCGTGTGCCTGCCCGTGGCGCTGCTGTGCGCCTGCGCGTCGACGCAGGACGATGCGGCGCGCGCCGTGCCCGCCGTGCCGCGCGTCGAGTCCGGGACGCCGGCGTCCGACGCCGCTCCGTCCGAGTCCGGCGGCGTCCCGTCGACCACGGTGGTCGAGGATTCGGCCGCCGACGAGGTCGAGGAGAACGGACTGCGGCACCTCGCGCCGGCCGAGCTCGCGCTCTGGAACGACCCGGACTTCCAACGTGAGTTCGTCGAGAGCTACAAGGCCGTGAGCGACATCGAGCCGCGGCTCACGAGCGTCGAGATCGGACACGTCCAGAAGGTGCTCGACCTGCAGGCCGCCGACGAACAGGACGAGGCCCTGGCGCTGCTCGAGAAGCACCGCGGAGAGGCGGCCAGCGCCGTCTTCGACTACATCGTGGGCAACATCTGGTTCGAGCGCGTCGAGTACGACCGCGCCGCCGAGGCCTACGAGGTGGCCGTCGACAAGGAGCCGCGCTACCGCCGGGCGTGGAAGAACCTGGGCCTGATCCGCGTGCGGCAGGGCGACTACGACCGCGGGCTCGAGGCGCTCACGCACGTGATCGAACTCGGCGGCGTCGACGCGGTGACCTATGGACTGCTGGGCTTCGCCTACCTGAACGTCGAGAACGCGGTCTCGGCCGAGTCGGCCTACCGCATGGCGAACCTGCTCGAGCCGTCGTCCCTCGACTGGCAGCTCGGACTCGCGCGCAGCCTCTTCAAGCAGGAACGCTTCGCCGACGCGGCCTCGCTGTGCGAGACGCTCATCGCCCGGCACCCGGAGCAGTCCGACCTGTGGCTGCTGCAGGCCAACGCCTACATCGGCCTCGAGCGCCTGCTCGACGCGGCCGAGGACTTCGAGTTCGTCGACAAGCTCGGCAGGTCGAGCGTCGCCAGCCTGAACACGCTGGGCGACATCTACGTCCACGCCGAGCTGTTCGAGATGGCCGTCGACGCCTACGTACGCGCGTTGGCCCTCGAGGGATCGCACGACGTGCGGCGACCGTTGCAGGCGGCGCAGGTGCTCGCCGTGCGCGGCGCGACCGACGAGACCGCGCGGCTGCTCGACGCGATCGAGTCGGCCGAGGGTGACGCGCTCGACGTCGGCGAGCGCAAGGACGTGCTCAAGCTGCGCTCGCGCCTGGCCGTGGCCCGTGGCGCCGGCGACGAGGAGGTCGCCGTCCTGCAGGAGATCCTCGACCTCGACCCGCTCGACGGCGACGCACTGCTGCTGCTCGGCGACCACGCCAAGACCCTCGGCGACGCCGAGCAGGCCGGCTTCTACTACGAGCGCGCCGCGGCGCTGCCCGACTTCGAGGCCGACGCGAACGTGCGCCACGCGCAGCTGCTCGTGGGCCAGGGCAAGTACGCCGAGGCGCTGCCGATGCTGCGCCGCGCCCAGACGCTCCAGCCGCGCCAGAGCGTGCAGGACTACCTCGACCAGGTGGAGCGCCGCGCGAAGAGCGGCTAGGCGACCGTGGCCGCGGACGGGAGCCCCCGTCCGCGGCCGCGTGCCTGCCGCGCCTCGGCGCCGCGCGTCAGCGCTCGATCACGTAGGCCGCGTCGAGGGCCTTGGTGATGCGCGCGTGGACGTCGGCCAGGTGCGCCTTCGTGTACGCGTCGCCGCCGCCCTTGCTGGCGCGCGCGTCGATGCCGCGCAGCTCCTCGGTGGCCAGCGAGCCGATCGTGCGCAGGACCGGGCTGGACGTGTCGCCCAGCAGGGCCAGGTCGATCAGGCGCTCGACGTGCTCGCGCTGCAGGTTGCGGCGGAAGCTGCTCGTCGGGCCGTCCCATACGGCGGCGGTGACGGACTTCACGATCTCGGCCACGGTGAGCGCGTCGCCGTCTTCTCCGGCGCGGTACTCGGCGTCGTACACGCGCCGCAGCGTGGTCGGGTTCAGGAGCAGCGACAGTCCCAGCGCCTGGACGCCGCCCACCGCCTCGTGCACGGTGAAGCTCGCGTCGTCCATGAGCTCGTCCTCTCCGGACGGATCCCACCAGTACTCCTTGCCCATGTGGCGCACGAGCTCGGGCGTGAGTCCGAAGGCCTCGTCGCGGAAGGCGTGGTCGACGATGAGCTTCAGCGCGTGCCGCTGGTCGGCCGGCGCCACGTCCTCGATCGGCGCGCGGTCACCCGGGTCGCCCTTGAAGTCCTGGTTCTCGTACGCGCCGCCGATCCACTTGGAGGCGGCGAACAGGGCCTGGACGTGGGTGCCCAGCAGCGACGCGTAGCGCCGCCGCAGCTTCGACCACGAGTCGCCCTTCTGGACGATCTCGTCGATGAGCTTGCCGCGCAGCTCGCCCACGAGCTTCAGGCGCGACTCGCAGAAGTCGAGGTTGTGCGCGCCCAGGTCCCAGGTCATGTTGCGCGGGTCGCTGCCCGTCGACATGGCGATCTGGCTCACGTACACGTGCTCGGGCTTGCTCACCTCCGACAGCACCTCGTCGCGCTCGGACTCGGGGCCGTAGCCGAAGCGGATGGCCCAGTCGTCGTACGGTCCCACGCACGGCGTGGCGTACGGACCCTGCACCGGACCGTTCTCGTAGTTGATGTTCGGCGCGGCGTAGTCCATCACCGAGGCGATCGTGGGACCCTCGAAGCCCTCGGAGTTCAGCTCGCCCAGGGTGTGGTACGTCGACGCGGCCATGTTGTGCTGCAGGCCCAGCGTGTGTCCCACCTCGTGCGCCGCGATGTAGCGGATCATCGGTCCGAGGAACTCCTCGGGCACGCCGTCGAGCGAGGGCCCGTCGGACGCGGCCAGCAGACCCGTGTCGAACGCGGCGGCGGCGAGCCCGATGTCCATCGACAGGCGGTTGCCGATGCGGCAGGCCTGGTTCGTGCGATCGCGCGCACCCATCGTCCAGGGATGCTCTGCGTCGTGCAGGTCGAGTGCGACCGCGTCGGCCGCCTCGGCGCCGAGCCGGCGCACGAGCTGCTCACGCGTGGCGGCGTCGGACAGGCGCAGGCGCGGATCCCAGCTCGGGTGCTGCTCGAAGAACGCCAGCGTCTCGGGCGCGAAGGTCTCCTGGCCGAGCTCCTCGGTCAGGTTCGCGAAGCCGCCGCGCACGCCGCGGGTGAGGCCCTGGTTCCAGACGATGTCGGCGTCGAGGATCTCGCCCGTCAGCGGGTTCGTGCGGCTCGGGCCGATGGCGTAGCCCTCGTCGCTCGTGTTCCAGCGGAAGAAGTTGTAGCGCGCGTCCTCGGGGTCCTTGTCCATGTGGGCGCCGGTGTCGGAGTCCTGCTGGAAGACCTCCATCGCGCCGAGCAGGCCGAGCTTCTCGAAGGCCTTGTTCCACATCAGGATGCCGTCGCGCACGTAGCGCCGGTAGCGGATCGGCGTGGTGTGCTCGATGTACCACGTGACCGGCTGCTTGACGGGGCTCATCGCCAGCGAGGGGTCGGCCTTCTCGAGGTTCCAGCGCGAGATGTAGCGCTGCGCCACCTCGTCGGCGCTCTGCTTGGCGTAGTCGAGGTACCAGTCGTAGAAGAAGCCCACGCGCGCATCGGCCACGCGCGGCTTGAAGCCCGGGCTGCCTTCGAGCTTGCCGAGCGAGTACGCCACGCGCACGAGCTGTCCGTCGACACGCGGCGCCTCGTACTCGACGACGACGTTGTGCGGGAACGCCTTGGCCTTGGTGAGAGTGGCGAGCGAGACGTCGAGCGGCGCCATCGACGGCCCGTAGCCCCCGGGGGCGCGCGGGTCGAAGAAGCTCATCACCTTCTGCGTGGCCATCGCGCCGAAGTCGAACACGGGACGGTTGCCGGGGGCCATGCCCACGATCGGCATCGACAGCAGCACGCGTCCGGTGAACAGCTCGCCGACCGACTCCTCGGCCTGCTTGCCGCCCTCGGTGCGCACCGACAGGTTCGGTGCGACGAGCGCGAGCTGCTTGCCGATCTGACGCCACTTCACGTAGTACGTCGGGCCCATCACGCCGGCCTCGGGGTGTCCGCCCGAGACGGTGCAGGCGATCATCAGCAACTGGTCGGCGAAGCCGTTCGGCAGCACCGCGAGCAGCTTGCCCTTCTGCGTGTCGGCGTACAGGTCGTAGAGCGGCGTGCTGCCGTCGGTCGTCGAGACGACCTTCTCGAGACCGTCGACGACCTTCTCGAAGGGCGGGTAGTCCGACTTGGCCTCTTCGGCCGGGGCTGTGAGGGCGGGGACGGCGGGCATCAGCGCGCCGCCGGCGAGCAGCGCGAGCGCGAACGAGCGGAGTGTCTGCATGGTGTGCCTGGATGTCTTGCGGGGGAACGGACCGGTTCGGGACGCCGCGATCGCCGACGATCGCGGGCCCGCAGTATGACGCGCCCCTCGGGGGCGCGGGGAGCCCGTCATGCTCGGGCCACAGGGAAGCACCCCGAATGCACTCCCGGGTGCACGGGTCGACGCCGTCCCGGCCGCTCGTGCGCTCAGCTCTCGACGATCAGTTCGCCGATGAAGCTGCCCTCGACGACCCGCGTCTCGGGATCGGCCTCGCCGGACGTCCGCAGCAGCGTGCCCTCGAACGAGCCGGCCACGAGCGAGCCCACGCGCACGTTCACGTAGATCGTGAACCCGTCGTCGTCGGCGGTCCAGACGGTGGACACGTCGGACTTGTCGACCGTCTCGAACGTCAGCGCGGCGGGATCGGCGACGTACTGCGCCGGCAGGTCGTCGGTGGCCGCGCTGTCGGGCAGTCCGAGGCGCAGCGTGCCGGTGGCTCCGTCGAACTTGCCGACGCCCGAGATCGTGAGCACGCCGTCGGCGAGCGTGGCGTCCACCTTCTTGCCCTTCGAGACGAACGTGGAGTCGTCGACGGCGGCCGACATGCGCGGCTTGGGCAGCTTCTCCTTCTTGGCGCCGGAGACCGATACGGCCTGGTGCGCGGTGTCCTGCCCGACCTTGTTCGCGAAGGTGACCTCCCAGGTTCCGGTGGCGAGCGTCGACGGCAGCTTCACGACCACGGTGCTCGTCGGCGTGACGCCTTCGTTCGCGGTCTGCGAGACGACCTTGGCCTTGAGTCCGCCCAGCGTGACCTTGCCCTTCTTGCTGCTCGCCTGGGCCACCGTCAGCGTGACGAGTCCCTTCACCTCGGCCTCGCCGGGGGAGACGTCCTGCACCGTGGGCCCGACGATCTCGAAGGTGTCGTCGGAGAGCACCGGGTCGCCGCCCTTCGGTTGCAGCATGAGCTTGAAGGTGCCCAGCAGTGCCTTCTTGATCAGGATCGTGGTCGTGCCGCCTCCCTCGTCGTTGGACACGACCTTGACCGAGGTCTTCTTGACCTTCTCGCCCGTGAGCGTCGAGAGGAACACCTTGGGCTTCTTCTGGCCGAAGCCCGACCCGAGGATGTCGAGCACCGTGCCGAGGGTGCCCTCGCTCAGGCTCAAGCCGGTGATGGCGGCGCCCTGGGCCGACAGCGAGGCGGGCGTCAGGCACAGCAGCGACAGCACGAGCGAGAAGCGGATGCGAGTGTTCATCGGGGAACCTTCGGCGAGTGGACGACCCTGCGGTGGGCCTCGGGGATGACCCTAGCAGACGTATCGGCACCTTTCGCGCCTGACGCTCAGGTCGTCCTCGCGCAGGCCGAAGGCCGTCAGTCGCGCTCGAAGACCGACTCGTGCTCGACGAGGGCCACGCGCAGGCGATAGCGCATGTACCAGCGCGAGACGCCCTGTTCGCGCACCAGGGCGTGTTCCGCGTGCGCGCGCCAGGACGCGACGGCGGCGCGGTCGGTCCAGTAGGAGACCGTCAGGCCGAGGCCGTCGGCGCCGCGCGCGCTCTCGACCCCCAGGAAGCCCGCCTGGACGCGCGCCAGCTCGAGCATGCGCGCCGCGGCGGCGTCGTAGCCGGCCTGATCGTCGCCCAGGCGACTGCTGAAGATCACGGCCCAGTACGGTGGATCGGGCGTCGTGGCGGGCCCTGGCCGCGAGTCGGGATCGGTCGGCGTGCTCATGCCGAGCAGGATGGACGACGCCCCGCGCGTGGTCCAGCGGGCGCACCGGCACTGGCGTGGAACCCGGGTTCCGCGCCGCGTACCGTGGCCTCCCATGACCTGGACGCTGTACCTGCTGCGCTCGCAGCGCCACGGCGCGACCTACGCGGGCATCGCGACCGATGCCGAGCGCCGCCTGCGCCAGCACAACGGCGAGCTGCGCGGCGGCGCCAAGTCCACCCGCGGCGGCCGTCCCTGGGAGCTCGTCGCGACCTGGGGCCCGTTCGACGACCGCGGTACGGCCCAGCGCGCCGAGCACGGCCTCAAGCGCCTGCGCGCCGAAGCGCGCCTGGCCTTCGAGTGGAGCGGCGACGCGTCGTGATCGCGGGCGCGGGAGCGCACCGGACGGCGCTCGCACCGCATCGGCGTCCGACCGCCCGACGGGCGGCTACGGGATCGTCCGCGGGACGATCGCCAGCGCCTGCAGGCGCACGGTGGTGGTCGAGGCGCGGTCGAGTTCGATGCGCAGCGTGTGTCGTGCTCCCGGGTGGATGCGCTCGGGTCGCACATCGAACGCGACCAGGCCCGGGACGTCGTCGTCCACCAGGAGGCCGTCCACGACGCGTTCTCCGTCGAGCAGGACGCGCAGCAGCACCTCTCCCTGGAACGGGAGGTCCTGACGCGCGCCCTGCTGCGCGTGGATGCGGATCGTCCAGGCGCGCAGGCGCTCGGCGGGGGGGCCGGTGAACGGAAGGGTCAGCGACGACATGCCGAAGCGTCCCATGCGCACGTAGCCGACCGGATCCTGCGCGGTGCCGTCCGCCTCGAGCGAGGCTCCGCTCAACAGCGGGTCGCCGGCCGTCCCGACGCGGCAGGGGGGAACACACCCGAAGACCCAGGCGGCGGCGGCGTCGGACACCGTCCAGCCGCGCTCGCGCAAGCCCGGGTCGAGGTCGCAGGCCGCGAGCGGGTCGGGGTGCAGTGGGACCTGCAGCAACGGGGCGCGCGAGGTGTCGAGGCGCGTGTCCTCGTCAGGTCGCGATTCGGGATCGACGCCACGCGCGAGCTCGTGCGCCGCGTCGACCTTGCGTCGGAAGTCGTCGACCGTGGAGGGCGCGAGAGCGGGCGACCGTTCCAGCCGTCGCGCGACGTCCTCGATGAGCGGCCCGTCGCCCAGCATCCCCAGCGCCACGCCCAGAGGCGTGACCCGCTCGCGCTCCGCCTCCCCGAAGACCGCGGGGATGCGCGCCTCGAGCAGGTCGGTCGACCCGAGCGCACCGGCCACGGGGAGCAGATCGTCGATCGCTCCGGCCGGCGATCGCAGCAGGCCCTCGAGTGCCCGTGACCCACCGTGCGCGCGGGCGCAGACGGCCAGGAGCGACGCGAGCAGCAGGCTCGTCCGGCGCGCGTCGAACGACCGGAGTGCGTCGGGGTCGGAGAGGGCCTCGACGATCGCGGGGGTGAGCTCCGCGAGCAGTTCCTCGAGCCGCTCGGCGGCCAGCGTGTCGGTCCGTCCCGTGCGCAGCAGCCGTCGTGTGATGCGCGCCGCCACGGACATCGACTGTCGGAAGCCGTCGGACCCGATCGGTTCGAGCAGGCCGTGCTCGACGATCGTCTCGAGGTCTCGCGCGTCTCCCCACGCCGAGAGCACGGTCCGTGAGAGAGCGCGGGTCCGCGGGGGCAGCGCGTCGGCATCCAGCGCGCGACGGGCGAGGTCGGTCAACGATCCGGTCGGGAAGGGGACGGCGTCGTCGGACTCGAAGTCGACGGCCAGCCGGGAGGCTTCGGTCCAGGTGGCATCGGCCGAGGCTCGCGCGGAGCGTGCGGCGACTTCGTCGTCCGTCGCGACGGGGACCAAGGTCCGTTCGAGGCGGCCGCGCAGGAAGGCCAGTGCGACGTTCGCCCGTGGGGCGCCCTCGAGGGCGAGTGCGGTCGAGGCCTGCCGCAGAGCCCCGATCTCGTCGCCGCGGAGGGCCGCGTCGGCGAGGGCGACCAGCGGGTCACCGGGAGCGCGCTCGCGCAGCCTTCGCGCGAACGCGAGGACGTCCTCGTCGACGAACGGCAGGTCGAAGGCCGGAAGGCGCCGGACGCCATCGACGAGCTGGAGCACCTGGCCGTCGCGGGCGGCGATGGCGGCGCGGCGGCCCGCGTCGACGACCCCCAGCGTCACCGCGGCGAGCAGCACGAGGACGACCAGCAGCAGCGTCCCGCCGAGGATGCGGCGCAGCAGCAGCACGGGGCGTTCGCGCGCGAAGCGGCGCACGCGCCGGATCAGCGGAGAGCGCGCGGCGCTCACCGCGCGACCGTCGAGCAGCGCTCGCAGGTCCGCCTCGAAGGCGTCGCCGTCTGGGTAGCGGTCCGACACGTGGTGCTCGAGGGCCTTGCCGACCACGGCGTCGAGGTCCGGATCGACGTCGCGCACCTCCTCGCGCAGGGGTTTCAGCTGGGTGGTGGCCTCGGGACGCGGACGCGCGCGGTCACCCGCATGGGGGAGTCTTCCGCACAGGGCGTCGTGCAGGGTGACTCCCAGCGAGAACACGTCGCTGCGAGGGTCGACGTGGCGCAGCAGGAGTTGCTCGGGCGCGGCGTACTCGATCGTCGCCCGGTGGACCGTCGTGAGCTCCGTTCGCGCGCGCTCGACCTCGCGAGCGAGACCGAAGTCGACCAGCGTCGCCGGCCCGCGGGGGAGTCGCGTGTGGTCGTGGGTGGACGCGAGCCGCCACGCCTCGTCCTCGATCACGATGTTGTCCGGCTTCACGTCGCGGTGGACCATGCCCCGACGATGGGCGAGCCCCAGGGCGCTCGCGACGTCGGCCGCCCAGCCCACGAACGCGAGCCGCGCGGCATGGTCCGCGGGACGCCCGTGCCGTGCGATGACCTCGCGCAGCGTCGGACCGCGCACGTAGCGCATGGCGAAGTAGAGCACGTCGTCCTCCTCGCCGAAGCCGTGGACCTCGGCCAGGCGAGGGTGCTGGAGGGAGGCCACCGCGAGAGCCTCGCGGTGGAAGCGTTCGCGATCGGACGCGCTGCATCCCAGGGCCGACATGGCCTTCAGCGCCACGAGGCGCGAGCCCAACGAGGTCTGTCGCGCGAGGTACACGCTCCCCATGCCTCCGCGGGCGTGGGGACCCACGACCTCGAAGTCGCCCAGCCGACGTCCCGCCGCGAGGTTCGGGGAGTGCCCGTCGTGGCCACGCACGATCGACCGCATCTGCCGGTACGCGTGCAGGACGCGGAGGTGGCGCGCGACGGTCTCGTGCTCGTCCGGGAAGCGCGCGTCGAGATCGTCGGCCGAGGGCGTCTCGCCCCGATCGAGGCAGTCGAGGATCGCGGACAGGACGGGGTCCTCGGTCATCTCGCGGAGTCGTCGGCGGGCGCAGCGCCGAAGGTCTCGAACAGCCGTTCGCGAGCGCGGCGCAGCACCCCTCGGATCGTGGCCGCCGGTTCGTCCCGCTCCGCGGCGACCTCGCCCGGGGTCAGTCCTTCGACCTCGACGAGACACCAGACGTCCCACTCGCGGGGTGTGAGGATGTGTTCGCAGCGCGCCAGCCACTCGCGCGCCCGGGCGGACGAGGTGGGCGTGGGCTCGCGCCCGGCCGGTGCGGCACGGGACGGATCGGCGGCGTCCGTCGACGTCACGAGTCCGACGATGCGCTCGCGTCCGCCGCGCTTGGCGGTCTTGCGTCTGCGCCACTCGTCGACCACGACCCGCTCGAGGATGGTCAGCAGCGCGCCGCGCAGCGCGCCCTTCCCGCGCGGCTCGAAGCGCTCGAAGAAGCCGCTCGACAGCGCTCGCAGGAACGTCTCGTCCACCAGGTCCTCGGCCGACTGTCGTCCGTCCATCGCGCGAGCGAGGGGATGACGCTGCGCGGCCTCGAGCAATGTGTCGCGGTGGCGCTCGAAGAGCCGGTTCGCGCCGGCCGCGTCCCCCGCGAGGTAGAGCTGCAGGAGGGCGCGAGTGTCGCGTCGATCGAGCCCCTCGTCGTCGTGCGCCATCGGCCGTCTCCCGGGATGTGGCCGAGGCTAGGCAGTGGCCCTCGTCGAGGGCAAGGCGATCGCCGTCCCTGGTGAAGGGAACGGACATTCAGGGCGCGGTTCGGGGAAACGGCTGACCGCAGCACCGCACGCACGGCGGGTCGTTCGCGATTGCAGCGGTACGGCGCTCGCAGGGCGCGGGCGCCGCTTCCCTCCAGGAGATGTCCCGTGATCAAGTCGTTCGCGAGCCTTGCATGTGCCGCGTGTGCGTTCGTGCCGTCGGTGTCCGCGCAGTGGCAGGCGGCATTCGAGCTGCAGGACGCGTCCCATCTCGTCGCGCTCCCGGTCGCCCACGACCCGAGCGAAGAACTCATCGTGGCGACGGAGGATCCCCCCGTGGTCCTGGTGCTGGACCTCGCGAGTGGCGTCGTGAAACGCACGCTCACGCGGCCGACCTGGCAGCCGAGCGGTGCCGGGCGTCCGATCGCGCTCGATCGGGAGGGACACCTCTTCGTGGTCGACGTGGCCACGACGACGATCACCGAGTTCGATCGCGACGACCGCTTCGTGCGCACCTTCCCGGTCGATCTCTCGTGTGCGGGCGATCCCACCGGGTCCGGCATCCGCGACCTCGAGGTCACGCGCCGCGGCACGCTCGTGGCGCTCGGCGGCTGGGTGAGCGGGTCGATCAACTGGCTGCTCGAGATCGATCCCGAGACCGGCGAGACGATCCACTGCTGCGACATCGATGCGGCGGTCGGGTCGAGCTTCGAGGGCGCCCGGCTGGCGCTCGACGCCGACGACGTGGCCTACGTCACCGAATACGCTCCGGATGCGGGGCCGAAGCGCGTCGCCGTGATCGACGTCCCGAGCTGCACGCTGATCGAGCTGGTCGCCACGCCGGCGGTCGACACGAACCTCGTGGACGTCGAGGTCACCCCGGGAGGCGCGATGGTCGTGGGCGACAACCACGGCGGTTTCACGTGGTTGAGCGACGCGAGCCGGCAGCAGTTCTGCGCTCTCGGCTCGTGCACCGGATCCTACGCCAACCACGCCACGTTCACGGTCTCGCACGGCATGCTCTACGCCGGCGCCGCGGCCGGCTGCGGCACGGGATCGCCACGCATCGACGTGCTGCCGCTGGAGTGCGGCGCGTCCCCGGTGCGGAGCATCGAGGTGCCGCTTCCGAGCATCGGCGCGGTCCGCGTCCGGCATCACTGAGGGGGGCTTCGGTCGCGCGACTGCGATCGCGTCGTGATCGGCGCTGCGGCAAGCGCACCGGGACGACCCGCCGCGGCCGGCGGGTCGTCCCGGGTCGTCCCCGGCGTGACGCACCTTCGCGTGCGTCACGCCGCGTCGCGTCGATTCAGGGCGTCGTGCTGCGCAGGCCGTTCGTGGCGGCCAGTCCCTTGGGCGCGCCGCCGTCGGGGACGAAGGCCTGCCAGTAGAGGTCGATCGACGACGGCAGTCCGGTCGGCCACGCGAACGAGAACGCGAGGGCTCCGTCGCGGTCGAGAGGCAGGCCGCCGAGCACGACGTCGGGCGCCGGCACGAGCACGCCGCCCTTGAACGGGACGTTCAGCGCCGACGCTCCGATCACGAGGCTCGCGCTGCCGCTCGGCAGCGCGCCGGCCAGCGTGATCGTCGTGAACGCCGCGTCGGTCTGGTCGCCCGCGCCGTCCAGCGTCGGGACGCCTAAGCTGCCGGCGAGTCCGCTGCCGACGTGGGCCCAGGTGCCGACGGCCGGCTGGCAGATCGGGGACTCGGGCGCGTAGATGCTGAGCGGATCGGATGCGCCGGCCTTGTAGAGGTGCACGCGATCGATGCGGAAGCCCTGCGAGCGGCCGCTGATCTCGAACCTGTGCGGACCGGCCGAGAGGTCGTAGTACGACTCGATGGACGGCGTCTCCGGCGCGAGCACGTAGCGCGTCGACCAGGTCCAGACGAGGTTCACGTGGCTGACGGTCTTGCGCCACGGACCGCCGTCGATGCGCGTCCAGCAGTCGTCGCTCAGGTTCGCGACCGGGTTGTTGTTGCGGCTGCGGATGCGCAACTCGTAGCGCCCCGGGTCGTCGACGGTGAAGTCGTACGCCAGCACGCCCTGTCCGGGGTTGTCGTACTGGTCGCCGCCGGCCCACTCGTAGAAGGCCGAGCCGGTGTATCCCGTGCTGTTCGTGCCGGAGATCCAGCCGGGAGCGACGGGCGTCGACTCGACCTGGAACACGACCAGGTCGTCCTGGGCGCAGAAGCCCGCGGGCGTCCAGGTCGCGACCTCGCAACCGCCGCTCGACTCGGGATGGTTGATGCTCTGCGGGTCCGAGGCCGTGTCGAGGTACAGGTGCACGCGGTCGATGCGGAAGTCCTGGCTGCGCGCGCTGATCTCGAACGTGTGCAGTCCCTCGTTGAGGTACTGCGCGGCGTCGAACGTCGGCGTGCCCTCGGCGAGCTGGTAGCGCGTCGACCAGGTCCACACGTTCGGCGTGTGCGAGACGGTCTTGGTCCACGTGCCGCCGTCGAAGCGCGTCCAGCAGTCGTTGCGCTCGGGGTCGCTGTAGCGGTTGCGGATGCGCAGGTTGTAGGTGCCGGCGTGCTCGACGTTGAACGTGTAGCTGAGCGTTCCGACGCCGGGCGTGGCGAACTGGTCGGCGCCGGCCCAGCGCAGGAAGCACGCGCCGGTGTAGCCGGTGCTGTTCGTCTCGTCGGCCCACTGGGGCGCGAAGGCGGTCGATTCGACCTGCAGCACGATCAGTCCGTCCTGCTCGCAGAAGTCCTGCGCGGAGACGGGCGTCGAGGTGAACAAGGCGATCGCGGCGAAGGCCGCGCAGGTCGCGCGGCCCAGCCGGATCGGGAGGGACGGGGGAGTGGTCGGGGTGGAGAGCATGGTGGGAGTGTCCTGCGGGTTGGACGCCTTGGGAGAGAAAGGCGATCCCGCAGAGTACCCCGTGATTCGCGGGGTGCACGGTCGACCGGAATCCGGTGCCGTCGCCCGGGGCCCTGGCCCCGAGTTCGGCGGCAGGAGCGAGGGGCGCGCGAGGGGCCGTGGATCTCCGCGGTCAGGCCGGCCGGTCGAGCAGCACGGTGTCCCAGGGCAGGCCCACGCCGAAGCCGAGCAGCACGGCCGACTTGCCGGGGACCACACGAGGGCCCGACCGTTCACCTCACGGCGTGGTGCTGCGCAGCCCGTTCGTGGCGGCGAGTCCCTTCGTCGCGCCCCCGTCGGGGACGAAGGCCTGCCACCAGAGGTCGACTCCGCCGGGCAGTCCGGTGGGCCACGCGAACGAGAAGGAGAGGGCCCCGTTGCGATCGAGCGGCAGGCCCGAGAGCACGAGGTTTGGCGCCGGGACGAGCACGCCGCCCTTGAACGGGACGTCCAGCGCCGAGAGTCCGATCACCAGGCTGGCGCTGCCGCTCGGCAGCGCGCCGCCGATCGAGATCAGCGTGAACGCGCCGTCGGTCTGGTCGCCCTCGCCGCCCAGCGTCGGGACGCCGGAGGTTCCCGCGATGCCGGCGCCGACGGACGTCCACGTGCCGACGGCCGGCTCGCAGATCGGCGACTGCGGCTCGCCCGTGTCGAGCGGGTCGCTCACGGCGGCCTTGTAGAGGTGCACGCGATCGATGCGGAAGCCCTGCGAACGTCCGCTGATCTCGTAGGTGTGCGGGCCGGACGAGAGGTCGTAGAACGCGTCGAAGGTCGGCGTCTCGGGGGCGAGCACGAGGCGTGTCGACCAGGTCCAGACCATGTTCACGTGACTGACGGTCTTGATCCACGGGCCGCCGTCCATGCGCGTCCAGCAGTCGTCGCTCTGGCTGGGATCGGGGTTGTTGTTGCGGCTGCGGATGCGCAGGTCGTAGTGCCCCGGGTCGTCGACGGTGAAGTCGTACGCGAGCACGCCGTGTCCAGGGTCGTCGAACTGGTCACCGCCGTCCCACTCGTAGAAGGCCGTGCCGGTGAAGCCCGTGCTGGCCGTGGACGACACCCAGCCCGCGGCCGGCGGCGTCGACTCGACCTCGAACACGACCAGGTCGTCCTGCGCGCAGAAGCCGACGGGTGTCCACGTGCCGGGCTGGCAGCCGCCGGACGACTCGGGATGCAGGATGCTCAGCGGATCGGGGGCGTCGGCGAGAGACAGGTGGATGCGGTCGATGCGGAAGTCTTGAGCGCGGCCGCTGATCTCGAGCACGTGCACGCCGCCGTTCAGCCAGTACGACGCGTCGAACGTGGGCGTGTCGGCGACGACCTGGAACTTCGTCGATCAGGTCCACACGCCGGGCGTGGCCGAGACGGTCTTGGTCCACGTGCCGCCGTCGATGCGCGTCCAGCAGTCGTTGCCCTCGCTCGGCGTCGCGCTGGTGAACTTGTTGCGGATGCGCAGCGAGTAGCTGCCGGCGTGCTCGATGTTGAACGCGTAAGAGAGCGTGCCGACGCCCGGCGTCGAGAACTGGTTGCCGCCGTCCCAACGGTAGTACGACGAACCGGTGTAGCCGGAGCTGATCGTCTCGGCGGCCCAGCCCGGCGCCGGTGGCGTCGACTCGACCTGGATCACGACGAGGCCGTCCTGCTCGCAGAAGTCCTGCGCGGAGGCGGCGGGGAGATCGAGCGCGAAGGCCGAAGTCACGGCGAGCAGCGCGCACGCGATCCGCGCGGCGGGTCGGCTCGGGCGATGGAGCGAGTGGGTCATGGTGTGGGAGTTCCGGCGGGTGGGCGGAGCGAGGCCCGGTCGCAGATCGGCCCTCTCTTCAAGCGTGCGCTGCGGCCAAGATCCCAGATGGAAACCCGATCGGAATCGGAGTGGCGCTGCACGTGTCGTGGCCGAGTGGACGTGCCGAGCCGGCGCGCGGTCTCGAGCGCGCGCGGGGCGTCGCCCGACGTCCGCCGGGGACGTGCGCCCGACGATCGGGAGCCGTGGCGCGGTGTGCTACGCTCGGCGTGCGCAGGGGGACGCACCTCGGAGTCCCGACATGTCCCGCACCTCCCGCCCCGCGTTGCGGCCCCTCCCGGCCGCGCGCCTGATCGCCGTCCTGTCCCTGGCGCTCGCTGCGTCCGCGGACGCCCAGCAGGTCGACCACACCGCGCGTGTGCCCCGCGAGACGTTGCGCGACGCGCCCTCGGGCCTGCAGCCCGCCGACCCGTCGCTGCCGCGCGCTCCGGCGATCGCGTTCGCCTTCGGCCCGTACACGAGCACGCAGGTGAACGTCGACGGCGCCGGACTCGACATCGTCGGCGACGCGGCCAACGAGCCGTCGCTCGTGGTGAACCCGACCGACCCCGAGAACCTCGTCGTGGGCTGGCGCCAGTTCGACTCGATCGCATCGGACTTCCGCGAGGCGGGCCTGTCGTACAGCTTCGACGGCGGCGCGAGCTGGACGTTCCCGGGCGTGCTCGAGAACGGCAACTTCCGCAGCGACCCGGTGCTCGACGCGGCGAGCGACGGCACGCTCTACTACCAGTCGATCCACCTCGAGCCGAACGGCGACATCCTGGTCGACGTGTTCCGCTCGAGCGACGGCGGCGTGACCTGGAGCGCGCCCGTCCCCGAGTTCGGCGGTGACAAGAACTGGATGGCCGTCGATCGCACGGGCGGTCCGGGCGACGGTTTCGTGTACGGCATCTGGCAGCCGTTCTTCGACTGCTGCAACGGCGACACGCTCACGCGTTCGGTCGACGGCGCGCTGAGCTTCCAGACGCCGGTCGCGGTGGCCAGCAAGCCGCTCTTCGGCACGATGACCGTGGGCGGCGACGGCACGCTCTTCATGACCGGCGTCGAGGGACTCTTCGGCCAGGACTTCGACACGGTCGTGCTCGCGCGCTCGACGAACGCGCAGAACGGTGCGGTGACGCCCACGTCCACGGCGGTGCACGTCGACCTCGGCGGCGGCCTGACGAGCAGCACCGGTCCGAATCCTTCGGGGCTGCTCGGCCAGATCGACGTGGCCGTCGACGCCTCGGGCGGCCCGTTCGACGGACGCGTCTACGTGCTGGCCAGCGTCGACCCGAACGGCGGCTTCGGCTTCGGTCCGACCGAGGTGCGCGTGGCGGCCAGCCGCAACGGCGGCCTCACGTTCGCCCCGTCGGTGCGCGTCAACGACGACCCGCCGGGCAACGGCGCCTGGCACTGGCTGGCCGCCGTCGACGTGGCGCCCGACGGACGCGTCGACGCGGTCTGGTACGACACGCGCGACAGCGGCCAGCAGAACGTCTGCCAGCTCTACTACGCCTGGAGCCACGACGGCGGCGCGCACTGGTCGACGAACGTGCCCGTCTCGCCCGCCTTCGACTCGTGGGTGGGATGGCCGCAGCAGAGCAAGATGGGCGACTACATCGACATCCGCTCGGGCGCGGACGGCGCCGACGTCGCGTACACCGCGACGTTCACCGGCGGCCAGGACGTCTACCACACGCGCGTCTTCCCGCTCGGGACGATCACCGACCTCGGCCACGCGCTGGCCGGCAGCGCGGGTGTCCCGTCGCTCGTCGCGAGCGGCGCATTGTTCGGCGGCACGCCCACCACGCTGGCGTTGTCGAGCGCGCGTCCCAACGCGGCGGCCGGTCTCTTCCTCGGACTCTCGCGCATCGACGCGCCGTTCAAGGGCGGCGTGCTCGTGCCCTCGCCCGACGTCGTGATCACCGGCATCTCCACCGACGCAGGCGGCACGCTCGACATCGCGTTCGACTGGCCCGTCGGTCTGCCGTCGGGACTCGACGTCTGGGTCCAGGAGTGGATCGTCGATCCGGTCGGCGTGGCCGGCTTCGCGGCCAGCAACGGGGTGCAGCTCACGTCGGGCTGAGCACGACGTCGCGCGGTGGTCGCGCGGCGCAGGGACGACCGGAGTCGCGCGCGAGGCGACGGGCCGAGGTCGGCCAACGGCCGAGGCCTACGCCGCACTCCGCATGGACGCCTCGCGAGCGGTGCACGACCCTGCGGTGTGACCGCGGGCGAGCACCTTCGCCGCCGAGGTCGGCCTGGACCTGATCGCGTCCGGTTCCGTCGTCGTGCCCGCGACGCTCGCGACTCCGACTCGTCTCCGAGGAGGTCGGCCATGTGCGCTCGCACGAACCCGCTTTGGCTCCCGATCGTGCTGGTCGCGAGCCTCGCGCCCGGCGTCTTCTGCCAGGCACCGGTGTCGAAGGTGACGGCCGACGGCACGTCGCTGATCGGCTTCGGCGAGGCCGTGGCGCTCGACGGCGACACGGCGTTGTCCTTCGGCACGTTGCCCGACCACGAGGGACGCGCCGTGGTGCTGGCGCGCCGCGACTCGGGCTGGGTGGTGGCTGCGCTGCTGCCGTTCGTACCGGTGGGATCGCCGGCGGCCGGCCTGAAGTACGGCAAGAACGTCGCGCTCGTCGGCGACACGGCCTTCGTGGGAGCGACAGGCGACACGGACCTCGGCGCCTTCGCGGGCATCGGGCACGTCTACCAGCGCGACGACCACGGCACGCCGACGCCCTTCGACGACGAGTGGATCGAGATCGACCAGCTCATCGGTGGCGACACCGGCGCGCAGTTCGGCTTCGCGGTGGCGGCGCAGGGTGAGCGCGTCGTCGTGGGCGGACCGGGCCAGGCAGCCGATCGCGGATGGGCGCGCCTGTTCGTGCGCGACGATGCGGGCACGCCGTCCGATCCGTTCGACGACCGCTGGACGACGTTCGTCGACCTCGAGCAGCCCGGCGCGCCGGCGCAGAGCCTGTTCGGCTTCGACGTCGCGCTGTCCGGCGACCTCGTCGCGGTCTCCGACCCGCTCGGCGACGGACGCGTGTCCACCTGGATGCGCGTGGGCGACGACTGGCTGCCCGACGGCACGCTCGAGCCGCAGTCCGCCGACGCCGGCGAGTTCGGCTGGTCGATCGCGCTCGACGGCGACACGCTGCTCGTCGGCCACCGCGGCGACGGCCTGACCGGCTCGGCCAGCTTCTTCCGCCACGACGACGGCGGCACGCCGTCCGACCCGCAGGACGATCAGTGGCTGCCCGACGGCACGTTCACGCTCGGCAGCCTGTGGGGCGACTTCGGTCACGACGTCGTGCTCGACGGCGATCGCGCGCTCGTGAGCGCGGTCACGCTGTCGTCGTTCTTCGAACTCGGCGGACGCGTGGTCGAGTACCGACGCAGCGACGGCGCGTGGACGCAGTCGCGCGTGCTCGCGGCCACGGACGAGGTGCTCGGCGATCGCTTCGGCTGGTCGCTCGCGCTCGACGGCGCGACCGCACTGCTCGGCACCAAGGGCGACCACGACGTCGACGGCGGCAGCGGCGCCGTGTGGATCCTCGATCTGGACGCCGACGATCCGTGGGTCGACGAAGGCCACGCGTCGCCGGGTCCCGAGAAGCTGCCGAGGCTCGTCGGATGGGGAGTCCCGGTCGACGCCCACGTGATGTCCGTGAAGCTGCTGGACGCATCCGTCGGCGACAGCGCCTGGCTGGTGCTCGGGGACGCGCTCGCGCTGCTGCCGTTCAAGGGCGGCGTGCTCGTGCCCGCGCCGCTGCTCGCTCTCGGCCCGCTCGACGGCGCGCCGAGTCCGCAGGGTCAGCTCGTGATCCCGTGGAGCTGGCCGCGCGAGGTGCCGTCCGGCGCGCAGCTCGTGCTGCAGGCGTGGATGAGCCACGCGTCGCTGCCCGGCTGGTCGGCCAGCAACGGGTTGTCGATCACGATGCCGTGAGGATCGGGGACGAGGCGTCGAGGCACCGGCGCCACCCGTCCGAGGATGCCCCGCGCGGCGAGCGCGTCACGGCGTCGTCTGCGTCACGCCGTTGCTCGCGGCGAACGGCGGGAACACGCTGCCGTCCTGGATCCAGGCCTGCACGTAGAGCGGCACGCCGGACGGGATGCCGACGGGCCACACGGTCTCCAGCGAGAAGGTCCCCGCGGGGCCCGTGGGGAGTCCGCCGAACACGAAGTCGGGCGACGGCACGAGCGTGCCGCCCTTGAAGGGCAGCGAGAGGTCGGCCACGCCGAGCACGAGGAACATCGTCGCGTTCGGGGCCGCGTGGCCCAGCGTGAGCGAGAGGAAGCTGCCGCCGGTGAGGTCGCCCAGCCCCAGCATCGACGGCGTCCCGGCGACGCCGGCCTTGCCGTGGACGAGGTTCTTCCACGGCGCGCCGTCGAGCGGGAAGGCGTAGCCCGCGCCGGCGTTCGGGTTCGCACCCTTGGTCGACACGGCTCCGATCAGCACGCGGGTGTCGCTCGTGGCGACGGCCGTCCCGAAGCGCGCACCGGGGGTCGCGTCGTGTGCGGTGAGCTTGCCGAGGCGGCTGCCGGTCGAGGCGTCGAACACGTAGGCGGCGCCGGCGACATCGCCGAGCGCATCGTTGTCCCAGGCGCCCACGACGACGAGCCCGTCGCGCACGGCGACCGAGTCGCCGAAGCGGTCGCCGTCGGCACCGTCGGATGCCGTGAGCGTGGCGAGGAGTGCGCCGGTGGTCGTGTTGAAGAGGTACGCCTCGCCACGTTCGGCGCCTCCGGGGCCGGCGAAGGGCGCGCCCACCACGGCCCGGTTGCCGGAGACCGCCACCGCACGTCCGAAGTACTGGCTGGCGCTGAACGATGTCGGCGTGAAGATCGCGAGCTGCGCACCGCTCGTGGCGTCGTAGAGGTAGGCCGCACCGCGCGACGACGCCTTGCCGGGCGCGCCCACGATCACGCGCAGTCCGTCGGTGGCGCACGAGTTGCCGAAGAAGTCGTTCGCCGCGCCGTCGGACGCGTGCAGCTCGTGGAGCTGCGCGCCCGTCGCCACGTCGAACACGTACGCGGCACCGGACGCCGAGCCGAGGTCGTCGACGCCCTGCGCGCCCGCCACGGCCTTGCCGCCGCCGATGCCCACCGAGAAGCCGAACTGGTCTCCCGCGGCTCCGTCGTCGGCGGTGAGCTTGTGCAACACGGCTCCGCTGAGCGGATCGAACAGCGTGGCCGAGCCCGAGGCCGACCCGAGGTCGTCGTCCTTGTAGGCGCCGCCGATGGCCACGCCGCCGCCGAGTCCCACCGCGAAGCCGAAGCTGTCGAAGGCCACCCCGTCGGGCGGAACGAACTTGGCGACCTGCTGCCCGGTGGTGACGTCGAACACGTAGGCCGAGCCCGACTGCGTGCCGTTCGCATCGTCGGCCGGCGCGCCGAGCACCGCCAGGGTTCCCTCGGTCCCGACCGCGGCGCCGAGCTTGTCGCCCGACTCGCCGTCGGCGGCCGTGAGCTTCAGCAGCGGATCGCCTGCGGATGCCGTGCCGCAGAGCAGCGCGAGGGCGATGGCCAAGGACGTGATGCACGACTCGCGACGGGGGATCGGTGTCATGGACTCGGCTCCGTGCGGATGGGGAGTGCGCCGGATCCGCCCCGAGAGGCACGTCGCGCCTCCGGTGCGGGGTCGGCGGTCAGCTCGCATCGAGGATACGCGATCGATACAGATCGCTGTGGCCGCGAGTCAGGTGCGAATGGGCACGGACCGGCGTGTGTCGCGCGATGCACGACGCGCGAAGCTGGAGCGGGTGACCGGGTTCGAACCGGCGACATCCAGCTTGGGAAGCTGACACTCTACCAACTGAGTTACACCCGCTCGCGGCACGCCCGGCGGGACGTTGGCTCCCGCCGACGTCCCAGAAGATAGGACCCCGTCCTGCCACCGCGCAAGGCCCCGCGTGCCGCCCATCCCCGCCTTACGGCGCCGCCCGCGTGTACCACCTCTGGCCGGGGCCGGTCTCGCGCGTGCGCGTGACGACGAGGTCCTCGAAGGTCACGTCGACGTGGCGCACGAACAGGCCCAGCCAGCCGTCGGCGGGACGGCTGCCGAGCGGGGCGTCGTGCAGGTCCTTGCCGTCGACGCGCACGGACAGGCGCGTGCCGTCGACGAGCAGCTCGAGGTGCGGGGCGCGGGCGCCGCGGCCGATGGGGCGGGACGGCCACTCCTCGCGGCCGCGGTGGGCGAGCTCGATGCGTCCGCTGGGGGTGGCGAAGACGCCCCAGGGGCCGTCGAGCGCGGCGTCCTCGCCGCCGAGCACGAAGCCGGCCTGCAGGTTGCCGCCGGACGCCGAGGTGCGCGCGCTCGCCTCGCCGAAGCGCAGCGTGGCGGAGACGGTGAACGGCGCGCGCAGGTCGGCCAGGCCGCGCAGGGTCACGATCGCCACGCGGTCGGAGCAGCGCGCGGCGAGCGCGCCGTCGTCGTCGGTCCAGAAGGCCACGTCGCCGTGGGCGGCGGTCAGGTCGGCCAGCGCGCTCACGGGACGCCGCACCACGAGGTCTTCGGGATGCAGCGAGCGCGCGACGATCTCCGCGCGCATGGCGCGGTAGCCGGCGTCGAGCGGGAAGGCGGCCAGCACGCGGTCGAGCAGGCGCACGGCGGCGCGCGGCAGTCCCGCGGCGAGGCGCGCGTCGAGCGCGTGTTCGACGGCCACGCGCAGCGCGAGGTCGTGCTCGGCGAGCGCGCGGCCCAGCGCGTCGTTGATCTCGAGGAGCTCGGCGAAGCGCAGCTCCTCGCTGGAGGCGCGCTGCTCGAGCGAGGGCTCCTGCTGTCCCGTGTCGGGCGACCAGTGGCCGCTGGGCTGGCGCGTCGACGCGAGGTCGTAGGCCAGCAGCAGCGCCTCGTCGGACTGGCCGCGCCGCTTCGCGATGGAGAACGCCTGCCACAACGCGAACGGCTCGGCCGGATCGGCCTGCCGCGCGCGTCGCACGATCGACTCGGCCTCCTCGAAACGCCGCAGGTCGATGGCGCGCTGCGTGAGCGTGAGCACCTCGTGCACCGCCGACGGGACGCCGTGGTCGAGCGCGTCCTGCTGCGCGATCCACGCGGCGAAGCGCTCGGTGAAGTCCTCGAGCGTCGCCACGCCCGCGCGTGGTTCCTCGTCGGGACGCAGGATCTGCCCGCGGAACTCGGGCAGCGCGAGGGACGCGTCGCTCGTGTGGTACGCGGCCAGCAGCGCTTCGAAGCGGTCGCGCCAGAGCGGCGTCCCGTCGGGTCCGAGCGCGTCGTGCAGGTACGTCACGAGCGCCCAGCACCAGGGGATGTCGTCGACGTCGACGGCCTCGAGCCCGAGCAGCTCGAGCACGCCGCGCGGCGTGGCGCCGCGTCCCGCGAGCGAGAGCTCGACGCGCCGCCGGAGCCCGTCGGCCGGACGGTCGAGCACCACGCTCCCGTCGCGTCGCAGCGTGGCGCCCTCGAACGTGGCGGGCAGCCCCTCGCTCAGCCAAGGCGGCAGCGGACGCGGTCCCCAGGTCTCGACGAAGGTGCGGCCGGCCTCGCGCGCGAGGCGTCCCCAGAGCAGCTCGCGCGGCTCGCCCACGGCCTCGGGATCGAGCACCGTGATCGTGCGCGCTCCCACGTCGGCGAAGCCGTCGCGCCAAGCGCCGAGCGGCGGCTCGACGTCGGCGCGGCGCGTGGCGAACGCGCTCTCGTACTCGAGGATCTCGACGATCACGCGTCCGCCGGTGCGCAGCGGATCGCCGCCGAAGCGCTGCGTGCAACGCTCGTAGACGGCCTCGAGCAGCGCGCTCGCGTCGCGCGCCACGCGCGAGCCGAGCGACGTGCGCACGAGGTAGTGCGTCGACGTGACCTCGATCGGACGTCCCTCGTCGCGCGCCCGCGCGTCGGCGCCCTCGTCGCGCGCGCGCTGCAGGCTGCTGCGCGAGTCGTCGGTGCCCGGCGGCAGCGGGACGTCGCGCAGCGCGAACGCGTCGAGCGCGCCCGGCGCGCGCAGCAGCGGCTCGCGCACGCGCTGCAGCAGGTCGGCCAGCCGGTCGTCCTCGCGCGGCAGCGGTCCCGGACGCTCGGCGCGGATGCCGTCGAGCAGCGTCGCCGCGGCGTCGCACAGCGCGCCGCACAGCAACCACTGCTGCTTGCCGCGCAGAGTCTCGGCAGCGTCGGTGAAGTGCTGCACGCCGACGCGCAGCGCCGCCACCGACGCCAGCGGCAAAGGATCGTACGCGTCGAGCACGGCCAGCGCCTGTCCCGGTGCGCCGCCGGCCTCGGCGAAGCGCACGGCGTCCTCGAGCGCCTCGTCGACGCGTCCCTCCGCGACGAGTGCCGTGACGAGCGTCGCCAGCGCGGTCGCGTCGGCCGGAGCGCGCTCCCAGGTCTCGGCCGCCGTGCGCGCCGGCGACGGCGCCTCGGGCTCGGACGGATCGTGGTGCACCGTGTAGCGCTTGAGCCCCGACGACGTGCGACCTTCCTCGACCGCGACGGACGGCTCGCCCGTCGTCGCATCGTCGGTGACGCCCGCCGCGCCTGCGTCGGACGTCGCCGCGTCGCCTCCGGGCGCGACGGCGTTCGCGGGGGCCTCGTCCGCGGGCAGCGTGTCGTCGCGCGCGAGCGCATCCTCCGGAGCGGGAGCCGCAGCGAGCGCGGTGTCGTCCGGCGTCGCCTCGCGGGCGTCGGTCGCGCGCGCCCCGGTGTCGGCCGTCTCGGTGTCGGCGGTCTCGGGCGCGACGACGTCGGACGTCGCGTCGGCCGAGGCGTTGTCCCGTTCGGCCGTCGGAGTCTCGCCGCGCAGCGCGCCCAGCAACTCGGCGTGCCAGTACCAGACCCCCGAGGCCAGGATCAGCAGGACGATCCAGGCACCGATCTCCGGACGGCGACGTCGGGCTCGCACGGCGGCTCCTCGCACTCACGGTGGACAGGCGGTCCGGCGCGGTCGTCGCGCGCCGTCGGGGTGCGCGGACGCGCGGCGGCTGCGACGCGCGAGACGCGGATCCGCGCGAGCCCGCGTCCATCCCGGTGGCGGGGGACGCGCGCCCGTGCGCGATCATGACATCGCGCGGCGTCCCCGCGAAGCGTCGCCCGCACGCCGCCCCGCGCACCGCGGCCGCGCGTCCCCCGGGTTCATCCGCGCGCCCGCGTGGGCTAGAGTGCGCGGGCCCCGCCCCCTCGCGCGATGCCGTGAAGATCCTGCACCTGTTCGCCAACTGGAAGTGGACCGGCCCGGCCGAGCCCGCCCTCGCCACGGCCTGGTGCCAGTCGAGCGAGCACGAGGTCCTGTTCGCGAGCGGCAGCGCCGACGGGGGACAGCCGTCGAAGATCCTGCCGCACGCGCGCGAGCTGGGCGTGCCGACGGTCGAGGGTTTCCACCTCGGCAAGCACGCGCGCTTCCGCAAGAACCGCGAGGACGCCGCACGGCTGGCCACGCTGCTGCGCGACTTCGCGCCCGAGATCGTCCACACGCACCTCGACAACGACCACCGCATCGCGTCGATCGCCGTGCGCGAGACCGGCGTCGGGCGTCTCGTGCGCACCGTCTACGACACGAGCGGACTCTCGGGTTCGCTGCGCATGCGACGCGTGGCGCGGCGTGCGCTGGCGGGGCTGGTGGTCACGACGCGCGCCGGCTTCGAGGGCACGCTCGCGACCTACGGCGGCTCGGCGCGCTCGATCTCGGTGGCCGGCACGCCGCGTCCGATGGTGCTGGTCGAGACGGGCGTCGACCCGCTGCGTTTCGACCGCACGCGCTTCGACCGCGACGCGCAGCGCCGCAAGCTCGGCCTGCAGCCGCACGAGGTGGCCATCGGCATCGTGGCGCGCGTCCAGCCGCACCGGCGCTTCGACCTGCTCATCGACGCCTTCGAACCGGTGGCGCGGGCGCACCCCGAGCTCAAGCTCGTGGTGGTGGGACGCGGCACGCGCATCGAGGAACTGCTGCTCGCCCCGGTGGCGGCGCGCGGCCTGTCCGATCGGGTGCTGTCGACCGGCTACCTCTCCGGCGACGACTACCCCGGCGCGTTGTGCGCGCTCGATGCATCCCTGTTCCTCGTGCCCGGCTCCGACGGGACGTGCCGCGCGTTGCGCGAGCAGATGTCGATCGGCCTGCCGCCGCTCGTCACGCCGCGCACGCCGCTGCCGGAGATCGTCGAGGAGGGCACCGCCGGCATCGTCGTCGAGGAGTCGGTGGAGGCGTTGCGACGCGGGCTGCTGCGGCTCGTCGCCGAGCCCGGCCTGCGCGAACGCCTGGGACGCGGTGCCGCCGAGGCTGCGCGCCGCCGCTTCGACGTGCGCACGCAGTCGGGCCTGGTGACCGCGTTCTACGAGCGCGTGCTCTCCGACGACCGCGCGGCGACGGTCTGACGCGCGTCCGTCCGCTCAGCCGCCGCGCAGGACGAGCGCCACGGCGCGCGCCTCGATGCCCTCCTTGCGTCCCAGCGGGCCCATGCCCTCGTAGGTCTTGCCCTTCACGTTGACCTGTCCGGGACGCAGCCCGAACGCCTCGGCGATCGACGCGCGGATGGCCTCGCGATGCGGCGCGATCTTCGGCTTCTGGCAGATGAGCACGCTGTCGAGGCTCAGGATGCGCGTGCCGCCGACCTTCAGCTTGCGCGCCACCTCGCGCGCCATCTCGAGCGACGAGCGTCCCGCGTGGGCGGGGTCGTCGTCGGGATAGAGCGAGCCCAGGTCGGGCAGGTCGGCCGCCGAGAGCACGGCGTCGATCACCGCGTGCAGCAGCACGTCGCCGTCGGAGTGCGCTTTCAGTCCCACGTCGTGGGGCACCTCGACGCCGCCCAGCACGAGCGGACGTCCCGACTCGAAGCGGTGGCAGTCCATGCCGAGTCCGACGGCGAGGTTCTCGAGGCCGGGCATGTCAGTCGCTCTCCGCGGCGCGCGACGGAAAGGTCCGCTCGGACGCGAGCAGCGCCTCGGCCAGGGCCAGGTCGTCGGGCGTGGTGACCTTGAAGTTGAGGCGCGATCCTTCCACGAGATGCACCGCGCGTCCAGCCGACTCGAACAGACCGGCCTCGTCGGTGACCTCGCGTCCCTCGCGCGCCGCCTGCGCGAGGAGCGCGAGCAGCTCGGCCCGGCGGAACGCCTGCGGCGTCTGCGCCGCCCACAGGTCGTGCCGCGGGACGGTCGCGTCGACGCGCGCGTGCGCGTCGCCGCGCGCGCGCTTGATCGTGTCGGACACCGGCACCGCGAGCAGCGCGCAGCCCGCGTCGCGGGCGGCGTCGGCGAGCGCGTCGAGACGATCGATGGGAACGAACGGACGAGCCGCGTCGTGCACGAGCACCACGTCGACCGTCTCCGGCAGCGCGGCCACGCCGGCGGCCACCGAGTCCTGGCGGCGCGCGCCGCCGTCGACCAGGTGCACGCCGCGCGGGAGTCCGGCCACGAGCGCGCCCAGCGTGGCGCGATCGGAGGGATGCACCACGAGCACGACCTCGCCGACGGCTGGCCACGCGAGCACGCGTCGCAGCGTGTGCAGTACGAGCGGGACGCCGCCGAGCTCGACCAGCGCCTTGCGCACCGGGGCCCCGAGGCGCGTGCCGCTGCCGGCGGCCACCACGACGAGCGCGGGCGCGGCGCGGCTCAATGTCGAATCCTCGGGACGGTTCGGCGGGCGGGCATGGCTACCATGATCCCATGATCGTGTTGGGGATCGATCCCGGCTCGCGGCGCACCGGCTGGGGAGTGGTGCGCCAGGACGGCTCGCTGCTGCGGCTCGTGGCCGCGGGCGTGCTCGAGCCGGCCGCCGACCAGGCTCTGCACCTGCGCCTGGCCTTCCTGCACCTCGGCATGCGCCGGCTGCTCGAGACACACCGTCCCGACGTGGTCGGCGTCGAGTCGGTCTTCCACGGGCCGAACACGCGCTCGCTGGTCGTGCTGGGACAGGCGCGTGGCGCGCTGCTCGCGACGGTGGGCGAGGCCGGCGTCGAACTCGTCGATCTCTCGCCGGCCGAGGTCAAGAAGGCGCTCACGGGTCGCGGCGGAGCCCGCAAGGACCAGCTCGCGCACATGGTGCGGGCGATGCTCGGGACCCAGGCCGAACGGCTCGACGGCGTCCCCGACAAACTGCCGCTCGACGCGACCGACGCCCTGGGGGTGGCCATCGCCACGCTGCACCGGCGACGCATCGCGGGCCTGGCGCGCGGGTGAAAATCTTCCAGCCGAGGACTTTCGGGAAAGGGGGGAGGAGGTTTTTACGCGCGGGAGTCGCAGCAACCTCGGCTGAAAGACACGTCGATCAGTCGTTGGGCCCGGGTGGCGAGTTCTTCGGCGTTGCCGGGCAGCGCAAGGCCGGATTCGACACCCGTGACTGATCAGTGGCCAGACTAGCCGAGTCGGACCCGTCTTGCACGGTCCAGGCAAAGAATTCAGAGGGATTCGCACGAGGGGCTTGCGGGGGGCGCACCCCGGGCTGGGGTTGGTCCGGGTCGTGGCTGGACGCCGGGTGACGAGCCCGATCCGACCGCGGGCAACTCGTGGCGGGAGGTGCCGTTCGGGCTCCGAGTCCACCGGAGGGGAGGCCGGATGTGGGGTCAGAACATGCGTTCTGGACCCGAATGCGGCGCAGCGCCTCGTGCGTCGACGCCGGACGATCCGCATCGGGTCGTGGGGTCTCGCGGTCGCCCGAGGCCGGGTCGCGCGGGAGGGGTTCGGCGTTCGCACCGAGGCCGTCGATTCGCGCGACCCCGAGGAGGCGCGCCCTGTCCGGCGCGGCGCCATCGCCTCGTGGCTCGGCGATCCGGTCGGGCGCGCGGTGCTGATCGCCTTCGGGGGCCTGGGCGGAGTCACGCTGCTCGAACTGCTGCTGCGCTGATCGGACCCGCGGCGCGGGATGGTAGCGGAGGAGGGATTCGAACCCCCGACACGCGGATTATGATTCCGCTGCTCTAACCAACTGAGCTACTCCGCCGACCGTCGCGAAGCGGCGCAGGATAGCCGACCCCGCGTCGACCCATCAAGACGTCGGGCGGGGCGTCCGACCCCGCCCGTGGGTCGCGCGGGCCCACGACCTTCCGTCCCGAGGCGGAACGGTCTGCGGGGGCGAGGTTCGGCGCGGTACGCTCGTCCGCCCAACCGAGGCAGCCGGGGACGGATCGTGACGCTCTTCTACACCCTCGCCATCGGCGGCGTCCTGTGGGGATACGCCCTCGGCACCCGCGATACGCGCATGGCCCTGGGCGAGACCGGGCCGTTCGTGTACGCGGTGGTCTTCGGCTGGTTGCTGCTGCTCGTGACCTTCCGGGTCGGCGCGCTCGCGCGCCTGCGCCGCCGCCATCCCGACGGAGTGCCGGGCGAGGCGCGACGCGCCGTCGACCTGCGCACGTGGTTCGTGGCCGCGCTGCTCACGGTGCTCGTGTTCGTCGTGGGGTACAACGGCTACCGCGGCAACCTCGACGAGTTCAGCGGCAACTACGCGCTGTTGGCGGCGCTGCTGGCCGTCCCCGTGGGGGCCCTGCTGGGCGGAGCGGCCCGGCTGCTCGGTCCGCTCGCCGGCGGGGACGTCGAGCGCAAGGAGTCGCTGCCGCGCGTGTGCGAGGCGGCGCCGTCCGAGGCGGCGCGTGCGCTGCTGCCGATCTTGGTGCCGCTCGTGGCGCTCGTCGTGCTGCGCCTCGTGCCGGGCGACGAGTTCTGGCAGCGACGCGTGTCGACCGTGGGCCAGGCCGGACTGGCCTGGCGCGCGATGCTGCCCGTCCTGCTGCCGACGGCACTCGTCGTCGCGTGGGGACTCGACCGCATGCTGGGCTGGCCGCTCGACATGCTCTCGACGATCGTGCTGGTGGCCGCCGTGGCGTGGATCGGGCTGACCGTCGGACGCATGCCGATCGCGCCCGAGGCGTTCCTCTCGAGCTACGGACTGAAGCCGGGCGAGGCGCCGGTGCCGCTCCCGGTCGACGACCTGCTCGGCGCCGTGCCGCTGCTCATGCTGGCGTCGGCCGCGGCCACGGCGCGCGGACTGCTCGAGGCCGGACGCGGCAAGCCGCCGGCCGGATGGCTCGCGCTGCTGCTGCTGTTCGCGACCCAGGTCGTCCTGTCGTGGCTGGCCGTCCCGCGGCTCGGTCCGTCGGGCGCGGCCTGGACCGGCGCCGTCGTGGTGACGGCGTTCCTCGTCTGGCGACTGCTGCGCGGACGGAGGGCCGCGCCGGCCGGCTGAGGGTCTCGCGGCCTCCCGGGCGGACGACGCCGGCGTTCGAGACGCACGGCGACCGCGCTCTACGGCGCTCCCTTGACCCACTTCGGCAGCGGCCGCGGATACGTGCAGACCGAGCGCAGGTCGCCCAGCGGCACGACCTTCCCGTCGTAGCGGTGCGGCACGAAGCGTCCCGTGCGGATGTCGATCACCTCGCGGCGCGTGATGCGTCCCGCGGCGAGGTCGCTCTGCATCGGGAAGAAGTACTGGCAGTCGGGGAAGTAGTAGTGCGTGACGAGGCTCTTGCGCGTGCGCTCGCGGTCGACGCGGTACGAGCCGCCGTGGATCAGGTTCGCGAGCCACAGCACGGCCTGTCCCTTCTTCATGACCAGGTGCTTGGGCTCGTAGCCGCCGGCGGCCAGCACCTTGGCCAGGAAGTCCTCGTACTCGGTGTAGTTCTCGGGCTCGCACGGCAGGCCCAGGTCGTGCAGCTCGAAGTCGGGCAGCCGGTGGCTGCCGGGATAGGCCACGAGCGGGCCCGAGTCGGGCGTGATGTCCTCGAACGCGATCCACACGCCGCACATCCAGTGCCGCGGCAGCGAGTGGAAGTGGATCGTGTCGCTGTGCGCCGGCTGCTCGGTGCCGACCTCGAAGTTGAGCGTCTGGAACGGGATCGGCTCGCGCTGGTAGACGAGCCGCAGCACGTCGAGCACCTGGGGCAGGCAGGCCAGGTCGCGCACGTCCTGGTTCCAGTACCAGGCCTCGGCCACGCGCCGATCCTTGCCGTACCTGCCGGACAGATCGTCGTCGATGCGCTCGACGATCTCGTCGAAGTCGGGCACGTCGAGGTCGAGCACCGCGTACCCGTCGCGGTGCAGCGCGCGCACGCGCTCGTCCCAGCCCGGCGGCAGGCTGGCGTGGGCCAGCAGCTCCTCGAGGAACGGCGACTCGATGGGCGGGATGCGCAGGCTGTTGGCCCAGCGCCCGACGGGCGGCGCGGGTGTGTGGGTCTGGGCGTCCATGGACGGAGTGGGGCCGAGGGGGAGATCGGGAGCGTCAGACAGCCTACCCGACGTCGGCGTCGGGAGCAGCCACGGGGAACCGGCCCGCGGCGGGCGGGGGCCCCACGCGGGTCGAGGCGCGCCGCGGCGCGTGCGGGACGCGCCGCGGTCGCGGATCTCAGCCGTCGTCCCGCGGGGCACGACCGCGCGGCCGCTCGGGCACCGCGGCGTCGGACGCGGCCGGCGTGGCCTCCTCGGGCGGCGGCTCGGGAGCGCGCAGCACGTCGGTCCAGAAGGCGGCCAGGCGCTGTTCGACGTCGGGCACCTTGCCGAACATGTGCGTGCCGTGGATGTCGTCGCCGTCGACGAGCTCGATCACGACACCCTGGCGGAGGCGCGCGTTGCTCGCGGCGACGCGCTTCTCCCAGGCCTGCCCCAGTGCGCTCGCACCGCGCTCGGCCTCGGCGACGCTGCTCAGCATGAGCAGCGGACGTCCGTCCCACTGCGCCATGTCGGACAGGCTGTCGACGCCGAGGTACGCCGCACCCGGCGTGAGCAGCGCCGCGCCCGCCAGGCGCGGGTCGAAGCGCGCGCTGCGCAGCGCGACCGAGCAGCCCACGCTGGCGCCCATGAGCCCGATGCGTTCGGGCGCGTACAGCCGTCCCTCGAGGAACGCCACGGCGGCGGCGGCGTCGTTCGCCATCGCCTCGTAGAGCGTCGGATCGCGCGCCTCGACGCGCGCGGCGAGCGTGCCCTCGGCGTCGACCGACTCGCCGTGTCCGCGCATGTCGATGGCGAGCGTCGCGATGCCGGCCTCGTGCAGCGCGGCGCGCACCGGCATCCACGCGTGGCGGTCGCTGCGGTTCATGTGCAGCAGGACGAGCGCCGAGCCCGCGGCCGGCGCGCCCGGGCGTCCCATGTAGTAGTCGCCGTGGATCGTCACGCCGTCGGACGTCTCGAACACGACCGGCTCGGGGTCGCGGTCGAACTCGTCCTCGTCCCACTCGAAGACGGCCGACATGGGCTCGTCGCCGCGCATCCAGGTGAGCACCTTGCGACCCTCGCCGGCGTCGCGCGCGGCGAGCAGCTCGCCGGCGGCGACGTCGGTCTCGTTCACGCGCACGATGCGGTCGCCGTCCTGCATGCCGAGCTCGTGCGCCTGACCACGTCCCGCCACGCGCGAGACGGTCACGCCGTCCTCGGCCAGGAAGACGCCCATGCGACGCGGGTTGCGCGTCATGCCACGCCGCGAGATCGGGTCGGGCAGGTTCGCCACGCCGAGCGCGGCGAGCGCCACGACCACCGACGAGTGCCGCTCGTACTCGGGGATGGCCGCGTCGAAGGTGTCCTTCTGGGTGTGCCAGGCCACGTCGTAGACCGAGCGGCCCTGCTGGTCCCAGAAGAAGCCCGGCACGCCCGCGGCCAGGAAGCTGTCCTGGTCGGACGAGCCGCTGGTGAGCCCGGGCACCACGTGCAGCTCGAACGGCGAGGCTTCGTCCTCGTGCGTCGACACGAAGTCGAAGAGCGGCGCGAGCGCGCGTCGGAACTGCGGCTCCATGGCGGCGGTCACGCCCAGGCCCGTGAGCGGATTGGTTCCCTCGTCGTGCACGAACACGGCCGAGATGCGCGGCATCTCGTCGGGGTGCGCCTCGACGTAGCCGCGGCTGCCGAACAGGCCCTGCTCCTCGCCCGTCCAGAGCATGAAGCGGATGGTGCGCTCGGGACGCGCGCCGGCGTCGACGAGCAGGCGCGCCGCCTCGAGCGTGGTCGCGACGCCGGTGCCGTTGTCGGTCGTGCCGGTGGCCGCGTCCCACGAGTCGATGTGTCCGCCGACGACGACGTACTCGTCGGGACGGGTGCTGCCGCGCAGGTCGGCGATCACGTTGTACTGCGGCACCGGACCCTCGAGGAACCGGTTGTCGACGTCGAACTCGAGCTCGATCGCCTCGCCCGCCTCGAGCCGCGTCACGAGCGCGTCGAACGCGTCGGCGGTGAGCGTCACGCCCACGTCGGTCGGCAGGTCGTCCCACTCGACGCGCGGGCTGCCGCTCATGCGCAGCCGGTCGCCGAGGGACGAGCGCCGCACCGTGCCCGCGATGCCCGCGCGCTCGAAGACCGCGTCGCGCTCCTCGATGAGCGACGAGTCGAAGCGGCGGCCGGCGTCCGGCGTGCGCAGCAGCACCCAGGCGCCGTGCAGCGAGGCCTCGCGCGCGGCGAGTTCCTCGAGATCGTCGGGCGCGAGCAGCGCGGGCCCGCGCCGAGGACCGTCGGTGCCGGCCGTCCAGGCGCGAGTGATGAACTCGAGCTCTTCGTGCCCGGGCGACACGACGGCGCCGTGCGACGGACCGCGCTCGAAGCCCACCGCGAAGTCGCCCCAGGTCTCGCGATGGGCCTCGAGTCCCAGGTCGTGGAAGCGCTCGACGGCCCACAGCGTGGCCTCGTCGCACTTCGGCGAGCCGGTCAGGCGCGGTCCGATGCCGTTCACGAGATCGTCGAGGGTCTGCATGACCTCGCTCGCGTGCAGGCCTTCCTCGACGATGGCCTCGGCCACCGCGGGCGGGATGATCGGCGCCTCGGTCGCGTCGCCGACGGAGACGCCGGCGGCCACGAGCGGCACGGGCGCCGGTGCGGCCACGAGCGGTGCGGACGCCGACGCGAAGGCCAGCAGCGGAACGGACAGGACGAGGCCGAGCAGCGCGCGCATGGCGGCGGTCTCCTTTGCGTGGGGCAGCACCGTAGCCCTCCGCGCCCGACGCGGGAAGGGGCTTTGGGTCGTGGCGCCTGCGGGGCGACGCGTCTCGCGCCCGTGGCGAGGCGGCGTTCGCTCGCGCCGGACGTCCGCGCGTCAGCCGCGCATCCAGCGTCCGCACAGGCCGGCGGGAAGGGCACGCGTGCCGCCCTCCTCGGGCAGCGCGAGTTCGCCGGCCTCGATCTCGCCCTGGCCCAGGTCGGCCAGCATGTTCACGAACGCGAGCGGACTCGTCCCCACGGCGTAGCACGAGAGCACCAGGAAGGCGGGCCCCGCGTCGAGCAGCGCGGCGCAGGCCTCGAGCAGCGCGACCACGTGCTCCTCGAAGACCCAGGTCTCGTTGTTCGGACCACGACCGTACGGCGGCGGGTCGAGCAGGATGCCGTCGTAGCGCTTGCCGCGCCGCACCTCGCGCCGCGCGAAGGCCAGCGCGTCGTCGGCGATCCAGCGCACGGCGTCGTCGGGCAGGCCCGAGAGCTGCGCGTTCTCCTTGGCCCAGCGCAGCGCGGGCTTGGACGCGTCGACGTGCGTGACCTGCGCGCCGGCGAGCGCCGCGAAGACCGACGCCGCGCCCGTGTACGCGAACAGGTTCAGCACGCGCGGACGCTCGGCCGCGCCGCGCGCCGCGCGCAGCGTCGCGAGACGCTCGGCGACGAAGCTCCAGTTGGCCGACTGCTCGGGGAACACGCCGATGTGCTTGAAGGGCGTCGGACGCACGAGCAGCCGCGCGCCGGCGTGGGCGATCTCCCAGCTCTCGGGCGCGGGGCGGCCGCGTGGACCGCGCTCCCAGCGTCCTCCGCGGTCGGACTCGCGCACGAAGACGAGGTCGGAGCGCTCCCAGGCCTCGGGCTCGAGCCGCGGCCGCCACATGGCCTGGGGATCGGGCCGGCGCAGCGTCCAGCCGCCCACGCGCTCGAGCTTCTCGCCGTGCCCCGTGTCGAGCAGCCGGTACCCGTCGAGCGGCACGTGGGCGAAGACGGACGGGCGGAGCATGGGCAGAGGATAGACATTTCCCCGCGTGGTCCGGAGCGCGGGTATGCTGGGGACGTCTCGCGGGGCGAGCTTCCCCGAACGCGGTCGTGGGCCGACCGCGCGCCCGGCGAGCGTAGGGCTGCCGCTTGGGTTCCGTGGTCACCGTCCGTGGCGCGGGAGGGCTGGGTGCGCGCGTTCCGTCGCGTCGCGCTCGGGATCCGTCCTGCCGACGCCGGCCGTGCGTGCGCGCGATCGTCGCGTGCGCGGTGGGCCTGCTCGTCGCGTCGCGTGCGCGCGCCGCGTCCCCCGACGACGTCGCCCAGGACGGACCGGCGCCGCCCGCCGGGGGCGAGCGCTCCTCGGCGGTGCTGTTCGTCGAGGTGCCGGCCGAGGACAGCGGCATCGCGTTCGTCCACCACGCCGGCGCGCGCGGCGTCGAGAAGCGCTTCATGATCGAGTGCGTCGGCGCCGGGCTGGGCCTGGTCGACCTCGACGGCGACGGCGACCTCGACCTGTACTGCGTGCAGGGCGCCGACGTCGACGAAGGCGGACGCATCGTGACCGGTCCGCGCAGCCGCGACGCGCTGTTCCTGAACGACGGCGGGCTGCGCTTCTCGCCGTCCGGCGCGGGGGTCGACCTCGGCGGCGGACACGGCTCGGGCGTGTGCGCCGCCGACGTGGACGGCGACGGCGACGACGACCTGTTCGTGACGAACCTGGGCTTCGACGAACTCCTGCTCAACGACGGCGCGGCGCGGCTCTCGTGCGCGCCGGGTGCGTCCGGCGCGGCCGGCGCCGAGACCGACTGGAGCATGGGAGCCGCGTTCGCCGACGCCGACGCCGACGGCGACCTCGACCTCTACGTCGCGCGCTACCACGCCCACGACCTCTCGCTGCCCATGCTCTCCGGCCATCCCTGCACGTGGCTGGGCTGCGAGGTGCCCTGCGGACCCCAGGGCCTCCCCGCCCAGGCCGACGCGTTCTTCGTGAACGACGGACGCGGCGCGTTCGTCGAGCGCACGAGCGCCTGCGGCATGGCCCTGCCACAGGCGCGCTACGGATTCCAGCCGGTCTTCGGCGACTTCGACGGGGACGGCGACGCCGACCTGTTCGTCTCGAACGACAGCGTCGAGAACTCGCTCTTCGTGAACGAGGGACGCGGCGACGACGGCCTGCCGCACTTCGACGAGCAGGGCATGCGCAGCGGCCTCGCGCTCTCGGACACGGGCAAGGCGCAGGCCGGCATGGGGGTGGCGGTGGCCGACCTCGACGGCGACCTCGACGACGACGTGGTCATGACGAACTTCGCGCGCGAGGTCAACGCGTGCTTCGTGAACGCCAGCAACGCGGCCTTCGGCCCGCTCTTCTTCGACGAGGGCAACCCGAGCGGACTCGGCCGTCCCAGCTACTTCGACCTGGGCTGGGGCTGCAACGTCTTCGACGCCGACCTCGACGGCGACGTCGACGTGTTCGTGGCGAACGGGCACGTCTACCCGCACGTGCAGGGCTGCAACATCTCGTCCACGAGCTTCGCCCAGCTCGATCGCGTCTTCCTGCAGCTCGCACCGGGACGCTTCGCGCCGCCGCCCGGCGGGGCGGGTCCCGCGCTCGACGTGGCCGCGCCGAGCCGCGGCTCGGCGGCCGGCGACCTCGACGGTGACGGCGACGTCGACCTCGTCGTGGCGCAGCTCGACGGCGCGCCGCGGCTGCTGCGCAACGAGAGCCGGCGCGCGGGACGCTTCGTGCTGCTCGACCTGCGTCCGTTGGCGGCGGCGGTGGGGGCGCGCGTGACCGTCGAGGCCGAGGGGACGCGGCGCGCGGCCGAGGTGCGGGCCGGCAGCTCGTTCCTGTGCACCGAGGACCGGCGCCTGCATTTCGGCCTCCCGCCGGGAGAGGGTACCCTGACGGTGCACGTGCGTTGGCCCGACGGCCTGTCCGAGCGATTCACCGAGCTTCCGTCGGACGGCGTGCGTGTGCTCGTCCACGGAACCGGTCAGCCATGAACGTCCGCTTCGCGCTCGCCCCGATGCTCTGCGTCGCGGTGGGCCTGCTGTCCTGCGCGACCTCGGTCGCGGCGCAGATCGCCCCGGGCGCCAACCCCACCCAGGACGAACAGATGCAGGCCCTCTCGCGCCGTCTGCGCGACCTGCGCCATCAGGGCCGGTTGCGCGAGGTCCTGAGCCAGATGGGACAGTATCCCGAGGCGGTGCAGCGCGACGACCACGTGCTCGGCGAGTGGATCCAGGCGCTGCTCGACCTGGGCAAGGTCGACGAGGCGCGCGACCTGGCGGCGTCGCTGCCCGACGACACCGTGCGGGTGGCGCCTCCGCTGGCCGTGGCGCTCGTGCGCCTGCAGTACGCGCGCGGTCGTGTGCCCGAGGCGCGCCAGACGGCCGACGCAATGGCCGAGCAGATCCCGCGCAACCCCGACCTGCGCGCGTTGCGCGCGCTGCTCGACATCTCCGAGGGCGACTACGCCAAGGCCGAGGCGGCCATGCCGTCGTTCTCGGGCAACGTGGCGCCGCAGGTCGCGAGCGACGTCGAGTGCGCGCTGGCGCTGGCCAAGGCGGCCGAGCTCATGTCCGACGACGCCCTGCTGGGACGGGCGGTGCCGCTGCTCGAGAAGGCGCTCGACAAGTCGCCCAGGCGCGCCGACGTGCGCGCGCTCCTGGCGCGCGCGCTCGTGCGCTGGCAGCGCTTCGAGCAGGCCTCCGACCTGATCGACGAGGGCCTCGCCCAGGACGGCCTCGACGACGCCGGACGGGCCGAGCTCGAGTGTGCGCGCGGCTTCCTGGCGCGCGGTCGTCGGGACGGCGATGCCGCGGTGGCGGCCTACGAGAAGGTGCTCGAGCTCGTCCCCGACCAGCCCCAGGCCTTGCTCGGACTGGCGCGCTGCAAGAGCGACGCGGCCGACTACGACGCGGCGCGCGAACTTCTCGACAAGTGCCTGTCGCGCGACGCGCACGACCTCGACGCGCTGCTCGCGCTGGCCGACGTCGAGGGCGACGCGGGACGTCCCGACGAGGCCGAGGCGGCGCTGCGCAGGGTGCTCGAGGTCAAGCCGAACCACCTCAGGGCGCTCTGGCAGCTCTCGCGCCTGCTCGCTCGACGCGGCGCGTCCGACGAGGTCGACGCGCTGCTGAAGCGCTACGAAGAGCGCAAGAAGGCGCTCGACCGCTGAGGGACTTCGGGCCGGGCGCCGGCCACGTCGCTCAGTCGACGGTGTCCTCGGGCGCGGGCGGCGGCGCCGTCCCGGCCTCGAGGTTCGGCCTCCGCGCGGCGCGCCGGTCGGCGAACGCGCGCTCGAACGTCGCGCGCGTCTCGTCGCGCAGTCGGCCGATCCTGCGCAGGCGCACGCCCTCGTAGACGGTGCCCAGGGTGAAGCCGCCGAGCACCGCGAGATCTGCGGCGGCTTCCCCGTCGACCCGGGCGCCGTCGAGCAGCAGCAGCACCGCGAGCGTGCCGAACACGAGCGAGACGACCACGCAGAACCCGAAGCGCAGGCGCGTCGTGCGCAGCAGCTTCGCGAACATCCCGTCGACGTCGTCGGGCGTGTGGACGCGGGCGCCGCGCGGGCGGGGATCGTGATGGTCCATCGACGGGATGGTAACGGACGGCATGCGTCCGCGCCCGGCCTGGGCGGACGACGCGGGCGGCGGATGTCCGGGCGCGCTCACCTCCCGCGGTAGAGGCGCGCCAGGCGCTCGGGCGGGACGCCCAGGCGGTAGAGCGGGGGCAGCACGCGCATGAGCAACGCCGAGCGCAGCGGGCGGCGCTGGAAGCGGCGTCCCGAGACGAGCACCTCGCGCCGCACGCGGGCGATCGGACGGCGCGCGGCCAGCCGCAGCGAGAGCTCGTAGTCCTCCATGAGCGGCTGGTCGGGGAATCCGCCCACGGCCTCGTAGGCCGCGCGGGTCACGAAGGGCGCCTGGTCGCCGTACGGATGGCGCGTCCAGCGCGAGCGCAGGTCGGCCAGGCGCAGCAGCGGGCCGAGCGGGTTCGGCAGGGAGGGATCGGGCCGCGTGCGTGTGACGAACGCGCCGGCCTCGTGGCGTCCGTCGGAGAGCACGCGGCGCACGTCGTCGAGCGCGCCGTCGGGCAGGCGTACGTCGACGTGCACGAACGCGAGCAGCTCGCCCGTGGCCAGCGCCGCGCCGGCGCGCAGCTGGTGTCCCCGTCCGGGACGGGTCACGCAGGCCACGAGGTCGTCGCGTCGCAGCGCGCGCTCGACGCTCCCGTCGCGCGAGCCGCCGTCGGCCAGCACGAGCTCGAGCGGACCGGGCTGACGCGCGAGGGCGTCGAGCGCCGCGTCGAGCGCCTCGCCCTCGTCGAGCGTGGGGACGACCACCGAGACGAGCGCGCGCCCGTCGTCGGCGCGTGCGTCGAGCGCGGCCAGTGCCCGGGACGTGCGCGGTGCGCGCGTCGCGCCGCCGTCGGCGAGCGCCGAGCGCAGGCGCGCGAGGTCGCGCTCGTGGTCGACGTCGAACCACGCCGGCGCGTCGCCGAGCGCGAGCCCGCAGGCGCGCGCGCGCGCTCCGCGACGCGCGCGCGCGTCCCGACGGCATCCCAGTCGAGGGCGTCGAGCCAGCGCTCGTCGCGCAGCACGTCGGCCGCGGCGGACGCGCCGTCGAGCCGCGCGCCCAGGCACCAGAAGCCGCCGTCGTCCACGGGGCCGAGCACGAGGTCGTGGACGTCGAGGGCCGCGAGCGCCGCCGCGAGGTGTGCGGCGGGGAGCGCCGGCGCGTCGGTCCCGAGCAGCAGCACGCGCGGGACGCCGTCGGCCGCCGCCCGCGCCACGAGGCGCGCCATGCGGCGCCCGAGGTCGCCGTCGTCCTGCGGCACGTGCGCCGCATGCACGGCGCCGAGCGGATAGGCCGACGGCAGGTCGTCGGTGGCCAGCAGGAGCTCGGCGTCGTGTGCGCGCGCGGCGGCGTCGGCCACGTCGAGCGCGTCGAGGTGCATCGCGCGCGCCAGGCGCGCCGCCTCGCCCGGGCCGAGCGTCGCCGCCAGCCGGCTCTTGCAGCGTCCGTACGCCGGCGGACGGGCCAGCACGACGAGGCGCGCGCGCGTCACGTCAGGTGAGCGCTCCGCCGCACGAGCTGCCCGCGCCCGCGGTGCACGCCAGGCAGTGGTCGGCCGTGGCGATCGACGCATCGGTGAGCGACGCGACGTCGTCGAGCTCGAAGATCGTGCGCGCCCGTCCGCCGAGGGGGATGTCGAGCACGAGGTTGAAGTCGCAGTCGTGCAGGCTGCCGTCGTGGTCGACGCTCAGCAGGTCGCGGCACATGACCTCGTGCGCGGCCGCGGGGTTGAAGCTCGTCTCGAGCAGCTCGACGTAGCCGTCGAGCCGTCCCTGGCGCTCGATGTCGGCGCCGAAGCGGTGGATGGGCACGTTCGCCAGGGTGTAGAGCCGGTCGAAGACGACGCCGTGGTCTTCACCCAGGCGCGCGCGGTAGTCGCGCTCGAGCGCGGCCTGGGGCCCGGGCAGCGAGGGTCCGAGCGGGTTGTAGACCAGGTCGAGGCGCAGCGCGTGCTCGTCGTCGCGTCCCTCGGCGGCGCCGTAGCCGAGCGCGTTCAGGCGGCGAAGGGCCTCGATCGACCCGGCGAAGGTGCCGCCGCCGCGCTGGGCGTCGACGTTGGCCTGGGTGTAGCAGGGCAGCGAGGCCACCACGTGGACGCGCTGCGCCGCGTAGAACGCGGCCGTGTCTTGCTGCTCGGGCAAGAGCAGCACGGTCAGGTTGCAGCGCACCATGACGTGCCGTCCGAGCGCGCGCGCGCCGCGCACGAGGTCGCGCAGGTTCGGGTTGAGCTCGGGCGCGCCGCCGGTGACGTCGAGCGTCCCGAGCGCGGGGTTGCCCGCGAGCACCTCGAGCACGCGCGCCGCGGTGCGCGCGTCCATCGCCTCGCTGCGCTTCGGACCGGCCTCGACGTGGCAGTGCCGGCAGGCTAGGTCGCACAGCTTGCCGACGTTGACCTGCAGCGTCGTGACCCTGCGCCGCCGCAGCGGCGAGAGGCCGTGGCGCTCGAGGCGCGCTCCGAAGCGTCCGCCGTTCAACAGCACGAACCGGGCTCGCAGCAGGAGGACGGCGCGGCCTCGACCGTGAGCCGGAAGGCCTCGCCCTTGCTCTCGCGCGGGGAGCGCAGGCGCTCGCCCGTGCACGCGAACGGACGCGCGAGGCTCTCGTCGACGGCCACCCGCGGCTCGACGCCGAGCACCTGGCCCGCGTACGGTCCGCTCGTGAGCAGGCGGTACGTCTTGCCGCACACGGCCATGCGCTCTCCGCGGCGCAGCGTGTGGCCGTCGTCGTCGACGACGGCCTTCCACGGACCCTTGTAGATCACGGCCTGGTTCTGCTCGAGGCACGCGCCCTGCTTGCCCTTGCCGGCCTGCACGGTGAGCGAGCGGAACTCGATGCCCTCGACCGTGCGCCAGGGCTCTGCGCCGCGCTCGAGGATCTCGATGCCGTGGAAGCCGGCCTCCTCGAACGCGCGCAGGAACTCGTCCTCGCGCAGGGCGCCGGAGATGCAGCCGCTCCACAGCTCGGGGTCGCGGCGCAGGTGCTCGGGGACGTCCTCGTCGCACACGATGTCGGAGATGACCGCGCGTCCGCCCTTCTTGAGCACGCGGAAGACCTCGTCGAAGAGCGCGCGCTTCTTCTCGGGATGCACGAGGTTCAGCACGCAGTTGCTCACGACCACGTCGACCGACGCGTCGGCCACCAGCGGGCGCCGCGCGCGCTGCTCGTCGAGCTCGGCCTGCAGCTCGAGCAGCCCCGCCGCCGACGTCACCGGACGCGCGGCGAGGCGCGCGTCGAGCACGGACGGGTCGAACGCCAGGTCTTCGATGCGTCCGCGCAGGAAGGTCACGTTCGCGTAGCCGATGCGCTCGGCGACCACGGGCGCGGCGCGGCGCGCGACGTCGAGCATGTCGAGGTTCGTGTCGACGCCGATCACGCGTCCCGTCGCCCCGACGACCTGGGACGCGATGAAGCAGATCTTGCCCGTCCCGCTGCCGAGGTCGAGCACCGTCTCGCCCGCGCGCAGGTGGCGCGACGGGTCGCCGCAGCCGTAGTCGCGCTGCACGACCTCGTCGGGGATGACGAGCAGCCAGCGCGGGTCGTAGTCGACCGGGCAGCACAGCTCGGGGACGGTGGTCGTCGCACCCGTGCTGTAGCAGGCGCTCACGGCGGCGTCGACGTCGAGCGGCTCGGGATCGCGATCATCGGTCTGCGTCATGGCGAGGCTCCGCGGGCGGACGGGGCGCGCGCGGAGCGCGGCGCGCCGGCGTCGGCCGATGAGCTTTGGGTCTGCTCATGGGATCCAGGTTCCCGATTGTTCCAGGAAACGACCCGCGGCGTCAGCGGTCGTCCTGGAGGTATCCCATCTCGGACAGCCAGCGGCGCAGCCCCGCGTCGGAGGCGTCGGCCCGTTCGCTCTGCACCGCCAGCGCGAGACGCTGTCCGATCCAGGCCGCGAGGGAGGCGCGCGGGGCGGCCAGGGCCGGATCGTCGACGCGGTCGTCGCGCTCGAGCGGGTCTTCGTCCAGATCGAAGAGATGGAGCGGGACGAGTCCTTCGGGGCCGGCCTCGCAGACGAGCCTGTACGGCCAGCGCAGCGCGGCGAGCAGGTGCGGCCGCGTGTCGTCCTCGGGCAGCAGCTCGGCCAGCAACGGGACGGCGGGCGTCGTGGCCACGTCGCCGCGCAGCAGCGGCGAGAGGTCGCGCCCCTGCCACGGCGCGGGCGCGTCGACGCCCAGAAGGCCGGCCAGCGTGGGCGCCACGTCGACCAGGCCCGCGGCGTCGGACAGGCGGCGTCCGGCCGGGAGCACGCCCGGCCAGCGCAGCACCCACGGCACGCGCAGCTCCTCGCCGAAGAGCGTCTCCTTGTGTTCGAGCCGTCCGTGCTCGCCGAACGCCTCGCCGTGGTCGGCCACGAGCACGAAGAGCGTGCGCTCGCGCAACCCGAGACGATCCAGCGCGTCGTCGAGCCGCGCCAGCATGCGGTCGTTGTGCAGGATCTCGGCGTCGTACGCGAGCGAATCGTCGGCCACGTCCCGTCCGCCGGGGCCGATCAGCACGGGACGCGGCAGGCCGGCCGTGACCGCGCGCAGGTCGTCCGGCTCGGGACGGTACGGGCGGTGCGGGTCGAGGGTGTGCACCCACACGAACAGCCGCTCGTCGGCGTGCGCCGCGAGCAGCTCCTCGAGCGGCGTCTCGATCGCCTCGGACGTGAGCGACGACGCCACGCGGTCGGCGCCCGCGAAGCTCGGCTCGTGCGCGAGGTCGAAGCCGCGTTCGAGTCCCGACCACTGCCCGCCCTGGGGATTCGTCACGAACGACGCGGTCACGAAGCCCGCGTGCGCCAACGCCTCGGCCAGCGTGGGCGCGTCGTCGGCCACGCGCAGGCCCTGGCGGCGGTTGCCGTGGCTGGGCGGCTCGAGCCCCGTGAGCAGCGTCGAGACCGAGGGACGGGTCCAGCTCGCGGCGGCCTGGACGTGCTCGAAGACGACGCCGTCGGCGGCCACGCCGCGCAGGTGCGGATCGGTCGGGCGCCCGTAGCCGTAGGTCGAGAGCCGGTCGGCGCGCAGCGTGTCGACCAGATAGAGGAGGGTCACGGGCTCGGCGCGCGGGGCGGGCTCGAGCAGCAGCACGGCGCCGACCAGCGCGGCCGAGCCGGGCGGCGCGTCGGCGGCCAGCGTGAGTTCGAGGGCGCCCGCGGAGCCGTCCCAGGGCGCGAGGTCGAGCCGCAGATCGCAGAAGCCGTCGGATGCGCGCGGCGCGAGCGTCCGCGACGGGACGCGTCCGGACGGGTCGCGCACCTCGAGCGCCAGCGGCGCGTCGCAGCCGGCCGCCGCGAGCGAGACGCGCAGGCGGCGCGCGCGTGCGCCGGCGGGGACGTCGAGCCGCGCGACCCGTCCCGGGACGAGCACGTCGCCGCGGCGCAGCGCACCGCCGCGCAGCAGGACGCGCGGCGCGTCGGACGGCGCGTCGAAGTCGGAACGCAGCGCGATCTGCGCGACCACCACGCGCGGATGACTTCCCACGAAGCGCAGCTCGAACGGCGCCACGCGTCCCTCGCGCGGCCCGCGCAGGCCCGTCAGCGGGAAGGCGAACGTGCGGCGTCCGTCGCCGTCGTCGTGCGCCTCGGCCGTGGGACCGGGCTCGGTGAGCGCGCCGTCGTCGGCGGCCAGCACGAGCTCGACGCGCTCGACGTCGTCGACGCGCGCGACGAGTTCGAGCCGTTGCAGCAGCGCCGGGTCGACGAACAGGTCGGACGGTCCGCGCAGCACCGCCGCGTCGAGCGCCTCGAGATGCAGCCCGTCCGGCAGCAGTCGCGCGGGGATCGGTCCGTCGGACGTCCAGGCGGCGGCGGCGCGCGCGGCGTCGGCGCCGGTGAACGCGTCGACGCGCGAGAAGGCCGGCGCCTCGCCGTCGGCGCGCCAGCGCAGAGCGCGCGAGGTCACGCTCCACTGCACGGGGGACGCCGCTTCGGGCGGCGGGCTCGGGTCGCCGGCGTCGCCGCAGCCGGCCGGCGGCAGCACGAACAGCGCGAGCAGCGCGCAGGCCGCGCCGACCCGCGCGCGTCCGGCGCGACGGCGTGCGGCGCCGTGCGCGCTCACTTGCCGGGACCGTCCTGGAGGTAGCCCATCTGCGCCATCCACTCGCGCAGCGCGGGGTCCATCGGCTCGGCCTCGGCGGCCGACGCGGCGGAGCGTCCGGCGGCCAGGCGTTCGCGCGCGAACGCGAGCAGCGCGTCGGCCACCGCGCGCGCCTCGGCGTCGGCGTCGGCCAGCAGGTCGAGCGTCTCGCCGGGATCGCTGCGCAGGTCGTACAGCGCGCGCGGGACGAGCGTCCCGTCGACGGTCACCGCGGCCAGCAGCTTGCGTCCGTCCTGCAGCACCGCGAGTTCTTCGAGGTGCCCGGCGCGCGGCTCGTCGTAGATCACGTGCGAGAGCAACGGCACGGGACGCTCGCGCTCGCGCTCGCCGCGCACGAGCGGCGAGAGGTCGCGTCCCTGCCAGACGTCCGGCACGGGCGCGCCGAGCAGGCCGAGCAGCGTGGGGGCGAGGTCGAGCAGGCCGGCCTCGGCGTCGAGCACGCGTCCCTCGGGGACGTGCGGGCCGCGCAGCACGAGCGGCACCGCGAGCTCCTCCTGGAACAGGCTGCGCCGGTGGTGCACCTGGCCGTGCTCGCCGAACGCCTCGCCGTGGTCGGAGGTGAACGCGAACAGCGTCGCGTCGCGCAGGGCGAGGCGCTCGAGCACCTCGTCGAGACGCGCGAGGCTGCGATCGTTGTGGCGGATCTCGGCGTCGTAGCGCAGCGAGTCGTCGGCCAGGTCGCCGACGCGCGGCGCGCTCAACGGCGGACGCTGCGCACGCGTCGGCAGCAGCGCGTCGAGGTCTTCCTGGTCGGGCTCGTACGGCTCGTGCGGGTCGAGCGAGTGCACGTAGACGAACACGCGCTCGTCGCGGTGCTCGGCGAGGAAGGCCTCGATCGAGGGCTCGACGGCCGACGAGGTGAGCGTCGACGCGATCCGTCCTGCGCCGTCGGCGGTGGGCTCGCGGGCCTGGTCGAAGCCCTGGTCGAGGCCCGACCACGCGCCGGCGTGGTAGTTCGTGACGAACGACACCGTCAGCCAGCCCTCGGCCGCGAGCGCCTCGGCCAGGGTCAGCGCATCGTCGGAGATGCGCCGCAGGTGCGTCGTGTTGCCGTGGCTGGGCGGCTCGAGCGAGGTGAGCAGCGAACTCGTGGCGGGACGCGTCCAGCAGCTCGCGGAGACGACGTGCGCGAAGCGCGTGCCGGCGTCGGCCACGACGCGCAGGTGCGGGTCGGTGTCGAACGGCCAGCCGTCGCTCGAGAGCCGGTCGGCGCGCAGCGTGTCCTCGACGTACAGCAGCAGGTTCGGACGGGCGTCGACGTCGGGCTGCAGGCGCAGCACGCCGCCCACGAAGAGCGTCGCGTCGGCGTCGCTCGCGTCGGACGCCAGGGCGTCGGCCGCCAGCGCGAGCGTCGTGGGACGTCCCGCGAACGGCGCGAGGTCGAGGCGCACGTCGTGCCAGTCGGCCCCCGGCTGCAGCTCGACGCGCGTCTCGCTCGCGTCGGCGCCGGACGTCGCGCGCAGCGTCACGCCGAGCGCATGCGCGCAGCCGGCCAGCGCGAGTCCCAGGCGCAGGCGCTCGCCCGGCGCGGGGACGACCTCGGCCTCGAGCGCCGCGGGCAGGCGCAGCGCCAGGCCGTCGCGCGCCTCGCCCCGGCGCGCCGGGCGTCCCTGCGCGAGCAGCCGGTCGGGCGCCGCGTCGTAGTCGGAGACGAGGTGGATCGCGTCGACGCGCACGCGCGGGCGGCTGCCGGGCGGTCCGGCGAAGACCAGCCGGAAGGCCTCGACGCCCTCGGACGCGTCGCGTCCGTTGTGCGTGGCGCGCAGGGTCGAGAGCGGCACGGCCAGGCGCTGGACGCCCTGCTTCGGCGGTGCGAGCGGCAGCGGCGAGGTCTGGCGCTCCTCGGCGAAGGCGTCCCCGGGCCCGCGCCACTGCACGGTCAGCGTGGCCGCGTCGGACGACGGCAGCACCTCGACCACCAGCCATTGCTGGAGCTCCGGGTCGATGTGCCCGCGGGACGGGCCGACGAGCGCCACCGAGTCGAGGCTGAAGGCCACGAGGTGGCCGTCCTCGACGCTGCCGCGGCCGGGTTCCTCGACGGTCCAGGCGGGATCGTCGCCGTCGAAGGTCCAGGTGCGCGAGAGCGGCGGCGGCGGGGCGGCCGGCGGGACGGCGCGCCACGGCAGGCCGCGCGCGGCCGGCGGCGAAGCGCGGGCCGGCGGGCGCCTGGTCGTGCGTCCCGCACGAGGCGGGCAGCAGCGCGAGCAGCGCCGCGGCGGCGACGGCGCCGAGCGGGCGGCGCACGGGCCGCGGGCGGTGCCGCCGCCGAGCGAGGTGGGGGCGGCACGAGGGGCGCGGCGGGCGCGGACACGGGAGTCGGCGGGGCGGGACGGCATCGCGCCGATCTTACGTCCGCCGACGGCCGGTCGACTGCGCGGAGCGCCCGGCGGGACGTCCGGGGTGTGGCTTCGAGGCCCCCTCACGGCGCAGAATGGGCGGCTCGACCGTGGTCCCCAGGAGTGATCCCCCGTGAGCAAGTCCGTCATCCACGTCGCCGTCACCGGAGCTGCCGGACAGATCGGCTACGCCCTCCTCCCGCGCATCGCGTCGGGCGCCATGTTCGGTCCCGAGCGCAAGGTCTTCCTGCATCTCGTCGAGATCCCGCACGAGAAGGCCCTGGCCGCCCTGCAGGGCGTCGCCATGGAGCTCCAGGACTGCGCCTTCCCGCTGCTCGACGGCATGCTCTGCACCTCCGATCTCGAGCAGGGCTTCGGCGACTGCGACTGGGCCCTGCTGGTCGGCGCCAAGCCGCGCGGTCCCGGCATGGAGCGCAACGACCTGATCAAGGAGAACGGCCCGATCTTCACGGGCCAGGGCAAGGCCATCAACGACTTCGCGAAGAAGGGCTGCCGCACGGTCGTGGTCGGCAACCCGTGCAACACGAACGCGCTCATCGCGATGCACAACGCGAAGGACATGCCGCGCGAGGCGTTCAGCGCGATGACGCGCCTCGACGAGAACCGCGCCAAGGCGCAGCTCGCCGAGAAGGCCGGCGTGCACCACACGAAGGTCACGAACATGGCCATCTGGGGCAACCACAGCGCGACCCAGTACCCCGACTTCGAGAACGCGCTGATCGACGGCAAGCCGGTCGCCGACACGATCGCCGACCGGGCCTGGCTCGAGGGCGACTTCATCAAGACCGTGCAGCAGCGCGGCGCCGCGATCATCAAGGCGCGCGGCCTCTCGTCGGCGCTCTCGGCCGCGAACGGCCTGGTCGACCACGTGCGTGATCTCGTGAACCCGACCGAGAAGGGCGACTGGCGCTCGGTGGCCGTGCCCAGCGACGGCAGCTACGGCGTGCCCGAGGGACTGATCTGCTCGTTCCCGGTGCGGGTCAAGAAGGACGGCGGATACAAGATCGTGAAGGACGTCGACCTGTCCGACTTCGGGCGCGAGAAGCTCGCGGCCTCGGTGGCCGAGCTCGAGCACGAGCGCTCGGTCATCGCGGAGCTGCTCGCCTGATGGACGTCCTCGACCGGATCGCACGCAGGGCGATGATCCAGACCGTGGCGATGATCCACATCGCCAACCATCGCCCCGACGCGCGGAAGACCGACCCCAAGGTGGGCGGCCATCCCGCGGCCTGCGCCAGCTCGGCGCACATCCTCACGGCGCTGCACTGCAAGGTGCGCGATCCGAAGGACTTCGTCTGCTGCAAGCCGCACGCGGCGCCGCTCGACCACGTCCTCGACGGTCTCATGGGCCTGTTCTGGGACCCGAAGGCCAAGACGTGGTTCGAGCGCGCGCGCATCGAGGCGACGCTGCGCAACCTGCGCAAGTTCTCGGAGGACGGCGAGGCGGTGCTGCAGAGCTACCACGCGCGCACCGACCCCGACAGCCACCACTTCTTCCCCTCGGGCAGCGTCGGCATCCCGCCGGTCGTGGCGGGGTACATGTCGCTCGCGTACCGCTACGCGGCCGACCACCACCTCGAGCTGCCCGAGGTCCCGAAGGGCCTGCACTTCTGGTCGCTCATCGGCGACAGCGAGTTCCGCGAGGGCAGCCTCATGGAGGCCATGCCCGACTTCGCCGAACGTCGTCTGGGCAACAACACCTGGATCATCGACTACAACCGCCAGAACCTCGACGGCGCGCGCATGCCCAACAAGAAGGGCCTGCAGGGCACCGACGCCCACCGCATCCAGGAGATGGCCGAGGCGAACGGCTGGGAGGTGATCCAGGTCGCGCACGGCAGGCGGCGGCTCGCGGCGTTCAAGAAGCCCGGCGGCGAGAAGCTGCGCGCGGTGCTCGAGAGCGGCTTCACCGACTACGAGCTGCAGATGCACCTGCTGCAGCGCGACATGGGCGCGCTGCGCAAGGCCATCCTCGACGAGGACAAGGGCTGCAAGAAGGCGCTCGACGCGCTCGACGACGCGCAGCTCGAGACGGTGCTGTGCGACCTCGGCGGCCACGACACCGACGAGCTCGTGAAGGCCATGCTGGCCTCGAAGAAGGACGCCGAGCGTCCGACCCTGATCGTGGCGCACACGGTCAAGGGCTGGGGCCTCGACCTGTACGCCGCGCCCGGCAACCACAGCGCGCTGCCCGGAGAAGACGAGGTCGTGCGCCTGCTCGAGGAGGAGGGGCTCGACCTCGAGCGTCCGTTCGCGACGTTCGCCGAGGGGACGGCCGAGCGCGTGCTGCTCGACGAGCGCGGCGAGGTGTTCCGCAAGGGCATCGACGCCAACCGCGCCTGGCGCGAGCGCAACCGGCAGTGGGTGCGCGACCGCATCGACAGCGTGGGCGGCGTCCCGACCAGCCTCGACATCGACACCAAGCTCTTCCCCAAGGCGCACACGCAGTGGATGTGGGGCCAGCTCGCGGCCAAGCTCGTGCGCATCGGCACGGCGGCCGAGCAGGGCAAGGCCACGTCCGACCTCGACGCGCGCGAGAAGCAGTGGGAGCCGGCGGCCGACTTCCTGCTCACCATGTCGCCCGACGTCGGCACGTCGACGCAGCTCAACCCGGTCATGGACAAGCGCGTCTACGGCCCGAAGGACGTCGAGAGCGAACCGGTCGCCGACGTCGAGGAGCGCACGGGCCAGAGCAAGAAACGTCCCGTGCTGCTGCCGACCAGCAACCCGTGGACGCGGCACATCCGCTTCGAGATCGCCGAGGCCAACTGCATGTCGGCCGTGGGCTCGTTCGGGATGATGGGCCACTACGTCGGGATCCCGTTCTTCCCGATCATGACCGTCTACGACTTCTTCATCAAACGCGCGCTCGACCAGCTCTACTACAACCTCTACTGGGGCAGCGAGTTCGTGATCCTCGGCACGCCGAGCGGCGTGACCCTGTCGTCCGAGGGCGCGCAGCACAGCTGGAAGTCGGACATCCAGATCCCGAACCTGATCACCTGGGAGCCGATCTTCGCGATCGAGGTCGACTGGATCCTGGCCGAGTCGATCCGCCGGCACTTCGCCGACGAGAACGAGGGACGCAAGGGCATCCTGATCCGCGCCGTGACGCGCGGCATCGAGCAGCCCGAGCTGCTTCGTCGGCTGCGGCGGCACCCGCGCTTCCGCACGAACCCGAACGACCTCGAGAGCGACCCGCTCGACGACGAGACGATCCTCGAGGCGGCGCGCCACGACTGCCTCTCGGGCGCGTACTACATCGTCGACTTCCGCGGGCAGCCCGACTACGAGCCCGGCGTGAACGTGGTCAACGTGTTCTGCATGGGCGCGCTCGCCACCGAGGCGCTGGCCGCGTCCGACCGGCTGCGCGAGGAGGGGGTGTACGCCAACGTGATCGCGGTCAGCTCGCCCGAGCTGCTGCTCGGCAACCTGGCGGCCACGAACGACTTCGCGCACCTGCGCCACGGACTCGGCATCGACGGCGACCTGCACCTCACGAGCGCGCCCGTCGCGCAGAGCGGCGCCGAGCTCGTGACCCTGGCCGGACGGCGCGTGCCGGTGGTCTCGGTGCACGACGGCGAGGCCGGCCTGCTCGACAACATCGGCAGCATCCTCGGCGTGCGGCAGGAGGCCCTGGCGGTGCGGCGCTTCAGCAAGTGCGGGCGCCCCGACCAGGTCTACCGCTACCAGGGCATCGACGCCGACGCGGTGGTGACCGCCGTGGGCAAGGCGCTGGCCGAGACGGCGCTCGAGAACGTCGTCGTGAGCCGACGCGCCGTGCTCGAAGCGTCCCACGGCAGCGCCCCCGAACCCGAATCGTGGACCGAACTCTGGGACGTCCCGCAACACGGCGGGGCGTCGCGCGGTTCCTGACGGCCCGTTGCCGGTCGACGGTGGGGGAGGCGTCTCCTCCGCCGCGCGGCCGGATCCTCCGCACGCGAGGCGGCAGTTGATGTCCGACGCGATCCTGCAGGCGAGCGAGCTGTACAAGTTCTACGGCACCGCCGCGGGACGCTTCCCGGTCGTGCGCGAGGTGGCCTTCGCGGTCGAGCGCGGGCGCTTCGTGACGATCATGGGCCCGTCGGGCTCGGGCAAGTCGACGCTGCTGCACATGGTCTCGGGCCTCGAGCCGCCGTCGGGCGGCACCGTCACCCTCGACGGACACGACCTGTACGCGCTCAGCGAGCGCAGGCGCACGCTGCTGCGGCGCGACACGATCGGGTTCGTGTTCCAGTTCTACAACCTGATCCCGAACCTGACCGTCGACGAGAACATCCGGCTGCCGCTGCTGATCGGCGCCGAGCCCGGCGAGGGCGGCCCGAAGGACGGGCTCGAGGGCCTCGTGCGCGACTTCGGGCTCGAGGGCAAGCTGAAGAGCTATCCGCACCAGCTCTCGGGCGGCGAGATGCAGCGCGTCTCGATCGCGCGGGCGCTCATCGCGGGACCGGCGATCCTGATGGCCGACGAGCCGACGGGCAACATCAGCACGTCGGCCGGCGAAGAGGTCATGAAGCTCTTCAGGCGCTCGTGCGACGAGCGCGGGCAGACGATCCTGCTCGTGACGCACAACCCGCGCGACGCGGCCTTCTCCGACGAGGTGCACTTCCTCAAGGACGGCGAACTGCACGACGAGCACGCGCTGCGCGGCTCCGACGTGACGCCGTCGTCGATCGCGTCGGCGCTCGCCGACCTGGGGATCTGAGCCGTGAAGCTCGAGCTCCTGCTGGCCTGGCGGCACCTCGTGTTCCGTCCGGGGAAGACGCTGGCGTCGATCCTGGGCATCGCGGTGGGCATCGCGACGGTGGTCTCGGTGCTCGTCGTCGACCACAACACCCTGCGCACCGAGGAGATGCTCCGGGGACAGGCCGACCCCGAGGCCGACCTGCTCATCCAGCCCGACCTCTCGTCGGCCCTGGCGGTCGACGAGGTGCGCGACGACCTGGCGGCGCAGCCGCTGCTCTCGGGCGTGGCCGCCTTCGCCACGGCGCACCTCGCGCTGCGCGTCGACGGACGCACCAAGGCCGGCATCGAGCTGTTCGCGGTGGACGAGGCGGCGCGCACGCACCACGGCGCGTACGCCGTGGCCGAAGGCGACGACCTCGACTTCACGAGCGACGTCCCGCAGCTGCTCGTGGCACAGGACGTGGCCGAGCGCGCCGGCATCGCCGTGGGCGACATCGTCGAACTGGCGCGTCCGCCGGCGCGACGCGTGCCCGAGGTCGAGTGCGTCGGCGGCAAGCTGGTCGAGATCGAGCCCGAGCAGCCGCCCGCGCCCAAGGGAGGGCGGGCCGCGGCCGCGCCGCAACCCGAGCCGATCCACTCGTTCCGCGTGGCGGGCATCCTGCAACCCACGCGCCTGGGATTCGCCGGCTCGCGCGTGATCACCACCTTCGCCCAGGGCGCCGAGGTCATGGGACGCCACCTCGACGTGCGCTTCTGGGCCGACTTCGACAAGACGCGCACCGACCTGCCCACGCTGCGCCGCCAGCTCGAAGACCGCTACCAGGTCGACGCGCCGACGCGCTCGCTCGTGGGCCTCGCCCCCGAAGAGCGCGCGTTCCGCAGCGGGGTGCGCTTCTGCGGCTTCCTGGCGCTGTTCCTCGGGCTGTACATCATCTTCAACACGATGTCGATGTCGCTCGTCGAACGCGTGCGCTCGATCGGCCTGCTGCGCGCGCTCGGCCTCACCCAGCGACGCCTGCTGGTCGTGTTCATGGCCGAGGGCCTGGTGCTGGCCGCGCTGGGCGCCGGTCTCTCGCTGCTGCTCGCGAAGGGCATCACCGGCTTCATGGAGGAGCGCGGGATCACGACCCTCGGCACGGGCCGTCCGCTCGTGATCGCCGAGATCCCGTGGGGGCCGGTGGCGTGGGTGCTCGTGAGCGGCATGGTCTTCTCGCTGCTCGGCGTGCTGTACCCGTTCGCGCGCGCGTCGCGGCTGTCGGTCATCGACGCGCTGCGCCGCGGCGTGATCGAGCTGTCGCGCGACCCGTTCACGGGCGTGCGTCGCTCGGTGCTGATCGGACTCCTGGCGGTGGTGCCCGTGGCGTGGGTCGTGGGCGCGCCGGCCGACGAGTACGTCCCCGAGCCGCTGTACCGCGCGCTGCTCGTGGGCTTCGCCGTGGTCGGCGGCGCGTTCGCGTTGCTGCTGCTCGTGCCGCAGCTCCTCGAGGCACTCACGCGGCTGCTGACCGCGCCCTTCCGGGGCCCGGCCGGGAGGCTCTGCCGTTCGACGCTCTCGTCGGCGCGGCACCGCGTGTTCGGCACCGTCTCGGGCCTGATGCTCGTGTTCACCGCGATCTTCCTGATCGTGACCGTGCTCGAGAGCCTCAAGGCGGAGACGCGCGCGTTCGGCGAGCGGGCCCTGGCCGAGCGCCTGTACATCAAGATGAGCCCCGAAGGCGCGGCGTCCGTGCCCGAACTGCGCAAGGCGGCGCCCGAGCTGCGGACGCTCATGCCGCTCAACGTCGAGGTCACGAGCAGCTTCGTGGTGCGCGCCATCGGGAGTTCGATGCTCGGCGTGGGCTCGCTCGCCAAGGACACCGAGCTGCGGCGCGCGTTCCTCGAGGAGCCGACCATCCTGCTCTCGACGCGCTGCGCCGACGACTTCGACAAGCACCCCGGCGACACGGTGCGGCTCTCGACGCGCAGCTCGGGCTTCGTCGAGTTCCGGGTGCTGGCCGTCACCGACGAGTACGGCTTCGCGCCCGACGACCGCGTCTTCGGCGTGATCTCGTCCGACGCGATGCTGAACTACTGGTGCCTCGACGCCGAGGGGCTGGGCGACGACTTCGTGTCCTGGGCGCCGGGCGTCGACGCGCAGCGCGCCGACGAGCTGCGTGCCCTGTGCGCCGACGTCCTGGGCGAGGGCAATCTGCTCTCGTTCCGTCGCGGCGAGGAGATCACCGCGGAGTACGTGGCCGACCTCGACAGCAACTTCTCGATCTTCTACGCGATCCTGGCGCTCACGGTGCTGCTCGCGGCGGTGGGCATCCTGAACGCGATGGTCATCGCGGTCATGGAGCGGCGCCGCGAGATCGGCCTGCTGCGGGCGGTGGGGCTGACCGGCGGACAGGTGGTGGCCATGCTCATGGTCGAGTCGGGCGTGCTGGGGGTGCTGGGGGGGCTGTTCGGCCTGCTGCTCGGCATCCCGCTGGCGGTCGTGACCTGCGACGCGCTCACGGCGGCCAGCCACCTCGAGCTGGCCTTCGCGCTCTCGCCCCGGGCGCTCGGAGCGGTGCTCGCGGGGGCCGTGGCGATCTCCGTGCTGGCGGTCATCCTGCCGGCGCTGCGGGCCAACCGCTTCCGGCTCTCGGAAGTCATGCGGTACGAGTAGTTCCGCCTGGGGGAAATGTCCCGATTCGCCTGTGCGAGGCTGAGGACGCAGACGAATCGCGCCCTGCGGATCGACGGATCTTGTGGGCCCGGGGGCGACTCGTCTAGACTGCGCCGCGACTGCGGCCGGACCGCCACCCGAGGCGCTCCGGAGTCGGGCGGCGAGGCTGTCCGGCGCCGCCGTCGCCCCGTCCGACCCTCCGCCTCGAAGCGAGGAGAACATGACCGCGAGACCGCTCCTGTTGGTCACGGCTGCGCTGGCGCTGGTCGCCCCCGGGTTCGCGACCCCGGGCGACGAGACCGCCGCCGGGCACGACGCCGGGAACGCCGCCGAGCACTCCGAACCCGAGCTGCCGCCGCACTCCCGCGCGCCGCACCAGGTCGACGTGACCGTGCACGACGACGCCTGGTTGCTCGTGAACGACTACGACACGTTCGGTGAGCTGGCCGAGGCCGATCCCGAGCGCTTCGAGTTCGTCGAGGGCCTGCTCGAACCGAAGGACGAGTCGGGCGAGGTCATCGACACCTACGACGGCTACCGCGACAAGACCGGCCGGGTCGAGCTGCGCTACGACCCCGAGGCCGAGGACGTGGCCTACTTCGAGCGCGTCAGCGCCGAGCGGCTCACGCGCGGGCACGAGAACTACATCCAGTACTGCGCGAGCTGCCACGGTCTCGAGGGCGACGGCTACGGACGCTCGGCGCAGCACCTGCGTCCGCCGCCGCGCGACTTCCGCGTCGGCAAGTTCAAGTTCACGAAGGTCGGCGTCGAGAACCTGCCCAGCGACCAGGCCCTGGTCGACCTGGTCAAGAAGGGCCTCGACGGCACGCCCATGTACCCGTGGGCGCTCACCGAGGGGCAGCTCCTCGACGTGATCCAGTACATCAAGTCGCTGTCGCCGCCCGAGTCGGGCTGGCGCGACGTGTACGCGGTGGTCAAGGGCCCGGTCGACATCGGCGAAGACCCGTGGACGAACGACGTCCAGGGCGCCGTCGCGCGCGGCGAGATCGTCTACCACAACGTGGGCTGCTTCAACTGCCACCCCGGCTACGTGACGCCCGCGCGCATCGACGAGATCGTCACGGGCGAGGGCGGCATCGCGAAGGGCAGCTACCGCGAAGACCTCACCCTGCCCAAGATCGTGCCCAACACGATGTACCAGGTGCAGGGATACAAGACCTCGATCCTCCCGCCCGACTTCACGTGGCACAGCATCCGCGCGGGGAGGGACCGCCAGGGCAACCTGTCGGCGCTCGAGATCGCGCGCACCGTCGGCTCCGGCATCGCCGGTTCCGGCATGCCGCAATGGAAGGGTTCGATGCCCGACAAGGACATCTGGGCCATCGGTTACTACGTGCGTCACCTGATCGAGACGTACCACGGCAAGCCCCAGGCCCGCGCGGCGCTCATGTCCGAGCTGCGCGGCGGCAACTGATCCGGAGGCCCGAGCGTTGAACCGCCTCGTCTCACTCGTCTCGCGGGCGCGCGTCCGCTGGCTCGCCACCCCGGCGGCGCTGCTGCTCGCGAGCACCGCAGCGTCCGCCCAGGAAGTCGTCGACCGCTGGGGTCCGACGCCGCCGGCGTCGACCTACGGCCCGCGCTTCGACAGCCTGTTCAGCTTGATCACGACGCTGATCGGCATCAGCTTCCTGATCGTGCTGGTCATGCTGCTCGTGCCGTGCCTGCGCGACAACGCGAAGAAGGGCAAGAAGGCCCACTTCGACCACGGCACGAGCCTGCACGACAAGCGCTTCACCGCGGTCGTCTCGGTGGTCGTGTTCATCGTGCTCGACGCGTGGGTGCTCGTGCGCGCCATGGGCGACCTGCGCGAGGCCTACTGGAACGTCCCGGCTCCCGACACGCCCGGCATCTTCAAGGTCGAGGTGCTGGCCCAGCAGTGGGCCTGGAACTTCCGCACGCCCGGGGTCGACGGCGAGCTCGGCACGCCCGACGACGTGATCACCATCAACGAGCTGACCGTGCCGATCGGCCGTCCGGTGGTGTTCAACCTGACCAGCAAGGACGTCATCCACTCGCTGTTCCTGCCCGACATGCGCCTCAAGCGCGACGCGAACCCGGGCGCGATCAACGTGGCCTGGTTCGAGGCGGCCAAGTCGGGCGACTTCGACATCCTCTGCGCCGAGCTGTGCGGCTACGCGCACTACCAGATGCACGGCAAGTTGCACGTGCTCCCCGAGGCCGACTTCCCCGCCTGGGAGAAGGACGCGAGCGCGCTCGCGCTGGCGGCCTACGACGCGAACGACACCGAGGCCCGCTGGGCCTGGGACTGGAAGGAGTAAGCGGTCCATGAGCGGCGACCACATCCATCCCGAGCCGACGAGCTTCCTGCGCAAGCACGTCTTCTCGGTCGACCACAAGGTCATCGCCAAGCAGTTCATGTGGTTCGGACTGTTCTGGCTCCTGATCGGCGGCATCATGGCGATGCTCATCCGCTGGCAGCTCGCCTACCCGGGCACGCCGATGCCGGTCTTCGGCAAGCTGTTCTTCTCCAGCACCGGCGGCGTGATCGACCCCGCGTCGTACAACACGCTGTTCACGATGCACGGCACGATCATGATCTTCCTGGGGCTGACGCCCCTGATGATCGGCTGCTTCGGCAACTGGTGCATCCCGCTCATGATCGGCGCGCGGGACATGATCTTCCCGCTCCTGAACATGCTCTCGTTCTGGACGGTCATGCTCGGCGGCGCGGTGGCGTTCTACTCGCTCTTCGTGCCGCTCGGCGGCAGCGAGGCCGGCTGGACGGGATATCCCACGCTCTCGACGACCGTGGCCAACCAGGGAACGGGCGAGACGCTGTGGGCCGTCGCGGTGTTCCTGATCGGCGCCAGCTCGATCATGGGCGGCATCAACTACATGACCACGGTCATCCGGCTGCGCGCCCCCGGCATGCGCTGGACCGACCTGCCGCTCACCATCTGGGGCCTGTTCTTCACGGCCGTGCTCAACGTGCTGTTCCTGCCGGTCATCGGCTCGGCCATGATCCTGCTCGTGCTCGACCGCGTCTTCGGCACGCAGTTCTACGTGCCGGCCTCGATCATGGCCGGCGGCGGCGGCGGCGACCCGATCCTCTACCAGCACCTGTTCTGGATCTTCGGCCACCCCGAGGTCTACATCCTGATCCTGCCGGCGTGGGGCATCGTCTCCGACCTGCTCTCGTTCTTCGCGCGCAAGCCGGCCTTCGCCTACCGCGTCACGGTCGGCGCGATGATGGCGGTCACGGTGCTCTCGGCGGTGGTCTACGGCCACCACATGTTCACCACCGGCCTCTCGGCGATGCTCGGTGAGAGCTTCATGCTGCTCACGATGATCATCTCGGTGCCGGGCGAGATCCTGTTCTTCAACTGGCTGCACACGATCTGGCGCGGCTCGCTGCGCATGGACACGCCGATGCTGTTCGCGCTCTCGGTGATCTTCGTGTTCGGCCTGGGCGGACTGACCGGCCTCTACCTGGCGACGATCAGCACCGACATCTACCTGCACGACACCTACTTCGTGGTGGGCCACTTCCACCTCACGATGGCGGCGTCGGCGCTGTTCGCGACGTTCGGCGCGATCTACTTCTGGTTCCCCAAGATGTTCGGCCGCAAGCTGAACGAGACGCTGGGCAAGATCCACTTCTGGGGCTCGCTCGTCCCGCTCACGATCGTGTTCTGCACGATGTTCGTGAGCGGCTACGCCGGCATGCCGCGCCGCTACTACGACCACACGTCGGCCGACTACCTCAAGCCGCTCCAGCACCTCAACGTGACGACCAGCTTGGCGGCGTTCACGCTCGGCATCGCGCAGCTGGTGTTCGCGTTCAACTTCATCAAGAGCCGCTGGTGGGGCGAGAAGGCCTCCGAGAACCCGTGGGAGGTGGGCACCCTCGAGTGGACGCTGCCGACCCCGGTGCCGCACTACAACTTCAAGGAGATCCCGAACGTCGTGTGCGGCCCGCACGAGTTCAGCAACCCCGCCATCCCCGACGGCAAGGACTGGATCTACCAGACCGAGCCGCTCGCCGAGCAGCCGGCCTGACGACCGGCACCTGACGCGGACAGGAGACGCACGTTGGCCACCGCCGTGGAGCTGCAGCGCGAAGACCCCCGTGCCCGGGTGAACGCCACCCTGGGCATGGTGTTCTTCATCGGCTCGTGGTCGATGGCCTTCGGCACGCTGTTCCTGTCGTACTTCATCCTGCGGCAGCGCGTGGGCATCTGGCCGCCGCCGGGCATCGCCCTGCCGAGCTTCCCGATGGCGGCGGCGGCGACGCTGGTGCTGCTGCTCAGCAGCGTCGTGCTGCACCGCGCGGTGGCGCGCGTGCGTCGCGGCGCGCCGGGAGCGGCGGCCCTCTGGGCGGCGGCCACGGCGATCGGCGTGCTCTTCGCGGGCATGCAGGCCTGGCTCTGGTACGACCTCGTGCTGTCCGGCCGCACGGTCGAGTCGGGCGCCTACGAGTCGCTCTTCTTCGGGCTCACCTGGGTGCACGCCGCCCACGTGGCCTGCGGGCTGGTCGCCCTGCTGTGGATGCAGGTCGGACTGCTCACCGGACGCTACGGCGTCCACCGCATCTCGCCGGTCTCGAACGCCGCGATGTTCTGGCACTTCGTCGACGTGGTGTGGGTCGTCCTCTTCGTCGCCTTCTTCGTCCTGTAAGGAACCACGGTCACATGAGCGCAGAAGCCGCCATGGCGCACGCCGCCCTCGGTCACGACGACGCGCACGGGCACGACGACGTGCCCGACGATGCGCACTTCGGACACGCCACGGGCGGCAAGATCGCCATGTGGATGTTCATCGCCCAGGACGGCATGTCGTTCGGCGGGCTGCTGCTGGCCTACGCGCTGCTGCGCGTGCACGCCACCGACTGGCCTGTGCCCGTGCACATCCTCGGCATCGGACTCACGGCCTTCGCGACCTTCGTGCTCATCTGCTCGTCGGTCTCGATGGTGCTCGCCGTCGAGGCGGCCCAGGCCTGCGACCAGAAGAACCTCGTCAAGTGGCTGGCGGTCACCATCGGTGGAGGCCTGACCTTCCTCGGCATCCAGGCCTACGAGTACCACCACCTCGTCGAGCGCGGCATCGGCTTCTCGTCGAGCTACCTGCGCGAGACCGGCACCGAGGTGAACGACCTGTTCGGGTCGACGTTCTTCGCCGTGACGGGCTTCCACGGCCTGCACGTGCTGTCGGGCGTGATCTACCTCACGTGCGTCCTGTTCAAGGCGCGCACGGGCAAGTACACCCAGGGCGGCATCTCGTACAGCCCGGTCGAGCTCGTGGGCCTCTTCTGGCACTTCGTCGACCTGGTCTGGATCCTCGTCTTCACCTTCATCTACCTGCTCTGATCGACGTCCCCCGGCAAAGCGAGAGCGAGAACGACCATGGCACACGCGGGCTCCACCAAGGACGGCCAGCAGGTCCAGTCGAAGAAGGCGACCTTCTTCACGATCTTCTTCATCCTCGCCGTGCTCACGGTGATCGAGGTCTTCGTGCCGCAGGTCTACTCGGCCGAGTGGAACTCGCACACGAAGATGCTGCTGCTGTGCGGCCTGGCGATCAGCAAGGCCACCCTCGTGGGTCTCTACTTCATGCACCTGAAGTGGGAGAAGCCGTGGCTCAAGTACATCGCGCTCATGCCCGTCTACATGGGCGTCTTCGCGATCATCCTGATGCTCGAGACCGTCTACCGGCAGGTGGGGCGCTGATCGTGGGCGCGCACGCACCTCGCCGTGGCATGCATGCGGCGGACGTCGCGCCCGCCCGCGGGCGGTCGATCGGAGGCGTCCTGGCGCTCGCGACCGTCGCGTGGCTCGGCCTCGCGCCGGCGGCCGCGGCGTGCCCGACCTGCGGTGCCGATGGACAGGGCGTCCCGACGCTGACCGCGATCATGGGCTTCCTGGTCATCCCGTACGTGATCGTGTCGTGCGTCATGGTGACGATGAAGCACGTCATCGCGAGCGAAGACGAGGCGTGAGCTCCGGACGTCGATCGTGAGTCGCGTGGTCGCGCACGATCCGTCGCGGCGCGACGCGAGCGAGGATCGACGCATGAGCCGTCCCCGACCGCCGCTGCCCGAGCGCACCGATCCGCCGCTGGCGATCCTCACGCGCTGGTGGTTCTGGCTGGCGGTGCTCGGGCTGCTGTGGAGCTTCCCGCTCGTGAAGAGCCTGGGGGCGAAGTTCCCCGACCCGCTGCCGGGCATCGACAGCGACCCGGTCGAGTTCACGCTGACCGACATCGACGGACGGCAGGTCTCGCCCGCCGACCTCGACGGGTACCTGAAACTCGTGAGCGAGCTGCCGCTGGCGAACCGTGCCGAGGCCGAGGCCACCCTGGCCTGGATGCGCCGGCTGCGCACGCGCCTGCGCGGTCTGGGCAGCTCGGTGGTCTACCTGACGCTGTGCCAGGGCGGTACGCCGGCCGACGTGGTCGACCTGCTCGCCGCCGCCGACGAACCGCGCAAGCCCGTGAACGTCTACCTCATGGACGACGACCGAGCCACGATGGCGTGGCTGCGCCGCGAGGCCGGCAGCGAGACCGCCGACATCCTGCTGCTCGACCGCCACGGCCGCGTGCGCGGCGTCTTCGGTCGTCGCGAGGGCGAGGCCCGCATGTCCGACGACGAGGTCGACCGTCTCGTCGCCGCCACGGGCCAGCTCGCGAACTGGGTGGGCGAGGATCCGACGCCCGGCGCGACGACCGTGGGCGACACGGAGCGCTGACGGGCGAGGTTCGTGCGCGGGTTGCGGGGGATGACTCCACGCGAGTGCTCGCGGGCTGGAGATCCGTGTG
>JACKHP010000029.1 GCA_020638905.1 Planctomycetota bacterium | reverse complement strand
CCCGTCATGACGTCCACGCTGCCGATCCTCGCCCTCGCTCTCACCCTGCTCCCCGCGTCTTCGCCTGTGGCCGCGCCCGCGGACGACGGCTCCACCCCGGCCGTCGCGCTCGGACCTTTCGCCCTCGCCCCCGAGTCACGCCGCGCGCCGCCGCCGGTCGACCTGGCCCTGTGCCTCGACACGAGCGGCAGCATGGACGGCCTGATCGACGCCGCGAAGAGCCGCCTGTGGGCGCTCGTGAACGACCTCGCCACCGCCGAGCCGCTGCCCGACCTGCGCGTCGCGCTGCTGACCTACGGCAACGACGGGCACGACGCCGAGAACGGCTGGGTGCGGGTGGACGTCGAGCTCACGCGCGACCTCGACCTCGTCTCGCAGCAGCTCTTCGCGCTCACCACGAACGGCGGCACCGAGTTCGTGGGCCGCGTGGTGCACCGCGCCACCGAGCAGCTCCTGTGGTCGGACGACCCCTCGGCGCTCAGGCTGCTCGTGGTGGCGGGCAACGAGGGAGCCGACCAGGACACGCTCGTGACCGCCGAGGACGCGGCCCGCGCGGCCATCGCGCGCGGCATCCAGGTCGACGCGATCTACTGCGGCTCGCCGTCCGACGTCGAGGCGCCGGGCTGGAACGAGGTGGCGCGCCTGGCCGACGGCACGTTCGCGTGCATCGACCAGGACGACCGCCGGCCGCTGATCGCGACGCCCTTCGACGACGAGCTGGCCGAGCTCTCGCGGCAGCTCAACGCGACCTACGTCCCGTGGGGTGGCGCCGGCGCCGACGGCATGAGCAACCAGGCGGCACAGGACGCCAACGCGTCGACGATGGGTCCGGCGGCGGCCGCCGAGCGGGCGTCGACGAAGGCCGGAGCGCTCTACCGCTGCGCGTGGGACCTGTTGGACGCGCTCGACGCGGGCAGCGTCGCGCTCGACGCCCTCGACCCGGCCGAGCTGCCGCAGGAGTTCGCCGGGCTGGATGCCGACGACCTCGCGGCGCGCATCGAGACGCTGCGCGACGAACGCGGCGAACTGCAGCGCACGATCGGCGAGGTCTCCCGCCGGCGCGAGGCCTTCCTGGCCGACGAGCGGTCGAAGCGCGCGGGCGAGGACGGCGACGCGGGCTTCGACGCCGCCCTGCGCGACGCGCTTCGCGCCCAGGCCGCCGCCAAGGGCCTGCGTTTCGCCGAGCCGGCGTCGGTCGACGCTCCCGAGACGGCAGGCCAGACGGACGCGGCCCGGGAGTCCTGCGCCGCTCCCGACGCGACGCAGACCGCGTCGGACAGCCCGTGACGCGTACCATGGACCCCGTCGCCTTCCGGAGAGCCGCACTGCCATGAGCGCACACGAGGTGCTGGTCGTCGAGGACGATCCCGCCATCCGGCGCGGGCTGTGCGATGCGCTGGACTTCGCGGGACACGTGGTGCGGCACACCGACGACGGCGAGCAGGCGCTGCGCCTCGTCGACGAGCGCGTGCCCGACCTCGTGCTGCTCGACGTGATGCTCCCCGGGCGCGACGGCTTCTCGGTGCTCTCGGCGCTGCGCACGCGGCATCCCGGCCTGCCGGTGATCCTGGTCACGGCGCGAGGCTCCGAGTCCGACCGCATCGCGGGACTCGAGGGCGGCGCCGACGACTACGTCGTCAAGCCGTTCAGCGCGAAGGAGCTGCTGGCCCGGGTGGGCGCCGTGTTGCGGCGCTCGCCCGAGCGTCCCGTGCCGGGCGGCACCCTGCGCATCGGCGGACGCACGCTCGAGCTGGCCGAGCGGCGCGTCACGCTCGCCGGCGGCGAGGTGCGTCCGCTGTCCGAGAAGGAGACCGCGCTGCTGGCGCATCTCGTGCGTGCCCGCGGACGCTGCGTGACGCGCGACGAGCTGCTGCGCGAGGTGTGGGGCCTCGACCCGAAGGGACTCCAGACCCGTACGGTCGACATGCACGTCGTGCGACTGCGCGAGAAGCTGCACGACGGCGGCGGTGCCGGCGACGTGATCGAGACCGTGCGCGGCAAGGGCTACCGCCTGCCGCGCGGCGACGACGAGCCGTGACGCGCCGCTGGTGGACGGTCTTCGTCGCCTGCGTGCTGGGCCTGGGCGCCGTGCTGGCGTGGGTCAGCGCGCTGGCGCTCGAGCTCGAGCACGAGCAACGCGTCACGCGTGCCCGGGCCGACCAGCAGGAGCTGCTGCGTCTCGCGCTGTGGCGCATGGACAGCTGGCTCGCGCCGCGCCTCGCGCGCGAGGCGGCGCGTCCCTACTTCGAGTACCAGCCGTACTACGCGCTCGACCGCGTCTACGACGAGATGCTGCAGCCGCTGCAGGGCACGAACCTGCCGCTCACGCCGTCGCCGCTGCTCGTGCCCGCGTCGGACGAGTTCCCGCTGCACTTCCAGCTCGAGCACGACGACGCGTTGAGCTCGCCGCAGGTGCCGGCCGGCGAGCAGCGCCTGCTGGCCTTCCAGACCTGCACCACCGAGCCCGTGGTCTCGCGCAGCCAGACGCTGCTGCACGGCCTGGCGCGGCGCGTCTCGTTCGCGGCGCTCGACGCGCAGCTCGAGAGCGCCGAGCGTCGCGCCGACGTGCTGGCCGACGCGGCGCCGGCGGAGAGCGGCCCCGCGCCGGGCGCGGTCGCCGCGTCCCCCGTGCCCGACGCCGGGGGCCTCGACGACGAACGCGTGTCGGCGACGCGCGCCGTCGCGGCGCAGGAGGCGGCCGACGATGCGTACAGCAACCGCGTCGAGCTGCAGAAGCGCGCGCAGACCTCGAAGGTGGCGCGCGAGGCCGCCGTTCCGTGGAACTTCCAGCAGTCCGACGGTCCGACCGACGGCGAGGGCGCCGGGGGCGCGGACGGCGCATCGCGCACGCCGCTGGCCGTCTCGGTGGGACCGCTGCTGCCGGTCTGGCTCGAGGTGTCCGGTCCTCCGGCCGAAGGCGACGTGCGCGTCGGCGTCGCGGACCAGGGCGATCCGCCCGACGGACCGTCGCTCGTCTACGCGCGTCGCGTGCGCGTCGGACCACGCGTGCTGATCCAGGGCTTCCTGACCGACTGGACGCTGCTGCGCTCCGCCCTGCTGGGCGAGGTGCGCGACCTGGTGCGGGACGCGTCGTTGCGTCCGATGCTCGGACGGCGACGCGACGATCGGGTCGCCGACGACGCTGGACTCGTGCTGGCGACCATCCCGGCGACGCTCGAGGCCCCGGACGCGCCGCTCGGCGCGCCCGAGGGCATGACTCCGCTGCTCTGGTCGCTCGTGCTCGTGTGGGGGGCCGGCCTGCTGGCCGTGGGTGCGGTGGGGACGACGCTGCGGGCCAGCATCCTGCTGGGCGAACGACGCAGCCGCTTCGCGTCCGCGGTGACGCACGAGCTGCGCACGCCGCTCACGACCTTCCGGCTCTACGCCGAGATGCTGGCCAGCGGCATGGTGAGCGACCCGGCCACGCGACAGGAGTACCTCGAGACGCTCGAGTCGGAGTCCGAGCGCCTCTCGCGTCTGGTCGAGAACGTGCTCGCCTACGCGCGTCTCGAGCAGGGGCGTTCGCCGGTGCGCCTCGAGGAGTCGTCGGTCGCGACGCTGCTCGGACGGGTCGTGCCCACGCTCGAGCGGCGGGCGCACGATGCCGGCATGACGCTGCGCACCGACTCCGACTCCGCGACCGACGCCCGGGTGCTGCGCACCGATCCCACGGTGGTCGCGCAGATCCTCTTCAATCTCGTGGACAACGCGGCCAAGTACGCCGCCGGCTTGGCCGACGCGACGATCGTCCTGCGCGTGTCCTCCGCGGGCGCGCGGCTGCACTTCGACGTGCGCGACCGCGGACCGGGAGTCCCGGCCGACGCCGTGCGGCGCGTGTTCGAGGCCTTCGAGCGGCGCGGTCCCGAGAACGTCCCCGGCGTCGGCCTGGGCCTCTCGCTCGCCCGCGGCCTGGCCCGCGAACTGGGCGGCGAACTCGAACTCGTGCGCGACGGCGAGCCCGGAGCCTGCTTCAGGCTCGTGCTCTGAGCCGGACCCGGGTTCGGCTTCGGCACACGACCTCGGGCGCCGCGCATCTCAGGGACGCGAGCCGGTCGGGGCGTCCCGAGGGACGCCCCGACCGGCTGGGCGGACGACGCCGGTCGGCGCGTGACGCCGCTCAGCGTGCCGCGAGGCCGTTGCTGCCGGGAGGCAGGCCGGTGACCGGGGCCGAGAGGCTGGTCAGGCTCCCGTCGGTCGCCACGGCGAAGGGGCTCACCGAGCCCTCGGCCGAGTTGTGCACGAACAGGAAGCGTCCGTCGTCGGTGAGCGCCATGTCGGTGGGCGCGTCACCGGTCAGGCCGGCCTGGGCCGACCGCAGCGCGAGCACTCCGTCGAAGTCGACCGCGAAGCTCGAGACGCTGTCGGTGCCGGTGTTCGAGACGAACACGAGGCGTCCGTCGGGGGTGCCCACGACCCAGCAGGCGGCGGTCTCGTTGCTGGCGACCGAGCCGGAGAGCACGTCCAGCGTCCCGTCGGACGGGTCGATCGCGTACGACGTGAGCGTGGCCGCGCCGCTGGCGCCGCCGGCGGCCTGGGACACGAAGAGCTGCTGCCGCTGTCCCACGTGGAAGCCGAACGGGGTCGGGCCGTCGCTGGCGAGGACCTCCTTGCGGGCCAGGAGTCCGCGTGCGGTGGCGCGGAATCGCGTGATCGAGTCGGTCGCCTTCTCGGTCACGAACAGGTAGCGGCCGTCGCTGCTCAGGTCGACCTGCGCGGCGCCGACGCCCGTGCCGGAGAGCGTGCGCTTCGGTCCGAAGGGCACGAGCGTGCCGTCGGGCCGCTGACGGAAGCCGGCCACCGTGTCGCTCCCGGCGTTCAGCACGTACAGCACGTCGTCGTGCTGCGCGACGCTCACCGGCTGGGTGCCGCGGCTCGGGACGACGTCGACGAGCTGCAGTCCGTCGTCGAGCACGCGCAGCACCGACAGCTCGTCGCTGCCTGCGTCCACGACGTAGAGGTAGCGGTCGTCGTCGCTCAGCACGAGGCCGCCCTGGTTCCCGAGGCCTGCGCCGCTGCCGAGCCCGCCGGTGGCGACGAACTCGTCGAAGGTCAGCGTGCCGTCGGGCGCGCGGGTGAAGACGGCCACCTCGTTGCCGGCCACGGCGTTGGTGGACGCGTAGACCGCGCCCGGCGCCTGGGCCGCCGCGGAGGATGTGAAGGCGCCCAGCGCCGCGAGGGCGCTCAGCGCCGTCCCGCGCAGGCGGGACAGTCGGGTCGGGACCATGGATCTCTCCTGAAGATCGGACGGGATGGGAGGTTCTGCCCGCGACGCCGTCGTCCGCCGTCGTCGCAACGGGGCCCTCATGCCGTCGGTGGCGCGCGATGTTGCGACAATTCCGGAGACGTCGACGCGCATCCGTCGCGAGGGTGTGCGTCCCGTGAAGTTCGCGAGAGTCCTGCTAGACTCGGACGCCATGTCGTCGCTCGTCCGCATCAGTCGTGCGCTCTCGCGTGAGTGCTCCGCGCTGCACTTCGCGCCGCCGGTGGCGTTCGTCTACAACCCGCTCGAGTACGCGCGTGAGGTGCACGAGGCGTACCTGAGGCGCTTCGCGACGGTCCCGTGCGAGGTGCTGCTGCTGGGCATGAACCCGGGGCCGTTCGGCATGGTGCAGACCGGCGTGCCGTTCGGCGAAGTCGGGTTCGTGCGCGACTGGCTGCAGCTCGATGGACGCGTCGAACGCCCGGAGCGCGAGCATCCCAAGCGCAGGGTCGAGGGTCTCGCCTGCACGCGCAGCGAGGTCTCGGGAGCGCGCCTGTGGGGATGGGTCAGCGAGCGCTTCGGCACGCCCGAGGCGTTCTTCGCGCGCTTCTTCGTCTGGAACCACTGCCCGCTGGCCTTCCTCGAGGAGAGCGGACGCAACCGCACCCCCGACAAGCTGCCGGCGGCCGAGCAGGCGCCGCTCTTCACCGTGTGCGACACCGCGCTCGCGGCCGTCGTGCGCGCCTTGCGTCCGAGGCTCGTGGTCGGCGTGGGCGCGTTCGCCGAGAGCCGCGCGCGCCTCGTCCTGGGAGACAGGGTGCGCATCGGGCGCATCCTGCACCCGAGTCCCGCCAGCCCGCTGGCCAACCAGGGCTGGAGCGCCCGCGCGGAGCGGCAGTTCGCCGAACTCGGCGTCGAGTTGCCGTAGGAGGCGGGCGGCTCGCGGGACGACTCCACGCGAGTGCTCGCGAGCTGGAGATCCGTGTGTGCGGACACTCCGGGTGCTCGGGGGCGACCGCCCCGCTCGAGCAGTCCTCGGCGCCTGCGGCGCCTGCGGAACTCGCTGGGCGATCGCCCCCTGCGCTCCTCCGGTCCGCACACTCGATGCCGGGCGCGTGAACGACGCGCCGGCATGCCCCGCCGACTCGCAGCGGATTCGGCCGCAGCGCCGTCGGCGATTCACGCGCGACGGCGCGCCGTCCCGAGCCGGCACGCAACTCGAAGCCGTCAGACTTCGCGATCATGCTCACGCACGAGACTCACCCCCGCGGCGCGCACCACCTGCTTCGAAAGATCCCTTCGCTCGACGCCCTCTCCGAATCGCCGCGAAGTCGCGCGCCAGCGCGCTGAGCTTCCCCCCGCTCCGGAATGCGCGCCCCGAGGCGCATGCCCAGCGCGCTGCGAGTTCCGCAGCCGCCGCAGGCGGCGAGGACTGTCCGAAGCTGCGCGATGCTGCGTGACGATGGTCAGCGGGCGCGCATGCAGCGGCCCGAAGCGCCGCGCGTGCGGAGTGGGCGCCGCGTCACGCCGTCACTCTGCTCGTGTCCGCCGAGCAGTCCATCTTTTCTCTCGCGAAGGGAGCGCCGCGCGAGCAGCGGCGGGCGATGTGGGACGGAGGCCAGGTGTTCCCCCACCTGGCCGCAGTCCCACGTCGCCCGACGCGTCGCGCACAGGCCGACCTTGCAGTCCCCCCTCACCGTGGCAGGACGATGCACTGGCCGCTGATGGGTTGGCTCAGCAGTCCGTCCGCGTCGGCGAGGCGGAAGCTCCAGTGCGCCCGACCCGACTCCTCGTCGGGGAGGAGCGGGGTGACCTCGAACACGATGGCGGGAGGCGTCAGGTCGAAGTCGTAGCGCTTGAGCGTGAGACCGGTCAGCTCGAGATCCTGCATCTCGGGCAGCAGCGGACGGTCGCAGGCCAGCTTCAGCTGCAGGGTCGAGCCGGCGAACGCCAGGCTGGGCGGGTCGATGAGGTGCGCGTCCGGCGGCGTGGGCGCCTCGACCTCGGCCTCGACGCTCGGCTCGGACGCCGGCTCGGCGGCTCCAGGTCCGTCGGTGCCGGCCGGATCGTCGGGTGCCGTGTCGAGCGCGTGGGCGAGCGGATCCGAGTCGCGCGGGACGGCCCGGCGCGTGCTGCCGCGGTTGGGCAGGTCGATCTCGGCCGTCGGGAGGGGAGCGTCGTCGTGCGTCCCCGACGATCCCACGGCGGCGGGCTGGTCGGCGCCGCGTGCGAAGAGCGTGCCGCCCGAGATGCGGTCCCAGCCTACGAGGCCCAGGCCGACGGCCACCAGACCGAAGGCGGCGAGCTGCAGCTTGAGGGAGGAGCCGCCCGCGTGTTCGTGGCGCGTGCTCGCGGTGGCGGACATGAGGCTGCGTCGTCCCGAGAGCACCGAGTACACGCGGTACGCGTGGTGCGCGCCGGGCGTCACCGAGGTGTCGGTGAAGCGCCTGTCCTTGCCCTGGTAGACGAAGGACTCCTCGCCCGTGGGCGGGTCGGGCGTGCGGACGACGTAGACCTCTTCGCAGCCCTCTTCGGGGAACTTCCAGGAGAGCAGCACCTTGTTGCGGCGCGGTCGCGCACGCAGGTCCTCGACGAGGCGCGACTTCTCGACCAGTCCGCCGGCGGTCAGGCCGTGCTGTTCGAGGAAGTCGGCGAGCCAGCGGTTCGCGAGGTCGGCGCGGGCGCGGCACCACGACGTGGCGAGGTCGCGCAGCGCGAGCTGCGTGTCCGGCCCGAGCACGTTGGTGCCCGACTCGATGGTCGACTTGAGGACCGTCTCGGCGAGCGAGGAGAACTCCTCGTAGACCACGAGCAGCAGCTCGTCACGACGGTTGAGCAGTGCGTCGGCGGAGTCGAACCACTGCTGGGCCTTCGCGGCCACCGTGCCCTTGGTGCTGTTCAGCTCGCGATTGCGTGCCGAGCGTTGCTCGTCGCGGCGTGCCGTGATCTCCTTCTCGTCGTCGCACACGGGCAGGCCGAGGCCCGCGAACATCTCGATCACCGCGAGCACGTTGCGACGACGCTTCTCGGAGGCTGGGGGCACGGCTTCTTCTCACGCGGCGGTGTGACGAGGCGGGCTCGGTCGGGATCCCGTCTCGCGGGCGCGGGGGACGTCGACCGACGGCGGTCGACGTCCCCCGGGCGATCGGGGCGGGGCGGCGAGGCGTGCCGCTTCGTCCCGGCCCTGGATCAGTACAGCTTGAGCGGACGCGGCATCTCGTCGTTGTCGTTCGAGGAGTCGTCCTGGGGCTGCGAGATCGGCGAGAGACCGGCGGCCTCGTCGGCCGAGGGCTGCGCCTCGTCGACCTGGTTCACCGGTGCCGGATCCTCGACGTTCGCGTCGCCGAACGGGCGGGCGGGGTCGAAGCCGGCGGACTCGTCGTCGCCCATCTCGGGCTGCGCCTCGTCCAGCGAGACCGTCTGCGCCGGTGCCGCGGGCTCGAGCGGCGGCAGCTCGTTCACCGGCTGCGGCTGCGCGGGGGCCGCGGGCTGCGCCGGCTGCGGAGCCGGTGCGACCGGCTTCGCCGCGGTCGGCTGCACCGGCGTCGCAGGCTGGGCTGCGGCCGGCTGGGCCGGGGCGGACGGCCGGGGCGCCGGAGCGGCCGGCTTGGCGGCGGCGGGTTGCGCCGGCGCCGAACCGTTGCGCGACGGCTCGCCGATCTTGATCGCCGGACGCTCGGCGGCCGGGGCCGGAGCGGCGGCGCGCTGCGCCGGAGCGGGCTTGGCGGCCTGGTTCTTGCCGTTGCCCCAACGATCGTAGTGGATGTCGATCTCGGTGTTCGTCTCGAGGTCGACCGCCTTGCCCATGATGATGCCGTTCATGCCGAACCACAGCGTGGTGCGGATCGGACGGCCGCGCGGGCGGTTGGCGGGCAGGCCCTCGATGCGGAAGTCCATCAGGTGCGTGCACTCCTCGACGCTCTCGCTGTCGCCCTCGAAGAGGCGGATGCAGACCTCGGTCTGGTTGTCGAAGAGCGTCTCGGTGATGAAGTCGCGCCGCTCGCCGAACACCACGCCGCGCTCGAGCACGACCGCGTTGAACGGCTTGCGCTCGCCGTTGGCGTCCTGGCGGATGACCTGGATGCCGACCGCGTGGCAGGTGATGTCGGTGATGCTGTCCTCGGTGATGCGGACGCGGCTCTCCTCGGAGAGCTCGCCCGACGGACCGGGCAGCGGGATGGTCGCCTGCGGATCGAGGGCGTGGGCCACGTAGGCCGCACCGCACGCCACGAGCAGCTGCGGGTTCCTGTACTCGAGCGGCTCGCGGCCCATGATGCGCTCGATCATCTCCTTGACCATGGGCATGCGCGTCGCGCCGCCGCAGACCAGGATGTCGATCATGTCGCGGGTCACGCCGTGGTTCGTCTCGGCGTCGTGCAGCACCTGCTCCATGCGCATCTGCGTCTGGAGCAGCAGGCCGCTGCTGCGCTCCTCGAACTCCTCGCGGGTGACCTCGACCATGTGGCCCTGCAGGTCGGCGACCACCATCTCGGTCGGCTTCTTCGACAGCGCACGCTTCGCGCGCTCGCAGTTGTCGTGCAGGATGGCCGCGTTGCGCGGGTCGAGACGCGGGTCGACCTCGAACTGCTCGATGCACTTCTCGGCCACGAGGTCGATCAGCACCTCGTCCCAGTCGAGGCCGCCCAGCTCGCGGTTGCCGTCCTTGCAGAGCGTATTGAGCGTGAGGTTCTGGACCTCGCCGGCGTGCTTGAACTCCGCCGGGATGACGGGCTTGATGAGCGTCACGTCGAACGTGCCGCCGCCGAGGTCGTACACGAGCACGTGCTTGTCGGTCAGGTTGACCGCCTGCTCGATCGAGTAGGCCACCGCCGCCGCGTGCGGCTCGCTGAGGATGTTCAGCACGTTCAGGCCGGCGGCGTGCGCGGCCTCCATCGTCGCGGCGCACTGGCGCTCGCCGAAGTACGCGGGCACGGTGATCACCACGTCGGTGACCGCCTCGCCCATCTCGATCTCGGCGTTCTCCTTGAGCACGCGCAGGATCTCGGTCGAGACCTCCTGCGGGGTGCGACGCACGCCGTCGATCGGCTCGGTGCGGTAGTCGTCGCCCATCTTGCGCTTGATGCCGACGATGACGCGGTCGGGATCCTGCTTGCGCGTGTTCCAGGCGACCTCGCCCACGACGGGCTGTCCGTCGGACGGGTAGTAGACGACCGAGCGCAGCGACGACGTCTCACCGTCCTCGCTCTCGAGCGGCAGGGGCTTCACCTCCTGGCGACTCTCGTCGTACCAGGAGATGGTCGAGTAGGTGGTACCGAGGTCGATGCCGTAGCGCTTGGTCATCGCAGGCTCCTTGGGTCTCTTCGTGGGTGTCTGGTCGAGGCGGCCGGCTCGTCACGTCTCAGCGGGCGCGGTCGTTCCTGGGTGGGGCGGGTCGAAACGTGATGGACGAGCTGTCGGTCACCGTGCGGGGCGGGGGCCCGGGGGGCGGCGCGAGCTCGTCCAGCTCGCTCGGGTCGAGTTCGTGGACCGGGATCGCGTCGGCACCGCCGGACGATCCGGCGGGATCGCCGTTCGTCTCGTCTCCCTTCGGCTGTGCAGGGGGGGAGACTTGTGGGGTGGCGGCGTCCTGCGGGCTGTGGCGTCCGACGGCCACGTCCGCGTAGCGCAGCACCCCGGTCTCGGCGCGCCATCCTCGGCGGTAGACCTCGACGATGCGGCCGTGGCGTTCGGCCTCGGCCACGGGCAGCTGCTGCAGCGCGTGGTGCAGCGCCGGGTCGAAGGGCACGTCGGTCGGGATCGGGTGCAGGCGGTGGTCTTCGAGGATCTGCTTGAGGCGCGTCCCGATCGTCTCGAAGTAGCGTCGCGGCTCGCTCGTCGCGGCGTCGCCCTCGGGGAACGCGACCAGCGCGCCGTCGACCAGGTCGAGCACGGACACGAGCGCCTCGAGCAGGCCCTTGCTGCGCTCGTCGCCGAGGCTGCCCGAGAGCGAGTCGAGCTTGCCGCCCAGACCGCGCAGCTTGCCCGGCAGGAAGGAGGTCTGCTTGGAGAGGTCGTCGAGCGTGGCCTCGAGCTTGCCGAGGCGCTGCTCGGAGAGTCCCACGAGCTCGCGCATGCGCACGAGGCCCGCGGCCAGGGTGTTCTCGAGGCGCGCCGAGAGTTCGTCGGAGACGACGAGGCGCACCGCCTGCGACGTCTCGCGCGCGGGCCGGGAGGCGCCGGCCGACACGTCCCGCGAGGGCTGCAGCGGGATCTCGCGCGTGCCGCCGCCGAGCACGACCGACGCATCGTCGGGCGCCGGCGGACTGCTCGCGTCCAACGCCGAGGACTCGTCGTCCGCGGCGCCCTGCGTGTCGCCGTCGGCTACGTCGCTCTGCTCGTCCGCGTCGGCGTCTCCGTCGGGGTGCGGGGACGTGAAGCGTCCCGACGCATCGCGCGCCGGCTCGCCGGACGACTCGTCGGAGCGGTCCTCGGTGTCCGACGTGTGCTGCGCGTCCGCGGGCGCGAAGTCGAAGTCGTGCACCAACGGCGCGGCGCCGAAGACCTCGAGGATCTCCGGCAGGCTCTCGAGCGCGTCGTGCGCTTCGTCGCGATCCGGACCCTCGGCCCGGCCGCCGTTCTCCGAGGCGGTGGGGCGCTTCTTCGGCTGGCTCATCGACGAGACCTCGGGGCGTGCCGTGAGCGAGGGAGGCTCGTCGCCTCCTCCTCTCGGTGGATCCCCTTCGACCCGCAACGCCCTGCTCTTGAGGCCAAAAACGCGACGGGTGGCGACTCGAGCGCGCGTCGGCGAGCCCGCTGGATCAGGCTCCGGCGGCGCCCAGCAGGTCGCGCAGCATGCGGTAGGTCAGGCCCCAGACCGTCTGTCCGGCGAACGTCCAGCAGGGCAGCTCACGCCGGTCGGCGCCCCGGCGCCAGACGTGCACGCCGTCGAGTTCGCCCGAGGCCGCGCGCGCGAGCGGGAACCAGAAGGCGTGCTCGGCCTCGTCGTTGGGACGGATCTCGCTCTCGCGTTCGAGCCGGAACACGAACGGCGAGACGTCCATGTCGAGCACCACGCCGCGGCCCATGGCGATCACCGGCGTGAGCGGGCACAGCAGCCGCGCATCGGCGGACAGGTCGAGCCCGACCTCCTCGCGCGTCTCGCGCAGGGCCGTGGCGAGCAGGTCGCGGTCGTCGGGTTCCATCGTGCCGCCGGGGAACGAGACGTGTCCCGACCACGGGTCGCGCGGGTGTTCGACGCGCTTCATGAGCAGCACGTGCGGCGTCGTCTCGTGCGTGCGCTCGTCCGAGCGCAGCGCGAGCACCGCGGCCACCGCCGCGCGACGCGTCGGCACGTCCGTCACCGGCGGGGGACGGAACGCGAGCAGTCGTTCGAACAGGTCGGGCGGCAGCATGGGACCAGGGCGGCGCCGAGCGCGCCGCGCTCCGTCAGGGCAGCGCGTCGAGCAGGCCGAGCAGGTCGTCCTTGAAGACGATGTCGGGCCGCACGTGCGGCTCGCTCGGCGCGTCGGACGGGAAGAGCGCCATGAACGGGATCGAGACCGAACCGAGCTGGCGCTGCAGGCGTCCGAGCATGCGCGTGTACGCGTCGGCGTGGGTGATGTCGGCGCGCAGCCGCAGGACGTCCTTCTGCTCGAACGCCGAGCGCACGCGCGCGTCGTCGTAGACCCACTTCTCGTTGTACTTGCAGTTCGGGCACCAGTCGGCGGTGAAGTCGACGAACACCGAGCGTCCGTCGTCGAGCGCCTGCCGGAACACGTCGGGGTCGAAGGCCTGCCAATCGTCGTCGCCGGCCTCGAACAGTCCCTTGAACTCGACGAACGCGAGGCGCGCGCCGCCGGCCACGAGCAGCAGCGCCACGGCGAGGTGCGCCAGACGCTTCGGCTTGGGCTTGTCCCAGGTCGCGAAGCGTCCCCACCACCAGGCGCCGAGGGCGACGAAGAGCAGGAAGGTGGTGGTGAACAGCAGCAGGTCCTGGCGGACGCTGATGAGCAGGTAGATCACCGTGGCCATGAGCACGAAGCCCATGGCCTGCTTGAAGGTGTCCATCCAGGGGCCGGGCTTGGGGACGAGCTCGAGCAGCTTGGGGTTCGCGGTGAGCACGACGTACGGCAGCGCCATGCCGAGTCCGAGGCACAGGAAGATGGCGTAGATCGTGAACGCGGGCTGGGCCAACGTCCACGTGAGCGTGCTGCCGAGGAACGGACCGCTGCACGGCGTGGCCAGGATCGTCGCCAGCGCGCCCTTCGCGAACGCGTCGCCCAGGCCCTCGCGGTAGCCGCCGGCCAGCTGTCCCACGGCCACGGGCACGCCCAGCTCGAAGACGCCGAACAGCGACAGCGCGAAGGCGAACACGAGCCCGACCATCGTGACCAGGAACGCCTGGCTCTGGAACTGCTGGCCCCACGACAGGCCGATCACCGCGGCCAGCGTGGCGAGCACCAGGAAGACCGTCACGATGCCGGCAGCGAACGCGAGCCCGAGGTGCAGCACGCGCTTCTTGTCTTCACCCGCCTGCTGCACGAACGAGAGCACCTTGATCGAGATGACCGGCAGGACGCACGGCATCACGTTCAGGATCATCCCGGCCAGGAACGCCAGCAGCAGCCACACGAGCAGCCCGTGCTGCGCCTGCTCGGCGCGCGGCGCGAAGTCGGGGAACGTGACCGCGTCCCAGGCCTCGTCGGGACGCTCGGGCACCGCGGAAGGAGCGTTCGCGTCGCTCGCGCCCCCGGACGTCGCGTCCTGCGTCCCGGCGGGTCCGGCCTCGAGCAGCTCGGTGGGGAATGCCGCGAAGAGTGCGTCGTCACCGGCGCCGCGCGAGGTGACCTTCTCCTCGTACGGGACGCAGGTGCCGAGGTCTTCGCAGGTCAGGCCGTCGAGACGCGCCTCGACCACGCCCGGCTGGGTGCCCGGGTCGACGAAGCCCGCGGCGTAGATCAGCATCTCGCCCGCGTGCCCGTAGATCCACGTGCCGAGACCCTCCTGGTCGAGCTTGAGCGGCTTCGGGAAGCGCGGCTTGCCGAAGGTCACGTTCTCGGCCGTGAGCCAGATCTGCGTCGGCTTGCCGATCGCGTCGGGGTTGCCCAGGTCGTCGTGGTAGAGGTGCCAGCCGTCGTCGATGGCGATGCGCAGCGCGACCTCGACACGCTCGCCCACGACGCGCGAGAAGAGCTCGGCGTGCGCGTGCTGGTCGAAACCCCCGAGGCCGCCCGGGGGTCCCAGATCGAAGCCGCCGCCCTTCTGGGCCGCGACCGGCGCGGCGACGGACGACACGAGCAGCACGACGAGCGCGAGCAGCGCGGCGAGCGGCGGACGGTGCATGACCTCTCTCCTCGACGGACGACCTCGTACGGCGGACGGCGCCCGCGTGCGGGCCGGGCAGAGTCGGCCCGAGTCTAGCAACCCCGACCTGCGCCCCGCGCGCGGCGTCCCGGCGAGCGGATGTGCCGCGCGGGCGCGCGCATGGCGCAGAATCCCGCGCCGCGTCCGGCGTCCCCGTCGGCCGGGCTCAGCCGCCCAGGCGCGCGCGCAGCCAGGCGCCGATGTCGTCGATCTCCTCCTGGCAGACCTGGTGCTGCATGGGATAGGCGTGCCACTCGACCGTGTAGCCGAGGCTGATCAGCCGGTCGCGCCCGGCCTCGCCGCGCTCGTAGGGCACCATCGGGTCGGACGTCCCGTGGGCGGCGAAGACCGGGACGTCGGCGTTGGCCGCGCTGCGCTCGCGACGCAGGCCGTCCTCGTCGACGAGGTAGGTCGAGAGCGCCATGAGTCCCGCCAGCCGCTCGGGGAAGCGCAGTCCCGCGGCGAGCGCGATGGCGCCGCCCTGGCTGAAGCCCGCGAGCACGATGCGCTCGGCCGGGACGCCGCGTTCGCGTTCGCGCTCGACGAGCGCCACGACCTGCGCGCACGAGCGTCGCACGCCGACGAGGTCGGGCTCCCGGCGCAGGTCGAGCTCGCGGATGTCGTACCAGGCGGGCATCACGAAGCCGGCGTTGATGCTGACCGGGATGGCCGGCGCGTGCGGGAAGACGAAGCGCACGCCCAGCTCTCCGACGCCCAGCAGCGGCACGATCGGCTCGAAGTCGTGGCCGTCGGCGCCCAGCCCGTGCAACCACACGACCGACGCGCGCGCGTCGCTCGTCGCGCCGGTCTCGACGCAGGGGAGCAGCGTGGTCATGCGGGTGCTCAGCCGACCTTGACGAGTTCGACGTGGAAGACGAGCGTCGCGTTCGGCCCGATCACCGGCGGCGCGCCGCGCGCGCCGTAGCCCAGCTCGGGCGGGATCACGAAGCGGTAGGTCGAGCCCACGGACATGAGCTGCAGGCCCTCGGTCCAGCCCTTGATCACGCCGTTCAACGGGAAGCTGATCGTCTGGCCGCGCGAGTACGAGGCGTCGAAGAGCGTGCCGTCCGGGAGCCAGCCGGCGTAGTGCACGGTGACCGTGTCGCGCGCTCCGGGCTTGGCGCCCGTGCCCTCGGTCACGACCTCGTAGCCGAGGCCCGAGGCGGTGGTCTGCGGCTGGGCGGGCAGCACGAATTCAGGGACCTTCATGGACGTCCTTCCGGTCAGGGCGGCGAGGAGACGACGGAACATGGCGCACCTTCCGCGGGTGGGGTGGAGCCACCCACTGTAGCAACCCGCGTGGCGCGGCCCGCGCCGCGAGGTCGCCGCTCCGCGCGCTTTGCGAAGCCCGCCCGTCGCGGTAGGGTGACACCCGTCTCCGTCCGCGCGCGGGAGTTGGCATGCTCGGGTCCACGGTCGTCTTGCGTCGCTCCTGCCGCACGGGGCTGGCCTTCGCGTTCGCGCTCTGCGTCACGGTCGGCGGCGTGCTCGCGACCACCGTCTCGCCCCGCGACGACCCGACGAACGCGCTCCCGAGCTGGCTCGACGACGCCCATCCCGAGCGGCAGCTCGACGTGCTGGTCGGACGCTTCGACGCCGACGCCTGGCTCATGCGTCACAGCGGACTCTACGACCGCGACGGGCCGCTCGAGCTGCGCGTGACCGGCCTGCTCGATGGCCGCCTGCTCGTCGGACTGTGGACGGGCGCGCTCGGCGAGCACGAGGTCTCGGGTCTCGACCTGTTCACGTTCGACTCGAGCCGCCGCACGTGGGTGCTGCTGCACTACTGGCCGGCGCCCGGTGACGCCGGCTTCGAGCTGGACGAGGGCGTCTTCCGGCACGGACGCCTCGAACTGCTGGGGCAGGAGTCCGACGCGAAGGGACGGGTCCTCGACGCGCGCACCACGTTGTCCGACATCTCGTCCTTCGGCCTGCGCTGGGAGAGCCAGCTGTCCGCGGACGACACGATCACGTGGCGCACGCCCAGCGTGTTCGAGCTGAGCCGCCACGACGACACGCGTCCCGACCTGGCCGCGCTGCTGGCCCACGACGGCGGCGCGCTGGCCGTGGCGCGTCCCGACCAGTCCGACGCGCGGCAGTTGCTCGGTCGCTGGACGGGCCGCGTGAGCCGCCTGCTCGACGACGGCCGCTGGGTCGACTCGACCTGCCGCTACGAGGCCGACCCGCTGCTCCAGGGCTCGGCCATCCTCGAACGCTGGCACGAGGACGCCGGCGAGACGGGTCCGGCGCTCGAGCGCGTCGGCCTGTGGGGACACCTGCGTGGCACCGGCCGACGCGCCGACCGCCGAAGCTGGGAGATGTTCCGCCGCGACGATCACGACGGGCACCTGTGGTCGTTCGCCGGCGACTTCCGCGCCGACGGGGGCGACTTCGTGTGTCCCGGCGAGCGCGGCCGGCTCGTGGCGCGCATGGCGATCTCGCACCCGTCCGACGACCGCTTGGCGTGGGTCGAGAGCTCCACCGACGACGCCGGCGAGACCTGGACCGAGCGCGTGCGGGTCGAGCTCGAACGCGCGCCCTGATCCGCCGCCCGCGATTTCGCTGAGGCACGTCCGGAGCCCGGCGCGGATGGGGGATCGGTCGGGTCGACGTCCCCCGCGTCCCGCGACCCGTGCCCCCACGGTTCGCCAGGATGGGACACAATCGGGACCGGCGTCCCACCCCTTCCCGGAGTCGACACCATGCTCAGCCTCGAGCGGAACCCGACGGCCGCGACCGCCCTGGCGGCGCTGCTGCTGCTCGCGGGACCGGGCCTCGCCCAGACGGGCGGCGGCCGGACGCCCCCTCCACCCGCGCCCGACATCGTGCTCTTCCACTACACCGGCGGCCCGCAGCCGCCGAACGTGGTGGTGATCGGCAGCCACCCCGGCAACGTCGAGTTCGGCGTGCCGCGCAGCCGCCTGTTCGACGCGGCGTCGCCGCTCGACGGCACGCTGGCCGACACGCCCGGCGGCGGCGCGCACACCTTCCCCGGGCCCGACGACCCGAACGACACGGGCATGCTCGTCAAGCTCGGCGGCTATTCGCAGGACCCGCAGGACCCGTGCGCCGACTCGGTCACGGTCTGCATCGAGATCTGGATCCCGCCCACGCCGCCGACGTACCGCTGGATCAAGTGCACCACGATGCACGCCGGCGCGTACTCGTACAGTCCCGAGGCGTTGCTCGTCGTCCAGTCGGGACGGCGCAACTACTACCACAAGCAGTCGCGGCGCATCGCGAAGGGCACGACGGCGCTCTCGCCCGACGAGGCCGACCCGGCCGACCACCTCGCGCGCGAGGTCATGCCGCTCGGATCGACCGCGGTGACCGCGCTCGCCGACGGCACGTCGTACACCGCCGAGGGCATGGAGATGACCAAGAAGCTCGAGGTCATCCCCGGCATGCCGGGCAAGACGGTCACGATCTACCTCGAGCTCATGGGACGCGCGTTCGACGCCGAGGCGGACTTCTTCACCGAGCTCATGTTCTCGCTCTCCGAGACCCCCGACGACGGCAGCCCCTTCGCGGGCGACGTGTACGACACGTACTCGATCGTGTACGAGATGGTGAACGACGTAGGACCGGTCGAGGTCGTCGACTACTCCGGTCCTCCGGGCGCGGGACAGTTCGACAAGCAGTCGCTGAACCTCGGCACCCCGAACGCGGCCAACCCGCAGTACGGCGTGTGGGTCACGAACAGCTCGTCGCTCGAGTCGCTGGCGCTCTCCGTCCCGTCCCATCCGCTGCTCACGCTGCCGGGCCTCTCGGAGGTGGCGTTCGACGACCTGCCCCAGCGAGGTGGGACGATCGCGGCCGCGGGCAGCGGCGGTTCGCTCGCCACGGTCGGCTACGTCGCCCCGTTCATGCGCTGCGGTCCGGGTCTGCCCGGCTTCGCCGACTGCTCGCCGCTGCTCGTCGGGCGCGGTCCGCTGCTGCCCGCCACGCCGCTGGCCTTCGACATCTCGAAGGGACGTCCGCTCGCGATGCTCGCCTTCGTGATCGGCGTGGCCGACCTCTCGGCGCCGTTCAAGGGCGGCGTGCTCAAGCCCACGCCCGACGTCATCCTCACCGGCCTGCCGCTCGACGCCCAGGGCGAACTCACGATCCCCACGGTGTGGCCGCCGGGACTCCCGTCGGGCCTCGCGCTCTACGAGCAGGCCTGGATCGCGGACTCGGCGGCGATTTTCGGATACTCGGCCACGAACGGTCTGCGCAGCGAGTCGCCCTGATCCGGGAACGGGATCGGGTTCGGGTTCGGGATCGGGATCGGGATCGGGATCGGGATCGGGATCGGGATCGGGATCGGGATCGGGATCGGGATCGGGATCGGGATCGGGTTCGGGTTCGGGATCGGGATCGGGATCGGGATCGGGATCGGGATCGGGATCGGGATCGGGATCGGGATCGGGATCGGGATCGGGTTCGGGTTCGGGTTCGGGTTCGGGTTCGGGTTCGGGTTCGGGATCGGGTTCGGGATCGGGTTCGGGTTCGGGATCGGGATCGGGTTCAGGTTCGGGATCAGGATCAGGATCCGGTTCGGGTTCGGGTTCGGATCGGGATCGGTTGGGTTGCCGACACCGACACCGACACCGACACCGACACCGACACCGACACCGACACCGACACCGACACCGACACCGACACCGACACCGACACCGACACCGACACCGACACCGACACCGACACCGACACCGACACCGACACCGACACCGACACCGACACCGACACCGATCGCGATCGCGATCGCGATCGGGACCGCGATCGTCCGTGCTCGGCTTCGCCGTCGCGTTCTGGGTCGTGCGCGGGTGGCTTCCTGTCCGGGGGCGGGTGTCCGCCGACGGGGCGTACGAACACCCGCCCCCGGACAGGAAGCCACCTTTCATGCGATTCGACTGCCTCGATGCCTCCTACCAGCTCATCTCCGAACTCCGTCGGCCGCTGGCGGCGATCCGTCGCGCCGACGGGCGGCTGGCCGTGCAACTGCGCACGGCGGCTGCGTCCATCGCGCTCAACGTGGCCGAGGGTCGCGCGCGCGAGGGCCGCGATCGTCGCCACCACTGGCGCATCGCGCGCGGGAGCGCCGAAGAAGTGTCGGCGATCCTGAAGGTCGCCGAAGCCTTCGGCGACGTCTCGCTCGACGAGTGCCACGCGGCACACGAGACGCTCACGCGCGTCCACCAGATGCTGTGGCGCATGACGCACTGATCGAACCGGCGCGGCGAGCACGTGCTCGCCGCGCCGGGGCTTCCTAGCGGGTCATCTTCCAGAGCATGGCGATCACGCGATCGAGCAACGCGAGGGGACGCACGAGCCGCGCTTCGTCGAGGTCGCCCCACGCGACGGCCGTGCGCAACGCGACGCGGGCCTCGTCGGCGCTGCCGAGCGCGACGCGCCAGAGGTGCTTGCGGTCCTTGCCGACGCGGCGTCCGCCTTCGGCGATGTTGAGCGGGATCGACGACCCGGCCCGCCGGACCTGGCGGTAGAGATCGCCATCCTTCGTGCGAAGAACCTGCAGCGGGGCTCGCAGCGAAGCGACGACGTCGAGGCTGACTTCCAGTGCATCGAACATGTCCGTGTTCCTTTCTCCGGGAGGGCGTGGGTTTCACACCTGCCAACCCACGCCCTCCCGGAGAAAGGAACCGGTGGGCGCCCCGGCAGTCCGCCGCCACGCCTGTGCAGTTGCGAAGTCGGCGCTTTCGGGATCGGGATCGGGATCGGGATCGGGATCGGGATCGGGTTCGGGTTCGGGTTCGGGTTCGGGTTCGGGTTCGGGTTCGGGTTCGGGTTCGGGTTCGGGTTCGGGTTCGGGTTCGGGTTCGGGTTCGGGTTCGGGTTCGGGTTCGGCTTCGACTTCGACTTCCGCGTTCTGCTCACGACCTCCGCCGGACGTCTCCTCCCGTCACTGCTCCTCGACGAGCGGACGCAGGTCGTCGACCTCGGATCCTCGTCCGGTCCAGTCGCAGGCGAAGACGAGGTTGTGCGCCACGGCGAGCGTGCGCGGGTCGTCCATGCCGAGGGCGGGACGCAGGCCCTCGAGCGCGGCGCGGAGTTCGTCGACGGGCCTCGTCGAAGCGTCCCTCGCCGATCAGGCAGGTGCCCAGGTCGCCGCGCAGCGAGGCGGTGTACCAGTGTCCGTCGGAGAGCTCGCGGCGAGCGCCCTCGACGGCCGCGGCGAGCAGGGCGTGGGCTTCGTCGAAGCGCTGGGCGTGGAGCAGCAGCAGTCCCAGGGCCGACGTGGCCGAGAGCGTCGTGACCGCGTCGGCGCCGTCGGACTTCGTGCGCGCGGCCAGCACCTGGCGCAGCAGGTCCTCGGCCTCGTCGTAGGCGCCGCGCGTCTCGAGCACCGAGGCCAGCGCCATGAGCGCGGTGAGGCGCGCGGGATCGGTCGGTGTCTCGCGTCCGTCGAAGAGCGCCACGGCCTCGCGTGCGCGGGCCTCGGCCAGGTCGACGCGGCCCAGGTCGAGCAGCGCGCTCGCGAGGCTGCCGGAGCACGGTCGCGAAGGTCTCGAGCGTCCACCGGGTCGTCGGCGCGATAGAAAGCGGGACGAGCGCGTCCCAGGTCTCGGCGGCCTCTCGCGAGTCGCCCGCTTCAGCTGCAGCGCGGCGGCGAGGTTGTTGCGCGCCTGGCGCGTGCGCGGGTCGGACGCGCCCAACGCCGCCTCGCGCGTCTCGGCCAGCTCGCGTTCGAGCTGCGCGGCCTCGTCCCAGCTGCCGTGATGCAGCAGCAGCAGCGCGTAGCTGTCGGCGGTGGAGAGCAGGCGCCCGGGATCGACGGCCTGGTCGGTGCCCGCGCGCGAGCGGGCGAGCAGCGTCCGTGCGAGGTCTCCGACCTGCTTGCGCAGGTCGCGCGGCACCTGGATCTGTCCCGGGTTGGTGAGCGCCTGAGCGGGTCGACGTCGCCGTCGCGCGCGTCGAGCAGCGCGATGGCGCGGGTGAGCTGGTCTTCGGCCGGGCCCTCCTCGTCGAGCGACAGGAACAGCAGGCCGAGCGTGCGGCGCAGCAGCGCCTCGACCTCCGGGGTCGTCGCCGTAGACCTCGTCGACGCTGGGGCCGACGCGGCCGCCAGGAGGTCGCGCAGGGTCGGATCGGCGCGCGTGCGGCGGAAGGCCGGGTCGGCCAGCACGCCCAGCAGGAAGTCGACCACCGCGTAGGCCTTGCGCGCCTCGGTGCGCGCCGCGGAGTGGGCGCGTTCGAGGTCCTTGCGCGAGGCCAGCGCGGCGTCGCGCGAGGCCTCGGCCTCCTTGCGCGCGGTCACGGCGTCGCGCTCGGCGCGGCGCGCGTCGTCGGCCGCGACCTCGGCCTCGACCCGGCGCGTCTCGGACTGCCGCTCGGCGTCCACCGCGCGCAGCAGCGCCAGGCCGGTGCCGACGAGTCCGCCCGCGAGGGCCAGCAGCACGGCGGACACGGCTGCGACGAGCACGCGGTTGCGACGCACGAACTTGCGCACGCGGTAGCCGGCGCCCGGCGGTCCGGCCAGCACCGGGTCGTGGCGCAGGTGGCGGCGCACGTCCTCGGCCAGCTCGTGGACGGACGCGTAGCGGTCGGCCTTGCGCTTCTCGAGCGCGCGCATCGTGATCCAGTCGAGGTCGCCGTGCAGGCGGCGCACGAGGTCGAGGCGGCTGGTCGAGCGGCGGCGCGCGCGCTCGTCGCGGTCGCCCGCGCGCTGCAGGCGCGTGCTGGGACGCGGCGGGTCGACCTCGACGAGCAGGCGTTGGGCCTCGGCCAGGCTCGTCCCGCGCAGGGTCTCGGACGTGAACGGCAGCGCGCCGCTGAGCAGCTCGTAGAGCAGCACGCCCAGGGCGTACACGTCGGTGCGCGTGTCGATCTGCGACGTGTCGCCGCTGGCCTGCTCGGGGCTCATCGACTCGAGCGTGCCCACGAGCTGTCCCGCGCTCGTGACGAGCGTCGCCTCGCCGAGCAGCGAGCCCTGCACCGCCTTGGCGATGCCGAAGTCGATCACCTTCGGCACGAGCCGTCCGTCGCGCTCGGACACGAGCACGTTGCCCGGCTTGATGTCGCGGTGGATCACGCCCTGCGTGTGCGCGTGGTGGACGGCGTCGCAGACCTCGACGAACAGGCGCAGGCGTTCGCCGGTCGGGAGTGCGCAGGCGTCGGCGGCCTCGGTGATCGGACGTCCCGGCGCGTACTCCATCGCGAAGTACGGGCGGCCCTTGTGCGTCAGGCCCGCGTCGAAGACCTTCGCGATGCCGGGGTGGTCCATGATCGCCAGGGCCTGGCGCTCGGCCAGGAAGCGCGCCACGATCTCGCGCGAGTCCATCCCGGGCTTGAGCAGCTTGAGCGCCACCTCGCGCCGCACCGGCACCTCCTGTTCGGCGCGGTACACCACGCCGAAGCCGCCCACGCCCAGGCGCTCGCGCAGCACGTAGCCCTCGACCGAGTCGTCCTCGGGCTCGTCGGACGCGCCGGGGTGGGTGGGACGTCCGGTGGACACGGCCGGCTGCTCGAGGAAGGCACCGGCGCGCTCGGACGCCGCGAGCAGCGAGAGCAGCTCGGCGCGCTCGTCGTCGTCGGCGCCGGCCGCGCGCAGCGCCGCCTCGCGCTCGGTCGGCGCCGCCGCGCGGCCGACGTCGAACAGCCGGTCGCGCCGCTCGGATTCCGACTCGGGCCCGCCCGCGCGCGGCCTCATCCCACCGCGTCGTCGCCGGCCAGCTCGCGGAACAGCCAGCCGCGCGCGTAGGCCCAGTCGCGCTCGACGGTGGCGCCGGCGAGGTCGAGCGCACGCGCGGTCTCCTCGATGGTGAGGCCGGCGAAGTAACGCAGCATGACGACGCGATACTTGCGTTCGTCGTGGCGCTCGAGCCGGTCGAGCGCGTCGTCGAGGGCCAGCACGTCGACGGACGGCTCGTGCGACATGACCGCGCCCTCGTCGAGCGTCACGCGCCGTCGACCGCCGCCGCGTTTCGTCCCGGACTTGCGGCGCGCCTCGTCGACGAGCACGTTGCGCATCGCGCGCGCGGCGGCGCCGAAGAAGTGCTCCTTGCTCTCCCAGCGGTTGTCGCCGCGCACGAGCTTGCACCAGGCCTCGTGCACGAGCGCCGTGGCCTGGATCGTGCCGCCCACCGGCAGGCGTCCGAGCTGGAAGCGGGCCAGCGCGCGCAGCTCGTCGTAGACGAGCGGGATGAGCCGCTCGATGGCCGTGTCGTCGCCGGCCTCGGCGGCGTGCACGAGGGCCGTGATGCGGTCGGAGACGTCGCTGCCGTCGGGGGCCATCCGGCACCGGAGATCGCGGACAGAAGGCGCGCGCGGGGGAGGGCGGCCGTCCACGGACCGCGCGCGCGGAGGTCGAGTCTACCAGGAGGCCGTCGACCCGGCGGGGGGGCGCGTCGGCGACGACGCGTCCCGGCTTCCGGCGAGTGCTGCTACAATCGGGCCTCTCTCCCCGCGGGGCCGCCGCCCGATACGGCGCGTCCCGTCCATCCGATCTCTCCCCGGAACCGAAGCCATGAGGCGCTCCCTCCTGGGCGCGGCCGCGTTCGCCGCCGCGCTGTTCGTCCTTCCGTCCGCGCTCTCCGCGCAGATCCGCTCGCCCGGCGAGCCCGCCGCGCCGCTGCTGCAGAGCGCGCCCACCGTGCTCGACGTGCCGGCGCCCGACGTGGCGCTGCTCGTGCAGGAGGACGCCATGAACGAGGCGCGCGGCATCTGGCCGCTGCGCTACGGCGTCCCGGTCTCGCTGCCCTTCGACCTGGCCGACGCGGGCGCGTTCGAGATCACGTCCGACGGCCGTCGTCTCGCGGGACGCGTGCGCATCGAGGCACCCGGCGCGTACAGCCTGGGCGTCGAGTTCGCGCGCTTCGACCTGCCGCCGGGCGGCGCGGTGTTCCTCTACGACGACACGCTCTCCACGGTGTACGGAGCGTACACCGCGCAGAACGAGGGACCCGACGGCGGGTTCGCGGTCGAGCCCTTCCCCGGCGACTCGGTGGTGATCGAGTACAGCCAGCCGGCCGACCAGCCGTACGACGCGCACATCACGCTGCGCCAGGTGGTCTACGACTACCGCGACGTGTTCGCGCTCGAGTCGTCGCTGAACGACGGGACGTACGCCGGCGGCTGCACGCTCGACGTGAACTGCCCCGAGGGCGACCCGTACGAGCTGCAGAAGCGCTGCACGGTGCGCACGCTCTACAGCGGCTTCCTGTGCTCGGGCTCGATCCTGAACAACACCGCGAACGACCAGACGCCGTACCTCTACACCGCGAACCACTGCAGCACGGGCTCGTCGGTGGTGGTGCGCTTCAAGTACCAGCGCTCCGGTTGCGGCACGGGCACGGCGCCGACCACGTTCAGCATGTCGGGGGCGCAGCTGCTGGCCAACGACGTCGACACCGACGGACGGCTCCTGCGGCTCAACAACCCGATCCCGGCGAACTTCGAGCCGTACTACTCGGGCTGGAGCCGCTCGACGAGCAACCTCACGTTCGGCCTCTCGATGCACCATCCGAGCGGCGGGCCGAAGTGCATCTCGATCGACACCAACGGCGGCGGGCAGGGCAACTCGAACTTCATCGGCATCGGACTCGTGAAGGTCTGGTTCATGAAGTTCCAGGTCGGCGGCACGCTCGGCGGCAGCTCGGGAGGTCCGCTCTTCGACCAGAACCTGCGCGTGCGTGGTGCGCTCACCGGCGGTCCCGACACCGACTGCACGAACAGCCAGTACGGTCGCTTCTACAACTTCTGGACCGAGGCGAACATCGGCCAGTGGCTCGATCCGCTGGGGTCGGGTGTGACGAACCTCGACGGACTCGATCCGTTCGCCGACCTCTCGGCGGCCACGCTGGCCTCGATCGGTCCCACGAGCGGCCCGGCGGGCGGCTTCACCTCGGTCACGTTCCACGGCAGCGGGTTCGACGGCCTGCTGTCGGTGAAGTTCGGGGGCGTCGAGGCCAAGTCGTTCAGCGTGACGAACGACACGACGCTCACGGCGGTGTCCCCGACGGGCACGGCCGGCGCGACGGTGCCCGTCTCGGTCACCGACACGTTCGGGACGGCGACGCTCGCCAACGCCTTCACGTACACCGCGAACCCGGCGCCCTCGATCGACACGCTCATGCCCGACTCGGGACTCGTCGTGGGGGGCACGGTCGTCACGATGACCGGCACGAACGCGCTGGGCGTGACGGAGGTGCGCTTCGACGGCGTGCCCGGCACGAACCTCGTGGTCCAGTCGGCCACGCAGTTGAAGGTCACGACGCCCGCGGGGGCCGGCACGGGCCCGGTCGACGTGCTCGTGGTGGGCAACGGCAACGACCTGCTCGTCGACGGCTTCCGCTACTTCACGACGGGTTCGTTCACGACGCTCAGTCCGGGGCTCGCCGGCGGATCGGGCATCGCGCCGATCATGCTCGGCAGCGGTGACCTCGTCCCGGGCGGGAGCGGCTTCTCGCTCACCACGGTGGCCGCCCTGCCGAACGCCCCGGGCGTGATGCTGATCTCGTTCAGCCAGGCGGCGGTGGCCTTCAAGGGCGGCACGCTCTTCACCTTCCCGGTGGCTGCGAGTTTCGACATCCAGGTCAACGCGCTGGGACAGGTGCCGCTCTTCGTCCCGCTCGACGCCTCGATCCCCGCCGGCATCTCGTTCGTGATCCAGCAGCTCTTCGCCGACCCCGGTGCGCCGGCGGGCGTGTCGATGACGAACGGCCTGCTGATCACGCTCGGCAGCTGACGGGACGCCCGCGCCGATCCACCCGTAATCGATGAGGAGCCCGTCGCCGCGTATCGCGGCGGCGGGCTCCTCGCGTGTCCGGGGGACACATCGCGCGCACGCTCCGACGCGCCGGCCTGCTGCTACAATCGCCGGCCTCTCCCCGCGCGGGGTCGCCGCCCGAAACCGGTGCGCCGCGTGCCCGATCTCTCCCCGGATCCGTCGTCATGAGGCGCTCGCCCCTGGTCGCGGTCGCGCTGGCCGCCGCGCTGTTCGTGCTCCCCTCCGTGCTCTCGGCGCAGCTCCGTTCGCCCGGTCAGCCCGCCGCGCCGCTGCTGGAGAGCGCGCCCACCGTGCTCACGCTGCCGGCGCCCGAGGTCGCGCTGCTCGTCGAGGAAGACGCCATGCACGAGGCGCGCGGCATCTGGCCGCTGCGCTACGGCGTGCCGGTCTCGCTGCCGTTCGAGCTGGCCGACGTGGGCGCGTTCGAGGTCACGTCCGACGGACGTCGCCTCGCGGGACGCGTGCGCATCGAGGCGCCCGGCGCGCGCAGCCTGGGTGTCGAGTTCGCCCGCTTCGACCTGCCGCCGGGCGGTACGGTGTTCCTCTACGACGAGACGCTCTCGACCGTGTACGGCGCGTACACCGCGCAGAACGAGGGACCGGACGGCGCGCTGGCGATCGAGCCCTTCCCCGGCGACTCGGTGGTGATCGAGTACAGCCAGCCGGCCGACCAGCCGTTCGACGCGCACGTCACGCTGCGCCAGGTGATCTACGACTACCGCGACCTGTTCGCGCTCGAGGCGTCGCTCGACGACGGGAGCTACTCCGGCGGCTGCTCGGTCGACGTGAACTGTCCCGAGGGCGCGCCGTACGGACTGCAGAAGCGCTGCACCGTGCGCACGGTCTACAGCGGGCTGCTGTGCTCGGGCTCGATCCTGAACAACACCGCGCGCGACCAGACGCCGTACCTCTACACCGCGAACCACTGCACCACGGGCTCGACGGTCATCGTGCGCTTCGGCTACCAGCGTCCCGGCTGCGGCTCGGGATCGGCGCCGACCACGATGAACATGTCGGGCGCGCAACTGTTGGCCCACGACGCCGACACCGACGGACGCCTGCTGCGGCTGAACGACCCGATCCCCGGCAGCTTCGATCCGTACTACTCGGGCTGGAGCCGGTCGTCGTCGAACCCCACCTTCGGCCTCTCGATGCACCACCCGGGCGGCAACCCGAAGGAGATCTCGATCGACTCGAACGGCGGCGGCCAGGGCACCTCGAACTTCTTCGGTGTCGGCCCGGTGAAGGTCTGGTTCATGAACTTCCAGGTCGGCGGGACGGCGGGCGGCAGCTCGGGCGGTCCGCTCTTCGACCAGGACCTGCGCGTGCGCGGCGCGCTCACCGGCGGTCCCCAGGGCGACTGCCAGAACGCGCAGTACGGCCGCTTCTACAGTTTCTGGGCCGAGTCGGGCATCGCGCAGTACCTCGATCCGATCGGATCGGGAGTCACGACCCTCGACGGACTCGATCCGTTCGACGACGTCGCGCCGGCCGCGCTCACCTCGATCGGTCCGGTGAGCGGACCGGCGGGCGGCTTCACGCCGGTCACGTTCCACGGCAGCGGCTTCGACGGCGTCTTCGCGGTCGCGTTCGGCGGCGTCCCGGCCGCGTCGTACCAGCTCGTGGACGACTCGACGCTCATCGCGCTGAGTGCGCCCGGGACGGACGGCGCCACGCTGCCGGTCACGGTCACCGACACGCTCGGCAGCGCGACGCTGGCCAACGCCTTCACGTACACCGCGAACCCGGCGCCCTCGATCGCCGCGTGCTCGCCCGACACGGGTCTCGTCGGGGGAGGCTCGGTCGTCACGATCAGCGGCGCGAACGTGCTGGGCGTGACCGAGGTGCGCTTCGGCGGCGTCCCGGGCACGAACCTCGTGATCAAGTCGGCCACGCAGCTGAAGGTCACGACGCCCGCGGGGGCCGGCATGGGTCCGGTCGACGTGCTCGCGCTGGGCAACGGCAGCGACCTGCTCGTCGACGGCTTCAGCTACATCACCACGGGCTCGTTCGCGACGCTGGGTCCGGGATTGGCGGGCGGCTCGGGCCTCGCGCCGAACCTGCTCGGCAGCGGCGACCTCGTCCCCGGCGGGAGCGGCTTCACGCTCACCACGGTGAGCGCCCTCCCGAACGCGCCGTGCTCGTTGCTGATCTCGTTCAGCCAGGGCGAGGTGCCGTTCAAGGGCGGCACGCTCTACGCCATCCCGGTGGCGGCGAGCTTCGGCCTGGCTGCCAACGCGCAGGGACAGGTGCTGCTCTTCGTCCCGCTCGACCCGGGCGTCCCCGGCGGCATCGCGTTCGTGGTGCAGGAGCTCTTCGCCGACCCGGGCGCGGTGCACGGGGTCTCGATGTCGAACGGGTTGCTCGTCCAACTCGGCAACTGACCGACGGCGCGGGGATCGGGCGTTGCGGTCCTCGGCGACGTGAGAGCGTCGATCCGGCGGTGATCGGCATGCACGAGCCGCCCGGCCCGTCGTCGCAAGTCGTGCGATCAGCACGGGTGCAGTGGTCGGGGCGACTGGATTCGAACCAGCGACCTCTTGACCCCCAGTCAAGCGCTCTACCAAACTGAGCCACGCCCCGACGGTGGATCGCCGTCACGTTGCGGTGCTGACGGCTGCGTGCGCGATGGGGTTTCGCGCGGATCCGAGCGAGAGGTTGTAACCGAGCCGGGGCTTCTGGGACAAGCCCGGCCGGGTCGGGCGCAGGGGGCCTGCGCGCCCCGGGCGAAACGCGCCCAGGGACCGTCCGTCGGGAGGGCATGCGACGCCTGCTCGGTCCGACGATGCGCTTCCTCCTGCTCGCCCTGCTCGGGGGCCTGTCGCTCGCCGCGGCCGGCGCGCGGGTGCCTGCCCCGGAGAACCTGACTCTGTCCAGCGCCGAGCGTGCGCCGCACCCGCCGCGCCTCGCGCTCCCGTCCGGCGACGCGCCGCTCGAGGGCGGTCGACGCGGGTCACGTTCGCTGGTCATCGTGCTCCACGGGGGCAGCTTCGAGCCGCGTCCGGTGGTCGAGTTGCAGCGCGACGCGCTCACGCCGCTCGGGTCGGCGGCCGATCGGGCGGGGCTGCGGCTGCTCGTGCCGGCGGCGCCTCCCTCCCTGTCGACCACGCCGTGGCTCGAGGCCGAGGGCGAGGCGCGCGTGCTCGCCCTCGTGGCGCAGCAGGTGAAGAAGAAGCGCGCCGATCCGCGGCGCGTGTATCTCGCAGGGCACGGGTCGGGCGCCACGGCGGCCATCCACCTCGCGGCGCGGCACCCCGAACTGTTCGCGGCGGTGGCCTGCTGGTCGGGCACGCCCTCGCCGCTGTGGGACGACGAGCATCGCGTGGTGGGGCTGCTCGGCGATCCGGTGCCGCACCTGCGCGACGTCCCGGTGTACCTCTGGACGGCCACCGACGACCGCTGGCTCGACCGCGCCACGCTGAACACGTTCGTCGCGCAGTTCGAGTCGGCCGAGGCCGCCGATCCGCGCTTCCATCTCACGTGGGAGTCGGGCCCAGGCGGGCACGGCTACGGCGGACGCGACGGCCCCGCGCGCGGACTCGGGTTCCTGCGCGAGCACGAACGGCGCGAGCCGCGCGCGACGTCCGACGAGGGCGCGAGCCGTTCGCCGCGCGGGTCCCGCGCGACGCGCAAGTCGCGCAAGACGTCGCAGTCCGCCGAGGACACTCGCTGAACGGTGCGCGACGCGTCGGCCGCGCCGTGCGGCCTCAGCGCGTCATGACCTCGACGTCGTCGGCACCGACGTACATCGTGTGCTCGAACTGCGCCACGGTCGCCGGCTTCGTCTCGACGAGCGGGGGATAGGCGAAGATCGCGCCGGCGCGCAGCAGGTCTTTGAGCGCCTTCTCGGCGGCGGCGGTGCCGTGCTTGCGCGCGATCTCGCGACGGCTGAAGGGCAGTCCACGCCGCTCGAGGATCTGGTCGACGACGCCCTGCTCGACGTGCTTGGGCGCCTTCAGCTTGCGCCGCGCGCCGAAGACCTCGGCCTTGCCGGCCTCGGCCACGTAGCCGCTGCCGGTCGTGGCGAAGGGCTCGATGCAGATCATCATGCCCTCCTTGAGTTCGCCCGACGCGCCCTCGGGCACGTTGGGGATCGACGGCGAGCAGTGGATCGTGAACGGCGCGATGCCGTGGCCGGTCAGGTTGCTCACGGGCTTGAAGCCGAGCGCGGCCATCGTGCCCTGGATCGCGGCGCCGATCTCCTTGATGCGGCGGCCGGGCTTGACGAGCGCGATGGCGGCCTCGAGCGCCTGGCGCGAGGCCTCGAGCAGCGCGGCGTGGTCGCCCAGGTCGGCGGTGGCCGCGGTGTCGGCGATACAGCCGTCGACGTGCACGCCCAGGTCGACCTTGGCCACGTCGCCCTCGGCGAACGTGCGCAGGTCGTCGGGACCGCAGCAGTCGTGCGCCGCCACGCCGTTCACCGAGACCTGGGCGGGGAACGCCAGCTCGGCGCCCTGCGCGTGGATGAAGTCCTCGATCGTGTCGAGCACGTCGACGTACTTCACGCCGGGACGGATCTGGGTGATCGCCTGCCGCCGGGCGGTGGCCGCGATGCGTCCTGCTTCACGGTACTTGTCGAGGTCGACGCGCATGGGGAGGGGAAGCATAAGGAATCCGGCGGCCGCCGCGCGACGTGTCCCGCGCCGCGCGAGGTTCGGAGCGCAGGGTCGCCAGATGCGCACCGAACCCGAAGCCGAAGCCGAAGCCGAAGCCGAAGCCGAAGCCGAACCCGAAGCCGAAGCCGAAGCCGAAGCCGAAGCCGAAGCCGAAGCCGAAGCCGAACCCGATCCCGATCCCGATCCCGATCCCGATCCCGCGCAGAAACACCCCGAGCCGCCCGACCCGGAATCTGCGCATATACTCCCGTGGATCGCCTTCGGCCGCCCGACGGGGAGCTTCGGCTCGCCGGGTCGTCGGCGAACCGGCCCCGAACGCCCGTAGCCGTGGCCCCGATCCTGCCGCGGCGCCGGGACTCCTCCCCGCGAAAGGTCGTCGATGCGCGCCCTCGTCCCCATCCTCTCTTGTGCGGTGCTCGTCGGCGCGAGCCTGCTCGCGGCCGGCACGCGTCCGGCCGAGGCCTCGTCGTCCGGGTCACGTCCCGCGGCCTGCGTCGACAAGAGCTGCAAGCCGACGGGACCCGTCGACGCGCGGCTCGTGCAGCTCTCGTCCCAGGGCCCGCGGGTCGAGCTCGAGGTGCGCGTGCGTCCCGTGCTCGAACTCGAGTCCTTGGCCTGGCACCTCGAGCTTCCGTCGGACGCGTCGCTCGTCGAGGGCGTCGCCGACGCGACGGCGTCCACCGCGCGCGCGTCGGAGTCGACCGCGCGCGTGGTGCTCGCGATGCCCGACGACGCCGCCTGGCGCCGGGTCGTGCTCGTGGCCGACGGCGTCTTCCGCGGCTCCGACGAGAGCGGCGCGACCTTTCCCGAGCCGTTCGAGACGCGCACCGAGCTGACCTGGGGCGAGCTGCCGCTGCCGGCGCCGTTGCGCGCCACACGCGACGGCGAGACCGGCGCGCCGATCGAGGTCGTGGCCCAGCCGACCTCGCACCGGACCGGGAGGTAGCCATGACGCGTCTCCCGACCCTGCTCGCGCTGCTGCTGCTGTGCGCGTCGGCCGCCGCGAACTTCACCGTGACCGGTCGCTTCGAGTACGAGGACAAGGCCTGGACGTACAACGGCTGGAGCGGTTCCGACCCGTCGCGTCCCGTGCGGCGCGCCGACGTGTACGTGCTGAACGCCGCGAACGACGCGGTGCTCGGCTCGGGCTCGACCGACCAGGACGGCGACTTCTCGATCGTCTGCGCGAGCGTCGGCGTGGTCGACGTGGTCGTGCGCCTCGACGCCGACACCGATCTCGACGGATCCTTCCAGCGCATCCGCGTGACGACCGAATCGAACGTCGAGTACTCGGCCTTCTCGCCGGTCTTCGCGGCGCACGACACGTCGACGGACCTCGACGCCGGCACCACGACCGCGCTCAAGATCACGAGCGGCGGAGCCGAGGCGAACGCCTTCAACCTGCTCGACATGGGCGTCTCGATGTGGGAGTACGTCACCCAGGGCGACATCGTCGAGAGCGCCTCGGGACAGACGGTGCGCCTCTACTGGCCCGGCTCGGGCGGTTCGTTCGCGAGCGGCGCCGGCGCGCACATCTCGTCCGACGACGGCTACGACGACGCGGTCATCCTGCACGAGCTGGGGCACGTGCTGCAGAACCTGTACAGCGACAGCGACAACCCCGGCGGCACGCACTTCTTCGGCGACAGCGACCAGGATCCACGCCTCTCGTTCGGCGAGGGCTACGCGACCTTCGTGGGCGGCGTGATCCAGATCGAGGAGATCGTGCGTCAGGCGCTGTACGTCGACGCGAACGGCTCGGCGCAGAACGGCGGCGTGCAGTTGCGGCTGCGGCTCGAGACCGTCGAGCCGTACGCGAACGACGCCAAGGGGACGGCCGACGAGGTGGCGGTGGCGTGCACGCTGTTCGACCTGATCGACAGCGAGCTCTCGACCGACCAGAGCACGGGCGTCGACGACGACACGATCGACTCGACCGCGACGATCGCCGGCAAGAACCGGCACCAGGCCTTCTGGGACGTCTTCCGGGGGCCGATCGCGAGCGCTCCCAACCTCACGCTCAACGACGCCTGGGACGGATGGTTCGAGCTCTACGGCTCGGGCGGACTGCACGCCGATCTCGTCGACCTCTACCACGATCGGCAGGTCGAGTTCGTGAACGACACGAGCGAACCGAACGACACGATCGCGACCCCGCTGCCCATCGTCCCGGCGGACGCTTGGGTCGGCGGCATGACGCTCTACGCGAGCGACGCCGTGCCGCCCGTCCCCGGCAGCGGTGACCGCGACTGGTTCTCGGCGCCGCTCGTCGTGGGCTCGGTGATCGACTTCGAGACGCGCTACCCGGGCGGAGCGTCCGACGCGGACACCCAGGCCGATACGTACCTCGACGTCTTCGATCCGAGCGACACGAAGGTCGTCGAGGACGACGACGGCGGCACGGGACGCAACGGCGCCATCACCGGCTTCGCGATCGACCAGACCGGCACCTGGAAGTTCCGCGTGCGCACGCTGAACACGACCTCGCGCCGCTACGGCAAGTACGACTACCGCATCCGCTACGCGTTCCAGAACTTCGCGCCGGTGGTCGCGAGCGTGACCGCCACGCCGTCGTCGATCGCCGACGACGAGACGACCACGCTCGACGTGATGGCGTCCGACGCGAACGTCGGCCAGGTGCTGTCGTACGCCTGGACGCCGCTCGACGGCGGCTCGATCCTGGGCGGTGGCGCGTCGGTCACGTTCGATCCGCCGCTGGTGGGGGGCGGCACGACCTTCCACGTGCAGGTCGTGGCCACCGATCCGCTGGGCGCGACGAGCGCGCCGGTGCAGGTGGCGATCGACGTCGATCCCGCCGGCGGCGTGTGCCTCAACGGTGCGTCGGCCACGCCGGGCGGCGTGGGCAAGCCGGGCCTGCTCGGCGTCCCGTTGCTCACGCCGGTCAACCTGCCCGTGCTGCCGAGCGGAGACTTCGCGCTGCACATGACCGGCGCGCTCCCGTCGGCGCCGACCTACATCGTGCTCGGCCTGGGCCTGCTGGCCGCGCCGTTCGACGCGGGCACGCTCTATCCCACGCCCGACGTGATCGTGCCGGTCACGACCACGCCCTCGGGCGAGGTCTTCCTGCCGCTGCCGCTGGGTGCCGACCCGGGGGCCTGTGGACTGAGCCTCTACTGGCAGTTCATGGTGCTCGGCGACCCGGGCGCGGCCGGCGCCAAGAAGACCGCCCAGACGCGCTACGTGCAGACCATCCTCGGGAGCTGACGCGGCCGCAGTCCGGCGGGCCGCGGCCGGCGGCTCGGTCTCGCCGGTCCCGGCCGCGCGGGGGCCTGGGCGGTTCCGGCCGGGCGCGGCATGCCGGGGGCGCCCCGAGGCGGATCCTGATGGGGTCCTCGGAGAGATGGCACGGGTTGCGGTCCATGTGTTTCTGGGCCGTTTTCTGGATCACAGTGCGCGATCGACGGATACATCGCGCGTCATTGATTTTTCACGCATGGATGTGAGCGCATTTGGCCGAGAGAGGGCGCATCGCCCCCCGATCCCGGTCCCGCATGCGCGTCTCCTCCCTGTCCGTCGCCCTCCTCGGCTGCCTGGCCGGGGTGCTCGCGCTGACGGCCCTGCCCGGTCCGGCCCGCGGGGTCGAGCGGGCCACGCCCGGCTTCGCCCTCGGCGCTCCGCGCTCGGACGTGCGCGAGTGCAAGCCGCAGGGCCCGCTCGAGATCGACCTCGACCTCGTCGCTCCCCCGGACGCCGACGGACGCTTGGAACTCGACCTCGCGCTCTCGAGCTTCGTCGCGCTGGACGACCTGCGCGTGCGCGTGCTGCTGCCCGACGGCGCCGAGCTGCTCGACGATCCCGACGGACTGCTGGCGCCCGACGGGGGATGGACGGCGCCGCCCGAGCCCTCGCCGCTCGCCGACGAGGCGGCGGCCGCCGCGCTGCGCGGCGTGACCGCGCGCGGTGACGGTGCGGCGCCCGCGCGCGCCGACGACGGACGCCGTCCGTTGCGCCCCGGCGAGCGCGGCCGGGGACGGCTCGCGCTGCGCCTGCCGTCCGACGCGGCGTGGCTGCAGCTCGTGCTCGAGGCCGAGGGCACGTTCCGCGACGCGAACGGCGGGACGGAGCGCGTCGTCGTCCAGCGCAGCCTCGTCTGGGGCGAGCCCGACGAGACGCCCGACGTCGAGGTGGCCGTCGACCACGCCACCGGCGCGCGCCGCAAGCAGGTCGTGCTGCCCGTCTCCCACCGCCAGGAGCACTGAGCGTGCGCCGCTTCACGATCCTCCCGCTGGCCCTCGCCCTGCTCGCGGCGTTCCCGAGCGTGGCCCTCGCGGCCAAGCACGAGTTCGTCGTGACCGGCCGCTTCCTCTACGAGGACAAGGCCTGGGACTACTCGGGCTGGACCGGCAGTGACCCCGAGCTGCCGGTGCGCTTCGCCGACGTGAACGTGCTCGACGCGTCCACGGGCCACGTCGTCGGACGCGGCATGACCGACGCCGAGGGCGACTTCGCCGTCGACTGCCGCACGTCGAAGGAGCTGCTCGACGTGAGCGTTCGCCTCGACAGCGACACGCGCCGCAAGGCCAAGGCCGACAAGGCCTTCCCGCGGCTCGCGGTGATGACCACGAGCAAGGCGATCTACTCGGCCTTCGCGCCGACGGTCCACGGGCACCCCACGGACAGCGACCTCGACGTGGGCGAGACGACGGTGCTCAAGGTGCTGTCGGGACAGAAGGAAGGCAATCCGTTCAACGTGCTCGACGCGGCCGTCTCGGGACTGCTCTACGTGACCGGTCCGGAGATCGGCGCCAAGCACAAGTCGGTCAGCCTGCGCGTCTACTGGCCCAATCCCCTGGGCTCGTACGCCCTCGGTCGCAAGTGCTGGATCTCGACGAACGACGGATACGACGACTCGGTGATCCTGCACGAGATCGGCCACGTGGTGCACAACGTGTGGTCCGACAGCGACAACCCGGGCGGCATCCACTACTTCGGCGACAGCGACCAGGACCCGCGGCTCTCGTTCGGGGAGGGCTACGCGACGGCGTTCGCCGGTGCGGTGCTCGCGCACGACGGCAGCGTGGCGCGCTACGTCGACAGCTCCGCCTCGGCGCAGGTGGGCGGCTACCAGCTGCACCTCGAGCTCGAGGACGCGGTGCCATACCTGTCGGGCGTCCTGGGCGCCAGCGACGAGGTGGCCGTGGCCTGCGTGCTGTACGACCTGATGGACGGCGACGACTCGGCCGACGACGTGCCGGACGACGACGCGCTCACGCCCTCGTTCTCGGTCGACGGCGTCCCGGCGCAGATCGCGTGGTGGGAGGTCTTCGTCGGCCCGGTCAAGAAGGCCCGCGCCGTCACGATGAACCGCGCCTGGGACGGCTGGCTCAAGCTGCACGAGGACGACCCGGCCTACGACGCCCTGCGTGACGTCTACGAGGACCGCGAACTGCTCTTCGTGAACGACGCGGCCGAGCCCGACAACGACCCCGAGACGGCCACGCCGATCGTCGCGGTGACCGACACCGGCACCTGGGTCACCGACCACACGCTCTACTACGCCGAGGACGGGCTCGGGCCGGGGCGCCGCGACAAGGACTGGTTCGCCGTCGAACTCCAGGCGGGACAGCGCGTGGACGTCGAGACCCGCTATCCCGCGGGGGCCTACGACGCGACGACTCAGGCGGACACCTGGCTGGCGCTCTACGACCCGTCGGGCAAGCGGCGCGCCTGGGACGACGACTCGGGCTTCGGACGCAACGCGCGCATCGCCGGCTTCGACGTCGGGACCTCGGGCACCTGGCACGTCATGGTGCGCTCGAAGAACCGCGTCCGCGACTACGGACGCTACGAGCTGCGCGTGCTGCGGGTCGACTGAGGCCCGTCCGCGGGACACAATCGCGGTCCATGACGCCCGCCGCCGACGAGGAGCGCCGCGACCGTCCGGCGGCCCGCTGGGCCCCGGCGCTGCTCGCGCTCGCGGTGCTCGTGTTCTGCGCCGGCACGTTCCGCGTGCACAACCTCGACATCTGGCTGCACGCGCGCACCGGCGAGTGGATCCTCGAGCACGGCCGGGTGCCGTCCACGAACGTGCTCTCGGAGCTGCACGCCGACCATCCGTCGGTGCACGACAAGTGGCTGTTCCAGGTGGCGGCGCACGTGCTGCTCGACGACCTGGGTCCCGACGCGGTCATCGCGGCCCGGCTGCTGCTCATGCTGCTCCTGTTCGGGACGATGGCGGCCACGGCGCGCGGGCTCGGCGCGGGACCGTGGGCCACGCTCGCGGCCTGCGCGCTGGCGCTGCTGGCGGGACGCATGCGCTTCCTGTTCCGCCCCGACCTGGTGAGCATGCTGCTGCTGGTCGTGTTCGCGCACGTGCTGCTCGTGCGGCGCCCCGACGGACGCGGCGCGTGGCGCGTGCTGCTGCCGTTGCAGGTGCTGTGGGCCAACGTCCACGGCTACTTCCTGCTCGGCTGGCTGGCGGTGCTCGCGCTGGCCGCCGGACGGCTCGTGCAGCGGCGTGTCGACGTGACGCGTCGGCTGCTGCTGCTCGCGGCGCTCCTGTGCGCGTCGTGCCTGCTGAATCCCGCAGGGCTCGACGGCTGGCTGCACCCGTTCGCGATCCTGGCCGACCTGCGCGCGCACGCCGAGTTCTATCGCAGCACGATCGTCGAGTTCGCGCCGACCTTCGGCTTCGACCCGCGGGACAGCCTCGACCGCACCGCCTTCGTGCTGCTGGCGGTCGTGACGACGGCGTTGCTGCTCGCGCACCTCGTCACGCGCGCGCGGCGGGGCGCGGCGGCGAGCGACGCGACGCGACGCGACGCCGAGGGGCTCGCCGCGAGCGCACGCGGACCGTCCGCCTTCGACGACGCCTGCTGGCCGGCACTCGCGCTGCTCGTGTTGCTGGGCGCGATGGTGCCCAGCCTGCGGCGCAACATGGCGCCTTTCGCGTTCGTCGCGGCGCCGCTGGCGGCCGCGGCGGCCGGTGCGCGCTTCGGCCCGCGCGTCCCGGGACGGCTCGTCGCGCTGCTGCTGGTGGTCGTGGTGGCGTGGGGCGAGCTGACCGACACGACCTCGGTGCACGACGGCCTCGAACGTCGCACGGGACTCGGCCTCTCGCGCATCGCGTACCCCGACGAGGGCATCGCGTTCTTCGCGCGCGAGCTGCCGCACGCGAACGTGTTCACCGCCTTCCGCTTCGGCAGCACGTTCACCGGACGGCGCTGGCCCGAGCAGGTCGCGTCGACGAACGGCAACACCCACGGCTATCCCACCGGGTACCTCGAACAGGTCATGGCCGCGGTGCTCGACGCCGACCGCGCCGCGTTCGACGACCTCGTGCGGCGCTACGGACACGACGCCGCGCTGCTGCCGCTCGGTGCGCCGCTCTCGGCGGTGCTGCTCGACGCCGACGACTGGACACTCGTCGACGTGGGTGTACGCGAGGCCGTCTTCGTGCGCCGCGACGCGGTCGACCCGCTCTGGCTCTCCGTGCACGACCTCGAACTGCCGCTGCGCCTGGGACGGCCGTTCCCGGTGCCGCGCACTCCCTGCGATCCCCCGCTGTTCGGGCTGCTGCCGCGCGCCTGCGACCCGCTCGCCGAGCGCGACACCGCTCTCCTGTTGCTCGTGGCCGGATTCCCGGAGGCGGCCGACGCCGCCGCCGCACTGGCGCTCGAGATGGCACCGGACGACCCGGAGTCGCTCGCGCTGCACGGCATCGTGCTGCGCAACACGGGGCACGCCGACGAGGCGCGCGCGCTGCTCGAGCGCAGCCTCGCTCTGGGCGGCGTGAACCGCCTGGCGGATTCGGCGCGCGACGCGCTCGACCCCGATCGCTGACGCGACGTCGTCGGTCCGCCGGCCGATCGACGGGTGCCGGTCGCCAGGGGGTCGGGCGGTCGCTCAGCGCGCGGCGTAGGCGAGCGCGTCGGCCAGGCGGGCGGCCCGGGCCGCGTCGAGCGTCCGCTCGGCGAAGTGCTTGCGAGCGGCCAGCGTCTCGACCAGGTTGCGCGTCTCGAACAGCGCGTCGCCGAGGGTCGCGTCGATCTGCCGCGAGAGCGCGTCGAAGGCCGGCTCGTCGAGCACGCTCGCGTGCGCGCGCAGGCGCAACGTGTCGACCATCAGCCAGGTGTTCCCCTGGTGTCCGATCTCGAGCATGCGTCGCAGCGCCTCGTCGGGGTCGCCCTGCCGCTCGGCCGACTCGGCCAGGCGCTTGCCCAGGTAGCGCGGGTCGGTGAAGCGCTCGGCCACGATGGTGTCGGCGCGCTCCCACAGCCCGAGCGCCTGGAGCACGTCGACCTCGCGCATGCCGAGGCGCACTGCCGAGGGCGCGTCGAGGCGCTCGAGGTCGTCGCGCCGGCGGCGCAGGTCGGCCAGCACCTTGGCCAGCGGGAACGTGACCCGTCCGCCGTCGGGCGTGCCGAGTCCGAGGGTGAGCGTCTCGCCGACGGGGTCGAAGGCCGCGCGGCGCACGCTCCCGGCGTCGATCACGAGCGCCGAGACGAAGGCCTCGAAGGCCGCGTCGCGCTCGCCGCGGTGCGCCAGGACGACCGCGCGGTCGGTCTGCACGCGCGCCGCGTCCGGCCCGAACGGATCGAGCCGCAGGGCCTCGTCGAGGTGCGCGTCGGCCGAGCGGTCGTCGGGATCGCGCAGCAGCATGACCGCCGCCAGGTCGTGTTGCAGGGCGGCCGAGAACGGATGGCGCGCCAGGGCCTCGGCCAGGTCGGCCTCGCGGGCGGCCTGGTCGGCGGGGGGCAGCGCGTGGGCCCGGGCGCGCAGGCGCGGGACGAGCGGGTCGAGGGGGGCGAGCGGAGCGGCCAGCGCCAGCGCGTCGAGCGCCGCGCTGCGCGCCCGGGCCGCGGTCACGAGGGCGTCGCCGGCCAGCGAGGCGTCGGGAACTCCCGCGGTGGCCTCGTCAGCCGGACCGGCCGACGCGGACCCCTCGCTCACCGCGGTCCAGCCCTCGTCGAGCGCGGAGGACGCCTCGAGCAGCGCGCGATCGACCACGACCTGCGTCGCGCCCCAGGGCACGAGCAGTCCCGCGAGCGTCCCGATCACGAGGCCGGCGGCCGGACGCAGGGTGCGATCGGCCCGTGCCGACGACGCCGCGTCGGAGAGTCCGATGAGCACGAAGGCCAGCGCCGGGAGGATCGTGCCGGTGGCGCCGCCCATGTCGATGCCGTTCGCGATCCACATCGCGCACAGGGCGGCGGTGCAGCCGTCGACGACGAGGTGTCCGCCGGTGCGGCGGCGCAGGCCGAACGCGGCCAGCGCCGCCAGGGCGAGCAGTCCCGGCAGGCCGAGGGTCTCGCCGGTGGCGAGCGCGACGTTGTGCGGATGGTCGTCCTTCGCGAGCCCGTCGTAGCGGCCCGTGCGAGCCACGACACCCTGCATGAAGAGCGTGCCGGGACCGTTGCCGTGCCAGGGCGCCGCGGCGAATGCGTCGCGTCCCAGTTCCCACATGGCCGAGCGGAACGAGACCGCTTTGCTCACCATGCTGTCGGAGCGCGTGGTGATCGTGTCGTCGGTGAGCCCGGTCATCGGCACGAGCAGCGCGGCCGCCACCGCGATCGCCGCGGCCGGCCGCACGAATCGCGCCGCCCGCAACGGGAGGCGTCCGAGCACGAGCACGGCGGCGCCGGCCGCCGCGGTGAGCGAACCGGTGCGCGAGCCGACCGCGCCGAGCGCGACGAGCAGCACGACCGCACAGGTGCCCATGAGCGCGCGCTGCCGGCGACGCCCGTCCCAGGTGAGGGCGAGCGCGAGCACGAAGGCCACGACGATCTGCGGCACCGCGAGGTTCGGATGCAGTCCCAGCGGACGCAGCCGTGTGGCGAGCACGGTCTGGAACGGGAGCGCGAGCCCGTCGGCCAGGGAGACGTAGTCGAGCAGCGACTCGAGGCACAGCAGCGCGGTCACGCCGGCCAGCAGCGCCGCGGGACGGCGTGCGCGCGCCCCCGCGAAGAGCGACGGCAGCAGCAGCGGCAGGGTCGCGTGGGGCAGCAGTTGCAGGAGCCACGCGACCGAGCCCTGCGGATAGACGGTGGTCGCCACGGCGGGCGCGCAGAGCAGCAGCACGAGCGCGGTGAGCCTGGCACCCGGCGACGCGCGCAGGAAGGGACGCGCGACGAGCAGCGTCAGTCCCGCGAGCAGCAGGGTCGCCCCGGGCGACGCAGGCACCGCGCGTCCGCCGAAGGGCAGCGCGGCGAGCAGCAGCAGGGTGAGCCTCCGGGCCAGGGATTCGCGGTCGGGGGCGCGTCCGAGCAGGCCGGCCACCAGGAGTCCTGCCAGGACGAGCAGCACCTTGCCGGCCGGCGGTTGTCCGAAGGTCGAGAGTCCGGCCTCGTAGGGTGGACGCACCACGGCGTCGGCGAAGAGCAGCAGCGCCGCCAGGGCCGCGACCAGTCGCTGGCCGACGGGCGCGAGGCTCACGGTGCGTCGGACGGCGGCGCCGCCGACGGATCGGGCTGGGGCTCGGGCAGGTCGACGTCGCCCGGCTGGAGCGGTACGCCGAATTCGAAGTCGGGGCGCAGCGGCTTGACGCCGTGCTCGAAGTAGTCGATGCGGTCGGGCAGCAGGCGCGCCATCTCGAGCAGGCTGATGTATCCCAGGCCCACGTCGTCGTCGTCGAGGTCGGGGGAGCGCGCCGTGATGCCGGCGAGCATGCCGACGATCTGCCAGTAGCGCTGGCGGTAGACGTAGAGCCCCACGCCCGCGTGGTCGCGGGCGAAGGCGTCGGCGTCGCCGATGTCGTCGATCACGACCCAGTCGCCGAAGGTCCCGTCGTGCCAGAGCGTGACGGGACGCATGACCGGCCGGTCGTCCTCGTCGCGCAGCGCGACGAACACGTCCTCGGTGGCGAAGTCGGGCAGGCCGTCGGCGAAGCGTCCCTCGCGCAGGATCGCGTCGGCGGGTTCGACGAGGGCCAGCTCCTCGTTCAGCCGCACGATGCTGCCGTGCGCGCTCACGACCGAGTTGCCGATCGGGAACTGGATCTCGAACACGTCGCCCACGGCGTACTGCGGTTCGCCCAGGACGATCACGCCCTCTTCGGTCGAGAGGCCCAGCACCGGCGCGCCGCTGCGCCCACCCGGCCAGAGCCGGGTGAAGTGCTCGGGTGGGGCGACGCACGCGACCGAGGCGGCCGCGAGCAGTCCGGCTGCGAGGCTCGCCGCGCGCCGCGCACGGCCCGACCGATACGAGATCAAGGGCATCATGGACGTGACGTTAGCGACCCGCACCCCGAGGGACAAGCCGCGTCAAGGCGCCGTTCATCCGCCGGCCGCGGCCTTGGCGGCGGCCAGGGCTTCGGTGAACACGGGAACGTCCTTGAGCTGCGTCCAGGCGGTGTCCCAGGGTTCGGTGCCTTCTTCGAGCTCGCCGGTCTCGGGGTTCGGCGGACGCCAGGTCTGGAACACGTAGTCGAGCTCGTCGACCTCGCCGGCTTCGATCAGCGCCATGAGGTCGTCGGTCGAGAGGTCGGTGATCTGCTCGGGCTCGGGTTCGTTCGCGTAGTGGAACGGCTGGACGATCCAGACCCTGTTGTCGTTCTCGGCCAGCATGCGCTCGCGCTCCTCGCGATCGCGGCGGCGCTCCTTGGCCGGCTCGATCATGCTCATGAGCTCGTTCGTGAGCGCCTGGACCTGCCAGCTGCGGCTGTCGAGCGCGCGTGCCGTCTTGACCAGCGCCTCGGCCTTGTCGATGTCCTGGATCGGGCTGTCCATGATGAGCTGCCCCGCGGCCTCGCAGTAGTTGAGCGGGTCGATCGGGTCGAGATCGATGGCCTTCTGGATCATGTCCCAGCCGCCGACCACGTCCGGCTCGTACGGCAGCACCGTCTCGCCCCGGTCGTCGATGCCGCCCTTGCGCAGGAACTCGGCGTAGTCGCGGTAGCACTCGGAGTCGGTGATGCCGAGGGCGATGGCCTTCTCGTAGTACTCCTTGGCGGTCTTGACGGCGTCCTCGGTGAGGTCGCCTCCGGTGAAGAGCGTGAACTGGACGGCCTTGTAGTACGCGTCGGCGTTCAGCTCGCCGTAGGCCTGGGCGCAGAAGTCCTTCCACTCGACGGTGAGCTCGTCGAGCGACTTGCCCATGGCCTTCTCGAAGGCCGCGATGACCGTGGGCAGTTCGGGGATGCGCACGACGATCGCTCCCGACGAACCGTTCTCGCACTTCACGTCGCGGTTCTCGGGCAGGTTGGCGAAGAACAGGCGGTACTTCTTCGCGTAGTCGGTCGACATCAGGAAGTGCACGAACGACCAGGCCACCGCGTAGTGTCGCGCGGTGAGCGAACCCTGGGGCGCCAGCAGCAGCTCGCGCAGCGGGATCTCCTTGCCGTGGGCTGCGTCGTTGCGCAGCGAGACGATCCGTTCGTACTGCAGGCCGCCCACGACGAACTCGCCCTTCGGGCCGACCTTGGCGGTCCCGAAGTACTCGGCCGTGCCCTCGTTCATCCACGTCGGGTAGATGAACTGGGGGTCGATCAGGTGGGTGAGCAGGTGGTTGCCCTCGTGGTAGAGGATGGCCACCGTGAAGTCGTACTTCTTGTCGTCGTGGTAGAGCTGCAGCTCGCCCTTGACCCAGTTGAAGAAACCGCCCACGCCGTAGCGCGAGCCCGTCACCTCGAGGAAGTCGTCGTAGTTGCGGTAGAGGAAGAACTTCTGCTTCTTCTTCTTCTCGCTCGGCGCGACCGTGATGTTCCACTCGTCGAGGAAGTACTTGTAGTAGTTCTCGAGGCGGTTGGCGTAGTCGTCCATCACCTCTTGGGTGCAGTTCGACTTGACCTCGAAGTGCAGCGTCTCGGTCGACTTGGCGTTCTTCCACTTCTGCTCCTCGCGGAGCTTGGCGATGGCCGCCTTGTCCTCCTCGGCTCGCTTGCCCAGCTCCTGCTCGCGCCGGGTGCGGCTCATCCAGCGGCCCTCGAAGAGCACCCAGCCCTTCTTGAGGTAGTCCGCCTCCTTCTTGTCCTTGGGGACGTAGTCCTCCATGTCCTCGACGTAGGTGAGCTGCACCAGGTCGTTGCGGATCGGGATGTCGGCGCCCGGAAGCCGCAGCATGCAGTAGTCGGGGTCGGTGGACTCGATCAGCTTGCCCTCGACGAGACGGCCGTCCTTGAGCAGGACCTTGTCGAAGAACATCGGGGCCGCGAGCACGAGCGGCAGCGCCAGGGTCAGGAACATGCGTGCAGGTCTCCTCGGACGACGAGCCGGTCAGAGGCTCTCGACGTAGTCCATGTAGGCCTCGTTGAACTCGTCCCAGTCGGCGTCGGACCAGGATGCGAAGGTCTTCTCGTAGGCGCGCTTCTGGATGTCGTCGGTGTCGGCCTGGCCGTACCAGTCCTTCGGGTCCTTCGACATCTCGTCGGACGAGCCCTTCTTCTTCTTCTCGGCCTTCTCGCGCTCCTTGTTCATCACCTCGGTGGCGACCTCGGTGCGCGCGGCCAGCAGGTTCACCAGGTAGTCGTCGAGGATGCGTGCCCACGCCGGCTTGAGCCGCTTGCTCTCGCGCAGCATGTGGATCAGCGCCCAGCCCTGGGCGTAGTGGACGCCGGCGTTGTTGTAGTACTCGCCCTGCGAGTAGTTCATCAGCTCCTTGAGCGGCGTGATGCCCTCGCGCCCGGAGCGCGTCTCGCGCACGGCCTCCTTGACCGTCTCCTGGCGGCCGAAGCCGCCGGGGCCGTTGCCGAAGCCCTGGATGCGATAGGTCTTCGTCATCTTGGCGCCGGCGAAGTAGTCGCCGGTGCCCTCGTTGTACCAGCTGTGCGGGGACAGCTCGCCGTAGTAGTAGTAGATGTACTGGTGGAAGGCCTCGTGGTTGAGCACCGCGACGGTGTTGTCGCGCGGCGGCATGTCGAAGATCACGAGCTCCTTGAGCCACGGACTCCAGTGTCCGCCCGCGCCGGCCGGACCGCCGTAGCCCATGTAGGTCGTGCGGTCCTTGCAGACGCGCACGATCGAGACGTCGGTGATCGGGCGGTCGGGCGGGTAGAGCTTCTCGTACACGTCGCGGATGGCCTCGATCTGCTTGCCGAGGTCTTTGACGAAGTCCTTGTCGGCGTTGTAGACGAAGAGGTAGCGGTCGGTGCGCATGTGGTCCCAGCCCTCGGGGAGCTGGTCGATCACCGTCTGCAGGCGGCGCTCCTGGTCGTCCATCTGGGCCAGCTCGGCCGAGCGCTCGCCGGCGTCCTCCTTCTCGATGCGCTCGAACGACTTGGCGGCCTTCGAGAAGTCGCTCGCGCGACCCTTGTAGCGGTTGAGCAGCGACTTGCCCGTGACGAGGAAGACGTAGTCGTCCTGCGGGATCATCGCGAAGTACATCGTGATGCCGGCCTCCTCGAACGAGACCGCCTTCTCGCGCGCGTCGCTGCCGTCGACGCGGATCTTCTTCTCCTTCTCGACCTCGCCGTAGCCGAGCCACGAGTCGCAGTCTTCCCACTTGTCGTCGAGGAAGGACTCGTAGCCGCCCTCGAAGGCGTCGGCGAACGCGCGTGAGTACGCCATGATCTCGAAGCGCGCGTTGAGGTACATGGACGACTCGTTGCCGGAGCCGTACTCCTTGCGCGGGTCCTGCCACTGGGCGACGGGGTTCGTCTGTCCCGGCTGCAGCGCGATCGACTCGAAGTCTTTCGGGGGCTTGATCTGGAACCCCAGGCGCGTGTCCTTGTGGACTCCCGCGTCCGCGGACGGCGCCAGGGCGAGCAGGACGGCCGCGCCCAGCGCGGCCACGGTGAGTTTCCTGGTCATCGACAGGACTCCTCGTCGGTTCGATCGACCGGGCCGTCGGGCCCCGGCCTCACCCGCGCGACCCATGATACCGCCGCCTTCCCCGGGACCCGGGACGTTACCACGCCGCCGCCGACCCCCGGATGGGACGCCACCGTGGCGGACCTGTCCGCGCAGACGCCATGCGCCAGCCACGCCGTCGGGCGGTCAACTCTCTCCACACGGCGGGTGCGGTGGCGTATGATGCGCGCTCTTCTGCGGCGCCGCTCACGGGAGGCGAGCCGCTCCTTGCGACCCGGCCGGGCCACGTGCCTGCCGGTGTTCCCTCGTCGAGCGGAGACTTCCATGTCCGGTTGGATGAAGTTCGTATTGGTGTTGGCTGTGGCCGGCATCCTGGGTGGCCTGGTCTTCGTGCTGAGCGACGACGGGGCCGAGTCCGAAGCGGCGCATCTCTCGTCCGACCCGTCAGGCGAGGTCGCGGCCCCGAAGATGGGGCTGGCTCCCGCGGGCGAGGCGCGCGAGGTGCAACCGCTCGGCGTGGCCGAGACCTCCCCGTCGGCCGTCCAACCGTCCGGCGCCGAGGCGGTTGCGGCGCGCGGCGACGAGGCGGCGGCGGTCGCGCCGCAGGTGCGCCTGGTGGGGCGCCTGGTCGATCCCTCCGGGCGCCCGGTCGAGGGGGCGCGCGTGGTGGTGCATCTTCCTGGCGACGGCTTGGTCGGGCTCGACCCGAAGGCCGACTCCGACAAGAAGCGTCCCGAGGCGACGTCCCGCGCCGACGGACGCTTCAGCGTCGCCTTCGACCTGCCGTCCCCCGACGCGTCGCGCGTCGAAGGATTCGAGCGGCGCTTCGGCGGCGGGCTGACCCGGCTCGTGGCGGCGCACGACGCGTTCGTCGTCCTGGTGCACGAGCTGCCCGAGCTCCACGAGGGCGACCTCGACGTGGGCACCCTGGCGCTCGCGGTGGGCGCAGGCGTGCGCGGTCGCGTGGTCGACGAGTCGGGACGTCCCGTGGTGGGGGCCGAGATCGAGGCCCAGCACGTGGTCGAGAAGCAGGGACGCGACCCGTTCCTGGGCATGTTCAGGGGTGACCTGGCGAGCCTGTACACCCGGGCCAAGAGCGCCGCCGACGGACGCTTCACGGTGCACGGCGTCGAACCCGGCGCGGCGAGCCTGACCGCGCGTGCCGACGGACGGCGCGTCGGCTACGTCGACGATCTCGAGCTGACGGTCTCGTCCACGGTCGACGTGGGCGACATCACGCTGCCCAAGGGCGGCGCCATCGCGGGACACGTGCTGTCCGCCGACGGCGTGCCGCTCGAGGGGGCGGTGGTGCGCGTCATGAGCATGCAGCGCATCGTGATCGACGAGCTCGAGCCCGCGCCGCGCTCCCAGCTCGGGCAGGAGTGGCGTCTGCGCGCCGAGACCGATGCGTCCGGCTGGTTCGAGCTGGCCGGCCTGGGCACGGGCACCTACACGGTGCGCGTCGAGAAGCAGGGCTTCGCATCGTCGGCCACCGACGACGTGCCGGTGGGCACGCGCGACTTCTCGGTGCGGCTCGATCCGCTGGGCGAGCTCGAGCTGACGCTCGTCGACGCCCGCACGCGCGCGCCCGTCGACGGGGCGCGGGTGGTGGCGGTGCCGCGCCGCGAGGGTCCCGTGTTCGTGATGGGACAGAACAGCCCGGTCGACGGACCGCCGGCCGACGGATCGCGTCCGGGGGTGTACCTCGTGCACGACGTGGGCCCTGCGGGCGTCGACCTCGAGATCTCGGCGGCCGGCTTCGCGTCGCGTTCGGTCGAGGGCCCCCGTCTGACCGGGGGCCAGCGCGCGCAGCTGGAGGTCGGGCTGACGAAGGAGTCGGTCCTGGCGGGGCTCGTGGTCGACCACGAGGGCCGCGGCCTCTCCGGCGCGCACGTCCTGTTGGCCGAGCACGAAGAGCCCGAGGCGTCCTCGCCGGGCGAGATGCGCATCGAGCGCAAGATCTCGATCGGCGGCGGCGACGAGGAGCTGCAGCCGTGGAAGCGTGCGCTCACCGATGACGACGGCCACTTCGAGCTGCACGGCATCCCGGCGGGTTCGTGGGACCTGCGCGCGTCGGCCGACGGCCATGTGCGCAGCGAGCCGCTCGTGGTGCACCTCGACCCGGGCGACGAGCAGCTGGACCTGCGCATGGTGCTCGAGCCGGCCGGTTCGATCGCCGGCGTGGTGGTCGAGGAGGACGGGACCCCGGTGCGCGCCGCCGAGGTGGTCGTCAAGGCGCCTGCCGCGCCCGGTGCGGACGAGGCCGGCGACTTCATGGGGCTGCTCATGGCCGGCGCCGACAGCGAGGGGCCGCTGGCGCCGCGGCGCGCCACGACCGACGTCCAGGGGCACTTCTCGGTGGGCGAGCTGCCTCCCGGCCGCTGGATCGTCCAGCTCTCGAGCGGCGGCGGCGTGAGCTTCGGCGGCGGCATGATGATCGTCATGGACGGCGCCGGCAGCGGCGTCGACGACCCGCGCTCGCGGGCCGAGGTCACGGTGACCCCGGGCGAGGAGGCGTTCGTGCGGCTCATCCGTCCCCCGACGGCCACGCTCACGGGCCAGGTGGTGGCCGGGGGACAGGGCGTGCCCGACGTGACGCTCAAGCTCAAGCAGGCCGCCTCGTTCATGCCGTTCGGCGGCAAGACCGTCAGCTCCGATCGCTTCGGCAACTTCACCTTCGAGGACGTCGAACCCGGGCGCTACGAGCTGTCCGGCATCGTCCCCAAGGCGGCCAACCCCGAGACGCTCGAGGTCGAGCTCAGCGCGGGACGCACCGAGACGGCGCGGCTCGTGTTCGAGGGCTCGACGATCTCGGGCAAGGTCGTCGACGACGAGACCGGCGCGGGCGTGCCCGACCTGCTGGTCGAGGTGAACCCGGTCAAGCAGTCGAAGCAGTCCTCGACCGCGCGCATGGAGATGATGTTCGTCACGTCCGACTCGGGCGGTGGCGGCGCGTCGTTCACCGTGGACGCCGGCGGCACCAAGTCGCGCGTGACCACCGACTCCGAGGGACGCTTCGAGGCGCTCTTCGTGAAGCCCGGCGACTACGAGCTCGTGGTCTCCGGCGGCGGCTACGCCGAGGCGCGCTCCGACATGGTGAGCGTCGAGGACGGCCAGGACAAAGACAACGTCGCGATCAGGATCGGGCGCGGCGCGGTGTTGATCGGCACGGTCGTGTCGGGCGACACGGGCCAGATGCTCGACGGGGTCCCGGTCAGCCTGCGTCCGGCCGGAGGCGGAGGCGGCGACAGCCAGATGACGATGACCGAGGCCGGCAGCTACCGCTTCGAAGGCCTCTCGGCCGGCGAGTACTCGGTGTCCGTGCTGGGCAGCGGATTCGGCGGCCAGCCGTTGGCGAACGAGACCGTCCGCGTCGAGAAGGGCGAGCAGCGCACGCTCGACCTGCGCACCCAGCAGCAGGACGGCTGACGCGGCGTCGGGCGTCCGACGTCGACCGCGTGCCGGGTCGGTCCGCGGTCGGCGTCGGCGCCGTGCGAGCGGCGCCGACGTGCGGCACCGCGCCGCGGGTCAGGCGTCGGACGGCGCCGCGCTCAGGGTGACGTCCTGGCGGCGTCGCCCGCGCGGCGATCGGCCGGGAAGTGCGGGTTGCCGGTGAGCACGAGGCAGGTGCTGCACACGTCCGGATACTCGCCCGAGTGCATGCGCCGGCGGAACTCGCGGTAGGCCGGGCCGTTCCAGACCTCGTCGAAGGAGGTCTCGAGCACGTTGCCCATCTCGAGTTCCTCGGGGCCGCGACAGCAGGGGTAGACCTTTCCGTCGGGCGTGATCTTGACGTAGTTCATCGCCATCGGACAGAAGCCGCCGTGCATCTTGGCCAGACTGTCCATGTGCAGCTCGCGCACCTGGGCCAGCGGCGCCTTGCTGGCCGGGTCGGCCGGACGGTTCACGAGCTCGCCGCCGAACGGCGCGTGCAGGTGCAGGCTGACGTTCACGCCGCGCTCCCTGGCCCTCAGGCGCACGCCCTCGACCATCGCGCCGTACGTCTCGTCGTCGACCTTGCCCTCGATGCGGAGCTCGTCGTAGCCGGTCGAGTTCGGCAGCAGTTCCTGGAGCGACATCTGGTCGCCGCCCAGGTCGGCCACGAGGTCGACGAGGTCCGGCATCTGGTGCCAGTTGGGCTCCATGACCACCGCGTTGAAGCCGATCTCGATGTGGTGCTTGCGCGCGATCGGCAACGCCGCGCGGATGTTCTCGAGCACGGTCTCGAAGTCGGCGTTGACGCGCAGCGCCTCGAAGGTCTCCTTGACCGGCGAGTCGATCGAGAACCAGATGCGGTGGGTGTGCCGCGCGATGCGCTCCATGAGCGCCTCGTCGAGCAGCGTGCCGTTGCAGTAGAGCAGCATCTGGACGTCGTGCTTCTCGCAGAACGCGAGCACGGCGTCCATGTCGTTCATGAGCGGTTCGGACGCGTCGGACGGCGTGAGGTGCAACGCGAACGGCAGCACCTGCTCGAGCACCTTCGCGGCCAGCGCGGGAGGCATGCGCTTGCTGGGGATGCCGTCGGCCTGGTGGCACATCACGCACAGCAGGTTGCAGTGGTTGTTGAAGCCGAACTCGACCTCGGTCGGTCGGCTCGTCCACTCGAGGCGCTCGAGACCCAGGTCCTGCGCCAGGGCCAGGATGTTCTCGCTCTCGCGGTGGATCTTGTTCGAATGGTGCGACGTCATGGATGGGGGGCTCCGCGCCTCAGTGTAGAAGGCGCGCGCGCCGGTGGCGAGTCGCGGGGGCGGAACGGGCGCGTCCGCCACCGTTGTCGACCACGGCGAGGGCCGACCTTCAGGACGATCTGCGGCCCGTCTCGGCGCGCGGCCTGCGCCTCACGGAGCGCGGCGTCAGGAGTCGCCGGAGCCGGGTTTTCCGCCGCCGCCGCTCGATCCCCCGGATCCGCCGGAGCCGCCGTCGGAGGGGGAGGCGGCGGGGGGCGTCCCGGCCGAGTCGCCACCCTTCGCCGGCTTTCCGTCGGAGGACTCGGACGCCGGTTTGCCGGCGCGCTTGTAGTCGGTCTCGTAGAAGCCGCTGCCCTTGAAGACGATGCCGGAACCGCTGCCGATCAGACGCTCGAGCTTCTTGCGTCCGCACTTGGGACAGGTCACCAGCCGGGCTTCGCTGAACGACTGGAAGTGCTCGAAGCGATGGCCGCAGGCACTGCAGGCGTAGTCGTAGGTGGGCATCGGTGGGTCCCGCCGGGACGGGCGCGCAGGGCGCACCGTCGCGGACGTCCGGAGTCAGTCGGAGGCGTTCTTGGCCACGGCCACCTGCGCCTCGCGCAGCAGCCGATCGTGGATCATGTAACCGCGCACGAGTTCGGCCACGATCGAGCCGGGCGTGTGCTCGTCGGTGGGCTGCTCGACCAACGCCCGATGCCGCGAGGGGTCGAACGGATCGCCGACCCGGGTCTCGAGCGGCACGACGCCCGCGCTCGCCAGGGCCGCCAGGAGCTGCTGTTCGGTCAGCCGCACGCCCTCGAGGAACGCCGCGTCGGTGCCCTCGGGAGCGCTGTCGAGGGCGCGCTGCAACGTGTCGATCACCGGCAGCAGCGTCTGCGCCAGCGACGAGACGGCGTAGTGGCGCGCCTCGTCGACGTCGAGTCGCGCACGGCGACGCACGTTCTCGAGGTCGGCGCGCGCGCGCAGCCAGCGGTCCTTGAGCACGGCCGGGTCGTCGTCGGGCGGACCCGCGTCGGATCCGGCCGCGTCGGCGGCGGGCGAGGCGCCCTCGCTCGTGTGCGGATCGACCTCCGGGACGGCGTCGAGGTCGTCGTCGTGATCGATGTCGCGGGTCTTGTGCTTGGCCATGCCGACGTCCCGTCTCCCGGTGCTACTCGAACAGCTCCTTGACCTTGTCGAAGAACGACTTGCGGTCCGTGTGTCCGACGTCGTCGATGGCGTCGAACTCCTTGATGAGTTCCTTCTGGCGCGCGGTCAGCTTCTTCGGCGTCTCGATCTGCACGTGCACGTGCAGGTCGCCCGGGCCGTAGCCGTGCAGAGACGGCATGCCCTGTCCGCGGACGCGGAAGACCTTGCCGCTCTGGGTCCCGGCCGGGATCTTGAGCCGGTTCAGCCCGGTGAGCGTGGGGATGTCGAGCTCGGCGCCCAGCGCGGCCTGCCCGAAGGTGATCGGCACCTCGCACAGCAGGTGGTCGCCGTCGCGCTTGAAGATCTCGTGCTCCTCGACGTGCACGACCACGAACAGGTCGCCGGACGGGCCGCCCCGCGTGCCCGACTCGCCCTCGCCCGAGAGGCGCAGCTGCTGTCCCGTGTCGACACCCTTGGGGATGTTGACATGGATCTCGGCCGAACGCTGGACGCGTCCCTGGCCGTGGCACGTCTCGCACGGGTCGCTGATCGTCTCGCCGGTGCCGTGACACGCCGGACAGGCGGTCTGCACCATGAAGAATCCCTGGCTGCGCTGGACCTGTCCCCGTCCGCCGCAGGTCGTGCAGCGCGTGGCGGAGGTGCCGGGTCGCGCGCCCGAGCCCTCGCACGTGGTGCAGGCCTCGTTGCGCCGCAGCGTGATCGCGCGCGACGTGCCGGTGAACGCCTCCTTGAGCGTGATCGAGACGTTGACACGCAGGTGGCTGCCGCGCGTGGCGCGCTGCCGTGCCGTCCCGCCGCCGCCTCCGCCGAAGAAGCTCGAGAAGATGTCGCCGAAATCGCCGCCGCCGAAGAACGACTCGAAGATGTCCCGGGCGTGGCCGGCGCTCGTCCCGCCGAAGCCCTGTCCGCGCAGACCGTCGTGACCGTACTGGTCGTAGATGCGACGTTTGTCCGCGTCGGACAGGACTTCGTACGCCTCGGAGACCTCCTTGAACCGCTCGGCCGCGCCCTCGTCACCCTGGTTGCGATCCGGGTGGAACTTGAGCGCGAGCTTGCGATAGGCCTTCTTGAGTTCGGCCTCGGAGGCTCCTCGGTCGACACCGAGGACCTCGTAGTAGTCCCTGGTGGTGGCCATCGGCTCAGATCAGGGCGCCTTCGACCTCGTGGTCCTTGTCCTTGAGCTCGGTCACCACGGTCTCGGTGGTGAGCATCAGGCCCACGATCGAGGACGCGTGCTGGAGTGCCGAACGCACGACCTTGACCGGGTCGATGATGCCCGCCTTGACCAGGTCGCCCCAGGTGTCGGTGGACACGTCGAGTCCCGTGCTGCCCTTCTTCTCGAGCGTCTCCTCGAGCACGACGTTGCCGTCGAGGCCGGCGTTCTCCGCGATCTGGCGCAGGGGAGCCGTGATGGCCTTCTCGATCACGTCGCGTCCGAACTTCTGGTCGCCCTTGAGCTTGAGCAGCGCGAGGGCCTCGAGGCAGCGCACCAGGGCCACGCC
>JACKHP010000028.1 GCA_020638905.1 Planctomycetota bacterium | reverse complement strand
CCCGCACGTCGCACGAAGGCTCACAGCCCCATGCGGTGCTCGACGAAGCCGTTCTCCTTGATGCACTTCGCCCACAGCGTGGCGATGCGCAGCGCGCCCTTGTCGGTCACGTGCACGTCGTTCGTGAACAGGCTGCGGTCCTGCGGCATGTTCGCGCGGATGTCGCAGATCGGCACGTTCTGCTCGGCGGCCGTGCGCGTGATGACCTCCTCGGCCATGCGCATGCCCTTCTTGTCGGACAGGAACTCGAGGTCGTCGTCGAAGAACGCCTGCTGGCCGAACATCACGTCGACCCTGCGGAAGCGGCACAGCGCGGCGATCTGCTCGAGGTTGCGCTTGAAGTAGACCGGCCCGATCTGCTGGAAGGTCTGCTGCATCTGCTGCTTCTTGCCGTAGTCCTTCACGACCCAGTGGCCGAGTTCCTCACGGCTCTCGCCGCGCATCAGGAACTGCAGCGCCCGGAACAGCTCGCTCTTCTCGAGCGTCTCGACCAGCGGGTCGGGCTCGTTCACCGGCCAGACCGCGCGTGCGTGGCTGTTGTCCGGCTTGTACCCGGGCCACTCCCACAGGCGTACGTCGTTGATGCTGTGGTAGACGAGGGCCAAGTCGGGGTCGAGGTCGAGCAGCCGGATGTTGAGGTTGATCAGGCTCTCGTAGCTGTTGTAGCCGGACACGCCGGCGTTGATGACCTCGAAGCGCACCGTGGGGTACATCGTGCCCAGCAGCTTCTCGAGCTGCGCCGGCCAGGTCGTCTCGTCGCTGCTCGGACCGTGCCCGTAGGTGCTCGAGCCGCCCATGCACACCACGCGGTAGGTGCCCTTGGCCTTGTCGTGCTCGAACTCCTTGCCGCGGAAGCCGAGCGAGTTGTGGTGGTAGCTCTTGCCGCCGTTCTCGAGCGACCAGTTCGGCCGCGGGATGTACGCCAGGTAGGGATGCGGCTCGTAGCGGTGGTTCGACCAGTCCTTGTCGAGGGCCTCGAGGCCGAACCACTCGAGCGGGCAGACGCGCAACGCGACCTCGCTGCACACGGCCGCGCCGACGAGCAGGATCACGAGCAGGGAGAGGCGACTGCGCTTCGGACGTCGGCGGAGGGGCATCGGGGATCAGACTGCCACAGGATCGGGGTCGACGCGAGCGCAGGTCGCGACTCGGCGTCCTCGGGACGGTTCAGTGCTCGTACGGGGCCAGCACCGCGAGTCGCGCGCGCGCCCGGTCGACGGCCTGGATCGCGCGCGCCGATTCGCCCGGATCGGCGCGCATGACGAGCGCGGCGTACTGGCGTCCGACGTCGACGAGCGAGGCCTGCAGGTCGACGTCGCCCGGGCAGGTCTCGGCGGCGTCGACGAGCAGGTCGAAGCGCGCTCCGTCGAGGGCGCCCCCGTGGGCCGCGAACTCCTCGACGAAGTGGCGCCAGGCGAGGTGACCGTCGAGGCGAGGCCAGGCCAGCAGCGCGGCCCCGAGTCCGGCGAGCACGAGCAGCGGCGCCATGGCGCCCTTCGCCGGATGCCAGGCGCGCGCCTCGTCGCTGCGCGGTGACCAGGCGAAGCCCAGCGCGCAGAAGAACGGGACGGCCGTGGTCGGGTCGGTCCAGGCGTCCTGCACGAGGGCCAGGGCGCAGCCGGCCACGACCACCACCAGCGCCGTGCGCGAGGGCCCGCCCACGTCGAGCAGCGCCGAGCGGAAGGCGCGCCGCAGCGTCGTCGCGGCCAGCAGCAGCAGCGCGAGCCCGGCCGCGAGGCCGCCCTCGGCGGCACCGAGCAGGAACTCGTCGTGCGGATGATGCACCGAGGTCGCGGCGCCGCCGCGTCCCGGCAGGGCGGCCTCGAGCGGATCGCGGTAGGGCGGGAAGCTCTCGCGGAAGCGGCCGAGTCCGACGCCCAGCCAGGGATGGTCGGCTGCCAGGTCGAGCGTCGAGCCCCAGAGCGCGAGGCGCACGTCGAGCGTCAGGTCGCCGTCGCCGGACAACCCGGGCGCCGTGTCGTCGAGCTTGGACGCGGTGAGCGCCTCGCGTCCCCCGGTCGCGCCGGCCAACGCGACGCCGAGCACGAGCGCGGCCAGCACCGGCCATGCCGGACGCCTGTCGGTGGCCGACTCCATCGCGGGTGCCGGCGGAGGACGCAGCAGGCCCTGGGCGTGGTGCGCGTTGGCCGCCACGTGGGGACCGAAGCGGGCGGCGGCTTCGTCGACCGGCGACGCTCCCAGGTCGGCCTCGGCCGCGATGCGCCGGCGGTCGGCGCGTCGCAGCGCGAGGGCGATGCCCAGCGCGAGCAGTCCGAGCAGCGTCGCGAGGCGCGCGCCGCGGGCACGTGTGAGCACGAGCGCCGACGAGACGAGCACGAGCGGGACGTGCTGCGTCGCGAGGGCGCGCCAGGCCGTCCGGCGCGGCGCGGGCGGCGGCGTCTCGAGCGGGGGGCGCAGGCCCACGCGCTCGCCCACGGCGTCGGCCACGAGCGCGAGCAGCGCGAACGCGAGGAAGGCGCCGGCGCGGGTCGTGTTGCCGGCCAGTCCCGTGATCTCGAAGTCGCCTTCGGCGTTGGCGTTGAAGGCCGTGTCGAGCCCGAGCTGCTGCAGCCAGCACGCCAGCGCGAAGAGCGTGCCGGAGACGCGCAGCGCCGTGACGAGCGCCTGCGGGCGGCGCTGGGCCGCGAGCGTCCCGATCACGGCCGAGACGTGCACGAGCAGCACGAGCAGCACGCGGTCGACGACGGACGCGTGGGTCAGCGCGCCCGCGCCCCAGACGAGCGCGAGGGCCACCGCGAAGACGTGCAGCCGCGCGCCCGGCGACGCGAACCAGAGCGCGATCTCGTCCCGCGCCCAGAGCGCCAGCAGGGGGATGATGCAGGCCGCGGCGAGCAGCGCGAGCCCGGCGGTCTTGATCACGCCCAGGTCGAACACGCCCGGCAGCGCGAAGAGCGCGGCGGCCGAGATCCACAGCGTGACGAGCCAGCCGCGATGGGGGGCGTCGTCGACGAGCGGGTGTCCAGCGCTCACGGCTCCTGCTCGAAGAGCGCGTCGATGAATTCGTCGGGCGAGAAGCGCTCGATGTCGTCGGCCTGTTCGCCGACACCGATGAAGCGCACCGGCAGCCCGAGCTGCTGGCGGATGGAGACCACCGCGCCGCCGCGCGCCGTGCCGTCGAGCTTGGTGACCATGAGCGCCGTCACCTCGACCGACTGGCGGAACTCCTTGGCCTGGGCGATGGCGTTCTGGCCCGTGGTGCCGTCGAGGATGAGCAGCACCTCGTGCGGTGCGCCGGGGATGCGCTTGCCCAGCACGCGGCGGATCTTCTCGAGCTCGGCCATCAGGTTCTTCTGCGTGTGCAGGCGGCCCGCGGTGTCGACCACGAGCACGTCGAGTCCCTCGCGCACGGCCGCATCGGCCGCGTCGTAGGCCAGCCCGGACGGGTCGCTGCCCGTCTCGCGCTTGACGATCGGGATGCCCAGGCGCTCGGCCCAGATCGTGAGCTGCTCGACCGCCGCGGCGCGGAACGTGTCGCAGGCCGCGAGCATGACCGAGTGTCCCTCGCGCTGCAGCAGCTTGGCGAGCTTGGCGATCGACGTCGTCTTGCCCGAGCCGTTCACGCCGCAGACCAGGATCACGTACGGCTTGGCGTCGATCGTGAGCGGTGCGCTGGCCTCGCCCATCATCGTGACGAGCTGCTGCTTCACGAACGGCTCGACGTCCTCCTTGTTCTTCAGCGTGCCCTTCTTGTTGGCCTCGCGCACGGCGTCGGCCAGGGTGCTCGCCGCCGGACCGAGGTCGGCGGTGTAGAGCAGCTCCTCCATCGAGTCGATCGTGTCGGCGTCGAGCAGGCCACGCCCGAGCAGGCGCCGCATGCCGGTGACGAGCGACTCGCGCGTCTTCTTGAGCCCGCTGAACAGCTTCTTGAACATCAGGCTTCACTCCCGCCGAGCGGCGCGTCGCCCAGGTCGAGGGGACGCGCGGCGTCCTCGTCGAGCGGCGCGTCGAGTTCGACGGCGGGCAGTCCGAGGTCCTTCCGGATGCGGTCGAGCACGCCGTTCACGAAGCCGCCCGACTGCGCCGTCGAGAAGCGCTTGCCGAGCTCGATGGCCTCGTTGATCGTGACCCGCGCCGGGATGTCGTCGCGCTCGATCAGCTCGTACACCGCCAGCCGCAGGATGTTCCGGTCGACCGCCGCGAGGCGCTCGAGCGACCAGTTCTCGGTGGCGCCGACGAGCATGCCGTCGATCTCGTCGACCCTGCGGTGGACGCCGTCGACGAGTTCGCGCGCGAACTCGCGGACCTCGGGCGGGACCTCCGACTCGCGCACGGTCTGCTCGGCGTGCTGCCAGCCGCGATCGGGCAGGACGTCGCGACAGAAGAGCGCCTGGAGCGCGACCTCGCGCGCGCGGGTGCGGGCGCCGATCACGACTCGTCCCCGGTCTTCGGCCGGAACCCGGTGCGCGGGCGCAGGTCGGCGTCGAGGGCGTCGACGCCCTCGAGCACGCGCGCGGTGACGAGCGCCGCGCGTGCCGCCTCGGCACCCTTGTTCTGCTCGTCGTCTCCCGCGCGCGCCAGCGCCTGGGCGGCCGTGCGGCAGGTGAGCAGGCCGAAGCCGAGCGGCAGGCCGTGCTCGTGTGCCACGGCGCCGCAGCCGCGGGTGGCCTGGGCGCAGACGAAGTCGTAGTGGTCGGTGTCGCCCTGGATCACGCAGCCGAGCACGACGAGCGCGTCGAAGCCGCCCCGGCGTGCGAGGCGTCCGGCCACCACCGAGAGCTCGAGCGCTCCGGGGACGTGGGCCACCACCATGTCGTCGTCGGCCACGCCGGCCGCGCGCAGCGCGCCGAGGCAGCCCCTGAGCAAGCCGCCCGTGACCGCCTCGTGGAAGTCGCTCGCGACCACGCCCACGCGCATCCCGCGGCCGTCGACCGTGCCCTCGATCTCGCGCAATGGAACCTCCGGGGGCGGGCGTCTGCCGCCGTGCCTGCAAAGCGGGGGATCGTACCGGTCGCCGACGGGCGCTGCCAAGCGCGGCGGGGGCGGGGCGTCGCCGCTCGGCGGCGGCGCTTCAGCGTCCGTCGTCGGGCAGCGCGTCGGCGCGCGAGGCCGCGTCGAGGCGGTCCGGCGGGTCGACGACGATCCCGTCGGCGTCGGGATCGTCGTCGAGGTCGCTCGGCACGAGTTCTCCGCCGGCGTCGAGCCGCTGGACGAGATCGCTCGCCGCGCGCAGCTCGCCGAGGGCGGCGGCGTGCTCGCCCAGGCGCTGCAGGCGCAGGGCGCGCGCGTGATGGCGTCCCACGGCCAGGGTCTCGGCCAGGCTGCGCGGCACCGGCGCCTCGCCCACGGGACGCGAGAAGGCCCGCGCGAGCTCGAGCTCGTTGCGCAGGAACGTCTCGGTCTCGCCCGTGAGGACCTCGCTGTCGACCCGTCCCAGCAGCGCGAGGCCGTCGGCCGATCGGCCGGAGAGCACCGCATCGAGCCCCGCCACCTTGCGCCAGACCGTCTCGGCCAGCCGCGGCGGCGGGTCGCGCACGGGGCGCTCCCCGTTGAACGACTGCGTCGTGAGCCGCTCGGCGAGTCCGAACCAGATCTTGTGCCGCCACAGCGCGCGGCCGAGCGCTTCCTGGTCTTCGGCGGGCGGGGTGGCGTCGCGCACCGCGGGGGGCTCGGGCAGGCCGGACGCGACGCGCGCCGCGTAGCGCACGAGGTTCTCGAGCAGGCGCCGCGCGAGCGGATCGTCGAGCTGCTCCTCGTCGAGGCGCAGCGTCGAGAGCACGAGCCGTCCCTTGCCGTAGGTGTAGGCGCCCACGGCCGCGCCGCGCAGCGCGCCGTAGCCGTCGAGGCAGACGAGCTCGAGCGAGCACTCGACGCCGTCCCCCGGCAGCAGCACCACGTGCGGACGCAGCGCGCCGAAGCGCTCGTCGAGCAACGGTCCCGCGCCGGGCACGTCGGACAGCAGCAGCGAGCCCGCGGGGACCGCCAGGTGCGTGCCGACGAAGTGTCCGCGCGCGGCGGCCGCGCGCAGGTCGAGCGGAAGGTCCGAGACCTGTCCCAGGCCGTCGTAGCCGAAGAAGAAGGTGTCGAACGGCTGGCCCGCGTCGGGCGCGTCGACGAACAGCGCCGTGCCTCCGTCGCGCACCCAGCTCAGCACCGCGGTCGTGATGCCCACGTTCTCCGGCGCCCACATGGCGGCGCGCCGTCCCAGGACGACGAGCCGTGGCAGACCGGCCGAGTCGGGCGTGGGGGGCGCCACGATCTGCGACACCACGGCCTGCTGGGACGCGTCGAGCGCGATGAGTCCGCCGCTGGCCACGACCTTCGGCGCGCGGTCGGGCAGCTCCGGCGCGACGGGCAGCGGAGGCAGGTCGCTGCCGTGCGCGATCGCGGCGCGGTTGCGCTCGGCCAGCGCCGCGAGCGCCGGCTTGGGACGGGCCCAGGTGTCGACGAGCCCGGCGCCGTTCTCCCACGCGGCGTCGCGCCACTGGGTGTACACGTCGCCGGCCACGCGCGGGTTCCTGCGCAGCGCGTCGGACATGACCGCCGCGGCGCGCGCCTGGTCGAGCTGTCCTAGGGCCGAGAGGTCTTCGAGGCTGCGCGCCAGGCGCTGGATGCGTCCGCTGGAGAGCAGTCGCTGAGCGGCCTGCATGTCCTCGAGCGCCTGCTGCGCGTCCTCGACGTCGAGGCGCGCGCCGAAGCCGGTCACCGCGTCGCGCAGCGAGGGCATGCCGCCGTAGCCGTACTCGGAGACGTACACGAGGCGTCCCGTGTCGACGCCGTCGTCGTCGCGACCGAGCGAGGCCGCGAAGTCGAAGTCCTTCTGCTCCCAGGGCCACGCACGGTAGACGTGCAGATCGTCGTACTCGACGGGCGCATCGCAGCCGGGCTGGAGGTAATGCGCGCTGCCCTGCCACGAGCCGCTGTCGTCGAGCACGACGTGGTCGGGCAGCAGCTCGGCCATGCGCCGGTGCAGCTCGGCCGTGTGCGGGAAGATCTCGCCCGACATCTCGTTGAGCACGCCCACGAGCACCACCGACGGATGGGCCGCCACCGCGTCGGCCAGCGCGACCAGGGCGTCGTCCACGAGCGGCAGCGTCTCTTCGCGCGGGACGGTGATCCAGCCCAGGGTCGGCTCGGCGTGCACGAGCAGCCCGATCTCGTCGCACAGCTCATACAGCTCGGGCATCGCGCGCAGGTGCGCGCGCACGAGGTCGAAGCCGGCGTCCTTGATCGCCTGCAGCTCGCGGCGCAGGAAGCCGGCGTCGGGCGGCTTGCACAGCTGCAGCGGCCAGTACGGCTGGAAGAGCACGCCGCGCAGCGCGATCGGCTGCCCGTCGAGCTCGAAGTGGTCGCCCACCACGCGGAACGTGCGCAGTCCCACGCGCTGCTCGACGGGCGCCGCGTCGGCTCGGGTCACGCGCAGCAGCACGCGTCGCGGCGCGTCGGGCGACCAGTGCGGCAGCGCCGAGGCGTCGCCGTCGAGCGGCAGGCGCACGCGCGTGCGTCCCGGGCCGGCGTCGAGCGTGCCGCGCCACGTGCACGCGGCGGACGACGACGCGTCCGCCAGCAGGCTCACCTCGCACGCCAGCGTGCGCGCCGCCTCTCCGGACGCGAACAGGTCGAGCAGCGCCACGGGACGTCCCGTGTCGTCGAGCGTGCAGTCGACGCCCACGCACTCGACGAGCGGCGCGCGTTCGATGCGCACCGCGCCGAGCAGGCCTCCGTAGTTGAAGTACCACGACTCCTTGGCGTGCGGCATGGCACCCAGCACGAGTCCGTCGACCTGCCGGTCGCCCGGATCGACCACGCGCACCACGAGCACGCCGCCCGCGTCGAGCCGTCCCGTCACGTCGAAGCGGAACGGGACGTCGCTGCCGTCGTGGCGACCGAGGCTGCGCCCGTCGAGCCACACGTCGGCGCGCGCATCGACGGAGTCGAACGCCAGCCACAGGCGTCCGGCGTCGGGCGCGGGCGACGCGACGGGCGGGATGCGCCGCCGGTACCAGGACACCCCGTCGTAGCCCACGGCCTTGGGATGCACCTCGAGCGCACCCGGGACGGCCACGGCGAGCGGCGCACGCCAGCCCGCGCCGGCACCGCTCGGCAGGCCGCGCGCCACGCCGTCGGCCTGCGGGTCGAGCACCACGTCCCAGGTGCCGTCGAGGGCGAGCAGCGACTCGGCCCCCGGCGAGCGGGCGGACGCAGCGGGGCCGACGCACAGCGCGGCGAGCACCACCCACACGACGGTCACGAGAGGACGCATCGGCAGGATGATACCCGAGGGCGTGCGCCCTAGAATGCGTCGCACGCCGCGCGACGTCCCGCGCGCGCACCCTCGAGGACGCCAGATTGCTCGCCCGCCTCTCGGCACGCCTGGCCGACTTCGCGCGGCGGGTCGTCCCCGACCCGTTCGTGATCGCGCTGCTGCTCACGTTCGTCGCGTTCGCGCTGGGCCTGGGCGTGATGGACTCGCCCGACGCCGCCGCCCTGGCGCGCGGCTGGTTCGCGCGCTTCTCGTCCCCGTCGACGCTGGCGTTCACCACGCAGATGGCGCTCGTGCTGGTGGCCGGCGCGACCCTGGCGCGCGCGCCCCTGGTGCGCGGATGGCTGCTGCGGCTGGCCGACGTCCCGCGCACGACGGGCTCGGCGGCGGCGCTCACGGCCGTGGTCGCGATGCTCGCCGCGTGGATCAACTGGGGCTTCGGACTCGTCGCGGGCGCCGTGCTCGCGCGTCGGATCGCCGATCGCGCCCGCGCCGCCGGTCGTCCTCTCGACGACGCTCTCGTCGCGGCGGCCGGCTACACGGGCCTCATGGTCTGGCACGGCGGCTTCTCGGGCAGCGCGCCGCTCAAGGTCACCGAGGGCACGCCGCTCGTGGGGGCCGCGCTGGGCGGCACGGGACAGGGTCCGCCGATCCCGCTCGACGAGACGATCCTCTCGCCGCTCAACCTGGGACTCTCGCTCGCGCTGCTGGTCGTCGTGCCGCTGCTGCTGTGGCGCATGGCGTCCACGGCGAGCGAGCGCGTCCCGCCGGCGAAGCCCGAGGCCGACGAGGGCGAGGCGCGCGAGCCGGTCACGAAGGGCGGCGTGGCGCTCACCCTGGGCGTGCTGCTGCTCGGCGGCGGAGCGCTCGCGCTCGAGATCTCCGACGCGCCGTCGCTGTGGGCCGGACTCTCGCTGAACGGCGTGATCCTGCTCGTGACGTTGCTCGGCCTGCTGCTCTTCGGGACGCCCGCGCGCTACGCCCGGGCCTTCGCGGCCAGCGCCGGCGAGGCGGGCGGCATCCTGCTCCAGTTCCCGTTCTACTTCGGCATCCTGGGCGTGCTGGAGGCCGCCGGCCTGGTCGAGCTGCTGGCCGGGAGTTCGGCCGACCTGGCCCGCGGCCTGGCCTCGCTGGGCCTGCCACTGCAGTGGTCGTTCGACGCGGCGACCTTCCTCTCGGCGGGCCTCGTGAACCTGTTCGTGCCGTCCGGCGGGGGACAATGGGCCGTGCAGGGCACGATCCTGGCCCAGGCCGCCCACGAGCTGGGCCTGCCGCTCTCGCGCGCCGTGCTCGCGCTCAGCTACGGCGACGAGTGGACGAACATGCTGCAGCCGTTCTGGGCCCTGGCGCTGCTGGGAATCACCGGCTTGCGCGCCAAGGACATCCTGGGATACACGCTGCTGGTGATGCTGGTCGCCGCACCGGTCTACCTCCTGGCGTTCGCCCTGCTCTGATGCGCACCTCGCTCGACGCCGCGGGGCCCGATCGGCCGCGCGCGCCGCTGCTGCCCTTCGCGGGACTCGCGCTGGGCGTGCTGGCGGCTTCGACCAGCGCGATCTTCGCGCGCCTGGCGGCCGAGGCCCCGCCGCTCGTGATCTCGGCCTTCCGCTGCAGCGTGGCGGCGCTCGTGCTGGCGCTCCTCGACCCGGCCGGGCTGCGACGCGAGCTGGCCCGCTGGGACCGGCGCACGGTCGCGCTCGCGCTGCTGGCCGGCGCCTTCATGGCCGTCCATTTCGGGACCTGGCTGACCGCGCTCGTGCACAGCTCGGTGGCCAGCGCCGTCTTCCTGGTCAACACGACGCCGCTGTGGGCCGCGCTGCTGGGACCGCTGGTGACGTCCGATCGGCCCGGGCGTGGCACGTACGTCGGACTCGCGCTGGCGCTGGCAGGCAGCGCCGCGATCACCTTCCAGCACGATGTGGGAGGACGCGACTCGCCGCTCGGCGCGGGGCTCGCGCTGCTCGGCGCGCTCGCGATGGCCGGCTACATGCTCGTGGGCCGGCGCGTCGGCTCCTCGGTCGGCTTGCGGAGCTACCTCGTGGTCTGCTACGGCAGTGCGGCGCTGCTCCTGTGGGGTGCCATGGCCGCGGTCGGCCAGGGCTTCGGCGGCTACCGTCCCGACACCTGGACGTGGCTCCTGGCGTTGGCGCTCGTACCGCAGCTCGTCGGGCACTCGGCCTGCAACTGGGCCCTGCGCTGGCTGCCCACGGTTTACGTGGCGCTGGCCTACCTGGGCGAGCCGCTGCTGGCCTCGGGACTGGCCTGGGGTCTGCTCGACGAGCTGCCGCCGCGCGCGACGCTCTGGGGTGGTCCGCTGGTGCTGCTCGGCATCGTGGTCGCGGGACGTCGCGAGGCGCGCGACGTGCGCGCCGAGGCGCAGGCCCGAGGGGCCTGATCCGCGCGCGTGAGTGCGCGTTTCGTTGCCGACCGTGGGCCCGCTTGGTACACCGTCCGCTCGGCGCCCTCTCCCGCAGGGATTCCTCCCGTTGGCCTCCGCAGACCGCCTCGACGACGATCAGGTGCACGTCCTGCACGAGGGCCGCGTGCGGCGCTCGCGCGGGCCCATGCTCATCGGCGTGGTGCTGCTGCTGGCGGTCGCCGGGGCGGGGGCCTGGGTGGCCTTCACCGATCCGTTCGGCGAGAGCGGCGCGGTCGTCTCGGCCGACCCCGCCCCCGACAACCTGCTCGGCGCGGCCTGGTCGTTCGAGTCCCACGAGGGCGGGCGCAGCGAGTCGCACTGGCAGACCGAGGACGGTGCACCCGGTGGCTTCCGGGTCGGCAGCGTGGGCGTCGTCTCGGGCGTCTCGTCCGGTGTCGCGGAGATCGGCCCCGAGGGCTGGGCACGCTCGATCTCGAGCGAGTCGTGGCGCGTCGAACCGGGCACGGGGGTCGAGCTGTCCGGCATCTCGTCGGCCGACGGCACCCAGCTCTTCGCCCGCTTCGAGGCCGACGATCGTCCCGCCCTCGACGTGCCCCTGGCCGCGGGCCGCGGCCGGCTGAGTGGACGGGTCGCGGTGCCCTCCGGCTATCGCGTGCTGCGCGTGGGCCTGGGAGCCGTGGGCTCGGGCGCCGTCGACGATCTGGTGTTGAAGCTGCTGCCGCAGGGCGAGCCGGCCTTCGAGCGCGACACGCTGGGCATCTTCGAGGTGCTCTCGGGCGGCGCCCTCGGCGCGCTGGTGCTGCGCGGACAAGAGCTGGTGCTCGCGGTGCGTCCGCCGACGCTGCGTCCGGCGGCCGGCAGCGCGCTGCCCGGCCTCGTCGGCTGGATGCCCGGTGACGGCTCGGCCGCGCTGCGGCTGGCCGACGACGGCGTCGTCCAGGCCTCGATGCAGCCGGCGCTCGAGGGACGCGAGCTGCTGCTGAAGACGAGCCTCTCGGGCGTCCCGGCGGGCGCGGTGCCGCTGCACGAGGTGCTCGTCTCGGGCTCGCTCGCGGCCGCGCCCGTGGGCATCCGCTCGGCCGGCGGGTACGAGGTCTTCAGCGGCGACTTCAAGGTCGACGGCATCCAGGCGCTCGTGCTCGGACGCACGCAGGATCGCTGCGAGCTGCGCCTCGACCGCCCGTTCGCGGCGTCCGCCGTGCACCACGACGACGGCTCGGTGGCGCTCACGCTCGAGCTGCCGCCGGCGTCCGGAGGCTCGGTCTCGCTCGTGCTCGGGCTGGCGGCAGACTTCTCCGAACAGCGCGTCGCCGCGGGTCAGCTGCGCGACGAGGCCGATCGCCTCGAGGCGTCCGGCAAGCTGGGCGGCGCGCTCGCGGCGCTCGATCGCATCATCGCCGACTACCCGTACGACGAGCAGGTGCTGGCCGACGCACGCCGGCACCGCGCCGAGCTCACGCAGCAGCTCACCGCGCGACTCGACGCGCTCGACGCCGACCTCGACGTGGCGCTCTTCCTCGGTTCGGCCCAGCGTTGCCAGGAGGTCCGCGACGACGCCCTGGCCGCGGCCGAGACGTTTGCGGGCAGCGACGCCGAAGCGCTCTTCCGCGAGCGGGCCGAGCAGGTGGCCACGCGCGGTGCGAGCCTGCTCTCGTCCGACCTCGAGCGACGCCGCCAGCGCATCATCGCCCTGCGCGACTCGTTCGCCGCGGGCGGCTACCCGACGGTGGCGGCGGAGTTGTCCGACGACCTCGACCGCTTCCTGGCCGAGCCCGGGGAGACCGATCGGTGACGCAGCGCGCGGTGGGCATCGACTACGGCGGCGACACCGTGCGCCTCGTCGAGGGGCGCTCGCGCAAGGGGGCGTTCGAGATCCACCAGGCGGCGGCTGTGCCCACGGGCAAGCTGGCCGAGGCGCTCGAGACCATGGGACTGCGTGGGCTCCCGGTGGCGGTCGGCATCACCGGGCGCGACATGATCCTGCGCACGACGCAGGTGCCTCCCGTCCCGATGTGGCAGCTGCGCGAGCTGCTGTCGTACGAGGTGGCCGACATCTCCGAGCAGTCGGGCGACGAGCTGTGCGCCGACTTCGCCATGCTGGGCGGCGCGGCCGCGTTCACCGACGAGGAGATGGTGCTGCTCGCGTTGGTGCGCAGCAGCCTGGTCGAGGAGCGCACCGACGAGCTCGTGGCCGCCAAGGCCAAGGTGATCGGCTTCACTCCGAACGCCGTGGCCCTGCACAACGCGGTGGTCGCCACCGACGGCGGCGAGGGCACGGTGATGGCCGTCTCGCTGCGCGGACGCCACGCCGACATCGCCCTGATCCACGACGGCGAGCTGCTGTTCGCGCGCAACCTGAGCGGCGGCGGCGACGTGTTCACCGAGGCCATCGCCGAGGCCTTCGGCGTCGACGAGGGCAAGGCCGAGCAGGCCAAGCTCAAGCTGGGCGTGTTCGCCCGTCCCGGCGAGAAGCTGGCGGGGCAGCAAGAGAAGGTGGCGCGCAGCCTCGACGGCGCGCTGCGCCAGCTCGTGGGCATGCTGCAGTCGACCGTGGCGCTGTGCCGCAACCAGCTCCAGGCGCCGAACCTCGAGGTCGACCGTGTGCTGCTGTGCGGCGCGGGCGCTTCGGTGCCACGGCTCGACGAGGCGCTCACCCGCGCGCTGGGCCTCCCGGTGGCGTGGTTCGACCCGACCGAGGGCTACGTGGTGGGCGATGCGCCGGTGCTCGACGAGCGCGGCGGCGACTTCGCCGTGGCCGCGGGCCTGGCGATGATGGCCACGCTCGACGGTGCGTACCGCCTCGCGATCGTCTCCGAGGCGGCGCGCAAGGCCAGGCACTTCAAGCAGCACACGCTGTGGCTCGTGCTGGCCGGCGTGCTCGTCGTCGCGCACCTGGCCGCCTACGGCTGGTGGACCCACGCCGACGCGGCGCTGCGCGGCGAGGACGCCGCGCGCCTGCAGCGCGAGGCGCAGTCGCGTGAGCGCGAGGTGCAGACCTACAGCACCGCCGTCGAGCGCGCGCAGGAGGCCTCGGCCAAGCTCTCGGCCGTCGAGCAGGTCACCGCGCCCGGATCGGGCCTGCTGCTCGTGCTCGACCTGCTCGACGCGTACCTCCCCGAAGAGCTGTGGGTGACCCAGGTGAGCACGACGCGCTCGGTGGTGCCCGACTTCGACTGGGGCGGCACGCCCCGTCCGCACGTGTGGGTCCGAGGGGCCGGCAAGGAACTCGACCGCAACCTCTCCGGAGCGCTCGTCGAGCTCACCGAACGCCTGCGCGCCCAGCCCGGCGTGGCCGACGTGGTCATGCGCTACGAGGACGACCGCGGCCGCTTCGGCTTCGAGCTGCGCGTCGACACGAGCGTGCGCCCGCACGAGGCGGACGACGACGCGTCCGCCGCCGACGACGGAGCCGGCTGATGGACAAGGACCTGCGCCGGCTCGTGGTCGTGGGCGTCGCGCTCGTGGTGGTGCTGTTCGTGGGCCGCGTCCTGCTCGACGCGTTCCTGTCCGACGACATGGCGCAGCGCAACGTCTCGAAGTTCTCGTCGGCGCTCAGCACCGGCGCGGCGTCGAAGCGTCCCCCGCGCAGCGCGATGGACGAGGCCGTCCGGTTGCGCGACGCGCTCGAGACCGAGCTCGACGAGGTGCTGCCGCGGCTGGCGTACGTGCAGCCTCCCGAGTTCTCGGTCGCCTCGGACGCGTCGGCCGACCTGCGCTACGTCGAGGTGCTGCGGCGCGAGCAGGGCGCGCTCGTGAACGAGTCGCGCTTCCTGGGCAAGTCGGTGCCGCTCGACCTGGGCATGCCCGTCCCGAACCCGACCGGCCTCGAGGACGTGCTGGCCGCGCTGCGCGCGATGCACGTGGTGCACCTCGTGGTGACCGCCGCGGTGGCGTCCGACGTCGACGCGGTCGAGGCGATCAAGGTGCCCACCTCGCGTCGGCGCGGCAGGCAGGAGAGCGGCTTCCTGCGCACCGCGCCGGTCGAGTTCGACCTGCGCGGCACGCCGGCCGCGGTGCGCCGCACGCTGGGCGCGCTGGTCGACGGCGAGATCTACCTGGCACTCGACGACGTGAGCCTCGAGTCGGTCGACGAGGACGGTGAGCGCGTGCGCTGCCACTTCAGCGCCGCCACCGTCGACGTCGATCCCGAGGCGATCGTGTTGCAGAAGGGCAAGAGGGGCTGACGTGCGCGACCAACGGGAGCAGATCCTCTTCGTCGTCGTGCTCGTGCTGGCGGGCTGGCTCACGTACAGCCGCTTCGACGAGCGCGCCACGCGCGTCGTCCTGCGCAGCGCGGGGCAGCTCGCGTCGGTGGCGCTCGAGGCCCCTCCGGCGGTGCACGTCGGACGCGTCGTGGTCGACGACCTCCCGGGCTCCACGCGCGACCGACCGTTGTTCGCGCCGCCGCGCGAGCTGCTGCCGCTCGATCCGGTCACGCTTCCGGCGCCGCCGGTGCCGTCGCTGCCCGTGCGTCGTCCGGCGATGGTGCCGTCGTTGCAGGGCGAGTTCGCGAAGGTCTATCGCCTGCAGCCCGAGGACATGGGGCACCTGCGTCTCGGCGACGGTGCGGGTGGGTCCGACGTGGGCGACGACGAGGTCAGCGCTCCGTCCGACGGGGGCGCGGCGGCGGCGACCGACGAGGTCGTGCGTCCCCCCGAGGAGACCTACGACTGGATCGAGCAGACCGGCCTCAGGCGCATCTACGGCCGCATCCTGAACGACGACCCGCACGGGCTGTCCAAGCGTCCGTCCGAGCCGATCCGCTTCCAGCAGGTGTCGGTCACGAACGGACGTCCGCTGGGCGCGGCCTTCAGCGTGGCGCGCGGCGAGCTGGCCGGCTTCGCCCTGGCCGACACGTTCGAGAACCGCGCCATCGCCAAGAGCCGCGCCCTGGGCACGAGCGTCGGATCGGCCGCGTCGCGCAAGGCGCTGGCGCTCGAGCTGCTGGCGTCCTGGCCGGCCGAGCCCCAGGCCCTCGAGCTGGCCGAGGCCGAGGCCGAGCGCGCGCACGCCGCGTCGGGCCACGACCCCTCGACCGCGCGTCTGCTGGCGGCCATCCGCCGGCGCGCGCACGACCTCGAGGGCGAGATCTCGCTCTACGTGACGGCCGAGTCCGAGGGCTGGGCCGACGCGCCGCTGTACTGCGACCACGCCGCGTTCGCGCTCTCGATGGGGCTCGTCGAGCGCGCCCGCGAACTCGTCGAGCAGGCGGGCGCGCTGACGAGCACCTCCGCCGAGGTGCGCGCGATGCGCGGACGACTGCTGCTGCACGACCGGCGCTACGAGGAGGCGCTCGTCACCCTGCGTTCGGCCACGCAGGTGAGCTTCTCCGAGCCGTTCGTCGACGACCAGCGCAACGCGCTGGCGGTCGACATCGGCACCACGCTCATCGCGCTCGGACGTCCCGAGGAGGCGGTCGAGGCGGCGAACAACGTGCTGCTCAAGCAGCCCGACCAGCGCGATGCGCTGAACCTGCTGGCCGCGGCGCACGCCGCTGCGAACGAACTCGACGCGGCGGCCGAGGCCGTCGGAGACCTGCTCACGGTGGCGCCCGAGCACGGTCCGTCGCTCACGAACGCGGCGGTGCTGGCGTGGCGCCAGGGCGACGGCGAGTCGGCGCTGCGCCTGGCGCAGACCGCGCGCGACGTCGACCCGTTCCACGCGGTCGAGCCCACGCTCGTGGTGGGCTTCCTGCACGAGGACGCGGGACGCCCGCAGCAGGCGCGCGACGACTACGCCGACGCGTTGCGGCTCGATCCCGGCGACCCCGAGGCGCTCTACCGCATGGGACGCGTGCAGCGTCTCGACGGCGACGCCGAGGGCGCCACGGCCACGCTGCACAAGGCGCTGCGGCTGCGCGGTCCCGAGGTGCTGCTGCTGGCCGAGCTGGCGCTCGCGGCGCTCGACCTGCAGCGTCCCGAGGCGGCGGCGCGCTACTGCAAGGAGGCGCTGCGGCTCGAGGGCGACAACGGACGCGTCCACTGGCTGCTGGGCCTCTCGCTGCTGCGCCAGGGCGACGTGGGCGGCGCCATCGAGGCGCTCGACCGCGCGGCGTCCGAGGGCGAGGCCGGCGCGCACAGCGCGCTGGGCGTGGCGCACTACCTGCGCGGCGACGAGCAGGTCGCGCTCGAGCACTTCGACGAGGTGGCGCGCGCGTTCGCGGGCCGCTCCGAGCATCCGGTGGCGGTCTACGCGGACGACGCGGCCGCCGCGATCCGTGACAACCTGAGCAAGCGCCAGTGGCTCGATCGTTTCGTGCGCAGCACGTCCCAGCTCCAGCGCGGCTGGGAGGAGCGCCAGTGGGACGGCAGCCCGCGCGTGTTCCTCGACGGCGTCGGCGTGCGCGTCCAGGGCCGCATGGAGAAGACGCGCGAGAACGAGCGGCCGGGCATCCAGCGTCCGGTCGAGGGACGCGGCTTCTTCTCGGCCGAGGCACAGCTCGCATGCACCGTCGGCCATCAGGGCCGGTACGGCGTGGCGCTCACCTACCGGCAGGCCAAGGGCGTCCTCGGACGGCTGCCCAAGGCCGAGCTCGACATCTGGGTCGGCGAGGACGGCCTCGTGCGCACCAGCGTCCTCGACGGCTTCGACAAGCTCGTCGTCGACGGCGCGGTGATCGAAGGCGTGCGCGTCGAGGCCGGCGAGTCGGTCACGCTCGGCGTCGAGCGCCTCGACCTGGTCGGCGGCGAGTTCCAGTTCCTGGTCGACGGACGTCGCGTGGGCGAGCCCGTGGTGGTCAAGGCCCTGCGCACCTTCGACAACAACCAGTTCGACCTCCTGGTCTACGCCGAGGCCGCGCCCGGTCGCATGGTCGACGCGGGCATCTCGCTCGTGCGCATCGTGCAGGCGCCGTGAGGCCCCGGCACGCACACGTCGACGGTGGAGGGCAGACGATGACGATCCGTCCGGTGCGCGGTGAGCGCGGCTTCTCGCTGATCGAGATCCTGGTCGTGCTCACGATCATGGCGCTGCTCATGGGCTTCACGGTGGTGGCCGTGAGCCGCTACCGCGAGTCGGGACGCGTGACCGAGTGCCGGGCGCGCATCGAGTCGCTCAAAGTGCTCGCGCTGAGCTACGCCGACCGCACCGGCGACGTCCCGCCGAGCCGGCTGGCGGCGCTGGGCGTGCGCGGCGCGAACAAGGTCAACGAGGGCATCGAGGCCTTCGTCGTGGCGCTCGGCGACGAGCGCTACGCCGGCGAGCGTCCCACCGAGGCGTGGCTGGGCAACACGGACGACGACCGCTCCGACGACGTGCACGCGGCCACGGGCGGCAAGGCGCTGCTCGAGATCCTCGATCCGTGGGACAATCCGTTCGCCTACATCGCCAGCACCGACTACGACGAGCCCACCACGGTGCGCGTCGGCGGCGACGGCGTGTTCGAGGACGTCGAGGTGCACGCCCTGCGCAACCCGCTGACCGACGCCTACCACGAGTTCGAGTCGTTCCAGATCCGCTCCGCGGGTCCCGACGGGCTGTTCGACACCGAGGACGACCTTGCCAACTTCGAGTCCGCCGAACCCGCGCACTGAGCGCGCCGCCGAGGGCTTCTCGCTCCTCGAGCTGATGGTCGTGATGGCCATCCTCTCGGCGCTGTTCGGCATCGGCATCGGCATGTTCCACAAGCTGAACCGGCCGGAGCGCACGGCCGAGCGGGCCGTCAAGGACGCCGTGCGCGAGGCGCGCCTGTTCGCGCGCAGCGAGTCGGCGCCGGCCAGCGTGGTGGTGCGTCCCGCGGCGGGCGAGGTGCGCTCGCTGGGCCTGCGCACCGTGGGCAACTGGCACTTCGAGGACACCGCCGGCACGGGTTGGCCGATCCCCGCGACGTACCCGCCCGAGGCCCTCGTGGCCGACGGGTCCGTGGGCTCTGGCCTGCGCCTGGCCGACGAGGCCGAGCTGCAGATCGTCTCGCCGCCCGGTTCGTTCGACTCGGTCTGGGGCTTCGGACTCGACGTGGCGCTGCGTCCGGCGGGGGGCGGGCGTCCGATGACGATCCTCGAGCGCGCCGGCAGCTGGACGGTCGACCTCGACTCCGACGACGCGCTGCGCGTGACCCTCACGCTCGACGAGGACGGCGGCCCGCGCCGCTCGGCGTTCGAGTATCCCGTGCACCTGCCGAACGACCGCTGGACGCAGCTGCTCGTGCTCTTCGACGGGCGTTCGCTGCACGTCGAGGTCGACGGGGCGCGCGCCGCCGACGACACGGTCTTCGCCGAACCGAAGCGACTGGTGCGCAACCCCGGCGTGGCGCTCACCTCGGGGCGCGACGTGACGCGCTACCGCGGACTGCTCGACGAACTGCGCTTCGGCTCGGTGCTCGTCGGACAGCGCGTCGAGCTGCCGGTCGAGGTCGAGCTGCTCGGCGCCGAGCGCGTGGTGCACTTCGACGCCCTGGGACACCTCGACCCGGCCTGGCATCGCGTGCCCGAGGAGATCGCGTTCCGTTACGGCGACCCGCCGCGCGTGCTCACGGTCGAGCTGGGACTGCTGGGCACGGTGCGCTCGGTCGACGAGCCCGCCGTCCGAGGCGAGGGCGGCACGTCCGGCGCCGCGGCGTCCGCGCCCAGCGAGGCAGGGGAGGCGTCGAAGTGAACCCGCGCGCGCCGCACGTCCGTCGTCCCGCGCGAACCGCTTCCGCGCCGGAGCGCGGCATCGCGCTCGTGATGGTGATCGTCGTGCTGGTGGCCATGGCCATCGTGGCCACGCCCTTCGCGCTCTCGATGCGCAACCTCGAGTCGGGCGCGCTGCTCGAGCGCCGGCAGGAAGAGGCTCGCGCCGGGGCGGGGGTCGCGCTGGCCGCCGCGCGTCGCCACCTCGAGGACACCCATCCCTACTTCGACCAGGCCACGCCGCTGCGCGACACGCGCGCCGAGCTGTTCCCCGAGGACCTGCCCGAGCGCTATCCCGACCTGCTGCCGCGCGACCCGAAGGGCTCGATCCGCTCGGTGCGCGGCTCCGACGAGTCGGGCAAGGCGCACCTCGGCACGGCCTCGATCTTCCTGCTCGGCAACCTGCTCGGCGGACGGACGCGCCTCACGGCGGCGGTCGACGCCGACGCCACGCGGCTCACGGTCGGTGACACCGAGGGCTTCACGCCCACGGGACTGCTGCTCGTCGACGGCGAACTCGTCGAGTACTCGGCCCGCGGCGAGGCCGAGTTCGACGAGCTCGAGCGCGCCTTCCGCAGCGCGAACCTCGAGCGCTCGGAGGCCGTGGCGCACGACGTCGGCGCCGACGTGTTCGACGCGCGCCTCGTGCTGCTCGTCCAGCGCGGATGGAAGGCGAGTCCCGGCAGCTACGAGCCCTACCGACGCGTCGACGGGCTGATGGACCTGGGCCTGTTCGGCGAGGCCACGTACACCGCCGGCGACCTCTCGCGCGTACGCGAGCTGCTCACCGTCCACGGCGATCCCCCGCGCTGGACGTCCGAACGCCGCGTCGACGACCTCGTGCTGAACGGCGAGGGCGGCGTCGACCTCGTGCTCTCCGACGCCTCGGGCTACGGGCCGGGCACGGTCGTGCGCATCGTCGACGAGCACGGGGTCGCGAGCTACGACCTCGTGCTCGAGACGGTCGACTGGGGTGACGGCTGGCACGTCTCGCTGCTCGAGCCGCCGCCCACCGGCGTGGGCACGGCCAGCGTGAGCACGCTGCGGCGCCAGCCGGTGAACGTGAACACCGCCGACCCGCGCCTGCTCGTGGCGCTCGTCGCGGGGCTCTCGTCGCAGCCCGTGCGCGACGTGGTCAACGACGTCGAGGCCGCGTACCTGGCCGTCGACATGACCGACCTGGGACTCGAGCCGCGCGCCGACGACTTCGTCGCGCGCCTCGCCGACGGCGTGGAACAGGGCCTCTACTCCGGCGACGACGTGCGCGCGGCGCAGCGCGTGCTCGTCGACGCGGGCCTGCGTGCGGGCGAGCTGAGCGTGGTCGAGCTGGCTGCCTTCCTGGCGGGGACGCGCACGCCCGGCAGCTCGCACCACGTGGGACGCGTGGCCGCGGCCGAGGTCGCGAGTCGCATCGCGGTCGGCAAGCCCGGCAGCCACGAAGACCTGCGCGGCCTGCTCGACGCGGCGGTGGCCGACGGCGCTCTCACGGACACCGATGCCGACCTCGTGCTGCGCAACGCGATCGACCCGGGCGATCCGCAGCTGCGCGGCGGGACGGCACCCTTCACGTACGACAGCGCCGGCGTGTTCGCGCTCGAGGCGGCCGACGTCGAGAACCTCCCCAACGGACGCGAGTCGGCGCGCGCCCACGTGCGCGAGATCGTCTCGGTCGCGCCGCCCGGCGAGTCGGCGCACCTGTACGAGACCCAGGCGGCCTTCGAGCACGCCCTGGCGCCCGGAGACGCCGGCGGCTGGACGAGCGGCCCGTCGCTGCTCGCCAGCGGGCCGTCGGCGGGACGCGCGCCCGCGCCGGCCGAACTCGACGACGGACGTCCGCGGGGCGAGGGCGACCCGGCGCCGATCGCGATGGGCGACGTGCTGGCCGCGGGCGCCGTGGCGCTGACGCGCGCCGCCACGCTGCTCGGCGGACGCATGGGCCCCTCGACCGACGGCGGGCGCTCGTGGCTGTCGCCCGCGCCGGTGCGCAGCGGCCTGCCCGGGGCGCTGCACTTCGACGAGGGCGTGGCCGGTGCGCTGGGCTCGACGCCCGACGGCTACGACTTCGCCCAGGGACCGTTGCGGCTGTCCCTCGACGACGTCCAGCCGCCCCTGCTCACGCGCACGACGCGGCTGCTGCAGCCGTTCTCGGTCGAGTTCTGGACGACCTTCGACGATCCGTCCGCCGAGACGGTGCTGTTCGACATGGGAGCCGACGAGCTCGAGGACCGCATCTCGCTCGTGCTGCGCGAGGGCGTGCTCGTCTTCCGCGTGGCCGACACCTCGCTGGCCGACTTCGACACGGGCATGCCCGAGGGACGCGATCCGCCGGCGGGCGAGATCCGCTACGCGTTCGACGACGGACTCGAGCTGCGCGCGGGCGTCCCGTACCACGTGGCGCTGTTCGCGGGCGGCGCGCGCGACACGCAGATGGCTCTCTTCGTCGACGGCCTGCCGCGCGGACAACGGGCGCTCACGACGAGGCTGTCCGCCGACCTCGGACCGGCCGGCGCGATGGACGAGGGCGCGTCGAACCCGCGGCGCAAGATCGAGATCCCGGTCGAGTCGACGGCGGGCTTCCCGGTGCGCGGCGCGATCCGCGTCGGCGGCGAGATCATGGAGTACGTCGAGAAGACCGACGACGCGTTCGTGGTGCGCGCGGCCGGTCCCGACGACCCGTTCGGCGGACGCGCGCGGCGCACCACGGTGGGACGCGACCACGAGGCGTCCGAACTCGTCGAGCTGGTGGGCTACAGCCGTCCGCTGGCGTCCGAGATCATGGCCCGCGGCGACGCCGACCTCGCCGGCCAGCTCGGGCCGTTCGCGGTGGCCGAGATCGATCCCACCACGCTCACCACCGAGATCTACGTCGACATCGTCAACGTCGGCGGTGCCACGTCGACGCCCACGACGCTGCTGCTCGGCACGGGCATCGATTCGAAGGCCTCTTCGATCCCCGTGCGCGGCCTGGGCGGCGGCGCGCTGGCCAGCGGGACGTTCCAGCAGGACGGCGGGTACGCGATCCTCTACTGCGACTACGGCTCGGTCTTCACCGGCTCGGTGAGCCAGCCGGGTCAGACCGGCTCGGCCACGCTCGACGCGTTCAGCTCGGCCGGTGACTTCATCGGCGGCGCCGAGTTCGTGCACTACACGAGCTTCGACGGCAGCACGTTGAATGGCTGCGCGCGCAACTCGCTGGGCCTGCCGATCGCGGTGATCGCCGGCACGAACAGCCTCAAGGGCAGCGAGGGCCAGTTCTTCGTGGACGGCGGACGTCCCTCGACCTGGGCCGACCCGCGCGCGTTCATCACCACCTTCGACTCGGGATTCAAGGGCTCGGCCACGAACGGCGCGATCCCCGACACGGCGCGCGTGGTCGTCGTGCCGGTCTCGGTCACGGTCGACGGCAACGCGTCCGAGTTCCATCCCTCGCCCACGGGCGTGCTCGCCTCGCCGCCGGGCGCGGGCTGGCTCGTGCAGGTGGGGCTCGACTTCGACGGCTCCGACCTGACCGAGTTCGTGCGCTGGGACACGGCCACGACGAACGCACTCGTGCGCGACGACGCCCAGGCCATGACCGACATGACCGACGTGCTCGGGAACGCCGCCGGCGGCCAGCTCTGGAACGGCGACCAGGCGGTCTCCGACGACCTCTCGAGCGACGTCGACGCCGCGCTCGACTTCCGCGGGCAGGGCGGGACGGTCGACGGCACGCACGAGACCGGCACGCGCGTGCTGCCGGTGCACGTCTTCGGGCGCTGGGGCAGCCACGGCCACGAGCCCGTGATGGGCCTGCCGGGACGCCACGACGTGATCACGCTCGTCGCGCCCGACGGCACGCGCGAGCAGCAGATCGTCAACTACGCGGTGAGCGGCGACCTGCTGTGGGGTCCCGACTTCTCGCTCGTGGCGTACCGCGACGCGGTGCGCAACGAGTTCGGCTGGACCGACGAGCGCGACGAACGCAACTACGTCGACGTCGACCGCGACCTCGACCTCGCGCTGCAGCCCGGCGGCCAGGGCGCGCGGCTGATGGAGGAGCGCCAGCTCCAGCGCAGGAGCGACCTGCTCGACCTGATCAGGCGCTACAACACCGACCCGCGTCTCGTCACACGCATGCTCAAGGCGCCCACCGGCGAGCTGCCGACGGCCGGCATCGCGCGCGTGCGGTTCGGCGAGACCTACGACGGACGTCCGTCGCGAGGTCGCGCGACGATCGACGAGCTGCGCTTCCAGCGCAGCGACACGTTCGGTCCGCTGCTGCCGGCCGACCGGCGCCTGCTGCTCTCCGACGCACTCGAGTTCGACGAGGACGACGCGCTCACGCTCGACACCGAGCGGCTCTACTCGCCGCTGGCCTTCGTGGCCGACAGCGTGCTCGGAAAGGACGGCTTCGAGATCCTGGGCGAGCTGCCCCAGACGGGCGGCCTGCTCCTGGTGGGCGAGGAGATCGTGGCCTACACCGGCATGGACCCGGTCGAGACCGGCGCGGTGTTCCTGGCCGGGCGTGCGCTCTACGGCAGCAAGCGCGCGCGTCACGAGAAGGGCGAGCCGGTGCTCCCGCTCTCGTTCTGGCCGGCGTCGCCGCTGGCCGATTCGATCGGTCCCGACGACGACCTGCTGCCGGTGGCCGATCCGCACGCCTTCCCGGCGGGAGGCGGCCTGCTGTGGGTCGACGAGGAGCTGCTGGCCTACGACCGCGTCGACGACGACGGACTGCACATGCCGATCCGTCCCGGGCGCGGCGGCGGTGGCGTGTTCCGGGGACGCTTCGGCACCGAGCCCGCGCAGCACCGCGCAGGCGCTCTTGTGCGCTGGCAGCCGATGCGCTTCGCCGACGACGCGCTCTTCGGCGAGCGCGTTCCCGAGGCGTCCTTCCTGACGCTCCCGGTGGTGGCCCCGGGCGCGTTCTTCGAGGACGTCACCCTGCGCGTCGAGGGCGGCGACCCGCTCGCACCGCTCGTCGGACGGCTCGTGCTCGACCGGCGCGCGTCCCCGCACGACGACCCGCTCACCACGCCGGGACTCTACGCGCTCGCCGAGAGCGAGACCGCGCCCGGTCTCGTGACCACGCCGATCGACGCGCAGGGCGACCTGCTGGAGATCGCGCTCGGCGTGCGCTGGCTGCCGGGCGCGTTCGATCCTGTGCGCGGCGCGAGCAACGCGTGGAAGATCGTGCCGCGCGTCAAGGCGGTGGCGGTGCGACACGTCCAGCCGACGCGGGTGCTCGAGCACGAGGAGTGGCGATGACGACCCGCCCGACGCGCGTCCGCGGCTTCACGCTGATCGAGGTGCTCGCGGCGACGGCGCTCTTCGCCGTCCTGGGCACGATGCTGTTCCAGATGATGTCCGGCGCGACCGAGATCTGGACCCGCGGCGAGCGGGTGCGCGACATGGAGGAGCAGGCCGGGGCCGCGCTCGACCTGCTCACCGACGACCTGCGCCACGTCTGGTGCGGCGTGCCGGGGGAGGGCGAGCAGGACAGCCGCTTCCTGTGCGAGTTCCGCGAGTTCGACCACGACGGCGACGGACTCGACGACGCGCGCACGACGACGCTGCGCTTCACGCGTCTGCTGCACGAGTCGCGCAGCGTGCCGTGGCTGCGGCACGCCGGCGAGCGTCCGGCGTCCGATGGCGTGGCCACGCTCACGGGAGAGGAAGATCCCGCGGAGCTGCAGCCCACGGGCGGACTGGCCGAGTCGCTCTACACCGTGGTCACCGTGCCCGGCGAGCCGTTGCCCAGCCTGATCCGCAAGGTGCGCACGCCGCCGGGTGGTCCCGACTCGCTGCTCGCGCCCGAGCTGCACGAGGAGCGCCTGCTCGACGAGTCGGTGCGGCTCGTCGACCGGGTGCTGTTCTTCGGCGTCGCCTGCTGGACGCCCGACACGCGCGACTGGGACGCGGCGCCGCTCGAGGGCGGTCCGTCGTTCGTGTGGGACAGCACGCGCGGCATCCTGCCGCCCGACTCCGGCTTCGCCTACGCCGAGGGCCCTGGCTCGCTGCTGGACGGACACGACGACCTGTGGCCCACCGTGGTGCGCGTCACGCTCGTGCTCGATCCGTACCAGGGATCCGCGGTGGCGCCCGGCACCCTGGCCGACGACGTCACGGCGCAGGCCACCGCGCTGCGCCTGCGCAAGGCGCTGTCGGGCGACGACCGGCAGCCGTCCCACGTGTGGGTCGAGGGCGAGTGGATGGACGTCGTCTCGGTCTCGGGTCGCGATCTCGTCGTGCGCCGCCGCGCGCTGCCGCGCGATCACGCGGCGGGGGCCCAGGTGCGCACGGGCTTCTCGTTCACGCGCGAGGTGCTGCTGCCCAGCGTGCGGGAGAACCTCGACCGATGAACGTCCGTCCGCAGCCGCCGTCTGCCGTGTCCACGCCGCGGGCCGTCCCGTCGCTGCCCGCGGTGCGCGCGACGCGCGGACGGCGCGGTTTCACGCTGATCGAGATCCTGCTCGCGATGATGGTCTTCCTGGCGGGGGTGACGGGCATCTACGCGCTCCTTTCGACGGCCCTCGGCATGCAGCGCGAGGCGCTCGACCTGTCCCGCGCCACGCGCTCGGCCGAGGGCGTGGTGCACCAGCTCGAGCAGGAGATCTCGCGCGGCCAGCATTTCGACGCGAGTGCCGGCACCTGGACCGACGTGACCGCCGCGACGCTGCCCGACGGCACCTGGTACGCCGTCGAGTTCGTGCCCGAGACCGGCAACGAGGCCGAGGGCACGTTGCTCGTGAACGTGCGACTCGCGCGACGCGAGCGCGACCTGGCCGGGGCCCGTCCCGTAAGCTGGGTGCTGACGCCGGGGCCGACCTTCGCCGACGCGGTGCGAGCCGCCCAGGCACGCCAGGCGCCCCCGTGACGACTTCGAGGAGAACGGACATGTCCCGCGTCCTGCTGCTGATCGTGTGCGCCGTGTCGTTCGGCGCGCTGCGTCCCGTGCACGGCGAGATCATCCGCCTGAAGAGCGGCGACCTCGTGCACGGCGAGATCGAGGCGTTCGACGAGGCGGTCGGCATCACGGTGCTGCGCGCCGACACCGGCGGCACGCTCTCCCTGCGCTGGGACCACCTGCCGCCCGACGAGGTGCGCCGCATCAAGGCCGGCTTCGGCTTCACCGGCGAGGAGCCCGAACCCTACCTCGTGAACGTCGTCCACCTCGTGCTGCGCAACGGCACGACGGCCTCCGGCGTGCTCGTCGACGGCGGCCCTTCCGACAGCTACAGCCTGCGCCGCCGCTCGGGGGTCGAGCGCTTCCCGAAGAGCTTCGTCAAGCTGGTCGAGACCGGCAAGGCCGAAGGCCTCGAGATCTACGAGCCCGACGAGCTGTACAAGATCATCGTCGACGACCTGGGCGGGACGCCCGTCGACGCCCTGGGCAACTTCAACCTGGCGGTGGCCTGCGAGGGCGCGGGGCTCTACGAGAACGCGCGCGAGCACTACGCCGCCGCCCAGCGCCTCGATCCGACGCTCAAGTCCGAGCTCATCCCGGCGCGGCTGCAGCGCATCGCGATCAAGATCGAGGACGCCGCCGAGACCGCGGTGCTCGACGAGATCAAGAACCTGCTCTACCGCAAGAAGTTCGAGGACGCGCTGGCGCAGGTCGACGCCTTCCGCGCCGAGTACCCCCAGAGCAGGCAGCTCAACGAGCTGTCCGGGCTCGAGGGCAAGATCCGGCAGGCCAAGCGCGAGTTCCACGCGACCGAGATCGTGTCCGACTACTTCGCCAAGCTCGACAAGCGCATCCAGGCCGTGGCGCGCGACGACGGCGTGACGCTCGACATGGCCGAAGAGCTGGCCGAGCAGGAGATCCACCCGGCGATCCTGGCCGAGCTGTCCGAGGCCTACTCGCTCGGCGAGGAGACCGTGCAGGACCTGTGGGACGCGCGTCGGGGCGGCAGCCCGCGCAGCGCCTTCTACGGCAGCGGCACGTTCATCCTCGGCAAGCAGCGCGCGCTCGAGTTCGGGCGCTTCGACGACGAGGCCGACGACGCGCTGCCGGGTCTGGGCGACGAGGCCCCGGACGCCGACGACACGCACGGCGACATCGTCGAGAAGATCAAGAAGCAGCGTGCGGCCAAGGCCGCCGAACGGCAGCGCTCGTCGCGCGGCTCGGCCCTGGCCGACGAGGGCCCGACCCCGGACGAGTGGTGGGACGCGGCGCCGCGCGAGGACCGCGTGAAGTGGCTGCTCGCGTATTACGCCGAATCGTCGGGGCAGCTCAAGGTGCTCGAGGCGCGCGGCCGCAACTGCCGGCAGTGCGACGCCCTCGGCTACGTCGAGGTCACCAACGAGGACGGCGAGATCGAGCGCCAGACCTGTCCCACCTGCAAGGGGCTCGCGTACGAGCGCCTGGTGAAGTTCCGCTGACGGCGCGGGCCGGGCCGCGCGAGCGGTCCGTCCGGGCGGGCGAGGGGAGTCATCGCATGTCCATCGACTCGAGGCGCGTCCGGCGCGCCCTTCCGCCGTTCGCGGCCGGACTCGTCTGCGCGCTGCTCGTGCTCGCGGCGCGCTCCGCGTTCGTCCCGGGCGAACGGCTCACGGCCAACGACCTCGATCCCGTGGTGCAGCACCGCGACGAGGTCGTGCAGCTCGTCGACGGCGTCGAGGTGCGCGCCAGCGACGTGTACCGCATGCTCGAGCTGGCGGCGCCGCAGGTCACGTCCGAGATCATGGGACAGGTCGTGCTCGCCACGCTGGCCCAGCTCGAGGCGGCGGCCGAGGGCGTCGACGTCCCGGCCGACCAGGTCGAGTTGCTCGTGGCGAAGGAGAAGCAGCGCGTGCGCGACCAGCTCTCGGTGCAGGGCGGAGGCAAGGTCGACCTGGCCGAGTTCCTGCGCGAGCAGCACGGGATGACTGTCTCGCAGTACGACGCCGAGGTGCGGCGCATGGTCCTGGCGCAGATGCTGGCCGACCGAGTGGTGCGTCTCGACCAGATGCGCCAGGCGCGCGACGAGCTGCAGCTCATCCTGGTCGACGACGCGGCGCTGGCGGCCGAGATCGCGGCCAAGCTGCACGACGGCGCATCGTTCAGCGCGCTGGCGCGACAGCACTCGATCCACCCGACGGCCGCGTCCGGGGGCTTCCTGCCGCCGTTCCCGGTGGGCATCCCGGCCGCGCTCGTCGACGGACGCGACGCGTTGCAGCCCGGCGAGTTCCTGGGCCCCGCACCGGTCACCATCGACGGACACGACGCCTTCCGGTTGCTGCGCCTCGTGCGCCGCCTGCCCGCGCGCACCGAGCCGTGGGACGTGCTGCGCCAGGAGATCGAGCAGGAGCTGTCCGAGCGCCCGGTGGGGGCCGAGGAGCTGATCGTCTTTGAAGCCCGGATGCGCGACCGATATCGTGTGCAGCGTCCTCCGAGGTCCCCATGATCCAGAGAAACGCCGACGACCCGGTCCCCGACGAGAGTGCGTCGGCGGGCTCGGGCGAGACCGTGGCCGAGTCACCCGTCGAGGCCCCCGGAGCGGGCGGGCCCGACGATCGGGGAGTGCGCGCCGCGGCGCCCACGTCCGACGACGAACTCGGCGAGGTCACGTCCGCCGACGGAGCGGACGACGGCGAAGCCGAATCGATGGGTCGGCTCGACGTCGAGCATGAGGCCGAAAGCGCTGAGTCGGATGCCGGCACCGAGGCCGGGTGCGACGCCGCGGACGGCGACGAGCTGCCGCCGCCCACGAGCGCCGAGGGTGCTGCCGACGGATCCGACGCGCCCGCCTGCGACCGTCCCCTGGGGCAGCGTCTCGAGGCGGTGCTGTTCGCCTCGGGACAGCCCCTGGCCCCGGCCAAGCTGGCGCGCGTGCTGGGCGTTCCGGTCGACGAGGTCCGGGCGGCGCTCGACGCGCTCGTGGCCGCCTGGCAGGCGCGCGAGGGCGCGATCGACCTGGTCGCCATCGCCGGCGGATACCGCTTCATGACCCGTCCGGCCTTCCAGGCCGATCTGCAGGGCCTGGCGAAGAAGGGCAAGACCGAGCGGCTCTCGCCGGCGGCCCTCGAGACCCTCTCGATCGTGGCCTACAAGCAGCCCATCACGCGTGCCGACGTCGAGGCCGTCCGCGGCGTGGCGGCCGGCCCCCTGTTGCGGGTGCTGCTCGATCGTGATTTGATCCGCGTTTCGGGCCGGTCTCCAGAACCGGGCCATCCGTTGCTGTACGGCACGACGAAGCGCTTCCTCGACCACTTCGGGCTCGAGTCCCTGAGGCAGCTTCCCGACATCCGCGACCTCTTGGACGTCTCATGAGTTTCCAGGCCTTCCGCAAGTACGAGAAGCCGCTGCTCCTGGTGGCTTGCGTGTTCACCATCGTGGTGTTCGCGTTCTTCCCGGCCTTCGGCGACATCACCGACGTCCTCTCGGGTCGGGCCGGCGGCAACGGCGGCGACCTGTACGGCGCCTTCACCGTGGCGACCACGGGCGAGACGCGCGAGGTCACCCAGCACGAGTTCGAGGCCACCCGCAACAACCTGGCGCGGCTCTTCCAGCAGCAGAAAGAGTGGACGGAGAACGACGTCTGGGCGCACCTCATCGAGACCGCCGACGCGCACGGCGCCGGCCTCGAGGTGAGCAAGAAAGACCTCGTCGACCAGCTCAAGAGCATGACCGACGGCCAGATCAACTCGCCGGAGGAGTACCGCGCGCTGGTCATGAACTACCTGCGCTTCAGCAGCCTGAAGGCGTTCGAGGAGTTCATGTCCGACATCGTCGTCAAGCAGCGCTGGCGCGAGGTGCGCATGCTGGCGGCCGAGGTCGTCGACGCCGACGAGGTCTACGAGCGCTGGAAGACCGACAACGAGCTGTTCGACTACGAGGCGCTCGTGTTCGCCGACCTCGACCCGGAGAGCGTGGCCGATCCGGGCGACGAGGTGTTGAAGGCGTACTTCGACGAGATGCCCGAGTGGCAGCGCGACCGCACGTTCTCCGAGAAGGCCAAGGAGGACGTGGTCTACGGCTGGCTCCCGCTCTCGGCCCTCGACGAGGTCCCCGAGGGCGTGCTGGCCCAGCTCCCTCAGCCGACCGACGCCGAGATCGAGGCGCGCTTCCAGCGGGTGGGGCGCCTGCGCTTCCCCGACCTGACGGAGCTCGACGCCGAGACGCGCGAACTGCTGCGCGGCGAGCTGCAGGTCATCGCCGCGGCGAACGCGGCCCACGAGGCGGCTCTGGCCGCCCAGGCGGCGGCGCGCGAGGCGGCCGGCGACCAGGCGGCCGACGTGACGATCGACAAGGCGACCTTCATGGACATCATGCGGGCGCACGGCCTGCGCGTGCTCGATCCCGTGGGCATGCTCGATCCCGAGGGGCTCAAGGTCCTCGAGGGCATCGGCAACGACCGTCTGCCGCTCTACCTGGCGCGCGTCGCCAAGGGCGAGATGCACTACCTGGCGCCGTTCGCCGGCGACGAGGAGGTGCACGTCGTGCTCGTCGAGGACAAGCAGGACGAGCGTCCGTTGGGCTTCGACGAGGCGCGCGACCAGGTGCTCGCCAGCTGGCGCGAGAACCAGGTCAGCGTGCCGGCGCGCGCCTTCCGCGACGAGCTGCGCAAGACGGCGCGCGACCTGCCCGAGGTCGTGGCGCTCGTCGAGCCGATCCTGGCCCAGGCGACCGCGGCGGCCGAGGCCGAGATCGGTTCGGCCGGTGACGTGCTCGACGCCGACGCGAAAGAGGCCATCCGCCAGGAGAAGCTCGACAACGCCCAGGGCGACATCGACTCCCGCGTCGCGCAGTTCGAGGGCCAGGCGTGGGACCAGCTCGCGCCGACCGCGGCGGCCGAGCACCGCACCTTCACCGACGTGTCGCGCGCGTACCGCCTGCATCCCGACGAGAACGAGGACGCCGCGGGGCTCGATCGCTTCCTGAAGACGAACACCGCGATCTTCGCCCAGGGCGTCGACGGCGTGACCGACGTCCTGCGCCACGCCGGCAGCAAGTCGTCGGTCATCGTGCGCGTCACCGCACGCCACTACCCCGACAAGGCCGCCATGCTGGCGGACACCGAGGGCATGCAGTCGGCCCGCCAGCAGCTCGCCATGGCCAAGCGCATGGAGTTCTTCCAGACGCTCACGCCCGACGAGATCGTGGCCGACCACGCGCTGAAGGTCGCTCCGAAGCCCGTCACCGACGACAAGAAGAAGCCGGCGCCCGCGGGGAACTGACGGCGGGCGACGCGGGGATCGGCGGGTCGGCGGGGGACGACTCCACGCGATCGCTCGCATGCTGGAGATCCGTGTGTGCGGACACTCCGGGTGCTCGGGGGCGACCGCCCCGCTCGAGCAGTCCTCGGCGCCTGCGGCGCCTGCGGAACTCGCTGGGCGATCGCCCCCTGCGCTCCTCCGGTCCGCACGCTCGATGCCGGGCGCGTGAACGACGCGCCGGCATGCCCCGCCGACTCGCAGCGGATTCGGCCGCAGCGCCGTCGGCGAATCGCGCGCAACGGCGCGCCGTCCCGAGCCGGTACGCAACTCGATGTCGTCAGCCTTCGCGATCATGCTCACGCACGAGACTCACCCCGGCGGCGCGCACCACCTGCTTCGAAAGATCCTTTGGCTCGACGCCCTCTCCGATTCGCCGCGAAGCCGCGCTCCAGCGCGCTGAGCTTCTTCCCGCTCCGGAACGCGCGCCCCGAGGCACATGCCCAGCGCGCTGCAAGTTCCGCAGCCGCCGCAGGCGGCGAGGACTGTCCGAAGCTGCGCGATGCAGCGTGACGATGGTCAGCGGGCGCGCACACCGCGGCCCGAAACGCCGCGCGTGCGGGGTGGGCGCCGCGTGACGCCGCCGGTTTGCTCGCGTCCGCCGAGCCGTTCATCCTTCCATCTCGCGAAGGGAGCGCCGCGCGGGCAGCGGCGGGCGATGTGGGACGGAGGCCAGGTGTTTCTTCACCTGGCCGCAGTCCCACGTCGTCCGACGCGTCGCGCAATCGGCCGACCTTGCGTCACTTCCCGCCCGCACCAGGCCGACCTTGCGGTCTCTCTTCCGAACACGGAGGCACCGAGGCCACGACGGGGTCGTAACCGTGGCCGCCCCAGGGGTGGCAGCGCAGGATGCGGCGGACTGCGAGCCACGTCCCGATCAGGAGGCCCCGGCGGCGCAGGGCCTCGATGGCGTACATCGAGCACGAGGGGGTGTAGTTGCAGGTGTTCGGGAGCACGAGGCCGAGCGTCCAGCGATAGGTCGTGATGAGCAGCACGAGCAGGCGCGTCACGAGCGGCCTCCCTGGGTGCGACGCTTGGCGCCGGGCGGGTCGCCGTGACCCTTGGCGTGGCGTGCGAGCAGGTGTGCGAGCGCGGTGCGCGCCTCCTCGAGCGTCGTCGGCTGTGAACCGGGGCGCGCCAGGAGCACCATCTCGAGGGATCGGGGGAGTGCGGGGGCGAGGTGGCGGAAGGCCTCGCGCAGCACGCGCTTCACGCGGTTGCGCGCGGGAGAGTCGCCGACCTTCTTGCTGACCATGAGTCCGATGCGTGACGGACCGCCCGCCGGAGCGGGAGCGATCCAGGCCACGAGCTGGCGGTTCACCAGCTTCCTGCCCTCGGCGAACACGCGGTCGAAGTCGCGCCGGGTGCGCAGGCGAGCCTCGCGCGGCAGCCGCAGGCCCGCGTCAGGGGGTGGCGGACGCACTGAGCGCTTTCAGTCGCTCGATGTCGTCGTAGGCCGCCGCCGCCACGTCGTCGTAGTCGCTCGTGCGAGACCGCAGACGCAGGAACTCGCCCAGGTCGGTAGCCGCCTCGTCGTAGCGTCCGAGGGCCTCGAGGATCTCGGCCCGCGTGCGGTAGTGGTCGGCGCGCATGAGCTGGCGGAGTTCGAGGCCGCCGAGGTCGGCCAGGCAGGCCTGCAGGTCCTGCTGGCGGTAGTGGATCGTGAGCTGGATGTCGCGCAGCTGCGCTTCCTTCGCGAGGTGGCTGTCGATGCGCCGCTGCAGCTCGAGCTTCTTCTCGGGGTCGAGCGAGAGGTCCTTCTGGAGCAGGCGGCGCGCGAGCTGCGTCGCCTCCTGGAGCAGGGTGATCGCACGGCCGGCCAGCGTCACGGCTTCGTCGTCGCGTCCCCCGAGGCTGTTGAGCACGATCACGAGCTCGACGGTGGCCTCGATGTTGTCGGCCTGGTTGTCGAACTCGAGCACGCGTCGCAAGGCGCTCTCGGCCTTCTCGAAGCGCTCCTTGGCCGATGCCAGCTCGACCTCGTACCAGCCCTCTTCCTTCTTGCGGTCGGCCGCGCCGAGGTAGTCGCTGCGCAGCCGGCGCTCGATCTTGGCGGACTCGTCCTGGTGGGCGATGGCACGCGCGATGTCGGCCCGCGCCAGGGCCAGCCAGCTGCCGTAGTAGTCGCTGCCGTCGCCGTGGGCCAGGCTCTCGAGGATCTGCATGCCCTCCTCGATGAGCGACGAGTCACCGCGGGCCGCGCCGAGCTTGACCAGGCAGTCGCCCTCGACGATGCGCATCGTGATGTTGTCGTCCTCGAGCCTGAGGGCGAAGCGTGCCTGCTGGAGGGCCTGCGTGTAGCTGCCTCGCTTGTGGTAGTCGAGGCTGTTCTCGACGTGCAGGCTGAGCTGCGCCTGATCGCGTTCGGAGAGTCCGAAGCAACCGCCCAAGAAGGGCAGCAGGAGGAAGACCGCGACGACGGACCGGGCGCTCAGGCCAGATCCTCCGCGTCGTAGACCCAGCGATGAGCGGCGGGTTGCCATTCGACGATCTCGTCGGCGTCGAAGAAGAGACCGATCTCGCGCTCGGCAGCCTCGGGCGAGTCGGAGCCGTGGATGAGGTTGTAGGAGCGCGAGACCCCGAAGTCACCGCGGATGGTGCCGGGCTCGGCGTCCCGTCCGAAGGTGGCGCCCATCATCTTACGGCAGACCTTGATCGCGTCGACGCCCTCGAGCGCCAGCACGAGCACGGGACTCTCGCTCATGAAGCGCACCAGGCCCTTGTAGAAGGGACGCTCCTTGTGGGCCGAGTAGTGCTCGGCCAGCAGCGACTCGTCGAGCTTGCGGAAGCGGCAGCCCACGACCTTCAGTCCCTTGTCCTCGAAGCGGCCGACGATGCGTCCGATCAGGCCGCGCTGGACTCCGTCGGGCTTGATGATGATGAGCGTGCGTTCCATGGGGCGATCTGCTCCTGTCGTGTCGCGGAAGGGCGCGGGGCGTGTCCCGGCCGATCGGGCATTGTGGAGATCGGCCCGGCCCGTGTCGACTGCCCCTCGGGGGACGGGCTCCCGCGCGGTATGCTGGGCGCCGTGAGTGCGATTCGCCCGTCCTCCGCCGAACCTGCGTCCCGCGACGAGCGGGCGGGGGACACGACGCGGTCGCGGGCGGCCGGCGTCGCCCTGCTGGGCCTGCTGCTGCTCGCGGCGGGTTGCGGCGTGAGCCGGCAGGCGTCCCAGCGGCTGCCCGGAGCGGCGGCGCTGCCCAACCTGCGCCGCGCGAGCGAGGCGCAGCTCGATCGCATCGCGATCGAGACCGCCCACGTCCAGTCCCTCGACCAGCAGCTCTCGTCGCTGCGGGCCCAGGAAGACCGGCTGTACGGCGAGGTGATCGCCGCCGAGCAGGCCTACCAGCGCCTGCAGGGAGACTACGACGGGGTCCAGGCGGACGTGTCCGCCGTGAATGGCGAGCTGGCGGCGGTGCGCGGCGATCTGGCCGCGTCCCAGGCCGAGCTCGAACAGTTGCGCACGGTGCTGGCGGTGACCCAGGGCGATCTCGAGCGCGCGCGGTCCGAGTCGCAGAGCACGTCCGCCGAACTGGCCGCCATCCGCGAGAAGGCGCAACTCGACGACGACGAGCGACAGGCGTGGATCGCGCGCCTCGAGCGTCGCCGCGAGGCCCTGGGCGTCGAGCCCGCGGCCTGGCAGTCGTTGCTCGTCGAGCTCGGACTGGTCGAGTCCGAGAGCACGCCTGGCGCCGACGCCGCGGCCCCGGGCGAGGCGTCCGAGGAGCAGGCCGGCCCTGCCGACGCAGGTTCGCCGGAGGGCGTCGCCCCAGGCCCCGAGTCGACGCCGGGCGACGGAGCCGACCCCGGAGGTGCGCCCGCTCCGGGGGACGGGAGCGGCGACGAGAGCGCCGATCCGGAGGGCGAGTCGCCCTCCGCCGCGGGGGGCGACGAGCCGGTCGACCAGCCGGCCACGCTCGCGCATGCCGCGGCGTCGTGGGCCGGGAGCGCCGAGCAGGCCGGGCTCGAGGCGGGCGGGGAAGTCCACGAGGGGGCCGGCGAGGGCGGGCCGGAGCGCGCGACCGGACCGCCCGGCGGCAGCAGATGCTGACGAGTCCGGCGCCGCAGCTCCCGCGAGCGCGCGTCCCCGCGGGGGACGCGTGGTCGTGCCGGGAGTTGCTCGGCATTCTGTGGCTTTCGGAGGCGCGAGGCTTGATTCGTCGCGCAGCATCCGTACGATCCCAACCCTTTCCGCACCGCGGTCCAAAAACACGGTTCCAGGAGGCCACGAGGGTGGGTCGCAGACCTGTCCGAGAGGCCGCCCGATCGTGACCGGGCCACGGCGCGGGAACTCGTCCGACCTCCTGAAGTACGCCGATCTGGGAACGCGTCTGGCCCTCCTGGCCGCGCTGTTCAGCTACGGCGGATACCAGCTGGATCAATGGCTGCAGACCGGTCCGATCTTCCTCCTCGTCGGCGCCCTGCTCGGCATGGGTGCGGGCATGTATTCGGTCGTCATGGCCGTCGACGGATGGGGCTCGCGCCGCAAGCGCAAGGACGCCGAGGACGAGGAGCCGCCGCCCGATGAGCCGACGTGACGTCGTGTTCGCGGTGGGCACCACGCTGCTCACGCTGGTCGTCCCAGGCCTGATGCTGGTGCGCCCGGTGTTCGTCGAGGAGCGTTACGTGCTCGGCACGCTCTGCGGCTGGGGCCTGGCCCTGGCCGTCATGGTGCCCTCGTACGTGTTGCTGGCGCGCACGCTGCACGGCACCGACAACCAGCGCTTCCTGCGCGCGTTCGCGTACGGCACCGGCCTGCGCATGGCGGGCTGTCTGGTGGGCACGTTGGCCTTCGCGCTGCTCGTCGAGCAGGCGCCGAAGTTCACCTTCCTGATCGCCTTCTTCATGGGGTACGTCCTGCTGACGGCCCTCGAACTGCGGCTGACCCTGCGCCGCGCTCCGACTCGTGAGGAACGGGCATGACCTCCTTGCTGACCCTCGTCCTCGGACTGCTGCTGGCCGGAGCGCCCGTCATCGACGAGCACGCGCCCGCCCAGGAGCACTCGTCCGCCGACCACGGCGCCGCCGAGCACGAGGCCGTGAGCCGTGAAGGCGACGCGTCGCTGTTCATGGAGCTCTTCGGGCACCTCGTCCCGCACCCGCTGGTCGGCATCTGGTGGGGCGGCCGCGAAGGCTTCGGCTTCGTGAAGCCCTACGCGCACGACGAAGAAGGGCACCCGCTGGCGGGCAGCGAGCACCACCCGGTCACGTTCCACGACGCGCACGAGTTCCAGGAGTACTACGCGGCCGAGTTCGGCGGCGGCTCGGGCTTCATGCTCTACAACATCACCACGGTGATGTGGCTGGCCTGCGGGCTGCTGCTGCTGCTGTTCCTGCCCGTCGCGAGGCGCGGGCGGGCCCTGGCCGGGCGCGCGCCGAAGGGCGCCTTCTACGGCCTGATCGAGTCGCTCGTGCTGTTCGTGCGCGACGACATGGTCTACGCGGTGATGGGCAAGCACCACGGCAAGGCCTTCGTGTCGCTGTTCCTGACCCAGTTCTTCTTCATCCTGATGATGAACGTGCTGGGACTCATGCCGCTCGGGTCGATCGGCGGCACGGCCACCGCGAACCTCGCCGTCACCGGCGCGCTCGCGCTGACGACGTTCATCGTGATCAACCTGTCCGGCATCAAGGAGCACGGCTTCGGCAAGCACTGGAAGAACTTCGCCCCGCACGGCGTGCCCGTGGCGGTGGCGGTCTTCATCGCGGTGCTCGAGATCCTGCTCATGCTGGTGAAGCCCGCCGCGCTCATGATTCGTCTCTTCGCGAACCTGACCGCGGGCCACCTCATCGTGCTCGGGTTGTTCGGCCTGACGTACTTCTTCAACAGCTACGTCATCGGCACGCCCGTGATGCTCATGGCCATCGCCATCTACTGCCTGGAGCTGTTCGTCTGCTTCGTGCAGGCCTACATCTTCACGTACCTCTCGATCGTCTTCATCGGGGCCGCGGTTCACCCCGAGCACTGATCAACCCTTCGTCCCACGGGGTCGTCGGAACCGCGGCCCTCTGCAACATCAACTGGAGAAGTCAGATGGACCTCTCGCTCGGTCTTGGTCTTGTCGGTCTCGGCGCCGGACTCGGTGCCGGTGTGGCGCTCCTCGGTGGCGGCGGCGGCATCGGTCGTCTCGCCTCCGCGGCGATGGAAGGCATGGCCCGGCAGCCCGAGGCGGCCGGCGACATCAAGGGCGGCATGATCATCACCGCCGCCTTCATCGAAGGCGCGACGCTGTTCGCCGTCGTCGTCTGCCTGCTGCTCGCCCTGGGTGCCTCCGGCTACCTGGGTGCCGCGGGTGACGTCGCCAAGCACGTCGCCGGCATCGGCGGCTGATCGACTCGTCGATCGCCGCATGCGCCGGACGACGGGATCGCGCTCCCGTCGTCCGGCGTCCGGTCCCGGGGCACCGGATGACGGACCGCCCCGACGCGCTCGTCCCCGAGCGCTCGTCTCCTCGACTCGGATCACCGACATGACCCTCTCGAGCTCCCTCCTGGCGGCCGGCGACTTCAACCCGCTGTCGTTCGACCCCGGGGCGTTCTGGCTCACGCTGCTCACGTTCGGCGGCCTGCTCTTCATCCTCACCAAGTACGCCTGGAAGCCGATCCTGACCGGCGTCGAGGCGCGCGAGCTGCGCATCGAGGAGGCCATCGCGCGGGCCGAGAAGGACCGCGAGGACGCCTCGCGCATGCTGGCCGAGTACAAGGACCGCATCAAGAACGTCGAGACCGAGGTCGCGGCGCTGCGCGAGAAGGGCCGCGCCGACGCCGAGGCGATGCGCAGCACGATCCTCTCGAAGGCCGAGGCCGACGCGAGTGATCGCGTCGAGCGCGCGCTGCGCGAGATCGAGCTGGCGCGCACCCAGGCCGTCGAGGACATCCGCCGCGAGGCGGTGGGCCTCGGCATGGCCGTGGCGAGCAAGGTCGTCGGACGCTCGCTCGAGGGCGACGACTACCTGCGTCTGGCCAACGACGTGGTCGAAGGCCTCAAGGGCGTCGGCAACTGACATGACGTCCGCCGACCTCATCCTCCGCCGCTACGCGACGGCGCTCTACGAGCTGGCCCACGAGGCCGGCGTGACCGAGACCGTCGAGGCCGAACTCGGCGATCTCGACGCGGTGCTCGCCGAGAACCCCGACCTGCGCACCGAGCTCGCGAACCCGCGGCTGGGGCGCGACCGCAAGCGCGCGATCCTGGAGCAGGTCATGGGGCCGTCGGTGAGCGAGCTGCTCTCGCACACCGTGCTGCTGCTGTCCGACAAGGGACGCGCCGGACTGCTGCCCGGGTTCGGGCGCGTGTTCGACGAGGTGGCACGCGCGGCGTCCGGGCGCGAGATCGCCAAGGTCGAGTCGGCGGTGCCGCTCGGCGACGACGTGCGCGCCCGGCTCAAGACGCAACTCGCCCGCATCACGGGCAAGGACATCACCCTGGTCGAGTCGGTCGAGGCCTCGCTGCTCGGCGGCATCAGGGTCACGATCGGATCGCGCATGATCGACGGCAGCCTCAAGCGCCGCCTCGAGATGCTGCAGGACTCGCTGCTCACGGCGCCGCTGGCGTCCCGAAGCTGAACACGGAACGGATCATTCCATGAAGCTCCAGCCCTCCGAAGTCACGGCCATCCTCAAGAAGGAGATCGCCCACTTCGACGACTCCCTGAAGATGGAGAGCGTCGGCACGGTCATCCAGGTGGGTGACGGCGTGGCGCGCATCCACGGCCTCGACAACTGCATGATGTCCGAGCTGCTCGAGTTCCCGGGCGGCATCCGCGGCGTGGCCCTGAACCTCGAGCAGGACAACGTCGGCTGCGTGCTGCTCGGCTCCGACCAGTACATCAAGGAAGGCGACATCGTCAAGTCGACGGGCGAGATCATCTCGGTCCCGGCCGGCGAGGCGCTGCTCGGCCGCGTGGTGAACGCCCTCGGCGACCCGCTCGACGGCAAGGGCCCGATCGCCGCCGAGACGCGGCGCTTCGTCGAGCATCCCGCGCCGTCGGTGCTCGAGCGCGAGCCCGTGCGCCAGCCGATGCAGACCGGCATCAAGGCCATCGACGCCATGATCCCGATCGGCCGCGGACAGCGCGAGCTCATCATCGGCGACCGCCAGACCGGCAAGACCGCGATCTGCATCGACACGATCATCAACCAGAAGGGCGGCGACGTCATCTGCGTGTACGTCGCGGTCGGCCAGAAGCAGTCGACGGTCAAGACCGTCGTGGCCGAGCTCGAGAAGGCCGGCGCGATGGACTACACCATCGTCGTGTCCGCGCCTGCGTCCGACCAGGCGTCGATGCAGTACCTCGCACCGTTCAGCGGCTGCGCCATGGGCGAGTACTTCCGCGACAAGGGCGGCCACGTGCTCGTGATCTACGACGACCTGTACAAGCACGCGGTGGCCTGGCGTCAGGTCTCGCTGCTGCTGCGTCGTCCTCCGGGACGCGAGGCGTTCCCGGGTGACGTGTTCAACCTGCACAGCCGCCTGCTCGAGCGCGCCGCGAAGCTGTCGCGCACCGCGCACGAGTTCAACCCCAAGCTCTACACGGCCGGGGGCGGCTCGCTCACCGCGCTGCCGATCGTCGAGACGCAGGAGGCCGACGTGTCGGCCTACATCCCGACGAACGTGATCTCGATCACCGACGGGCAGATCTTCCTCGAGAGCAACCTGTTCAACGCCGGCGTGCGTCCGGCGGTGAACGTGGGCATCTCGGTCAGCCGCGTGGGTGGCTCGGCGCAGATCCCGGCCATGAAGAAGACCGCCGGCGGACTGCGCATCGACCTCGCCCAGTACCGCGAGCTGGCGGCCTTCGCCCAGTTCGGCTCCGACCTCGACGAGAACACCCAGCGCCAGCTCACGCGCGGCGAGCGCCTGGTCGAGCTGCTCAAGCAGGGACAGTACTCGCCGATGCCCGTGGTCGACCAGATCGTGTCGGTGTTCGCCGGAACGAACGGCTACCTCGACGACCTCGATGTCAAGCAGGTGCGCTCGTTCGAGGCCGGCGTGGTGGCCTACATGCACGCCAGCCACCAGGACGTGCTCGACGCCATCACGTCGAGCGGCAAGCTCGAGGACGACGTGCGCGACCGGCTCAAGGCGGCCATCGCCTCCTTCAAGAGCAGCTTCCAGGGCGCCTGAGCGCGCGGCGCGACCCACGCGAGCAGCTGACCCCGTCACGAGGACGACATGGCCAAGGGCACCAAGGAACTCAAGACCCGGATCACTGGTGTCAAGAACATCCAGCAGATCACGGGCGCCATGGAGATGGTGGCCACGCAGAAGCTGAAGCGGCTGCAGATGCGGGCCGAGGCGGCCCGTCCGTTCTCCGGCAAGATCCAGGAGATGGTGGGGCGGCTCTCGGGCGCGGTGAGCGCCGACCTGTCGCCGCTGCTGGGTGCGCGCGACGTCGTGACCACGGCCAACCTCGTCGTGTCGTCCGACAAGGGCATGTGCGGCGGCTACAACGCCAACATCGTGCGCATGGTGCAGGCGCTGTTGGCCGAGGCGAAGACCGAGCAGCGGCTGTACGTCCTGGGCAACAAGGGCGACATCCTGCTGCGTGCCCGGGGGCGGACGATCCACCGCAAGTACGACGACGTGGTCGAGAAGCTCGACTTCACGCGCGTGCGTGGCATCGCCCACGAGCTGTCGAAGGCGTTCCTCGACGGCGACGTCGACGAGGTGCGCATCGTCTTCACCGCGTTCCTGTCGGCAGCGCGGCAGCGTCCCACGGCGGTGACGATCCTGCCGATCCGCCCCGAGGAGCTGCTGGCCGAGGGCGCCGAGGCGGCGCCCGACGAGGCCGTCGCGTCGGCCGACTTCATCATCGAGCCGAGTCCCGAGCAGCTGCTGCGCGACCTGCTCCCGAAGTTCATCGAGGTCAAGATCTACGCCGCCATCCTGCAGGCGCTCGCGTCGGAGTTCACCTTCCGCCGCAACGCCATGAAGCAGGCCACCGACGCGGCCGACGACATGATCAAGGCGCTGCGGCGCCAGTACAACCGAGCCCGCCAGGAGTCGATCACGAGCCAGCTGCTCGAGGTCTCGTCCGGTGCGGAAGCCCTGAAGTAGCCATCCGAGATACACGAGGAGTCTGACTGTGGCGACGGGAACCATCATCGAAGTCGTCGGTCCCGTGGTGGACGTGCGCTTCCCCACCAACGAGCTGCCCAACATCTACAACGCCATCAAGATCGAGGATCCCGCCCGGGACATCGACGTGACGGCGGAGGTGGCGCAGCACCTGGGCGACGACGTGGCCCGCTGCGTGGCGATGTCGACCACCGACGGCCTGCGCCGCGGCATGGGTGCCGTCGACACGGGCGCGCCGATCAGCATCCCCGTGGGAGAGGTGGCGCTGGGCCGCATGTTCAACATGCTCGGCCACCCGATCGACGGAAAGGGTCCGGTGAACACCGACGTGACCCGTCCGATCCACCACCCGGCGCCGAAGTTCGAGGTGCAGAAGCCGGTGACCGAGGTCTTCGAGACCGGCATCAAGGTCATCGACCTGCTGTGCCCCTTCGCGAAGGGCGGCAAGATCGGACTCTTCGGCGGCGCGGGCGTGGGCAAGACGGTGCTCATCCAGGAGCTCATCTACGCCATCGCCACCGCGCACGAGGGCTACAGCGCCTTCGCCGGCGTGGGCGAGCGCACCCGTGAGGGCAACGACCTCTATCTCGAGATGGAGGAGTCGGGCGTGCTCAAGAACACCACGCTGGTGTTCGGCCAGATGAACGAGCCGCCGGGCGCGCGTCTGCGCGTGGCGCTCACCGCGCTCACGCTCTGCGAGTACCTGCGCGACGACCTGGGCAAGGACGTGCTGCTGTTCGTCGACAACGTGTTCCGCTTCGTGCAGGCGGGTTCCGAGGTGTCGGCGCTGCTCGGACGCATGCCGTCGGCCGTCGGCTACCAGCCCACGATGGCGTCCGAGATGGGCGCGCTCCAGGAGCGCATCACATCCACCGACAAGGGCTCGATCACGTCGATGCAGGCGGTGTACGTGCCGGCCGACGACTACACCGATCCGGCGCCGGTGGCGACCTTCGCCCACCTCGACAGCACGATCCGCCTCGAGCGCCGCATCGCCGAGCTCGGCATCTACCCGGCTGTCGACCCGCTGCTCTCGACGTCGCGCATGCTCGATCCGCGCCTCATCGGACAGGAGCACTACGACACCGCGCGTCAGGTGCAGCAGATCCTGCAGCGCTACGAGGAGCTGCGCGACATCATCGCCATCCTGGGCATGGACGAGCTCAGCGAGGAGGACAAGCAGCTGGTCGGCCGCGCCCGCAAGCTGCAGCGCTTCCTCTCGCAGCCGTTCGCGGTGGCCGAGCAGTTCACCGGCCGCAAGGGCGAGTACGTCAAGGTCGAGGACACGGTGCGCTCGTTCCAGGAGATCGTGCGCGGCGACCACGACGAGATCCCCGAGCAGGCCTTCTACATGCAGGGCAGCATCGACCAGGTCGTCGCCCGCGCCGCCGAGATGAAGGCCGGAGCCAAGAAGTGACCCTGAGTCCGATGCCGGAGGCCGTCCGCATGGGGAGAGCGCTCTACGTCGAGATGCGCAGTCCCGACGGACCGATCTGGTCCGGCGAGGCCAAGTACGTGGCGGTGCCGGGATCGAAGGGCGCCTTCGGCGTCCTGCCGCGCCACGCGCCGCTCATGTCGTCGCTCGAACTCGGCCTGACGCGGATCCGTCCGGCCGACGGCGTGCCCGACATGAAGTTCGTCACGGGCGGCGGTTTCGTCGAGATCTTCCAGAACCATGTGCTGCTGCTGGTCGACTTCGCCGATCCCACCGAGAGCATCGACGTGGCCCGCGCAACCGAGGCCAAGAAGCGGGCGGAAGCACGGCTGCGTTCGCACGACGAGACGGTCGACGTGGCCCGCGCCGAGGCCGCGCTGCAGCGCGCCCTGATGCGTCTGCGCTACGCCGGCGCACCGAGGATCTGAGCCGTCGAGTGCGGGACGGGGCCGCGCCGGACGACGGCGCCGCGTCCGCCGTGCGACCCTCCCCACGCCCCCTCCGGCACCGCGGACGCTCTCGCGGCGGGGGGGGCGTTTTCATAGGATCACCGGGATGATCGACCAAGGGATCCGGACGCATACCTGCGGGGAACTGCGCGCCTCGCACACGGGCCAGACCGTCGGCCTCTCGGGATGGGTCGCGTCCCATCGTGACATGGGCGCGCTGCTGTTCCTCGATCTGCGTGACCGCTACGGCATCACGCAGGTGAGCTTCGACGAGACGGTGTCCGAGGCGTTGCGCACGGCCGCGCGCGCGCTGAAGCCCGAGAGCGTCGTGCACGTCGTGGGCACGGTGCGTCCCCGTCCCGACGGGCAGGTGAACGCCGAGCGCGCCACGGGCGAGGTCGAGGTGCTGGCGACCGAGCTGCGCGTGCTCGGTCCCGCCAGGACGCCGCCCTTCGAGATCGGCGCCGAGAACGTCTCCGACGAGCTGCGGCTGCGCTTCCGCTATCTCGACCTGCGTCGGCCTCGTCCGCAGGCGGCGCTCGCCTTGCGGCACAAGTTGCTGCTCGCGCTGCGCAACGCCCTCGACGCGCGGGGCTTCCTCGAGATCGAGACGCCGGTGCTCACCAAGGCCACGCCCGAGGGCGCGCGCGACTACCTGGTGCCCAGCCGGGTGCATCCCGGCAAGTTCTTCGCGCTGCCGCAGAGCCCGCAGATCTTCAAGCAGATCCTGATGGTCGCGGGCATGGACAAGTACTTCCAGATCGTCAAGTGCTTCCGCGACGAGGACCTGCGCGCCGACCGCCAGCCCGAGTTCACCCAGCTCGACATGGAGATGTCGTTCGTGGGAGAAGAGCAGGTGCAGGAGACGATCAGCGAGGTCGTCGCCGCGGCCGTGGGGGGCGTGCGTGGCGAGACGCCGCCGCTGCCCTTCCCGCGCATCACCTGGACCGAGGCCATGCGCCGCTACGGCAGCGACAAGCCCGACACGCGCTTCGGCGTCGAACTGGCCGACGTGACCGATCTCGTGCGGAGCTGCGGCTTCGCGGTCTTCGGCGACTGCGCGAAGTCCGGCGGACGCGTCCGCATGCTGGCCGCGCCGGTTTCGCGCGGCCAGATCAAGCGCCTCGAGAAGCTGGCCAAGGACCACCGGGCCAAGGGGCTCGCCTGGGCCAAGGTCTCGGTCGGTCCCGACGGACGGGGCTCGCTCTCGGACGGCATCGCCAAGTTCCTCGAGGCCGATCTCGGCGCGCAGCTCGTCGCGGCCACCGGCGCGAGCGACGGCGACGTGCTGCTGGCCGTGGCCGACACGTTCAAGATCTCGGCGGCCGCGCTCGGCGCGGTGCGTCTCGAGATCGGGCGCACGCTCGGCCTCGTCGACTCGCAGCGGCTCGACTTCCTGTGGGTGGTCGACTTCCCGATGTTCGAGCGCGACGAGAGCACGGGCGCGCTGTCGCCCGCGCACCATCCCTTCTGCAGTCCGCTCGAAGAGACCCCGGGACAGCTCGAGCGCGATCCCGAGAACACGCTCGCGCGCAGCTACGACCTCGTGCTGAACGGCAGCGAGCTGGGCTCGGGCTCGGTGCGCATCCACGACAGCGCCACGCAGCGACGCGTGTTCCAGGCCATCGGGCTCCCGGAGGACGAGATCGACGCGCGCTTCGGCTTCGTGATCGACGCCTTCACCTACGGTGCGCCGCCGCACGCGGGCTTCGCGGTCGGACTCGACCGGCTGGTGATGATCCTGGCCGGCGAGGACAGCATCCGCGAGGTGATCGCGTTCCCGAAGACGGCCCAGGCGGCGTGCCTCATGACGGGGGCGCCGACGACCATCCCCGCGCCGCAGCTCGCCGAGGCGGGCGTGGCGGTGCTGCCGGCGCGCGCGCCGCAGGGTGGTGCATCGCAAGGCGCGCCCGCCGAGGAGGCCGCGTCGTGAGCGCCGGGATCGAGATCGTCCTGCCCGACGGCAGCCGGCGCAGCCTGCCGGCGGGGGCCACCGGCGCCGACCTGGCCGCCGACATCGGGCCAGGGCTCGCGAAGGCCGCCCTGGGCGTCGAGGTCGGGGGCGAGGTGCGCGACCTGTCCCGTCCGTTGCACTCGGGCGAGACGGTGTCGATCGTCAAGGCCGACTCGCCCGCGGGGCTCGAGCTCATGCGCCACAGCACGGCGCACGTCATGGCCCAGGCGGTGATCGACCTGTTCGGCGGCGACTCGGTGCGGCTGGGCATCGGTCCCACGATCAAGTCGGGCTTCTACTACGACTTCGACTTCGCCGACGGCCGGCGCCTCAAGGAGGACGACCTGCAGCGCATCGAGGCGCGCATGCACGAGATCATCGCAGCCGACCAGGAGTTCGTGCGCGAGGAGGTTCCGTACGAGCGGGCGTTGGCCACATGGGAGGCGCGCGGCGACCGCTACAAGTGCGACCTCATCCGCGGCTTTCCCGCGGGCGAGACGATCAGCTTCTATCACAACCGCGCGCGGGACGAGGGCGAGGCGTTCGTCGACCTCTGTCGTGGTCCCCACGTGCCGTCGACCGGGAAGCTGGCCAAGGCGCACTTCAAGCTGCTCACGATCGCCGGGGCCTATTGGCAGGGCGACGAGAAGAACCCGATGATGCAGCGCATCTACGCGGCGTGCTTCGCCAGCGCCGACGACCTGAAGCGCCATCTGCACAACCTCGAAGAGGCCGTCAAGCGCGACCACCGCAAGCTGGGCAAGCAGCTCAAGCTGTTCCACTTCAGCGACGAGGTCGGTCCCGGGCTGCCGCTCTGGCTGCCGCGTGGGACGGTGATCCTCGACGTGCTGCGCGAGTTCCTGGTCGACGAGCAGCGCAAGCGCGGGTATCAGAGCGTGGTCACGCCGCACATCGGCCGCAAGCACCTGTACGAGACGAGCGGGCACTGGCAGAACTACGGCGACTCGATGTTCCCCGTCATGGGCGACGCCGAGGGCGCGGAGTTCTGCCTCAAGCCGATGAACTGCCCGCACCACATCCAGATCTACCAGAGCGACCTGCGCAGCTACCGCGACCTGCCGCTGCGGCTGGCCGAGTTCGGTACGGTCTATCGCTACGAGAAGAGCGGCGAGCTCGGAGGCCTCAAGCGCGTGCGCGGCTTCACCGTCGACGACGCGCACCTGTTCGTGGCCCCCGAGCAGCTCTTCGACGAGTTCGTCTCGGTGGTCGAGCTGGTGCGCTTCGCGTTGGCCACGTTCGGCCTCCCGGTCCAGGCGCGGGTGGGCACCCGCGGCACCGAAGAGGGGGGCAAGTTCGTGGGCGAGCCCGAACTCTGGGAGCGCGCCCAGGCCGAGATCGTGCGGGCCTGCGAGGAGATGGGCCTCGCGTACACGGTCGAGGAGGGCGAGGCGGCCTTCTACGGCCCGAAGCTCGACTTCGTCGTGACCGACGCCCTCGACCGCGAATGGCAGCTCGGGACGGCGCAGGTCGACTACAACCTGCCCCAGCGCTTCGACCTGCTCTACACGGCCAAGGACGGCACCCGGCAGCGCCCGATCATGATCCACAGGGCGCCGTTCGGCAGCCTCGAGCGCCTCATGGGGGTGCTCATCGAGCACTATGCGGGGGCCTTTCCGACCTGGATGGCGCCCGTCCAGGTGGTCGTCGCGCCGATCTCCGACGAGCAGCTCGACGAGGCGCGAAAACTGGTCGACCGGCTGCGCGGCCTGCGCCTGCGGGCCGAGCTCGATGCGGCCAGCGAACCCATCGGGCCCAAAATCAAGCGCGCCCGACTTGAAAAAGTCCCGTACGTGGCCATACTGGGAGCCCGCGAAATCCGCGAATCGACCGTTTCCGTGCGGTCTCGGGACGACGGAGAGCTGGGGGCCATGCCCCTCGAGACGTTCCTCGAACGCCTCGAGAAGGAGGTGGTCGAGCGCCGCTGACCCGGGGTCGGCGGCGACATCCCAGCCCCCGGCGGCACGTGACGGCGGGGGCTGTCGAGTTTCCAGCATCACATCGGAGGACGGGTTACGGCTCAGACCAAGGTACGCATCAACGACGAGATCAGGATCCGACAGGTCCGTCTCATCGACGACAGCGGCAATCAGCTCGGCGTGATCGACACGCACCTCGCCCTCGAGATGGCCCGCGAGAAGGGCCTCGATCTCGTCGAGGTGGCGCCCGAGGCTCGCCCCCCGGTCTGCAAGCTGCTCGACTTCGGCAAGCAGAAGTACCTCGCCAAGAAGAAGGAGCACCAAGCCAAGAGGAAGCAGCACCAGGTCGTGATCAAGGAGGTCCGGGTCCGCCCGAAGATCGACACGCACGACCTCGAGACGAAGATGCGCAAGGCGCGCGAGTTCCTGATCCATGGTGACAAGCTGCAGGTGAACATGCTGTTCCGGGGTCGCGAGCACGGCTTCCGCGACCGCGGCCTGCAGGTCATGCTGAAGTTCCGCGATGACCTCGCCGACGTCGCGAAGGTCGAACGCGAGCCGCGCATGGAAGGCAATCGTCTGGTGATGATCCTGCAGCCCAAGAACGCCGTGCCCCAGCCCACTCCCAGCAAGACCCAGCAGCAGCAGCCGTCCTGACGAGCCCCGTGCGCACCGCGCGCGATCGCTCGAGGAGCCCGAGAGACATGCCCAAGCTCAAGACCAAGAAGTCCATCTCCAAGCGCATGAAGATCACCAAGACCGGCAAGGTGAAGCGCCGCAAGCCCGGTGCCCGCCACTACAAGGCCGGCATGAGCGGTGAGGCGAAGCGCCGTCTGCGGGGCAGTGACCTCGTGATCGGCAAGCTGGCCAAGACCTACAAGCAGCTCATCGCCCCGGGTCGCTGACCCCCCGCACGACGAGTCCGACGGCGGTGCACGCCGCTCGGCTCGAGGAGCAGAACCATGGTTCGTGTCCGTTCGAACGTCGCGCACCACAAGCGCGTCAAGAAGGTCCTCAAGCGCGCGAAGGGCTACCGCGGTCAGCGCAGCAAGAACCTGCGCAGCGCGAAGCCCACGACGCTGCGCGCCGGCGCCTACGCCTACGCCCACCGCCGCCTCAAGCGGCGCGACCTGCGCAAGCTGTGGATCATCCGCATCAACGCCGCCGTGCGCGCCGAGGGCACCACGTACAGCGTGTTCATGAACCAGCTCAAGAAGGCGGGCATCGAGCTCGACCGCAAGGTGCTGTCCGAGATGGCGGCGCGCGAGCCGGAGACCTTCTCCGCCCTCGTGCGTTCCGTGGCCGCCGCCTGACGGTGGACCGCGACCCGGGCGTCGGCGCGCTGCGCGCGCCCGGGGCGAGCCGACCTTGGGTGACGTGGGAGCCGGACCGGGCATGAAGCAGCGCCTGCAGACGCTGACGCGCGAGGTCCTGGAGCGCATCGACGCGGCCGGCTCCGAGGAGGCGCTCGAAGCCATCGAGCGCACCGATCTCGCCCGCAAGGGCGAACTGCTCGGCATGATGCGCGGCATCAAGGACCTGCCCGCCGAGGAGCGCTCGGCGTTCGGTCAGGCGGTCAACGAGGCGCGCGCCACGCTCGAGGCCGCGCTGGGCAGCAAGCGCGAGGCGTTCCTCTCGGCGCGGCACGCGGCCGAGACGGCCGACACGCGCTTCGACCCGAGCGAGCCCTCGATCGCCGTCGGCGGCGGACACCTGCATCCCATCACCCGGGTCCGGCGCGAAATCGAGGCCATCTTCATGGGCCTCGGCTTCAGCGTCGTCGACGGTCCCGAGGTCGAGACCGAGCGCTTCAACTTCGATTTGCTGAACATCCCGTCGCACCACCCGGCGCGCGACATGCAGGACACGATGTGGCTCGAGTCGGGCCAGGTCATGCGCACGCACACCTCGCCCGTGCAGCTGCGGGCCATGATGCGTGCGAACGGCAAGGTCCCGCTGCGCGTCATCGCGCCCGGACGGGTCTTCCGCAACGAGCAACAGGACGCCACCCACGAGCACACCTTCCATCAGGTCGAGGGCCTGATGATCGACGAGGGGGTCTCCGTGGCCGACCTCAAGGGCGTGCTCACGCTCGTCCTGAGCCGCCTGTTCGGTGGGACGGTCGAGGTGCGCCTGCGCCCGCACTACTTCCCGTTCGTCGAGCCGGGGTTCGAACTCGACATGCGGCGGGCGGGCTCCGACGACACGTGGCTCGAGATGCTGGGCTGCGGCATGGTCCACCCCGAGGTCCTGAAGGGCGGCGGGATGGATCCGACGCGGGTCTCGGGTTTCGCCTTCGGCATGGGTCTCGAGCGCCTGGCCATGATGCGTTACGGCATCGAGGACGTGCGCTGGATGATGAGCGGCGACCCGCGCTTCCTGCAGCAGTTCTGAGCGCCTGTCCGGCGCGCCGTCCGGACGCCGAGGACACCCGATGCACCTCTCCCTGAACTGGCTGAGCGACCACGTCGACCTGACCGGACTCGACGTGGCCACGATCGCGCACGAGCTCACGATGCGCTCGGCCCTCATCGAGGGCTTCGTCGACCAGGCGGCGCAGCTGCCCGGGGTCGTGGTGGGCGAGGTGCTCCAGAGTGGACGCCACCCGGACGCCGACCGCCTGACGCTCAACACGGTCGCGTTCGGCGCCGACGAGCCGGTGCAGGTCGTGTGCGGAGCGCCGAACGTCGCGGCGGGGCAGAAGATCGTCTACGCCCCGGTGGGGACCGCGCTGCCCAACGGCCTCAAGCTCAAGAAGGCCAAGATCCGCGGCACCGAGAGCCACGGGATGATCTGTGCCGAGGACGAGATCGGTCTGGGGCCGGAGCACGACGGCATCCTGGTGCTCGATCCGGCGCTGCCCGTCGGCACGCCCATCGGGGCGGTGCCGGGGCTGACCGACGTCGTCTTCGAGATCGACAACAAGAGCATCACCCACCGTCCCGACCTGTGGGGGCACCACGGGTTCGCGCGCGAACTGGCGGCCATCTTCGGGCGTGAGCTGCGGCCGCTCGACCTCGACGCGACGCTGCGCGCGGGCGACTTCGGGCCACGCATCGAACGTCCGGCGTCGGACGGTTGCGCGCTCTACGCGGGACTGTGCGTCGACGACGTGCCGACGCGCTCGCCCGACTGGCTGCGCTTCCGGCTCGTCGCGACCGGCATGCGGCCGATCAACCTGCTGGTCGACCTGAGCAACTACGTGATGCTCGACACGGGACAGCCCACGCATCCCTTCGACCGCGACCGCATCCGGGGCGATCGCATCGTCGTGCGTCGGGCCGAGGAAGGCGAGCGGCTCGTGACGCTCGACGGCGAGGAGCGCATCCTCGTCCCCGACGACCTGATGATCGCCGACGGCGAGGGCGTGCTGGCGATCGCCGGCATCATGGGCGGTGCCGATGCCGAGGTGGGAGACGGGACGCGGCGTGTGTTCCTCGAGTCGGCCAGCTTCGACTGCCGTGACGTGCGACGCACGTCGAGCCGGCTCGGGCTGCGCACCGAGGCCCTGGCGCGCTTCGAGAAGGCGCTCGACCCGGCGCTCGTCGAGGTCGCCGTGCGACGGTATGCCGCCCTGCTGCGGCAGATCCGGCCGGAGGCGACCGTGCACGCCACGTATCGGATCGATGGACGCCCGAGCCAGCCCGACGTGCGCATCCCGCTGCGGCGCGAGCACGTGAGTCGGCTGCTCGGATACCCGGTCGCCGGCGGGGAGGTCGAGCGCAGCCTGGAGGTGCTCGGCTTCGAGCCCCGTTCCAGCGGCGAGGGGACCTGGGACGTGGGAGTGCCGAGCTGGCGTGCGACGCGCGACGTGTCCCTGCCGGAAGACCTGATCGAGGAGGTGGGGCGCGTGCTGGGCTACGACCGGGTGCCGTCCGAGGCGCCGCGTGGACCGCTCCTGCTGGCGCAGCGTGATCCGCTCATGCAGGTCGAGGAGACGCTGCGCGACGCCCTGGCCGGGCGTGGGGCGTTCACCGAGATCCTGGCCTACTCGACCATCCGCGACCGCACCCTGTCGCTCGTGGGCGGTGCGGCCGGCGCGAGCCTTCCGCGGCTGGCGAACGCCCTCCAGCAGGACGCTTCGCATCTGCGTCCGTCGGTGGTGCCGGAGCTCCTGGGGAAGCTCGAAGCCTGGCTGCGGTACGCCGACGAGGTGCGCAGCTTCGAGGTGGGACGTGGCTATCGTCTGATGACCGACGCGACGGTGCACGAGTCGCGCGAAGTGTGCGCGCTGCTGGCGTCCACCTCGGCGCTCGACGCGCGCGACCTGGTGCGTCGTCTGCGCGGCGTGCTCGATCTGTGCCTCGAGGCGCTCTCGATCGGCGGAGCGCGGGTCGAGGTCGACGAACCCGACGCCTCGATGCCGTGGATGCACGCACGGCGCAGTGCACGGGCCCTCGTCGGCGACCGCGTGGTGGCGCGCTTCGGGGCCGTGGCGCCCGACGTGCTGCAGCGCTTCGATGTCGAAGGCTCGGCCGGGCTGCTCGTGCTCGACGTGCGCGCGCTGGCGGTGAGCGAGGGCACCCGCTCGCCGTACGTTCCGGTGTCGCGCTTCCCCGAGGCCAGCATCGACCTGGCGTTCGTGGCCGACTACCGCCTCGGAGTCCAGGAGATCGAGAAGGCGATCCGGGCCGCGGGTCCGCGCACGCTGCGCCGCGTGGCGTCCTTCGACGTCTACCGGGGAGCGCCACTCTCCGACGATGAGCGTTCGATCGCGTTCCACCTCGTGTTCCAGGCGTCCGATCGCACGCTCACCGACAAGGAGGTCGTCAAGGCGCGCGAGCGCATCGTGTCCGAGGTCGAGAAACTCGGTGCGCGCCTGCGCTAGCAGCTCCGACGTGCGGCAGGCAGGTCCGTCGCGCGTGTCCGCGCACTTCGCACCGGGGCGTCCGTGGCATCGCTTCCGGTGCGATTGACCGGCCGCCGGACCGCGGTATAGTCGGCGCGAACCGCGTCGGTCCCAGCGGCCTCCACGAATCCTGAGCCTTTTCCCTCGAGCCGGGAACTGCCGTCCACCAGCCGATGACCTGCCCGCCCACGATGCGGGACGCCTGAGGCCTGTGACGTGTTCCCACCTGGCAAGGATCCCAGGTCTCAGGAACTCGGGCCCTGGGGCCGGCCGGTCCTTGCTCTCCGACGTCGCGCACCCCTCGCGTCGCGCTTCGTCGCGGCAGCGCGAGCGAGTCGTCCCGTCGCTGCAGGTCGCGGCGCTGTCGCGCAATCGTTCCGACGTGAGGCTGGAACGGGCGCGCCCAGGTCCTACGATCGGGACGGCGGCAACTGGTTCCTTCCGGGGACGGCAACATGTGGCGATGGCTGGCGGCGTTCGTGGTGATCCTCCTGGGTGTCGCGTGGTTCGTGCGCGGCGACGAGTTCTTCGCGGGCGAGCCCGACGTGCAGGCTGCGGGGACGCGCACGACGCGCGGCCCGGTGGTGGTCGACGTGGCGCCGGCCCAGGCACGACGTGAGGTCGAGGACCGCCCGTCGGGCACGCCGGAGCCCCGCGCCCGCGCGGGCTCGCCGTCGGTCGTGGTTCCGCCGGCCGATTCGAACCGTCCGCAGCCGGCGCTGAAGGGTCGCGAGAGTGCGCAGGCGACCGCCGGCGACGGCCGGACTGCTGTGGACGGCGCGCTGGCGGAGGCGCAGCGGCGGGTCGAACGCGGTGAGGTGCGGGGAGCCGAGGGGCTCGTGCGCGAGGCGATGGCGAAGGCCGAGTCGGCCTGGGAGAAGGGACGCTGCGCGCTGCAACTCGCGTCGCTCACCTCCGATGCCGTCGAGCGCCGACGGTTGGTCACCTTCGCGCTGTCCCAGGGCGCGGTCAGGGGAGCCGAGTACGACGCAGTGAGCCAGTTGCTGCGCGAGCTCAACCGTCAGCCGTCGTCGATCGTGCCGCTCATCGACGTGGCGCAGTACACGGTGCGTCCCAACGACAACCTGTGGACGCTGTGCACGAAGACGTTCCCCGGCGAGTTCGGCGCCAGTCCCGAGGTCGGCCTGGTGCAACTGTTGAACGGCATGTCGAGCGAACGGCTCGACGTGGGCCAGACGATCCTCGTCCCGCGCAACCCGCTGCGACTCGAGATCGATCGACGCGAGCACGGCCTCGTGGCGTATCTCGGAGACGTGGTGCTCGTGGCCTACCGCGTGGGCCTGGGCAAAGAGAACCGCACGCCGCAGGGCGAGTTCGTCGTCCAGGTCAAGCAGAAGGAGCCGACGTGGTACCGCGCGGGCCGCGCCATCCCGTTCGGCGACCCTGCGAACATCCTCGGCACGCGCTGGATGGGCTTCGAGAACTCGCCCGGCGTCACGGGCTACGGCATCCACGGGACCGCGAACCCCGAGACCGTGGGTTTCGACGAGTCGATGGGATGCGTGCGCATGCGCAACGAAGAGGTCGAAGAACTCTTCGAGCTGGTTCCGCGCGGCACGGCCGTGACGATCCCCTGAGGCGCTGAGCGCGAGGGTCGCACGAGGCGCGGTCGTCCGCCGGCCGAGGCTCGTCGACGGCCCGGGCCGTGTCGCGGCGCACGCGTGGGGGCGTACGCCTCCCGACAGCCCTCTTCCGGGGCCGAGCGAGGCGCTGCAAGATGCTGGAAGGCGCTCGGTGGAGCGGACCCGGGAGCGACCCGGCTGGCATCGGCCCACCTCGGCCCAGGCCGAGTCCGGACGACGCCGCACCGACCGCCGAGGTTCGGCGCGAGTTCTCCGGGCCTCGTGTGCCATGACGGAGTGAGCCGACTGGCTGGCATCGCGTGGCTGCACCGCGGTCCTCGGGCGGGAGGCCGCCGGCAAGGAGGAGACGGCCGGGACAGCCGCGAGCGCGGCGATGGCGGCACTCGGGCCGGGAACCGCCGCGGATCGCCTCGCCGCGGCTCGTGGATCGGCGCCAGGCCAACGCAGAGACGCATGTCCGTGGTGGAGCGACGGACACCGGGCGAAGGCTGCGGCCAGGGAACGGGAACTTCTGCGGGGGAGCGGGCGGCAGCGCGCGCCCCGTCCGACCGGGCTTTCGCCCCGCGAGAAGTTGTCGACCCGCCCAAAGTGCCGTTTCAGCCCCGAATTCGAAGGCTTTCGCCCGCGTCAGGAATTCGCGAAGATTTTCGGACCTAGCCTCTTGCTCCACAGGCGTGGATCGGTACTCTTTCCCGCTCACCCCTGAGGTGAAAAAGCCAGCTCCTGCGGAGGGGACCCGAGAGGGCCCACGGCAAGCAGGAGGGGCAGGAGGCAGTGGCTTGGCGGCCGCTGCACTCTGCGTCCGCCTGGCGTACGACGCGATCTTTGAAAAACCGGTAGCAAGCTTGCTTGAGTGAGCGGAGCCGCCCGGCATTTTGCCGGGGGCTCAACCCAAGCACCGATGTGACCTATCCTTTGTCGCGTCGGTGCTCAGGACAAATCTACTTCATCATGAAGGGTTTGATCCTGGCTCAGAATGAACGCTGGCGGCGTGGATTAGGCATGCAAGTCGAACGCGAAAGTCCTTTCGGGGACGAGTAGAGTGGCGAAAGGGTGAGTAATGCTTGGATGACCTGCCCTCGAGACGGGGACAACAGTTCGAAAGGACTGCTAATCCCCGATAGTCCGGTGCAAACCGGTAAATGGTGCTTCCGCTCGA